>CAWCGP010000005.1:0-1022626 GCA_963795145.1 uncultured Actinomycetota bacterium | reverse complement strand
TTGAGCGTGATCCGGTCCAGCGGGTCGGGGACGTCCGACGCGAACGAGCTCGGCGTCGGGGCCGGCTCGCGGACGTGCTGGTAGGCGACCGAGACCGGGGAGTCGCCGGTGAACGGCGGCCGGCCGGTGAGCAGCTCGAAGAGCAGGCAGCCGGTGGAGTACAGGTCGCTGCGGGTGTCGACCATCTCGCCGCGGGCCTGCTCCGGCGACAGGTACTGCGCCGTGCCGATGACGGCCTGGGTCTGCGTCATCGTCGCCGGCGGAGTCGGCCAGCGCCCGGGCGATGCCGAAGTCCATGACCTTGACCGCGCCGGTCGGGCGTCAGCATGACGTTCGCCGGGCTTGATGTCGCGGTGCACGATGCCGGCGTGGTGGGAGTACTCGAGCGCCGACGAGGACGCCGGCGGTGATCTCGACGGCCTCCTCGATCGGCAGGGCCTGCCCGTCGCGCGAGGATGTCGCGCACGGTGTGGCCCTCGACGTACTCCATGACGATGAACGGCACGTGCTGCGAGGCGCCGGTCGGCGCGGTGATGACGTCCTCGCCGGTGTCGTACACGGCGACGATCGCCGGGTGGTTCAGGGACGCCGCCGACTGCGCCTCGCGCCGGAAGCGCGCCTGGAACGACGGGTCGCGCGCGAGGTCCGCCCGCAGGATCTTGATGGCCACGGTCCGCCCGAGGCGGGTGTCGTGGCCGACGTGCACCTCGGCCATGCCGCCGCGGCCGATGAGCTCGCCGACCTCGTACCGGTCGGCGAGGATCCGGGTGCGTCGTCGACCACGACGCGTCCTTGGTCTGTTGAGAGCGTCTGGTGCCGCTCGGAGTCTTCCCGGACGGAGCACATGGCGTGATCATCCCATCGACGACCGCCCCACCGGGAACGCCGCCGGTGCGCTCGCGCCGGTCGCCCGGCGCCAGCGGCACCGTCCCGGCGCCACCGGCGCCGACCGTCGGTCACCGGCACGGAGCCCCGCAGGTGGCGCACGCGTCCTGACCGGCTCGGACCACGCGCCCAGACCGGTGCGCCCACGCATCCGTGAGGGCCGCCGACGAGCAGGGCGAGGAGCAGCGCGACCAGCGCGACCAGCGGCCAGCTCCACCGGCCGACCGGCCGCAGCCGGCGTCCGGTGGTCGTCGACGTCCGGGCGGGCGGGCGCCGGCGCGCCGCTCGCGGCCGACGCCGGTCGTCGCGGACCGCCGTCCCCGTCCGGGCGGCGCCGCCCGGCCGGCGCGGTCCCGCCGGTCCGCGCGGCATCGCGCGACCCGCCCGGCCGACGGGGCGCGCGCGGCGCGGGCGCGGCCGAGGCGGGCCTCGCCGGGCGGGTGTCGGCGGTGCCGCGCGTCCGGTCGCGACGGACGCGACGGTCCGGCGCGCGGGTCGGGCACCTGGCGGCCGGCGGGTACGACGGCGGGACCCGTCGGTCCGGGGCCGCGGGCGCGGCCGGGGCGGGCGGGACCGACGCAGGCGGAACCGGCCGGCGACGCGGCACCCGGGACGCGCCGCGGCCGCGGCGATCGGCGCGACCGCCCCGCCGGTGAGCTCCGCCGGTGGGCGCAGTCGCGCCGGCCGACGGCGTGCGGGCCGGCGCCGGCGTCCCGCGCGCGCCGGCTCGTCGTCGCGCGATCGGGACGCCGTCCGGCGGGGTGTGCCCGACCATGGCGTCGAGCCGGCGCGCCAGGGCGGCGGCCGACCGCGGGCCGGTCGGCGGGGTCCTTCGCGAGCAGCTCGCAGGACGAGGTCGGCGACCGGCCGGCTGACCTGCTCGGCAGGGGCGGGACCGGGTCGTTGACGTGCGCGCACGGCGATGTCGACCGCCGTCGGCCCGGTGAACGGGCGGTGCCCGACGAGCGACTCGTACGCCACGATCCCGAGCGAGTAGAGGTCGGACGACGCCGTCGCGGGCCGGCCGACGCGCCTGCTCCGGCGACAGGTACTGGGCGGTGCCCATGACCATGCCCGGTCGCGGTCATCGGCGCCTGGTCCGGTCGCGATCGAGACGCCGAAGTCGGTGATCTTCACCCGGCCGTCGGGGCCCGAGCAGGATGTTGCCCGGCTTGACGTCGCGGTGGACGACGCCGGCCGGCGTGCGCGGCGTGCAGCGCGCGGGCGGTCTGCGCCAGGACCGGCAGCAGCCGCTGCTCGGGCAGCACCGGCTCGCGCTCGAGCAGGTCGGTCAGCGGCTCGCCGGTGACGAGCTCCATGACGAGGTAGCTCGACCCGTCCTGCCTCGCCGTAGTCGTGGGTCGCGGCGATGTTCGGGTGCGACAGCGACGCGGCGTTGCGCGCCTCGGTCCGGAAGCGCTCGAGGAACCCGCGGTCGCCCGGCGAACTCCTCGCGCAGCACCTTGACCGCGACGTCGCGGCGCAGCGAGAGGTCGTGCGTGACCCAGACCTCGCCCATGCCGCCGACGGCGATGAGCCGGTCGAGCCGGTAGCGGCCGCCCAGCGCGGTCCCCGTCGTCGGCCTCATCCGCGCCGAGCACCGCCTCGATGACGGCCCGCGCGATCGGCGCGGCGACCCGCCCGCCGGTCGCCTCGTTGCCCAGGTCCCGCCGTTCTCGACGACGACGGCGACCGCGACCCGCGGGTCGTCGGCCGGGTGCGAACGCCGGTGAACCAGGCGTGCGGGGCGACGTCGTCGGTGGTCTGCGCGGTGCCGGTCTTGCCGGCGACGGCGACGCCCGGGATCTGCGCCGCCGTGCCGGTCCCGGTCGCGACGACCTGCACCATCATGTCCCGCAGCGCGCTCGCGGTGGCCTGCGGACACCGAGGTGCGCAGCACCTGCGGCGACGCCTCCTCGACCACCTCGAGGTCGGGGCTGCGGACGGTCTGGACGAGGTACGGCGCCATCTGCTCGCCGCCGTTGGCGATCGCGGCCGAGACCATCGCCATCTGCAGCGGCGTCGCGCGCACGTCGTGCTGGCCGATGGCGGCGAGCGCCGTCTGCGGGCGGTCCGGGTCCTCGGGGAAGCCGGCTGGGCGTCGACCCGCAGCGGGATGGTCGAGCGCCGACGCCGAACCCGAACCGCTCGGCCTGCTCGCGCAGCGCGTCGGCGCCGAGGTCCAGGCCGAGCTGGGCGAACGGCGTGTTGCAGGAGATCCGCAGCGCCTCGGCCAGCGTCACCGTGCCGCCGCCGCCGCACGAGGAGCCGCCGAAGTTGCCGATGGTCGCGCTCGAGCTCGGCAGCGGCAGGACGTCGGGCGCCGGCAGCGGGCTCTCCGCGGTCGAGCCCGGACTCGCAGCGCCGCGGCGGCGTCGACGAGCTTGAACGTCGAGCCGGGCGGGTAGATGTCGCCGGCGATCGCCCGGTTGACCAGCGGGCCGGTCGGGTCGTCGTCGAGCACGGCGGTACGCCTCGTTGACCGCCGTGGAGCTGTGCGCGGCGAGCACGTTCGGGTCGAAGGACGGCGACGACACCAGCGCGAGGATCGCGCCGGTCGTCGGGTCGAGCGCGACGACGGCGCCCCGCTGGTCGCCGAGCGCGGCCGCGGCGGCCTGCCTGCACGGCCGGGTCGAGGGTGAGCTCGACCGACGACCCCTGCGGCTGGCGCCCGGTGACGAGGTCGCCGCATGCGGGACAGGAACAGCGAGTCGGCGGTGCCGGTGAGGAGCGTCGTTCGCCGCCCGCTCCAGGCCCGATGCGGCCGAAGACGATCGAGTAGTAGCCGGTCGACGTGCGCGTACAGCGGTCCGGCGGTGTAGGTGCGCTGGTAGCCGAACGGGTCGTCGACGGGCGTCGAGGACGCGACCGGCTCGCCGCCGACGACGATCGGCCCCCGGAAGTTGTCGTACTCCCGGTACAGCGTGCGCACGTTGCGCGGGTCGGCGTTGAGCTGGGCGGCCTGCACGTACTGGACCCAGGTCGCGGCGCCCATGAGCGCGAGGAACATCGCGATGACGACGACGGCGATCCGGCGCAGCGGGGTGTTCATCGCCCGTCCTCCCGCAGCCCGGTGAGGATCTCGCGTCTCCTGGTCGTCGTCGCCCGGGCCTGGACCGGAGCCGGCCGCCGGCGCCTGGGGCGGCTCGGCATAGCCGGTGACCTCGGGTGCCGGGCGGCGGGCGCTGTCGGAGATCCGCAGCATGAGCGCGACGATGACCCAGTTGGCGAGCAGGGACGAGCCGCCGTACGCGAGGAAGGGCATGGTCAGGCCGGTCAGCGGGATGACCCGGGTGACGCCACCGACGACGACGAAGCACTGGAACGCGACGACGAACGCGACGCCGCCGGCGAGCAGCTTGCCGAAGCCGTCCCGGACGCCGATCGCGGTGCGCATGCCGCGCTCGGCCAGCACGAGGTAGAGGCACGAGCAGGGCGAGCAGCCCGGTGAGGCCGAGCTCCTCGCCGAGCGAGGCGATGATGAAGTCGCGACTCGGCGAACGGCACGAGGTCCGGCCGTCCCTGGCCCCAGCCCGTGCCGAAGAGCCCGCCGTTGGCGATCCCGAACAGCCCGCGCACGAGCTGGCCGGAGCCGCCCGGGCGACTGGTTGAAGACCTCGTCGTCGAAGGCGTGCAGCCACGCGTCGAAGCGCGGCCCGACGTGCGGGAACACCTGGGCGGCGAGCAGCGCCCCGCCGGCGAACAGCGCCGAGGCCGAGGACGATCCAGCTGGTCCGCTCGGTCGCGAGGTAGAGCATCGCGACGAAGAGCCCGAAGAACAGCAGCGACGTGCCCGAGGTCGCGCTCGAAGACGAGGACCGCGAGCGAGCCGGCCCACACCACGAGGATCGGGCCGAGGTCCGCGCACGCGCGGCAGGTGCAGGCCGCAGGAACTGCGGACCGGCGAGCGCGAGGGTGTCCCGGTGGGTGACCAGGTACCCGGCGAAGAAGACGGCCAGCGCGATCTTGCGCGAACTCGGCCGGCTGCAGCGACATCGCCGCCGAGCCGCACCCAGATCCGGGCGCCGTTGATCGTCGCGCCCGAGGCCCGGGACGCAGCGGGAGCATGACGAGCACCAGACCGGCGACCATCGCGGTGTAGGTGTAGCGGCGCAGCGTGCGGTGGTCGCGCAGCAGGACGAGGACGACGCCGGCCATGACGACCCCGACGCGCGGTCCAGACGAGCTGGCGGGTCGGCGAACGCCGACGGGTCGTCCGCGCGCGGCCTAGGCCAGGTCGATCCGGTAGATCATCGCCAGGCCGATGCCGTTGAGCGCGATCGCCGCGGGCAGCATCACCGGGTCGGCGTACGGGGCGCGGATCCGCAGCACGAGGTGCAGGGCGACGCCCAGGCGCGGCCATCCCGGCGCCGTAGCCCGCGATGTTGGCGGGCAGCGAGCCGGTGACGTTGAGTCCGACGAGGGCGTAGGCGCCCACCCCGAGGGCGAGGGCGAGCAGCGAGCAGCCCCAGCTCGACGCCCCGGCCGGGGCGCACGTCGTGGGGTCGGACGGTGGCCATCAGGGACCGACCGTCGGTGCGGGGTCGGGCACGGAGTCGGGGCCGGCGGTGGCCGTGCGCCGGCGGGGGTCGGGGCGACGGTCGCTCCCGGGGTGGGTGTCGGCGTCGGCGTCGGGGTGGCCGGCTCGTCCGTCGCCGACGTTCCCGCTCCGCGGCGAGACCGGCGACGCGGTCCCGCGCGCGCCTCGAGGGAGTCGGCGGGGATGGTCTCCTCGAGGCGCGCCGCGGACGAACGGCGGCGACGTCGTCGCCGGACAGGTCGGTGCGCTCGACCACCCGGGACAGCACGAGCGGGCCGATGGTCTGCGGGATGCCGCGGTAGATCGCGACGTCCCCGTCGGCCAGGCCGACGTAGTACTGCTCCTGCGTCCAGCGGTAGCCGAGCACGCCCGCCGTCGCGGCGACCGCGAGGACGACCACGCGTCGACCAGGACGGCGACGACGCGACCGCGTCGGCGGCTCCGGCCGGCCGGCCTCGTCGCCCTCGCCGTCCGCCGCCTCGTCCGTGGCCTCCGCGACGTCGACGCCGGCCGGGGCCGAGCCGGCGGTGCTCGTCGAGCCGGCGGCCCCGGCCGAGCGGACGGGACCCGAGCTCGGCGGCGCGGGCCGCCGGACCGTCGTGCGCCGCCGTCGGCGGCGCCCGGGTCGTCGCGGCCGAGCCGACGACCGCGGCCGCCGTGCTGGGCGCTGCGCCGTCGGGCAGGGCGTCGAGGTCGACGACGTCCGCGACGATCACGGTGACGTTGTCCGGGCCGCCGCCGCGCAGCGCGAGCTGGACGAGCCGGTCGGCGCACGTGCCGACGTCCGGCGACCGACCGGCAGCGTCTCGGCGAGGGTCGTCCGCGCTGACCGACCCCGGACAGGCCGTCCGAGCACAGCAGCCAGCGGTCGCCGGCGCGCGCCTCGCGGACCGACTGGTCCGGCACGATCTCCATGTCGATGTCGCCGAGCACCCGCATGACGACCGACCGCTGCGGGTGGTGTCTCGGCCTCCTCCGGCGTGATCCTGCCGGTGCTCGACCAGGTGCTGGACGAACGTGTGGTCGGTCGTGACCTGGATCAGCTCGCCGTCGCGCAGCAGGTAGGCGCGCGAGTCGCCGATGTGGATCATCGCGAGCTGCTCGCCCGAGCGCAGCAGGGCGATCACGGTCGTGCCCAGGCCGGCGAGCGCGGGGTCCGTCGTCGGCCCGGTCGAGCAGCTCGTCCTGCGCCGCGTGCAGCGCCCGGTCGAGCTCCTCGAGCGCGTCGTCCGGGCCGTGCGCCTCGTCGTCCAGGGGCGCGAGGTTCGCCACCGCGACCGACGACGCGACGTCGCCGCCGGCGTGCCCGCCCATGCCGTCCGCGACGACGAGCAGGTGTGGACCGGCGTAGCCGGAGTCCTGGTTGCTCTGGCGCGGACCAGGCCGACGTCGGAGCGGGCGGCGTACCTGCAGGGCGACGGTCACGCGCTCGTCACCTCCGCCGCAGCTCGATGACGGCTCTTGCCCGATCCGGACCTGCGGCCCCGGGGCGTCACTCGGCATCGGGTGGTCGACCCGGGTCGTCGTCGACGTACGTGCCGTTCGTCGAGCCGAGGTCCTCGACGAACCAGCTGCCCGTGCTCGGGGTAGATGCGGGCGTGCCGTGAGGAGGAGTAGTCGTCGTCGAGCACGAGGGTGCAGATCGGCGCCCGGCCGAGGAGGATCGCCGACGGACGTCCAGCGGCAGCGTGCGTGCCGCGCAGCGGGCCGTCGGTGACGACCAGGCGGGTGGGGGAGGTGTCCGCGGCGCGCCAGCGCCACGGGGGCTCCCGCGGCGCGTCGAGGTCGCGGGCCGGGCGGCGGGCCGGGCTGCCGACGCCGGCCTGATCGCCGTGCCGCGCTGGCGTCGGGACGACCGGCCGCGGCGGACGACCCGGGTGCCGAACAGGTCGCGGCGCAGGACGCCGATCGCGGACAGCACGAAGACCCACAGCAGCGACGAGGTAGCCCAGCCGCAGCAGCGTGACGCACGAGTCTCGCTCATCCGGTGCGCCTACTCATCCGAGCGTCCGCCTCGCCGGTCCAGAACATGATCCGGGTGCGGCCGATGGTCAGCGTGTTGCCGTCCAGCAGCGTCGCGGCGGTGATCGAGTTGCCCTCGACGAAGAGTCCCGTTGGTCGAGCCGAGGTCGGTCGCGACGACGCCCTCCCGGGTCACCCGGATCTCGAGGTGCCGGCGCGAGACGCCCGGGTCGTCGACGACGATGTCGGCCTCCGAGCCGCGCCCGATGACCGTCACCGGCCCGGTGAGCAGGTACCGCTGGCCGTCGATGTCGACGATCGGGTGCCGCGGGCTCGGGCGCCGCGGTGGTCGCGGGGCGACGGCGCCGCGCGCGGTCGCGCTGCGGACGACGAACCGGCCCGTCTCCAGGTCGTCGTGCTCGTCGAAGGTCACGGTCACCGGGCCGACGAACGTGTAGCGCTGCGTCGAGGCGTGGTCGGTGACGTTGCGCGGCCAGCTCGTCGGCCAGCGTCTCCGCGCCCCAGTCGACGACCTGCGCGTGGTCGGTCGCGGACAGCTCGATGGTGAACTCGTTGGGCACGACCGTGCGCTCGCGGTCGACGACGGCCGCGCGGTCGTCGACCTCGCGGCGCAGCGCGCTGGCGAGCTCCACCGGCTTGACCTCGCTGCGGAACGCCTTCGCGAACGCCGTGCTGACCACGCGCTCGACGCCCTGCTCGAACCTGTCGAGGATTCCCACGATCACCTCCCTGCGCGCTCGTCGTGTCGTCGCCTGTCTGACCGGGCTCGGCGCCGGACGCCACCCGTCGCGGCCCGCCGGCCGCGGACCCTGGGCAGGCGGGCACCGAACGGCGGGCTCCGGCGTTCGCCTCGATGGTAACGATCCGGCGTGCCGGCGAGCGCCGCGTCGGCGGGTCGGGAGGCCCCCGCGAGTCGCGCCGCGGCGCCTCGGAGGGCCCGGACGTCGGGAGCCTTCCGGGAGCCGGGCGGCCCTCGAGGTCCCCGGCGCTCGCCGCCGGGGGAGGACCGTCGGCGGCGATGCGGACCGCCGTCCCCACCGTGCTAATGTGCTCCGGCGCGCGCGAGTGGCGGAATGGCAGACGCGCTGGCTTCAGGTGCCAGTGTCCGAAAGGGCGTGGGGGTTCAAGTCCCCCCTCGCGCACACAGTGGAACGGCCCCGACCTGCTGAGGCAGCAGGTCGGGGCCGTTCTCGTCTCGGCGGCAGGACGGCCCGGGGGCCGGGTCCCGGGGGGTCAGGCGGTCGCGGTCTGCGGCACGGCGGTGCCGAGGGCGAGCCGGAGCGCGGCGCGGTCGAGCCGCGGACCGTAGCCCGGCGTGCCGGGCTGGATGCGGCGTCCCTCGGCGAGCGGTCCGGCGTCGACGACGTCGAAGCCCAGCCGGTCGATGAAGTCCGCGACCTGCGCCTTCGCGTCGTCGTCGTCGCCCGCCACGACGAGGGCGCGGCGCCCCGAGGTGCCGGGCTCGAGACCCTGCGTGGCCAGGTCGGCCGCGGGGATGTGGTTGAAGGCCTTGACGACGCGGGCCGTGCCCAGGTGCTCGGCGAGCAGCTCGGAGGACGTCGTGGAGTCGTCGTCGAGCGGGGCGATGTGCCCGTCGCGTCGTGGGTAGTAGTTGTTCGTGTCGATCACGACCTTGCCGGCGAGCTGAGCGACCGGGACGTCCCGGTAGGCGTGGAGGGGGATGGTCACCACGACGACGTCGGCCTCGGCCGCGGCCTCGTCGGCGGTGCCGGCGCGGGCGCTGTCGCCCAGCTCGGTGACGAGGTCGACCAGGGTGTGCGGCCCGCGCGAGTTGCTGACGACGACGGCATAGCCCGCCGCGACGGCCGTGCGCGCGAGGGCGCCGCCGATGTGTCCGGCTCCGATGAGCCCGATGGTTGTCATGTCGCGCCAACCCCGCGCGCCCCGGGGGTGTTCCCGAGCGCCCCCGGACGTGTGAGACCTCACCGTGCCGACGCCCGCCGACGCCCGCCGACGCCCGCCCGCCCGCCGACGCCCGCCGACAGGTGCACCGCAAAAGCGGTGGCACGACCCGGGGCGCGGACGTACCGTCGGAGACATCGAGGAAGGAGGTGGTCCAGGAGTGATGTTTCTTCGGACGCGAGAGGTGACTGTCCGCTAGTCGCCCGACCTGTTTCGGACGGACTTCCGAACTGGCGCAGTCGTGTGCGGCTGGCGAGTTCCCGGCAGTCACCGCAGCCCGTGGGAGCCGCGATCTCGTCCATCGCGGCAGGGTCCTCACCGACCCGGCCCACGGGCTGTTCCCTGCCCGGGCGGGCACGGCCGGCGCGCCACGAGCACGGCGCCGGGCGCGGCGACCGCGGCCGCTCCCGGGTGAGAGGCTGACCGTCATGGTGGAGCTCAAGACGGCGGCGGAGATCGCCCGCATCCGGGTCGCCGGCGAGTTCGTGGCCGGGGTGCTCGCGTCGGTGCGGCAGCGGGCCGCCGTCGGGACCACCCTGCGCGAGCTGGATGCGCACGCGCACGCGATGATCGACGCCGCCGGAGCCCGGTCCGTCTACCTCGGGTACCACCCCTCCTTCGGTGCGATGCCGTACCCGGGCGTGCTGTGCACGTCCCTCAACGACGCCGCGCTGCACGGGCTGCCGTCGGACGCCGTCCTGGCCGACGGCGACCTGCTGAGCATCGACTTCGCCGCCGAGGTCGGCGGCTGGGTCGCCGACTCGGCGATCTCCTTCGTGGTCGGGACGCCGGACCCGGAGTCCGCTCGGCTCATCGCGGTCACCGAGCAGGCGCTGGCCGCCGGGATCGCCGCGGCCCGGCCCGGCGGGCGCATGGGGGACATCTCCGCCGCGATCGGCGAGGTCGGCCGCCGCGCGGGACTCGGCATCAACGCCGACTTCGGCGGGCACGGCGTCGGGCGCACGATGCACGAGGACCCCCACGTCCCGAACCTCGGCACCGCCGGTCGGGGCCTCAAGCTCCGGACCGGCCTGGTGATCGCGATCGAGCCGTGGTTCATGGCGGGCGGCGACGACTACCTCATCGACGACGACGGGTGGACCATCCGGTCCGCCGACGGCTCGCGGGCCGCGCACGCCGAGCACACCGTGGCGATCACCGCCCGCGGGCCCGTCGTCCTCACCGCTCCGCCCGCGGCCTGAGGCGGTCCGCCGGCGCTCCGGTCGTCCGCTCCGGTCGTCCGTGGCCCGGGCCACCGGCACACTGACCCGGTGACGGCCTACCGCGTGATGACCGTGTGCACGGGCAACATCTGCCGCTCGCCGATGGCCGAGGTCGTCCTGCGGTCCCGCCTGGACGACGCCGGCCTGGGTGACCTCGTCGAGGTGACGTCCACCGGGATCAGCGACGAGGAGCGCGGCAACCCCATCGACCACCGGGCGCAGCGGGTGCTGCACGAGCACGGCTACCCGGTCCCGCGCCGCGCGGCTCGGCAGGTCACGCCGACCGACCTCACCGCGACCGACCTCGTGCTGGCCATGACGTCGGTGCACGCGCAGGCGCTGCGACGCCTGGCCCGGACCCCGGACATCGCGCGTCGCGTCGTCCTGTACCGCTCCTTCGACCCGGCGGCGCCCGCGGCCGGGTCGGCGGAGCACCTCCTCGACATCGCGGACCCCTGGTACGGCGGGGCGGCCGACTTCGAGCTGTCCCTCGACCAGGTCGAGGCGGCCGCGGACGCGATCGTCGAGCACGTCCGCGCCGAGCTGGCCGAGCTGGCCGACCGGGACGCCGGCGGCGTCGGCGGCTAGAGCCAGTGGTTGCGGCGGAACAGCGCGTGCAGCCCGAGGCAGGCCGAGGCGATGACCCCGAGCACCACGAAGTAGCCGTACCGCCAGCTGCAGCTCGGGCATGTAGTCGAAGTTCATGCCGTAGATGCCGGCGATCGCCGTCGGGCACCAGCGCGATCGCCGCCCAGGCGGAGATCTTCCGCATGTCCTCGTTCTGCCGGACGGCGACCCGGCTCTGCTCGACGGTGACCTGGGCGAGGTCGGCCTGCAGGACGTCGGCTGAGCAGGTCGTCGTACCCCTCGATGGCGTCGGCGGCGCGCAGCAGGTGGTCGTGGACGTCGCGGAAGTACGGCAGCGCCTCGGGCCGCCATCCACCGCACCTCGCCGGCCACGAGCCGCTGCAGCGGGGTTGACCAGCGGGACGACGGCGCGACGGAAGTCGAGCACCTCGCGCTTGAGCTTGTAGATCCGCTCGGCGTGGTCGCGCGCCACGCCGCTGAACACCTCCGCCTCGATCTCGGTCCACGTCGACCTCGATGGCGTCGACGACGTCGAGGTAGTCGTCGACGACGAGGTCCAGGCAGCTGGTGCAGCACCGACGCGGGACCGTGCGCGAGCAGGGCCGGGTCGGCCTCGAGGTCGTGCCGGGCCCGCGCGCGGGACGTCGGTGAAGCCGTGCCGGACGGTGATGACGAAGTCGCGGCCGAGGAAGATCGCCAGCTCGCTGACGTCGACCACCTCCTCGTGGTCGACGTACCGCGCCGGCTTGACGACGGCGAACATCAGCTCGCCGTACCGCTCGAGCTTGGGCCGCTGGTGCGCCTTGACGGCGTCGTCGACCGCGAGCTGGGGCAGCCCGAACTCCGTCGCGAGCTCGGCGAACTCCGTCCGCGGTCGGCTCCGACAGCCCGATCCAGACGAACCCGTCGGTGGCGGCCGCCGCCGCGCGCGCCGAGGCGAGGTCCGCCGACCCGGGACGCCGTCGGCCGTCGGCGTACACCGCGCAGTCCACGATCACCCGGTGAGGCTACCCGCGGGCCGGCCCGGACCGCCGACCGGGCGTGTGCCGGGGCGGGACTGCGCCGCCCGGCACGGCGCGACAGGATGGGCGGATGAAGGTCTCCGCCCGGTCCCAGGTCCCGCCGTTCGCCGTGATGGAGATCCTCGCGGCGGCCAACGCCCGGCGGGCGGCGGGCGAGTCGATCCTCAACCTGTGCGCGGGGGAGCCGGCGACCGGGGCGTCGGACGTCGTCCGGCACCGCGCGATCGAGCTGCTGCAGAGCGGGGACCTCGGCTACACCGAGGCGATGGGGGCGCCGCCCTGCGTCGCGCGCTCGCCGCGCACTACGACGCGCTGGTACGGCGTCGCGGTCGACCCGTCGCGGGTCGCGGTGACGACCGGGTCGTCCGGCGGGTTCATGCTCGCGTTCCTCGCGGCGTTCGACGTCGGCGCCCGCGTCGCGCTCGCCCGTCCCGGGTACCCGGCCTACAAGAACATCCTCGCGGCGCTCGGGTGCGAGGTCGTCGAGCTCGCGTGCGGCCCCGAGACGCGGTACCAGCCGACGGTCGAGCAGCTCGAGGCGCTCGACGGCCCGCTGGACGGGCTGGTCGTGGCGAGCCCGGCCAACCCGACCGGCACGATGATCCGCGCCGAGGAGCTCGCCGCGCTCGCGGACTGGTGCGCCGACCGCGGGGTCCGGCTGGTCAGCGACGAGATCTACCACGGCATCACCTACGGCGGCCCGGCGCCGTCGACGGCGGCGCAGTACCTGGACCGGGGCGCCGTCGTCGTCAACTCGTTCTCCAAGTACTGGGCGATGACGGGCTGGCGGCTGGGCTGGATGCTCCTGCCGGACGACCTGGTGGCGGCGGTCGACGCGCTCGCCGGGCAACGTCGCGCTGTGCCCGCCGGCGCTCGCGCAGCACGCCGGTGTCGCCGCGCTGAGCCCCGAGGGGTACGCGGCCGCGCAGGCGAACGTCGACCGGTACGCGCAGTGCCGCGACCTGCTGCTCGGGCGGTCTGCCCGAGCTCGGCTGGTCCCGCGTGGCCCCGGCCGACGGCGCCTTCTACCTCTACGCGGACGTGTCCGGCGTGCGGGCCTGGACTCGGTGACCTGGTGCGCGCGGCTGCTCGCCGAGGCGGGGGTCGCGCTGACCCCGGGCGCCGACTTCGACGGCGTCGACGGCACGGACTGGGTGCGGCTGTCGTTCGCGTCGTCGCTCGACGTGGTGCGCGAGGCGGTCGACCGGATCGTCGCCTGGCAGCGCGACGCTCGGTACCGGGCGACGGCACCGGACGGGCGGCGACGTGGAGCACGGTGGGGCACGTGGGCGCGGTGGCCGCGACGTTGATCAGGGTCGGAGCGCCCGGGACACCGGGCCGAGCGAGGGGGACGAGCATGAAGTGTCCGCTGGACGTCGACGTCGACCTGGTGATGTCGGAGCGGCAGGGCGTCGAGATCGACTACTGCCCGACCTGCCGCGGGGTGTGGCTCGACCGCGGCGAGCTGGACAAGATCCTCGACCGGGCCGCGGCAGCAGGGCGTGGGCGCACCGGTCCCGCCCGGTCAGGGTGCCGGCCGTTCCGGCCCTGCTGCTGGTCAGGGTGGCGGTCAGGCGGCCGGCCATGCCGCCGGCCACGTGTCCGGCGAGGGCGGGCAGGGCGGGGCCTTCGAGCCGATCCCCGGCACGCCGGGCTACGACCTCGGGGGGTACGGCACGCCGGGGTACACCTCGGGCCGCTCCACGGGTGGGTACGGCGGGTACGACCGGGACGACGACGACCGGCGCCGGTACGACGACGACCGGTCCCGCGACGAGCGCCCGGGGTACGACCCGCGGCGCAAGAAGCGCAAGGAGTCGTGGCTGGGGGACCTGCTCGACTTCGGCTGAGCCGGGGCGCCGCGTACCCTGGTCGGCGGACGACAACTTCACGTGTCACGCTGCTCGAACCGTGGCGGGAGAGCCCTCCCGCCACCGGCCCCGACGAGAGTCGACGGGCCGGAGGTGCGAGGCGCCGAAGGAGCAAACCCTCCCCGGGAATCTCTCAGGCCCCCGTACCGCCACGGCGAGGCAACTCTGGAAAGCGGCCGCACCCGCCAGGTGCGGCCCACCGACGGTGCAAGCCGGCGCGCCCCGGTCCCCCACGGGCCACGGCGGACCGGCCAAACTCTCAGGTCGGCGACCCGTGCGCCGGATGACAGAGCGGGGAGGCCCACCACCCGACCCGGCCTGCGCCGGGCTCACCCCTGGAGCCCCCGTGACCCAGCTCGACCACACCCGGCCTGATCAGACCCGGCCCGGTCAGACCCGGCCCGATCAGACAGAGCGCACGCACCTCGACCGCGACGCGCTCGCCCACCGGACCGACGCCGCCGTCGACTTCGCCGACCGGCACATCGGTCCGCGGAGCACCGACCTCGCCCGCATGCTCGACCGGCTCGGCTACGACTCCCTCGACGCCCTCGTCGACGCCGCCGTCCCGGCGTCGATCCGGACCGACCGGCCGCTCGACCTGCCTGCCGCGCGCACCGAGGAAGAGGTCCTCGCCGCGCTGCGCGCGATCGCCGGGCGGAACACCGTCCGGACCCAGATGATCGGGCTCGGGTACTCCGACACCCACACGCCGGCCGTCATCCGGCGCAACGTCCTCGAGTCCCCGGCCTGGTACACCGCGTACACGCCGTACCAGCCGGAGATCTCCCAGGGCCGGCTCGAGGCGCTGCTCAACTTCCAGACCGTCGTCGCCGACCTCACCGCGCTGCCCGTCGCCAACGCGTCGCTGCTCGACGAGGCGACCGCGGTCGCCGAGGCCGTGCTGCTCATGCGCCGGGCGGTCAAGGGCCGCCCCGGCGGCGTGCTCGTGCTCGACGCCGAGTGCCTGCCGCAGACCATCGCCGTGGTCCGCGGGCGGGCGGAGGCGATGAGCCTGCCGCTGGTCGTCGCCGACCTGACGGACGGGCTCCCCGCGGGGCTCGGCGGCAGCGACGGCGTCGTCGGCGTGGTGCTGCAGCAGCCCGGGACGTCCGGCCGGGTGCGCGACCTGCGCCCGGTGGTGGCCCAGGCCAAGGAGGCGGGCGCGCTGGTCACGGTGGCCGCGGACCTCCTGTCCCTCACGCTCCTCACGCCGCCCGGAGAGCTGGGCGCCGACGTCGCCGTGGGCAGCGCGCAGCGGTTCGGCGTCCCGCTGTTCTACGGCGGCCCGCACGCCGCGTTCATGGCCGTGCGCACCGGTCTCGAGCGGAGCCTGCCCGGGCGGCTGGTCGGCGTCTCGATCGACGCCGACGGGGACCGCGCCTACCGCCTCGCGCTGCAGACCCGCGAGCAGCACATCCGTCGTGAGAAGGCCACGAGCAACATCTGCACCGCGCAGGCGCTGCTGGCGATCGTCGCGTCCATGTACGCCGTCTACCACGGCCCCGACGGGCTGCGGGCGATCGCCGAGCGCACGCACGGGCGGGCGGTCGCGGTCGCGGACGGCCTCCGGGCGGGCGGCGTGACGGTCGAGCACGCCGTCTTCTTCGACACGGTCCGCGCGGTCGTCCCCGGCGTGGCCGACGCCGTGGTCCGCGCGGCGGACGAGCGGGGCATCAACCTGTGGGCGCCGGACGCCGACCACGTCCAGGTCGCGTGCGACGAGACGACGACGGCGGAGCACGTCGCGACGGTGCTGGACGCGTTCGTCGCGGCGGGGGCCGCGTCGTCGACCACCGCCGCCACGCCCGGCGCGACGTCGTCGGCGCTCCGGGGACGACGTCGTCGTCGACGGTGCTGCCGGCGGACGCGCTGCGCACGAGCGGCTACCTCACGCACCCGGTGTTCCACGCCCACCGCTCCGAGACCGCGATGCTGCGCTACCTGCGCCGGCTCTCGGACAAGGACCTCGCGCTGGACCGGACGATGATCCCGCTCGGGTCGTGCACGATGAAGCTCAACGCCACGGTCGAGATGGAGCCCATCTCGTGGCCGGAGCTCGCGTCGATCCACCCGTACGCGCCGCGCGACCAGGCCGCGGGGTACACCGAGCTCATCGAGACCCTCGAGTCGTGGCTCGCCGAGATCACGGGCTACGCGGCGGTGTCCGTGCAGCCGAACGCCGGGTCGCAGGGCGAGCTGGCCGGTCTGCTCGCGATCCGGGACTACCACCGTGCCCGGTCAGCTGCCGAGGCCTCGCCCGACGACGTACCGCGCGACGTCTGCCTCATCCCGGCGTCCGCGCACGGGACGAACGCGGCGTCCGCGGTGCTCGCCGGCATGCGGGTGGTGGTGGTGGCGACCGGTGAGGACGGGTCGATCGAGATGGACGACCTGCGCGCCAAGCTCGCCGACCACGGGCCGCGGGTCGCGGCGATCATGATCACCTACCCCTCGACGCACGGGGTGTACGAGGAGGACGTGCGCACGGTGTGCGACCTCGTCCACGAGGCCGGCGGCCAGGTCTACATCGACGGCGCGAACCTCAACGCACTCGTCGGCATCGCGCGCCCGGGGGAGTTCGGCGGCGACGTCTCGCACCTCAACCTGCACAAGACGTTCTGCATCCCGCACGGCGGCGGCGGCCCGGGCGTCGGGCCGGTCGCGGTCGGGGCGCACCTCGCCCCGTTCCTGCCCGGGCGCGGGACGACGGCCCCGGTGTCCGCGGCGCCGTTCGGCTCGGCGGGCATCCTGCCGATCTCGTGGGCGTACGTCGCGCTCATGGGCGGCGAGGGGCTGCGGCGGGCGACCGAGACCGCGGTGCTCGGGGCCAACTACCTCGCGTCCCGGCTCGGCGACCACTACCCCGTGCTCTACACCGGGCCGCGCGGGCTGGTCGCGCACGAGTGCATCCTCGACCTGCGGGCGATCACCAAGGAGACCGGGGTGACCGCCGAGGACGTCGCGAAGCGGCTCATGGACTACGGCTTCCACGCGCCGACGCTGTCCTTCCCGGTGCCGGGGACGCTCATGGTCGAGCCGACGGAGAGCGAGGACCTCGCCGAGCTCGACCGCTTCGTCGACGCCCTCGTCGCGATCCGTGGCGAGATCGACGCCGTCGCCGCCGGACGCTGGGCGGTGGCCGAGTCGCCGCTGCGGGGTGCGCCGCACACCGCGGCGTCGGTCGTCGCGGACGGCTGGGACCGCCCGTACTCGCGCGAGCTGGCCGCCTACCCGCGCGCCGCCCTGCGGGCCGACAAGTACTGGCCGCCGGTCCGGCGGATCGAGGGGGCGTACGGGGACCGCAACCTGGTCTGCTCCTGCCCGCCGGTCGAGGCGTACGCGTCCGACGAGCCGGTCGACCCGCCGACGAGCCGGCAGGCGATCTACCCGGCGGCGACGGCATGAGCGCCGACGCGAGCGGCACCGGGACCCGCGGGACGACCGGGACTGCTGGGACCACGGCGGCCGCGGAGGCCGAGGTCGCCACCGACGCGCGGCGCGGTCCGCTCCACGACGAGCACGTCGCGCTCGGCGCGACCCTGACCCCGTTCGCGGGGTGGTCGATGCCGCTGCGGTACTCCGGCGACCGGGCCGAGCACGCCGCGGTGCGGACTGCGGCGGGTCTGTTCGACCTGTCGCACATGGGCGAGATCCGGGTCACCGGTCCCGCGGCGCCCGCCCTGCTCGACGCCGCGCTGGTCGGGCACCTGTCCGCCGTCGGCGTCGGTCGGGCGCGGTACACGATGATCTGCGCCGACGACGGCGGTGTGCTCGACGACCTGGTCGTCTACCGGACCGGGGAGACGGACTACCTCGTCGTGGCCAACGCGTCCAACGCCGACGTCGTGCTCGCCGAGCTCGTCGCGCGGGGCGCCGGGCTCGACGCCACGGTGACCGACGCGTCGGCCGAGACCGCGCTGGTCGCCGTCCAGGGTCCGCGCGCGGTCGCCGTCGTGACGTCCCTCGCCGCCGCCGACGACGTCGAGGCGGTCGCCGGCCTGCGGTACTACGCGGGCCTGCCCGCGACCGTCGCGGGCGTCCGGGTGCTGGCGGCCCGCACCGGGTACACCGGTGAGGACGGCTTCGAGCTCTTCGTCGCCGCGCCGGACGCGCCGACCCTGTGGCGGGCGCTGCTCGCGGCCGGCGCGCCGCACGGGCTCGTCCCGGTCGGCCTGGCCGCGCGCGACACCCTGCGCCTCGAGGCCGGGATGCCGCTGTACGGCCAGGAGCTCGACCGCACGACGACGCCGTACGACGCCGGGCTGGGCCGGGTC
Organism: uncultured Actinomycetota bacterium; assembly: GCA_963795145.1. GTDB lineage: Bacteria > Actinomycetota > Actinomycetes > Actinomycetales > Cellulomonadaceae > Pengzhenrongella. The sequence goes on along the minus strand of CAWCGP010000005.1, from coordinate 1,004,314 downwards.
GTCCGGCTCGACAAGTCCGACCCCCGGGGCGAGCCGCTGGAGTTCGTCGGGCGCACGGCTCTCGCCGCACGCGCCGACGCGCCCGCGACCCGGGTGCTCGTGGGCCTGGAGGGCCTGGGCCGGCGGGCCGCCCGGCACGGGTACCCGGTGGTGCGCCCGTCCGCCGCCTCGTCCGGGACGTCGTCCGGGACGGCGTCCGACACGGCCGGCGTCGTCGGCGAGGTGACGTCCGGGGCGCCGTCGCCCACGCTGGGGCACCCGATCGCGCTCGCGTACGTCAGCCCCGACGTCGCCGAGGTGGGCACGGAGCTCGCCGTCGACGTGCGCGGCCGCGCCGAACCCGTGCGCGTGGTGCCCCTGCCCTTCTACCGTCGTCCCGACCCCGCCGCGGCGCCGGCCGTCGTCGGGACCGTCGCCGACACCGTCGCCCTTCGTCCCCAGGAGACCTCGTGACCAGCTTTCCCGCGCAGCTGCAGTACACGGTCGAGCACGAGTGGCTGGCCGAGGGGTCCCCGGCCACGGTCGGCATCACCGAGACGGCGGCCGAGGCGCTCGGTGAGCTCGTCTACGTCGAGCTGCCCGCGGCCGGTGACGAGGTCACCTCGGGGTCGGTCTTCGGCGAGGTCGAGTCGACCAAGTCGGTCTCCGAGCTGTTCTCCCCGGTCACCGGGACGGTGGTCGAGGTCAACCAGGCCGCGATCGACGACCCCGCGCTCGTCAGCTCGGACCCGTACGGCGCGGGCTGGCTCGTCCGGGTCGACGTCACCGCGACCGGTCCGCTGCTGACCGCCGACGAGTACCGGGCCCAGGTCGAGCGCTGACCCGGCCGACCGGGCGGCCCGCCGGCGGTCGTGGGCGAGCGGGTGCCGACGCCCGGTGTGGTGTCCTCGTGGCGCTCGTGGCCGGTTCCGCACCCTCGGCACGCGCCCCTCGCCGGGTGGCGTCCCACCATGTGGGCCGTTCGGGTGACGTCGTCGCGGCCGTCGGATCCGGCGAGAAGGCCCTGACCTGCGGGTTCGTCCCGCAGGCACGCCCTGGGCGCAGCCGGGTGCCGATTCGGTGAAGTCTGCGGGTGAAAGCCGCGTCATACCTCCGTGCGTCCTCTGTCTCTCCCTGTGTCAGGTAGCAGCGGCAGTCGTCCCCCGACGGGGCGGCGCCACAGGAACATCCGGAGGACATCGTGAGCACTCTCGAGCTGGTCAGGCCCGCACCCGCGGTCGAGGTCGCGGAGCCGTTGACGCGCCGCGAGCTGGTGGTCCTCGAGCACCTCTCCGAAGAGGTCACCCTCGAGGAGATCGCGGCGACCCTCTGGGTCACGCGCAACACCGTCAAGTCGCAGGTCCGCAGCCTCTACCGCAAGATCGGCGTCTCCACCCGCGCCGACGCCGTCGCCTGGGCCTACGCCGCAGGCCTGCGCTGACCCTTCTCGCTCCGTCGCATCCGGCCCTGCGCCGGCGCCTCATCTCGCACGGTCCGCGGACGCACCGTCCGCGAACGACCACCGGCGGGTGACGCACGACGATTGGTCGGCGGTGCTGCTGCACCTGACTGATCCGCCGCCTCGTCGCGACCTCCGACGCCCCCGCCCTCCCCCGAGGGACGGGGGCGTCGTCGTCGGTGCCCATAGGGCACGCTGACCCCGTGACGACCCCCTCGACCGCCGGCGTCCCCGGCGGCTCGTCCGATCCCGCACCCAGCCCGACGTCCGCCCCGTCCTCCGGCGCGACGGCCGGCGGCGGGCGCGCCCGCGCGGCGCTCGTCCTGCGGCGACTGCCCGGCGTGCTCGCCGTGCTCGCGGTCGCGATCGCCTGCCTCGTGACGGCCGCGCGGGTCCCGGCCGTCTCCGCGCTGCTGCTCGCGATCGCCGTCGGCGTCGTGGCGCGCAACCTCCACCTCGTCCCGCGCGCCCTCGAGCCCGGACTCACCTGGTCGTCCCGGCCGCTGCTGCGCACCGGTGTCGTGCTGCTCGGCCTCCAGCTCGCCCTCGGCGACGTGCTCGCGCTCGGGCTGGGTGAGCTCGCCGTCCTCGTCCTCACGGTCGCGGCGACGTTCGCGGCGACGGTCGTCATCGGTCGGCGCATGGGCGTGAGCCGGCCGTTGCGGCTGCTGGTGGCCACGGGCTTCTCGATCTGCGGCGCGGCGGCGGTCGCCGCGATGGCCCCGGTCGTCGACGCGGACGACGACGACGTGGCCACAGCGATCGCCCTCGTCACCCTCTACGGCAGCGGCACGATCGTGGCCGTCCCCCTGCTCGCCGGCGCACTCGGCCTCGCGGACCGGACCGCCGGGCTGTGGGCGGGGCTCGCCGTCCACGAGGTCGCGCAGGTGGTGGCCGCCGCGGGTGCGGTGTCCGGGGTGGCACTGGCCGCGGCCGTCGTCGCGAAGCTCGCCCGGGTCGTGCTGCTCGCACCCCTGGTCGCCGGGGCGAGCGTCGTCCTGCGCCGCAGCGCCGAGCCCGCGGAGGGGCGTCGTCGGCCGCCGCTCCTGCCGCTGTTCGTCGCCGGCTTCCTCGTCGCGGTCGCAGTGCGCAGCACCGGCGTGCTCTCGGACCGGTTCCTCACCATGAGCGGCGTCCTGACGACGGTCCTGCTCGCCGCCGCGATGGTCGGGCTGGGTGCGCAGGTCCACCTGCGCCGCCTCGTGCGCACCGGCGGACGCGCGCTCGGGCTCGGGGCGGTGTCGACCGTCGTCGCGCTGGCCGTGAGCCTGGGTGGGCTCGCTGCTCGTCACCTAGGAAAGACTGCGCGCCATGGTGCAGCCCCTCCCCGTCCCGCCCGTCCTGGTCGTCGCGGCAGCCGTCGTGGACGACCTCGAGGCGCCCCGGTGGCTGCTCAGCGCCCGACGGGCCAGGCCGACCAGCCTCGCGGGTCGGTGGGAGTTCCCCGGCGGGAAGGTGGAGCCCGGCGAGGACGCCGTGACCGCGCTGCACCGTGAGCTCGCCGAGGAGCTGGGGGTGGGCGTGCCGCCTCGGTGACGAGCTGGCGGCGCCCGACCCCGCCGGCTGGCGTCTCTCCGATCCGTACGTCATGCGCCTGTGGACGGCGCAGGTGACGACCGGGGACGCCGGAGCCGCTCGTCGAGCACGACGAGCTCCGCTGGCTGGACCGCGGCGGCTGGCTCGGGGTGCCCTGGCTGGACGCCGACGTGCCGATCGTCCGGGCGCCTCATCCGTCCGTCGCAGGGCGCTGACCGGCCCTTCGCGGTTGTCCGCCGAGTCCCTGGCGTGTTCGCCGGGAGCGAACAGAAGGGACGCTGGCACTCTCCGGTGGAGAGTGCTAGATATCTGCTCGTAGCCCACCCGGGACGGCAGCGTCCGCACCGGGGCGCAGCGGACCTCGGCGGCCGGGGTCCGACCGACGAGGAGGTGATGGCGGTGGCTACGCGATTCGACCCCTTCCAGGAGATGGACCGTCTGATGGGGCAGGTGTTCGGGTCCGCGCAGCGCCGCCGGCACCATGCCGATGGACCTGTACCGGTCGGGCGACCACTACGTCCTGCACGTCGACCTGCCGGGCGCCGACCCCGGCACCATCGACGTCAACATCGAGGACCGCACCCTGACGATCCGCGCCCAGCGGACCGCACGCACCGAGCAGGACGTGCAGTGGCTCGTCAACGAGCGCCCGAACGGGACGTACGCGCGCCAGCTGACCGTGGGCCGCGGCCTGGCGCTCGACCGATGGAGGCGACCTACGCCGACGGTGTCCTGACGCTGACGCATCCCGGTGGCGGAGGAGTCCAAGCCGCGTCGGGTCGAGATCCAGCACGTCGCCGCCGGCGGGCAGGCCGCGATCAGCGGCGAAGACCGTCAGCAGCAGATCGACGCGCCCCGCCCAGCAGTCGGAGCTGACGGCCCGACGTCCCGGCCGCCGACGGCTTCGCCCGGCGTCTGCGTCCGCGCCGCCGGGGCCGGTCGCACGCCGGGGTCGGCGTGCCCGGTGCGGTGGGCGTCGAGGCCGCTCGGCTACACGTGGGTGGCCCGGCTCGACCCGCCCGCACGGCCCGCGCCGCCGCGACGAGGTGCCGCAGCGCCGGCTCGACCTCGTCGTAGCGGCGGGTCTTGAGCCCGCAGTCCGGGTTGACCCACAGCAGTGCCGGGTCGACCGAGCGCACCGCCGCGCTCGAGCAGCTCGGTGACCTCCTCGACGCGCTCGGCACGCGCGGGCGAGTGGATGTCGTACACCCCGGGGCCGACGCCGCGGCGGTAGCCCGACCGCCGCGAGGTCGTCGAGGACCTCCATCCGCGAGCGCGCCGCCTCGATGCTCGTGACGTCGGCGTCCAGGCGCGTCGATCGCGCCGATGACCTGGCCGAACTCCGAGTAGCACAGGTGCGTGTGCACCTGGGTCTCGTCCCGCACGCCCGACGTCGCGAGCCGGAACGCACTCGACCGCCCACGCCAGGTAGGCGGCGTGGTCGGCGGCGCGCAGCGGCAGCAGCTCGCGCAGTGCCGGCTCGTCCACCTGCACGACGCCGATCCCGCCGGCCTCGAGGTCGGCGATCTCGTCCCGCAGCGCCAGCGCGACCTGCCGCGCGGTGTCGGCGAGCGGCTGGTCGTCGCGGACGAACGACCAGGCGAGGATCGTGACCGGGCCGGTGAGCATGCCCTTGACGGGCTTGTCGGTGAGCGACGTCGGCGTACGTGGTCCACCCCACGGTGATCGGCGCGGGCCGGCGTGACGTCGCCCCACAGGATCGGCGGGCGGACGCACCGCGACCCGTACGACTGCACCCAGGCGTTCGCGGTGGACGCGAACCCGGTGAGGTGCTCGGCGAAGTACTGGACCATGTCGTTGCGCTCGGCCTCGCCGTGCACGAGGACGTCGAGCCCGATGTCCTCCTGCAGCGCGACGACGTGGCGGATCTCGGCGCGCATCGCCTCGGTGTAGCCCGCGTCGTCGAGCTCGCCCCGGGTGTGGGCCGCCCGCGCCGTCCGGATCTCCGTCGTCTGCGGGAACGACCCGATGGTGGTGGTCGGCAGCGGCGGCAGGGAGAGGCGGGCGTCCTGCGTGGCACGGCGGTCGTCGTACGGCGTGCGGCGCAGCGCGTCGGGTCCCAGCGCCGGCCAGCCGGTCGCGGACCGCCGGGACGACGACGCCGTCGGCCGCAGCGCGTCCGGCGAGCGCGACCGTCGGCGGCACGCGACGGCGTCCGCCGCGGCCTCCGGGCCGTGCACGAGCGCGTCGGCGAGCGTCGCGACCTCGCGGACCTTCTGGTCGGCGAACGCGAGCCACGAGCGCAGCGTCGGGTCGAGGTCCGGCTCGTCGTCGACGTCGTGCGGCACGTGCAGCAGCGACGTCGAGGTCCCGGCGGTCGACCGTGACGTCCGGACCGAGCGCCGGCTCGCAGCGCCGTCAGCCGGCGCAGCGCGGCCTCGAGGTCGGTCCGCCAGACGTTGCGGCCGTCGACGACCCCGCCGACGACCGTCCGCCCGGCCAGTCCGGTGACCGGTCCCGCCGGGAGGGCGCCGTGGACGAGGTCGAGTGCCAGTCCCTCGACGTCGGTCGCCAGCGAGCGTGGGCAGCGCGGCGCCGAGGTCGCCGAGCGGAGCGGCGACGAGGAGCGCGGGCCGATCGGGGCGGGCCAGGTCGGTGGCGAGCGCGGTGTAGGCCCGGCGGACCGCGTCGTGGACGCGCTCGGCCGGGACGCCGAGCGACTCCGAGACGAGACCGGGCTCGTCGAGCTGCACCCACGTGGCGCCGGCCGCGGCCAGTGCGCGGAGCAGGTCGGCGTAGACCGGCAGCAGGTCGTCGAGCCGGTCCAGCGGAGCGAAGCCCTCGGGTGAGCCCTCGGCGCGCCTTGCGCGAGCAGCAGGAAGGTCACCGGTCCGACGAGGACCGGTCGGGTGAGGACGCCCTCCGCGAGCCCTCGGCGAGCTCCCGGACCGCGCGGTCGTCGCTGAACCGCAGCGGCGTCGCGGGACCGATCTCCGGGACGAGGTAGTGGTAGTTGGTGTCGAACCACTTGGTCATCTCGAGCGGCAGCTCGGTGGCCGAGCCGCGGGCCAGGGTCGAGTAGGCCTCGAGGGAGAGCGGCTCCCCGGGGGCGGGCGCGAGGTGGGCGAAGCGGTCCGGCAGTGCGCCGGCCATGACCGCGGCGTCGAGGACCTGGTCGTAGAAGGAGAAGGCGGAGGGGATCGCCGGCACCTCGGTGGGCGAGGCCGAGCTCGGCGAGGCGGCTCCGGGTGCGTGAGCGCAGGCCCGCGGCGGTCGTCTCGACGTCCTCGGCGGACAGGCGACCCGGCCCAGAACCCCTCGAGCGCGCGCTTGAGCTCCCGGTGCGGCCCGATCCGGGGGTAGCCCAGGACGCTCGCGGTCGGGAAGGGCGGAGGTGCGGGCACGGCCGTGGTCATGGTGCTCCCTGAGGTTCGAGGTCATGAGGCTGAGGGGTGGAGGAAGCGCGGGGTGGCAGCCCGTCCAGAGGTGCGACGCCGAGCGACTCGTCGCCGAGCCGGCCGCCGGCGTGGCCGCTGCCGACGTGGCTGCTGCCGACGGGTCGGCTGCTGCCCGACGTGGCTGCTGCCGACGTGGCTGCCGGCCACGTGGCTGGTGCCGGCATGGCTGATGTCGGCGTGGCTGAGCGGCGTGGCCGTCGGCGACGTGCTGCGCGGCCGACGCGCCCGAGCCCTCGCACAGGCCGGTGCCCTCGAGCAGGTCGAGCGCGGCCCGGTGCCGGTTGAACGTGTAGACGTGCAGGCCGGGGGCGCCGCCGTCGAGCACCGCGTTGGCGAGGTCGACGCTCGCCGCGCAGCCCGATGCGGTGCCGCTCCTGCGGTCGTCGTCGACGGCGAGGAGGCGTCCGAGCAGCTCGGCCGGGACCGTGACCCCGGTGAGCTGCTCGACCCGCAGCAGTCGAGCCGGGTCGGTCGTCGGGATCACCCCGGCGAGGATCGGGATGGTGACGCCGAGCGCGCGCGCGTCGCGGACGAGGTCGAGGTAGGCGGCGGGCTCGAAGAACACCTGGGTGATCGCGAAGTCGGCGCCGGCCTCCTGCTTGGCGAGCAGGGACTGCAGGTCCTGGGCGCGCCGCTCGGCCGCGGACTCCGGACCGGGGTGCCCGGTCGGGAACGCGGCGACCGCGATGCTCATCTTGTGCGCGGCCCCCCGCAGCGCCTGGCTCGCCGAGGAGCCGCAGCGAGCGGCCTCGACCTCACGCAGGAGCTCGACGAGCTCGCTCGCGCGGGTCAGCCCGCCCGGGTGCGGCGTCCACTCCGGGCTGCCGGCCGGAGGGTCCCCGCGCAGGGCGAGGAAGGTGCGCACGCCCTCGTCGAGGAACTCCTCGATCACCGGACGATCTCGCTGCGGGTCGCGCCCACGCAGGTCAGGTGGGCGATCGGCAGGACGGACGTCTCGGCGAGGAGACGCCGGACGAGCTCGCGGGTGGTCGCGCGGGTCGAGCCGGACGCGCCGTAGGTGACCGAGATGAAGTCGGGCCGCACCGCGGCGAGCGCCTCGACCGTGCGCCACAGCTCGGCCGTCGCCTGCGGCGTGCGGGGCGGGAACAGCTCGAAGGACACGGTCGGCCGGTCGATCGCCGCCGGTCCGTGGGTGAGTCCCGGCCTCGCGGAGTGGCCGACGGGAGCCGCGTGCGCGGAGCGACCGTGGTCGGGGCGCGCGCGATCGGGACACGCGGGGTCGGAGCAGGCGCGGTCGGACGGCTGGGTGTGCTCGTGCTCAGGCATGGGCCTCCATCGTTCCCGGCGGAAGCACCCACACCCTCGAGGTGATCGAGGGGGGTTGCTGCGGCGTCGTCGAGCCGGGTCTCTCAGCCGCTCTGGATGGTGTGCGCGAGCATAGGCGCCGTTCCGGGGCCGGGCAACGACCGTCCGCGCCGGAGCGTCGCGGCGTCGCGAGCCGGTCCACGGGTGGGGTCGCCCAGCGACCACGGCGCCGGCCGGCGGGTCCCTCAGCCGTCGGCCGCGCTCTTCGCGAGGGCCGCGAGCCGCTCCTTCCAGGCGACCTTGCTGGCCGTGATCGCACCGGCGTCGGGCAGTCGGGCGTGCTGGATGACGACCCGCGTCGCCCCCGGCCGGACGTGCTCGACCCGGACGACCGCCCGTGTGCCGTCGGGCAGGCGCCAGCGCACGGACGCGGGCGGCGTCGTGCCGGTGACCTCGACCGCGAGGTCCAGCCACGCGGTCCGGGCGACGTCGTCGGTCACCTGAGCCCAGGCGCGCTCGTGCTCGACGGGCAGCGTGCGGGAGACGCTGGACTCGAAGAGGCCGTCCCCGCGCTGACCGGGGACACGGATCCCCCGCGTCTGCTCGTACCCGACCGTGATCCCCTGCGCCCACCAGCCGTCGACGCCGTGCTCGTGGACCAGCCACGACGCGATCTCGCGGTGAGGCCATCCGGATGCACCGGCCGCGTCGAGGAGCGCGTACCAGTCCGCGCGGGACCGCCCCGTCGATCCGGTGAGCGCCCCGTCGCCGACGACCTGGTCGTGCGCGCGGGCCGCGGGACCGGGCTGCTCGCCCTGATCGCCCTGGGTGGACGGATCGGACGCGGCCTCGTGGTGGGCGGTGGTCATGGTTCGACCCTAGGCCGGGCCACCGACATGTGGCTGTGCTCGCGCGGTCCCCAGCACGTGCGGAGACGCGGGCTGCGGGACGCGGGACTCGGGGAACCGGAACCGGCGGAGGTCGGTGACGGTCAGGCCGGCCGCCGTGAGCAGCGCGATCGTGTCCGTGGTGGTCCGGCAGCCTCCGGTCAGGCGCGGCCAGACCGTCGCGTCGACCACGCGCTGGAACCGTCGCAGAGCGGGGGTGTCCGCGACGGTGTGCTCGAGGAACCGCACCACGCCGCCCGGCCGCAGGACCCGGCGCACCTCGGCGAGGGCCGCCGCGCGGTCGTCGCACGAGCACACGACCAGGCAGAGGACGACGGCGTCGGCGCCGGCGTCGGGCAGCGGGAGTCGCTCGGCTCGCGCCGCATGGACGGTCACCGGGACGTCGGCCCGATCGGCGGCCGCCCCCAGCAGAGCGCGCAGGTACGGCTCGGGCTCGACGGCGTGCACGTGGGTGACCGCGGCCGGGTAGTGGGCCAGGTTGAGGCCGCTGCCCGCACCGACCTCCACCACGGTGCCCGCGAGGCCGCCGAGCAGCTCGCGGCGCAACGCCCGCATCCCGACGTCGCTCGAGCTGCTCGCCGGCACGGGCGTAGGCGCGTGCGAAGACCGGGTGCGGGCGGTCCGACATCCGGGTCCCGGACGTGGGTGGCGGCGTCGACGGCGTCATCCCGCCATCGTCCTCCACCACCCCACCCGCAGCTCCCACGCTCTCCCCCCACGGAGGCTGGCCTCGTGCGGGGCGCGTGACCTGTCGGTCCGGTCCGGTCGGCGGTGCGGCACCCCGCCCGGGCGACGTCGGGCGACGTCGTCCGCGGGTGCCGGCGCCGGACGCTAGCGTGCCGAGAGTCATCGGGACGAGGGTCGAGCCGGGCGGGGGATGCGCATGTCGGACTACGGGTGGGTCGCCTCCACCTCGGTCAGGACCGTGAGGCAGGTCTCGGCGTCGGCGGTCTCCGGGGGTGGTCCGCCGCAGGACCCGGACACGCTGCGGCCGGAGCTGGCCGATGTCGGCCGGCTGGTGCGGCGCGGGGTGCGTGGGGTGGTCGGAGCGGCCCGCGCGGGGCAGCAGGTCGGGCTGGCCTCGGTGCTGCGCGGCCATCTCGGGCGCTCCGGGGCCGACCTCGACGTCATCGGCGAGTCCTGGCCGGGCTACCAGCACGTCAACGTCCAGGCGGGGCTGGACGCGTGGGTCGGCGCGTCGGGCGCACGGTCCAGCTCGTCGGGGTGGTCGGCTTCCAGCACCGCCCGTTCGGTCTCGCCGATCTGCTCGGCGCCGACGATCCGCACGGCAACGCCTCCGGCGTCCGCCCCGGCAGCGTCGCCCGGGTGACCCTGCCGAGCGGTCCCGGCGGGGCCACGAGCGCGTGCGTGCGCTGCGGTCTGTACCTCCTGGAGGACGGCGAACGCCGGGCCGCGGTGCTGCTGCGCGGACCCGAGCCCGAGACGGGTCGTCCCGACGTCACGCTCGAGGCGGTCGGCCACGGAGCCCGGGGCGGCCGCACGGATGATCGCCGAGATCCGCGAGCTGACGGCCGCGCACAACGTGTTCCGCGGTCAGGTGCTGTCGTTCGGCGGGAACGACATGTTCGGTCCGCATCAGGCTGTCCTCACGTTCCACACCCGGCCGGTCATGGACGTCTCCCACCTCGTGCTGCCGCCGGAGACGGTCGCCGCCGTCGAGCGGCAGGTGGTCGGCGTCGCCGCCCACAAGGAGCGGCTGCTCGCGGCCGGGCAGCACCTCAAGCGCGGGCTGCTGCTGTACGGGCCGCCGGGCGTGGGCAAGACCCACACCGTGCGCTACCTGACGGCCGCGCCTGACCGGGACGACCGTCCTGCAGCTCACCGGGAACGCCCTGCACCTGATCGGCGAGGCGTGCGCGATCGCCCGGACGCTGCAGCCGTCGCTGCTGGTCGTCGAGGACGTCGACCTCATCGCCGAGGACCGCGGCATGCACCCGGGCCAGCACCCGCTGCTCTTCCAGCTCCTCAACGAGATGGACGGCCTCGCCGAGGACGCCGACGTCGTCTTCGTGCTGACCACGAACCGGGCGGACCTGCTGGAGCCGGCGCTCGCGGCGCGGCCCGGCCGGGTCGACCAGGCGATCGAGCTCCGAGCTGCCGGACGCCGCCGGTCGGCGCGACGCTGCTCGACCTCTACCGCGGCGGTCTGGTGGTCGACGACGCCGCACTGGACGCCGCGGTCGCCCGGACGGACGGCGTGACGGCGTCGTTCCTCAAGGAGCTGCTCCGCCGGGCCGCCCTGCTCGCCGGCGAGCGGCTGCCGTCGGTGGACGCGGCGGACCTCGACGCCGCGCTCGACGAGCTGCTCGACACCCGCAACGCGATGACCCGGGTGCTGCTCGGCGGCCGTGGCACGCCCGCGGCCTTCGGTGGCCACGCGTCCTTCGGGGCCCACGCCGTCATCGGCGGGCCCGCGACCTTCGGACTGGCGGGCGCCCCGCCGACCGACCCGACCGGCGACGAGGCGGACGACGTGGCGGACTGACCCCGACCGACCGACCGACCGACCGGCCGGACCGGCCGGACCGGTCAGACCGTGGCGAGTGCCGTCCGGACGCGCTTCTCCGAGACCGGGGTCGGCGTGCCGAGCTGCTGCGCGAACAGGCTGACGCGCAGCTCCTGGAGCATCCACCGCACGTCCGTCGAGCGCCGCCGTGCGCGCCGGGTCGGGGGTGCCGGCCGCCACGCGGGCGCGCGTCGCGTCGGCGAGCCGCTTCGAGGTCGTGGATGCGCCAGGCGAGCTCGGCGTCCCGGTTCGGGTTCTCGGCGGCCTTGGTCAGCCGGTGCCGCGCCGCCCGCAGGTACCGCCCGACGTGCGGGCAGCCGGGCGGCGCCGGTCTCGGCGACGAACCCGTCGTGCACGAGGTCGGCGAGCTGCTCGCGGACGTCCTGCAGCGTGGTGAGCAGCGCGAGGCTGGTCCGCTCGCGGACGGCGACGTCGAGCTCGCGCGCCGCGCCGAGGACGGCGACGAGATCGGTGACCACGCGGTGCACGGTGTCCTCGAGCCGCGGCCGGACGGCGTCGCGCAGCGCGCGGTAGGCGGCCTCGTCCCGGACCGGCCCGTCGCCCATGAGCGGCGTCGACCGCGGCGAGCTGCACGTCGGCGACGAGCGCCTCGGTCGTCCGGTACGGGCTCGCGGCGAGGGTCAGCGCCTGGGTGCCGCTCCACCGGGTGGTGACGCGGTTCGTGGCCAGGCCGGTCTCGAGGAGCAGGAGGCGGCGCACTCCGCGCCGGTGCTCGGCGCCCTGGCGGGCGGCGTCGGCCAGCACGCGCAGGGCCACGGTCGGCTCGCCCCGCGGACCGGGCTCCTCGACGAGCGCGGGGTACCCGCGCACGACGACGCCACGGGCCGACGTCTCGACGACGTCGGGCAGGCGACCACCGGGCAGACCGTCGGGCCACGTGGTCAGGCCGGTGCGCTCGGCCACCGGAGCCACCGGAGCCTGGGGACCGACCGGTGCCGGCCCGCCGGCGCCCCCGGCACCCGGAGTGCCGAGCGCGGCCCCTGTCCCACCGGCCGCCGCGACGGCTCCACCCGTCCGGCTGCCACCCGGTCCCGCCCCCGGAGCACCGCCTCCGGCGGCGGTCGCGGCGCCTCCGCTCCCCACACCGTCGCCCGCGCCGCTGCCGCCCGCCCCGGCGTCTCGGGCCGCGTCGCGCATGGCGTCCCGGACCGCGGAGCGCACCGCGACCCGGACGGCGTCCTGCGTCCGGGCGGCCAGCCGACGCTGCAGGACGACGAGGTCCTTGCCCTCGTCGAGCACGACGGACCCGCCCCGCGCTCCTCCTCGACGCGGAACGTCATCCGCAGGTGCGGCGGGCAGCCGCTCGTCGTCCCAGGCGTCGGCCGGGATCACGACGTCGCGCAGCGCGCGCACGGCCGCGGCGACCGCCTCGTGGAACGACGGCGCCAGGTCGGCGGCGCGCACCGTGTCCGCCCAGCCGGCCATGTGCGCGTCGATCCAGGCGACGACGTCCCGGGCGACGTCCGGCGCCGGGACGAGCTGCACGCGGACCGGCTTGGGCAGCGACCGGACGAGCGCGACCACCAGCTCCTCGCGCAGCCCGGGCACCATCCAGTCGAAGCCCTCGGGCCGCACCCGGTCGAGCACGACGAGCGGGACGTGCACGGTGACGCCGTCGGCGTCGGTGCCGGGCTGGAACTGGTAGGTGAGCGGCAGCTCGAGGTCGCCCTGCGGCCAGACGGACGGGAAGTCGGCCTCGCTGACGTCGGCGTCGTCGGCCACGAGCATCGCGAGCGTGAACGTGAGCCGGTCCGGGGTCGTCGCGGCGCGCGGACTTCCACCAGGTGTCGAAGTGACGCGCGGAGACGACGTCGGCGGGGATGCGCTCGTCGTAGAAGGCGTACAGGGCGTCGTCGTCCACGACGAGATCGCGGCGGCCGCGCGCGGTGCTCGAGGCTCTCGGCCTGCGCGAGCAGCGCGCGGTTGTCGTGGAAGAACGCGTGGTGCGTCGTCCACTCGCCCTCGACCAGCGCGTGCCGGATGAACAGCTCGCGGGCGTGCTCGGGGTCGACCTTGGCGTACAGCACGCGGCGCTGCGGCGACGATCGGGACGCCGTAGAGCAGCACCCGCTCGAGACGCCATCGCCGCGCCCTGCTTGGTCGACCACGTCGGCTCGGAGTAGGTGCGCTTGACGAGGTGCGCGGCGAGCTCCTCGGCCCACTCGGGCTGGATGCGCGCGGCGTCGCGCGCCCACAGCCGGGAGGTCTCGACGAGCTCGCCGGCCATGATCCAGGCGGGCGGCTTCCGGGACAGCGGCGAGCCGGGGAAGATCGCGAACCGTGCGCCGCGGGCGCCGATGTACTCGTTGCGGCCCCCCCGCGCGGCTTGGACGGTCGCCCGCCCTGCCGGGGCGCCGCCCGGACCTCGGTGACCTCCTGCATGCCGATCTGGCTGAGCAGCCCGGAGAGCACCGAGACGTGGATGCGGTCGGCGTCCCAGTCCAGGCGCAGGCTCGTGGTCCCGTCGCCGGCGTCCGACGCGAGCACGTCCTGCGCAGCACCGGGGGCGGTCCGGCGGCGGGGCGCGGGGCCGGAGCCGGTCGACGACGATGCGCCGCCGGGCCCGCTGCCGGCGCTCGCGGCTGCGGCCGACGTCGGCCTGGTCGCCACCGGGCGCGGCGGCTCGACGCGGATGCCGAGCGGCTTGGCCATCTCCCGCAGCTGGGTGACGACGTCCTGCCACTCGCGCAGCCGCAGGTAGTTGAGGTGCTCGGCGCGGCACAGCCGCCGGAAGGCCGACCCCGACAGCTCGCGCTGGGAGTCCTTCACGTACTGCCAGAGGTTGAGGTAGCTGAGGAAGTCCGACGACGGGTCGGCGAACCGGGCGTGCATCTGGTCGGCCTGCGGACGCTGCTCGGCGGGACGCTCGCGCGGGTCCTGGATGGACAGCGCGGCGGCGATGACCATGACCTCGCGGGCGACGCCGCGCCGTCCGGCCTCGACGATCATCCGCGCCAGGCGCGGGTCCATCGGCAGCTGAGCGATGGCGCGGCCGGTCTCCGTGAGTCGCTGCGCGTCCGTCGCCGCGGCTCTCCAGCGCGCCCAGCTCGGTGAGGAGCTGGACGCCGTCGCGGATGGCCCGCACGTCCGGCGGCTCGACGAACGGGAAGCGGGCGACGTCGTCGGGCGTGGCGGCGACGCCGACGGCGACCATCTGGAGGATGACCGCGGCCAGCGAGGTGCGCAGGATCTCCGGCTCGGTGAACTCGGGCCGTGAGCGCGAAGTCCTCCTCGGAGTACAGCCGGATCGCGATGCCCTCGGCGACGCGGCCGCAGCGCCCGGCGCGCTGGTTGGCGCTGGCCTGCGAGATCGGCTCGATCGGCAGCCGCTGCACCTTGGTCGCCTTGGAGAACCGCGAGATGCGCGCGGTGCCGGGGTCGACGACGTAGCGGATGCCCGGGACGGTCAGCGACGTCTCGGCGACGTTGGTCGCCAGCACGACCCGCCGGGTGGAGTGCGCCTCGAACACGCGGTGCTGCTCGGCGGACGACAGGCGCGCGTACAGCGGGACGATCTGGACGGCATCGGGATGGCGCGGATCGGTGACGCGCGGGCCGAGGGCGCCCGTGAGGGCGTCCTCGGCGTCGCGGATCTCCCGCTCGCCGGAGAGGAACACGAGGATGTCGCCCGGACCCTCGGCGCACAGCTCGTCGCACGGCGTCGGTGATCGCCGGTCATGAGGTCGCGGTCCTCGGTCGCGCGGGCTTGGCGGGCTTGCCCGACGACGGCGCCCTGCGCAGCGGGACGCCGAGCTCGGGGTCGTCGTCCTCGCCGGCTCCGACGTCCTCCGGCGACAGCGGGCGGTAGCGGATCTCGACCGGGTAGGTGCGCCCGCTGACCTCGACGACCGGCGCCGGCATGCCGTCCGGGTGCTCGGCGGTGGGCGGCCCGGCGAAGTGCGCGGCGAAGCGCTCGGAGTCGATGGTCGCGGACGTGATGACGACCTTGAGGTCCGGCCGCTGCGGCAGCAGCCGGGTGAGGTAGCCGAGGATGAAGTCGATGTTGAGCGAGCGCTCGTGCGCCTCGTCGATGACGAGCGTGTCGTAGCCGCGCAGCATCGGGTCGCGCTGGATCTGGGCGAGCAGGATGCCGTCGGTCATGACCCGCACGAGCGTCTCGTCCGACGACGTGTCGGTGAACCGCACCTGGTAGCCCGACGATCTGGCCGAGCTCGGTCCCGACCTCCTCGGCGATCCGCTCGGCCACCGTCCGCGCCGCGATCCGGCGCGGCTGGGTGTGGCCGATCTGGCCGTCCCGACCGCGGCCGAGGTCGAGCAGGATCTTCGGGATCTGGGTCGTCTTCCCCGACCCGGTGGCGCCGGCGACGATGACCACCTGGTGGTCGCGGATCGCGGCGGCGATGTCGTCGCGACGGGCGGACACCGGCAGCTCGGGCGGGTAGTGGATGGGCGGGACGACGACGCCGTGCCGCACCTGCGCCTTGCGCGCGACCCGGGCTCGCTGGCGGGCGTCGACCTCGGCCGGGTCCTCGGGGCGTGGGGTGCGGCGGGGCCGGTCGGTGGAGCGGGTTGCGGTCCGGTTCTCGCCGCCGTCGATCGCCTGGGCTCGGTCCTCGTCCGTGCGCTTCGGGCGCTCGGCGCCGGCGGGCCGCTGGCCGGCCCGGCCGGGTGAGCCGCGGCGCCGGCGGGGCCGTTGTCCAGCGTGGCCCGTGGTCGGACGTCCGGCCGTGCCCGGGTCGCCCGGGACGGGCCCCCGGTCGGTCGTGCTCTCGACGTCGCTCACGACGAGCCATTCTCCCCGACCCGACGTCCGCGGGCGCGCGGGGTCGGTGTGACGCCTGGATGTCACCGCCCGCAACGCGCCGAACGGTCGAGTCACGCGGCTCGCCGGTCGAGGCGCACCGCCCGTGGCGGGCCTCGACCAGCGACGCGGCGGACGTCAGGTCGCCGAGGACCCCACCGTCCTGGCGACACCCGTCCGGGGAGCCGGTGCACCCTCGCGGAGCTTGGTGCACAGCCGGGCGAGCTCCGTCTGCTCGGCGGGCGTCAGGGACCCGGTCACCCGCGTGACGATGGACGCCGCGTGCACGCGCCCGACCGCCCGCTGGGCCTCACGCCCACGCTCCGTGAGGGCGACGAGGGTGCCCCGCCCGTCCTGCGGGTCACGTTCCCGGCCGACGAGACCGTCGATCTCCATCCGCTCGACGAGCCGGCTCAACCCGGGCTGGCTCAGGCGGACGTGGTCGGCGAGGTCGCGCAGACGGCTCCGGCCGCCCGGGCAGCCGGTCAGCGTGTACAGGACGTCGTACTCCTGCATCGAGACGACCGCGCCGCGGAAGTCCTCCGCGAACTCCTTCATCAGGCTGACCTGGGCGCGCAGCAGCGACTCCCAGGCGTCGACGGCCAGGTGTGCCACGTCGCGCTCCCGTCCTCGTCCGTCCCCGACGAACCGATGCGTCTGCATGGACACAACGCGCCGGGGCGCGCGGTATTCCGTCGCTCGGCGGCTCGGCTCGCCGAGTCCGCTCAGTCGCCCTCCGCCTCCGTCACGTCCGCGACCTGCGCGTCGAGAACCCGGACGAGGTCGTCGCCGTCCACCGTGGCGGCCGTCCCGTGGGCGCCGGCACCGATGGACGCCGGTCGGCCCGGGACGCGGGAGTCCGCGATGACCGGCCACGCCCGCGTGGAGCCGAACGGCGTGATCGTCCCGCGCTCGTACCCGGTCACCGCCTGCGCGGTGGCGGCGTCGGGCATGGACATCCGGCTGATGCCGAGGAGCTCGCGCAGCTTGGGCCACGAGATCGTGCGGTCGCCCGGGACGAGGACGAAGAGGAAGTCGTCGTCACCGCGCCGGACGACGAGCGTCTTGACGATGCCGGACGGATCGATCCCCCGAGCGGCCGCCGCCTCGGCGAGCGAACGGACCGGACCGTGCCGCGTCACCGAGTACGGCAGCCCCGCCGCGTCGAGGCCGGCGACGGCGCGGCGCTCCCCCTCGGTGGGCTGGAGGGCCGACTGGACGGCCGACTGGACGGCCGACGGCGCAGGCGTCGGACCTCCCGCCGCCGAGCCGACGGGACCGCTGCGCGCGGTGGGCTGCTCGTCCATGGGTCCACCCTAGGCAGCGGCACCCACGCGCCGTCGGGCACGAGGTGTCACGAGGCCGCCCGCGTCGTCGTCCCCGGGCCGGCCGCGCGCGGGATCCGACCGGCCACCACCACCCCGACCGCGGCGAGCACGATCGACACCGCGAAGCAGGCGAGGAACGCCTGGGTCGGCCGCGTCGCCACGAGTGCCGCGAACACCGCTCCGCTCACGGCGAGGACGAGCGCGTTCGCCAGCGACTCGTTCATCTGGAGCGCCGACGAGTTCACCCCCTGCTCCGACGGCGCGGACAGCCGCAGCGTCAGGAGGGACAGGGTGGGATAGGACATCCCCATCGCGAGGCCGGCGACGCCCCAGCCGGCGATGCCGACGGCCACCGGGATCGCGGGCCAGGCGGACAGCGCGGCGAGCGCCACCCCGACCCCGATGCCTGCGGAGCCGGCCCGCAGCACCGCGCGGTCGCTCCACCGGCCCTCCGACCGGCCCCGCCACCAGGAGCCGGACGACCACGTCACCGCGCCGACCGTCAGCACGAGACCCGCCCGCGACGCGCTCAGCCCGCGCTCGGACGTCAGCAGCAGCGGCAGGTACACCTCCGCGCCGAAGAAGGCGGACGCCACCAGCCCTCGCATGCCGATCACCGCGG
Organism: uncultured Actinomycetota bacterium; assembly: GCA_963795145.1. Taxonomy (GTDB): domain Bacteria; phylum Actinomycetota; class Actinomycetes; order Actinomycetales; family Cellulomonadaceae; genus Pengzhenrongella. The sequence continues at coordinate 986,487 of CAWCGP010000005.1, read as the reverse complement.
GGATGCCGCGCGCCGCGCGCAGGGTGCCGGGCGGCAGCAGACGCGGCACGGTGACCACGAGCAGCACCACGCCGACACCGGCCAGCAGTCCGGCCCGCACGCCGGCGGACTGGCCGCCGAGCTGCAGCACGAGCAGCCCGACGCCCGCGCCGACCGCCCGGAGGAGTCGCGCACGGTCCGCCGCGACGTCCCGTCCGGGACCCGGAGCGACGTCGTCGGGCACCGGGCTCCGGGCCGCGCCGCCGTCGGCCATCGGCCTGTCGTGCCCGGTCCCGCCGCGCGGCGAACCCCCGGCCCCGGTGGACGACGGCGTCCCGCGCAGCGCCGGCCGCATGAGCAGCAGGGCCGGGACGGCCAGCAGCGGTACGGCGAGGAACACCCACCGCCAGCCGATCGTCTCCGCGATCGTGCCCGCGATCACCGGCCCGACGATCGCCGGGAGCACCCAGGCCGCGGCGAACGCGGCGAACAGGCGCGGCTGGACGGCGTCGGGGAACAGCCGTGCGACCAGGACGTACAGGGCCACGTTGAGCATCCCGGACCCGAGGCCCTGCACGACGCGGCCCACCACCACGACGGGCATCGCGAGGGCCGCGCCCGCCACGACGAGACCGAGGACGAACAGCGCGACGCCCGCCATGAGGGGGCGGACCGGTCCGCCCCGGTCGCTCCACGTCCCGCCGGCGACCATCCCGGCGAGCCCGGACGCCATGGGACCGGCGAACGCCATCGCGTAGAGCCCGAGGCCGCCGAGCGCGTCGACCACGAGCGGCATCGCGGTGGTCACGGCCAGGGCCTCGAACGCGCTGAGCCCGACGAGGGCGACCATCCCGATCGTCACCGACCGGTAGCGCGGGGCGAACGGCGAGGTCACGAGCTCGCGACCGGGCGAGACGACACCGGGCTGCGGGGCTGCCGACGGGCGGCGCGACATGGTCCTCCTGACGACGTCCCGGACGAGGTGGCACCCGTGCCACGCCCGCCCTGTGGGTGGCCCTGCGTAGCGTGCTCCCCGACCGACCCCGCTGGTCAAGTCCGGATGGGCTCCGGATGTGCCACGGGGGACCGACAGGTAACGTCGGCCCGCCCGGCGGACGTCGTCGTGGGCACGGACGACCCACGGGCGACCCACGACCGCAGAGAGACCGAGGACGATGGAGCACAGCGGCGAGGTGGCCGGGGCCCACGGCATCACCGTCGCGCACGACGACGGCGCGGTGCTCGTCCGCCTCTGGGGCGAGATCGACGCGTCGCTGCGGAACGCGGCCAGCCAGTGCATGGTCACGGTGGTCGGGTCCGACGGTGCGCTGACGATCGACACGTCCGGGGTCACCTTCATCGACTCGTCCGGCCTGGCGTTCCTGCTCCAGCTCCAGGGCGTCGCCACGGACGCCGGCCGCCCGGTCGTGCTGCGGGACCCGTCCGGCGTCGTCCTCGACCTGCTCGCGCTCGTCGGCCTGGACCGGCTGTTCGCCACGGAGGTCGGCGGGGCCTGAGACGGACCCGGCGGCGGACGCTGTGGCGTCGGTCACGCCTGCCGGTCCGGGGTCGCGGGACCCTGCGCCCCGGGGGACCATCGCCCGATGACCTCGACCGCCCCCGCGCTCACCGGTGAGGAGCCGACCCGCCTCCGCCGCAGCGTGACGGGTCCTCTCCTCTTCCTCTTCATCCTCGGCGACGTGCTCGGCGCCGGCGTCTACGCGCTCGTCGGCGTGATGAGCGACGCCGCGGGCGGGATGTTCTGGCTGCCGCTCCTCGTCGCGCTCGGGATGGCGCTGCTGACCGCCGCCTCCTACGCCGAGCTCGTCACGAAGTACCCGAGCGCGGGCGGCTCCGCCGTGTTCGCCGAGCGGGCCTACGGCCGACCGCTGATCTCGTTCCTCGTCGGGTTCGCGATGCTGGCGGCCGGGGTCACGAGCGCGGCCGGCCTCGCGCTGGCCTTCGCGGGGGACTACCTCGGTCAGTTCCTCGACGTCCCGCCGGTCGCCGCCGCCCTCGTCTTCCTCGCGCTGGTCGGCCTGCTCAACGCGCGCGGCATCCAGGAGTCCCTGCGCGCCAACCTCGTGATGACGACGATCGAGGTGTCCGGCCTCGTGCTCGTCGTCGTGCTCGGCGCCGTCGTCCTCGGCCGGGGCGACGGCGACCTCGGCAGGCTCACGCAGCTGCCGGACGGCGTCGGCCTCGGCTCGGCCGTGCTGGCCGGAGCGCTCATCGCCTTCTACTCCTTCGTCGGGTTCGAGACGTCGGCCAACATCGCCGAGGAGGTCCGGGACGTCCGCCGGACCTACCCGCGGGCGCTGTTCGGCGCCCTGCTGGTCGCCGGCGTCGTGTACCTGCTCATCGCGGTCGTCGCGCCGTCGGTCGTCGCACCCGGGGACCTGTCCGGGTCCACCGGTCCGCTGCTCGAGGTGGTGCGGGTCGCGGGCGGCGTGCCGCTCGAGCTCTTCGCGGTGGTGGCGCTGATCGCCGTCGCCAACGGCGCGCTGCTGACGATGATCATGGCCAGCCGCCTCGCCTACGGGATGGCGGACCGCGGCCTGCTGCCGTCCGCGCTGCGCGCGCGTCCTGCCCGAGCGGCGCACGCCCTGGGTCGCGATCGTCGTCACGACCGGCGTCGCCATGCTCCTCACCGTGACCGGCACGCTCGAGGACCTCGCGTCCACCGTGGTCCTGCTCCTGCTGTTCGTCTTCCTCAGCACGAACGTCGCCGTGCTCGTCCTGCGCCGGGACGCCGTCGGGCACCGCCACTTCCGGGCCCCGACGGCGATCCCCGTGCTGGCGATCGTGTCCTGCCTCGTCCTGCTCACGCAGCAGGAGGCGTCGCACTGGCTGCTCGCCGGGGGGCTGCTCGCGGTCGGCGTGGTCCTGCACCTGCTCACGCGTCGTCGCCCGGTCCGCGCCGAGAGCTGATCGCGCCCGCGCCGGCCGACCAGGTCCGGCCGGCCGGGTCGACCTCACACGCGCGTGTCCGGGACACCCGGCGCGGCCCGCGGGGCGTGTCGGTGGCCCGGGTTACGGTCGCCGCCATGCGGCTCCTGCACACCTCCGACTGGCACCTGGGCCGCACCCTGCACGGGGTCGACCTGCTCGACCACCAGGCCGCCCACCTCGAGCACCTGGTCGACGTCGTCCGCGCCGAGCGGGTCGACGCCGTGCTCGTCGCGGGGGACGTCTACGACCGTGCGGTGCCCCCGGTCGAGGCCGTCACGCTCCTCTCCGAGACGCTCGCCCGCCTCGCCGAGCGCTGACCACGGTCGTGCTCACGCCGGGCAACCACGACTCGGCCGCGCGCCTGGGCTTCGGGGCCGGCCTCATGCGCGACGGCGTCCACCTGCGCACCCGCGTCGCCGACGTCGGCGCCCCGGTCGTCCTCGCCCCGCGGCACGACGACGACGTCCCGGTCCTCGTCTACGGCGTCCCCTACCTGGACCCCGACGCCGCACGCCGCCCGCTCGCGCCGGACCCTCTCGAGCCGCTGGCCCGGTCCCACGAGGCCGTGATGCGCGCGGCCATGAGCCGGGTGCGGGCGGACCTCGCCGGTCGCTCGGGAGCGGGTCGCCGGGGTCCGTCCGGGCCGGCCGGGGACGGCCCCCGCGGTCGGTCGTGCTCGCGCACGCGTTCGTGCTCGGCGGGCTGGCCTCGGAGTCGGAGCGCGACATCCGGGTCGGGGGTGTCGACCACGTGCCGGCCGAGGTCTTCGCCGGCATCGACTACGTCGCGCTCGGCCACCTGCACGGCCCGCAGCGCGTCGCGGGCCCGCCCGGGGTCGTGCTGCGGTACTCCGGGTCGCCGCTCGCGTACTCCTTCTCGGAGCAGCACCACGCCAAGTCGAGCGTGCTCGTCGACCTCGGGGCCGACGGCGTCGTCGGCGACCCGGTGCTGGTCCCCGCGCCGGTGCCCGCGCCGGCTGTCCGACGTCACCGGCACCCTCGACGAGCTGCTCGGGGCGGCGGGTGAGCCGTTCATCGACGACTGGGTGCGGGTCGCGGTGACCGACGGCGCCCGGCCGGCCGAGCTGTTCGCGCGCGTCCGACGCCGGTTCCCGCACGCCCTCGTCGTCCAGCACCGGCCGCCGGAGCGTGCCGAGCGCGGCGACGGTCGCGGTCACGTCGGCGCACGACCCGCTCGAGGTCGCCGCCGAGTTCGTCGAGCACGTGACCGGCGCCCGGCCGTCGACGGCCGAGGCCGCGGTCCTGCGGGACGCGCTCGAGGTCGTCCTCGCGGCGGAGCGGAGCGCCTGATGCACCTGCGCAGGATGGAGCTCGGAGGCGCTCGGGCCGTTCGCGGGCCGCACACGATCGACTTCGCCGAGCTCGGCGCGTCCGGGGTGTACCTGCTCGAGGGCCCGACCGGAGCGGGCAAGTCGACGCTCATCGACGCCGTCGTCTTCGCCCTCTACGGCAAGGTCGCCTCCGACGCGACGAGCGACGACCGCCTGCGCTCGGGGTACGCCGCCGACGACGTGGACACCGTCGTCGACCTGGTCTTCGAGACCGGCTCGGGCGTCTACCGGGTGCGCCGGCAGCCCGAGCGGCAGCGCGCGAAGCGACGCGGGCACCGGGACGACGAAGCAGCAGGCCTCCATCAAGCTCTGGCGGCTCGCCGACCCGGACGACCTCGACGGCGGCGAGCTCGTCTCGACCCGCCTGGACGAGGCGAGCGCCGAGATCCAGCGGGCGATCGGGCTCGACCGCGCGCAGTTCGTCCAGACGATCGTCCTGCCGCAGGGTGAGTTCGCGTCGTTCCTGCGCGCCAAGCCCGAGGAGCGTCGCGGGCTGCTGCAGAAGGTGTTCGGCACCGAGGTGTACGAGCGCGTGCAGGAGCAGCTCGGCGCGATGCGGCGCGAGGCGCAGGCCGCGCGTCGACGCCGCCCGTGCCGCCGTGTCCGGCGCGGCGGCGCACTTCGTCGGTGCCGCCTCGGTGACGGACGAGCCGGGCTTCGCGGTCGGTCGGGCGCGGTCGGCGCTGGGGTCGAGCGACGCGTCCACGGTCGTTCCGGCCGATGCGCTGCGACCGGCTCCGTCCGCCGATGACGCGTCCGACGTGCCCGAGGCCACGCGCGCCGGCGTGCGGCTCGCCACCGCCAGCGAGCTCCGCGCCCTCGGCGACGCCGCCGACCCGGCTCTGCTCGACGCCGCGCAGGCCCACGTCACCGCCCTCGCGCACGAGGCGGCGACGGCCGCCGGTGCGGACCACGACGCCCGGGACCGCCTCGCGGCCGCCCGCGTCCGCCTCGACCAGGCACGCGCGCTCGCCGCCGCCGTGGCCCGCCGGGACACCCTGCGGGCCGAGCACGCCGAGCTGCTCACCGGTGCGGAGACCCACGCCGAGGCGGTCGTCCGGCGCGACCTGGCGCGCCAGGCCGCCGCGCTGGTCCCGCTCCTCGCGGGCATCGACGCGGCGGACACCCGGCGGCCGCTGCCGAGGATCACCTGCGCACGCTGCGATCGACCGCGCCGGACCTCGCCGAGCTCGACCACGAGGAGCTGAGCGCCGAGCGGGAGGCGCTGGTCGCCGAGATCGCGACCACCTGACGCGGCTCGAGCTGGTCGAGCGGGGGCTCCGGGCCCGCCGCGCCGAGCTGGCCCGCGAGGAGGGTGCCCTCGCCGCCGACGCGGCCGAGCGGGCAGCGCTCGGCGTCGAGCTGGCCGGTCGACCGGCGCTCCGGGCCGCCCTCGAGGAGGCGATCGCCGACCTCGGGCGACCCGGCGCCGAGGCCGCGACGGCCCTCGCCGAGCTGGCCGCCGCACACGACCGCAGGGACGCCGCCCGGCGGCTGCCGTGCTCGCTGTCGAGCTCGACGCCGCACGGGCGCGGTCGGTCGCCGCCGTCGACGCGGCGCAGCACGCGGTCGCCACCGAGGCCGACCTGCGCGCCCGACGCCTGGCCGGGATGGCCGGCGAGCTCGCGACGGGCCTCGCCGCCGGGATCCCGTGCCCGGTGTGCGGCGGGCTCGAGCACCCGGTCCCGGCGGCGCTCGAGGCCGACCACCCCGACGCCGACCAGGTCGGCCGGGCCGAGACGCGTCGTGCCGCCGCCGAGGTCGCCGCTGCGGCGGCGGCCGCGGACGTCGCGCGTCTGGTCGAGCGGGTCGCCGCGCAGCGCGCCCGCTCCGGGGACGCCTCGACGGTGGATCTCGAGGCCGAGGTGGCGGCCGCCACCTCCCGTGTGACCGCGGCCGAGGCCGCCCGGGCGCGCCTCGTGGACGCCCGCGGCGCCCTGAGCAGGCACCTCACCGACACGGACGTCCTCCTCGACCGTGCCCGGACCCTCGACGTGGCGGTCGCCCGCCGCCGGACGGCCCTCGAGGGTCTGGTCGTCGGGCTCGAAGCCGACCTCAAGGAGGTCGACGCCGCCCGCCTCGGGGCGACGACGGTCGCCGCACGGCTCCGGGAGGTCGAGGTCCAGGTGCGGACGCTCACCGACCTCGCCCGGGCGCTCGCGGCGGCCGGTACCGCGCGCGACGACCTGCGCCGGCGCACCGTGGAGCTCGTCCGTGCCCTGGACGAGAGCGGCTTCGTCGACGCGGCGGCGGCGCGTGCCGCCGTCGTGCCGGCGCGGGACCTGCGCGTGCTCGAGGAGGCGATCGCCGCCTACGCCGCCGCGCTCGCCCGCGTCGAGGTCGGGCTTGCCGAGCCGGCGCTCGCGAGCCTGCCGGAGCACGTCGACGTCGACCTCCCCGGCGCCCAGGCGGCGTGCGCCGCGGCGGAGCGGGCGGCCGCCGAGTCGGCCCGCCAGGCCACCCTGGCCGCCCGGTGCGCGTCGGCAGCGGACGCCGCCCTGGAGCAGGTCCGCGCCGCGGTGGACGCGCACCGGGCCGCCCGGGCCGCCGCCGAGCCGGTGACCCGGATGGCGGACCTGGCGGCGGCGTCCGGCGGGGACAACGCCCAGCGGCTCACCCTCGCCACCTACGTGCTCACCCGACGGTTCGAGGACGTCGTCGCGGCCGCGAACGACCGGCTCGCCGGCATGTCGGACGGTCGGTTCGAGCTCGTCCGCAGCAACGAGCGCGAGGACGTCCGGTCCCAGAAGCGCGGCCTGGCCATGAAGGTCGTCGACCACCGTCTCGAGGCCGAGCGCGACCCGCGCACGCTGTCGGGTGGGGAGACCTTCTACGTCTCGCTGTGCCTGGCCCTCGGCATGGCGGACGTCGTCACGGCCGAGGCGGGCGGGATCGATCTCGGCACCCTGTTCGTCGACGAGGGATTCGGCACGCTCGACCCGGAGACGCTCGACGCCGTGCTGGTCGAGCTCGGCAAGCTGCGCGCCGGGGGCCGGGTGGTCGGGGTCGTGTCGCACGTCGAGGCGCTCAAGCAGTCGATCGCCGAGCGGATCGAGGTGCGCCGGCTCCCCGACGGGTCCAGCACGCTGACGGTCCGGGCGGGCTGAGCGCGCGGTCGCCGGCGCCTCACACCAGCCGGCGGCTGCCCGGCTGCACCACGCGGAGCCAGCGGTACCCGTACCCACCGAGGGCGGACCTGCACGGTCCCGTCCTCGTCGCAGCGGATGCGACCCTCCTGGAGCAGGTCGACGAGCTCGGTGTCCGGGCCGACGTCGTCGAGCGTGAGCGGCACGACGCACGGCTCGGCCGCGAGGTTGTGGAGCGCGACGAGCGACGCGTCGTCCCACGTGCAGCGGTGGGCGAGGACCGCTGCGTGCGGCTGGTCGAGCACGACGGCCGGCGCCCAGCCGAGCTCGGGGCACTCGCGGTACCGGCGCGCCAGGTGGCCGATGAAGGTGAGCAGCGAGTCCGGGTCGTTGCGCTGCGCGGCGACGTTGACGTGCTCGGGGCGAGAAGCCGTCGGTCGTCACGGGGGCGACCAGGTCGCGCTCGTCGGCCTGGGAGAAGCCGCCGTTCCGCTGGTCGGTCCACTGCATCGGGGTGCGCACGGACAGCCGGCCCGGGACGTCGAGGTTCTCGCCCATCCCGATCTCCTCGCCGTAGAACAGCACCGGCGTGCCGGGGAGGCGAGAACAGCAGCGAGTAGACCATCCGGATCCGGCGCGGGTCGCCGCCGAGCATCGGCGGCAGCCGCCGCCGCAGCCCGCGGCCGTACAGCTGCATCGACTCGTCGGGGCCGAAGGCGGTCGAAGACCTCCTGCCGCTCGTCGTCGGTGCAGCTTGTCGAGGGTGAGCTCGTCGTGGTTGCGCACGAACGTGGCCCACTGGGCATCCGTCGGGATCGTCGGCCGACCGCGCGAGTGCCGCCGCGACCGGGCCGGCGTCCTCCGCGGGCCAGCGCGAGGTACAGCTGCTGCATCCCGATGAAGTCGAACATCATCGTCAGCTCGTCGCCCGCGCCGTCGCCGAAGAACCGCACCTGCTCCTTCGCACGGCAGGTTCACCTCGCCGAGCAGGATCGCGTCGCCGGACCGGCGGCCGAGGAACGACCGCAGCGACCGCAGGAAGTCGTGCGGGTCGCCCTCGGGGTTGCCGTCCGTCCCGCCGGCGCCCTCCAGGAGGTACGGGACGGCGTCGACCCGGAAGCCGGAGAGCCCCAGCTCGAGCCAGAAGCCCATGATCTTGGCGATCTCGTCGCGGACCTTCGGGTTGCGCGATGTTGAGGTCCGGCTGGTGCTTGTAGAACCGGTGCAGGTACCACTCGCCGGTCTTCCGGTCCTTCTCCCAGATGCTGTCCTCCTGGTCGGGGAAGACGACCTGGTCGCTGGTGTCCGGCGGCTCGTCGGCGCGCCACACGTAGAAGTCGCGGTACGGGTTGTCCTTCGAGCGACCGCGACTGGACGAACCACGGGTGCTGGTCGGACGTGTGGTTGACCACCAGGTCGGCGATGACCCGGATGCCGCGGTCCCGCGCGGTGCGGATGAGCTCGACGACGTCGCCGTGCGTCCCCAGCCGCGGGTCCACGCCGTAGAAGTCGATGATGTCGTAGCCGTCGTCGCGCTCGGCCGACGGGTAGAACGGCATGAGCCACAGGCACGTGACGCCGAGCTCGGCGAGGTGGTCCAGGCGCTGGGCGAGGCCGGAGAAGTCGCCGACGCCGTCGTCGTTCCAGTCCATGAACGTCTCGACGTCGAGGCAGTAGACGACGGCGTTCTTCCACCACAGGTCGCCGGTGTCGGTGATCCTCATCGCGTTGCCGCCGCCGCGGCGGCGTCCGGCGCGGCGGTTCTGTCGACCGCTCTGCCCGCCGCGCTGCCGGCCAACCTGCCGGACCGCAGCTGGGGCAGCACGTGCTCGCCGTAGGCCTCGACGAACGCGTCCTGCCGCTGCCCGACGTGGTGGACGTAGACCCGGTCGAAGCCGACGTCGACGAGGTCGGCGAGGTACTGGGCGTGCCGGCCGAGGTCGGCGGACACCATGACGACCCCGCGGACCATCTCCTCGGTGACGCTCTCCCCGACGACGTCGAAGTGGCCCGGGGTCTCCAGGTCCCAGCACACCGGCGGCGGGTAGACGTTCGTCCGCCACTGGTCGTGCGCGAGCGCGTACGCCTCGTCCTCGGTCGGCGCCCACGAGACGTGCACCTGCACGGTGAGCTCGCCCCGCCCGCCCGCGTCGCGGTAGGCGGCGGTCAGCTCGCGCAGGGTGTCGAGCGGACTGGTTGGTCGTGACCAGCCCGTCCGCCCAGGCGGCGTGCGCCCGGGCCGTGGCCACGGTGACCGCCGGACCGACGAGGAGCGGCGGCTCCTCGGGCAGCGTCCACAGGCGCGCCCGGTCGACCACGACGTGCCCGCGGTGGGTGACCTCCTCGCCCGCGTGCAGCGCGCGGATGATGTCGACGCACTCGCGCAGCCGGGCGTCACGCTCCGCCTTGGACGGCCACCGGTCACCGGTGATGTGCTCGTTCGCGTTCTCGCCGGACCCGAGGGCGACCCAGAGGCGGCCGGGGAACATCGCGGCGAGCGTCGCGCTCGCCTGGGCGATCACCGCGGGGTGGTACCGCTGGCCGGGCGCGCTCACGGTGCCGAAGGTGAGGTCGGTCGTCGCGAGGGCCGCGCCCAGCCAGGACCACGCGAACCCGGACTGGCCCTGGCGCTCGCTCCACGGCGCGAAGTGGTCCGAGCACATGGCCGGCGTCGAACCCGGCGTCCTGGGCGCGGCGGACGGCGCGGAGCAGCTCGGCGGGATGGACCTGCTCGTGCGAGGCATGGAAGCCGAGGATCGTCATGTCCTCGTGTCTACCGTGACCCGGCGCGCCCCGCTCAGCGGGTCGAGGTCGACCCACGGCCTCCCGTGCATGGCGGCCGACGGCACCCGGCCCGCCGACCTGCCGGCCGGGTCAGGACGCGGTGGTGACGGCCGGGTCAGGACGCGGTGGTGACGGACGGGCGAGGCGCGACGGGGGCCACGGCGTCGTCCCGGCGGCGAGCCGTCGCCGCGCGGCTGCGGGCAGCCCGGCGCCAGGTGCGCGAGACACCGAGCAGCAGCACCGCGCTCAGCAGGATGACGGTCACCATGACGGCGGCCATCGAGGTCGCCGGGGCGCCGCCGATGCAGCCCGGTCGCGGGGGCGATGACGGCACCCATGCCGAACTGGAGCGCACCGAGCAGGGCCGCCGCGCTGCCGGCTCGGTGCGGGTTCGCGTCGAGCGCGATCGCCGGCGCGGAGGGCATGACGAGCCCGGCGGTGCTCAGCGTGAGGATCAGCAGGACGAGGACCGGGACCAGCCCGCCCCCGGCGAGCGTGACGACGAACAGGGTCGCGGAGAGGACCAGGCCCGCGGCGACCGCCACGGTGAGGATCTGCTCGGGACGGAACCGCCCGACCAGCGCGCCGTAGAGCTGGCTGGCGGCGGTGATGGCGACGGCGCCGCTCGCGAACACGTAGCCGAACTGCTGCGGGTCGAGGGCGAACTGGTCCTGGAAGACGAAGGTCGACCCGGACACGTAGGTGAACAGGGCGGCCATGTAGAACGCGGAGAGCAGGGCCAGCCCGAGGAAGCCGCGGTCGGTCAGCAGGTCACGGTAGGTGCGCAGCGCGGCGACGGTCCCGCCGGTGAGGCGCTTCTCGACGGGCAGCGTCTCCTTGAGGCGGACGAACGCCAGGCCGAGGAGCAGGATCCCGGCGACCGTGAGGAAGCCGAAGATGATGCGCCACGACCCGAGTCGCAGGAGCTGGGCGCCGAGGGTCGGCGCGAGCACCGGCGCGACGCCGACGACGAGCATGAGGCGCGCCATCGCCTTCGACACCGCGATGCCCGAGAAGCTGTCCCGCAGGATCGCCATCGACAGGACCATGCCCGCCGCCGCGCTGAAGCCCTGGACGAACCGCAGGGCCGTGAAGAGCTCGACCGAGTCCGCGACGACGAGGGCGGCGGACGTCACCACGTACACCGAGAGACCGGCGAGCAGCGGTCGGCGCCGGCCGAAGGTGTCCGAGAGCGACCCGAGCAGCACCTGCCCCAGCGCGAGTCCGGCCAGGGTCGCGGTGAGGGTGAGCTGGACCGTCGCGCGGGAGGCGTCAAGGTCCTCCGCGATCTGCGGGAACGCCGCCAGGTAGGTGTCGAAGGTCAGCGGGCCGACGGCCGTCAGTGCGGAGAGCAGCAGGATGAGCCCCGCGCTGATCCGCGTGCGCGGGGGAGACATGGGCATGCCGGTCGTAACGGTTCGACCGGCGCGCTTTCTTCCCGCGGTGCGGCCGGCATCCGGATCCTGGACGGCGGGACGGGCCGGACGAGGCGGCCGGTCACCAGGACCAGCCGCGGGAGGCGAGCTCGACCTCCTCGCGGAACCGCTCGTCGCGGTCCTGGACCAGGGTCGACAGCCGCCCGGGCTGCGGCGCGGTCGGGACGCCGGCCAGGCGGCAGGCCTCGAAGAGCATGGCGTCGTACGCCGCCTCGGTGGCGCGCAGGTGGTGGACCTTCGCGTACACGTCGTTGCTGCGCTCGAGCTTGCGCACCTCGTCGGCGAGGGCCGCGAGCCGCATCTGGACGCGCAGGACCTCGAACGGGTCCGGGGGCGGCGGTCGGCGCCGTCGCCTCGGCAGAGCCCAGCGCATCGGCACCACCCGTCGTCGGCGTGGGAGTACTCCCAGGCTAGGCCGGGGCCGGACCGATCGCCACGGGCGGACGGCAACGATTCGATCGCATCCCCGGGCTCGTCCTACGACGCCGACACCCCGGTCGCCACCACCTCGCACCGGTCGAGCTCGCGGTCCATGGCGTCCCGCTCGGCCGCGGTGACCCACAGCGCGTAGGCCTCCTTCACGCGCACCTGCCGCATGACGTACCGGCAGCGGAAGGGCTCGTGCGGGGGAAGCCAGGTGGCGGCGTCGCCGGCGCCCTTGAGCTGGTTGAGCTGCCCGTCGACGGCGAGCAGGTTGACGGGGTCGTTGGCGAAGGCGGTCCGGGTCAGCGCGTCCCACTCCTGCGCGCCCTTCTGCCAGGCGTCCGACAGCGCCACGACGTGGTCGATCTGCACCTCGGGGCTGGTCTCGGGGCCGCGGACGAAGGCGGTCCGTTCGCCGGAGTACGGATCCTGGAGCGTGCCGGACTGCACCACGCAGCCGCCCGACCCCGGCCGGAACACCGGCTCGACCAGGTCCCGGGCGAGGACGTCGTTGCGGGTGTCGCAGCCGTTGCCGTCGACGTCCGCCCACGCCTCGCCGAACAGCTCGCGCCCGTAGCCGGTCCGCGGGGCGCGCCCCTTGACCGCCAGGACGTCGAGGGCGGCTCGGGCCGCGCCGAGCTCTGCCGCGGTGACCGGGTACCGCGGTCCCGGGTCCGACCGCAGGGCAGGCAGGGCGAGCAGCGCGCCGACGACGACCGCGACCGCGGACAGGACGTAGACGACGAGCGGGACGAGCCGTCGTCTGGCTCGGCGCGAGAGGGACGACGGCACGGGACGAGGGTGCCATCCTCGGCCCCGGCCGGCGGCCCCGGCGTCGGGGGTCGGTGCGGCCGGCACCGCGCACGCGTCCGGGGGTCGGGCGGGTGGTGGGCGGCGCGCGCCCTCACCGGATGCGCAGCACCAGGTCGGCCCGCTCGGCGGTCGACGCGACGAGGTCTGCGTTGCGCTGGTCGGTCCCCAGCGCCCAGGCGCGCGCCGCGGCGGGCGACCGTCCGTACGCCTCGTGCCGGCGCACGAGCCGCTCCTGCCGGACGTCCTCGGGCGGCGCGAGGAACCAGACCTCGTCGAGGAGGGCGCGCGCCCGCGGCCACGCGCCGTGGTCGAGGAGGAGGTAGTTGCCCTCCGTGACCACCAGGGGCACGTCGGCCGGGACCGGGATCGCCGAGCCGATGGGCTCCTCGATCTCGCGGCGGAAGTCCGGTGCGTAGACGACCTCCCCGGGCGTTGCGGCGTGCAGCCGGGCGACGAGGGCCGCGTAGCCGGCGTCGTCGAACGTGTCGTGCGCCCCCTTGCGGTCGCGCCGGCCCAGCCGCTCCAGCACGACGTCGGCCAGGTGGAAGCCGTCCATCGGCACGAGGACCGCTTTCGCCGGTCCGAGCGCCTCGACGATGCGGTGCGCAGCCGTCGACTTGCCCGCGCCCGGCGCGCCGGTGAGGCCGAGGATCGTGCGTCGCCCCGGGACCACCAGCCGGCGCGCACGGTCGACGACGTCGTCCAGCGTGCAGTCGACGGGAGTCAGGGCCGCGGGGTCCCGCCGTGGCTGGGCGCTGCATCGCCGGTCCCGGGCTCGTCGCCCGCGGGTCCGTGCCCGGCGCCGCGCCGCTTCTCCGCCGCGAGGAAGTCCTCCGCCTTCCGGACGGCCCCGTCGACCTGACGGTCCTGCGCCGGTCCGGTGCGGCCCTTCACCACGCCGGCCACCTTCCCGAGCGCCGCGGCCGCCTTGTCCTCGTTGCCCCGCAGCGCGCCGCGGGCCTTGCTCACGAAGTCGCCGATCGCCATGTCGTCACTCCCCCTCGGTCGCCGGTTCGGTCCGCTCGCCGGGACGGGACTCGTGGCCGCGTCGGCCGTGCGTGCGGTTGCGCTCCTTCATCGTGGACTCGTACACGTGCCGGCGCCCGTCCGACGAGCTGGTCGCGGACCACGCGCTCGGCCTCGCGGAACCGCGTCCAGTAGCCGTCGTCGAAGTCCTCGACGATCTGGAACGACCAGCGTCCCTCGATGACGTTGCGACCGACGACCTCGCCGCGGACGGCGTCGGCGAGCTCGGCGTGGCCGGCCTCCTCGAGCTGGTCGAGCGCCTCCTGGAGCTCGTTGTCCGCGCGGCCGATGAGCCGGTGGAACGCGTAGAGCATGCCGCGGGCGTGGTCGGCGACCTCGAGCGCCGCGGTGATCTTGCCCGACCGCCTCCACCGTCGCCTCGTCGACGCCGGCCGGTGGCTCGTGCGCGGGGTCCGGGCGGTCGGGGGCGGAGGGGACGGCGGGTCCGCCGGCGAGGGCGTCGCTGACGGCGGTCTCGGACTGGGTCATGGCGTCATCGTCGGTCGGCGCCGGCCTCGGCGCACCCGGAGGGGTTCGCGGCTAGGCTGCGGCGCGCGAGGCCGACCGGCCCGTCCGCCGTCCGTCACCCTCGGAGGCTCGACATGGCTGTCCTGTCCGAGATCTTCGCGACCAAGCACCGCGGCGCACTGGCCCGCTCGGAGGCGCTCGACGCCGGCGACGACGTCCCCGAGGACGTCGCGCACCTCGAGCTGAGCGACGTCACGACGCTCGAGCTGGAGGTGCTGGGCGAGATCGCCGCCCGCACCCTGCGGTTCGGGACCGGTGACCTCGAGCTCGAGGAGGTCGACCTCGACCACGAGTCGCTGTTCGAGCTGCCGCCGTTCCTGTGCGAGGTGCTCGTCGAGCTGGGCAAGGCGGAGGACCCCGAGGCGCTCGCCGACGTCGCCGCCGAGTGGGCGCGGTCGGAGGAGATGGCGACGACGCCCGACGTCGCCCAGCCGGTCGTGGCCGACCTCGTCGAGCTCGCGACGAACGCCGCACGCGACGGGCTGAGCGTCTACCTCTGGGTCGAGCCGACCTGAGACGCGGAGGTCTCTGCGGGAGCCGAGCGGTTCGCCCGCCGGCGCCCGGCGGCCAGGGCGAGCCGGACGACGGCAAGCCCCACGCCGAGGGCCGCCGCCAGTCCGAGCCCGACGCCCGGTCGGAGCCCGACGTCGGCAGGCGGCACGGCACCGGTCGGGGACGAGGCACGACGGCGGGCGCCGTGACGTCCGGCGGCACCGACGGCGGGGTACTCGGAGGCCATGTCGCCACGGTAGCCGTGGCGTCCCGGGAGCACCCCGTCGCGGACCGCGAGCGGTGCGTCCCGGGTCACCCCCGCCGGGTGACGACCTCGCGCCGGGCGGCGAGCAGGGCGGCTGCCCCGAGGAGCATCGCCGACCCGACGACCCAGGCGACGTGCAGCGCCACCGGCTGCAGCGCAGCCCCGGTGAAGGCCTCGATGTCCCCGGCCGGCATGAAGGCCCGGTAGACGAGCTGGCCGAAGTGGTAGGTCGGCAGGTAGCGCGCGATGTCGCCCATGACCTCGGGCAGCTCCGACAGCGGGACGAAGAACCCCGACGCGAACGCGAGCGGCAGGAACACCACGTTGGCGATGACGGCGGCCGCCCTCGGCTGGGCGAGGTAGGCGATCGCGAACCCGAGCGGGCTGAACAGCACGACGCCGGCGAGCATGAGCGCGATGAAGACCGCCCACGTCCCCGGCCTCAGGTCGACACCGCCCGCCGTCCCGGCGAGCACGGCCATCGCGAGCGAGATGAGCACGCCGTGGACGAGGGCCGCCCCCAGCTTGCCGGCGAGGTAGACGCCGGTCGGGAAGGGCGTCGCGCGCAGCGTGCGCAGCCAGCCGCGGCCGCGGTCCTTGGCGACGTCCTCGCCGAAGATCACGATGGCGAGGGTGACGACGCCGTAGCAGGAGAGCGACAGCAGCATGGCCAGGCCGATGCGCGTGCCGTCCGGCAGCACGTTCGACGCGTTGGTCAGGCCGAACATCGCGTAGAGGAGGACCGGGATGATGACGGCCCCGACCGCGAACTCGGGGGTGCGCAGGCTCGCCCGGACCTCGGTCGCGACCTGCAGCGCGAGCAGGCCGGCGCGCCCGCCGGTGGGTCGCGCGCGGGACGTCGTCGTCCCGGCGGCCGGTGGTGCGGGTGGTGCCGCAGGAGCCGTGGCGGCCGCGGAGGCCTGTGCGGTCGCGGGAGCCTGCGCGGCTCCCGAGGTCGGGGCGGACGCCGGGACCCGGCGGTCGGGAAGCGCGTGGGTGCTCATCGGGCTGCTCCTTCGGGGTGTGCGTCGGAGATCTCCTCGGTGAGGGCGAGGAAGACGTCCTCGAGGTCGTCGTCGCCCACGAGCTCGGCGGGGGTGCCGTCGGCCATGAGCCGGCCGCGGGCGATGACGAGGATGCGGTCGGCGACCGTCTCCGCCTCGGTCATGTCGTGGGTGGCGAACAGGATGGTCGCCCCGTGCCCGACGGCGGTGTGCGCCTGGGCCCAGAAGGACCGGCGGGACACGACGTCCATGGCGGCGGTCGGCTCGTCGAGCAGCAGCAGCTCCGGCTCACCGATCAGCGCCAGCGCGAGCAGCAGCCGCTGGCGCTCGCCGCCGGACAGCGTGGTGACCGTCCGTCCGGCCCGGCCGGTGAGGTGCGACCCGCTCGAGGATCTCGTCGACCGGGACCGCCCGCGGGTAGGACCGGCCGATGAGCCGGACCAGCTCGCGCACCGTGACCTGCTCCGGCAGGCCGGCGGACTGCAGCATCGCCCCCACCCGACCCCGCGCGGCCGACGGCGGCCCGCCGAGCACCTCGACCCGGCCGTGGGTCGGCCGCGCGAGGTCGAGCAGCAGCTCGAACGTCGTCGTCTTCCCGGCGCCGTTCGGGCCGAGCAGCGCGACGATCTCGCCGCGCTCGACGGTCACGTCGACGCCGTCGAGGGCGTGGACGGTGCCGTACTCCTTGGTGACTGCGGACATCTCGATGACGGTCATCGGTGGCTCCCCTCGTGCACCTCGACGCTAGGGAGCGGGGCGGGGTCGGCACCTGTGCCGGAGGTCATCGATCCGGGTCATGACCTCTGGCACGGGTCCGGGCCCGGACGTCCGGCTCGTAGCAGTCGGCTCGTGGACTGCCGCTCGGACGACCGCCTCGCGGCGGCGACCGGTCTCGCCGCGACCATCGTGGTCGGCGTGACGGGCTCGGTCGCGGCGCTGACCGGCGGCTCGGACCCGGCGTTGCCCGGCCTGTGGTGGGGCGCGTACCTCGTGTTCCTCGTCGCGTTCGTCGCCGACTCGGACCTCGCGCCGGCCGGTCCGGGACCGGTGCCCCGGTCGTCGCCTGCCTGGCGCCGGGCGGACGTGCTCTCGCTCGTCGAGGTCGTCGCGGCGGTCGTCGCCTGGTTCGCGGCCCCGGGGGCGGGCTGGACCGCCGTGCTCTTCGTGGTGAGCGCGGTCTCGGTGGCCTTCGCGCACGCCCGACCCGTGACGGTCGCCGTCATCGCGGTCCAGAGCCTCGCGGTGGCGGTCGGCACCGCGACCCTCGGCCGGTCCACCACCGACGTCATCCTCTCGACCATCCTGTACGCGGCCTTCCAGGCCTTCGGCGGGCTGGTCGTCACGTCCGCGCGGCGGGAGGCCGAGAGCCGCGCCGAGCTCGCGGCCGCGCACGCGGACCTCCGGGCGGCGTCGACCCTGCTCGCCGCCTCGACCCGGGACGCGGAGCGGCTGCGGATCTCCCGCGACCTGCACGACGTCGTCGGGCACCAGCTGACGGCTCTCGCGCTGGAGCTGGAGGTGGCCTCCCACCGGGTCACGGGGGACGGCGCGGAGCACGTCCTCCGGGCGCGCGGGATCGCGAAGGACCTGCTCGGTGACGTCCGGGCGACGGTGGGTGGCCTGCGCGGGGAGGTGCACGGGCTGGAGGCGGCGCTGCGGGACGTCGTCGACGACGTCCCGGGGCTCGAGGTGGACCTCGCGGTGGACGAGCGGGTGCCCGTGGACCAGGTGGACGCGCTCGTCGTGGTCCGCTGCGTGCAGGAGCTCGTGACGAACGCGATGCGCCACGCCGGCGCCCGCCGGCTGACCGTCCGGGTCGACGTGGACGACGGCGGCGTCACGCTCGACGCGCGCGACGACGGTCACGGGGCCCGGCGGCTCGACCTCGGCAACGGGCTGACCGGCATGTCGGAGCGGGTCGAGCACCGCGGCGGGGTCATCACCTTCGACCCCGGCGTCGTCGGCGGTCGCGGGTTCGGCGTCACCGCGAGGATCCCGGCACCGTGACGTCCGGCGCCGCACCACCTCCCGCCGTGCCACCCGTGCCACCCGTGCCGCCCGTGCCGAGCGCCGGCGCGACCCGGGTCGCGATCGTCGACGACCAGACCCTCGTCCGGCAGGGCATCCGCAGCCTGCTCGCCTTGAGCGACGAGATCCAGGTGGTCGGCGAGGGGGGCGACGGGGACGAGGCGCTCGCGATCGTCGCGGCGGGCGGCGTCGACGTGCTCCTGCTCGACCTGCGCATGCCGCGGCGGGACGGGATCGCGACCCTCGAGGCGATGCGCGACCGCGGGGACACCGTGCCGGTGCTGGTCCTGACGACGTTCGACGACGACGAGCTGGTGCTGCGCGCGCTGCGGGCCGGCGCTCGCGGCTACCTGCTCAAGGACGTGACGCTCGACCAGCTCATCGGCGCCGTCAGCACGCTCGCCCGCGGCGGGACGCTGCTGCAGCCCGCGCTCACCGACCGGCTGCTGCGGGCGGTGACCTCCGCGCGACCGTCCCACCCGGCCGTGGTCGAGGGGTTCGAGCGGCCCGAGCCGCTGACCGCGCGCGAGCTCGACGTGCTGCGCCTGGTCGCCGCCGGGTACTCCAACAACGAGATCGCCTCGGCGCTGCACCTGGCGTCCGGGACGGTGAAGAACCACGTCACGGCGGTGCTGCTCAAGCTCGGGGTGCGCGACCGGACGCGGGCGGTCCTCCGCGCCCTCGACCTGGGACTCCTCGAGGGGCCACCCTCCGCTGCGGGCGGCGCGCCGGGTCGCTCACGTCCGACGGCGCCGCCGCGGTGAGCGACGGAGGCCCGCACGGCAGACCGCACGACCACGGCACGGACGGCAGACGACAGGAGATGACGATGTCCGGTGAGCTGGCCTTCTTCGAGCTCGGCGTCGAGGACGCCGAGCGCGCGCGCACGTTCTACGGCGCGCTGTTCGGGTGGACGTTCTCACCCGGGCCCTCCGGGGGTGACGGGTCGACCATCGAGACGCCGGACGTCCCGGGTGGGCTGCACGGCGGGGACAAGGGCGCGTCCCCGTCCGTGTTCTTCCGGGTCGACGACCTCGACGCGGCCACCGCGCGCGTGCGGGAGCTCGGCGGGACGGTCGAGGGGCTCGACGACGAGGCCACGTCGGACCCGGCGATGGAGACCGTGCACGGCCGCTTCACGCTCTGCCGTGACGACCAGGGGTCGCCGTTCGGGCTGTTCGAGGCGCCGGTCGGTGACGGTCTGTCGGGCGGGACGTCGGTCTGACCGCCGAGCGGTCCCAGCTGCGGGGACGCGGCGTCACAGCGGCTCCTGCAGCCCGCTCGCCCGGCGGATCGGCCGCGCGACGGCTGCGCGGACGGCGGCCTCGGTGCCCACCACACGCACGTGCTCCCGGGCGCGGGTGACCGCCGTGTACAGCAGCTCCCGCGTGAGCAGCGGTGACGACTCCGGCGGCAGGATCACGGACACCCGCCGGAACTGGCTGCCCTGACCGCGGTGGATCGTCATCGCATGCACCGGCTGCACCGCGGGGAGGCGGTGCGGCCGGACGAGGTGCGGCTCCTTCGGGTCACCGAACGCGACGACGGTCCCGCCGGCGCCGTCCGCGATGACGACGCCGGTGTCGCCGTTGTACAGGCCGGTGTCCCGGTCGTTCGTCGTCACCAGCAGCGGGAGTCCCGGTGGCCAGGGACCCGGTCCGTCGACCTCCACGGCCTCCGCCACCCATGCCGCCGCCAGCGCCGCCCAGTACGCCACGCCGGCCGGGCCGCGCCGGTGGGCGAGCAGGAGCCGGTGCTCCTCCAGCGTCCGGAGGGCCGCCGAGGCGTCCCCGGCGAGGGCGGCGGCGGTCAGCGCGGTCCCGGTCCGCACGACGTCGTCGCGCACGCCGGCGACGTCGGCGTCGGTCACCCGGTCACCGGTCTCGACGAGCTGGGCGGCCGACGAGCCGGCGCGGAGCGCGTCGAGCGCGGCGTCTGGCGTCACCGTCGCGGATCGCCTCCGCCAGGCGGCCGAGCTCGGCGCCGAAGCGGTAGGTCTCGGTCAGCCGGACGACGCCGTTGCGCAGCGCGGCGAGGTCGCGCTCGCCGGTCGGGACGTCGTCGCCGAGGACCGACCGCAGCCGTCCGGGGAGCCCGTCGGCCACCGGTGGTCGGCGGACGAGGTCCCCGAGCACCGCGCCGGCCTCGACCGACGCGAGCTGGTCGGGGTCACCGACGAGCACCAGTCGCGCCTGCGGCCGCAGCGCCTCGAGCAGCCGCGCCATGAGCGGCAGCGACACCATCGACGTCTCGTCGACGACGACGACGTCGTGCGGGAGGCGGTGACCGGCGTCGTGCCGGAACCGGGTCGACGACCCCGGGCTTCCACCCGAGCAGCCGGTGGATCGTGGTGGCGCCCGGCGAGCCGACCCGTGCCGGTCGGCGGCGTCCATCGTGCGGACGACCTCGCCGACCGACTCCTGCAGCCGGGCCGCGGCCTTGCCGGTGCGGGGCGGCCAGCGCGACCCGCAGCGGACGGTCCGCGACCTCCTGCAGCACGGCGAGCAGCCGCGCGATCGTCGTCGTCTTGCCGGTGCCGGGACCACCGGTGAGCACCGTCATCCGGCCGAGTGCGGCTGCGGTCGCGGCCAGGCGCTGGCGGCTGTTGTCGTAGGTCGCCGGGTACGCCCGGGGGCGGCGTCCGGCCGGGTGGCGTCCGGGAAGTGCCGGCGCACCGCGGCGGCCAGGGCGACCGGGTCCACCGCGAACGGGTCGGCGGCCAGTCGGCCGTCGACCTCGCGCCGCACGACCTGCTCGTGCCGCCAGTAGCGGTCCAGGTACAGGCGCCCGCCGACCCACCGCGCCGGTCGGTCGGCCGGGTCCGTCCACGCCGACCGCGACGAGCGGGCTCCGCTCGATCGCCTCCCGCCACGGGTCGAGCTCGGGCCAGCGCGGCGGGACGGTGGACGGGACGGGCTCGGACGTCGAGGGTGGCGTCGCCGGCACCGGCCTCGGTGTCGTCGGCTGGGTCGGCGACGGCGAGCTGCTCCGCCTGCGGCGAGGTCGACGCACACCGACCCCGCCCGGACGCCGCGGACCGCCAGCGCGACCGCGAGCAGCACGCGCTCGTCGTCCTCCCGGGTCAGCCGGCCGAGGCGCGTGGCGACGTGCACGTCCGCGGCGTCCAGCACACCGGCGGTGTTGTGCTCCGCGAGCAGCCCGCGGGCGCCGACGGCCAGCCGCGCGGGCGACG
This sequence comes from uncultured Actinomycetota bacterium, assembly GCA_963795145.1. Lineage (GTDB taxonomy): Bacteria > Actinomycetota > Actinomycetes > Actinomycetales > Cellulomonadaceae > Pengzhenrongella. Next base: position 965,127 of record CAWCGP010000005.1, on the reverse strand, counting down.
GGCCCGGCGGGAAGGCCGGCGCGTTCGCGGTGCTCGGCCCGCTCGGCCCGCCGGCTGCGCTCGGCCCGCTCCGAAGGCCGGCCCGGGTCGATCCGCTCGGCGTCGTCATGACGCCCTCCGTCGATCAGGGCGGACAGCTCGACCACCAGCGCGGTCGGCGGGCGCCACGTCATGACGCCGCACGGCATCGCCGTCCACGACCGGGGTGTCGGCGCCCACCATGCCGCGGACGAACAGGTAGAGCCCGCCGCCGAGGTGCAGGTCGGGGTCGTACCCGGGCTGGCGCCACCGCAGGAACCGGTGCAGCGCGACGGAGTACAGCAGCAGCTGCAGCGGGTAGTGCGCGTCGATCATCGCCGTCCGTCATCGCGTCCGGCCGGTAGTGCCAGGCGGTCACCGGCTCGGTGGCCGGGGCGAGCCGGTTCGTCTTGTAGTCCACGACGACGTAGCGCGGCGTGCCGTCGGTCGTCGGGCGACGCGCAGGACGGCGTCGATCGACCCGGTGAGGTAGCCGCGCAGCGGCTCGGTGGGCATGCCGGGGTCCGCCGAGGCGGTCGGCGTACGCCGCGAACGGGTCGTCGGCCGGCAGGTGGCGGCGCAGGAGCCCGCCCACCGCGCGCAGCGTCGCCGCACCGCGTCGCGGCTCGTCCCCGCCGGCGAGCGGCAGCTCGAACTCCAGCTCCGCGAGCCGGTCGGCCGGTCCGGACGTCGCCGAGGGTCCGGCCGCCCGCGGGGCCGCCGAGCGGCGTCGCCAGGACCGGGCACCAGCGCGGCCGCGAGAGCGTCCGGGTCGACCCCGAGCCCGCGGGAGAGCGCGGCGTCGCGGCAGTGCCGCAGCAGCTCCCGCGCGAGGTCCGCCGGTGTCCGTGTCGACGTGCTCGAGCACCTCGTGGACGAGCGTGCCGAACGCCGTCCCACCGGGCAGGTCGCTCATCGGGGACGGGACGGCCCGCAGGGCGCGCTCGAGGGCTGCCGGATCCGCGGTCGGGAGCGTGGGCGCAGCGGGAGACCCGTGGCCCGCCGCTCCGCTCCCGGACGGCTCGGGCTCACCTCCGGCGACCGTCGCGACCTGGCCGTCGGCGGTACCGGGACCGGCGGCGAGCCCGGCGGTGCCGAGCGCGTCGGTAGCGAGCCCGGGGTGCCGGGAAGGGCCCCGGCCGTCGTCGCGGGATCCGGCTCGTCCTGGATGCCGGTGACCTCGGGCTCGCTCGACACCGACCCGTCGTGCGCCGCGGCGGTGAGCCCGGAGTACGAGGTGCGGCGCCACGTCGGGTCCAGCCGCCGCCCGAACCGGCCCGACCGCGAGCTCGGCCCGCTCGCGCGGCCGGCGGCGTCCACCGGGCGCCGGCGACCGGGGCCTCGACGACCTCGTGCACGACCGTGCCCGCCGACCGCGCGACGACGGCGCCGAGCGCGGCGGTCACCCCGGCGTCGTCGGGCACCTTGACGGTGTCCGGCGGCTCGCTCGCCGGCGCGTGACCACCGAGGAGGAGTCGGGTCAGCGGCGCGGCGGCGCTGTTGGTCGACGGCGCCCACCACACGACGACCTGCGAGCTCGCCCGGGTCAGTGCGACGTAGGCGAGCCGCAGGTCCTCCCCGAACTCCTCGGCGAGGTGTCGCGTCCGGGCGTCGTCGTACCCCGGGGACCCGGCGCCGCCGACGTGCAGCAGCCGGGCGCCGTCGTCGTCGTGGTACGCGCAGGAGGGACGGCGTCCTCTCGACGAACCGGTCCCATGCGAACGGGACGTGCACGACCGGGAACTCGAGCCCCTTGCTGGCGTGGATCGTGACGACCTGCACCGCGGCGGCGTCGGTCTCGAGCCGACGGCTGCGCTCCTCGGCGTAGTCCTGCTCCGCCTCGGCGATCCGGGTCCGCAGCCACTCGGTGAGCGCGACGGTCCCGAGCCGGTCGACGACGGCGGCCTCGTGCAGCGCCTGCCCGATGTGGCGCAGGTCGGTGAGCATCCGCTCGCCGGTGGTCGTGCGCAGGAGCCGCTCGGTGAGCCCCTCGGCGCTGGCCATCTCCAGCAGCGCGGCGACCCCCCGCTCGTCGAGCACGTGCGCCCAGGTCCGCAGCCGGTCGGCGAGCCCGTCGCGGTCGGCCTCGGAGGCCTCCGCGAGGCGCCGCGCGTCCCAGCCGACGAAGACGGTCAGCGCCGCGGCGGCCGACCCGGCCGGAGTGCCCGGGCTGACTGCAGCGCGGTCGAGCAGCGCGAGCCAGTGCCTGGCGCCCGGGGTGGTGAACACGCTGGACACCCCGGACTCGACGGCGGGGACCCCGGCCTGCGGCCAGCGCCGCGCGGATGGCGGACGCGTCGGCGTTGCGGCGGGTCAGCACCGCGATGTCGCCCGGGCTGCAGCGGGCGCCAGGTGTCGCCGTCGCGCAGGCGCGTGGTCTCGCAGCGACCGGACGACATCCGCGGCGACGTCGGCGTAGATCAGGCCGCGGACCTCGCCGACCTTGGGGTTCTTGACGCCCTTGAGCCCGAGCGACGCGCGGGTCACCTGTCGCAGCCGGACCGGCGGCGAGCCGTCGAGCCGTCGCCCCGCGTGCTCGGCGTCGACCGGCCGGACCACGATGCGCTCGTCGCCGAGCGCCGTCTCGCCGAGCACCGCGGCCAGTCCGGTGAGCACCGGCTCGTCGCTGCGCCAGTTGCGCCCGAGGGTCGCGACGGTGTCGGCCTCGCCGAGCGCGTGCAGGTAGGTCACGACGTCGGCGCCGCGGAACGCGTAGATCGCCTGCTTCGGGTCGCCGATGAGGACGAGCGTGCGGTGGGAGTGGAATGCGGTGCGCAGGATCTCCCACTGCACCGGGTCGGTGTCCTGGAACTCGTCGACCATGACGACCCGGTAGCGGGACCGGACCCGCTCGACGGCGGCCGGCCCGGTCACCGGGTGGACGAGCGCGTCCCGCAGCAGGACGAGCAGGTCGTCGTAGTCGAGGATGCGCCGGTCGCGCTTGCGGCGGACCAGCTCCGCGCGGACCGCGGCCGCGAACCGGTACTGGTGCGCGGCCGGGCTGTCGGGCTCGGCGTCGTCGGGTCGCAGGCCCGCGTCGTGGTCGGAGACCGCGGTCCGGGCGGTCTTGCGCGCGTCCGTGATGCTCAGGACCGGCTCGGGCACCGCCGCGTACTCGCGCAGGTAGAGGTCGTCGACCACCTCGTCGACGAGGTCGGCGATGTCCGGGCACGAGCACGGCGTCCGGGTCGACGTCGCCGGCGGTGCCGAGCGCGGCGAGCATCTGCTGGCAGAAGCCGTGCGTGGTGGCGATGGTGGCGGCGTCGAACTGCGCCAGCGCCCGGGTCAGGCGTCGCCGGCGCTGCGTCGCGCTCGCCGTCCCCGCCGGCGGCCAGGTGCTGGACCAGCGGGTCCGGCGACGACGCGGCGGCCGGGTCGCGCAGCGCGCGCTCGGTGCTCACCAGGCGCTCGCGGACCCGGTCGCGCAGCTCGGACGTCGCCGCGCGGCCGAAGGTCACGAGCAGGAGCTCGGAGCAGCTCCGCCACGCCCTCGGCGACGTACCGGGTGGCGAGCGCGGCGATCGTGAACGTCTTGCCGGTCCCGGCGCTGGCCTCGAGCACCGTGGTGCCGGTCGGCAGCGGGCCGCAGACGTCGAAGACCGCGGGCGGCCCGACCCGCGGCGCCGCCCGACGAGGGCGGCGCTCATACCGTCTCCGTCCGCTCGTGGTCGACCAGCGGGCTGCCACAGCCGCCGCGCGAGCACGCCGAACCGGGTGCCCTCCTCGGGCCACCACGCCGTGCTCGCGCGGCGCTCGGCCGCGCGGCCAGCAGGTCGTCGAGGTGGGTGTCGTCGCCCCAGACGTAGACGTGGTGGTCGTCCAGGTGCTCGTAGGCACCCCGGAGCTCGCGTTCCGCGGTCAGCAGCGCCTGCTCCTCGATGTCCCCGGCGTCCCGCGGCGCGGGCGTACGCGCAGCTCGCCGCGGCCGGCAGCGGCAGCGGCTCGTCGAGCGCGGCGTCGCGCAGCGCGACGAGCTCGGCGAGGAGGTCCAGCGCCTCGTCCGGCGGCGGGGCGGTCATCGTCGGCGATCGCGGCGCGTGCGCTGCGGGCCGGGGACCGGCCGACGGTGACCGCCCGGTACCGCCGGGTCCCGGTGGCGCGCGGTGAGCGCGAGCAGCTGCGACCCACGCCCGCAGCCGGTGCTTGGCCGCGAGCTTGGAGTACACCGCCCGGACCAGGACGTCGCCGTGCACGCCCGCGACGGTGCCGGTCACCTCCCGGCCGTCGGGCAGCGCGACCGTGACGTCGAGCGTCTCGGCCGGGGACAGCTCGTGCTGCAGGGCGGTCTCGGCGATGGGCTCGACGCGTCCGCGCAGGTCGTCGAGGAGCGACGCCGCCCAGCTGCAGCGGCGGCAGGTCGCCGCGTCGCAGCTCGGCCTGCCGCGCGCGGTCGAGGTCGACGCCGGCCAGGGCCGCCGCGAGCAGCCGGTCGCCGACGATCCACTGGCCGAGCCCGTCGACCGTCAGGGGCAGGCGGTCGTCGACGTCCTCCGCCTCGGCGGGCAGCGACAACCCCAGCCGGCGCCGCAGGAACGCGCGGACGGGGTGCTCGAGGTCCCGCGACGAGCTCGTCCAGGTCGATCGCGGCGGTCAGCCCGGGATCCGGGTCGAGCGGTGCGTCGCAGGAACGGTCCCGGCGAGGTCCGCGGTCCTGCGTCCGGCGGCCGCCGCCGCGGTGCGCGACGCGCGTCGAAGCTGAACGGTCCGCGGCGCCCGAGCGCATCCCGCGGTGAAGTTGCGCTCGTCGACCGTCTGCAGCGGGTGCCGGACGACGACGACGTCGCGCAGCGGAGTGCCGTCGGCGGTCGACCGCGGCCCGGTCGAGCGCGTCGAGGAGCTCGCCGACCGGCACCGCCGGCGGCCGGCGAGGCCCCGGTCCGCTCGTCCGCCCCGGTGTACAGCACGACCAGGTGCTCGGTGGCCGCGGTGACCGCGTCGAGGAACAGCTGACGGTCCTCGCCGCGCCGGTCGCGCTCGCCGACCAGCGGGTCGCGCAGCAGCACGTCGTCGCCGTCCGTGACCGGACCCGCGCGGGAAGGCGCCGTCGTCCATGCCGAGCAGCACGACGACGCGGTGCGGGACCGCACGCATCGGCTCCATCGAGCACATCGTCAGCGCGCCGGTGCGGAACCCGGCGCGGGTGGGACGCCCGCGGAGCCGTCGGGCCAGCAGCGCCCGGACGTCCGGCAGGCGCAGGTCGGCGGTCGCCCCCGGCCGGCCCACCCGCCGCCCGGCGCGCCTCGTCGAGGACCGCGCGCGCCTCCACCTCCTGCCACTGGTCCGCCGGGCGACGTGCCGGCGAGCAGGTCGAGCGCGCGGTCGAGCGTGTCCAGCCAGTCCCCGGCCGGACGGGCCCCGTCGAGCTCGGCGAGCACGGAGGACAGCCGGTCGACCAGCTCGGCGAGCCGGCCGACGAGGTCGATGTCGGTGCTGTCGACGTCGTCCAGCGGCAGCGGCGGAGCCGACGTACCGCTGCTCCTCCTCCGCCATGGCTGCGCCGAGCAGGATGCGGTCGAGCGCGGTCTCCCAGGTGCCCTGGCGCGACGTGGCCGACGCCGAACCGCTCGCGGCGGGCGCGGTCCTCGCCCCACCGGGCACCGGACGCCACCGCCCACGCACGGATCCGGTCGACGTCCTCGTCGCCGAGCCCGAACCGGCGGCGGACCGGGTCGCTGCTCGCGCAGGTCGACGACGTCCGACGCCGTGACCCGCGCGTCGGCCATCTCGAGCAGCCGGCCGAGGAGGGACAGCAGGGGGTTCGTCTGGCGCAGGGAGCGGTCGGCGAGCCGGACGCGCAGGGCGTGGCCCGGATGGGCGTCGTGCGGGGCGGCGTCGTCGGGCGCGAGGCCGAAGGTGGCGGCGACCAGCGGGGCGACGGCCTCGATGTCGGGGCACAGCACGATGACGTCCCGCGGCTCGAGCGTCCGGTCGGCGTCGAACAGCCCGATGAGGACCTCGCGCAGCACCTCGACCTGACGCGACCGGCCGTGGCAGGCGTGCACCTGGACGCTGTCGTCGTCGACGGCGAGCACGTGCGGCGCCGCCTCCGGGGCGTCGTCGCGCAGCCGGCGCTGCAGGGCGCCGAGGAGGGTGTCGGGCGGCTCCGGGGCGGGGTGGTGGGTGTCGGACCCCGCGCCGGTGGCGGCGGACCGCAGCTGCGAGCTCGGTGACGTCCCGCGCCATGGACGCGAGCAGCGGGTGGGCGGCCGCCGGCTCGGCCGAGGTCCGCCGGATCGCCGCCGCCCCGCCGACCCGGGTGGCGACCTGTGGGAGCGGGACGGCACGCCCGACGGCGTCCCACAGCGCGGGCGACGGGTGCGGGAGCCACAGGTGGACGTCCCGGTGATCGGCGAGCGCGGCCAGCACCCGGAGCCGGCCCTCGGCCAGGCGGGTCGCGCCGAAGACGGACAGGCGGTCCGGCAGGTCGACCGCGCCGGGCTCGTCGCGCAGGCGGGCGACGACCTCGTCGAGCCGCTCCGCCGGGCTCGGGGCGCCCAGCCGGTCGCGGAGCCGCTGCCACAGCCGGACCTGCCAGTCGAGGTCGGCGGGGACCGGCTGACCGGTGCCGTCGTCGTGCGAGCCGCGCGCCCAGGCGGCGACCATGGTGGGGCGCTGGGTGCCGTAGGAGGTGAAGAGCGCCGCGAGGTGGGCGGCGGCCTGCATGCGACGGCCGCGGCGCACGTCGTCGGGATGGCGGTCGACGCCGAGGTGACGGCCGAGCGGGCTGCACCACGGCTCGCCCGCGCAGGCGTCGACGACGTCCAGCAGGTGCCAGGTGAGGCGGCCGGCGGACCACGGGTCGTCGTCGCCGGTGTGGCCGGTGCCCAGCGCGGCGTTCGCGACGTCGTCGAGCAGGCGACCGGGGGAGTCGAAGCGGATCGCCGCGGCGATCCCGCCCTCGCCGTCCGCGCCGACCCCGAGCCGGTGCGAGAGCCGCTGCGCGAGCCAGCGCTCCACCCCGCGGGTGGGGACTGCGACGACGTCGAGCGCGAAGGCGTCGTCCGGCGGGTCGGCCAGCACGTCCGCCAGCGGCCCGACCAGCGCGTCCGCGCGCTCGGAGCGGTGCAGCCTCAGCACGGGTGCTCCCTTCCCTCCGTCGACGGCGTCCTCGCGGGCACGCTACCGGGGGGCTCCCACATCGCCAGCCGGGGTGCGCGGGCCGTCCACACCCGTCCACGGCGCGGGGGACGTCGTGCGGGGAAGGCGACCGTCGCGGGCCGGCACGGGTGGCACGATGCTGCGGTGGATTCGGCTCTCCGCTCCTACCTGGCGACGTTGGGCACGCCGGCCCTCGCTCGCCACCTCGCCGTGCGGCCGGATGTCCTTGTCGGAGCGCCGGTGCGCGACCTCGACGACCTCGCCCAGCGGCTCGCGGACCCGTCGGGGATCGGTGCCTCGCTGGCCGGCGCACCCTTGCCCGCCCTGCAGCGGCGACCCGGTCGTGCGGGTGGGTCGGGAACCGTCGGCCGGTGGTGGGGTCCGATCGCCAGGCGCCCCGGGATGCGCCGACGACGTCGACCCGCCGCCTTGCACCGGCGACGACCTGGACCGGTGGGCGGAGGTTCACGGGATGCTGCTCGACGAACCGGCTGGGAACCCCGACCCGGACGATGACGGGCCGCTCCGCGTCCGGGAACCAGCCGCCGAGGCGGCCGACCGGCTCGTGCGCGGCGTCCTCCCGGCGGAGAGCCAGGTGGCGTCGTCCCTCCGGGACGAGATCTCGGCGTCCGCACGACGACTGACCGGGACCGAGGTGCGGCAGCTGGCTCACGCCATCCTCGACGGAGCGCCCGTCCGGATCGGGTACCGATCGGCGAGCGGAGGTCGGTCCGTGCGGGTGGTCTCCGACCTGGAGCTCGTCCGAGGCCAGCTGCGTGGCTGGTGCCACCTGCGGAACGGCGAGCGGGTCTTCACCGTGGCGAACATCGTCGGCGTGGCGCCCGCGTAGGGCTGCCGGGCCCGGTCAGGCGCTCTCGCGTTGCCCCCGCGGCATCCACAGCCCCGCGAGCACGACGGCGACCGCCACCCCGACGACGGCGATCAGGACCCCGGTCACGGCGTCGCCGAAGAGGGCGGGGTCCTCGGTCGCCTCGACGCCGTCGAGCCGCGCGTTGACGACGGCGCCGAGCACCGCGACGCCGACGGCGCTGCCGATCGAGCGGGCGAACATGTTGGCGCCGGTCACGACGCCGCGCTCGCCCCAGCCGACGCTCGACTGCGCGGCGATGAGGCTCGGGGAGGCGACGAGCCCCATGCCGAGGCCGATCGCGAAGCAGCACAGGCCGATGGACAGGACGGACGGCGTCGTCGAGAAGAGCGCCAGCAGCGACGTGGCGACGACGACGATCACCGCGCCGATGAGCACCGTCCCGCGGAACCCGATCCGCAGGTAGACGCGGCCGGAGAGGGTCGCGGCGATCGGCCACCCGAGGGTGAGCGCGGCGAGCGTCAGGCCGGACACCAGCGGTGAGACCCCGAGCAGCGCCTCGAGGAACGTCGGCACGTACGACGTCAGGCCGATGAGGATGACGCCGACACCGACGCCGATGAGCGCCGTGGCGACCAGCAGGCGGCGGTGGAACACCCACAACGGCAGGACGGGCTCGGTCGCACGGCGCTCGACGAGGACGAACACGGCCAGCAGCACCGCGGCGACGGCCAGCGACCCGATGCTGATCGCGGAGTCCCAGGCCCAGGCGTTGCCGCCCTCGAGCAGGGCGAGGATGAGCAGGCTGACGCCCACGGTGAGCAGGGTCCCGCCGAGCCAGTCGATCCGGTGCCGCTCCCTCTCGACCGTCTCGTGCAGGTGCTTGACCAGCAGCCACGCCGCGAGCGCGCACAGGGGGATGTTGACGAAGAAGATCCAGTTCCAGGTGAGGAACTCCGAGAAGAACCCGCCGAGGGTGGGCCCGACGACGGACGAGATCGCCCACACGCTCGCCATGTACCCCTGCGCCTTGGCGCGCTCGGCGACCGTGTAGATGTCGCCGGCGATGGTGATCGCCATCGGCTGCACCGCCCCCGCGCCCAGCCCCTGCACCGCGCGGAACGCGATGAGTGCCGGCATCGACCACGCGATCCCGCACAGGATCGACCCGAGGAGGAACAGCCCCACGCCGGCCAGGATCACGGGCTTGCGGCCCACGGTGTCCGCGAGCTTGGAGTAGATCGGGACGGAGACGGCCTGGGTCAGCAGGTAGATCGAGAACAGCCACGGGAAGCTCGAGAAGCCGCCGAGGTCGGCGACGATCGTCGGGACGGCGGTGGCGAGGATCGTCGAGTCGATGGCGACCAGGCTCGTCGTCATCATGATCGCGATGAGGATCGGGCCGCGGGACGAGCGGAAGCCGACGCCGTCGGAGTGGGTGGTCGTGTCGGCGGTGCTCAGGGGAGTGCCTCTCGGTGTTGCGGAGCCGTCGGACGTGGGCGCCGAGGCGGCGTCGACGGCGGACAACACGGTACCCACGTCGGTGGTATCCGCCCCGCCGGGAGAGGCTGCAAGGACCGACGCCCGCCCGACATGTACGGGGTGAGGGCGGCTCGTGCGAGCCGAGGCAGAGGGTGGCTCGCGGCGACCGCCGCCGGGCCGGGGCGACCAGGGGGATGCGATGCGCGGACACCGGGTGCGAGAGGCGTTCGTGCGGTTCGCCGGCCACGGGACGGCGGCGGCCCCACCGGCAGGCGGGCCACGACGTCCGCTCGTGGTCGTCTCCGCTGCCGTCCTCCTGACCCTGACGGGGTGCGCCGGGCTGGACGGCGCGGGCTCCGTGGCGACGCCGGGGGCCGGGGGAGATGCGGCCGACGACGCACCCGGCCCCGAGGCGCCGCTCCTCCAGATCCACGCCGGCGGGGGCTTCCTCCCCATCGGCTGGGACTTCGCCCGGGTCCCCGAGCTGACGGTGTACGCCGACGGGCGCGCGATCCTGCACGGCCCGCAGATCGAGATCTATCCGCCGCCGGTGCTCCCGAACCTGCTCGAGGTGGTCCTGGACGACGCCGAGGTCGACGCGCTCGTCACCGCGGCGCGGGACGCCGGCCTGCTCGAGGAGGTGACCCCGGAGTACGGCGTCCCGAACGTCGCCGATGCGGGGGCGACGTTCGTCACGCTGCGGGTCGACGGGCGGACCTCCGCCCTCGTCGCCGAGGCGCTCACTGTGGTCGACGGCATCGAGGGCATGGAGCCGGCACCCGGCGCCGAGGTGCCCGACCCGCCGGGTCAGACCTCCGAGTCACCCACGCCGGAGAACGCCGCGTTGTGGGGCCTGACCGAGGCCGAGCTGGTCGCGCGTGCCGCGCTCGCGTCGTTCCTCACGCAGGCGCGCGAGCTGGTGGGCTCCGTCATGGAGAGCACGCCGTACGCCATCGACGCGTTCGCCGTCATGGCGCGACCGGCGCAGACCGTCCCCGGCGACGGCGACGGCGACGGCGCCGGCGACGCGGCCGTCGAGGACGGACCGTCCGGCACGGGACCCGCGATCGACGACGACCTGCCTCCGCAGGTGCTCACCTGGCCGCTCCGGGTGGCGCTCGCGGACGCGGACGACTGCCTGGTCGTGGACGGCGAGGACGCCCAGGTCCTGCGCCGGGCCTTGGCGGGTGTCGGCGTCACCGCCCAGTACGAGCAGGCGGGCGTCCGGTACGACGCGTGGTTCCGTCCCCTGCTGCCCCACGAGGACGGGTGCCCGTCCTGACGTCGCCGCCATCCCCGGTCAGATGCGCACCACCACCAGGACCGCGTCCGCGTACCCGCTCGGCCACGCCAGCCGCTGCGTGCCCGAGGCTGCGGAGGTCCCCACCGTCCGGGTGGCACCGGTCGCCGGGTTGAACCACGACACCTTGACGGTCCCGGTGAACCGCGCCCGGTCGAGCACGATGTCGCCGCGCGCGACGGGGAAGTACGCGTAGCCGTGCGACCGGTCCGTCGCCACCGCGGCGGTGACCTTCGTCAGACCGCTGCTGTCGTCACCGTCGGTGAGCATGTCGCCGCTGGGTCGCAGCTTCTCGAAGGCCCTGCCACGCAGCAGCGCCCCGGCCCGCTGGATGTCCCACGCCGAGCCGTGGTTGAGGTCCGTCTTCCAGCTGCCGTCGATGTCCCACACGTTCTCGTGGCCGTAGGCGAAGCCGGCGGCGCCGCTGAGGAACGACCAGTACGCCTGGGCACGCTGGCGCCGGTAGTCGAGCCGGCGCCACGGGGTGCCCCAGTAGTACGCCTCGGGCATGATCACCGGGTCGCCCTTGCCGTGGTTCGCACCGACGGTCCGCCAGGTGTCCTCCGAGGAGTACGCGAAGTTCACCGTGTGCCACGCCTGGGCGCCGAAGTGCTGTGCGCTCGACTGCCCGCGTCTGGCGTGGTAGCTCATGAGGTGCCGGACGGGCTCGGACGCGCGGATCGCCGTGGCCATCCGGTTGGTCGCATCGACCTTGCTCGACTTGTCCGAGGAGCGCGCGGTGTCGCCGGCTTCGGGGTCGTTGTCGCCGCCCAGGATCCACATGAGGTTGGGCTTGTGCCCGAGGCGGCGCGCGACCCAGGTGCCGTACGACGCCGCGTTCGCGCTGGTGACGTACCTGCGCCAGTCCTCGCCCAGGTAGCCGTACCAGCTCGGCACGAGGGCGAGCTGCATGCCGCGCGCGTGGGCCGCGTCGAGCGCCCAGTCGATGTGGTCCCAGTAGTCGTAGTCCGGGCTCGCCGTGTCGTGCGTCCGCGCGCCGACCTGCCTGGGCCTCGCCAGGTCCATGCCGTGGAGGGGTGCGTCACCGTAGACGTTGTCCACCGACCCCAGATGCGGCATGTCGAGGATCAGGGCCTGCAGCGTGTTGAACCCCTGGGACTTGCGGGCGTCGAGCAGCCGTCGGAAGTCGGTCTGGTTGAGCTTCGCGAGGGAGAGCCAGGGGGTGTCGGCGACGTAGAGGTACGGCCTGCCGTCGGCGGACATCAGCGTCCGGCCGTCGGACGCCGCGCGGAGGGGATAGAGGGACGCGGCAGCGGCCGGAGCGGCCGGGGCCACGAGCATCCCCGCGACGAGTGCGCCCGCGGTCGCCACGGAGACGCCGAGGCGGGCCGTGACCTGACGAGCTCGAGCCAGCAGGGTCATGTCCGCCTCCGGGTGCCGTCGCTCCGATCCGGTCTGGCGGACGTGTGCCTCGCTCACCGGCCTCGAGCCATCGGCCGGCGGTACCGCATGCGACGCCCCCGTCCGGACGTGTCGCACGTCACCGGGCGGGCACACCCTAGCGACCGGTCCGAGCCTCTGACCAGGAGCATCTCCGGCGTGCGGAGGGGTGGACGGAGGACGACGTCCCTCCGGTCACGGCTCATCTCCCCGACGCGGCGGCCGATGGGGAACGCGGAGACGTCGGACAGGAGGGACGCGCATGGACGGCATCGCCGCGATCGAGAGCCGGATCGCCATGATCCAGAGCACCCTGGCGACCTTCCGTGCGCCCGTCGCGACGGCGGTGTCGACCGGTGCCGTGCGCTCCGCGTCCCTGGGCTCGACGTCGTCCGCCTCCCAGTTCGCCTCCGCGCTCGCGACCGAGGTCTCCCGCACGACGTCGGTCTCCAGGGCGACGTCGACCGGCTCCGTCGCCGGGTACAGCGGCGACCAGCTCGACAACGCGAGGGCCGTCCTCGGCGCCGGTCAGACGATGGGCCTGTCGCTGCGCGACCAGACGATCGGCGTCATGACCGCGATGGGGGAGTCGTCGCTCGAGGTCCTCGACCACGGCGACACGGCGGGGCCGGACAGCCGGGGCCTGTTCCAGCAGCGCGACAACGGCGCCTGGGGGACTCTCGCGCAGCGGATGGACCCGGCGGCGAGCGCCACGAGCTTCTTCTCCGCCCTCCAGCGTGTCGGCGGCCGCGATGCCATGGCGCCGACCCAGGTGGCCCATACAGTGCAGCGCAACGCGGACCCGCAGCACTACGCGAAGTACTGGGACAAGGCGGTCGCCGTGGTGTCGAGCCTCACGGGTGCGAGCGCCGCGCAGATCAACGGGCGCTGAGCCCCACTGACATCCGGTGGCCCGCGGTGAGTCGACTCCCGTGGGCCACCGGATTCCACCGGACTCCCGGTCACCGGATCCAGTCCTCGGGTCACGAGACCCGGATGACGACCTTGCCCTGGACGTGCCGCGTCGCGTTCAGCTCGTGAGCCGCCGCCGTCTCCTCGAGGGGGAACACGCGGGCGACGTGCACCTTCACCGCACCGGCGTCCGCCGAGATCGGCGAGTGCCGCCAGGTCGGCCGCGTCCGGGCGCACCCAGAAGTTGGTGCCGCCGTGCTCCGCGACCTCGCCGTCGGCCACCGAGCCGAGCCGGACCTGCGCCGTGCCCACCTCCGTCGTCGTCGCGGCGACGCCGCCACCGACGAGATCGAGCACGACGTCGACCCCCTCGGGTGCGAGCGCGCGCACGGCGTCGACCATCGCGTCGCCGTAGGGCACCGGCTCGGCGCCGAGGCCGCGCACGTAGTCGTGCCGGCCGGGTGATGCCGTCCCGATGACCCGGGCGCCGAACGCGACGGCGATCTGGACCGCGAAGCTCCCGACGCCGCCCGCGGCGTTGTGGACGAGGACGGTGTCGCCCCGTGGTGACACCGAGCCGACGCAGCGACTGGTACGCCGGTCAGACCCGCGAGCGGGAGCGGCGGCCGCCTCCTCCCACGACAGCGAGGCCGGCTTGCGGGCCAGCGTCCGGACGGGCGCCGCGACCAGCTCGGCCGTCGTCCCGCCGCCGACGACGTCCTTGCGCACGTAGCCGATGACCTCGTCACCGACCGCGAACTCCGGGGTGTCCAGACCGACGCGCTCGACGACGCCCGCGACGTCCCAGCCCGGGACGACGGGGAACATCGTCGTCCATCAGGCCGCTCAGGTGGCCCTCGCGGACCTTCCAGTCGACCGGGTTGACGGACGTCGCGCGGACGCGGACCAGGACCGAGTCCGGGCCGACCGTGGGGTCCGGCAGGTCGACCAGCTCGAGGACGTCGGGGCCGCCGAAGCGGGAGTACGCGATGGCTCTCATGTGGGTGGGCAACCCCCGAGGCCGTCGGTCTCTTCCGCGACCTAGGCTCGACCGGTGCCGTCGTACCGGGTCCGCGTCGTCCCCGGACTCCTCCATCGGGGCACCGATCCCGCAGGCGTCCTGCCGGCAGCGATCGACGCCGCCGGTGAGCACACGACCGTGGAGGCCGGCACGGTCGAGGTGGTCCGTGGTCAGCCGCGGATCACCGTCCGCTTCGAGGCGGTGGACGACCTCACCGCCGCCCACATCGGTCACGCGGTCGTCGCCCGGGTCGGTGAGCGGGTGGTGGTGGAGACCAGTCGCCTCACCCGACGCGTCGGCAACCGCTGGTACCCGATGCGCTGACCGTCCGGCCCGGCACCGACGGCCCGGAGTCCCGCACGCGAGCCTCACACCAGTCGCAACCTCGCCCGGCCCACCCCGTCGGCACCCGGAACCGCGTCCACCCACCCCAGCATCCCGTCGAGCACCGCGGCCCGGTCGAACTGGCGCCCGTACTCCCGCCCGCGCCGCTCCCAGTCCGCCCGTTCCACCTGCGACATCTCCAGGACCACGCGGTCCAGGGCGGCGGCGATCGCCGCCGGGTCCTCGACCGGCACGAAGATGGCGCAGTCGCCGACCGCCTCGCCGATGCCGCCGGTCTCGGTGGTGATGACCGGACCGCCGCCGGAGAGCATCTTCTCGACCAGCGCGATGCCGAACGTCTCGACGAACTCCGGGCGCGGCTTGCTGGGCAGGACGTAGGCGGCGCACCCGGCCATGAGGTGGGACTTCTCCGCGTCGTCGACGTCGTCGAGGAACAGGATCCGGTCGGCCGCCGTGCGAGCGGCGCGGCCAGCGCCCGCAGCGAGGCGGCCTGCGGGCCGTTGCCGGCGACGACGAGCCGGACCTCGTCGGCGCGCCTCGCTCCGGGCGTACCCGGCGATGAGGTCGTCGACCCCCTTCGCGTGCGCCAGGCGGGACAGGAAGAGCACGTACCCGTCGCGCTCGAGGCCGCGCGAGGCGAGCACCTCGGCGGTCCGGTCCGCGTCGACGCCGACGTAGGACGCGACGTCGATCGCGGGGTAGGAGACCTGGACGCGCTCGCGGCACCGCGGCGGCGAACGTCGTGCCGTGCCTGGCGTCGATCGCGTCGGCGGCCTGCGACGATCAGGTCCGGGTGTACTCGGAGACCGCGAGGCACACGTCGTGCGCGAGGTAGGCCGACAGCACGTGCGCGGCGGCGCCGAAGCGGTCCTCCTCGACGCAGGCGCGGACCACGTTCGTGACGTCGGACCCGACCGCCTCGGCGACCGTCGTGACGTCCACCGGCAGGCCGGTCGACTGGGCGATCCGGACGGCGTCGGCCACGGCGACGGCGTGCGGGCTGAGGTACAGCGACAGCGCGACCGTGGGCACGCCGTCGGTGAACAGCTCGACGAGCCGCCCGGTGAGCCCGGCCAGCCAGCGGCCGTCGGCGACCTTGTAGTCGCCGACCGGTGCCGGACGCTCGACGGTGATCCCCGCGCTGTACGGCAGGACGCCGTCGAGCGGCTTGAGCGGCAGGCCGGCGTCGACCAGGCGGTCGATCGGCCAGGTGACGATGCGGACGTCGTCGAAGCCGCGGTGCAGGGCGGCCTCGGCGAGGTTGCGGGCCTCACCGGAGTGCCCGCAGATGACCGGGATCGGCGCGCACGACGATGACGAGGCGACGGCCGGGCGAGGTGGGAGCGGCAGCGGTCATGAGGATCGGGCCTCCGCAGGCTGGAGAGGAGTGAGGGGCACCGGAGGAGTGAGGTGCGCGGGATCAGCGGGCGGTCTGCGCGGTGGACACCGACGGCGGCCGGACGACCGTCCCCCAGTCGCCCGGCTCAGGACCGAGCTCCACGAGGACGACGCCGCCGCGGTGCACCTCGGCGCCGGTGAGCCACGTGCGCTCGAGCGGCTGGCCGTCGAGCCGGACCGACTGGACGTACTGCGCCGGTCCGCCGGCGCTCGGGTTCGACGAACCCGGTGGTCTCGATCTCGAGCCGGCCGCCTGCGACCCGCAGCGACGAGTACCGCCAGGACGGCGCGTTGACCAGGAAGATGTTCTGCCCGGCGACCGGGAACAGCCCGAGCGACGCCCAGACGTACCAGGAGCTCAGGCCGCCGGAGTCGTCGTTGCCGGGCAGGCCGCCGCGTCCGGTCCCGAACTGGTTCTGGACGACGGCGTGCACGACCTCGGCCGTGCGGTCCGGTCGCCCGGCGTACTGGTAGGCCCAGGGCGCCTCCATGTCGGGCTCGTTGTTGAGGCCCTCGAAGCGGTTCAGCGCGTAGCCGGCGACCATCTCGGCGACGCCCGGCCGCACGCCGGGCTGCGTGACGGGCGGGGCGCCGATAGCCGAAGAACGCGGTCGAGCATGCGCGACGAACGCCTCGTCGCCGCCGGTGAGCGCGATCCGCGCCGCCATGTCGTGCAGCGAGGCGGAACGAGTAGTTCCACTTGCCGCCCTCGTAGTAGGTGGAGTCCCGCAGCAGCCCGGTGACCGGGTCGAAGGCGTTGACCCACTGCGCGGCGAGCGGCGCGAACATCGTCGACGAGGTCCGTGTCGCCGACGTGCCGCGCGACCTTCGCGGTGCACCAGTAGCCGAACGCGAGGTCGAGGGTGTGGCTGATCGGGTGGGCGGCCCCGCGCAGCAGGAACTCCTCGCCGTAGGTGCGGCGCAGGTCGTCGTGCATGTGCACGAGCGCCCAGTCCCAGTCGATCCCGGGCAGCCCGAGCTGGCACAGGTCGGCGAGGAACGTGTGCGCCAGCGCGCTGCCCTGCCGCGAGAACTGGTCGGCGCCGCGGGCCATCCGGTAGCCGATCGGGAGGTTGCCCTCCTCCTCGCAGATGGTCAGGAGCGCCTGCGCGAGCTCGACGGCCCGGTCCGGGAACAGGGTCGTGAGCAGCGGCAGCTGCGTGCGGTAGATGTCCCACATCGTCGAGATGTCGAACGCGAACGGGCCGTCGGAGCGGCCAGAACGGGCTCTCGTCCGGGGCGAGGCACGGCTTGATCAGCGAGTGGTACAGCGCGGTGGCGAACACCGTCCTGCGCTCGGCCGACGGCGTCTCGACCTCGATCGCGCCGAGGTGCTCGTCCCAGGCCGCGGTCGTCGCGCGCGCGGCGGACCGCGAAGCTCGACGGGCCGTCGCCGCAGTCGCGCGCGCAGGTTCTCGCGGGCCTGGTCGACGCCGCGCAGGGAGAAGCCGAAGCGCAGCTCGACGGTCTGGCCGGGCTCCGTCGGCCCGGCCCACATGAGGCCGAACGGGCGCAGCGTCGTCGGGCGGATGTGGTCGAAGTCGAGCCGGGTGCCGCCGGGCATGAGGCGCCGGTCGTACCAGAGCAGCTGACGCCACTGCGGGGTGTCGCACTCGACGTGGACGGCGAGCGGCGCGCCCTCGACGACGATCTCGCCCTGGGCGACGCCCGGGCCGACGGAGTGCAGGTGGGCCCGCAGCGGGACGGTCCGGCCGTGCGGGATCGCCAGGCCGCCGAGCGAGAAGTCGACGACGAGCCGGGCGTCCGCGGTGCCGCGGGAACGTGTAGCGGTGGACGGCGCTCTTGGGCCCGACGGTGATCTCGCAGCGGATGCCGGAGGCGAGCGTCGCCGCGTAGTAGCCGGGCTCCGCGACCTCGTCGTGGAGCTCCCACGGCCGGCCGAGGTCGTCGAGCGGCTGCAGCATCGGCGTGACGCGGAAGTAGTTGTAGTACTTGCGGATCGCGCCGGTGCCGGACTGCTGGAAGTGCGTGAACCCGGACGCGACCTGACGGTCGTACAGCTCGGTCGGCACGCCCTCGGTGCGACAGGTCGTAGCGGCCGTAGCCGGTCGGGTAGGCGCCGGAGTAGGCGCACGCGGAGACCATGCCGAGCGGGGACGTCGGCGCCGGGGTGGGTGTTGCCGATCTGCGGCTTGGGCCACCACCAGCGTCGCCGCCAGCCCCGAGCGGGGCGGGCAGGTCGGTGACGTCGGTGCCGATGAAGGGGTCGACGTGCGCGGTCATCTCCCCACCTCGGCTCGGCCCGGCCGCTCGCCCCCCGCCCGGCTCGCCCGGCCCGCTGGGCTCGTGCTGGCGCCGCGACGCAGCGGTCCGGGCGCGGCGACGTCGATGTCCATGCGCCGGGACGCTACGGCCGGGACGTGTCCGGGATGTTGCGGGGCGGTGACCGGCTCCCACCGACGGTCCCCGCCCGGCCGTGAGCGGGGTGGGGCGCCGTCGGCCCACGCGGCCGTGCCGCGGCAGGGGAGCACGAGGGACTCCTCGCCGGCGGCGCGCAGGACGGCGTCGGTGCGGTGGTCCCCGACGATCCGACCTTCACCCGCCGTGGCCCGGCGCCGCTGCGGGGACGTTCGCTACACATGACCCATGCCCCGCCTGTACCCCGAGGACCCGTTCTTCCCCGAGGACGGCGGGGCCGAGCGCGCCGTCTGGGAGGCGCTGCGCGACGGGCTGCCGGACGACGCCGTCCTGCTGTCCGGCGTGCGCCTGCTGGACGGCCCGCACGAGCGCGAGATCGACCTCGTCGTGGGGTGGCCGGACGTCGGGCTCGCCGTCGTCGAGGTCAAGGGCGGCCACATCACCGCCGAGGCCGGCGCGTGGTGGCAGGGCAGCGGCGAGCGCAGGCACCGCATCGAGCCGTTCCGCCAGGTCCAGGACGCGCGCCACACCCTCACCGCGATGCTCGCCCGGGAGGGGCTGGCGGTGCAGCGCTCCCGGATCGCGCACCTGGTCGCCTTCCCGCACGCGTTCGTCCCGGCGACGTGGCGGACGGGCGAGGCCCCGCGCGACGTCGTCGTCGACCGCGGCGACGTCGCCCAGGCCGCCTTCCGCGTCAAGCGGGCGATCGAGGAGCACGGCGCCGGGCACGCGGTGCCGAGCCAGGCGGACCTCGACGGTCTCGTGGACCTCCTGGCCGGCAGCCTCCCCGCCCAGGTGGACGCGCTCGTCGCGGCCGCCGGTCACGAGACCCGCCTCGAGCAGATGACCCGGGACCAGTCATGGGTCCTCGACAGCCTGCGGGAATGGCCACGACTGCGGGTGGTCGGCGGCGCGGGCAGCGGCAAGACGTGGCTCGCCCTCGAGCAGGCTCGACGCCGGTCGCAGGCGGGGGAGAAGGTGGCGTTGCTGTGCTACTCGCGGGGCCTCGGTCGCTACCTCGAGAGCGTCACCCGCGGCTGGCCGGCCCGCGACCGCCCGGCCTACGTCGGGCTCTTCCACGACCTGCCGCTGCGGTGGGGCGCCGAGCGCGGGACCGACGACGACTCGGACTACTACGAGCGACGCCTGCCACTCCGGCTGCGCGAGCTCGCCGACGGGCGACCCCGGGACGACCTCTTCGACACCGTCGTCGTCGACGAGGCGCAGGACTTCAGCGACCTGTGGTGGCCCTCGCTCCTGCACTGCCTGCGCGACCCCGACGCGGGCGGACTCTTCGCCTTCCTCGACGACTCCCAGCGCGTGTTCGGTCGCGACGGGGTCGCGCCGATCGAGCTGCCCCCGGTCCGGCTCGACGAGAACCTGCGCTCGACGAAGCAGATCGCGCAGCTGTCCGGCGCGTTCGCCGAGGGCACCGTCAAGCCCCGCGGGCTCGCCGGTGCGCCGGTCCGGGTCGTCGACGTCCCCGCCGACGACGCCGTGCCCGCGGCCGACCGCGTCGTCGACGCGCTCCTCGACGAGGGCTGGCAGCCCGGTCAGGTCGCGTTGCTCACCACCGGCCGGCGGCACCCCGAGCAGGCCAACACGGTCGACGTCTCCGGCCACGACGCCTACTGGGACGCGTTCCTCGCCGGGACCGACGTCTTCTTCGGGCACGTCCTGGGTTTCAAGGGTCTGGAGCGGAGCGTCGTCGTGCTGGCGGTCAACGGCTTCCGGGAGGCCGACCGCGCGCGGCAGATGCTCTACACCGGGCTGTCCCGGGCCCGCTCGTTGCTCGTGGTCGTCGGGCCTCTCGGCGACGTCGAGCGGCTGGGCGGCGAGGCGGTCCGGCGCCGTCTGCGCGACGCCCGGCCGTGGACGCCGCCCGACGACGAGTGAGGTCCGGCGCGGCGGGCGAGCGCGCCCGGCGGGGCTCGGCCCGGACGACCGGCGTCACCGCTCGGCGAGCTCCCGGGCGCGCCGGAGGACGGCGTCGAGCATGTCCGGCGTGAGCCGGCCGGTGAAGGTGTTCTGCTGGCTGACGTGGAAGCACCCGAGCAGGGTGAGCGTGCGGCCGACCGGGCCGTCGAGCCGGATCTCGGCGCCGTGGGCGAACTTCGGTCTGGGACGCGGGATGCGCCACCCCTGCTCCTCGAGGGTGGCCAGCAGTGCACCCCAGCCGAAGCCGCCGAGCACGACGGCGACGTCGGGGGCGACCAGCTCGAGCTCGCGGCCCAGCCAGGGTCCGCACCGGCGGCGCTCCTCGGGCGTGGGGAGATTGGCCGGCGGGGCGCACCGCACCGGGGCCGTCATCCGCAGCCCGGTGAGCGTGAGCCCGTCACCGAGGTGGGTCGACGTCGGCTGGGACGCGAAGCCGGTGCGGTGCAGGGCGGCGAAGAGGAAGTCCCCGCTGCGGTCACCGGTGAACATCCGGCCGGTGCGGTTGGCCCCGTGCGCGGCCGGCGCGAGCCCGACCACGAGGATCCGCGCGTCCGTGTCGCCGAAGCCCGGGGCGGGGCGTGCCCAGTAGGTCTCGTCCCGGAACGCCGCCCGCTTGACGACGGCGACCTCCTCCCGCCAGGCGACCAGGCGGGGGCACGCGCGGCAGTCGACGACGAGGGCGTCGAGGGCGCCGACCGTCGCGGCCGACCGGCCGATGAGCGGGTAGGCCGGGTCCTCGGTCGGCGAGGTGGAGCTCGCCGGGGGGTCGGGCGGCACGGTCATCGCGCCATCGTCCCAGCCCGGTCGGCCGCCGCCCGGCGAGCTCTTCCCGAGCGTCCGCCGGCCTGCCAGGCTCGCCGGGGGTGCCCGTCCGGGCTGCGGGTGGCGTCCTGCGACGGACCGGAACCGGCCCGACCGACGGACCGACCGACCGACCGACCGGACGACAGGGGTGGACCGTGGCTCGACACGTCGTCGTGGGTGCCGGCTCGGTCGGGACCGCAACCGCCCGCCTCCTGGCCGCCCGCGGCGACGACGTCACCGTGGTGACCCGGTCCGGTGGTGGACCGACCGGTCCCGGCATCACGCGCGTCGCGGCGGACGGCGCGGACACCGAGCTCCTCACCCCGCTGGCCGAGGACGCCGTCGCGCTCTACGACTGCGCGAGCCCGCCGTACCACCGGTGGACGACCGACTGGCCTCCGCTCGCCTCGTCGCTGCTCACCGTCGCGGAGCGCACCGGAGCGGTCCTCGCGACGGTGAGCAACCTGTACGCGTACGGCCCGGTCGACGGCCCGATGACCGAGGACCTCCCGCTCGCGGCGCCGGGGCCGAAGGGCCGGGTGCGCGCGGCGATCTGGGCCGACGCGCTCGCCGCCCACCGGGCCGGCCGGGTGCGTGCGACCGAGGTGCGCAGCTCGGACTACCTCGGCGCCCGGGCGCGGAGCCAGCTCGGGGACCGGGTCGTCCCGCGGCTGCTCGCCGGCCGGACCGTGCAGGTGCTCGGCAGCGCGGACCGGCCCCACTCGTGGACCTTCGTCGAGGATGTGGCCCGGCTCCTCGTCACGGTCGCCGCCGACGAGCGCGCGTGGGGCCGTGCGTGGCACGTCCCGACCGGGCCGCCCCGGACCCAGCGGGAGGTCGTGACCGACCTGTGCCGCGTCGCCGGCGTGCCGCCGGTCCGGGTGAACGTGCTGCACCGACCGCTGCTCCGGCTGGCCGGCGTCGCCAGCCCGACGATCCGCGAGGTGGGCGAGGTGCTCTACCAGTTCGGGCGGCCGTTCGTCCTGGACTCGGGTGCGGCCGAGCGGACCTTCGGCCTGCGGCCCACCCCCTGGCCGGACGTGCTCGCGGCTGTCGTCGCCCAGTACCGGCGGCCCGCGGCGGCGCCGCCCGGCTGACGCGGGCCTACGACCGCGCGTCGTAGGCCTCAGCGGGCGTCCGGGGCCCGACCGAGCACCGCCACGAGGAAGTCCGAGCCGTCCGTGAACGGGCGCAGGTCCCAGGTCGACAGGGCGACGTCCAGCCGCAGCCCGGCGGTGACGACGTCGGCGAAGAACGCGTCGAACGCGTAGCCGCGACCCGCACCGAAGCCGGCCACCACCCGGCCGCCGGGCGCCAGGTGGGACCCCAGGCGGCGGAGCACCCGACCTCGGTGCCGGGCGCGAGGAAGGTCAGGACGTTGCCGGCGCAGACCGCGACGTCGAACGGCTCGGCGATGCCCCGCGCGGGCAGGTCGAGCTCGGCGAGGTCGCCGACCAGCCACGTCGGTCCCGGGTGGTCGGCCTCGGCGGCCGCGACGAGCACCGGGTCGACGTCGACGCCGACGACGGTGTGACCCCGGGCCGCGAGCTCGGCACCGACGCGACCCGTGCCGCAGCCGGCGTCGAGCACGCGGGAGCCGCGCGGGAGCATCGCGTCGACGGTCCGCGCCTCGCCCGCGAGGTCGGCGCCCTGCGCGGCCATCCGGCGGAACCGCTCGACGTACCAGTGGGAGTGGTCGGGGTTCGCCCGGACCTGCTCCTCCCAGCGGCTCGGCCGCCGCGCGCCGTCGTCCGTCGTCATCGCGCGCTCACCGCGACTGCAGGGCGTCGAGCGCGACCGCCATCGCGGCGGCGACCCGGCCGTCGAGGACCGCGCCCGGCACCGTGACGTCGTACCGGTCGCGCAGGGCCCGGCGGCGCTCCGAGGTCAGGACCACCACACCCGTGCGCGTGTCCGTGAAGTCGAAGTGGAACAGGAAGGGCGACGGGAAGTCGTTGAGGAACGGCAGCAGCTCCCAGCCCCGCCGCAGCAGCGCGACCGTGGCGTCCCGCTCCTGCCCGACGGCGGTCACGCCCTGCGCGCTCAGGTGCCAGGTCGAGCGCAGGAGCGACCGGCCGAAGTCCTTGCGGAACTCGCCGATCGGGCGGCCGGACGCGTCCGTGACGTCGTAGACCGCCCCCAGGTCCAGGCGCTGCCGCGCGCGGAACGAGAACACCGGCGTGCGGCGGTCCTCGTCGGTGTAGAAGGTCACCTGCTCCTTGAAGGCCAGGCGCTTCTGCTGCGCGAAGGCCAGCAGGGGGCCGGCACCTCCGTCCGGGCCGACCGCCCGGATCTCGTACCGGTTGACCATCAGGGTGATCCGCTGGGCGACCGTGAACCGGTCGATCCCCACCAGGCTGTGCTGCTCCACGCGCTCGTCACCTGCTCCCACCTGCTCGGACACCTCGGCGACCGGCATCTGCCGGCCGTCTGTGGACAGGTTCCCACGCTCGTCCGGCGCTCGTGGGTGGAGCGGGGTAGACAAGGAGGCGCGTCGACGACGACGCGCCCGACTCCCACCAGGGGTACCCGAAGTGAACAGACGCCGTTCGTCCGCAGCCACGCTGGCCGCAGCCCTCGTCCTCGGCCTCGTCGGGGCACCGCCCCGTCGGTCGCCCAGAACCGCTCCGGTCCCGCACCGGACCCGTCCCCGCCCACCTCCACCAACCCGGTGAGCGCCGGCTTCGCGGACACCTACGCGGACCCGGCCGTCATCCGCGGCAAGGACGGCTGGTGGTACGCCTACGGCACCACCGACCCGCTGCGCGAGGGCGAGGGCACGCGGCACCTGCTGCCGATCTCGCGCTCGACGGACCTCGTCCACTGGGAGTACGTCGGTGACGCGTTCACCGAGGCGACCATCCCCGCGTGGGCCGACACCGCGGTCGACGCCGCGCTGTGGGCGCCCGACATCCGTTACGTGGACGGTCAGTACCGCCTGTACTACGTGGTCACCGAGACGAGCACGAACCCCGAGCGGTTCGACAACGCGATCGGGGTCGCGACCGCGCCGACGCCCACCGGCCCCTGGACGGACTCGGGCGACCCCGTCGTCGACCCGCGTCGGGTGGGCCCGGACAACTACCTGTGGACCTTCGACCCGCACCACGTGATGACCGAGGACGGGACGGAGTACCTCTTCTACGGCTCCTACTACGGCGGGCTCTGGGCGACCGAGCTCGACGCGGCCGGCACCGAGGCGGTCGGCGCCGCGACCCAGGTCGCGATCGACAACAAGTACGAGGGCTCCTACGTCGTGCAGCACGACGGCTGGTGGTACCTGTTCGCCTCGTCGGCCAACTGCTGCGCGGGTCCGACCACCGGGTACAGCGTCCACGTCGGGCGGTCCGAGTCGCCGACGGGGCCGTACGTGGACCGCGAGGGCGTTCCCCTGCTGCAGTCCCGGGCCGGCGGCACGCCGGTGCTGTACCAGAACGGCAACGCGTACATCGGCGCCGGTCACAACGCCGTGGTCACCGACCTGGCCGGCCAGGACTGGATCGTCTACCACGCGATCGACCGGGCCGACCCTTACCTGGACGGCACGGACGGCATCAACGAGCGGCCCATGCTGCTCGACCGCCTCGACTGGATCGACGGCTGGCCCGCGGTGAACGCGGGAGCCGGACCCTCCGAGGGCCCGCAGGTCGGGCCGGTCACCGACGGTCGGGCCGTCACCACGTTCGACGACCGACGCCAGGCCTTCCGCGAGCGGGGCGACTGGGACACCGAGCGCGACGCCCAGTCCGGACAGCACCTGGAGTCCGACGACGACGACAGCCTCCTGCTCTCCCGGCACGACGCACCGGCGGACGTGCGGGTCGAGGCCGACCTGCGCCAGGACGGCGACGAGGACGACGCCTACGGCCTGGTCGCAGGCGCCCGCACGGACGGCCCGCGACGGGACCGCGAGGCGAACGGCACCGTCCAGGCGCTGGTCGACCCCGAGTCCGGGACGGTCGTCCTGCGCTCCCTGGCCCGCGGGCGGACCACCGCCGAGGTCGCGGCACCGCTGCCACCCGGTCACACCGGGACCTGGCACAACCTCGCGCTCGAGGTGCGCGGTGGGGTCGCGACAGTCGAGCTCACCGAGGCCCGCCTGGACGATCCCCTGGCGTACCTCACCCTCACCCTGCCCACCGGCACCCGCGTGGACGGCCGGGCCGGCGTGCTGGCCACCGACGAGGGGGTGGATGTCGACAACCTGTCCGTGGTGGCCGCCGCCGACCTCGTCACCGAGCGCGTCCCGGCCCCGGTGCCGGGCACGCTCCTCGAGGGCCCGAGCGACGAGTTCACCGGTGCGATCGAGCCCGGCTGGACGGCCGTGCGCGACCCGCAGGTCACCGTGGTCGACGATCGGCTCGTCTGGCCGGTCGAGTCGACCGACCTCACCGGTCCCGGGGGTACCGCAGGACTCCTGCTGCGGGACGCACCCGACGGCGACTGGACGGTCGAGACCAAGGTGACCATCGACCTCGGCGTCGACACGATCCGCAACTACCAGCAGGGCGGGCTCGTCGCCTACGTCGACGACGACCTGTTCACGCGCCTGTCGCACGTGGCGATCTGGAACACCCGGCAGACCGAGTTCGGCAAGGAGATGCCG
This sequence comes from uncultured Actinomycetota bacterium, assembly GCA_963795145.1. GTDB lineage: Bacteria > Actinomycetota > Actinomycetes > Actinomycetales > Cellulomonadaceae > Pengzhenrongella. The sequence continues at coordinate 939,596 of CAWCGP010000005.1, read as the reverse complement.
TTCGCCGGCCGGCTGTCCTACGGCGGGACGATCGTCGGGCCGCCGTCCGACACCACCTGGCTGCGGCTGACCCATCGCACGGATGCGTCCGGCGAGCACGAGCTGCAGGCCTCGACGAGCACCGACGGCACCACCTGGGTGCTCGGCGGTGTGTGGACCCTGCCCGCCGACGCCGACCTGCGGGTCGGGCTCCTCTCGCACGGCAACCAGGGCGGGGACCCGGCGACGTCGCAGTTCGACTACATCCGCTTCTACGCCGACTGACGCACGCCGGCGCCGACCGATCGCGCAGGCGCCGACTGACGCACGCCGGCGCCGAGTGACCGCCCGGCGCCCCACCGACCGCCGGTGCCCGAACGGGCACCGGCGGTCGCCGGTCGGCGGCGGGTGCCCGCAAGCGGGCACAGAGTGGTCACGGGTCGGTTGCGAATCCCTGCGATCTGCTGGGGCGGCGCGCCGAGATGGGCAGAGAGGTGTACCTAAGGAGAGCAAGGTCTGGCACCAGCCGACCGACGCGCGACCGCGCCGAGGGCCGGCACCACCGAGGAGCTCAACGATGAGAACCACAGCACACCCCGCACGTGGAACCCGACGGCGTCGACTCGCCCTCGGGTCCTTCTCCGTCCTGACGGGGCTCGCGCTCGCCGCCTGCGGCGGCGGAGTGTCCCCCGAGGAGGCCGCCCAGGGCGGCGGCGGCGCGGAGGCGCCCGGAGTTCACCGGCGAGTACGACGGCCCGGACGTCGAGCTCGCCTACTGGAACGGCTTCACCGGTGGCGACGGACCGTTCATGACCGGACCTCGTCGACCAGTTCAACGAGGAGCACCCGAACATCACCGTGGTGCCCAACACGATCCAGTGGGCCGACTTCTACCAGCGCGTCCCGGCCGCCGTGAACGCTGGTGAGGGTCCCGACGTCGGCGTCATGCACCTCGACCAGCTCGCCACGAACGCCGCGCGCAACGTGATCGTGCCGGTCGACGAGGTCGCCGAGAACCTCGGGCTCTCCGAGGACGACTTCACCGAGGAGGTCTGGAACGCCGGCGTCTACGACGACGCGCGGTACGGCATCCCGCTCGACGTCCACTCGCTGGCCATGTACTACAACACCGACCACTTCGCGGCGGCCGGCATCACCGAGGCGCCGACCGACGAGGCCTCCTTCCAGGAGGCGCTGGACAAGCTCAAGGCGGCAGGCTTCGAGCACGCCGTTCTGGATGCCGTCGGCCTGGCCCAGCCACCTCATGTTCCTGTCGCTGCTCTGGCAGAACGGCGGCGAGCCGTACGGCGACGCCGGTGACGAGGCGCTGTACGGCTCCGAGGAGGGTGTCGAGGCGCCTGTCGTGGCAGAGGTCCATCGTCGACGGCGGCTACAGCCCCACCGACGTCGCGCATCGACTCCCAGTACGTCGCGTTCAAGAACGGCGAGACGTCGATCACCTGGGACGGCATCTGGCAGATCAACGACCTCGAGGCGTCCGGGCTGCCCTACGGCATCGCCCCGGTCCCGACGATCGGTGAGAACGAGGCGGTGTGGGCCAACTCGCACAACTTCTTCATCACCCGCCAGGCCACCGAGGACGAGAACAAGTACGCCGCGGCGCAGGTCTTCCTCGCCTGGATGAGCGAGCAGTCCGGCGAGTGGGCCGGCTCCGGCATGATCCCCGCGCGGCAGTCGGTGCGGGACAGCGGGGTGCTCGACGGCACGCCGCAGGCGCCCATCGCCGAGCAGATCGACACCATGCGCTTCCTGCCGCCCGTCCCGGGCGTCGGGTCGGTGCAGACCGAGGCGCTCGAGCCCGCCGTCGCCGACGTCATGCTCGGCCGTCAGGAGCCCGAGGCGCGCGCTCACCTCAGCCGCCGACCAGGCCACCGAGCTCATGGTGCGCAACCTTGAGAGCTTCGGGGGCTGACATGACGACGACGACGTCCGCCGCGGCGCCGGCTGCGAGCAAGGCGGTCTCCCGCCGGGGGGCGCCGCGGCGCGGCGTCGCCAACCACGGACCGCTCACACCGTGGCTGTTCCTCGCGCCGTACCTCGCGCTCTTCCTCACCTTCGTCGATCGCGCCGGTGATCGTGGGCGGGTACATCTGCCTCCACCAGTACGACTACACGCTGCCGGGCCAGCCGTTCGTGGGCCTGCAGAACTACCACGGACCTGTTCGACCCCGAGTCGATCGTGTTCGAGGACTTCTGGAACTCGATGCAGGCGACGGCGATCTTCACGGTCGCCAGCGTCCCGCTGCTGCTCGTCCTCCCGCTGCTCATCGCGCTGGTGATGAACCAGAAGTTCCCGGGCCGCAACCTGTTCCGGGCGGCCTACTTCGCGCCGTACGTCCTCGGTGTCGCCGTGGTCGCCGTCCTGTGGCGGTACCTCCTGGACCGCAACATCGGGCTGGTCAACCACTACCTCGGGCTCATCGGGCTGCCCGACGCCACGGCGTGGCTGACGTCGCTCCCGGCGGCCTGGGTCGCCCTCGTCGGCGTCACCGTCTGGTGGACGCTCGGCTACAACGCGGTCATCTACCTCGCCGGCCTCCAGGACATCCCGAAGGAGCTCTACGAGGCCGCCACGGTGGACGGCGCCAACACGTGGCAGCAGTTCTGGAACGTCACCATGGCCCGGCCTGCGGCCGGTGCTGAGCTTCATCACGATGATCACGATCATCGCGTCGGCGAACATGTTCGGGCAGTCGTACCTCATGACGCTAGGGCGGGCCCCGGCCGGGAGACCAGGACGGCGATCTACCAGATCGCCGAGACCGGGCTGCGCAACTTCCAGATGGGCAGCGCGGCGGCGATGAGCTACGTGCTCACCGTCTTCCTCATGATCCTCAGCATCGTCGTGTTCTGGCTGTTCCGTGAGAGGAAGGCGTGAGATGAGCCACGACCATGACCCGCGCCGCAGAGCCGGGGGACGGCGCGGCCCGGGGCGGTCGGCGAGCCGCCGTGACGTCGACCTCCGGACACGAAGGTCCGGGCGGGCAGAGCCCGGGCCGGACGACCCTGCGCTACGTCCTGCTCATCCTGCTCGCGCTGCTCTTCATCAGCCCGCTCGTGTTCATGATCGTCACGTCCTTCAAGACGCGTGTCGACGCCGGCGGCGACGGTGGCCTCGTGGATCCCGGACCCGTTCACGGTCCAGGCCTACGAGTCGATCTTCAGCGCCCAGGGCACCCCGGTGCTGCGCTGGTTCCTCAACAGCATGATCGCCGCGCTGGCCAACGCCGCGCTCGTCGTCGCCACCGCGGCGCTCGCGGCGTACGCGCTGGCGCGCATGCAGTTCCGGGGTCAGAAGCTCGTCTTCGGCGCGATCATCGCGACGCTGTTCGTGCCGCCGGTCATCCTCATCATCCCGAACTACCTCATCGTCGGGGAGCTCGGGTGGCTCAACACCCTGGTCGCGGTCATCGTGCCGACGGCGGCGTCCGCGTTCGGGGTGTTCTTCCTGCGGCAGTTCTTCCTCGGCATCCCGCTCGAGCTCGAGGAGGCGGCCCGCCTCGACGGCGCGAGCCCGTGGGGCATCTTCCTCAGGGTCGTCCTGCCGCTGTCGCGTCCGGCGCTCGCGACGCTCGCCCTGCTGGCGCTGCTGTCGCAACTGGAACGACTTCCTGTGGCCGGTCTACGTGCTCTTCGGCCCGGAGGCGCAGACGCTGCCCGCCGGTCTGTCGACGCTCCAGTCGGCGAACGCCGTCCGCTACGACCTGCTCATGTCCGGTGCGGTGATCGCCAGCGTGCCGGTGCTCATCATGTTCGTGTTCCTGCAGCGGTTCATCATCGAGGGCGTCTCCCGCTCCGGCCTGAAGGGCTGAGACGTGCGCACGCACCCGACCGCGCGTCGGCCGCGGCCGGTCGCTCGTCGGTGCCGCCGCTCGCCGCTGCACTGCTCCTCGGAGCGTGCGGCGGTGGCGTCGAGCCGACCGGCGCACCCGCCGAGGGCGACCGGTTCGACGTCCGGTTCGACCACCGGAGCGACGGGCGAGGACTCCTCGACCGCGGACGACCCCAATCCCGTCATCGACGACGACTTCCCCGACCCGGACGTGCTCGAGGTCGACGGCGTCTACTACGCCTACGCGACCGAGGGGAACCTCGCGAACGTCCGCGTCGCCCGCTCCACCGACCTGCGTGGAGTGGGAGCCGCTGCCGGACGCGCTGCCGCAGCTGCCGACCTGGGTCATCCCCGGCAAGACGTGGGCGCCCGAGGTCACCGAGATCGCGCCGGGGCGGTACGTCGCTGTACTTCACCGCGACGAACTTCCGCCCGTCGGTCCAGTGCATCGGCGTCGCGACCGGGACCATCGCCGGAGGGTCCGTTCACGGTCGTCGGCGAGGGCATGCTCGTGTGCCCGGTCGAGGAGGGCGGGCGCCATCGACGCGTCGACCTTCCTCGACACCGACGGCACCCGGTACCTGCTGTGGAAGAACGACGGCAACTGCTGCGGCTTCGACACCTGGCTGTCGATCGCGCCGCTCGAGCCCGGACGGGCTCACGCTCGCCGGCCCGACGACGCGCCTGCTCCAGCAGGACCAGCCGTGGGAGGGCAACCTCGTCGAGGCGCCGACCCTCGTCGAGCGCGACGGCGTCTACACGCTGCTGTACTCCGCCAACGACTACGGCGGCGAGCGCTACGCGATCGGGTTCGCGACCGCGTCGACGGTCGCTCGGTCCGTACACGAAGGCCGAGGAGCCGCTGCTCACCACCGCCGAGGTGCCGCGACTACATCGGTCCCGGCGGGCAGGACGTCGTCGTCGGGCCGGACGGCGAGGACGTGCTCGTCTTCCACTCCTGGTACGGCGGCACGACCTACCGCGGGATCAACGTCCTGCCGCTGGAGTGGACGGACGGGGTCCCGGTCGTCACGGCCGACTGACGGCCGACGGACGGCCGACCGTCGGCCGACCGACAGCCGACCGACGACGACGCGCCCCGGTCCTGCGAGGACCGGGGCGCGTCGGACGTCGGCGCGGGTCGCGGGCGTCAGGACGCGTCGAGGATGTCGACGACGAACACCAGCGTGGAGCCCGCGGGGATCGCCCCCTGCTCGGTGTCGCCGTAGCCGAGCGCCGGCGGGATGACGAGCAGCACCTGGCTGCCGACCGGCTGGCCGACGAGCCCCTGGTCCCAGCCCTGGATGACCTGGCCCGCGCCGATCGTCGTCGTGAAGGGCGAGCCGTTCTCCCACGAGGAGTCGAACGGCGTGCCGTCCCACAGCCAGCCGCTGTACTGGAACGTGACGTTCTGGCCGGACTCGACCGCCGGGCCGGTGCCGGTGATCAGCGGCTGGACGACGAGCTCGGTCGGCGGCGGCGCCGTCGATCGGCTCGATGCTCGGGGCGCCGTCCTCGGCGAGGGTGACGACGGGCAGGCCGGCGGCGGGCGTCGACGGCCGCGCCCTCGGCGCGCGTCGGGATCGGCACGGGCGTCCGCGACCTCGATCGCCATGATCGACGACGGTCCGCCTCCTGGCCCGGGCGACGCGAACAGCAGCCGCGACGCCGACGGCCTGGCCGGTGAGGGCCTCGTTGAGCGCCGCGAACACCTGCGGGTCGCCGAGCGTGAGCTCGGCCGGGGTCTGCGCCGTAGGTCGTGGTGATCGTGCTGCCGTCGTCCCCGCTGACCTGGAGGAAGTTCATGGTCAGCTTCTGGCCCTCCTCGAGCGCGGCGCCGGTGCCCGCGGGGTCACGACGCGCGCGACCGCGGCGGACACGGTGAACGGCTGCTCGAAGGTGAGCGTCGGCTCGGCTGCCCGGCTCACCCTCGACGGTCACGGCCTCGAGCGCGGCGACGTCCTCGGGGGTGGCCGCTCGGCCTGGGTCGGGTCCTCGGCGGCCGCGCTCGGCGCTCTCGCTCGGGGTCGGGGATGCGGCGTCGCCGGAGTCGGTGTCGGCGCAGCCGGCCAGGCAGCAGCAGCGAGACGACGGCGGCGGACACCGTGGCGGTGGCGAGTCGGCGCAAGGTCGTGCCCTTCGGTGGGTGGGGAGCGGGCGCCGAGGCGGCGCGGGGGCGCGCCTCGCAGCCCGGCTTGCTGGTTCCACGGTACGCCCCGAACCTGAGAGTGGGCTGAGGGGTTCGCCACACCGGGGCGCCCGCCGCGCCGGATCGGGGTCGCACGGCGCGGCCCGTTCCGGTGGTGAGTCACGTCACGTCGGGGTACCACTGGGCTCATGACGGACCAGACGACACCCCAGGACCCGACCACCCAGTACACGACGGCGAGCACCCGGGCGAGACGATCGCGCACCCCGGCCTCACGTCCGACATGCGACGAGAAGCCCGACCACGGCGAGGACACCTACCGCGGCTCCGGCCGGCTCGAGGGCCGCCGCGCGCTGATCACCGGCGGCGACTCCGGGCATCGGCCGTGCGGTGGCCATCGCGTTCGCGCGCGAGGGCGCCGACGTCGCGCTCTCGTACCTGCCGGACGAGGAGGAGGACGCCCAGATGACGGCCGGGCTCGTCCGGGACGCGGGCCGCACGGCGGTGACCATCCCGGGCGACATCCAGCAGGAGCAGCACTGCGTCGAGCTCGTCGAGACGACCGTTCGGGAGCTCGGTGGCCTCGACGTCCTCGTCAACAACGCGGCGTACCAGATGGCGCAGACGGACGGCCTGCTCGGCATCAGCACCGAGCAGCTGGACCGCGTGTTCAAGACGAACCTGTACGCGATGTTCTGGATCACCAAGGCCGCCGTCCCGCACCTGGCGGCCGGCGCGTCGATCATCAACACGACGTCGGTCCAGGCGTACGACCCCAGCCCGCCGCTGCTCGACTACGCGACCACGAAGGCCGGCATCCTCAACTTCACGCGCGGGCTCGCCCAGCAGCTCGCCGAGAAGGGGATCCGGGTCAACGCGGTCGCGCCCGGGACCGATCTGGACGCCGCTCATCCCCGCGACCATGCCGGAGGAGAAGGTGGAGTCGTTCGGCACCGACACCCCGCTGGGCCGCGCAGGGCCAGCCCGCCGAGCTCGCGCCGCTGTACGTGTTCTTCGCGTCGCAGGAGTCCAGCTACGTCACCGGCGACCGCCTCGGCGCCACCGGCGGCAAGCTCGCTCGGGTCGTCCCCGGCCACGGCGGGACGCCCCGCGAGGACCCTGCCCGACCCAGCCGTCCGGCCCGGTGGTGCCCCCGGCGCCACCGGGCCGGCGCGGTTCGCGCTGGTGGGCACCGGCTACCGCGCCGACTTCTTCCGGCGCCTCGCCGCGGCCCTGCCCGAGCGGTTCGCGCTCACCGGGGCGGTCAGCCGCACCGCCGAGCGGCGCGCGGAGGTCGAGCGCGACGTGGGACGTGCCCGCCGTACGGTTCCGTCGGGGACCTGCTCGCCGCGGACCGTCCGGACTTCGTCCTGGTCGCGGTCCCGTGGGACGCCGCACCCGACGTCCTGCGCGACGCTCGTCGCGGCCGACCTGCCGGTGCTCGACCGAGACGCCGCCGGCGCCGGACGTCGACGGGCCTGCGTGCCGCTCTGGGCCGACGTCGGTGCGTCCGGCCTCGTCCAGGTCGCCGAGCACAGCCCGGTCGATGCCGGCGCACGCCGCGCGGATCCGGCTCGTCCGCGACGGCGATCGTCGGCCGGCCCACGCCGTGCAGATCTCCTCGACGCACGAGTACCACGCGGTCGGGCTGGTCCGGGTGCTGCTCGGGGTGCGGTTCGAGCCGCGGTGGAGGTCACGGCGCGGACGCTCACCGCACCCCTGGTCAGACCCGCTCGGCCGGCGCCGGCTGGACCGACGACGACGCCCCGCGCGAGGCGACGACGACGCTCGCCACGCTCGACTTCGGCGACGGGCGCAGCGCGCTGTACGACTTCACCACGAACCAGTCCCGCAACCGGCTGCGCGCCAACCGGCTCGTGGTGCGCGGCAGCCACGGGGAGCTGGTCGACGACCGGCTGATGCGGATGACCGGGCCGCGCACGATCGTCGAGTCGCACCTCGTCCGCCGCCAGACCGGCGTCGAGCAGGACCTCCCCGGCTTCGACCTCGAGCACGTGAGCCTCGACGGCCAGGTGCTGTACCGGAACCCGTTCGAGGGCGCGCGCCTGGGGGACGACGAGATCGCGGGCGCGGCCCTGCTCGCCGGGACCGCCGCATGGGTCGCCGGAGACGGGCCGCCGCCGTACCCGCTCGCCGAGGGCTGCCAGGACCACCTCGTGGGGCGCGCGATCGTCGAGTCCGCGCGCACCGGCCAGCCGGTCCGGACGGCGGTCGAGCCGTGGGGCGCGGGACGCGGGCTGACCGTGACGCGGGGCGGTCGCCCGCGGATGCCGGGCCGCCCGGCCGGTGCGAACCTGGGCCGCATGACGCGATTCGGGTACACGTTGATGACCGAGCAGAGCAGCCCCCGCGACCTCGTCCGCTACGCGGTCGACGCCGAGCGGCTGGGCTTCGACTTCGAGGTGTCCAGCGACCACTACTTCCCGTGGCTCGACGCCCAGGGGCACGCCGGGTACGCGTGGTCGATCGCTCGGCGCTGTGGCCCACGCGACCGAGCGGGTCGAGCTCATGACGTACGTGACCTGCCCGACCGTCCGCTACCACCCCGCCGTCGTCGCGCAGAAGGCGGCGACGCTCGGGGTGCTGTCCGACGACCGCTTCCTGCTCGGGCTCGGCGCCGGCGAGAACCTCAACGAGCACGTCGTCGGCGAGCGGTGGCCGGCCGTCGGCGAGCGGCACGACATGCTCGAGGAGGCCGTGGAGATCATCCGCGAGCTGCTCGCCGGGGAGCGGCTCACCTACGACGGCGAGCCACTTCCGGGTCGACTCCGCCAAGGTGTGGGACCTGCCCGACGAGAAGGTGCAGATCGGCATCGCGATCTCCGGGCCGCAGTCGATCTCGCGCTTCTCGCCGTGGGCGGACCACCTCGTCGCGGTCGAGCCCGACGCCGAGGCGCATCGAGCACTGGGACACGCGAGCGACGCCGGGCCGACCTGCCGACCGGGCGCAAGATCGGGCAGGTCCCGATCAGCTGGGACACCGATGCGGAAGCCGCTCGGCAGCGCGCGCACGAGCAGTTCCGCTGGTTCGCGGGCGGCTGGAAGGTCAACGCGGACCTGCCCACGACCGAGGCGTTCGACGCCGCGAGCCAGTTCGTGCGGCCCGACGACGTCGCCGAGCAGATCGCGTGCGGTCCGGACCTGGACGCGATCGTCGAGTCCGTCCGGCCCTACTGGGAGGCCGGCTTCACCGACATCGCGATCGTCCAGGTCGGGGACGCGAAGCAGCAGGAGTTCCTGGACACCGCCGCCGGCCCGCTGCTGGAGAAGCTGCGCGCCGCGGCACCGTCGGGTGACCGCCGGCTGACCGTCGGCGCGCGCGGGTGTCAGGCGGGCGTCGCGCCGACGGTGTCCGGGCCGCGGTCGTCGTCGGCCGGCGCGTCGTCGCCCCGGTGCGCGACCTCGAACCAGACCGTCTTGTGCCCGTCCGGGCCCAACGGCTGGCGGTGCCCCAGCGCGTCGCGAGGTCGTTGACGAACTTGATGCCGCGGCCGCCGGTGTCGAACGGCTCGGGATCCTTGAGGATCGGCAGGTCACGGGCGCGGTCGTGGACCTCGACGCGGGTCATCTCGGGCGTCGTCTCGATGCACAGCAGCAGCGGCGGCGCGGCGTGCTCGACGGCGTTCGTCACCACCTCGCTGACCAGCAGCACCAGCAGGTCGCGGACGTCCTCGTCGAGGCCGGCGGCCTCGAACTTGGCGCGCGCCCACCGGCGAGCGGGCGCGACGGAGGACAGCCCCGCCTCGATCCGCGTCTGGTCCTGCATGGTCCGCCCTCCGTGTCGCCGAGTCCCGTCCGCGTCCACGGTGAGCCATGGCACCGGACCCGGCAACTCGGCCGCCCGCCCGGTCGGGGCGGACGCGCCGGCTCACGCGTGCGGACTCGGACGCCGACGCGGCCCCGGGCGGGGGTCTGGGATGATCGGGGCCATGTCCAGCACGCCGCGTCCCCGCCCGTCTCGACCGATCCCGGGGCGCAGCCGACGGACGCCGCAGCACCCTGCGCCGGTGGCGCCAGCACCTGGCCGACGAGCGCGCCGAGGCGGCGGTCTACCGCGACCTCGCAGCCCGCCGGACCGGTGAGGAGCGGGCCATCCTGCTCGCGCTCGCCGAGGCCGAGGGCCGGCACGCCGCGCACTGGATCGAGCTGCTCGGACCCGACGTCGGCCGCCCGCTGCGCGGCGACTGGCGCACCCGCACGCTGGCGCTCCTGGCCCGGCGGTTCGGATCCGTCTTCGTCCTCGCCCTCGCCCAGCGCGCCGAGGCCCGCTCGGCGTACGGGTCGGACGTCGACGCGACCGCCGACCATGGCCGCCGACGAGCGCATCCACGAGGAGGTCGTGCGCGGGCTGGCGACCCGGGGCCGCAACCGGATGTCCGGGCACGTTCCGGGCCGCGGTGTTCGGCGCCAACGACGGCCTGGTGAGCAATCTCGCGCTCGTCCTCGGGCGTCGGGGCGAGCGGCGTCGCGCACGGCACCGTGCTGCTCACCGGGATCGCCGGCCTGCTCGCCGGTGCGCTCTCGATGGGGGCCGGCGAGTTCGTGTCGGTGCGCTCGCAGCGTGAGCTGCTGTCCGCCTCGATGCCCGACCCCGCGTGCCCGCGAGGCGCTGCCGCACCTGGACGTCGACGCGAACGAGCTGGCCCTGGTCTACCGCGCGCGGGGCATGAGCCCCGCGGACGCCGACGCGCACGCCCGTGAGGTGCTCGAGGGCCTCGACGGCGCGCACGCGCACCACGTCCCCGGTCACCTTCCCGGCCGACGCGCCAGCCCGGCCGCGCGCCCGGGCCGGCCGAGCCCGACGACGCGGCCGCCGGCGCCGGCGCCGGCGCCGGACGACGTCGACGAGCACGAGGCCGTCGGGCTCGGCCATGGGCGCCGCCGCCTCGAGCTTCTGCTTCTTCGCGTCCGGCGCGCTGATCCCCGTCCTGCCGTACCTGGTCGGTCTGACCGGCCTGGCGGCGGTGCTCGTCGCGTGCGTCCTGGTCGGCCTCGCGCTGCTCGTCACCGGTGCGACCGTCGGCGTCCTGTCCGGCGGTCCGCCGCTGCGGCGCGCGCTGCGCCAGCTCGCGATCGGGTTCGGCGCCGCCGGCCGTGACCTACGTGCTCGGGCTGCTGTTCGGCACCACCGTCGGCTGACCCGCCGTCACCCGGGCCGCACCCCGGGGCGAGCCCGTGCCGCCCGGCCGGGCGCGCGATCGTCTCGACGGCGGGGTAGACCTGTCGCATGCCGACCACCAGCACGCCCGAGGAGCCCGACCAGCAGCCCGACCAGCCCGACCAGCAGCCCGACCAGCAGCCCGGGACGTCGGACGGTCCGGGCGCGGTGCTCTTCGACATCGACGGCACGCTGGTCGACTCGAACTACCTGCACGTGCACGCGTGGGCGCTGTCGTTCGCCGACGTCGGGCGTCCGGTCGACGCCTGGCGGATCCACCGGTCCATCGGCAAGGGGTCGCCGCTGCTCCTCGCCGACCTGCTCGGCGACGAGGACGCCGACCGGCTCGGCGACCGCGTCCGGGAGGGGCACAGCACCCGGTACGCCGAGCTCGCCGACCGGCTGCGGGCGTTCGACGGTGCCCGCGAGCTGGTGGGCGCCGTCGCCGAGCGAGGCGCGGTCACGGTCCTGGCGACCTCCGCCTCGCCCGACGAGCTCGAGCGGCTGCTGGCCGTGCTGGACCTCGCGGACGTCCTCGACGCGGTGACCTCCGCCGAGGACGTCCGGGAGGCCAAGCCCGACCCGGAGATCGTCCGCACCGCGCTCGCGCAGGCCGGCGTCGAGGCGGAGCGGGCGGTCTTCGTCGGGGACGCCGTGTGGGACGTCGCCGCGGCCGCCCGGGCCGGGGTCCCGTGCGTCGGCCTGCTGACCGGTGGGACGAGCGCCGCCGAGCTGATCGAGGCCGGCGCGGTCGCGGTCTACGACGACCCGGCGCACCTGCTGCGCGAGATCGACACGAGCCCGCTCGCGGTCACGTGGTGACCGGCCGTCCGCGGTCACCCCGGTCACCTCGGTCACCCCGGTCACCCCGGGAGGCGCCGGAGTCCGCAGCGCCCTGGCGGCTGACGAGCAGGCGGTTGACGACGTAGAGCAGCACGCCGATGCCGAGCAGCACGCCGGCCCGGAGGTACTCGCTCCCCTCCCGGCCGGTCAGCGGGCTGGCCAGCACGAGCGAGACGACCGCGCCGAGGACGGGCGCCCAGGTGGGCGCGCGGAAGGTGCGGCCGCCGTCCCCGGACGCGGCGTCGTCGTCGGGCCGGCCGCGCAGGACGAGGACGCACACGTTCACGCACGCGAACACGAGCAGGAGCAGGAGCACGGTCGTGTCCGCCAGACCGCTGAGGTCGCCGGTCGACACCAGGGTGAACGCGACCGCGACGGTGAACGCCACCGCGACCCACGGGGTCTGCCGGCGCCGGTGCACACGTCCCAGGACGCGCGGCACGATGCCCTCCTCGGCCATGCCGTAGACGAGCCGCGACGCCATGATCATGTTGATGAGCGCGGTGTTGGAGACGGCGAGCAGCGCGATGAGGGCGAACAGCGTGGGCGGGAACGCGATCCCGGCGACCTTGACCACCTCGAGCAGCGGTCCGGTCGACCCCGCGAGCACCTCGGTCTCGACGAGCATCGTCGAGGTGAACGCCACCGCGAGGTAGATGGCGGCGGCGATCGCCAGCCCGCCGAAGAGCGCGCGGGGGAAGTCGCGGCGCGGCTCGTGGCACTCCTCGGCGAGGTTCACCGAGTCCTCGAACCCGAGCAGCGCGTAGAAGGCCAGCGACGTCCCGCCGAGGACGCCGACCCACCCGGTCGCGGGGTCGAGCTCGAGCGCCCGACCCGGATCGCCGTCGCCGTTGACGACGGACCACACGCCGATCGCGATGATGACGAGCAGGCCGGTGGCCTCGATGATCGTGAGGACCACGTTGACCTTCACCGACTCCGAGATGCCGACGAGGTTGACCAGGGTCACCAGGGCGAGGAAGACGTAGGCGGCCAGCAGCGTCGGCACGCTGACGAACTCGGCGAGGTAGTCGCCGCCGAAGGCCCGCGCCGCCGCGCTCGCGGACGTGATGCCGGACATCATCACGGTGAAGGCCACCATGAACGTGAGGAAGGGCCGGCGGAACGCCCGGTTCGCGTAGAGCGCCGCGCCCGCGGCGAGCGGGTACTTCCCCACGAGCTCGGCGTACGCGGTCGCGGTCAGCGCGGCGAGCGCGAAGGCGAGCAGGAACGGCAGCCAGAGGGCGCCGCCGACCTCGCCGGCGACCTTGCCGGTCAGCGAGTAGATGCCGGCGCCGAGGATGTCCCCGACGACGAACAGCAGCAGCACCCGGCGTCCGATGCTGCGCTTGAGCGGCCCGTCACCCGTCGCGGCGGGTGGGACGGTGGTGGGTACCCCCTGCGTCATCGCCGCTCCTCAGCGTGCTCTCGCGCGTGACCTGTGGTCGCAGTCTGGACCCGGGGCGGAGCGGACGCGCGGCGGGCGCGCCGGTGGGGTGGTCCCGCGCGGCTCGCACCTGACCAGCGCCGACGTCGGCCGCGCGGCTACCCTCGGGAGGCACGCGGGAGGCCCGCGGTGGGACAGGAAGGCGGCGACGCAATGGGGTCCAGGTCGGCATTCATCGTGGGCACGGGGCTGGGGTACGTGCTGGGCACCCGCGCCGGACGGCAGCGGTTCGAGAAGATCAAGGGCGTCACGCTCCGCGCCTGGAACAGCCCGCAGGTGCAGGAGCGGGTCCACGAGCTCGAGGGGAAGGCCGCCGACTTCGCCCGGTCCGAGGCGACGGCGCTCAAGGGGCGGGTCACCGAGAACCTGAAGTCGGCCGTGAGCTCGGCCCGCGGCGGGACGCCGACGCGGCCCGATCGACCGGTACCCGGTGGCCCCCACGGGCGAGACCGTGGCCGGCGGCGGCGCGAGCACCGAGTCGGGGGCGCCGTTCACGACGCCGCCCACGAACCGCTCGAACGGCACCGGCACCGCCTGACCCGGCCCGACGGGGACTCGCGCCCCGGCGGCACGGACGGACCGCACCCGGCACCTCGACGCGAGGTGCCGGGCGCGTCCGCGTAGCCTCCACCCTCGTGCCACGTCTGCTCGCCGACACCACGCCGCTGCGCATCAGCCCCGAGTTCCGCCGGCTGTGGTGGGGGCAGGGCCTGGCGACGCTGGGGTCCCAGCTGGCCGTGGTCGCGGTCGGGCTGCAGGTGTACGCGCTCACCGGGTCGACGCTGTCGGTCGGCGTCCTCGGGCTGTGCACGCTCGTGCCCCTCGTCGGGCTGGGCCTGTACGGCGGTGCGCTCGTCGACAGCCACGACCGCCGCACGGTCGCCCTGTGGGCGTCGACGGCGCTCTGGGTCGTCTCGATCGCGATCGCCCTGCAGGCCTGGCTCGGCTTCCGGTCGGTCGAGCTGCTGTACGCGCTCGTCGCGCTCCAGTCGGCCGCCTTCGCGATCAACAACCCCGCCCGCAGCGCGATCGTCCCCCGCCTGCTGCCGCCCGAGCTCATGCCGGCGGCCAACGCCCTGCAGACGCTGGCCTGGAGCACGGCCTTCACCATCGGTCCGCTGCTCGGTGCCGTCCTGGTCGCGGTGTGGGGCTACCCGGTGACCTACACGATCGACGTCGTGACCTTCGCGTTCGCCCTGTGGGCGCTGCGGCTGCTGCCGCCGATGCCGCCGCTCGCCACCGACGGCGACGGACCGCCGCGACGTGCGGGCCTCGCCTCGATCGCCGAGGGACTGCGGTACCTCGCGACCCGGCCGAACGTCCGGATGACCTTCCTCGTCGACCTCGGCGCCATGGTGCTGTCCTTCCCGCGGGTGTTCTTCCCCGCCGTGGGGGCCGTGATCATCGGCGGCGGCGAGGCGACGGCGGGTGCGCTGAGCTCGGCCGTCGCGCTCGGCGGCGTCCTCGCCGGGGTGCTGTCCGGGTCGCTCGGCCTGGTCCGGGCCCAGGGCCGGGCCATCGCGTGGGCGGTCACCGGGTGGGGCGTGGCGGTGGCCGGGTTCGGCCTCGCCGTGGTGTGGGCCGGCTCGTCCGGCGCACCGGACGGCGCCTCGTCCACGCGGCCGGTGCTCTGGGCCGCGCTCGTCGTGGCGCTCGTCATGCTCACCCTGGCCGGCGCCGCGGACTCGATCAGCTCGGTGTTCCGCCAGTCCGTCCTGCAGACCGCCACGCCCGACGCGATGCGCGGCCGGCTCCAGGGGGTCTTCATCGTCGTGGTGGCCGGCGGGCCGCGGCTGGGTGACCTCGTCGGCGGCGCGAACGCGACGTGGCTGGGGGAGGGGTGGGCCGCCGTCGTCGGCGGGCTGGCCTGCGTGGCCGTGACCTGGGTGCTCGTGCGCCGCCAGCCCCGCTTCCTCGCGTACGACGCGCGGGACCCGCAGCCCTGAGACCTGCCGAGCCTGCGACCCGTCCGGTCAGCGGCGCCGGGCGTCCTCGTCGGCCCGGCGGTCGACCTCGGACTCCGACAGCTGGGCGCTGGCCACGGCCGCGCCACCGGTCGCGCTGCAGGCCTCGGCGTCGACGGGGATGCTGCGCGAGACGGCGTCGGACGGATCGCGGGTGACGTCGACGGCCGGGTGGCCGGCGCTGTCGCGCCGCAGCACCCCGAGCGACGCGAGGGTCACGACGAAGGCGGCGCCGGCCGCGACGACCACGACCGTGAACCCGCCGTGCGCGCCCTGGCGATCGATCATCACGCCGGCGACCGACGACCCGATCGAGACCCCGACCCCGAGCGACGTCGCGACCCAGGTCAGTCCCTCGGTGAGCTGCGACGGCGCGACGAGGTGCTGCACGAGGCCGTTGCCGTTGATGAGCGTGGGGGCGATGGCGAACCCGGTGACGAACATGACGACGGCCAGCATCGGCACGCTGGTGACCACGAGGAACAGCGACGTGCCGATGGTCAGGGCCACGACGCCGACGACGAACCGCGCCCACAGCGGCGTCGTCCAGTGCCGGGCGCCGTAGCCGAGCCCGGAGAGCAGGGAGCCGAACGCGAACGTCGCGAGGACGAACCCGGCCGACGCCTTCGAGCCGGCCTCCTCCGCGAACGCGACCGTCGAGACGTCGGTGGCGCCGAAGATCGCACCGACCGCGACGAAGACGAGCGCGAGCACGACCATCCCGCGGGACCGCATGACCGCGCGGCGCGGGACGCCGTCGGCGGTGCGCGGCTCGACCGGTCGCGCCGGCGGCTGCGTCGCCCGCAGCCCGAGGAAGAGGTACCCGCCGACCACGGCCGCCACGAGCGGGACGATCAGCCCGGCCACCGGAGCGACCGACGTCGCGAGGACCGTGGCGAGCACCGGCCCGACGACGAACACGAGCTCGTCCAGGGCGGACTCCAGCGAGTACGCGGTGTGCACCTGTCGCGGGTCGCGCAGCACGTGGGACCACCGGGCCCGCACGAGGGCGCCGAACGACCCGGCCGGGCCGCCGGCGACGACGGCGGCGACGTAGAGCCACACCGGGGCGGCGCCCGCGGACGCCGCGAGGAGGAGCCCGAGGAGGCCGACCGTCGCGACGGCGATCGCGGGCCGCATGACCTTCGCCTGCCCGTGCCGGTCCACCAGCCGCGCGAGCCGCGGTCCGCACACCGCGTTGGCGACGACGTAGACGGCGGAGACCCGGCCGGCGAGCCCGTAGGAGCCGTACAGCGCCGAGATCATGAGCACGATGCCGATACCGACCATGGACATCGGCAGCCGGGCCACCAGGCCGGTCGCGGAGAAGGCCAGCGCCCCCGGCTTCGTCAGGACGTCGCGGTAGGGGCTGAGCACCGCACGAGTGTCCCACCCGGAACCGGCGCCCGTCGCCGGCGCGCGGCGACCCACCGCGACCCCCTGCACGGACCGGGCAGGCGGGGGAGGATCGGCACCATGGTGAACTCACGGTCGTCGACCAGCCCGAACGGTCTCGCTTCGAGGCCCGCACCCCCGACGGGACGGTGGTCGGGTCGATCGACTACCGCCCGGTGCGCTACGCGGGCGAGGACGGCGCGGCCGGCGACCTCGAGCTGGTCCACACCGAGGTGGAGCCGGGCGAAGAGGGGCAGGGCATCGGGACGCAGCTCGTCCGCGAGGCGCTCGACGGGCTGCGCGCGTCCGGGCGCGGGGTCATGCCGCTGTGCTCGTTCGTGCAGGCGTTCATCCGGGAGAACCCCGCGTACCAGGACATGGTCCGGACCGAGGAGGGACGCGGCCAGGGCGGCTGACGCCACCCCGTGTCCGGCGCTGCCGCGCCCCTCTCGGCGGTTCCGCCGCGGCGGAACCGCTCAGGACCCGAGCGCCCCCGAGACGACGTCGCGCGCCTCGGACTGCACCCGGGCGAGGTGCTCGGCCGAGACGAACGACTCCCCGTAGATCTTGTAGACGTTCTCGGTGCCCGACGGGCGGGCCGCGAACCACGCGTTCTCGGTCGTGACCTTGAGCCCGCCGATCGACGCGCCGTTGCCCGGCGCCGCCGTGAGCCGCGCGGTGATCGGCTCACCGGCGAGCTCGGTCGCGGTCACCTGCTCGGGCGACAGCTTGCCCAGCGTCGCCTTCTCCTCGAGCGTCGCCGGGGCGTCGACCCGGGCGTACCAGGACTCGCCGAACTCCCCGACGAGGTCGGCGTGGTGCTGCGACGGCGACTTGCCGGTCGTCGCGGTGATCTCCGAGGCGAGCAGCGCGAGCAGGATCCCGTCCTTGTCCGTGGTCCAGACCGTGCCGTCGGTGCGCAGGAACGAGGCGCCGGCGGACTCCTCGCCACCGAACCCGACCGAGCCGTCGAGCAGCCCGGGCACGAACCACTTGAACCCGACCGGGACCTCGAGCAGCGTCCGGCCGAGCGACGCTGGCGACCCGGTCGATGAGCGCCGACGACACCAGGGTCTTGCCGATCGCGGCACCGGCCGGCCACCCGGGACGGGCGCCGCCGTACAGGTAGCGGATCGCGACCGCGAGGTAGTGGTTGGGGTTCATGAGGCCGGCGTCCGGCGTGACGATGCCGTGCCGGTCGGAGTCGGCGTCGTTGCCGGTCGCGACGTCGTAGGGAGCCGGTCCACCGGTGCCGCCCTGCCCCCGCTTCATCACCTCCACGAGGGACGCCATCGCCGACGGGCGAGGAGCAGTCCATCCGGATCTTGCCGTCCCAGTCGAGCGTCATGAACGCCCACCGCGGGTCGACGGTGGGGTTGACGACCGTGAGGTCGAGCCCGTGCCGCTCGGCGATCGCGCCCCAGTACTCGACCGAGGCGCCACCCAGCGGGTCCGCGCCGATCCGGACGCCGGCCGTCGCGGATCGCGTCGAGGTCGAGCACGGACGGCAGGTCGTCGACGTAGGCGGCTGAGGAAGTCGTGCTTGCGCGTGGTGTCGGCGACCAGCGCCGCGTCGACGCCGACCCGGCGGATCTGCCCGACGCCGGACCGCATCAGCTCGTTCGCGCGGTCGGCGATCCACCCGGTCGCGTCCGAGCCGGCCGGTCCGCCGTGCGGCGGGTTGTACTTGAAGCCGCCGTCGCGGGGCGGGTTGTGCGACGGCGTGACGACGATGCCGTCGGCGAGACCCGGGCCGCTCGTCCGGACGCCCTGGGACGTGCCGGCGCCGTTGTGCAGCAGGATCGCGTGCGACACCGCGGGGGTCGGGGTCCACGAGTCGCGGGCGTCGACGTGCACCTCGACGCCGGCCGCGGCGAGCACCTCCAGGGCCGTCCGCCAGGCCGGCTCCGACAGCGCGTGCGTGTCCCGGCCGATGAACAGGGGACCGTCGGTGCCCTGCGCCCGGCGGTACTCGATGATCGCCGCGGTGATCGCGATGATGTGCGCCTCGTTGAAGGCGCCGTCGAGGCTCGATCCCGCGGTGCCCCGACGTCCCGAACACCACCTGCTGGGCGACGTCGTCGAGGTCGGGGGTCCGGTCGTAGTAGGCGCCGACGACGGCGTCGGTGTCGATGAGGTCCTGGGGCTGAGCGAGAGTTCCGGCGCGCGGGTCCATGCCGCTGATACTGGCAGCACCGGGCGGTCGGGGCAGCGGATCGCGCCGCCGTACCGCGGACCGGACACCCGCCGACGTAGCCTGACCCGATGTTCCCGCCGTCCGTCCCGTCCGTGCACCCCACCGAGCTCGACCCGGCCCGGCCCGTCCCCGCCGACGCCGTCCTCGTCGACGTCCGCGAGATCGACGAGTGGGAGGCCGGGCACGCACCCGACGCGTCCACATCCCTCTCGGCGAGCTGACCGAGCGCGTGGGCGAGCTGCCCGAGGCGGACCGCGTGCTCGTCATCTGCCACTCGGGGGTCCGCTCGGCGCGAGCGACCGCGTGGCTGGTCCAGAACGGCCACGACGCGTTCAACGTCGACGGCGGGATGGTCGACTGGGCCCGCGCCGGGCTGCCCGTCGTGAGTCGGTGAGGTCCCGCCGGACCGGCCCACCGCCTGCGGTGGTCCGCCCGGCGCGCCCCGGACCGGCCCGGACGGCCCGGTAGTCTCGCCCGCATGGCCAAGAAACCCTCCGTCGAGTTCGTGCTGCGCCCGTTCGAGGGGCTGCCCGGGGAGCCGGACTGGGTCGCGCTGCGCGAGGTCGTGCCGGCCGCGACCGCGAGCGTGCGCACCACCGCCGAGCACGGCGCCCGCGACGTCGTCGTCACGACGATGCTGCCGATGGCGTGGCCCGCGCTGCACCGGGCCGACGGCGTGGTCATGGTCGCCCTGCAGACCCGCTCCGGCTCCGGGGACGCCAGCCGCGACATCGCCGCCGCCCTGCTCGCGGCCCTGGAGGTCGAGCCCGGCACGCCCGTGACGACCACGGGCCTGCCGACGCCCGGTCCCCGGCTGCAGGACGTGCTGGACCCGTCCGTGCCGTTCCGGGTGACGGTGCACGAGGGCTTCGACTACTGGCTGGCCTCCGACACGGAGGTCACCCCCGAGGTCACCGCGTCGCTCGAGGAGGCGAACGAGACCGTCATGCCCACGGTCAAGCTCGCCTCGGTCGAGTCGGCCTACTGGTGCCGGATGGGCGACAAGGAGTTCCTGCGGTGGGCGATGCCCCACGACGAGCAGGAGATGGTCGACGCGCTCGCGCGGCTGCACGCCGCGCGCGAGTCCGCGATCGGGGACGCGCGCTTCGTCGGGTACTTCCGCTCGAGCGGCGTCGTCGTGCCGGTGTGGGAGCTCGCCCCGGGGACCGAGGCGTCCGAGATCGAGGCGCCCGCGGTCGAGTTCCTCGCGCGGTTCGACGCGGCCCTCGCGGAGACGACGCCGCTGGACGCGAACGCCCGGCGGGCACGCGCCGGCCTGGTCTCCCGCCAGGTCACCCTGCGCTGAGCGGGCCGACTGGTCGGGGCAGGACATGTGGCTAGGGTGGAGCGCGTGACCGACGCGCGCGAGGGCCAGCCCGCAGGGGACAGCCCGCCCGCCGCACCGACGGCCGCACCGTCCCGGTCCGGGCGGGCGGCGACGCAGCCCACGCCGCGCCTGGCCCGCGCGCCCGGCCGTGCCCGCCAGCGGGTCGCGGTCATCATCCCGGCCAAGGACGAGTCGCGCCGGATCGCCGCGACGGTCCGCTCCGCGCGCGCGATCCCGCACGTCGACCTCGTCCTCGTGGTCGACGACGGCAGCGTCGACAACACCCAGCACGTGGCCCGCGAGGCGGGTGCCGTCGTCGTCCGGCACTCGCACAACCGCGGCAAGGCCGCGGCGATGGAGACCGGCGCCGCGATCGTCGCGATGCGCGACGTCGCGGACCGCCCGGCGCGGCTGCTGCTGTTCATCGACGGCGACCTCGGGGACACCGCGGTCAACACCGCGCCGCTCGTCCCGCCCGTGCTCGAGCGGGAGGCGGACGTGTCCATCGCGCTCCTGCCGCCGCAGCAGAACGCCGGCGGGCGCGGGATCGTCGTCGGCGCCGCGCGCCGGGCGATCCAGCAGGCGACGGGCTGGACGCCGACCCAGCCGCTGTCCGGGATGCGCTGCCTGACCCGGGAGGCGTTCGAGGCCGCCACGCCGCTCGCCCGTGGGTGGGGCGTGGAGACCGGCATGACGATCGACCTGCTCCGCAAGGGGTTCGTCGCGGTCGAGGTGCCGTGCGACCTGCGGCACCGGGCGTCCGGCACGGACCTGCGCGGGCAGCTCCACCGGGCCGCGCAGTACCGCGACGTCATGCTCGCGGTGGGCAGCCGACGGGTGCGGTCGGTGGCCGGCGTCGCGCGGGACACCGTCGCGCCGGCGCACGGGCCGCGCACCCACCGGTAGGCGCGCCCGGCACGCACCACGTTCCGAGGCGGTGTCAGCGGCCCGGCGTCGAGGGCTGGACCGCGGGGGCGGGCGCCCCGCCGGGGACCGGGGCCGCAGCCGGGTCCGGACGGACCGACAGCATCCAGCCGGCGCACAGGGCGACCAGGAGCGGGACCGCCACGGACACGCCGACCGCCGGGATCACGACCCCCGAGTCGTTGAGCGCGAACCCGATCCCGAGCGTCACGGCGAGCGCGACCAGGCCCGGGCGCAGCAGGGGCGCGTCGCTCGCCAGCCGGGCCAGCGGTGCGCCGCCGGACAGCCAGCGGAACGGGCCGCCGTCCGGCGCGCTCGCGGCCGTGCGCAGCGGACGGCCGAGCACGAGCACCACGAGCGCGATCCCGCCGATGGCCAGGAGCGTGAGCCAGTTGCCGAAGAGGATCTCGAGGTTCTGCGACGCCTTGCGCACGATGACCGGCCACAGGCCGCCGTCGAGCACGGTCTGCACGAACCGGCCGAGGTGGGTGCGGGCGTCCGGCGGGCGGGACCAGTCGACGACCGCGAAGCCGATGACGACGACGGCGGCGGCCGGCGAGCACCGCGACCGCCTTGACCCAGGAGATCCGGATCCCGGCGGCCAGCAGGGCGAGCACCGCGAAGCCCGGGACGAGCGCGGGCGGCCCGCCGAAGTCGCTCCCCAGCCCGGGCATCCCGTCCAGCACCGTCGCGACGACCCCGATCCCGGCGACCACCGCGGCCGCGGCGCCCGGCGCCGCCCGCGCTGCACCAGCGGGTTGGCGAGCGCGGCGGCGAGCAGCACGGTGCTCGCCGCGAACAGGGCGAACGCCTGGTTGTTGAACCCGTAGAACCGGGCACCCACCAGCGGCTGGACGCCCATGAGCGAGGACAGCTGCAGGCGCCCGCCGGTGACGACGTCGGCCGCGACGACCACGGCGGTGACGGCCGCCACGACCCCGAGCGGCCCCAGCGGCCAGCTCTTCCAGCGGGGCAGCAGCGCGAGGCCGGTCACGACGGCGACCCACGCCACCACCAGCGCGGCGAGCACGTAGGACGGCGGGTTGGCGCGCCACCACGGGACGAGGTTCGCCAGGAAGGTGGACACCGGGACGGACGCCACCGCGACGCCGGCGACGCGGAGCCCGGCCAGCACCGACCCGGGCCGGCTGCGCACCGTCACGGCGACGGACGCGTCCCCGGCGGCCGGGCAGCACGCGGTTGAGCCCGCTGCTCAGGCTCTCCAGCACGGTCGCCGCGCAGACCGAGGGTGACCAGCGCGTACAGGACGAGGTTGCCGACGATGAGGAACGTGAAGAACGGCCCGACCAGCGGCCGGACCGCCCAGGCGTGCCGGTCCTCGTCGATCATCGCGGTGACCCGCTGGCTGGCGAGCGGTGCCCCGGGGACCGTCGTGACCGGCGGCGCCGACGAGGGCGCCCTCCGGCGCGGCGTCGCGGATGCCCAGGCCGGCGAGCACGGTCGGCGTGAGGTCGGTGGTCATGACGTAGCCGGGCTGGCGGGTCGAGCGGGCGGAGAGCATCGACTCGGTGAACGGCTGCGCGCCGTCGACGACGGGCGGGCCGAGCGCCGCGGCGAGCTGCAGGTGCGGGGCCCGCCCGGAGTCGGCGATCGACACCACGAGCACGGTCGTGGGGTGGCTCGCCCGGGTGACGGCGTCGAGCACCGCGCCCACCCGCTGGTCGACGACCCGGACCTGGTCGGACCGCGTGGGCTCGGTGACCGCGTCCGGGGCGGTCAGGTCGTCGTCCTCGGCGGGCGTGGGCTGCGGGGCCGGCTCCGCGCCGGGGTCGGGCTGCCCGTCGCCGTCGTCGTCGAGCCCGGAGGCGGCGCGGTCGGTCAGGCCCCGGCCCGGGTCGCGGACCGCGCCGGCGTCGAGGACGACGAGCTCGGACGTCGTCATCGCGTCGCGCAGGGTCTGGGTCAGGGCGCGCCGCTCGACGGGGACCGTCGTGACCTCGCCGACCGGCAGCCCGTCCGGACGCGGCGAGCGCGATCGCCGCGCCCGGCCCGAGGCCGGTCGCGGTGACGCCGCCGTCCCGCACCGCCGCGCCGAGGGTGCCGAGCCGGGCGTCGAAGGCCTCCTCCTCGGCGGACTGCAGGTAGTCGGCCCAGCCGGGGACCGGGGCGCCGTCGGCGGGCAGGCGCAGGCGGCGGCACTCGACGGTCGCCTCGTCGGGGAGGTCCGCGGCCCGCGAGCCGGCGGAGAGCGCGAGCCAGCCGTCGGCCGGGCACGCCGAGGACCGGACGCTGCGCGCGGAGACCGTGCCGACCGCGCCCCTCCGGGACAGGCCCCACAGCGCCGGCGTGGTCAGCGCGCCGACGTCGTCCCAGCGCAGGCCGGTGACCCCGACCACCACCACGCGGCGCTCGTCGGCCTCGGCGACGGCCGCCGCGCCGGCGGCGCGGTCGCCGGCACGAGCACGGCGCCGGCGAGGGCCGCGGCGACGCCCAGCAGGCGCACGAGTCGGTGGACGAGGGGCACCCGACCAGCCTACGGGCGCCCCCGACCCGGTCGGCGGGCGGCGCACTACGCTCGCACCGCCTCGCGTCGGCGGGGCCCCGGCGCCCCGCAGCGGGCGCGGGAGCCGCCGTCCGGCGAAGGAGGGAGCACCACCGTGCCTGCCACCCCCACGCGACTGCCCCGGTACGCCTACCTCGGGCCCGCCGGGCACCTTCACCGAGGCCGCGCTGCGGCAGGTCGCCGGTCCGGACGAGGCGGAGTACCTGCCGCAGGTCGACGTCGTCTCGGCGCTGGAGACCGTGCGGGCCGAGCGCGCGGACTTCGCGGTCGTCCCGATCGAGAACTCCGTCGAGGGCGGCGTGACCGCCACGCTCGACACCCTGGCGACCGGGCTCGCCCTCGTGCTGCTGCGCGAGGTGCTGGTGCCGATCACCTTCGTGCTGGCTGCTCGGCCCGGGACGACCCTCGCCGACGTCCGGCGTGTCGCGACCCACCCGCACGCCTGGGCCCAGTGCCGGCGCTGGATCAACGCCAACCTCCCCGGCGTCGTGCACGTGCCGGCGACGTCGACCGCGGCGGCGGTGCGCTGCTCGCCGGCCGGCCCCCCGCGGCCGGAGGGCTCCGGCGCACCGGTCGGTGCCGTCGGCGTCGTCGCCCGAGCCCGGCTTCGACGCCGCCCTCGTGGCCCCGCTGACCGCCGAGCTGTACGGGCTCGAGGTGATCGCGCGGCACGTCGCCGACAACGAGAAGGCGGTCACCCGGTTCGTCGTCGTCGGCCGGCCCGGGACCGGTCCCGCAGCCGACCGGCTCCGACAAGACGTCCCTCGTCGTGCACCTGCCGAGCAACGACGCCGGCGCCCTGCTCGAGATGCTCGAGCAGTTCGCCGCGCGCGGGGTGAACCTCTCGCGGATCGAGTCCCGCCCGATCGGTGACCTGCTCGGCCGGTACTCGTTCTCGATCGACGCGGAGGGGCACGTCGCGGAGGAGCGCGTGGCCGAGGCGCTCATGGGTCTGCACCGGGTGTGCCCGCACGTGCGGTTCCTCGGCTCGTACCCGCGTGCCGACGGGGCGGCCACCACGGTCCTGCCGGGCATGGCCGACGTCGACTTCGCCGGGGCCCGGGAGTGGGTCGCGGGCCCTGCGCGAGGGTCGGGCGCACTGACGGGCGAGGCCCCGCCGCCCGGGCACGTCCGCCGGGCGTTCGGGACGACGGCGGACCCGGAGCGGCTGACCGGCGGGGCCGGCCGGAGCTGGCGTTGCGGTGGGCTCGTCCTCAAGCCCGACGGCGCCCCGGACGGCACGTCGTGGGTCGCGGACCTGCTCGCCGACCTGCCCGAGGACGGCTTCCGGCTGGCGCGGCCCGTCCGTGCCGCGGACGGCCGCTGGGCGGTGGACGGGTGGACGGCGAGCCGGTGGGTCGCGGGCGCGAGCGGACCGGTCGGGCACTGGCCCGAGCTGCTCGCCGCGGCCCGGGCGTTCCACCGGGCGCTCGCCGACCGCCCGCGCCCACCCGAGCTGGACGCGCGCGACGACCGGTGGGCACGCGCCGACCGGGCGGCGTGGGGCGAGTGGACCGACCGGCCGACCGATCTCTCGACCGACCTGTCGACCCACCCGGTCGGACGGGCAGCACGCGCGGCCCCGGTGGCGCCGGTCGCACCTGCGCCCGCCGCGACCGGACACCCCGCCGCCCGCCGCGACGGACACCCCGCCGCCCGTCGCATCGTCGTCGATCGCACCGCCGCCGGTCGCGCCGGCGCTCGCCGGGGTGGCGGCGCGCCTGCGCGCCCTGGCGG
Source organism: uncultured Actinomycetota bacterium (assembly GCA_963795145.1). Classification (GTDB taxonomy): domain Bacteria; phylum Actinomycetota; class Actinomycetes; order Actinomycetales; family Cellulomonadaceae; genus Pengzhenrongella. The sequence goes on along the minus strand of CAWCGP010000005.1, from coordinate 914,078 downwards.
TCCCCGTGGACCTCCCGTCGCAGCTCGTCCACGGGGACCTGAGCGGCAACGTCCTCGTCGTCGCCGGGCCCGACGGGCCGCCACCGGCCGTCATCGACGTCTCCCCGTACTGGCGTCCGGCGGCCTACGCCGAGGCGGTCGCGGTCGCCGACGGCCTGCTGTGGTGGGGCGAGGGCGACGGGCTGCTGGACCTCGCCGGTCCGGCGGGCGCCCCGGCGCTGGTGGCCCGGGGGCTGCTCTTCCGGCTGCACGACCTGGACGAGCACCTGCGGGAAGCGGGGCGACCGGTGGACGCCGCGGTGCGGGCGCCGTACGAGCGCGCCGCCGGACTGCTCGAACGGCGGGCCGGACCGCGCGGACGGTGAGCTCCGCGGTCAGGCCGCCTGGGCGGTCCGGATCCGCAGCGCCGCCGGCTCGACGCGCGCGCTGATCTCCAGCGCCTGCGCCGATGTTGTCCCCGTCGACCTGGATCTGCTCGGCGCGGTCGGCCCAGACCCGGACCTGGCGCGCGCGGGAGTGGTCGATGCGGCCGATCTTGCCCGGCAGGTCGTTGCTCATCCCGAGCCCCTGCAGCGCGACCTCGCCGAAGAGCTGGGTCCACCCGGCGATGCCGCCGCGGGTGTCGATCGCCGCCAGGTCCAGCTCGCCGTCGTCCAGCACGGCGTTCGGCAGCAGCGTGATGCCGCCGGGCAGCTTGCCGCAGTTGCCCACGAGCAGGCTCCGCAGCCGCAGGATCTGGTGGGGCCCGTCGTCGACGGCCAGGCGCAGCTTCATCCGCCGGCCGTTGAGGTGCCGGGAACCGGCCAGGAAGTAGGCGAACCAGCCGACCTTCTTCTTGAGGTCCTCGTCGGCGTCCCCCATGACCGCGGCGTCGAACCCGAGGCCGGCGATCACCAGGAAGATGTGGTCGCGCGGAGGCTGGCGGCCGCCGGGCGGCGCGGTCGGCGCGGCCCGGCCGCCCGACGCCCCGGGGACGTCGTCGGCCGCCTCGGCGACGTCGTCCGACACCGTCTCCTCGTACCGCTCGACGCGCAGCCACCCGACGTCGATCGTGCGCTCGGGGCCGGTCAGCGCCAGGCGCAGGAGCTCGTCCGTGTCCGTCAGGGGCAGGTCGAGGTTGCGGGCCAGCAGGTTGCCGGTCCCCAGCGGGATGAGACCCATGGCGACGGACGTGCCGGCGAGCGCCTCCGCCACCGCGCGCACCGTCCCGTCCCCGCCGACGGCGACGACGGTGGTCGCCCCTCGCTCGACGGCCGCACGGGCCTGACCGACCCCCGGGTCGTCGAGGGTCGTCTCGAACCACATCGGCTCGGGCATGTACCGCGACGCGCAGGCGCGGATGGCGGCGTCGCGCAGCTCGACGACGCCGGGCTTGGTCGGGTTGGCGACGAACGCCACCTGGGCACCGCTCGTCGGCGACATCGGGAGGGCCTGCACCCCGATCCGGGCCGTGATGCGGGCCGCGTCGACGGGGACGCCGACCCGACGGGGCCGCACCGTCCGCATCGTCGCGATCGAGACGGTCAGCGCACCACCCGCCACCACCAGGGCGAGCACGCTCAACCACTCCGACCACGTCATGGGCGCCAACGGTACGGCCCGCCTCCCACGCGTGCGTCCGCGCCCTCACCGGTCGCCGGGGCCCGCCGTCCGGTGCCCCTCGCTCGCCGTCAACGGCGTCCATCGCGGGTCGATACCCTCGGGGTGTGATCGACCTCCGCGAGCTCCGTGAGAACCCCGACGTCGTCCGTGCCAGCCAGCGAGCCCGCGGGGACGACCCCGCGCTCGTCGACGCCGTCCTCGAGGCCGACCAGCGCCGACGCTCCGCGCTCACCCGCTTCGAGCAGCTGCGCGCCGAGCAGAAGTCCCTCGGCAAGCAGGTCGCGACCGCGCAGGGCGAGGCGAAGGCCGAGCTGCTCGGCCGGACCAAGCAGCTCGCCCAGGACGTCAAGGCCCACCAGGCCGACGCCGACGCCGCCGAGACCGCGCTCGCCGAGACCGCCCGCCGCATCGGCAACGTCGTCGCCGACGGCGTCCCGCCCGGCGGGCGAGGACGACTACGTCGTGCTGCGCGAGGTGGGCACCCGCCGCGACTTCGCCGCCGAGGGGTTCACCCCCCGCGACCACCTCGAGCTCGGCGAGCTGCTCGGCGCGATCGACACCGAGCGCGGCGCCAAGGTGTCCGGCGCCCGGTTCTACTTCCTCACCGGCGTCGGCGCGCGGCTCGAGCTCGCGCTGCTCAACGCCGCCGTCGACCAGGCGCGTGGCCGCCGGCTTCACCCCGGTCATCACCCCGACGCTGGTCAAGCCCGAGGTCATGGCCGGCACCGGGTACCTCGGTGCGCACGCCGACGAGGTCTACCGCCTCGAGGCCGACGACCTGTACCTCGTCGGCACGAGCGAGGTGGCGCTGGCCGGCTACCACGCGGACGAGATCCTCGACCTGTCGGCCGGGCCGCGGCGCTACGCGGGCTGGTCGGCGTGCTACCGCCGCGAGGCCGGCTCGTACGGCAAGGACACCCGCGGCATCATCCGGGTGCACCAGTTCCACAAGGTCGAGATGTTCTCCTACGCCCGGGTCGAGGACGCCGCCGCCGAGCACCGAGCGGCTGCTCGCCTGGGAGGAGGAGATGCTCGCCGCGGGTCGAGCTGCCGTACCGCGTCATCGACACCGCCGCCGGCGACCTCGGGTCGAGCGCCGCGCGCAAGTTCGACTGCGAGGCGTGGCTGCCGACCCAGGAGCGCTACCTCGAGCTCACGTCGACGTCGAACTGCACCACGTACCAGGCCCGGCGGCTCGGCATCCGCGAGCGGACGCCGGTCGGGCGACGACCCGGGCGGTCGCGACCCTCAACGGGACGCTCGGCACGACCCGGTGGATCGTGGCGATCCTCGAGAACCACCAGCAGCCCGACGGCTCGGTGCGCGTGCCCGGAGGGCCTGCGCGGCTACCTCGGCGGCCTCGAGGTGCTCGAGCCGGTGGCCCGATGAGCCCGACGGCGTCGGCACGCGGGCGGGCACGGATTCGCGCACGGGTGGGGCCGACCGGGCGACGGCCGCCCGAGGTGCGGCCGCGCGCCCCGACGCCGAGGACGACCGGCTGGACCGCGCCGGGCTCGTCGGGCACGGCACGCTGCTCGTCGCCCTGGACATCGACGGCACCCTCATGACCTACGACGAGCGGATCAGCGACGCCACCCGCGCCGCGGTGACGGCGGTCCGCGAGGCGGGGGCGCACGTCGTCCTGGCGACCGGGCGCTCGCTGCACGCGACCGTCCCGGTCGCGCACGACCTCGGCATCACCGAGGGCTGGGTGGTGTGCTCCAACGGGTCGGTGACCGCGCGCCTGGACCCGTGGACGCCCGAGGGCTACGAGATCACCTCGCTCATCACCTTCGACCCCGGACCCGCGCTGCGGCTGCTGCACGCCGCCCTGCCGGACGCCCTGTTCGCGGTCGAGGAGGTCGGCATCGGGTTCCGGATGAACGCCTCCTTCCCGGTCGGGCGAGCTCGCCGGCGAGCACGCCGTCGTCGGCATCGACGAGCTCGCCGCGGAGCACGTGACGCGCCTCGTCGTGCGCAGCCCCGGGCACACGAGCGAGGAGTTCAGCCGGCTCGCGCACCGGATGGGACTCGAGAACGTCACCTACGCCATCGGGTACACGGCGTGGATGGACGTCGCCCCGCACGGGGTCACCAAGGCGAGCGCGCTCGAGCAGCTGCGTCAGGAGCTCGACGTCCAGCCGTCCCGGACGGTCGCCGTCGGGGACGGCAGCAACGACCGGGAGATGCTCGAGTGGGCCGCGCTCGGCGTGGCCATGGGGCACGCGCCCGAGCCCGTCCGGGCCGTCGCCGACGAGGTCACCGGGACCATCGAGGACGACGGCGTCGTCGACGTCCTGCACCGCCTGCTCGCCTGAGTGGGTGCCGACCCGATGCCTGCGGCGAGCCCCGCCCGCGGCGGCCGGGTGCCCGCGCCGGCGCTGTTCGTCGCCTCCGGCCTGACCCAGTACGCCGGCGCCGCGCTGGCCGTCGGCCTCTTCGCCGTCATCGCGGCGCCGACCGTCGCGTGGCTGCGGATGCTCGTGGCGGCCGTCGCCCTGGTGCTGGTCAGCCGGCCGTGGCGCGTCCGCTGGTCGCGCCGCGAGCTCGGCGTCGTCGCGCTGTTCGGGACCGTCCTCACCGCGATGAACGTCTCGTTCTACGTGGCGATCGACCACCTGCCGCTCGGCACGGCGGTGGCCATCGAGTTCCTCGGGCCGATCGGCGTCGCGGCCGTCACCGGACGGGGCTGGCGCGAGCGGGCCGGCATGGTGCTCGCCGCGGCCGGCGTCGTCCTGCTCGCCGGGCTCACCGTGAGCGGGGGCGGCGGGCCGGGCGTCGTCGTCGGGCTGGTCGCGATCGGCGTCTCGGCGGTGTGCTGGGCGGGCTACATCGTGCTCGGGCGCCGGGTCGCGGTCGGGGGGTCCGGGGTCACGGCGCTGTCCCTCGCGATGGTCGCCGGCGCCCTCGTCTTCGCCCCGTTCCTCGCCGGCGGAGCCGGTCCGGTCCTCGGCGACGCCGGGGTCGCGCTCGCCGTCGTCGGCGTCGGGCTGCTGTCGTCCGCGGTCCCGTACGCCATCGACCAGGTCGTCCTGCGCCGCGTCGGACCGGCGACCTTCGCGGTCCTGCTGGCCCTCCTGCCGGCGACGGCGGCCGTCGTCGGGGCGATCGCCCTGCGGCAGTGGCCGCACGGGTGGGAGGTCGTCGGGCTCGTCGCGGTCTCCGGCGCGATCGTGCTCACGTCGGCACCGCGCGCGGCGGCGCCGGCGGCCGACGACGTCACGCCCGACCCCGCCGTCCTGCCCTGACGGCCCGCGCTCGGTCCCGGTCCCGCGGCGGGCACGCTGGCCCGGAGTCGCTCAGAGGTACTGACCCGGCCCCTGACGCTCGTTCTCGGCGTCCGCGCCCGGCCGCCCCGGCATCGTGACGCCGGGCGGCAGCGCGTGCCGCGCCTGGGCGAACTGCTGCGCGGCCATCCGCTGCGCGACCAGCGCCGTCTGGATGCCGTGGAACAGCCCCTCGAGCCACCCGACGAGCTGGGCGTGCGCGATCCGCAGCTCCGCGTCCGAGGGCGTGTCCCCGTCGCCGAGCGGCAGGGTCAGCCGGCGCAGCTCGTCCACGAGCTCGGGCGACAGGCCGTCCTCGAGCTCGCGGATCGACCGCGCGTGCACCGCGGCGAGCCGGGTGCGGGCCGCGTCGTCGAGCGGGGCGCTGCGCACCTCCTCGAGCAGCTGCTTGATCATCGTCCCGATCCGCATGACCTTCGTCGGCTGGTCGACCAGCGACGTCGGGTCCTCGCCCACCTCCCGGGTGGCGACGCCGTCCTGCGCGTCGTCCGAGCCCGCGGGCCGGCCGTCCGGACCGACGACGACGATCCGTGGTGCGGTGCCGGGAGTGCGGCCGGGGTCCGGGTGGCTGAGGCTCATGGCTCCATCATCGCCCCGGGCGTCACCGCCCGCCGTGACCGGACCGCGGCCTCACCCGCGCGGGTGCCCCACCGCTCACGGCAGCAGGAGCAGCTTGCCGAACACCTCGCCCGAGTCGAGCAGCGTGTGCGCCCGGGACGCCTCGGCCAGCGGCAGCCGGGCGTGCACGACCGGCCGCACCCGTCCGTCGCCGACCATCGGCCAGACCCGCTCGCGGACCGCGGCGACCAGCGCCGTCTTCTGCTCCGCCGGCCGGGCCCGCAGCGTGGTGCCGCTGATCGAGGCGCGCCGCGACATGAGCAGGCCCAGGTCGATCTCCGCCCGGCGCCCGCGCTGCAGGCCGATGACCACGAGCCGGCCCTCGGTCGCCAGCACGGCGAGGTTGTCGGCGAGGGCCGCGGCCCCCAGCACGTCGAGGACGACGTCGACCCCGTGCCCGCCGGTGGCGTCCCGCACCGCGGCGACGACGTCCTGCGCGCGGTGGTCGATCGCGACGTCGGCGCCCAGCGCGCGGCACCGCTCGCCGCGCTCCGGACCGCCCGCCGTCGTGAGCACGCGGGCCCCGAGCGCCGCCGCGATCTGGATCGCGATGGAGCCGACGCCGCCGGAACCGCCATGGATCAGGGCCTGCTCCCCGGCCCGCAGCCGGCCGACGTCGACGAGGTTCGACCACGCGGTGCAGACCGCCTCGGGCAGCCCGGCGGCGTCCACGAGGTCGACGCCGTCGGGCACCGGCAGGACGTGCCCGGCGTCGACGACGACCCGCTCGGCGTACCCGCCGCCGCCCAGCAGCGCGCACACCGGGTCGCCGACCGCCCACGCGGTGACGCCGTCCCCGAGGGCGAGGACCGTCCCGGACACCTCGAGCCCCGGCCACGGCGCGCTCCCCGGCGGCGAGGGGTAGTGGCCGGCGCGCTGCAGCAGGTCCGCCCGGTTGACCCCCGCGGCGGCGACCCGGACGAGAACCTCGCCCGGGCCCGGCTCGGGGTCCGGGACGGTCGTGGGGACGAGGGCGTCCGGCCCTCCGGGCTCGGGGACGGTGATCGCGCGCACGGCTCGACCCTAGGGACCGCCGCGCGTCCTGGCATGATGTCCCCCGCACGGGAGGGCTGTCTGAGCGGCCGAAAGAGACGGTCTTGAAAACCGTTGGAGCGGGACAACCCCGTTCTCGTGGGTTCGAATCCCACGCCCTCCGCCACGCGTCCGCACCGCCTGAGGGTGTGGCGCCACACCCCACCGCGACGGCGTCCGGTCCGCACCGACCCGACCCGAGCCGTCCCGGCCGCCTGGCCGTCCCCGGATGAGCGGGCGCTCCGCTCGGCCCCGCCGCCGCCGTCCCGACCGTCCCGTGGTGGCCGCCGGGCACCGCGGTGGCGGACGGACGGAGGACGCCGTGAATCGTGCAGATCGACGCCGCGAGGACCGCGCGAGGCGACGCCGCCACGACGGACGCCACCGGCGGCCGGCGCCCGGTCCCAGATCGCCGCCCTGATGGATCGGTACGGGTGGGCGGTCCAGGGCGTCATGTGTGGCGGTCCCGGCAGCCCCGAGTTCGCCTCGCTGGTCCACCCGGACAGCCGGCGTCGCTGGCCCTGGCAGCCGGGGTTCGCGGTGCCCGACCTGCCGATCCTCGGACTGATCCCCGAGGGCGTCTGACGGCCGACCCTCGTGCCCCGGTCGGTGGCGCACCGGCCGGACGGCTACGTTCGGCCGCATGTCGAGCCGCCCCTCCCTCCTCCTGCACGACGTCGTCCTCGTGGACGGCACCGGCGCCGCCCCCGTCCCCGGCCGGTCGGTCGTCGTCGACGGCACCCGGATCGCGTGGGTGGGACCGCGCGAGCAGGCGCCGTCGTTCCCGCCCGAGCGGGTGCTCGACTGCGGCGGCCGCACCCTGCTGCCGGGGATGATCAACGCCCACGTCCACCTCGCCAACGACGGCGCCCCCGACCTGGCCGCGCAGGTCCGGGACGACTCCGTCCCGCTGGGCACCCTGCGCGCGGCGCGCAACGCCCACCTGACCCTGGAGTCCGGGGTCACCACCGTGCGGGACTGCGGCGCACCCAGCCGGATCGCCATCGAGCTCGGCCGGGCGATCGCGGGTGGGCTGGTCGAGGGTCCGCGCGTCCGCGCGGCGGGCCGGGTCATCACGATGACCGGCGGGCACGGCTACTTCATGGGCAACGAGGCCGACGGGCCGGACGACGTGCGCCGCGCGACCCGCCAGGAGCTCAAGGCCGGGGCGGACTTCATCAAGGTGATGGCCACCGGTGGCGTCCTCACCGCCGGCGTCGACCCGGCCCACGCGTCCCTGACCGTCGAGGAGCTCCGGGTCGTGGCCGACGTCGCCCACAGCGCCGGCAAGCGGGTCACCACGCACGCGATCGGCAACGCGGGCATCAAGAACGCGCTGCGCGCCGGCATCGACTCCGTCGAGCACGGCTTCTACCTCGACGACGAGGCACTGGACCTCGCCGTCGCCCAGGGCACCTTCCTCGTGCCGACCCTCAGCGCGCTCGCGGGCATCCTCGACAACGCCGACCGGGGCGTCCCGGCCTGGGTCGTCGCGAAGGCCGAGCAGCAGCGCGAGGCGAGCATCGCGGGCTTCACCGCGGCGGTGCGCTCGGGGCTGCGGATCGCCGCGGGCACCGACGCCGGCACGCCGTTCAACCGGCACGCCGACATGGCGCACGAGCTCGAGCTCATGGTCGACGCCGGCCTGACGCCGATGCAGGCGATCGTCGCGGGCACACGGCACTCGGCGGAGAACGTCGACCTGCTGCACGAGGTCGGGACGGTCGAGGTCGGCAAGCTCGCCGACCTGGTCGTCGTCGACGGCGACCCGACCCAGGACATCACCGCGATGCGACGCGTCGTCGTCGTGCTCAAGGAGGGCACGGTGTACCGCGACGACCGGGCGACCGCCCAGGCGCCCGCCGGGTCACCGGAGCCCGCGCCCGAGGTGCACCCGGACGCCGACGTCGTCCCGGCCGCCGGGACCGGGCCCACGACCGCGGGCGAGCGGCGGCCCCACGACTGCTGGCGGCTCCGGCCACGGTCCGGGTCACGGCGGCGCCTGCCGCTGCTGACCGGCTCGGCTGCCGGCGCCCGGGCGCCACGGCCTGACGCACGGTCGCGCCGGCCGGCCCTCGTCAGCTGACTCGCAGCAGCCGGTTCGGGCTGGCCGTGCCGCCGGACGTGACGACGCCCGGCGTCGAGAAGTGGGTGAGGGAGTAGGCGACCGCGCCGGGCGTCAGCTTGGGCTGCTTGGACAGCAGCACGGCGGCGCTGCCGGCCACGTGCGGGGTGGCCATCGACGTGCCGGACATCGTCGCCGAGCCCGTCGTCGACGACGCGGACGCCGAGACGATCGACGACCCGGGGGCGAACAGGTCGAGGCACCTGCCGAAGTTGGAGTACGACGCCCGGGCGTCGGTGGGCGTCGTCGCGCCGACGGTGAGGACCGCGGGGACGCGCGCCGGGGACGTCGTGCAGGCGTCGACGTTCGAGTTGCCGGCCGCGACGACGACGGTGACGCCGTCGGCCACGAGCGACTGGACGGCGGTGTCGAGCATCGATCCGGCCGGGCCACCCACGCTGAGGTTGGCGACGGCCGGGACACCGGCCTTGTGGTCACGCACCGCCCACTCGATCCCGGCGACCACCTGCGAGAACAGACCGCTGCCGGCGCAGTCGAGCACGCGCACCGGCACGACGGTCGCCCCCTTGGCGACCCCGTACGTCCGTCCCGCCAGCGTGCCGGCGACGTGGGTGCCGTGGCCGTTGCAGTCGGTCGTGCCCTGGCCGTCGGCGACCGCCGAGTAGCCGGCGCGGACCCGGCCGGTGAAGTCGACGTGGTCCGCGCGCAGGCCGGTGTCGATGACGTACGCGGTCACGCCCTTGCCCTCGGCGGTGGTCGTGAAGCTCGTGCTGAGCGGGAGCTTCGCCTGGTCGATGCGGTCCAAGCCCCAGCTGGGGGTCGGGCGCTGCGTGGCGGACGTCCGGACGACGAGGTCCGGCTCGACCGACACGACGCTCGGGTTCCGGCGCAGGGTCTCGATGACGGAGGCGGGGAGCCTCGCGGCGAAGCCGTCGACGGCGGTCGCGTACAGCTGGGTGACCGCGGCGGCGCCGACCGTACCGCTCACCTGACGTGCCAGGGCGGCGGCGTCGCTGCCCGGGACGAGGCGGACGATCACGCGCTGACCCGGGGCCGACGTCGCCGCTGCGGCCTGCGCGACGGGCCCGCCGGCCTGCGCGGCGGACGGGACCAGCCCCACCGCCAGGAGGGCCAGAGCGGCGGCGACCGGCAGGGTCAGGGAGCGGCGGCGTGCGGGCAGACGTGTCCTCATGTCCAGCATCATCGGCCGGACATGTCCCGAATCGAGCATTCCGTCCCAGGGCGCGGACACCGCGCTCCGGGGGCTGGTGGCCCGCCTCACCCCGTCCCGAGGCGTCCGCTCAGGTCACAGGCTTGCGCAGGGACAGCCCGGAGAGCGCGAGCGCGTGCTCGCGGTACGGACCCGGCAGGCGCTTGCGGTCCCGCTCCTCGACCACGAGCCCGGCCACCGCGAACACGATGACGACGATCTCCGACGCGGCGGCGAGGGTCTGGATCACGCCGCCCGGCTCCTCCTTGACGCCGAAGAGCCCCACCGTGACGGACACGGTGTAGGCCGCAAGGGTCGAGAGGCCGAAGCCCAGGGCAGCGAGCAGGGGCAGCGGGTGGCGCCGCCAGGTCAGCAGGAGCAGACCGATCACGATCCCGCCGATCGCGTTCGCCATGAACGCCTCGCCGACGATCGGGACGGTGCGCATGCCCTGGGCCCAGATCTGCAGGTGGATGGACGCGGAGAGCAGGACCCCCGTCGCGGTCAGGCCCCGCAGGACCTCCGATCGAGTCGTCGTCATCATGGCTGCACGTCCTCGGGTGGGGGATGGGGGTCATTTCCTCGACGGGCCGGCGCTGCCCTGTCCTACGGTGAGCCGGCGCCGGGGGTTCACCCGGGCGGGCTTGCGACTGGCTCACTGCGGGCTCGCGGCGCCGCTCGCTGCGTGCTCGCTGCGTGCTCGCTGCGGGCCGATGAACGAAACAGGGCTCGTCGTCGTCATCTGGGCAGGAGGTAAAGCGTGGCGCAGAGCCGTGCGGATCTCATGCGTGACCTGCATGTTCAGAGCGGACCGGCGCTCTGGCGCTTCGCGATGCGACTCACCGGTGGGGACCGAGCGCGAGCGGAGGACGTGGTGCAGGAGACCCTGCTCCGGGCGTGGCGCTCGCCCCGCATCCTCGAGGCGGGCAGCGACGCGCGCCAGGCGTGGCTGTTCACGGTCGCTCGCCACCTGGTGATCGACGAGTGGCGGTCGTCCCGCTCGCGGCTCGAGGTCACGACCGGTGAGATGCCCGAGCCGAGCACGCGGGACGAGACCGACGACGCCCTGCAGACCTGGCTGGTGGCCGAGGCGATGCAACGGCTGTCGACCGACCACCGGCAGGTGCTCGTCGAGTGCTACTTCCTCGGGCGGTCCGTCGCCGACGCCGCCGAGCACCTCGGCGTCCCTGCTGGCACTGTGAAGTCCAGGACCCACTACGCGTTGCGCGCGCTGCGTCTCGCTCTCCAGGAGATGGGGGTGATGGAGTGACTCAGCAGCCGGTCCAACCGGACCCCTTCGAGATGGACGACGCCGCCTACCTGCTGGGCGCGCTGTCCCCCGCGGAGCGCGCGCGCTACGAGCAGCACCTGCAGACCTGCGACGCCTGCAGCCGCTCCCTCACCGCGCTCGCCGGCGTCCCCGGCATGCTCCGGCGCCTCCCGGTGGAGGTGGTCCGGAGCATGGACGAGGTCGACGACGAGGACCCCCCGGGCTGGTCGTCCCCGCCGCCGTCGGTCCTCGCCGGCGTGATCGAGCGCGGCGAGCTCGAGGAGCGCCGGGCACCGGCGCGTCCGCGCGGTGCGCTGGGTGAGCGGGCTGACGGCCGCCGCGGCCGCCGTCGTCGTCGGGGTGATGGCGTTCGTGCTCCCCGACCCGGGCGACGACGCCGGGGAGCCGCCGCCCACGTCCCAGCTCGCCCTCGAGCCGCTCACCGAGACCTCGATGTCCGCGAACGTCAGCCTGCGCGACGTCGCCTGGGGCACGAAGATCCAGATCGAGTGCGCGTACCCGGACGGCGACTGGGCCGACGACGACGTCGCGTACTCGCTGGTCGTGCACCACGCGGACGGCGGCAGCGAGCAGGTCGCGAGCTGGAACGCCGTCGCCGGCCGCGAGCTGACGATCGATGCGGCGACCGCGGTCCGTGAGGCCGACATCGCCGGTGTCGAGATCCTGGCCGAGGACGGCACGCCCCTGCTGCGATCGGTGGACTGAACCGCACCGCGACCGGGCTCGTGTCCCTGGTGAGAGCGGGCGCCGCAGGGCGTCCTGCGCGGACGGGAGCGGGTGGGCACGATGCGAGCAGGACGCACGATGGTCGTGGGCATGGCGCTGATCGCGCTGGCGGGCTGCGGGGGCGGCGACGGCGGCACCGCCGGCGGGACGGACACGACGACCGAGGAGACGAGCGCTCCGGCCGAGGAGCCCGCCGAGGAGCCCAGCGACGACGCTGCCGCTGCGGGCGATGCGTCGGTCGAAGTGGCCTCGACGTCCCTCGGTGACGTCGTCGTGGGCGCCGACGGCATGACCCTCTACATGTTCGACCCGGACGCGCAGGGCGATCCCACCTGCTACGACGACTGCGCGACCGCGTGGCCGCCGCTCGTCGCCGAGGGTGAGCCTGCGGTGGGGGAGGGCCTCGACGAGGCGCTCCTCGGCACGGTCGAGCGCACCGACGGGACGAGCCAGGTGACCTACAACGACTGGCCGCTCTACTACTGGGCGCAGGACGCGGCGGCCGGTGACGTGACCGGTCAGGCGGTCGGCGAGAAGTGGTGGGTCGTGGGCCCGGACGGCGAGCCGATCCGGACCGCGCCCGAGGCGACGTCCTGAGGCGGCGTCGTGCGGTGACGGCCTGACCCTCCGGGGCAGGCGTCTGGGACCCGACGGGGTGGTCGTCGCGATGGAGCGGCGGGCACCCCGCCGGTCTTCGCGCCGGTGCTCGGTGCTGGGTGCTGGGTGCTGGGCGCTCGTCGCTGGTCGAGCGGGACCGTCAGAGGGCGCGCTGGAGGACGCGCAGCTCCCCGCCGGGCTCGAGCTCGTAGGTCTGCGTCTCACCGGTCGGCTGGAACCCGACCCGCGCGAAGTACGCCGTCGCGCGCGCGTTGTCCTCGTGGACGGCGAGCCGCAGGGCGGTCGCGTGGGCGGTGTCGCGGGCCCACTCGACGATGGCGTCCATGAGCTGGTCGGTGACGCCGGTCCCGGCGCCGCGGTGCTCGGGGGCCACCCACACGGCGGCGACGGTGGCCACACCGGGCTCGGACAGGTACGCGCTCATCGTGCCGACCCACTGCCCGTCGTCGTCCACCGCCGCGACGGCGGTGCGGTCGGGCAGGGTGGCGCGGGCGACCCGGGCGAGCCAGCTCGCCTCGGTCGCGGCCTGGGCGTGCTCGAGCGTCTCGCCGAAGGCGATGGGGGTGTCCGCGAGCATCTGCAGGCGGATGTCCCGGAACTCCTCCCACTGGTCGGGGCGGATCGTGGTGACGGTGATGGGCACGGTAACCTCCTCAGGGCCGCACGACCTTACCGCCGTGACGTGCGCAGTGGTGCTCGGCCGGCCGATCGGGGGCCGGTCGGGCGGGCGGTGCGGCATTTTGCGAGCCGGTCGGACGTGCAGGTAGCCTGTGCGAGCCTGGAGACGTCGCATAGCCAGGTCTAGTGCGCGACCCTGCTAAGGTCGTGAAGGGGCAACCCTTCCGTGGGTTCAAATCCCACCGTCTCCGCATCGCAGGGCCCCGGTCACCCCGTGTGACCGGGGCCTTCTGCGTGGGGCTCCACCCGGCTGGCGTGACGCATCGCACGTCGGTCCGTCGGCCCCGAGTTTGGGAGGTCGGCGCCGAGCCGCTATCCTCGTACCCGGTCCTCGTGGCCACGCGCCCGTAGCTCAACGGATAGAGCATCTGACTACGGATCAGAAGGTTGGGGGTTCGAATCCCTTCGGGCGCACTCGCCAGAGACAGCGACTAAGAACGGCCCCGGACCTGCGGAAACGCGGATCCGGGGCCGTTCTGGTTTCGGTGTGGACGGCTGTTCTCGCCGTTCCGGGGGCCGCCGGTCCGCACCCGGAGCTCAGCGATCATCTCGTGGCATCGCCGGCATCGGACGTGCTTGCCGCCGCCCTCGCGGCCTCCGCGACGCTCGTCGCAGGCGCCGGGTGGCTCACGCTCGGGCGCTGGTGTCCGCCAGGTACTGGTGCACCAGCGACACCGCCATGGCGCCCTCGCCGACCGCTGAGGCGCACCGCTTGATCGAGCCGCTGCGCACGTCGCCGGCCGCGAAGACGCCGGGCAGGCTCGTCTCCAGCCGGTACGGCTCCCGCCCGAGGCCCTGCCAGGCGTGCTGGTCGAGGTCGGTGGCGCTGAGCTCGCGCCCAGTCAGGACGAACCCCTTCTTGTCCAGCGCCGCGACGCCCTCGAGCCACTTCGAGTTCGCCTGCGCACCGATGAACACGAAGAGCGCCTTGACAGGCAGCGTCCGCCGCTCGCCCGTCCGGTTGTTCTCCACGACGGCCCCCTCGAGGATCTCCTCGCTGACGAGCTCCTTCACCTCGGTGTTGGTGAGCAGCTCGATGTTGTCGGCCGCGGTGACCTTCTTGACGAGGTAGTCGGACATGCCCTTCGTGATGTCGTCGCCGCGGATCAGCAGGTAGACCTTCGTCATCCGTTCCGACAGGTACACCGCCGCCTGGCCGGCGGAGTTGCCGCCGCCGATCACGATGACCTCCTCGCCATCGAAGCGCTGCGCCTCCGCCTCGGTGGCCGCGTAGTGGATGCTGAGGCCTTCGAACCGATCGAGGCCCTCGACGCGCAGCCGCTGGTAGCGGGCGCCGGAGGCGGCGATGACGCTGCGGGCGAGGATCTCGCCGCCGTCGGCGAGGCGGATGCGGTACACCCCGTTCTCCCGCCGCATGGTGGCGGCCTCCTCGGGCACGGCCGTCTGGGCGCCGAACTTGTCGGCCTGCGTCAGCGCCCGGCTCGCGAGCTCGAAGCCGGACAGTCCCACGGGGAACCCCAGGTAGTTCTCGATCCGGGAGCTGGTGCCGGCCTGCCCGCCGAGCGACACCGACTCGAGAGCGAGGGTGGACAGCCCCTCCGAGGCGCCGTACACCGCGGCCCCAAGGCCGGCGGGACCCGCCCCGACGATGACGAGGTCGTACGTCCGCTCCGGTGGCAGCTCCACGGTGAGGCCCATCACCTGCGCGAGCTCCGAGTTCGTCGGGTTCTTCAGCACCGCCGTCCCCTGCCAGATGGCCACCGGTGCGTCCTCGGCCGTGAGCCCGAACCGGTCGAGGAGCGCCTGCGCCTTCTCGTGGTCCTCCTCGAGCTCCATCCACACGTGGGGGAGCCGGTTGCGGAACGCGAACTCCCGCAGCCGCAGGGCGTCGCGGGAGTGCCGGGAGCCGATGATCCGCAGGCCCACGCCGACCTTCATCAGGAACGACCGGCGTGCCAGAAAGGTGTCGAGGATGAGGTTCGAGAGGTCGAACTCCTCGGTGACGACCTTCTTCAACTGCTCCCGCGGGATCGCGAGCAGCTCGCCGCCCTGGCTGACGACGGCGGAGAGCGGCACGCCCTGCCCGGTCAGCATGTGGAGGTCACCGAGGAAAGTGCCCGGGCCGAAGACGCCGAGCACGCGCACCTCGCCGGCGAAGTCGTCGATCGCCTGCGCCTCGCCCTGCAGGACCACGAGGAACGGGTTGTCGGTGTCACCCGCGCGGAACAGGATCTGGCCCGCCTGGGTCCGCATGGTCGTGCCGTAGCGCCGGAGGGTCTCGATCTGGTCCTCGCGGAGCGGGGACGGGGCCCTCGTGGTCCGCCACGGCTGCGCCGCCTCCGTGGTCCGGATCCAGGTCGCGAGATCAGTCACCGTGCCTCCTCATCGAGTGCCACGGCATCAGTATGCGTCCGGCGCCGATCTCGTCGACATGTCGGCCGATGCGCTGAGAACCGACCTGGCCACTCCTGGCCACGGCTGCTCACGGAATCACCGAGCGACTTTCCAACGCCGAACTCCAGGTCGTTTCCCGGTGAGGCGGTCCACGGATCGACCCGACCGGAACGGCGGCCGCGATCCGCCGGTTGTGAGACAGAAAAGGCCCAGGTCGGCGGATGCGCCGGTCCGGGCCTTCGTCTCGCCCCGGCAGCCGGACCGGCTGGCGTGCCAACGCCTTTGCCAACACGCGGGGTGCTCACGGCCATCAGAGGCCCGCTCAGGACCCGGCGCATCAGGGGCCTCCATCGCCCTGGCGAACATGCTCGCCACCTCGCTGGCCTGGCTGTCGAGCACGTGCGCGTACGCCCGCAACGCCACCGAAGGGTCGGCGTGCCCGAGCGAGCGGCCACGACGTGGACCGGGACGGCGGCCAGCAGCAGCAGCATCGTCGCCCGAACGTGCCGCAGGTCATGCAGCGCGTTATTCACCCGAGTGGCGCCTCGGGCGTGCTCTACTACCGCTCGGGCGACGCGACGTAGTGAGGTCACCCAGTGTCCGTGGGCACTGGTTCGTGGTGCCGCGCCGCCGCTGCACCTGGAGGTTCGGCGTCGGGGTCGGACGCGCAGTCCGTGCGCCCGCTCGACCAGACGCTCGTCACCGGAGTTGACATGAACCAGCCGATGGATCCCGCTCTGAAGGACTTCCTCGGGACGAAGGGGCTGACGAGCAGTGCGGCCCTGGACGTGATCGCGGGGGCCGGTTACGACACTCTCCCTGGTCTGCGGTTGGCGTTGGGCGACGAGGATCTGCGCAAGGACCTGCTGTCCGAGCTCGAGGACCACGCGCTCGCTCTGCGTGTGGTCGAGGCTCTCGGCGTCGGCGCGGTGGACAACGCGATGCACTTCCAGGATCCGGCCGCGCGGGCGGAGGGCCGTGTTCTCGAGAAGTTCTTGATCGGCAACGCCGTCGCCACCAGCGGGGCGCAGGTGCAGGAGCTGCTGTTCGTCATGCGCGAGGCCGGCATCGACTGCCTCGAGGAGCTGAGGAAGCTCAAGGCCCGACCGGCGCCGGTGCAGAATGCGCTCAAGGCGACGATCTCACAGGCCGTTGACGTCCATGTCGCCGACAGGTTCGCGGCGCTCACCGCTCTGACGGTGTCGCAGACGATCCATGGCGGTCCACCGGAGGTGACTCCGGAGCTCAAGGCGTTCCTCGAGCGGCGCGGGCTGCCCGGGGGCGCCGATGCGGAGCTGGCCGGGTTCGGCATCACCACGCTGGCCCAGCTACGAGCCGTCAAGGAGGGCGACAAGGCCGGGCTCAAGGCTCTGCAGGCCCAGCTCGACAAGTCCGGCATCGTCGCCGTGACGACGCAGTTCGACAGCATCGAGGTCGACGACATCGAGCAGGAGATGGCGGAGACCGCCTCGCCCGAGGTGAAGGCGAGCGCCGACCGGAAGCGCCAGCAGCTCGCCGACGCCATCGAGCAGGTCGAGTCGCTGCGTCACGACGTCGAGCAGGTGACCGACAGCGAGTTCGCCGCCGTCAAGAGCGAGGTCGAGTCGCGGTACCAGGCCGTCCTCGACGTGATCAAGGACGTGTCGGGCGCGGAGTTCGACCGTGCCGCCGTCCGCTCGACGGAGACCAAGAAAGGCCTGGCCACGATGCTGGCCACGACGATCAGCAGCGCGACGACGATGCAAGACGTGCTCGACGGGGTCGACAAGGCGCCGCGGAGCCTGGCTCGGATGATCCGCCAGCAGGACGTCCTGTGCGGGTTCTTGATCACCCCCGCGGGTGCCGCGCGTCGCTACTCCGCCCTCATCAGGTTGCCGGACAACCCGGAGGACCTCGCGCGGGACCCGGGGATGCAGCGCTCGGTCACCCACACCTACGAGGGCAACCAGGAGAGCTCGTTCGCGGCGAGCACGGCGAGGCACGCCAGTTCCACCCTCGCCACCTCCTCGAGGGGCTCCGTCTCCGGTTTCGTGGGGTCCGGGATCGCCGCCGTCTCGGTGGCGGCGTCCTACGCCAAGGCGACGACGAGCTCGGAGGACACGAAGGCCTTCACGAGCGGCACCACCACCGAGTGCGGCGAGATCCACTACATCTACGTCCCCAAGCAGGTCGTGCAGTTCAACCGCCGCGACGTCGAGCTCAGCGACGACGCGAAAGCACACCTGGCCGACATCGAGGCCGCGCCCGAGGAGCAGCGGGACGACGCAGTGCTCCGCTTCTTCGACGAGTACGGCTCGCACCTGTTCATGCAGTGCTCGCTGGGCGGCCGATACCAGTTCACCGCCACCGGACGGGCGAAGTCCGACATCTCGACCGGCCAGCTCATCACCGCGGTCGCGGAGACGACGAACTGGGCCGCTTCGGCGTCCGCCTCGTACTCGGGCATCGGGGCGACGGCCAAGGTGAGCACCGCCGTCAATGGTGACGCGTCGATCGCGTCGGCCCGGGGGGACCGGTTCGCGCTCGACTTCACGGACGCCTCGGTCGACGTGACGGTGGAGGTGCTCGGTGGCGCAGGCCTGGCGCCGCGCGACGTGTGGGGGCAGAGCCTGCAGTACAGCTCGACCTGGGCGGTCATCGACCGCGACCGGCCGTTGGCCGTCTGGGAGCTGCTGTCAGCCGACGCCTCGCTCGCCAGGACGACCGGTGGCCTCGCTCCGCTGCTGGAGCGGGTGTGGGTCGAGAAGGTGTTCTTGCCCGCCCTGGCCCAGACGCAGCCGGCGCTGCACCAGGAGCTCCAGACACTCCCGACCCCGTCGACCTGTCCGGAGCTGGACCGTGCCGTCGCCCAGTGTCTGTCACGTGCGGCGGCGCCAGAGTTCCGCATCGTGGTCGCGACCGCGACCAGTGAGCGTGGTAGCGGCCCGACCGCCCGAGCCGCGCTGTCCGAGCGGCACTACAAGCTGATCGGTGGCGGCGCCCACGTCGACCCCGGCACGGGCGCACCGGACCGCAACTACCTGATCGGGTCCTACCCCGACGGCAAGGGGTGGGTGGCTCAGTCGCACGACCACAACAACATCGTCTGTCAGGCCACGGTGACCTCGTATGCGGTCTACCTCGACGACCCGCACGACGAGTGGGACGTCGCCATGAGGTCGGCCGAGTCCGGCTACGGCTCACGTCCGGAGGCGACGGCGGTGCTGCCGGCCGGCTACCACCTGACCGGTGGCGGTGCCCGTGTCCAGGTCCGCGGCAAGAACGGCCTGTTCCTGACCGGCTGCCACCCGGCCCCACCCACGGACGGGCGCGTGGCCTGGAGAGCCGCGGCCAAGGACGCGTGGGTGCCGGGGGAGGGCAAGGCCACCAGCTGGGTCTTCGGCGTCAAGCCGAAGAGCGGCGTCGACGTCCTCCCCTCCCGGATCGAGCCCACGGAAGCCAGCGGGGCATCCCCGCAGGCAGGCGGAACCTCGCACCCCGGCGAGATCGTCGTCGGCGGCGGCGCCAAGATCCAGAGCGGAGAGGGCCTGCTGACCAGCACGAGCATGGGCGAGGACGAGGACCAGTGGCGCTTCCGCGCCTACTCCGAGGGCGAGGGCCACACGTCGACCCTGTGGGTCATCTCCCGACCGGGCCGCCTGTTGACCGACCTCGCGTGACCGACGGCGTGCCGGCCGGAGGCACCGAGTGACCGGAGGCCTTCGGGTGAGTACCCCTCGGGTGTCGACCACCACGGCTCTTCGGCTGGGCTGGGCCGTCGCCGAGGTGAGGGGCCGCAGCTGGCCCGGTGGTCCCCGCCCGGCAGTCACCGTGCGGCCTCCCGGAGCGGAGGAGATCCTGCCGCTGCGCTCTCAGCGCCCGCCCGCGGCGTCCTGCGCCGAGGCAGCTGCGAGCCTGGTGACGCTGGTCGCCTCGCTCGGGCTGGGCGGGAGCGACTTCGAGCAGCAGCTGGACGACGTCCTCGCCCCGGCCGGCGGCACCGCCGACCCGGACGGGGCGGGGTCCCAGAGGTGGTTGCGTACGGCACGGTTCTTCCTCGCCTGGGACGGGCAGTTCCAGGACGACCTGACCCGCCGGGACGAAGCGCTGGCCAACGCCTACCTTCTGGGGCGGGGCCTCGCGGAGTGCTACTGGGGCCTCGGGGCCCCGGACCGGTGGCAGCAGGACGGCCAAGCCTCGGCCGTGTCGCCTGAGTTCCTGCTGGGTGCTGAGCGGCACCGGGAGATCACCCGCATGCTGGGCCGGTACGGCCGGCACGACTCCCACCCGATGAGCGCAGCGGTCATCGCCGGCACGCTGGAGGCCTGGTGCGACGTCGCCGACGACCTCGACCGGTGGGACCGCGACGACCTGCCCCGGGCGCTGTACGAGCAGGTGCGCACCTGGTACCAGCTGCTCGTGCTGCACCAGGACCCCACGACGCTGGTCCGGCCGTACGCCCGGCTGGGGGGACTGCGCCGGGCGGGGCGGGTGCTCCGCGTCTTCTGGGCCCAGGTCGTGCTGGCGGTGGTGGCGCTGGTCGCGCTGTCGTCGGTCCTTCCCGTCCTGGCCGGTCCGGCCCCGCAGTGGCTGTCGTCCGTCCTGGCCACCGGAGGGCTCGGAGCGATCGTGCTGGCAGCCGTGCTCACCCGGGGGCGCAACGCCGCGCAGCAGCTGGCGACCCGGCTGCGCCAGGACGCCTACACCGACCTGGTGGCGGTCAGCCTGACCGTGATGCCGCGTCCCTGCGCCGCCGACACCGCCGGGCACCGGCGGGCGGAGCGCCGCCGGACCGAGCTGGCGGTCCGACGGCGGCAGCTCACCCTCCCCACCCCGGCACCGGGCTGAACCCTGCCAGACCGACCGCGGTCAGTCAGCGCACATGGGTGGTGCTGCTGCTGGGGCTGTCTGTGCCGTCTCCGGGACGCTTCGGTCGCCTCGACCCGAGACAACTGCAGCCAGACAGGGCCAATGAAGGTCGCTGGACCCGCCTACGGATCAGAAGCGTGGGGGTTCGGATCCCTTCGGGCGCACTCGTTGAGAAGGCCCCTGACCAGTGGCCACGCCGGTCAGGGGCGTTCGTCGTCGGAGCGCGCTCGACCGGCGGGAGCCAGGAGCCGAAGTGCGAGCCAGGTAGAGCCGCCGATCGGTGCGTCGACGGCCGGGTCTGCGGTGGTGCCCCGGGTGCGAGCCAGCGCCCTGACCTGGACGCTCACGTCGACGCCGGCCGCGCGTGAGGCTCGGACATCGGAGTTGCGGTCACGAGGTGCATAGTGACGGCATGGCTCTGCAGCCCGTGACTGCGACGGCTCCCGACCTGACCGGCGCGCGGATCATGACTCAGGCGTGGCACGACCTGACGTTCCTGCATTGGCGAGTCCGGCCGGAGGCCGTCATGTCGCTGCTGCCTGAGGGAACCCGGCCAGACGTGCACGACGGGTCGACGTGGGTGGGCCTCATCCCGTTTCGGATGGTGGGTGCCGGCATCGGCTACGGGCCGGCCATCCCGTGGTTGGGATCGTTCGCGGAGACCAACGTGCGTCTGTACTCGGTGGACGAGCGGGGACGCCGGGGCGTGGTGTTCCGCACCCTGGAGGCCTCCCGGCTGGCCGTGGTGCTGGGAGCACGGCTGGCCTTCGCGCTGCCGTACGCCTGGTCCCGGATGCGGGTCGTGGAGGCGCGCGGCGTCCTGACGTACTCCTCCCAGCGTCGGTGGCCCGGTCCTCTCACCGCAGCCACCCGGGTCGTCGTGCGACCCGGCGACCCGTTGCCGCCGGGCGACCCGCTGCACCACTTCCTCACCGCCCGCTGGGGGCTGCACACCCGAGCCTTCGGCCGCACCCTCTACGTCCCCAACCGCCACGAGATGTGGCCGCTGCAGCGAGCCGATCTGCTCCAGATCGACGACGCGCTGGTCGAGGCCAGCGGGCTGCCCGGGGTCAGTGAGCGGCCGCCCGACTCGGTGCTCTTCTCGCGCGGTGTGCGGACGGCGTTCGCCGTACCGTACGACGCCCGGCGAGCCCTCCTGGCTTGAGCGTCCGCCGGCGGGTGCGCGCGCGGGCGCTGTGAGCCGTCCGGCCGGAAGTCGGCGTGCCACCGAACCCTGTGGGCGTCACCCGCCACCCCTCACCCGTCGGCACTCGACGTCACTC
The DNA here is from genome assembly GCA_963795145.1 of uncultured Actinomycetota bacterium. GTDB lineage: Bacteria > Actinomycetota > Actinomycetes > Actinomycetales > Cellulomonadaceae > Pengzhenrongella. The sequence continues at coordinate 892,444 of CAWCGP010000005.1, read as the reverse complement.
GCAGGCAGCCTCGTCGGCGCCGAGAGGGGGGTGCAAGGCCGATCAGTCGAGTTCCCTCGTGCGGCGGCGTGTCCGGTCAGTCGTGGTGGTGACCGGATCGTCGCGTGGACCACCGGTCGACCAGATCGGCCCCTGAGGGAACCGTCGCGACGACCAGGGGGTTGACCCATGGAGTCGGCCGACGAGCCGACGGTTGGCTGCGCGCTGCGACCCATCCGGCGGCCGTGACGTGGACGGCTGCACCCTCGAGGAGACGGACGACATCGTGAGCAACACCAGCAGCCAGACCGCCACGGCCCCCGGGCGCCACGCGGCCGACGCCAACCCGGTCGCTTCGGCGCGGGCGTTGACCAAGGTCTACGGCTCCGGTGAGGCGGCCGTTCGCGCCCTCGACGGGGTCGACGTCGACTTCACCCGCGGCGAGTTCACCGCGATCATGGGCCCGTCCGGCTCGGGCAAGTCGACCCTCATGCACTGCATGGCAGCCCTCGACACCCCGACCTCCGGCAGTGTCGTGGTGGACGGCGTCGACGTGTCGACGCTCAAGGACGCAGCGCTCACCCGGCTGCGGCGCGACCGGATCGGGTTCGTGTTCCAGTCGTTCAACCTCGTCCCGACGCTGAGCGCCGCGGAGAACATCACCCTTCCCCTGGACATCGCGGGCCGGAAGGTCGACGGCGAATGGTTCGACACCGTCGTCGGGATTCTCGGCCTCGGGCCGAGGCTCGGGCACCGGCCCAACCAGCTCTCCGGTGGGCAGCAGCAGCGCGTGGCCGCCGCCCGCGCCCTGATCGGCCGCCCGGCGATCGTCTTCGCCGACGAGCCGACCGGCAACCTCGATTCGCGTTCGTCGGCCGAGGTCCTCGGGTTCCTGCGCCGCAGCGTCGACGAGTTCGGCCAGTCGATCGTCATGGTGACCCACGAGCCGTCGGCGGCCGCGTACGCGGACCGCGTCGTGTTCTGCGCCGACGGCCGACTGGTCGACGAGCTGCGGCGCCCCACCGCCGAGAAGGTCCTCGACCGTATGAAGACCCTCGGGGACCTGTGATGTGGAGGGTCACCCTCGCGAACGTGCGGGGTCACGTCGTCCGCCTCCTGCTCACCTGCCTGGCCGTCACGCTCGGCACCGCGTTCGTCGCCGGCTCCTTCGTGCTCACCGACTCCCTCGACCGCACCTTCTCCGCGATCTTCTCCACCGCGGAGTCCACGGACGCGGTGGTCCGCGTGCCCGACGACGAGGTGGCGTCGGCGGGGCCCGGAGCTCGCCCGGTCTCCCGATCGGCCTCGCCGAGGACATCGAGGACCTCGACGGCGTCGTCCGGGCGGTACCGCAGCTCGTCGGGAGCGCCCTGCTCCAGGGCGCGGACGGCACCGCGGTGCGAAGCGGGGGCGCGCCGTCGCTGGGCTTCGCGTGGGACCCGGACGACCCGGCCGTGCGTCTCCTCGGCGGTCGCGGCGTCCGGGCCCGTCGACGAGGTGGTCGTCGAGCGCACCACCCTCGAGCGCTCGGGTCTCGCGCTGGGCGACAGGACCGTCGTCCTCGTCAACGGCACGCCGTACGACGTCACGATCGTCGGCGAGGCGACCAACGACACACCGACCGCCGGGGCCACGATCGTCTTCGTCGAGGCGGCGCTGGCGCGCGAGCGGTTCGCGCCCACCGGCGTCGTGGCGAGCATCACCGTCACCGGCGAGGACGGCTCGACCCAGGACGCGGTCGTCGCCACCGTGGCGCCGCTCGTGCCGGAGGGCGCCGAGGTGGTCACCGGTCAGCAGCAGGCGGACGAGACCCAGGAGACGCTGCAGGAAGCGCTCGGCTTCGTCACGACGTTCCTGCTGGTCTTCGCCGGCGTCGCCCTGTTCGTCGGCTCGTTCATCATCTTCAACACCTTCACCATGCTGGTCGCGCAGCGCACCCGGGAGCTCGCGCTGCTGCGCGCCGTCGGCGCGTCCCGCGGGCAGGTCGTGCGGTCGGTGCTCGGGGAGGCGGTGCTGGTCGGTCTCGTCGGCGCTGCCGCGGGCCTCGGAATCGGCATCGGTCTGGCGGCGGGGCTGCAGGCGCTCGTCGGCTCCCTGTTCGGCCTGCAGCTCGACGGGCTCCCGGTCCAACCCCGGACCGTGGTCGCGACGTTCGTGGTGGGCGTCGTCGTCACCGCCGTCGCCGCGGTGCTCCCGGCACGGCGCGCGTCGGCCACCGCTCCCGTCGCCGCCATGCGCGACGACCAGGCGCTGCCCGGCACGACGGTCCGGGCACGCGCCGCTGCGGGGCTCCTGCTGGCGGCGGTGGGTGCCACTGCCATGGCGCTGGTGCTCGTGGACCGCGTCACCGACAACGCGCTGGCGGTGCTGGGGGCGGGCGTGGCGGCCGTCTTCCTCGGCATCGCGATCGCGAGCCCGGCGGTGTCCAAGCCCGTCGTCTGGCTGCTCACCGCCCCCCTCGCGCGCACCGCCGTGGGCCGGCTCGCCCAGCGCAACGGCCTGCGCAACCCACGCCGCACCGCCGCGACCGCCAGCGCCCTCATGATCGGCGTGGCGCTGGTCGGGGCGGTGTCCGTGCTGTCCAGCTCGGCGACCGCGTCGGTCGCCGACATCGTCGAGACCGAGTTCGAGGGCGACCTCGTCGTCAGCGACGGTGGCCCGCCGACGATCCCGGTCAGCGTTGCCGACCAGGTGGCGCAGGTCGACGGCGTCGCCGCGGTGCTGCCGCTGCCGTTCACGCCGGCGGAGCTCGAGGGCGACGACGCGCTGGCGATGACGGTCGACCCCGAGACCCTGCCGGACCTGGTCAGCCTCACCGTGGTCGAGGGTTCCCTCGACGAGCTGGGGGAGGGCGTGTGGCTGAGCGAGTCGGCGGCCGAGGAGCTGGGTGCGGGCGTCGGGGACCGGGTGCTCGTGCGCGTCGGGACCGGCGAGAGCGCCGACCGGGAGGTGCTCGCCGTCCACGAGGACTCCGAGCTCGTCGGATCGGACGTGGTGGTCTCCGGCGACGTCTACGCGGCCGGGACCGCAGATCTGCAGGCCCGTGACGGGTCCGGCGGCGTGCAGTACGTGCTCGTCGACGTCGCCGACGCCGGCGACCTCGCGGCGGTGCGCGAGCGGGTGACCGACGTCGCGGCGGAGTACCTCACGCTGTCGGTGCTCGATGCCGAGGAGTTCACCGGGGAGCAGACCGCGCAGATCAACACCGTGCTCGCGCTGCTGTACGCGCTGCTCGGGACTCAGCCTCGTCATCGCCACCCTCGGGGTGGTGAACACGCTCGCGCTGTCGGTCGTGGAGCGGACGCGCGAGATCGGGCTGCTGAGGGCTGTCGGCCTGACCCGACCACAGCTGCGCCGCACCATGACGATCGAGTCGGTCGCCACGACGGTCTTCGGTGCCCTCCTCGGCGTCACCCTCGGCCTCGCGTTCGGGGTGGCGTTGCAGCAGCAGCTCGTCGACGACGGCCTGGAGGTCCTCTCCGTGCCGTGGCCGACGGTCGCCGTGGTGCTCCTCGGGTCCGCTGTCGTCGGCGTGCTGGCGGCGGTCCTGCCGGCGTGGCGCGCGACCCGCATCGACGTGCTCCGGGCGATCACCACCGACTGACGAGGCCCGGCTCCCGGCTCCCCGCCGACCGACGGAGCTCGTGTGTGCGGACCCCGCCGATCAGCCCGATCGGGCGGGACTCCGGTGACCTGGTAGCAGACTCGGACGATGGCCACGCAGACCCGCACGATCCTGACCGACGATCTCGACGGCGCCGAGGGCGCGCGCACCTACGCCTTCGCCTGGGGCGACCAGCGCTACGAGGTGGACCTGACCGACGAGCACCGCAACGACATGCTCCGAGCGCTCGAGCCCTACATCAACGCCGCCCGCAAGGTCGGCCGCGCCCGGTCCCGACCGAAGAGCTGACACCTGGCGCGTGGTGCCACGGTGGGAGCCGACAGCGGCGGACCCGGGCGCTGAGCTGCGGACCCCTGTGGACCTTGACGCGGCGCTGACCTGCGGGAATCGACACCGACCGACCCCGTCCGCACCACTGGATCACCCGACGGAGCAGAAGGTTGGGGGCCCGAATCCCTTCGGGCGCACTCGATGAGTCAGCGATGAGGACGACGTCCATGGTGGCGCGGCGCCACCGGTCGAGCTCGGCGTCACGGGGTTGAGCCCGGTGCGGCGCGAAGATCGCGGGCGAGCGAGCAGCCTGGGCGTCCTGGCCTCGTGACATCCGTCATGCGCAGGTCCTGACGTCGAGCACTACACGGGTCCCTCCGACCGGGGCGACAGTCGGTCATCACCGTTCGACAAGGGAGATGACCGTGACTGACGTCGTGACGATCCGTGGACTGGATCACCGCTACGGGAGGACGCACGCGCTGCGCGGTGTCGACCTTGCCGTCGCTGCCGGCGAGTGCGTCGCGCTGCTCGGGCCCAACGGCGCGGGCAAGACGACGCTCGTCAGCGCACTGACGGGCACGCTTGCGCCGACCGCCGGCGCAGTGACGATCGACGACGCCGACCCCCGCCTGCCGGCTACGCGCCGCCGCCTGGGCGTCGTGCACCAGCAGGCCGGGTTCCCGCGCACGCTGACAGTGCGCGAGCTGGTCGGGGGGTGGGCGGTCCGGGCCGGCCGAGCCGCGTCCGACGCCGGCCCCGTCCTGGTCGAGGTGGGCCTGCAGGACCTGACGAGGCGTCGGGTCACCCAGCTGTCCGGCGGCCAGCAGCAGCGTCTGCAGCTCGCGATGGCGCTCGTCGTCGATCCGACCCTGCTCGTCCTCGACGAGCCGACCGTCGGGTTGGACATCGACGCCCGCCGTCGCTTCTGGGCCACGCTGGCCGAACGCCGGGACCGCGGCACCGCCGTCCTGCTCACCACCCATGGGATCGAGGAGGCGGCCGCCGTCGCGGATCGCGTCGTCGTGCTCCACGAGGGGACCGTGATCGCCAGCGGTCACCCGGCCGACCTCACCGCACAGCTGCCCGACCGCACCGTCACGGCCCGGACGGCACTGCGTGACAGCGAGCTGCGCGCACTGCCCGGTGTGCTCGACGTCGCGATCGTCGACGGCCGCATGCGCGCCGCGAGCGCCAGGGCCGAAGCCACCGTCCGAGCCCTGCTCGCCGCCGACCCGACGCTCAGCGACCTCCGGGTGGAGGGCGCCACGCTCGAGCAGGCCATCGTCGCCATGACCACCCAGCCACTGCAGGAGGCAGCAGCATGACCGCTCGAATACTCGCCGTCGAGATCCGCGACGAGCTGTACGCCATCATTCGTGAGCCCACCGCGGCGTTCTTCTCCATCGCGATGCCGGTCGGCATGTTCGCACTGTTCGCCTCGCTGTTCGGGACCCAGGGCGACGGACCGGTGTCCGGCGCGACGCTCATGCTCGCGACGTTCGGCGCCTTCGGCGTCATCTCCGTCGCCCTGACGCCGGGAATCGGCATCGCCGAGGACCGTGAGCGCGGCTGGCTGCAGGTCAAGCGGGTCTCGCCGGTACCCGTGCGCACGACACTGGCCGCCAAGGTCGCCGCCAGCCTTCCGGTGGCATTCGGCGTGTACGCCGCGATGAGCCTGACCGCCGTCGCGATGGGGGTGTTCGACACCGACCTCGGCACGTGGTTCCAGATCGCCGGGCTGCTCCTGCTCGGATCGCTGCCGTTCGCGCTCCTGAGCATGGCCGTCGGGTTCGTCGTCCGCGGACGCGCGGCTCCGGCCATCATCAACGCGGTGTTCCTCCCGATGGCGATCGCCGGTGGACTGTGGATGCCCCTCGAGGTGCTGCCGGCGTTCGTGCAGGACCTGGCCGTGTGGCTACCCACCTTCCACACGTCCCAGCTCGGACTGGGGCTGCTCCTCGGCGAGTCGATCGTCGACAACGTCGCGGCACTGCTCGCCGCCACCGGGGTCACGGCGTCGCTGGCAGCGATCGCGTACCGTTCGATGCGGGCGTGAACTCCGGCCGAACAGGGGCCAGCGTGATCACCGAGCAGCCGCGGACCACGGCGTCAGCCGACCACACCGGTCGGCTGACCGCCGTCCGACTGCGCCGCGGTGTCAACCGGTGGTGGTACGTCATCTTCCTCGGCGCGCTCACGTTCGAGCCGATGCTGCAGGCCGTCGGCGCCGGCACCGGGGCCACCACCGGCTCCCAGGCCGCCGACTGGCTGGTGATCGTCGCGCTCGTCGTCCTCGGGGCGATCCTGGTGATCGTCGGAGAGCTGGGGACGGACCGCACGAAGACGGGCGTCGCCGTCATCTTCACCGTGCTGGGCGTCACGACGATCCCGTTCATCTCGACCGCGACGGTCTTCGTCGTCTACGCGGCGGCGTTCGTCGCGGGGTCGGCGTCCCGCCGGACCGCACGTCGGTGGTTCATCGGCCTGAGCGTGCTGCTGCTCGTCCTCGCGGCGCTGTCACCGATGGACCTGCCGTTCCGGCTCGGGGCGTTCGCGGCCCCGATCGCGCTCGTGTGGCTGATCGGCAGCTCGGTGCTGACCGAGGCCGAGACCTTGCGCGAATCAGCTCGCCTCCGCGTCGACAACGTCCAGATCGAGCGGCTGGCCACCCTGGGCGAGCGGGAGCGGATCGCCCGCGACCTGCACGACCTCCTCGGCCACACGCTCACCGGCATCGTCGTGCGGGCGCAGCTGATCCGGAAGGTCGCACCGTCGGACCCGGCGCGAGCCGCCGCCGAGGCGGCCGACGTCGAGCAGCTCGCCCGCGACGCGCTGACCGAGGTCCGCGCGGCCGTCAGCGGGTGGCGCCACCACGCGCTCGACGCCGAGATCGACATCGCCCGCGACGTGCTGACCGCGGCCGGCGTCGAGCTGCTCGTGCACACCGACACCCCCGTGTCGATGTCACCCGCGGTCGAGGCCGCGGTGGCGCTGGCCGTGCGGGAGGCCGTCACCAACGTCGTCCGCCACGCCCATGCGCGCGTGTGCACGATCGGGATCGTCACGGCCGACGACGACGTGCGGGTGACGGTCGCCGACGACGGGCGCGGGACCGGCGCGCCCGACGGGTCGGGGCTGTCGGGCATGCGCGAGCGCATCACCGCCCTCGGTGGACACGTCGACCGTCGGATGGGCGGCGGCACGACGCTCACGGTCACCGTGCCGGCGCGGGGGGTGGCGGCATGACCCCGGGCAGCGCAGCGGCGGGTCGCACGACATGACGATCCGCACGGTGCTCGCCGAGGACCAGGGGATGGTGCGCGGGGCGTTCGCGGCCCTGCTCGCCCTCGAACCCGACATCGACGTCGTGGCGACGGCGGCCGACGGCGACGAGGCGCTCGCGGCCGTGACGGACACGCGACCCGACGTCCTGCTGACCGACATCGAGATGCCGGGTCGCAGCGGGCTCGACGTGGCGGCCGAGCTGGCACGGCGGGGCCTGCCGACCCGCGTCGTCATCGTCACGACCTTCGCGCGCAGCGGCTACCTGCGCCGCGCACTCGACGCCGGCGTGGCCGGCTACGTGCTCAAGGACGCCCCGGTCGAGCAGCTCGCCGACACGCTGCGGCGGGTGCACAGCGGCCAGCGGGTGATCGCCCCCGAGCTCGCCGTGGCGGCCTGGGACGCCGGCGACCCGCTCACCGAGCGCGAACGGGACGTGCTGCGCCACGCCGCCGACGGCAGTCCGAACGCCGAGATCGCCGCCCGCCTGCACCTCGCCGAGGGGACGGTCCGCAACTACCTCTCCTCGGCGATCGCCAAGCTCGGCGCGCGCAACCGCACCGAGGCGGCGGCGACGGCGCGCGAGCGGGGGTGGCTGTGAGCGTGGTGCCGACCTGCGCCGGACGACGCGCGGGTGTGGGATGGCGGGATGGACTTCAGATACCTCGGTTCCTCCGGTTTCAAGATCTCCGAGATCACCTACGGCAACTGGCTCACGCACGGTTCGCAGGTCGAGAACGACACCGCGACCGCGTGCGTGCGCGCGGCCCTCGACGCCGGCATCTCGACGTTCGACACCGCCGACGTCTACGCGAACACCAAGGCCGAGACCGTCCTCGGCGAGGCGCTGAAGGGCGAACGGCGCGAGTCGCTGGAGATCTTCACCAAGGTGTTCGGGCCGACCGGGCCGAAGGGTCACAACGATGTCGGCCTGTCCCGGAAGCACATCATCGAGGCCATCAACGGGTCGCTGACGCGGCTGCAGACCGACTACGTCGACCTCTACCAGGCCCACCGCTACGACTACGAGACGCCGCTCGAGGAGACGATGCAGGCCTTCGCCGACATCGTCCGGCAAGGCAAGGTCCTCTACATCGGTGTCAGCGAGTGGACGGCGGAGCAGCTGCGCGCCGGCCATGCCCTGGCGGCGCAGCTGGGCGTGCAGCTCATCTCCAACCAGCCGCAGTACTCGATGCTGTGGCGGGTCATCGAGGGGGAGGTCGTCCCGACCTCGCGAGAGCTCGGCATCTCGCAGGTCGTGTGGTCGCCGATCGCCCAGGGCGTCCTGACCGGCAAGTACACGCCAGGCCAGACCCCGCCCGCCGGATCGCGAGCCACCGACGAGAAGGGCGGCGCGGACATGGTCAAGCGGTTCATGAACGACGACGTCCTGACCCGCGTCCAGGACCTCAAGCCGATCGCCGACGAGCTGCAGCTGTCGCCGGCGCAGCTGGCCATCGCCTGGGTGCTGCAGAACGACAACGTGGCCACCGCCATCATCGGCGCGTCACGACCGGAACAGGTGCACGAGAACGTGAAGGCCGTGGGGGTCCGGATACCGACCGAGCTGATGGACCGGATCGACGCGGTCCTCGGCGACGTCGTCGAGCGCGACCCCGCGAGAACACGGGAGAGCTCGCCGAAGACGCGAGAGGCGTGAGACGCCAGACCCCTCGCGGAGAGGACCTCGCCCGCCCGAGCGCCGGCCGCGCACGCCCAAGAGAGGACACGACGACGGCCGACCTCGCCCTCACCTCGGTGGAGCCGGTGTGGGGCACGGCGCCTTCCTGACGTCCGACGACCTCCCGCGTCCACGAGGCGCTCGCTGCCGACGACGCCGCCCACCCCTGGACCCTCTCGCGCGCACGCCGCTACGGTGCCGAGGGATGCCCGGGTAGTTCCGTCGCCGTCGGCCTCCAGGAGGCGATGCACGTGCGCGTGTCGCGAGGCTTCACGGGCCGGCCCCGGTCGTCGGACCGGCTCCCGCCGGGCCAGCACGACGTCGGCACCGGGTTCCCGGTGCTCTCGGCCGGGCCGACACCCCGGGTCGACCTGCGCACGTGGAGCTTCACCGTGCAGGGGCAGGTCGACCGCCCGGCGACCTGGACGTGGGAGGAGTTCCGAGACCTGCCGCGCGAGCCGGTGACCGCCGACATCCACTGCGTCACGTCCTGGTCGAAGCTCGGCACCCGGTGGGAGGGCGTCTCGGTGGACACCCTCCTCCTGGACTCGGCCCCGACCGGCGAGTTCGTCACCGCCTACAGCGACGGCGGGTACACCACGAACCTGCCGCTGCGTGACCTGACCGACGGCCGCGCGTGGGTCGTCGACACCTACGACGGTGCGCCGCTGACGGCGGAGCACGGCGGTCCGGCCCGCCTGCTCGTCCCGCACCTGTACTTCTGGAAGTCGGCCAAGTGGGTGCGCGGTCTCGCGGTGACGCCTGCCGACGACCCCGGGTTCTGGGAGACCTTCGGCTACCACTCCTACGGAGACCCGTGGCAGCAGCAGCGGTACGCCGGCGACTGACCTGGGAGTACGCCGACGTCGTGGACGTCCGCCCGGAGACGCCGCGGGCGTGGCGGCTGACCCTCGAGGTCCCCGGGTGGACCGGGCACCGGCCCGGCCAGCACGTCGACGTCCGGCTGACCGCGCCGGACGGCTACACGGCGCAGCGCAGCTACTCGGTCGCGTCCGCACCGGCGCGGGGCACGGTCGAGCTGGTCGTGGACCTGGTGCCCGACGGCGAGGTGTCGCCCTACCTCACGGGGGTCCTCCGCCGCGGCGACGAGCTCGAGGTGCGCGGACCCCTCGGCGGGTACTTCGTCTGGGACGGAGCCGCGAATGGGGACGACGGGGCCGGGCCGGTGCAGCTCGTCGCCGGCGGGTCGGGCGTGGTGCCGTTCCTGTCGATGATCGAGCACCGCCGCGCGACCGGCGGTGGCGCCCCCGTGCACCTGCTCTGCTCCGCGCGCTCGCTCGACGACGTCGTCGGCCGCGCCCGGCTCACCTCGCCGTCCCCCGGCGTCCACGTGACCCTCGCCCTGACCCGGGCCGCGCCCGCCGGGTGGACCGGCGTCACCGGACGCGTCGATCGCGACGTCCTGCGCGCCCACGCCGTGCCGCCGACCGGTCGGCCGCGGGTGATGGTCTGCGGACCCACGGCGTTCGTCGAGGTCGTCGCCGGCCACCTCGTCGCCCTCGGGCACCGACCCGAGGACATCCGCACCGAGCGATTCGGACCCAGTGGAGGCTCACCATGACGCACACCGAGGCCGGCACCGATCCCGACGCCGCCGACGCCGCCGACCGGCGCCTGGACGGCAACGCCGCGGCAGGTGCGCTGCGCGAGCTGTTCGCGATCGACCTGACCGTCGCGTCCTGCACGTGCGCCCAGTGCGGACGGACGGCGCCCCTGGGCCGCCACGACCTCTACGCGGACGCGCCCGCGCTGGTGCTGCGGTGCCCGGGGTGCACGGCCGTCGTGCTCCGGTACGCGGCCCGCGGCGGGCACGTCCGCCTCGACATGACCGGCACCCGCCTCCTGGAGGTCGACGTCGGCGACCACGCGCTCGCCGGTGACGCCGGTGACGCCGGTGACGCCGGTGAAGGAGCGTGACGTCGATGTCGCTCGTCGTGCCCTTCGACCACGTCGAGGCGTCGTCGCTGGACGCCGTCGGCGGCAAGGCGCTCAACCTCGGCGTCCTCGCCGCCGCGGGCTTCGACGTCCCGCCGGGGTTCGTGGTCACCACGGAGGCGTACGAGCTGGCGGTCGGTGCCCGCGTCGCCGCCGTCCTGCCGGACCTGCTCGGCACGGCCGACCCGGCGGCTGCGGCCGAGAGCGTGCGGGCGACCGTCCTGGCGACGCCGGTGCCGTCCGAGGTCCGCCACGACCTCCTGGAGCGGTACGCCCGGCTGGGGCCGGACGTGGCCGTGGCCGTCCGGTCCTCGGCCACCGCGGAGGACCTCGCCTTCGCCAGCTTCGCCGGGCAGCAGGACACCTACCTCAACGTCGTCGGACCCGAGGCGGTCGTCGACTCCGTGCGCCGGTGCTGGGCCTCGCTCTGGACCGACCGGGCCGTCGACTACCGCGCCCGGAACGGCATCGACCAGGCCACGGTGCGCCTGGCGGTGGTCGTCCAGGAGATGGTGCAGTCCGCCACGGCCGGCGTGCTGTTCACCGCGGACCCGGTGACCGGGACCCGGCACCACAGCGTGATCGACGCCAGCCCGGGACTGGGCGAGGCGGTGGTGTCCGGAGCCGTGAACCCGGACCGGTTCGTGGTCGACAACACGACCGGCACGGTCCTCGAGCGCCGGCTCGGCGACAAGCGGGTTCTCATCCGGGCGGCGGTCGGCGGCGGGGTCGAACGGGTCGAGCAGGAGCACGGCGAGGTCCGCGCGTCGCTGACCGACGCGCAGATCGCCGAGCTGACCCGCCTCGGGCAGCGGGTCCAGGACCACTACGGGTCGCCGCAGGACATCGAGTGGGCGCTCGACGAGGCCGGCCGGCTGTGGCTGACCCAGGCCCGGCCGATCACCACCCTGTTCCCGCTCCCGGACCGTGCCGGGGCGGGTGGCGGCACCCGCGCGTACATGTGCCTGAGCCTGGCGCAGGGCCTGACCCGTCCGATCACCCCGATGGGACAGGCCGTGTTCCGCATGATCGGCACGTCCGTCGGAACCGCGGCCGGGCATCCACCGGCGGACCCGCTGCGGGGGCCGGCCGCCTACACGGCGATCGGTGAGCGGCTCTTCGTCGACCTCACCCCGGTCATCCGGAACCGGGTGGGCCGTCGCGCCGTCCTGACCGCGTTCGGGGTGATGGAGGCCCGCGCGGCGGCCGTGATCCGCGGGCTCACCTCCGACCCCCGGTTCGCGCTCGCGGGCGGCTCGCCGCTGGACACGCTGCGGACCCTGCGTCCCGTCGCTCGTGTCGTCCTCGGGGTCGGGGCGCCGTGGCGGGCTCTGACGGCGGCGATCAGCCCCGCGCAGGCGTACCGGGACATCGACGCGCTGGAGGCCCGGCTGCGCCGCAGCCTCGTGGCGCCCGCGACGGCGACGCCGGAGCAACGGCTCGACCTCGTGCAGCGGGAGCTGACCAGCCGGGTGTTCCTGCTGATGCCGACGGTGATCTCCTACCCGCTGGCCGGCTTCGCGCTGCTCGGGCTGGCGCGACGGCTGCTGGGCGATCTCGCGACACCGGCGGAGCTGCAGACGATCCTGCGCGGCGTCCCGCACAACGTCACCACGGAGATGGACCTGGAGCTGTGGGACCTGACCGAGCGCATCCGCGCGGACGGGGCAGCGGCCCGGGAGGTGGGGTCCGGGTCCGTGGCCGCACTGGTCGACGCGTTCCGCCGCGGCACGCTGCCCCGCACCGCGCAGGCCGGGCTCGAGCAGTTCTTGCGCACCTACGGTCACCGGGCCGTCGCGGAGATCGACCTCGGCATGCCGCGCTGGTCCGACGACCCGTCCCACCTGCTCGGCGTCCTGCAGAACTACCTCCGGCTGACGGACGCGGACCGGTCCCCGTCCGCCCTGTTCGCCGCGGGCGGCGCCCGAGCCGAGGCCATGACGGCCGAGCTGACCGCCCGGGCGCGTCGGCGGGGCCCGCTGCGGGCGCGGGTGGTCGGGTTCGGCCTGCGCCGGGCACGCGGGCTGGCGGGCCTGCGGGAGCGGCCCAAGTTCATGCTCGTGCTCGCCCTCGCGGCCATGCGCGAGCAGGTGCGGCTCGTCGGGCGGGCGCTCGCGGACGACGGCCGGATCGCCCGGGACGACGACGTCTTCTTCCTCGATCTCGCGGAGGCCCGGCAGGGGCTCGCCGGGGAGGACCTGTCCGCGCTGGTCGAGCGACGCCGGGCGGACTACGAGCGGGAGCTGCGCCGCCGGCACGTGCCGCGCCTCCTGCTCTCCGACGGGACCGAGCCGGAGGCGGTCGGGACGGCGGAGGTCGCCGACGGCGCCCTGGTCGGCAGCCCGGCGTCGGCCGGGGTGGTCACCGCGCCGGCGCGGGTCGTCCTCGACCCGGTGGGTGCGCGCCTGGAGCCGGGCGAGATCCTCGTGGCGCCGTCGACCGACCCCGGCTGGACCCCGCTGTTCCTCACCGCCGGCGGACTGGTGATGGAGATGGGCGGGTCCAACTCGCACGGGGCGGTGGTCGCGCGGGAGTACGGCATCCCGGCCGTGGTCGGCGTCCCCGACGCGACCGTCCGCATCGCGACCGGGCAGGTGGTCACGGTCGACGGCGCGGCGGGGTCGGTGCACGTCGCCGACCAGGACGACGGGGGCTCCGGGCCGGGTCCCTCCCGTGATCGACGCCATGACAGGAACGCCCGAGGCGCGGCGCTCGGGTGAGCGTCGCGCCTCGGGTGCGATCGGCGGGCAGGGGCGGGGGCACGAGCGGCCCGCCGCCCCTGCCGGCCGGGGTCAGCCCCTCCCGAGCAGGCCTCGGAGGAGGTCGACCAGGTCGAGCAGCCAGTCCCACGTGCCGACGGCGGCCGCCGGAGTGACCCGGACGGCGTCGTCCGCGACCGCGGTGAGGTCGCCCGACTCGGCCACGAGGGAGTAGGCGCCCTTCGGCGTCTTCTTCGGGACCTTGACCGACGTCGTCGCCGACCCGTCCTCTGCCACGGTGACCGTGCCGAGATCCACCGTGACCGCGACCCGCTCGCCGCGGATGCGCTCGAGGGTCAGCTCGACCGTGCTGCCCGGCGCGAACCCGGAGAGCACGACGTCGAGCCGCTGCCCGGCGCGGACCGTCCGGTCCTCGACGCTCACCTGCGGGTCCGGCTGCGGCTCGGGGTCCGGGCCGGGACCCGGGTCGACCGTCTCGAGCAGCTCGACGACGCCCCACCGCTCCGAGCTCTGGTAGCCCAGACCGGTCGGATCGGCCCACCCCTTGACCGCGGTGCGGACGCCGGCCGTGGCGTCGTTGACCTGGAAGTCCAGGCCGTGGAACGTGCCCGCGCCGCTCGCCTCGCTGCCGAGGTCGATCGACGCCTCGACGACGTAGCCGCCGTCGACCACGCGGGTCGCGCTCTCCAGGCGGCCGTCCTGGTAGCCCTCGTCCCCGGTGCCGAACGACACCGCGTTGAGGTAGGAGATGCGCAGCTGGCTGGTCTCGTAGAGGTACGGGCCGTTCTTCAGGTTGCCCGTGTCGACGAAGATCTCCAGCGAGTCCTGGATCCACGGGTCGGAGCCCGTGGCGTCCAGCGTCGGGTCGGCGACCTCGGCGAAGACGTAGAGCTTCGTGCCCTCCCAGACGGTCCGGACGGTCGCCGAGGCGCCGTCGGCCGCACCCTGGACGACCCGGGCGGTCGTCACGGTCCGCGCGTCGGCGTAGGCGGCGTCCGCCTCGCCGTCGACGACCGGCGCGGCGCCGGCCGGGACCGCCTGGGTGAACGACAGGTCCTCGACCAGCGTGAGGGTGCCCAGGGCGCCCGGCACGTTCCAGCCGGACGTGACGTCCCCGTCGACCACCCGCGCGTCGAACGCGAGCGTGTCGCCGAGGACCGCCGCGTCGAGCGGCAGGTGCACGACGGCGGTCCAGCCCGTCGCCGTCTCGGCGGCGACGCCCTGGACGTCGCCCTGCTCGTCGGACTGGCCGTCGCGACCGAAGCGGTACGTGGCGTCGCCCACGGCGAGCTCGACCGCGTCGGTGGCCTCGTCGTCCCCGTCGGTGACGGAGACGTACGCGGTCAGGTGGTCGGCCGCCCAGCGCAGGGCGAACCCGCCGACGCCCGCGCCGTCGGCCCCGGTGATCGGGTGCAGCGGCAGGCGCTGCCAGTCCGGCGCCGTGACGGCCTCCGGACCGAGCGCGACGTCCCCGGCGAACACGTTCGCGGTGAGGATCGGAGCGGGCAGCTCCTCGTCGACCGCGCCGATGAACGCGGGCTTCGCCTGCAGGTCCTGGTCGAACAGCAGCGGAGCGCCCGAGTCGACGCGCCACGACCGGTCGTCCGTCAGGCCCCACACGGTCACCGAGAACAGGTCGTCGGCGTGCGTGCGGAACACCCGGAAGGCGTCCCGGTAGTACACGCCCTGTTCGCGCAGGAGCGCCTCGGTCACCGGGGTGCCGGTGGTGACGTCGAGCTCGGTGACGACCTGCGTGACGGGCAGGTCCTCGAACCGCGTGATCGCGGCCTCGAGGGCCGAGACCGGCATCGCGAGGTTGACGTGGAACTGGTGCCCCACGCCGTCGACCGGCACGCCGCGCTCGAGGAGCCGGCTGACCAGCGCGTGGTAGCGGTCCTGCTTGCCGGCCTGCTCGGTGTTGTAGTCGTTGATGAACAGCGTGACCGGACGGTCGGTGCCCTCGGCGGCGAACTCGCCGTTGAAGAACTCGTCCGCGTACTCGAAGGCGAGGTCGATGAAGTCCTCGCCGAGGATCCGGTACCACTCGCTGCGGCGCAGGCCGTCGGAGAACTCGCCGCCGTCCGACACGACCTCGTTGACGACGTCCCAGGCGACCAGCGGGTTCTCCGGGCTGCCGAAGCGGCCGTAGCGGTCGCTGAGCGTGCGGGCGACGTGACGGATGTGCGTGCGCATCCGCTCCTTCAGCACCTCCTGGTCCGCCGCGGAGTCGGTCAGCGGCTCGCCGGCCTCATCGGTGAAGAACGACCCAGGGGTCTGGCCGTGCCACACCAGGACGTGGCCGTACACGCGGACGTCGTTCGCCCGCGCGAAGTCCATGAGCGCCTCGGCCTCGGGGTGCAGGCGGAACGTGCCGTCCTCGGCGTACCACGCCTCGGGCTTCATGTGGTTCTCGCCGGTGATCTGGTCGAAGTGACGCGTGACCAGCTGGGCCTCCGCGCCCGTCGTCTCGCGGGAGTCGATCGCGACGCCCACGGGGACGTCGATCGTGTCCTTCAGCGGCGTGACGTCCTGCACGCCCGGCGCCTCCTGCGGCGCGACGACGACGTCGTCGACCAGGAAGGTGCCGCTGCCGCCGCCGTTGAAGGCCGTCTCGAAGTAGAGCACCGACGCGTCGGCCGCCTGGGCGGTGAACGAGCCGGTCAGCTCGCGCCACTGCGACGACGTGACGTCCGTCGCGGTGAGGAGGTTGTCGAACGCGTCGGCACCGGCCGTGGTGCGCTGCAGGCTGAGGACGACGTCGTCGGCCCCCTCGCCGGCCGCCATCTTCACCCAGGCGGAGACGCCGTACGTGACGCCGGGCTCGAGCAGATCCGTGACGACATGGGCCATGCCGTCGCCCTGCGACGTGCGGCCGGTGACGCGCGCGGCCTGGGCGCCACCGTGGAACTCGTCGGTGGTCACCTCGACCGTGGGGGCGCCGTCGGCGTCCGCCCTCGGGGTCCAGGCGCCGAGGCCGTCCTCGAAGTCCGAGGCGATGATCGGGTCACCGGTGCCCGGGACGGGCTCCTCGCCGTCCGTGACGCCGCCGGACGGGAGCGTGAACGTCCAGCCCTCCGCCAGCCGCTCCGAGACCACGGTGCGGACGGCCGCGATGCCGTTCTCGCGGTTGCCGCCGCCGTCGTGCACGAGGGTGACCTGGCCGGGCCGGATCGCCGCGCGCAGGTTCGTCGTCAGCGTCGCCTCGGACAGGTCGTTGCCGTCCCAGTCGGAGATGACGTTGCCCAGGCCGAGCGGCTGCATGCCGAGCGCGACGGCGACCTCGGGCGTGACGCCCCAGCTGCCGTTGGGGGCGCGGAAGTACGGGACCTCGGCCTGCGGGTCGCCGAGCGCGTCCCGGATGATCGCGAGGTTCGCCTTGAGGTCGGTCTCGACCTGCTCCTGCGTCCAGGCGCCCATGTCGGCGTAGCTCGTGGTGTGGTTGCAGAGGGTGTGGCCCTCGTCGACGATCCGGCGCAGCAGCTCGGCGCCGCCCTCGGCCTGGATGTTCTGGCCGATGACGCAGAACGTCGCGGTGAGGTCGTTCGCCCCGAGGTAGTCGAGCAGGTCGGCGGTCTCGCCGGGGTTGGGGCCGTCGTCGAAGGTGAGCGCGGCGACGTCGCCGGTGCCGCGCGCCGTCGTGACCTGCGCCTGGACCGGGTCGGCGGCGCCACCCGGGACGAAGCCGGGGTCGGGGGCGGGCGTCCAGCCACCGTCGTCCCCGCCGTCGCCCGGGGCGACGCTCGTGATCGTGAGGTCGTCGACCAGGTAGTCGTACGGGCCGGTGAGGTCGGCGGTCCCGAGGTACGCCTGCAGGCTCGCCGGGTCGGCGTCGGCCGGCGCGGTGAAGGTGCCGGTGACCTCCGTCCAGGCGTCCGCGGTCATCTCGGTGTTGCCGATCCAGGTGTAGGCGGGCTTCATGACGAAGCGCACGCCGGCCGGTCCGGCGACGCCCTCGGCGAGCCGCGCCTGCATCGAGAACGTGTACTCGACGCCCGGCTGGAAGATCCCGGTGGGCGTCTGGATGCCGTCGAAGTCGGCGGCGCGGTTGCTCACGAGGAGCGCCCGGTCGCCGTCGACGTCCACGACCGAGAGGGCGGCTCCGCCGCTCACGGTCCACGGCGCCCAGCCGCCGTCCTCGAAGTCGGTGCTCACGACGACCGTCGGGTCGCCGGCTGCCTGCGGTGCTGCGGTGAGGGCCGGTGCGGCGGACGCCACCGACGCCACCCCTCCGGTCATGGCGAGGGCGAGGGCCGAAGCTCCCCAACCCGTCCAATGTGGACGCTGACGCATCATCCATCGCTCCTTTGCGACCGAGCCTGGTGGTGCCGGACGGCCAACGTAGGTGACTCCGGGACGCATGTACAGCGGATGAACTAATTTACCGATAACGATGTCGAGAACGATGTCGGTGGCGATGCCCGGGCGGCACCCGGAAGGGCCCGCGATCACCCCGACGCCACGCATCGCGTCGGTCTAGTGTCGTGAGGTGCCGGACCGGCTCGAGGGCGAGACGGGGCGCTGCACCGGCGTCGAGCGCGAGGTGGAAGGCGGCGACGATGCCCCCGGTCGAGGAGTCGCGGACCGAGACGATCGATGCGGCCGTCGAGGCCGGCGGTCGGCACCGGCTGCCGACGGACGACCTCCGCGGCTTCCTGTCGCGGTACTTCCGGGACGTCGCCGACGACGACCTCCGCGCCTGGGATCCCGCCGACGTGGCCGGCTGCGGCCTGCGTCACCACCAGCTCGCGTCGCGGCGCGCGGCCGGGACCGCCAGCGTCCGCGTGTACCTGCCGACCGTCGACGAGCACGGCTGGAGCACCGGCCACACGGTCGTCGAGATCGTCAACGACGACATGCCGTTCCTCGTCGACTCCGTCACCGCGGAGCTCTCCCGGCAGGGGAGGGGGATCCACCTGGTCATCCACCCGACGTTCGCCGTCCGCCGGGACGACCGGGGGAACCTCCTGGAGGTGCTCGACGGCACGCCGTCCACTCTCGACCCCGGTGACGGTGACGCCGACGCGACCGGCCCGGCCGACGCGCGCGTCGAGTCCTGGATCCACATCGAGATCGACCGGGTGACGGACGAGGCCGAGGTCGCGGCGCTCACGTCGTCCCTGCACCGGGTGCTGGACGACGTCCGCGCAGCGGTCGACGACTGGCCGATGATGCGCGACGGCGCCCTCACGCTCGAACGCGAGCTCCGCGAGCGGGCGCCCGTCGGGCTGGAGGACCAGGCGGCCGAGGCGGGCCGGTTCCTGGACTGGCTGGCGGACGAGAACTTCACCTTCCTCGGGTACCGCGAGTACGCACTCGCCGATGCCGGCGGCGAGGAGGTCCTGCGCGCTGTGCCGGGCAGCGGGCTCGGCATCCTGCGGGCCGGGGCGAAGCAGGACAGCGAGAGCTACAGCCGCCTCCCGGCGCGGGCCCGCGCCAAGGCGCGCGAGCGCCGGGTCCTCGTGCTGACGAAGGCCAACTCCCGGGCCACGGTCCACCGGCCCTCCTACCTGGACTACGTCGGCGTGAAGTCGTTCGACGCGTCCGGGGGCGTCGTCGGCGAGCGCCGCTTCCTCGGGCTGTACTCCTCCGCGGCGTACCACGAGAGCGTCCGCCGGGTCCCGATCCTGGACGCGAAGGTGGACGCGGTCCTGGCCCGCTCGGGCTTCGCGCCGGACTCCCACTCGGGCAAGGACCTCCTGGCGATCCTGGAGACCTACCCGCGCGACGAGCTCTTCCAGGTGGACGTGGAGGAGCTCTACGAGACCGTGCTGGCGGTCCTGCGGCTGCAGGAGCGCCGCCGGACCAGGCTCTTCCTGCGGCGCGAGGTGTACGGCCGGTACATGTCCGCGCTCGTCTTCCTGCCCCGGGACCGGTACACCACCGGGGTCCGGCTGCGCATCGAGCGCATCCTCAAGGACGCGTTCGGTGCCGAGTCCGTCGACCACACCACGCGCGTGAGCGAGTCGGTCCTCGCGCGCCTGCACTTCGTGCTCCGGGTCCCGCCGGGACAGGAGGTGCCGGACGTCGACGAGCGCAGGCTGGAGAGCCGGCTGGTCGAGGCGAGCCGCACCTGGGAGGAGGACCTCGCCGAGTCCTCGCGGGCCGAGGTGAGCGAGGAGGTCGCCGCCCGGATGCTGCACGTCTGGGGCGACTCGTTCCCGGAGGCGTACAAGGAGGACTTCCCGGCGAGGGTCGCGGTCGGGGACCTGCGCCGGATCGACCGGCTGGCGGCGGAGACCCGGGAACGGGCGGCGGGCGGGGACACCGCCGCGGTGGGGCGGGCCTTCGCGACGAACCTGTACCAGCCGCTCGACGCCGACCCGCAGGAGCGCCGCTTCAAGCTGTTCCGGTGCGCGCCGCTCTCGCTCACCGCGGTCCTGCCGTTCTTCCGCAACCTCGGCGTCGAGGTGGTCGACGAGCGCCCGTACCAC
This sequence comes from uncultured Actinomycetota bacterium, assembly GCA_963795145.1. Lineage (GTDB taxonomy): Bacteria > Actinomycetota > Actinomycetes > Actinomycetales > Cellulomonadaceae > Pengzhenrongella. The sequence goes on along the minus strand of CAWCGP010000005.1, from coordinate 872,497 downwards.
CTGCGCCGTCGTGACGGCACGTCCGCGTGGATCTACGACTTCGGGCTGCGGTTCCCGGTGCAGGTCGCCAGGCAGGTCGACACGCAGGCGGCGCACGCCATCTTCACCGAGGCGTTCCTCGCGGCCTGGGAGGGTCGCAGCGAGTCGGACGGCCTCGACCAGCTCGTGCTGCGGGCCGGGCTGACCTGGCGCCAGGTCGTGATCCTGCGCGCGTACACGCGGTACCTGCGGCAGGCCGGGTCGACCTTCAGCCAGAGCTACGTCGAGAGCTGCCTGGTCGCCAACGTGGCGATCACGAGGCTGCTGGTGCGGCTCTTCGAGGCCCGCTTCCAGCCCGCGGAGACGGCGTCCGGCGGGCAGGACCCCACCGGAGCGGACGCGGCCGGCCGCGCCGAGGCCGTGACCGCGCTCGTCGGCGAGATCGACGGCGCCCTGGACGAGGTCGCCAGCCTCGACCACGACCGCATCCTGCGCTCGCTGCTGCGGGTGGTCACCGCGACGCTGCGCACGAACTTCTACCAGCCGGACGCCGCCGGCGAGCCCAAGCGCTACGCCTCGTTCAAGATCGACCCCACGCGGCTCCCGGAGCTGCCCGAGCCCCGGCCCGCGTTCGAGATCTGGGTCTACGCACCCACCGTCGAGGGGGTGCACCTGCGGTTCGGTGCCGTCGCCCGGGGCGGGCTGCGCTGGAGCGACCGCCGCGAGGACTTCCGCACCGAGGTGCTCGGGCTCGTCAAGGCGCAGATGGTCAAGAACGCGGTCATCGTGCCGACCGGCGCGAAGGGCGGGTTCGTCGGCAAGGCCCTGCCCGATCCCGGCCTCGACCGCGACGCCTGGCTCGCCGAGGGCGTGCGCTGCTACCAGACGTTCATCCGCGGGCTGCTGGACGTCACCGACAACATGGTCCCGGACGACGCCACCCCCGGGGGCCGCCGGGTGCAGCCGCCTCCGCGGGTCGTGCGCCACGACGGTGACGACCCGTACCTGGTCGTGGCTGCCGACAAGGGGACGGCGTCGTTCTCCGACATCGCCAACGCGGTCTCGGCCGAGTACGGGTACTGGCTCGGGGACGCCTTCGCGTCCGGCGGGTCGGTCGGGTACGACCACAAGGCCATGGGGATCACCGCACGCGGAGCGTGGGAGTCCGTCAAGCGGCATTTCCGCGAGCTCGGCGTCGACACCCAGTCCGACGAGGTCACCGTCGTCGGCATCGGGGACATGAGCGGCGACGTCTTCGGCAACGGGATGCTGCTCAGCGAGCACCTGCGCCTGGTGGCCGCGTTCGACCACCGGCACATCTTCCTCGACCCCGCCCCGGACCCGGCGGCGTCGTTCGCCGAGCGCCGGCGGCTGTTCGCGCTGCCGCGCTCGTCCTGGGCCGACTACGAGCCGGGCCTGATCAGCGCGGGCGGCGGGGTGTACCCCCGGACCGCCAAGTCGGTGCCGATCTCCCCCGAGGTGGCCGAGGTGCTCGACCTGCCGGGGCGGCCCGACCACCTGACCCCGGCGGAGCTCCTGACGGCGATCCTGGCGGCACCGGTCGACCTGCTCTGGAACGGCGGCATCGGCACCTACGTCAAGGCCTCGACCGAGTCCCACGCCGAGGTGGGGGACAAGGCGAACGACGCGATCCGGGTCGACGGCGCCCGGCTGCGCGCACGGGTCGTCGGCGAGGGCGGCAACCTCGGCTTCACCCAGCGCGGGCGCATCGAGGCGGCGCGGTCGGGCGTCCGGATCAACACCGACGCGATCGACAACTCGGCCGGCGTCGACTGCTCCGACCACGAGGTCAACATCAAGATCCTGCTCAACGGCGTGGTCGAGGAGGGCGACCTCACCGACAAGCAGCGCAACCGGCTGCTGGAGCGGATGACGGACGAGGTCGGCCGGCTGGTGCTGCGCAACAACTACGAGCAGAACGTGCTGCTGGGCAACGCGCGCCGGCAGGCGCCGACGATGCTCCACGTGCACCACCAGCTGCTGCGCACGCTCGAGGCGGCCGGGCTGCTGGACCGCCCCCTGGAGTTCCTGCCCGACGACGCCGAGATCGCCGCGCGGCAGGAGAGGCACGTGGGGCTCACGTCCCCGGAGCTCGCGGTCCTCGTCGCCTACTCGAAGATGACCTTGGCGACCCGGCTGCTCGGCACGACGCTGCCGGACGAGCCGTGGTTCCGTCGGCTGCTGCGCGACTACTTCCCCCAGCCGCTGGTGGAGCAGTACGGGGACCGGCTGGAGAGCCACCCGCTCTGCCGGGAGATCGTCACCACCTGCCTGGTCAACGACATGGTGAACCGGGGCGGCATCACCTTCGCGACCCGCGCGGCCGAGGAGACCGGGGCCGGCGTCGAGCAGGTGGCCCGCGCCTACGCGGTCTGCCGCGAGATCTTCTCGCTGCGCGAGTTCGTGGCCGCGGTCGAGGCGCTGGACAACGTCGTGGACGTCGACGTCCAGACGACGATGTACCTCGAGTTCCGGCGGCTGCTGGACCGGTCGGTCCGGTGGTTCCTGCGCAACATCCGGGACACCTTCGACGTCGCGACCGAGATCGAGCGCTTCTCACCCGTCACCCGGCGCTGGCGCGGCCGCATGGGCGAGCTCCTCGTCGGGTCGGAGCGGGACCGGATCAGTGTGCGGGCCGAGGAGATGCTGGTGCATGGAGTGCCCCAGGAGCTGGCGGTGCGGTACGCCGGCCTGCTCGACGAGTTCTCCCTGCTCGACATCACGGAGACGGCGTTGCGGGACGCGGGCACCGACGGCGCTGTCGCGGACGCTGACGACGTCGCGAGGCTGTACTTCTACCTGTCCGAGCGCTACGGCGCGGACACGATGCTCGACCGCATCTCGCACCTGGAACGCGGCGACCGCTGGCAGGCACTCGCCCGCGGAGCGATGCGCGACGACCTCTACGCGGCGCTGGAGGCCCTCACCCGGTCCGTCCTGGCCGTGGGCGGCAGCGGCTCCGTCGAGGAGCGGACCGCCGCGTGGGAGCGGGAGAACGCCGGACAGCTCGCCCGCACACGCCAGACGATCGAGGAGATGGAGAGCCTGGAACGGGTGGAGCTCGCGCCCCTGTCGGTCGCCCTGCGCTCGCTCCGCAGCGTGATCCGGGCCGGCTCGGACTGACGTCGGCGCCGGCAGCGCTCGGCTCTCCCGCGCCCGGCTTCGATGCCTCTTCCGGGCGTCGTTGCCTCGGCACCGTGGTGCGCCCGAGTGGGACCGGCTGACCCTTCTCGCCCGGCTCGGCGTCATGCCTGGTGCTCGTGCCGGTGCCGGTGCCGGTGACGGGACGCGGCGCCGCCGTCGTCCTGACGCCGCGCACGCCGCGCACGCCGCGCACGCCGCGCACGCCGCGCCGACGGACGTCCGGACGTCCGGACGGGTGGGGGGTTGACGAGACGGGCCGAGCCGGTCTACCGTCCAGTTATACGAATAACGAGCGCTCACGAGGAGGTGGGAGCAGTGGCTCGCAAGAAGGACCAGCCGACGATGTGGGACGTGGCCGCGCGAGCAGGCGTGTCGCAGGCGACCGTCTCGCTCGTGCTGAACGACGTCGGCGGTTCCCGCGTCTCGGAGGCCACGAAGGCCCGGGTGATGGACGCCGTCCAGGAGCTCGGGTTCCGGACGAACGTCTTCGCCCGCACCCTGCGCAGCGGCGAGTCCCGACTGGTGGGGTTCGTCTCGGACGAGGTGGCGAGCTCGCCGTTCGCCGGCAAGCTGCTCAAGGGCGCCCAGAACCTCGCGTGGGAGACCGGGCACGTCATCCTCAGCATCGACACCTACGACACCCCGGAGCTCGAGGCGGCAGCGATCGACACGATGCTGTCGTACCGGGTCCGGGGCGTCGTCTACGCGGCGATGTACCACCGCGTGCTCGACCTGCCGGCCGGGCTGCGGGGCGTGCCGACCGTCGTGGTCAACGCCCAGGACCGCGAGGGCGTCGTCCCGAGCGTCTTCCCCGACGAGGAGCCCGGTGGGCACGCGGCCACCCGGCACCTGCTGGAGGCGGGGCACCGCCGCATCGCCATGATCAACATCCAGCCCCCCGAGAGCGACCTGCCGGCCGGCGTCGGCCGTCTCGCCGGGTACCGCCGCGCCCTGGCGGACGCCGGCATCGCGTTCGACCCGCGGCTGGTGCGGTTCGGCCACGGCAGCATCGAGGACGGCCTCGCCCACGCCCGCGACCTCATGGCGGCCGACCGACCGCCAACGGCGATCTTCTGCGGCAACGACCGGACCGCGTGGGGTGCCTACCGCGCACTCGACGCGCTCGGCCTGCGCGTGCCGGACGACTGCTCCATCGTCGGCTTCGACAACCAGGAGACCCTGGCTCCGTACCTGGACCCGGGCCTGACCACCATCGAGCTCCCGTTCGAGCAGATGGCTCGGCGGGCGGTCGACATCCTGCTCAGCGAGCAGGGGGCCTTCCCGCAACACCATCCCATCGAGTGCTCACTGGTCCCCCGGGGATCCGTGGCGAGTGCAAAGGTGCCCGCATGACAACGACCCTCCCACAGCGCGTGCCGGTCGCGCGGCGTCGCATCCCGCGACTTCGCCAGGCCGCGCGATCGTGGCAGTTATACGTACTACTACTCCCCGCCGTCCTGTACGTCGTGCTGTTCAAGTACTGGCCGATGTACGGCGCGCAGATCGCGTTCCGCAACTACAACCCGGCGCAGGGGTTCTCGGGCAGCCCGTGGGTGGGCCTGGACCACTTCGAGCGGTTCATCGAGTCGTTCCAGTTCGAGCGGCTCATGGTCAACACCCTGGGGTTGAACGCGCTCGGGCTGCTGCTCGCCTTCCCGGTGCCGATCATCCTGGCGCTGATCGTCAACCAGCTGCAGAGCGAGCGGTTCAAGAAGTTCACCCAGACCGTGCTCTACTCGCCGTCGTTCATCTCCGTGGTCGTGGTGGTGGGCATGATCCACCTGCTCTTCTCGCCGCGTTCGGGGATCGTGAACAACGCGGTCGAGGCCCTCGGCGGCGAGCCGGTGTTCTTCATGGGCTCGCCCGAGTGGTTCCGGCCGCTGTACGTCGGCTCGGACATCTGGCAGAACGCCGGGTTCTCGATGATCGTCTACCTGGCGGCGCTGACGGCGATCGACCCGTCACTGCACGAGGCGGCGCGCGTCGACGGCGCCAACAAGTGGCAGCGCGTCCGGCACATCGACATCCCGGGAATCATGCCGGTGATCACGATCCTCTTCATCCTCGCGATCGGGAATCTGTTCAACCTCGGTTTCGAGAAGGTCCTGCTCATGCAGACCGACCTCAACCTGCCGGCGTCCGAGGTCATCCAGACCTACGTCTACAAGGCCGGTCTGCAGCAGGCGCAGTTCAGCTACTCCGCGGCCATCGGCCTGTTCAACTCCCTCATCAACCTCGTCCTCCTGCTGACCTTCAACTGGGTCGCGCGGCGGGCCAACCAGTCCAGTCTGTGGTGACCGAGCCCATGACCCAGCTCACGCGACCCCTCGAGGTCCGCCCCTCCGACCCCCACCCTCCGACGGTCGTCGTGGACGTCCGTCCGCACGGATCCGCACCTCGGGCCTCGGCTCCCGGCGCGACCGCCTCGCCGACCCCCTGTTCAACCTCGTCGCCGTCGGCGTGCTCGTCCTGGCGATCGTCGCGATCCTGTACCCGCTGTACTTCATCGTGATCGCCTCGGTGAGCGAGCCGGCGGAGATCCTCAACGGCAACGTCTGGATCTGGCCGCAGGGGTTCACCGTCGAGGGATACGGCCGGATCTTCTCCGACCCGGACATCCTGCGCGGCTTCGGCAACTCCGTGCTGTACACCCTGGTCGGCACCGCCATCAGCGTCGTGTCGATCCTGTGCGCGGCCTACGCGCTGTCCCGCAAGGACCTCTACGGGCGCACGTTCTTCATGCTGCTCTTCATCGTCACGATGTTCATCGACGGCGGCCTCATCGCCCGCTACCTGGTCGTCCGCGACCTGGGGATGCTCAACTCGATGTGGGCCGTCGTCCTGCCGGGCGCCATCGGCGTCTGGAACCTCATCATCGCGAGGGCGTTCTTCGAGAACAACGTCCCGGGCGAGCTGAGGGACGCCGCCCAGCTGGACGGCGCGAACGACTTCCGCTTCTTCCTGCGGATCGTGCTGCCGCTGTCGAAGCCGCTGATCTTCCTCATGATCATGATCCATCTCGTCGCCAACTGGAACGCGTTCTTCGACGCACTCATCTTCCTGGACGACGAGACCAGGTACCCCCTCCAGCTGGTGCTGAGGAATGTGCTCATCCAGTCCGAGGTGACGGCCGCCGGCGGGTCCGGCGCGCTCGACTCCTATGCCGCCGCGCAGCGCATCGGCGAGCTGATCAAGTACGGGATGATCGTCGTCTCGAGCATCCCGCTGCTCATCATCCTGCCGTTCATGCAGAAGCACTTCACCAAGGGCGCCCTCCTGGGTGCCGTGAAGAGCTGACCTCCTTCCCTCCGCCCCATCCGACATTCGTCACGCACAGATCAAGGACCACCCAGATGAGACACCGTAGTTTCCTCAGCACCCTCGCCGTCACCGCCACCGGCGCCCTGTTCCTGACCGGCTGCGGCGGCCAGGACCCGGCCGCCGAGGTGACGGACGCCTCCGCCGAGTTCGGATTCCAGGCGCAGGGCCTGCCCATCGTCGACGAGAAGCTGTCGCTGACCTTCGGGGGCACGAAGTCCGCCCTGGCCCCGGACTACTCCGAGATGCAGCTGGTCCAGCAGTGGGAGAAGGACACGAACATCGCGATCACCTGGGAGAACCTGCCCGACCAGGTCTACCAGGAGAAGAAGAACCTCATGCTGGCCGGGGACGACCTGCCCGACGTGCTGTTCAACACCGGCCTGACCGACGCGGAGGTGGTCCAGAACGGGACCAACGGCACCCTGCTCCCGCTCGAGGGCCTCATCGAGGAGTTCGCCCCGACGCTGTCGGCGATCCTCGAGGAGCGGCCGGACATCCGCGCCGCCCTCACGGCGTCCGACGGGCACATCTACACCCTGCCGTCGGTGGAGGAGCTCGGGATCCTCCAGCACCCGAACTTCCTCTTCATCAACACCGCGTGGCTCGACGCGGTCGGCCTCCCCATGCCGACCACGGTGGAGGAGTACCGCGCCGCGCTGGAGGCCTTCCGGACGGGTGACCCCAACGGCAACGGCGAGGCGGACGAGATCCCGCTGACGTTCCGCACGGACTCCTTCTGCGCCAACCCGCACGACCTCATCGCCGCACTGGGTGGCCAGCCGGAGAACAACGACCACCGCATCGTCCGCGACGGCACGGTGGAGTTCACCGCGAACACCGACGAGTACCGGGCCGGCGTCACCGCCCTGGCCGACTGGTACGCCGACGGGCTCATCGACCCCGAGTCCTTCTCCCAGGACGACGTCGCCTACCTCGCCAAGGGCAAGTCCCAGGTCCCGGTCGTCGGGTCCTTCTTCTGGTGGGAGATGAAGGAGATGGTCGGCGACGACCGGGTCGACGAGTACGCCATGCTCGGCGTCCTCGACGGCGTGGACGGCAAGCTCGCCTCCGTCGCCAACAACCAGGAGATCAACCGCGGCGCGATGGCCATCACCCGGGCCAACCAGTACCCGTCCGCCACGATGCGCTGGGCGGACCGGCTCTTCGAGCCGGTGATGTCCGCGCAGGCCAACTGGGGCCCGATCGGCGTCACCCTGCAGGAGGACGCGAACGGCTTGCTCGTGCAGATCCCGGCCGAGGCCGGCGTCTCCGAAGGGGAGCGCCGCCAGCTGGTCGCCCCCGGCGGACCGAAGATCTCGACCCAGGAGGACTTCGAGACCGTCGTGGCGCCCGAGCCGCGGGCCAAGGAGCGCCAGGACCTGGTGACCGAGTTCTACGCCCCGTACCAGGCGAACGACGCCTACCCGCCGGTGCTGCTGTCCAACGAGGAGCTCGAGCAGGTCTCCTTCCCCCAGACCGACATCAACGCCCTGGTCAAGGAGAAGTTCGCCGCCTGGATCGCGAACGGCACCATCGCCGAGGAGTGGGACGGCTACGTCTCCCAGCTGAACTCGATGGGCGTCGAGGACGTCATCGGGGTCTACCAGCAGGCCTACGACCGCTTCCAGCAGGGCGGCGAGTGAGCTGACGGTGCGGGGACGGGCCACCGCCCGTCCCCGCACCGTCCGCCCGACCCCGGACCACCCACGACCCACCGACCCCGTCAGGACCACCGTGACCACGACCTCGCCCGCCCCGGCCGCCGCCACCACGATCGACCGCACCCCGATCGACTGCACCCCGCACCACCGCCCGGCCGCGCACTTCACGGCGCGCGACACCTGGCTCAACGACCCGAACGGGCTGCTGCACCACGACGGCGTCTACCACCTGTTCTTCCAGAACAACCCGCACGGGAGCACCTGGGGCAACGTCTCGTGGGGCCACGCCACGTCCACCGACCTCGTCACCTGGGACGAGCAGCCGGTCGCCCTCCACCGCACCGCGGAGGAGCTCGTCTTCTCGGGCAGTGCCGTCGCCGACGTCCGCAACACCGCGGGGTTCGCCGGACCGGGGCAGACCGCCCTGGTGGCGATCTACACCAGCGCGTACACCGACGCCTCGGACCGTCCCGGGATCCAGGCGCAGTCGCTGGCCTACAGCCTCGACGCCGGGGCCACCTGGACCCGGTACGCCGGGAACCCCGTCCTGGACCTCGGGTCCGGCGAGTTCCGCGACCCGAAGGTCTTCTGGCACGGCGACGACGGCGACGACGGCGACGACGGCCGGTGGGTCATGGTCGCCGTCGAGGCCGTCCAGCGGCGCGTCGTCGTCCACTCCTCGCCCGACCTCGTCCACTGGACGCTCGAGTCCCGCTTCGGGCCGGCGCATGCCGTCGGCGGGGTGTGGGAGTGCCCCGACCTCTTCCCGCTGACGGTCGACGGCACCGGGGAGACCAGGTGGGTGCTGGTGGTCAGCCTCAACCCCGGCGGCATCGCCGGCGGTTCCGGGACGCAGTACTTCGTCGGTGACTTCGACGGCCGCACCTTCACCCCGGACCGGCTCTCGGGCTCCGCGGACCTCGCCGACTACGACTGGCTCGACCACGGGCGCGACTACTACGCCGCCGTCTCGTTCAACGACGCCCCCGACGGGCGGCGCCTCATGATCGGCTGGGCGAGCAACTGGGACTACGCCAACGAGACCCCGACCGGGCCGTGGCGCTCCGCGATGTCCCTCGTGCGGGAGCTCGGGCTGGTCCGGAGCGCCGACGGACGCCTCCGGGTCACCCAGCGGCCGGTGCTCCCCGCGGCCGGTCCCGGGCTCGGCGGGCTCGCCGGGCTCCGGGTGTTCGACGTGCGCGTCCCGTCGGCCCCCGGGGACCGCACCGACCTCGTCCTGGTGCCCGACACCGACACCGACGACGGCACGAGCCGCGTGACGCTGACGGTCGACGGCGACTCCCGCACCGTCTCCAGCGACCGGACCCGCTGCGGCGCGACCGACTTCCACGCGGCGTTCCCGTCCGTCGACACCGCGCCCCTCCTCGGGGGGGACGTGACCGACCTGCGCATCGTGGTCGACGGCAGCGTCCTCGAGGTCTACGTCGACGGCGGTCTGACCACCCTCACCCAGGTGGTGTTCCCGCACGCGCCCCTGACCCGGCTGCAGACCCTGGCTGCGGCCTCATGACCCTGGACGCCCGCACGGTCCTGGTGGTCGGAGAGGCGGTCGTCGACCGGGTGCGCACCGCCGACGGACGGGTCACCGCGCACCCCGGCGGCAGCCCGGCCAACGTCGCGTACGGGCTCGGGCGCCTCGGACGGGCGGTGTCGTTCCTCACGGAGCTGGGACCCGACCGCGACGGGTCGAGGATCCGGGCGCACCTCGAGTCGGCCGGCGTGGACGTCCGAGCCGCCGCGTCCCCGGACGTCGTCGGCCACGGCGATCGCTGGACGGCCACGGTGCCGCCCACTACGAGCTCGACATCCGCTGGGACCGCGTCCCGGCGCCCGGCGCGGACGCCGGGCACCTCCACACCGGCTCGATCGCGGCCTACCTGGGCCCCGGCGCGGACGCCGTCGAGGGACTCGTCCGGGAGCGCCGTCCGGACGCGACGGTCAGCTTCGACCCGAACGTCCGTCCCTCGCTGCTCACCGACCGCGCGGACGCCCTCGACCGCACCGGCCGGCTGCTCGCCCTGAGCGACGTCGTCAAGGCGAGCGACGAGGATCTCGCCTGGCTGCACCCGGGGGGCGACGCGGTCACCGTCGCCCGCGAGTGGCTCGACGCCGGTCCGGCGATCGTCGTGATCACCCTGGGCGGTCGCGGCTCGGTCGCGGTCACGCGCGACGGCGTCCTGCCGGTCGCCCCGGTCCCGGTCGAGGTGGTGGACACCGTCGGAGCCGGCGACTCCTTCATGGCCGCACTCCTCGACGGCCTCCTCGCCGCGGGGCTGGCCGGTCGCCACCGGCGCGAGGCGCTCCGCGGCGCCTCCTCGGCCCAGCTGGAGCCGGTGCTCCAGCGCGCGGCGCGGGCCGCGGCGCTCACCGTCCGCCGCGCGGGCGCGCACCCGCCGACCTCCGCGGAGCTCGACAGTGCCGATGGCGTCGGGCGGCGCGTGCCCGGGCGCGACGGGCACGGCGCCGTCCCGGCCCGCGCCGTCGGGTGACCGGATCGCGGAGTGCTGCGGTCCTCCGGGACCACCGCATCCGCCGGGGCGGGTCCTCGAGGGCGGCCGCCGTCAGCGGTGCCCGGGCTCCCCGGCCGGCTCCTCGACGGCGCGCTCCTCGGCAGCCCGCTCCTCGGCGACGCGCTCGTCGGCCGTCTCCTCGCCGGCGGCGCCGGTCTCCCAGGTGCGGGCGTAGGAGGCCGACAGCGCCCGGTACGGCGGGCTGGCCAGGGCGAGCAGCGTGGCGACGAGGCCGACGAACCCGATCACGACGAACACCAGCGCGATCGCCCGGGCCTGCCCGGTGCCGAACCAGCCGCCGATCGACGCCGCCCCGGCGCCGTCGGTCATGTACGGGACGATGACGAACTGGGTGAGGGGGCCCACGAGGAACGCCGTCACCGGGGCGGCGGACTGCTCGACGCTCTGCGCGAAGCCGAACACGCGGCCCTGCCGCTCGTAGGGCACGACGCGCTGCAGCACCGTCTGCTCGGCGGCCTCGGCGAAGGGCATCAGCACCATGAACACCGCCATGGCGACGGTGAGGGTCACGACGGACGACACCACCGGGAACAGCATCGTCGCGGTCCAGGCGACGGCGTTGCAGAGCAGCAGCAGGCGTACCGGCCGGGAGCCGAGCCCGAGGCGCGCGACGAGCAGCCCGCCCACGATCATCACGGCGCTCAGCCCGCCCCACAGCAGACCCCACGCCTGCACCGACACCAGCGACAGGCCGTAGGCGTCCATGAGCGCCATGAACGCCCCGCCGATGAAGTTGTTGAAGCAGCTGAAGGCGATGAGCGCCATCGAGTCCGGGCACGCCGCGGACCAGCCGCCACGTCCCGCGCAGGTCGACGCCGTCCGACCCGGCCGCCGACGTCGTCGGCCCCGTCGCCGTCGAGCCGTCGCGCTCGCGAGCGGGACGACCCGTGTCTCCGGCACGTCGACGCGCGCCAGGTGCACCACCGACGCGGCCAGCACGACGAGCGCGAGCAGGAGCACGTAGAGCATGCCGCCGGCGGCGACGAGGACGCCGCTGATGACGGACGTGACGAGCATCGAGGTGCCGATCACCGTCCCGACCAGGCCGTTGGCGCGGTCGCGCAGGTCCTCCGGGATCAGCAGCGTGACGAGCGTCGGCAGCGCGATGGTGCGCGGGTTGCCGGCGATGACGCCGGTCATGAGCAGCACGATGAAGACCCACAGCTGCCAGGAGGCGACGTCGGCGAAGGCCGCGCTGCGGCGTGAGCAGGTAGATCGCGAGGCACACGCCGTAGATGCCGATCGAGGCCACCGCCGAGGCCTGCATCACCGTCCGCTTGTGGTGGTGGTCCACGAGGCTGCCGAACCAGATGCCCGTCGCCGCCGTGGCCACGACGAAGATCCCCGCGATCATCCCGGTCGCGAAGACCGAGCGCGTCTCCAGGAACACCCAGAACGTCACCGCGAACCAGACCGTGTAGTTGATGACGGCGACGACGGCGTTGCTCACCAGCAGGTGGGCGAACACCCGCTGGGTGCCCCGACGCAGGTCGAGGCGGGGCGATGTGGTGTCGGACGAGGGCACAGCCGGCTCCTCCTGGTCGACGCTCGGACCGCGCGGTGCGCGATGGTCACGGGGTGCTGACCCGTCGGCCCCCGGGAAGTCATCGTCCGGTCGCCCGCCGGTGCGCCGCCGGCCGACGTCGGGCCCGCAGGGATCCGTCCGGCTCGAGGGGTGACGGGCGACGGTCCCCGGCGGGAGACTGGACCGTGCGCAGTGCGCAGTTCCTCCTGGCGGCCATCGACGGCGGGGGGACCGTCCCGCCGGCTCTCGGGGTGGCGGCGGACCTCATCCGTCGCGGTCACCGCGTGCACGTCCTCGCCGATCCCACGGTGGAGGCGTCGGCGCGCGCCGCGGGCTGCGGGTTCACGCCGTGGACCGACGCACCGCACTTCGACTCCGTCGCGGACCAGACGGACGCCATCGGCGCCGCCGAGCACGGGACGCCGCGCCAGCGACTGCGGGTCCTGACCCGGTTCACGAGCGGCCGCGCCACCCGGGGGTTCGCCGACGACGTGCTGGCGGCGGCCCGGGCGCTCGGGCCGGACGGCGTGCTGGTCGAGGCGGCGCTGCCGGGGCTGCTCATCGGGGCGGAGGCGTCCGGGGTGCCGACGGCGGGCCTCATGGCGAACCTCTACCTGCGGCCCACGCGGGGGCTGCCCCCGATGATGACGGCGTGGTCACCCGGCACGGGCCCGCTCGGTCGTGCCCGCGACGCGGCGGTGCTGGTGCCGCCGGGCTGGCGACGGCCGCGGCCGCGCGGCCCGTCAACCGGGTCCGGGCCCACTACGGGCTGGCGCCGGTGGCCGGCCTCTTCGACCAGCTCGACCACCTGGCGCGGGTCCTCGTGCTGAGCAGCCCCGGCTTCGACTTCCCGGCCGGGCGCCGCTCCCGCCGAACGTCCGCTACGTCGGGCCGCAGCTCGACGACCCCGACTGGGCGGCCGGCGACGACGGCTGGCGTCCGGACGGGCAGGACCCGCTGGTGCTCGTCGGGATGAGCTCGGTCTACCAGCGCCAGGCCGAGGTGCTGCGCACCGTCGCGGTCGCCCTCGGTCCCTGCCCGTGCGCGCGGTGATCACCACCGGCCGCGCGGTGCGCCCCGACGAGGTGCCCAGCTCGGCGCGCGTGCGGGTCGTGCGGTCGGCGCCGCACGGCGTGGTGCTGCGCGAGGCGTCCGCCGTGGTCACGCACGCGGGCCACGGGACCGTCATGAAGGCGCTGGCCGCCGGCGTCCCGCTCGTCTGCCTCCCCATGGGTCGCGACCAGCGCGCCAACACGACCCGGGTGGTGCGGCTGGGCGCGGGGGTCCGGGTAGGAGCGGGGGAGCCCGCGAGCCGGGTCGCCGCCGCCGTCCGGCACGTCCTCGCCGAGCCGGCGTACGCCGCCGGCGCCCGGCGCGCCGCCGAGATGCTCGCCGCCGAGGCGGCCACGCACCCCGGTGCGGCGCAGGAGCTCGAGGCCATGGTCACCGTCCGCACCGCACCCGCCTCCTGAGGCCGGGTGCGGTCCCCCGGCGGGACCCGGTCAGGCGCGGCGGCAGTCCGCGAACGCCGCGTCGTCGACGTCGGGAGGTTCTCGACGATGGTGTCCGGCGTGCGGGCGAGGAGCAGCACGAGCTCCTCGGTGGTGCTCATGTCCGCCTCGACGTGCGGCGTGAACGGGGGGATGAAGAAGAAGTGCCCGGGATGGGTGTCCACGTACTGGGCGTCGTCGTCGCCGTAGCAGAAGCGCCCGTGGCCGCTGACGACGCCCCCGCCGGTCTCCGCCTCCCCGTGGTGGTGGGGAGCGACCGGACGCCCGCTCGACGGGGTCGCCGCGGGTCCGCGTCGGTCCGGCATGACGCCGCTCCGTCCGTCGCTGGCTCGGCCAGCGGGTACGGTGCCGGGGTGACGCACGAGGCGAGCGACGCGGTTCCGCGCGGTGAGACTGCCGGTCACGACGCCCTCTCCGCCGCCGAGCTCGAGTTCGACTCCCTGCTCAACGCCGCCCACCTCGCGGCGCCGCACGAGCTGCCCGCGCTGATCGCGGACCACGCGGTCGCGCTCGGTGCGCAGGACGCGCTGGTGTACCTGATCGACCTGCAGCAGACCGTCCTCGTGCCGTTCCACGGCTCCGCTGGCCAGACGGAGCACCAGCACGAGGCGCTCTCGGTGGACTCGAGCCTCGCGGGACGCTGCTACCAGACCACCGAGGTCCTGCGCCAGGCGTTGGGGCACGGTGCGGCCGGGTCGATGCTGTGGATCCCGCTCCTCAACGGCACCGAGCGACTGGGCGTCCTGTGCCTCACCCTCCGGGAGACGCCGTCGTCCACCGCGAGCTTCCCGCTCCTCGAGCGCCGACTGCGCCGTCTGGCCGCCATCGCCGCCGAGCTGGTGATGACGAAGACGCAGTACGGCGACACGATCGTCCGCACCCGTCGGCAGGTGCAGATGAGCCTGGCCGCCGAGATCCAGTGGGCGCTGCTCCCCCCTTTGACCTTCGCGTGCTCGGACGTCATCGTCGCCGGGGCGCTGGAGCCGGCGTACACCGTGGCCGGTGACAGCATCGACTACGCCGTCGACGCCGGATATGCCCGGCTGGCGGTGTTCGACGGCATGGGGCACGGGCTGGAGAGCGCGCTGCTCGCGTCGCTGACCGTTGCCGCCTACCGGAACGCCCGACGTGCCGGCAAGCCCCTGGTCGCCACGGCTCTCGACGTCGACAGCGTGGTGCACTCGGTGCACCGGGGCGCGGCGTTCACCACGGGTCTGCTCGCCGAGCTCGACACCACCTCCGGGCTGCTGCGATGGCTGTGTGCGGGGCACCCCCAGCCGCTCCTGCTGCGCCACGGCGCGCGCGCCCGCGCGCTGCACCTCGAGCCGTCCCTGCCGTTCGGCCTCGAGGCCGCGCTCGGGGCCGGCCGAGGGTTCGCCGTCGGCACCGAGCGGTTGGAGCCGGGGGACCGGGTGGTGTTCTACAGCGACGGGATCACCGAGGCGCGTGCCCCGGACGGGTCGATGTTCGGCGTGGAGCGGCTCGTGAACTTCCTCAACCGGCAGTCCGACGACGACGTCGCCCCGCCCGAGGCGGTCCGGCGGCTCGTGCGGGCGCTCATGGCGCACCAGCAGGGGCACCTGAGCGACGACGCGACCTTGCTCATGGTCGAATGGCGCAGCGGCAGGCAGCACGTCCTGCTGCCCGAGCCGCCGCCCGACGGTGGCGTGGGCGCGTTGTAGCAGCTCGGACGAGGTCCGGGATGCACGATCGCCACAGTCGACGGAGGGCAGGCCAGCAGTGACCGAGCAGGAAGCGACCGAGCAGTTCGGCCACGCCGACGTCACCGAGGTCGACGGCCGGTGGCAGCTGCGGCTCTCCGGGGAGATCAGCTCCGAGATGCGTCCGCGACTGGACCTCGTGGTGGCGGAGCTCGCCGGCACGGGCAAGCCGGTCGAGGTCGACCTGGGCGCGGTGACGTTCATCGACTCCAGCGGGATCGGCTTCCTCGCCCGGCTGGCGATCGAGAGCGGGGCCGAGGTCCGGGTGCACCATGCCACCGGATTCACGCGGGAGCTGCTGAACCTCAGCGGGCTGCCGAAGATCCTGCGCGTCGAGCCGCGTGACGGGTCCCGGCTGACGGTCCGCTGCATCTCGTCTCCCCACTGACCGCTTTCGCGCCGACGGTGCCCCGGGCTACGGCCGGGCGAGCGGGATGGGGACCGGGTCCTGCCGGATCGTCCCCACCAGCACGAGCGCGATCGCCGTGGCGACCGCCGCGAGCACCCCGTAGGCGGTCGCGAGCTCCCCGACGTCCAGGACGCCGGAGAGCTGCCCGGCGATGAGACCGGGCACCGCCGCGCAGGTGTACGACATGAGGTACGACGTCGCCAGCGTTCCCGCGCGCTGCTTCGGGTGCGCCGCGCCGAGCAGGAGGCGCATCGCGCCGGACGCCGCCGCGCCGTTGCCGATGCCGGCGACGAGGCTGAGGCTCACGAAGGCCGTCAGGTCACCGGCGCCCAGGGCGACCAGCGCACCGGCGTAGCCCCCGACGAAGACGACCAGACCACCGCGGAGCGCCGCCGTGGCGCTCAGCCGTCCGGCGAGCGGACCGCCGACGGGGGAGAGGAGCACGAGCGAGGCGAAGACCAGGGCGATGGTCAGCGAGTCGCCCGCACCCAACCGGTCGGTCGCCATCGCCGGCCCGAAGGCCTGGTAGAAGCCGCCGACCGACCAGGTGGCCAGCATCACCGTCCCGACCGTGAGCACGACGCGGCCGGCGCCGGCCGGGACGAGGACCCGCGGGCGCAGGCTGCGCAGCGCCCCGGGCTCGCGGGTCCGGGTCTCGGGGCAGGCGAGCAGTGCCACCGCCACCAGGGCCAGTGCCGTGCAGGCGAGGGTGAGGCCGAGGGTGCGCGGAGCCGGCGCGCGGTCGGCGAGGAGTCCCGAGGAGAGGGCGCCCAGGGGGACGGCGAACGGCGGCAGGGTCCCGGTGACGACCGCCGGCAGCCAGCGGGGCTGGTCCGGGGCGGTGTCGACCACGTACGAGCCGATGGTGCTGGACGCGAGCCCGCACGCGACCCCCTGCAGGACGCGACCGGCGAGCAGCTGCGGCAGACCGTCGACGCCGAGCAGCACCGCCGCCCCGGCGAGCGCGGTCAGCACCGCGCCCACGGCGACGGGCCGGCGCCCGACGTGGTCGGACAGCCGGCCGAGGAAGAGCAGCGAGCCGGCGGTGGCGACCAGGTAGGCCACCGTCGCGATCGCGAGCTCGTCGTCGGCCACGCCGTTCTCCGAGCGGTACAGCCCGTACAGGGCGATCGGCATCCCGGAGGAGACGAACACGAGGAGGAGGGCGCTCGACGCCGTGACGAAGGCGGCGGTGCCGGTGAGACGAGCGCGCACGTAGGTCCTCGGAGGGAGGTGGACGGGGTTCGGGTGCGGGCTCAGGCCCCGTAGTCCTCGTCGGTGACGTGCTCGAGCCAGGTCGTGGTGGTGGCCGGGTCGTCGGCCATGTCGAGCATGGCCAGGTGCTCCATGAAGGAGTCGCGGGCGGCGCCGTGCCAGTGGTCCTCGCCCGGGGGGCAGTACACGGTCTGGCCGGCCGTGGCCTCGACCGTGCTCCCGTCGCGTGTCCCCATCCAGGCCACGCCCTGGAGGACGTGCAGGGTCTGTCCCAGCGCGTGCGAGTGCCAGGCGGTGCGGGCACCCGGCGCGAATCGCACCCTGGCCACGACCATGCGCTGACCCTCGGCCCGCGGAGCGGCGACGGGGTCCAGCCACACGTCGCCGGTGAACTGCTCCGGCGGGTTCTTGACGGTCGCGGGGCGGGGGTCGACCTTCATGGCTCTCCTCGGTGTCGGACGCGCTCCCGCGCCGGGTGGGTGCCTCGACCGTAGGTGGCCCGCCCGCCCGTCGGGAGGCCCTGCCGGTACCCCGCTCAGCGGGGCCTGCCACCGGGCGCCGTCAGCCTCCCGCTCGCCCGCCTGTTTCCGGCGTGGGTGCGGGTCAGGGCATCCGGCCCGTGAGCAGCGCGTCGACCGCCTCGGCCTGACCCGGCCCGGAGCAGTCGGACGTGTAGTGCGTCCAGCTCGCGCCGAGCGTCAGGGCGACGCAGTCGGCGGCCCGCTCGAGGCCGTTCGCGCCGAAGATCTCGGTCATCCGGGCGTCGACGGCGCCGAAGCCGAGGGTCGTCGCGAGGCGCGCCTGGTAGATGTGGGCGATCTCGTGCCGGACGACGTCGGCCGCCTTGCCGGGGTCGCCGGCGAGCTTCGTGGCGTTGACGAGCAGGTAGCCGGGGGAGCCCATGAAGACGGCGCCGAGGTGCCCGGCCATCTGCGGGTGGTCGAAGAGCAGGGTCACACCGGCCGCAGCCGGGACCTCCGCCAGCGCCGCCGCGGCACGTCGCGGCCCTCCCGCCCGGGACGGCCGCGCGGGCGCCGGACCGTGACGCGCGGGCCGCGGTGGCCTGCGCGATCCGGCGTGACCGTCCCGGGACGACGTCGAGCGCGAGGTCGCGTCGGCCGGGACCAGCCGGGGGCCGCGGTCGGCGCGGCCGCGCCCGCCGTCGGTCTCCGAGGTCGTCGTCGTCGTCGCCTCGGCCGCGACGGCGCGGACACGATCGCCGCGCCGGGGACCGCGACGGCGAGCGTCGGCACGCCGCCGCGTGGTCTGCGGCGCGGAATCCGGACACAGTGCTCGAGGCGGCCATGCCGACCCCGATCGGCAGGAAGGGTCGACCGGGAGAGGTTCGTGGCGAGAGGTCCCACGGATCGGTCGGGACGGCCGGTTGCGGTCCGATTCGCGCCCCGACGAGGACGACCCCCGCCACCGGTGTCCCGGTCGCGGGGGTCGTGCCTGGCGGGCGTCGGGCTCGCTCGCCGTCCGGCTCGATCGCCGTCCCGCGAGCCGTCTCCGGCGACTACTGCGCGAGCGCGCGCAGACGGTCGAGCGTCTGGGCGTCGGCCGCGACCCGCGGCGCACCCTTCTGGCGCGGAAGCAGCGACTCCTCCGCGGCGAGGGTGAGCGCGGTCCGGGCGACGTCGCGGGCGGTCTCGCGGTCGCCGTCGGCCTGCGGCGATGCGCAGCAGCGCCATGTTCCAGCGGAACAGCTGCGCCGGCTGCTGCAGGCCGGATCGCTCGATCCAGGCGGACAGCAGCGTCGCGGCCTCGTCCAGGGCGGCGTCCTCGCGGGTGTCGACGAGGAGCTCGGCGAGGGCGATCTCCACGGTCCCGCTCGTCCCGGCGTGCCGCCTCGCGGTCGGGTCGTCGGCCAGCGCGCTGCGCAGGTGCGTCCGGGCGAGCGCCGGGTCGCCCTGCTGCACGGCGATCCGTCCGAGCTGCTCGTGCGCGCACGCGCGGGCCGCCGCGTCGAGCGCCGGCCTCGTCGCAGCGAGCGCAGCAGCAGCTCCCGGGCCGCGTCGAGCTCGGCCTGGCCGAGCAGGCTGAGGGCCTTGAGGCGCAGGTGCTGGGCGCGGACGTCCGGGCGGGCCGACGTCAGGCGGTCGCTCGAACTCCGTCCGGGCCGCCTCGTCCCACGCCGGACTGCGGAACCACTCGTCGCTCACGCGTGCCATCTCTGACCCTCCGTCCTCCGGTGATGCTCCGTCGGCCCATCGGTGCGGGCGGGCGCGGCGTGAGGGATCGGTCCTCGGCTGGCGCGAGGTTCACCCGGGTGCGTGCGGGCGCCGGCACGGTGCCGGCCCCGCACGCCACCAGGCCCTCCCTCGGCCGGGGCCGAGGAAGGGCCTGGATCGCGCCCGTGCGGGTCGGGCGATCGGAGTCCGGGGAAGCCGGACGGTCTACCGCCCGACGGGCACGGTCTACGGGCCGGTCGTGATGGTCAGGACGAGCTGGGGTCGGTTGGCGGTGGTGGTGTCTCTCCCGGGAGGTGAAGCCCATGCCGTCGTTGGAGTCGGCGAGGAGCCGCGTAGGAGACCGTCCCGGGGGCGACCCCGGTGACGGCGGTTTGGACCCGGCCGAGGTTCATGGTCCCGAAGTTGCCGACGGTGGTGCCGCCGGTGGGTCGGCCGGTGTTCCAGGTCATCGCCGTCTCGCTCCACGTCGCGGGGGTCGCCAGCCGGATCGCTGGGCCGTTGGTCGTGGCGTTGGTGACGTTGAGGCTGAGGTTGGCCGCGGTGATGGTCTCCCCGGCCGCCAGTGCCGGGACGGTGAACCGCAGGTACGCGGTCGCCCGGGTGTTGACGTTGCCGGTGGTGACCTCGGTGTCCGTCGAGAGGGTGCCGCCGTTGGTGGCGGTCCCGAAGTTGGTCGTCGGTGCGCCCTGCAGGGCCATGGTGTCGGCCACGGGGTTGACGACGACGGTCCGGGTCCCACCGACCGGTGCGGTCGGGGTGACGGTGTTGGAGTCAGCCGAGACGGGGCTGGATCCGATGGCGTTGGTGGCCAGGACGCGGAACCGGTAGGCCGTGGTGTTGGTCAGGCCGGTGACGACCAGGCTGGTCGCGGTGGCCCCGGCGGGGCGGTCCGCACCGACCTGGGCGCCGGTGGTGGGGTTGATGACCCGCACCGTGTACCCGGTGATCGCCGAGCCGCCGTTGTTCGGGGCGGTCCAGCTCACGGTCGCCTGCGCGTTGCCGGCCACCGCCGTCCCGATCACCGGAGCAGCCGGTGCCGTCGCCGCCGCGCCACCGGAGATGGTCAGGACGAGCTGGGGTCGGTTGGCGGTGGTGGTGTTCTCCCGGGAGGTGAAGCCCATGCCGTCGTTGGAGTCGGCGAGGAGCTCGTAGGAGACCGTCCCGGGGGCGACCCCGGTGACGGCGGTTTGGACCCGGCCGAGGTTCATGGTCCCGAAGTTGCCGACGGTGGTGCCGCCGGTGGGTCGGCCGGTGTTCCAGGTCATCGCCGTCTCGCTCCACGTCGCGGGGGTCGCCAGCCGGATCGCTGGGCCGTTGGTCGTGGCGTTGGTGACGTTGAGGCTGAGGTTGGCCGCGGTGATGGTCTCCCCGGCCGCCAGTGCCGGGACGGTGAACCGCAGGTACGCGGTCGCCCGGGTGTTGACGTTGCCGGTGGTGACCTCGGTGTCCGTCGAGAGGGTGCCGCCGTTGGTGGCGGTCCCGAAGTTGGTCGTCGGTGCGCCCTGCAGGGCCATGGTGTCGGCCACGGGGTTGACGACGACGGTCCGGGTCCCACCGACCGGTGCGGTCGGGGTGACGGTGTTGGAGTCAGCCGAGACGGGGCTGGATCCGATGGCGTTGGTGGCCAGGACGCGGAACCGGTAGGCGGTGGTGTTGGTCAGGCCGGTGACGACCAGGCTGGTCGCGGTGGCCCCGGCGGGGCGGTCCGCACCGACCTGGGCGCCGGTGGTGGGGTTGATGACCCGCACCGTGTACCCGGTGATCGCCGAGCCGCCGTTGTTCGGGGCGGTCCAGCTCACGGTCGCCTGCGCGTTGCCGGCCACCGCCGTCCCGATCACCGGAGCAGCCGGTGCGGTGGCTCCGGGTGTCGGGGTGACGGCGTTGGACGCCGCCGAGTAGGCGCTGGTCCCGATGGCGTTGGTGGCACGGACCTGGAACCGGTAGGAGGTTCCGTTGGTCAGGCCGGTGACGACCAGGCTGGTCGCGGTGGCGCCGGCCGGTCGAGGTGCTGCTCCGACCACGGCGCCGGTGGTGGCGTTGACCACCTGGACCTCGTAGCCGGTGATGGCCGAGCCGCCGTCCGCCGGTGCGGTCCAGGCGACCGTCGCCTGGAGGTTGCCCGCGGTGGCGGTCGGTGCGACCGGGACGGCGGGAGCCGTCGCTGCCGTCGGGGCGTCGATGGTCACGTCCGAGAACCGCAGCCGCTCGACGTTGCGCAGGGTGTCCGTGCCGTCGGCCGTGGTGCCGCCGGTGTGGGTCACCGTGACCCGGCCACCGGCAGCGGGTGCCACCGTGTACTCGGACCGGGGACCGGTGAAGACCGCCGTGTCGACGGCCGCCGCGTCCGCCGGGGTCAGGACCTCCCGCACGATGCGGAGCTGTCCCGGGTTGAGGACGCCGTTGACCAGGTCGGCGCGGACGCCGGCCAGGGTGTCGACGCTCCGGATCTCCGCGCCGGCCGCGTCCCGCACGCTGATGCGCACGTTGAGGTACGCGTCACCGTCGATGACGTCGTTGCCGCCGCGACCCTCGAGCTCGTCGCTGCCGGCACCGCCGATGAGGATGTTGCCGGTGCTGAACGGAGCAGCGGACGGCAGGAGAGCGGCGAGCCCGCTGACCCGGCCCAGACCGGCCGCCGTCAGCTCGTGGTCCACCATGTCGACCGCGGCGCGGTCGTCGCCGCGCAGCGTGTCGTTCTCGTTCCAGCCGGAGAGGGCCTCGACGAGGTCGAACCGGTCACGGTTGACGATCGCCGGCCCCGGCGGGAGGAGCCCGCTGATCCGCATGTCGGAGTCTCCCGGCAGCGGGTCGAGCTTGTGGATGCCCCAGTCGAAGCCGAGCATGCCCTCGGACCGCTGGATCTCGGCGCCCAGGAGCATGATGTCGTCGCCGCCCTCGGCGTCGTAGTCGGTCTCGCCGCCGTAGCCGATGAGGACGTCGTGGCCGGGGTCGTTGGGGTCGTCCTGGAACGGGGCGCCGTTGTCGCCCTGCAGCAGGTTGAACGCACCGCCCCCGGTGCCCTCGACCGTGGCGCCGTTCTCGAGCCAGTCGTCCCCGTCGTCACCGAAGACGGTGTCGTCCTCGGGGCCGCCGAGCACGTAGTCGTCTCCCGGGCCCGCGAACGCCTCGGCCAGGTCACCGTGGACGATGAAGTCGTTGCCCCGTCCACCCTGGTTGAGGTCGCCGGCGAAGCCCTGGCCGGACGAGAGGGTGTCGTTGCCGTCCCCGCCCTTGAGGGTGTCGTCGCCGTTGGTGTCGAGCAGGATGTCGTCGCCGAGGCCACCGACGAGGTTGTCGTTGCCGTCGCCGCCCTGCATCCAGTCGTTGCCGTCGTTGCCGCGGATCGTGTCGTCGCCCTCGCTGGACCACACGCGGTTGTTGCCCGCCGTGCCGTTGAAGACGACGTGCTCGGGGCCGCCGTAGCGGACGGTCCCGTTGGCCGTGCGGGTGAGCAGCGTCGCCTCGTTGTAGTCGACCGTGCTCGGGTCGTCCGGGACGGGCCCGCTGGTGCCCAGGTTCGCGAGGTTGAAGATCATGCTCGGCCGGGAGAACGAGTCGGCCGGCAGGCCCTCGACGTTGGTGTTCCGGTGGATCAGCTCCGAGAACGAGTTGCCCTCGAGCTGGGTCAGCATGTTGAGTCCGGCGGTCCGGGCCAGGTAGTAGAACCGGTCACCGAACTGCAGGTCCTCCATCTGCTGCTCGAAGACGTAGTTGAACGTCGGGCCGAGCAGGCCACCGAAGACCATCTGCTTCTCGGCGAGACCGCCGACCCACAGGTCGATCCGGTCGACGCCGGTGGTGGTGACGCCGTTCGCCTGGCTCACGAAGGTGGAGTGGCCGCCCGGGAGGGCCGACCCGTCCGCCGCCACGGGCTCGTGCGCGACGCTGTTGAGGAACGCGTACCGGTCGGCCGGGACGCGGGACGCCGCGATGTCGTCTCCCTCGATCGCGGGCGTCGCCGGGTCGTCCTCCGGCTCCCCGTTGGGCCCGTCCGTGCCGTACACGAGCGCCTCGGCCGCGTCCCGCTTGGCGACGACCGTGGTGGCGCCGGTCACGGTGGAGTGCGTGCCGTAGGCCGCGACGAAGTTCACCAGCGACTTCGGGTGCTTGAGGCTGAAGGCGAGGTCCGCCCAGCTCTCGTAGGGCGGCGAGCGCCGAGTTGCCGGACGCCGCGAAGAACGAGCGCCGCGCGGCGTTGAGGCCCGGGATGCCGGTGTCGCGGGCCCGGGTGATGTTGAGCGTGGCGAGGTCGAGCGGCAGGCCCAGCAGCTGGTTGCGCAGGGCGCCGCTGACGAACTCGTCGAGCTCGTTGCCGACCTGCCGGGTCATGCCGCGGATGACGTTGCCCGCGGCCTCGTTGGCGTTCGACGCGTGCCCCGCTGGAACTCCGGTGGGATCGAGGAACGCGTCGAAGAGCGCGATGTCGGCGCGGGTGCCGTCCGCCCGGACGCGGTCGACGGTGTCGTTGAGCATCGAGTGGCCGAACCGGTAGACGGCGTGCGCGAACTCCGCCTTGATGGCCGGGTTGATGTTCGCGTTGTACCCCGTGCCGCCCTCGCCGAACGGGGCGACCATGGGCTGGACCTTGCGGATGAACTCCTCGAAGGCGAGGTGCTGGTACTCCATCTCGGTCACGAACCGGGCCGCCTGGAAGAGGCGCTCGCCGAAGTTCCAGCCGGTGAAGCGGGTGCTCGACCTGCCACTCGGCGCGCTCCGCGCGGTGACGGCCGGGTCCGTGAGGACCATGTTCCGGATCTCGTCGGCGAGACGGTTGTGCTCGGAGTGGAAGACGTGGTGCACCGCGGTCAGGCCGATGTTCTCGTTGACCCGACCGTCACCCGCGACGAAGTGCGCGTTGAGCATCTCGTCGTCGTAGGTGGTGGACGCCGTTCGTCGTTCACCGTCCCGGGATCGGTCGTCGGGCGTGGCAGGCACCGGCGCGGTCCCCGGGTTGTTGTCGTGGTCGACCGGCCCGGGCACGGCGTGGTGCGCGATGTCGTCGAGGAAGGCGTGACCCGTCACGACGTCGCGTCGGCGGTGGTGACCGGCGTCGGCGAGGTTGCCCTCGACGAGGACGTCGTCCGCGGTGGCCGCCAGGCCGTCCGGGCCCGACGACCTGCGGGAAGCCGTTCGGGCCGCGCAGGAACCGTCCGTACTGGTCGGTGGCCAGCAGGGGCACGTTGAGGACGTCGGCGTCGTCGAGGTCGATGCCGAGCACGTTGCGCGCCTGGGCCTTGAGGCCGGCCCAGTTCGCCATGCCCGACGCCGGGTCCGAGCGAGCAGGTGGCCCGTCGCCTGGGGGTCCCGAGGCCGCGTCCAGCGCGTACTCGCGCAGGAAGACCTGGTGCGACGGGTGCGACGAGTACGTCTGGCTCTGGTCCACGAACGGGTGACGTCTGGTTGAGCGCCTCGTGGTCGCCGCTGTGCTGGGCCCGCGGTGAGCACCATGAAGTTGGGCGCCGGACGCCCGCGGTCAGCGGGTCGTCCGTCTTGAGGGGCACGAACACCGTGCCGTTCGCCGCCCTTGGTCACCAGGTCCAGGCCGTGGTCGAAGAACTGGCCGAAGAGCGTGAACCACGAGTTGTACGGCGCCGACAGGCCGACGTCCGGTGCGACGTTCGGGATGAAGAACGTCGCCCGACGGCGTGACGCCCGGGGACGTCGTGGCGGACCGGCGGCCGCGTCCACGGCGGCCGGGTTGGCGGTCGTCTGGTCGACGACGAGGTTGCTGATGATGCGCGGCTGGCTGTCCAGGACGTTGCCCGAGGTCTGGGTGTAGCTGCTGCTCGCGATCGGCGGGATCGGTCCGGCGCCGTCCAGGTCGCCGCCCTCGGCCGGCCCGAGCGACCTTGGGCACGAGTCGCGGGAACTTCTGGTCGGCCGTGCCGACGCGTCGCGGCCGGCGACGAGGTTGTTGCAGGTGCCGTCGACGAGTGCGCAGGCCCCACGGCAGCGTGTCGCCGACGTCGTCGACCGGGATCTGGTCGGGCGACGGGCCCGACGCAGCGTCGCGCACGGGTTGGCCGCAGTGGCGTGTCGACGGCGTGCCGCTCGGCGATCTTGATCTGCTTGAGGATGAACCGCAGGTCGGCGGCGTTGAGGTTGAACCCCTGCCCGACGGGTGCGGCGGATGGCCGGCCGGCGCCAGGGCGGTGGGCACGAGCCCGACCGCCAGGACCAGGGCCACGACCTTCGACATGGTCTTCCCTGCTCTACGCACGGTGATCCCCCTCCGTGCATCCGAGGGACGACGAGGTCCCCGGTCCTTCCGTCGACGTCGGTCGGCATGGTGGCCAACTCCTTCGTTCCCGCATCCGGCCGGCGACCCGCGCCGACGGAGCACGCCCAGCACGCTCCGCGGGTCACTGTTCTCACGGCGTCGCAAAATCACGAAGGGGCGCGGTAAAACGCGCCACGACTTCGACGCACGATGTCAGGACCCGTCGGCACGCAGGGCCCTCACCAGTGCAGGAGCACGCGGCCGACGAGGTCGCGCTCGGCGACCGGTCCGTGGTGCCGGGAGTCCACGGACCGGGCGCGGTCGTCGCCCAGCACGTAGACGGTCCCGTCCGGCACGACGACCTCACCGAGGTAGGTGCCGTCGATCGAGGCGTGGTCGACGTACGGCTCGTCGACCTCGACGCCGTCGAGCACGAGACGGGCGTCGAGCATCGCGACCCGGTCACCGGGGAGCCCGACGACCCGCTTGACCGCCAGCGTCGCCCGCCGGGTCGTGCAGGACGACCAGGTCGCCCCGGTCCAGCTCGGCGGCTGTGTCCGCAGGTCGCAGGACCACGAGCACGTCGCCGTCGTGCACGGTGGGCGCCATGCTCGAGCCGGTCACCGCGACGGGGACGAGGACGAGCGCGCGCACCAGGGCGGTGCCCGCGAGCACGGCGACGACCGCGGTGGCCCGACGCGCGCGTCGTCCGGCGCGAGGGCCCCGCACCCGGCCGGCCCGGCCGCCGGCACGTGCCGCCGGCATCGGCGCCGGATCCGTCGACGCGAGCGCTCGCTGCGGTCATGTCCGTGAGTGAACCGCCGCACCGTCACACCACCGCAAAGCGGACCGGGTGACCTCCGGGGCCCCCGTGCTGGTCAGGCCCGCGATTACACGCCGGTGTTGCGACCCGACGGGACCGTGACCCCGAGCAGCCGGCCCATGGGGCCAGGGGGTCGCTGTGACGTGACGACCGCGAGTGGGGACTGGTGGGGATGGAACGACGGGAAGTACTGAAGATCGGCGCGCTCGGCGCGGTGGCAGCGGGCGGGCTCGCGATCCCGCTCAGCGGGGCGGCCGCGCCAAGTCGGCGAGCTCGCTGGCGGACCGCAACATGCCGCGGCCCGTACGTGGCGAAGTTCCGCCGACCGCCGGTGCTCAAGCCGTACGGCTACACCGACGACGAGAACGGTCGGACGGCCCTGTACGCCGTGACGGCCCAGCAGGCCGACGCGAGCATCGTGCCCGGGCCTGACGACCAAGGTCTGGGGCTACAACGGGATGGTGCCCGGCCCGACGATCAGCGTCGACCAGCACACCCACGTGCGGCTCCGCGTGCGCAACCAGCTGCCCACGACGCACCCGCTGTTCGGACACCCGTTCCACACCTCGACCCACCTGCACGGGTCCGCCTCGCTGCCGCAGTACGACGGCTACGCGAGCGACCTCACCCGCGTCGGCGAGGTGAAGGAGTACCTGTACCCGGACTACCAGGGGGCGCGGACGCTCTGGTACCACGACCACGCCGTCCACCACACGGCGCAGAACGCCTACACCGGGCTCGCCGCGCAGTTCCACCTGCACGACGCACTCGAGCGCGCACAGCTGCCGCAGGACGAGTTCGACGTGCCGCTGACCATCACCGACGCGATGTTCGCCGCGAACGGTCAGTTCGTCGTACGACGACAAGGGCGTCAAGAGCCTGTGGGGCGACGTCATCCTGGTGAACGGCGTCCCGTGGCCGATCATGAAGGTCAAGCGGCGCGTCTACCGCTTCCGGATCCTCGTCGCGTCGATCTCGCGGTCCTACCAGCTGCGCCTGAGCAATGCGGAGCCCCTCACCATCGTCGCCACCGACGGCGGGCTGGTGCCGGTCCCGCAGCCGGTCGCGAGCATCCGGGCCGGCTCTGCCGAGCGCTACGAGGTGCTGGTCGACTTCGGCAAGTACGCCGTCGGAACGAAGATCGACCTGCTCAACTCGAGCAACCCGAACAACGTCAATTTCGACCACACCAACAAGGTGATGCGCTTCGAGGTGGTCGACGGCGAGTTCGACGCCACCAACAACACGGTCCCGACCGTCCTCGACATCGGCCCGATCGGGCGGGACACCATGGCACTGACGACGAAGCAGGCCAAGCGCACGACGAAGCTCCAGCTCAAGCACGACGACATCACCAACGAGTGGAGCATCAACGGCATGACGTGGGAGGCCGTCGTCGCGAGCCGCTACCGGCAGATCCTGGCGAACCCGCGAGATCGGCGACGTCGAGATGTGGGAGATCGAGAACAGCTCCGGCGGCTGGTTCCACCCGATCCACGTCCACCTCGTGGACTTCAAGATCTTCGCCCGGAACACCAACGGCGGGAAGCCTCATCCGTGGGAGCTCGGACCCAAGGACACCGTCTACGTCGGGGAGCGGGAGACGGTCAAGGTGCTCATCCACTTCACCGTCGGCGAGGGCAGCACCGGTGGCCGGTACATGATCCACTGCCACAACCTCGTCCACGAGGACCACGACATGATGACCCAGTACCGGGTCGGCAACAACGACTTCGACAACGACCCCAACGACCCGATCACGGCAGCCCCGGCCGAGTGGGACGACGGCCCGGCGGACACGCCGAAGTACTTCCCGACGTACCCGCTCGGCACCTGAGCGTGTCCGGGGAGCGGCTCCCGCGTGGGTCGGTCGCGGGACCGGTCCGCGTGCCGGTCCGCGTGCGGATCGGCGTGCTGGTCGGCTCGGCGTCCGGCGTCGCGCTGCTCGCCCTCGTCGCCGCGCTCGTCGTCGTCGGCTCCGCGCCCGGTGCGGTGCCGAGCGGTCTGCAGGACGCCGGCGCAGCGGTCCGGTGGGGCGTCCCGGTGGGCCGGCTCGTCCTGGACGTGTGCGCGGTCCTGACGGTCGGCGCGCTGCTCGTCGCCGCCGTCCTGCACCCGGCCGCGACGCACGCGCGTCGCCTCGCCGCGTGGGGCGCCGGGCTGTGGGCGACGACGGCGGTCCTCGTGGCCGCCGGGTCGGCGTGGGAGGTCACGGGCCTGCCGCCGGACCGACTGCCGCTCGGCGAGCTGGTGCGAGCCGTCACGGTCCTGCCGCCGGCGCGGGCGCTGCTCCTCGTCGCGGTCCTCGCGACGCCGGCGGCGCTGGTGGCCGGGCGGTCCCGGGCGCCGTCCGCGGCTCCGGTCGCGCTCGGGCTCGCCGTGGTGGCGCTGACCCCGACCCTGTACGTCGGGCACTCCGCCCACCTGGCCGACGACCGCACGGCGACCGGGGCGCTCGTCGTGCACGTCGTGGCGGCGACCGTCTGGCTCGGTGGGCTGGCCGGTCTCGCGGTCCTCGTCCGGCCGTTCGACCCCGAGCTCCCCGCCGCGGTCGAGCGGTTCAGCACGCTCGCGCTCGGTGCCTACGCGGCCCTGGTCGCCTCCGGGACCCTGGTCGCGCTCGCCGGCCTGGGCACGGCGCGATCCTCGTGGTCCTCGGGGTACGCCGCCCTGGTCGGGGTCAAGGTGGCCCTCGTGGTGGTCCTCGGGGCGGTGGGCTGGGCGCACCGGCGGTGGACCATCGGCCGGCTGCGGGCCGGTCGGCCGCGAGCCTTCGTCCGGCTGGCCGCGGCGGAGCTCGTTCTCATGGGGGTGGCCCTGGGGTCCGCCGTGGCGCTGTCCCGGACGCCGGGGGCGACGGCGGGCGGCTTGCCGCCGGTGCCCCGGGGGTCGCTCGCCGCCGGTGGCGACCTCGCCGGGCTCGTCGCCGCCTGGCGTCCCGAGCCCGTCGTCGGCACGGCGGTCGTCCTCGGGGTCGTAGTGCTCGTGCGGGGCGCGCTGGCGGAGACCGCGGGGCGACGGGGCGCCTCGGGCTCGCGGCCTCGCGCCGTCCCGCAGGCCGCGGTCCTCGGACCCCTCGCGGGCGGCCTGGTCGCGCTCGCGGTGCTCGGGCTCCCGGTCGCCGACGCGGTCGGCCCGCTGGTCGGTGCGCTCGCCGTCCAGCACCTCGTCCTGCTGCTGGTGGTGCCCGCGCTCGCGGTCGCCGGGCGCGGCCGGGACTCCCGGTTGCGGTCCGCGCCCGGAGCCGACCCGACCGCGGGCCTGGCGGCCCTTGTGGGCGTCGTCCTCGTGGTCGCGGTCGGCCCGGTGCGCGACGTCGTCGCCTCGACCCCGGCGGCGCACGTGGCCAGCCTGGCGGTGGCCCTGGTCGGGGGTGTGGTGCTGCACCGGGCGGTGCTCGAGCGGGCAGCGGGCGCGCGCGAGCCGGTCCTCGTCCTCGCTGTCCTCGTGCTGGCGGCCGCGGGCGTGGTCGTCGGCGTCACCGGGGCGCCGCGGGACCTCACGGCCCCCGGTCTCGTCGGGACGGCCGGCGCAGGGGCCCTGGCCGACCCGTTGCTCGCCGCGGGGCTGCTGTGCGCGGCCGCGGTGGTGCTCGGGACCGTCGCGCAGCTGGCGCTCGCCGGGCTGCGGCATGTCCCGAACGCCGGCGCACGACCTGGGGGCGGTCGGAGCGGGTGATAAACCGTCCAGCGGGTGCCGGGAAGCGCACTCTCAGGTATACGGTCGCCAGGATCCACGCGGTACCCGGGGGCACCGTGAGTGCGGCCGACGTGGACCCTGCTGGGAGTCACATGAGCGTGGCCGGCCGCGACGACGTGCTCTACGAGTCGCTGGAGATCCGCGTGCTCGGACCGCTGCGGGTCCGCCGCGCGGACGGCACCGTCGTGCAGCCGGCCGAGTGGCTCACGTCGCAGACCGCGGACCTGCTCCGGCTGCTCGCGCTGCGGGTCAACGAGCCCGTCGGCGTCGACGTCCTGACCGAGGCGCTGTGGCCGAAGGTCGACGAGACGCGGGGCCGGGCGAGCCTGCGCAACGCGGCGTCCCGGCTGCGCAAGGTGCTCGGCGAGGACTGCGTGCAGCGGCGGCTCGGCGGGCTGGTGCTCACCGGCGCCTGGGTCGACGTGCACGCCTTCCGGACGCTCGCGCACCAGGCGCGACGGGAGATGCTGGCCGGCGCGTGGTCCCGCGTGGTCACCACGACGCGCGAGGCCGAGGCGGTCTACCTGGGGGAGTTCCGCGCCCACAACGACGGCGCGGAGTGGGCCTTCCGCGAGCGGGACGCCCTCTCCGGCGACCTACCGGGTCCTCGTGGCGGACGCCGCCGAGGCGGCCGCGGCAGCTCGGGTGGTGGCACGACGCCGTCGACTTCGCCGAGCGCACGCTGCAGCTCGAGCCGTGTGCCGAGCGTGCCTTCCGGGTGCTCATGCGCGCGCAGCGCGGGCTCGGCGAGACGGCGCTCGCGCTGAAGACCTACGACCGCTGCCGACGCGTCCTGGCGGACGACGTCGGCGCGGACCCGTCCGTCCGAGACGCGCGACCTGTACCTCGAGCTGCTCGCCGACGACGCCCGCGCCGGTCGAGGCGCCCGCCGTTCCGCGGGCGCTGCTACGAGCGGAGTGGCTGCGCGAGCTCGTCGAGACGAGCATCGCGATCGGCGAGCCGTCGATCGTCTGCCTGACCGGCGACGCCCGGCGTCCGGCAAGACCCGGCTGGTCGCAGCAGACGCTCGCGGGCCCGGGGCTCGCGCTGACCGTCGTCTCCTGCACCGCGGACGGCGACCCGTGGCCGGCCGTGCGCGCCGCGGTCGAGGGGCCGGCCGGGATCCCGGCGGTCGACGGCGCCGCGCCGCGGGTCGCGGGCGTGGACGCCGGGCGCACCCGCGTCCCCACGGTGCTGGTCGACGACGTCCACCACCTCGCCGACCAGGACCTCGACGCGGCTCGGCGAGCGGCTCGCGTCGCTGCGGCGGCTCGGCGTGCGTCGTCCTGGCCGGGCGCTCGGAGCTGACCGACGGGCGGGCGCAGCGGCTCGTGGCGGCGTCCGGCGC
This sequence comes from uncultured Actinomycetota bacterium, assembly GCA_963795145.1. Taxonomy (GTDB): domain Bacteria; phylum Actinomycetota; class Actinomycetes; order Actinomycetales; family Cellulomonadaceae; genus Pengzhenrongella. The sequence continues at coordinate 841,156 of CAWCGP010000005.1, read as the reverse complement.
GCGCGGGCAGCGTCCTGGGACTGCCGCCGCTGGAGTCCGAGGAGATCGGTGACCTGTGCGCCGCGCTGCTGCGCGGCGACGGTGTCCGACGCGCTGGTCGCGGACGTCGTCGCGCGCACCGGTGGCCAGCCCGGACCGGTCGTCGCGCTCGTGCGCGCGTGGGCCGCGTCGGGCCGGATCGCCGCCACGAGCTCCGGCCTCGTCGCCCTGCACCGGGAGGTCGCTCGGCGAGACCGACGCCTCGGTGCGCCACCTGCTCACCGAGGCGGTCGACCACCTGCCGGCGGACGCGCTGGACCTGCTGCACCTCGTCGCGGTCATCGCCCGTCCGGTCACCGTCGAGGTCCTGCTGCCGCTGACCGAGTCCGTGCACCTCGGTGGCGCGTCGGGCGGCGGCTGGGCGTGGCTGCGCCGCACGCTGGACCACCTCACCGACCTCACGCTCCTCACGCCCACGCCGGCCGGGCTGGCGCCCGCGGGACGCGCTCTTCAACGACCTCGTGCTCACCTGGCTCCGTCCGAGCGCCCGGCGTCAGCTGCACCGCCTCGTCGCCGAGCGCGCGCACATCTCGGCCGCCGAGCGGGTCGAGCACTGGACGAAGGGCGGCGAGCCGCAGCTCGCCCGCGCCGCCGCCATGGACGCGGCCGCCGACGCCGTCGAGGAGCACCAGTTCGAGCGCGCGCGGCTCCACCTGCGGCGGCTGTGCCGCACGAGCGAGGAGTCCAACGCCAACCCCTCCGACCGCATCGAGCTCTACGAGGGGTGGGGTGAGGCGGCCGCGCAGCTCGGCCGGACGCAGGAGGCCCGCGCGGCGTTCGCCGCGGCGGCGTCGACCGCCCGCGCGCACGGTCTGCCCGACGTCGCCCGGCTCGAGGCCCGCAGCCAGGGTGTCGGCGGACCCCGCCGGGGCCGCCGCAGCGGTGCCCACGACCACCGGTGCCGTCCCGATCGTCCGCGTCGGGTGCCGTGCCCGCGTCCGGGGTCGGTCCCCGCGCCGGTCCCGACCCTGACGGCCCGTCCCCGGGCCGACCCCGGCGACGGCGACCCAGTGGACCTACCCCGGCGCGCCCACCGACACCGACCACCTCGCGCTGCGCCGCCAGCAGGCGGTCCGGGACGCGGACGCCGCCGGCGACGCCGACCGCCGCGCGCGGGCCCGCAGCGACCTCATGTGGGACGTGTGCATCCCGCAGCGCAAGTTCCGGGCCGTCCGGCGTGTGGCCAAGCAGGCGCTCGAGCTCGCGACCGAACCCTGCGTCCGCGCGGACGTGCTGGCCGGAGGCTGGTTCGCCGCCGCCGTCGTCGGCGACGCAGTCGAGGTCGAGGTCGCCCTCGGCCGGGCGGCGCCGCGCGGCCACAAGGCCCTGACCCCCGCGCCCACCGGCGGGCCGCTGCTCGCCCTGCAGCTCCTCGTCGCGCACGACCTCGGCCGGCGGGACTTCGCGGGCCTCCAGGAGGAGGCGGCCGCCGACGGGCTGCTCGACGACCCGCTGTCGTTCCAGTGGCTCGAGATCCGGACCGCGACCGAGCGCAACGACTTCGCCGCCGCGCTCAAGGCCGACGCCGTCGCCGACCCCGGCGACCGCGTCGCCGCTGGTCCGGGCGCTGCGCTGGTGCGCGTCCGCGGCGCTCGCGATGGAGCTCGGCCGGCCCGACGACGCGCGTCGAGTGGCTGCTCGCGGTCATCGAGGACGCCCAGCGCACCGGCGGGAATCTCCTGGTGCCCGAGGCGGCTGCCCGTCTCGTGGTGCTCGAGGCGCACACCGACCTCGCCGAGCGCCCGGCGTCGCTTCGACCAGTACGAGGAGTCGGTCGACAGCCGCACGTGGTTCCCCCGGGAGAACGTGCTCAAGCTCATCGCCCGTGCCGCGATGCGGTCGGCCGACGGTCGTCCGGCGGACGCCGCTGCGGCAGCCGCGGCGGCCGCCGACGTGGCCGAGCGGTCCGGCCTGGTGCACCTCGCAGCGTTCGCCCACCGCCACCGCGCGTTCCACCTCACCGCCGCCGGCAGCGTGCACGAGGCCCGGCTCGCCGCGGCCGCGGAGGCGCGCTGGCAGCGGCGCGGTGGGACGCGCCCGCGCCGGCCGGTCGACTCCGACGTCCCGGACACGTCGGACACGACCGATACGGAACCCGACCCGGTCTGGTCCGTCCGGGGGTAGGGCTCGGCTGACGGGCGTCGATCCTCGACACCGAGACCCGCGCACAGGCGCTGCGCACCGCGCAGATGCCGTTCGTGCAGCCGCACCTGGCGCTCATGCCGGACGCCCGCCTCGCACAGGCGCGACGGTCGGGTCGGCGATCCCCACCGAGCGAGCGATCATGCCCGCCGCCGCCGCCGCCGCCGCCGTCGGCGTCGACGTCGGCTGCGGCATGGTGGCCGTCCGCACGCAGCTCACCGTCGACGACCTGCAGCCCGGTCCCGCCGGGCGCACCCTGCGCGCGCTGCGGGTCTCGATCGAGGAGTCCGTCCCGTGGTGGGCGGGCACGGACAACCGGCGCCGGACGCCGTCGGCCGCCGAGCGGATCGCGGCCCTGGACGTCGCGGCGGAGGCGGCCGGGTTCGACCCCCGCCGGTACGCCGAGGACCCCATCGAGATCCGGCACACGCGGCGGCAGCTCGTGGACGTCCAGGGTGACTGCGCGTCGAGGCCGTCAGGGCTGGGCGTGACGTGCGGGCGTCGCCGGCAGGTGCTGGTCGGTCCACGTGCTCAGCTCGTCGAAGAAGCGCTGCCGCGCGGCGGGGCCGGACAGGGCGAGATCGTGGACGCCGTCGGGGATCCGGACGACCGTGACGTCGGGGGCCAGGCCGGGGGCGCGGGCGACCATCTGCTCGACCCCGAGCACCGAGTCGGTGGTCGCGAGGTCCGGGTGCCAGCGGTCGTACGGCCCGCTGCGCTCGGCGCAGCACAGGAGCACGGGGCAGTCGATGTCGAGCCCCCGCGCCACGCGCGCGTGGCCGCGCCGGATCGTCCGGACGAAGCCGGCCCGGACCTGGAACCCCTCGTGCGGCTTCCAGGCCAGGTCGTACTCCCACGGGCCGCCGGACTCCACGTGCAGGCTCTGCCCGTAGTACACGTCGAGGTGCCCGACGACGCGGCGCGGCGTGACCCCACCGACGACGTCGATGAGGCGGGTGAGCACCACCCGCTGGAACCAGCTCGCGGTTGAGGTCGAACCACGGGCTGTTGAGCACGACGGCGTCGATGACGCCCCGCCCGCGCAGGGCGTGCGCCCACAGCGAGACGAGCAGTCCGCCGGTCGAGTGGCCCATCGCGACGAGGACCTCGTGGCCGTCGTCCTCCCGGATGATCCGCGCCGCGGCGTTGAGCTCCTCGAGGTACGTGCGCAGGTCCGTGACGTCGTTCGCCGATCTGCCAGGGCCGCAGCGACCGCCCGTACTTGCGCAGGTCCAGGGCGTAGAAGTCGAACCCCTGCTCGGCCCACCAGTCTCCGAGGTGCCGCTGGAAGAAGTAGTCGACGTACCCGTGCACGTACAGCACGGCCCCGCGTGGGGACCGCTGCTCGGCGTCGCGGTGGACGAGCGTCGCGACGACGTCGCCCTCGTGGTCAGGCCGCAGGTGCAGCGTGCGGGCTGTCCAGCCCGGTCCCAGCACGTCGGGCTGCTCCTCCGGCTGCTCGGCAGGCGGCTCGTCCGGTCGCTCGACCGCCGGTTCGGCAGGCTGTCCGGCACGGGAGAGGTCGTCGTCGGCCATGGGGCGATCGTGCCAGGTCGACGGCGGGATCCCGGTCCCCGGCTGGTGCCGCGCCGTCCCCGCCGCCGTCGCGCCGCCGTCCCCCAGGTCGCACCTCCCGCACGAGATCGGACCGTGCCCGAGGCGATCTCGCGGGCAGGGTGCGAACTCGCGACCCCGCCGACCGCGCGCGAGGTGATCGCGGCGTCGACCGGGCGACGCCGCAATCCGCGGTCATCGGTCGCCAGACCGGCGGACGCGCTAAGGTTGAGCGGAACAGACTCAAGTCTGCTGACGTTGACCCTGTCGGGATGGTCGCCCACGGGGCGTGACCCGCAGGACGCTCGGACGCACGACCGGAGGACCGATGGACACGAAGCTCACCACCAAGACCCAGGAAGCCCTCAGCGACGCCATCCAGCCGGCGACGGCCGCCGGCAACCCCCAGCTCGAGCCGGTGCACCTGCTGCAGGCGCTGCTCGGACAGGAGGGCGTCGCGACCGGCGTGCTCGACGCCGTCGGCGCCGACCGTGCCGCGCTCGGCCGCCAGGTGCGTGCGGCCCTCGTCGCCCTGCCGTCCGCGAGCGGGAGCGCAGTGGCCCAGCCCGTGCCGTCGCGCGGCGACGTCCGCGGTGCTCGACGCCGCCCGCACCGAGGCCCAGGCGCTCGGCGACGAGTACGTCTCCACCGAGCACCTCCTGCTCGGGCTCGCCGCCGGCACCTCGCCGGCGGCCGACGCGCTGCGCTCCGCCGGCGCGACCCGCGACGCGCTGCTCGCGGCGCTGCCCGCGGTGCGCGGCGTCGGGCGGGTGACCAGCCCCAACCCCGAGGGCACCTACAAGGCGCTCGAGCAGTACGGCGTCGACCTCACCGACGCGGCGCGCGAGGGACGGCTCGACCCGGTGATCGGCCGCGACGCCGAGATCCGCCGCGTGGTCCAGGTGCTCTCGCGCCGGACGAAGAACAACCCGGTCCTCATCGGCGAGCCCGGCGTCGGCAAGACCGCCGTCGTCGAGGGGCTCGCGCAGCGCATGGTCGCCGGCGACGTGCCCGAGTCGCTGCGCGGCAAGCGCCTCATCTCGCTCGACCTCGGGCGCGATGGTCGCCGGTGCGAAGTACCGCGGCGAGTTCGAGGAGCGGCTCAAGGCCGTGCTCGAGGAGATCAAGTCCTCCGACGGCGAGGTCGTCACCTTCATCGACGAGCTGCACACCGTCGTCGGCGCCGGGGCGGCCGAAGGGCTCGATGGACGCGGGCAACATGCTCAAGCCCATGCTCGCCCGCGGCGAGCTCCGGCTGGTCGGCGCGACCACGCTCGACGAGTACCGCGAGCGGATCGAGAAGGACGCCGCGCTCGAGCGCCGGTTCCAGCAGGTCTACGTCGGCGAGCCGAGCGTCGAGGACACCGTCGCGATCCTGCGCGGCCTCGCGCCGCGGTACGAGGCGCACCACAAGGTGACGATCTCCGACGCCGCGCTGGTGGCGGCCGCGTCCCTCTCCGACCGCTTCATCCCGGGCCGCCAGCTGCCGGACAAGGCCATCGACCTCGTCGACGAGGCGGCGTCCCGGCTGCGCATGGAGCTCGACTCCTCGCCGGTCGAGATCGACGCGCTCCAGCGCGCCGTCACCCGCCTGCAGATGGAGGAGGCCTACCTCTCCGAGGCCGACGACGACGCCTCGCGCGACCGCCTCGAGCGGCTGCGCGCCGACCTGGCCGACCGCCGCGAGGAGCTCGCCGCGCTCACCGCGCGCTGGGAGGCCGAGAAGGCCGGGCACAACCGTGTCGGCGAGCTGCGGGCCCGGCTCGAGGAGCTGCAGATGGCCGTCGGAGAAGGTACCAGCCGCGACGGCGACTACGACGACGCGGCGTCGCGCTCCAGTACGGCGAGATCCCCGAGGTGCAGCGCGAGCTCGAGGCGGCCGAGGCGGCGGAGCGCGCAGGGGACGATGGCGGACGCCGTCGGCCCGGTGCCCGAGCCGATGATCGCCGAGAAGGTCGGTCCGGACGAGATCGCCGAGGTGGTCTCGTCGTGGACCGGCATCCCGGCCGGCCGCCTGCTCGAGGGCGAGAGCGCCAAGCTGCTGCGCATGGAGGACGTGCTCGGGGAGCGGCTCATCGGCCAGTCCCCGGCGGTCCGCGCGGTCTCCGACGCGGTCCGGCGCTCGCGCGCCGGCGTCTCCGACCCCGACCGCCCGACCGGGTCGTTCCTGTTCCTCGGGCCCGACCGGTGTCGGCAAGACCGAGCTCGCCAAGGCGCTCGCGGACTTCCTGTTCGACGACGAGCGCGCCATGGTGCGCATCGACATGTCCGAGTACTCCGAGAAGCACGCCGTCGCCCGGCTCGTCGGTGCGCCTCCGGGGTACGTCGGCTACGAGGAGGGCGGCCAGCTCACCGAGGCCGTGCGGCGCCGGCCGTACTCGGTGATCCTGCTCGACGAGGTCGAGAAGGCGCACCCGGAGGTCTTCGACATCCTGCTGCAGGTGCTCGACGACGGCCGCCTGACGGACGGCCAGGGCCGCACGGTCGACTTCCGCAACGTCATCCTCGTGCTGACGTCGAACCTCGGGTCGCAGTTCCTCGTGGACCCGCTGCTCGACGACGCCGCGAAGCGCGACGCGGTCATGGGCGCCGTCCGGTCCGCGTTCAAGCCCGAGTTCCTCAACCGGCTGGACGACGTCGTGCTGTTCGACGCGCTCTCGCTCGCGGAGATCGGCCGGATCGTCGAGCTGCAGGTCGGACGGATGAACGCCCGGCTCGCCGACCGGCGGCTGTCGCTCGAGGTCACGCCCGCGGCGGCGGACTGGCTCGCGATCGAGGGCTTCGACCCGGCCTACGGCGCCCGGCCGCTGCGCCGGGTGGTGCAGCGCGAGATCGGCGACCGGCTCGCCCGGATGCTGCTCGCGGGCGAGGTGCACGACGGCCAGACCGTGCTCGTCGACCGCGCCGACACGGCCGAGGGCGGACTGGTCCTCACCGCGAAGTGACCACCCGGTGGGGGCCGCCCGATCATCCGGGCGGCCCGCCACCGCTGTCACCGCATTCAGTCGTGCGAGGCGGTCGACGTCTGCTTCGTGCCGACCTGATTCCTGCAGAGGACAGTACGCAGCGAGTGAGCGAGCAGAGTGCGTGAAGTCGCGAGACGAGGTTTCCTGATGACCCCTGCCGAGGGCGCCCTCGCCGCGCAGGGAGGACCCGGGGTCCCGGCTCACCCCGGAGCCGTGCCACCGCCGCCGTCGACCGCCGCGGCCAGCGCGGCACCGGCCGCGACCACGGCGTAGGCCAGGCGCACCCGGTCGGACGCGCGCAGCCGGGCGAGCAGCTCGGGTGTCGGCCCCTCGCGTCCCAGCCGGCCGTGCGTCGGCGCGGCCACCAGCGCGGTGGTCAGCACGGACCCGGCCCCGGCGGCCACGGCCGTCAGGAGCGGGACCGACCGCGGCGCGGCCCGCAGCGAACGCAGACCGGCGGCGCCCAGCAGCGCGTAGACCGGCGCGACCACGGCGGTGATCCGGCGCCGGTGCGCGGCGTGGGCGGGACCCCACCGCTCCGGCGGCACCTCCGCGAGCGCCGGGTACACCACCGCGGTCACCACGGCCTGGAAGCCCAGGTGCAGCGCGGTGGCGGCCAGCAGGCCGCGCGCCGGCGACAGCGCGATCCTCGCGGCCATGGCGATCCCTCCCGTCGGCGTCAGTAGCGCAGGCCGTGGCCGAAGCGGAAGACCGGGTCGGCGGTGTCGAACGGCAGGTCGGGGGCGGACGCCTCGACGGCCGCCATCGACGACGGCAGGTCGAACGGGAGGCTGCCCCGCGGCTCGGCGTCGCCCACGAGCACATCGAGGACGGCCGAGTCCTCGGCTCCGTAGTCCACCAGCAGCGCGGCGGCCGCGGCGGCGATCTCCGGCACGACGGCGGCGCGGTCGAGGTAGAGGTCGACGACGGTCGGCACCGCGGCGCAGATCGCGAGGACCCGGTCGCGCTCGGCGTCGTCGAACGCGAGCGAGCCGGCGTGGAAGTGGGCCTCGAAGCCGCCGGGCCGCGGCTCGTACGGCGCCTTCAGCCGCAGGACGGCGACGTCGGCGTCGGCCGGGTCGGCCACGACCGTCCCGTAGCGGCCGGCGACCTCGGCGTCGACGCCCTCGACGTACAGCCGCCGCCCCCGGGGCATCGGGAGGGTCGCCGTGCCGTCGTCCGACGCGGTGTTGGTGAGCAGGGTGAGCGACGCGCGCTGGGCCCGGAGCCCCGCCTCGACGAACTCCGCGCGCCCGACGACGTCGGCCGCGGCGTCGACGTCCACGAACGGCGCGTCGACCAGGCCGAGGACGAACTTCTCGCGCAGCAGCCGGCGCACGGACACGTCGAGCCGCTCCTCGGTGATCCGGCCGCCGCGGACGAGCTCGACGACGAGCTCGGGGCAAGCCTCGCCACCGAACTGGTCGGCGCCGGCGTCGAGCACCATCGCGGCCCGCTCGAGCGGGCTGAGGTGCTCGACGCCCCAGGCGCGGGCCGGCATGTCCTGACCCATGATCACGGCGTCGGTGAGGAGACCCCAGTCGGTGCACACGACGCCGTCGAACCCGTACCGCTCGCGCAGCAGCCCGGTGAGCACGTCGCGGTTGAAGCCGAACCCGACCTCGGGCCACTCGGTCCCGACCGGCATCCCGTAGTACGGCATGATCTGCGACGCCTCGGCGGCGAACGCCGCCTCGAAGGGCCGCAGGTGGTACCCGGCGTTCTGCCCCGGGTAGACCTGCTCGCGGCCGTAGGCGAAGTGCGGGTCCTCGCCGTCCTTCTGCGGGCCGCCGCCGGGGAAGTGCTTGACCATCGTCGCCACGGACGACGGCCCGAGCGTGCCGCCGCCCCGGGTGCCCTGGAAGCCGCGCACGTACGGGCCGACCAGCCGTGACGTGAGGTCGGCGTCCTCGCCGAAGGTCGCCCCGGCGCGGGCCCAGCGCGGCTCGGTCGCGAGGTCGATCTGCGGGTGCAGCGCGACCCGGATGCCGACGGCGACGTACTCCTGCCGCGCGATGTCGGCGTACTCCCCGACGAGGTCCGGGTCGCCGATCGCGGCCAGGCCCAGGCTCTCCGGCCACTCCGAGAACGCGCCCGACCTCGCCGCGGTGCCGACGTTGTCCGTGAACGCGTGCCGCGGGTCGGTGGAGAGCGTGACCGGGATCCCCAGCCGCGTGCCCGCCGCGAGCTCCTGGAGCCGGTTGTGCCACTGCGCGAGGACCCGCGGCTCGGGGGCGGCGCCGAGCAGGTTGAAGTGGGTCATGTGCCGGCCCGTCACCATCTCGGCGGTGGACGGCAGCCCCATCCCGGGGAGCTCGCCGACGAGCTGTCCGTCCGGCCCCGGCAGGGTCATCGTGTGGAACAGCAGGCCGGCCTTCTCCTCGAGGGTCATCCGGCCCAGGAGGTCCTCGACGCGGAACTCGACCGGGAGCGTCGGGTCGCGGAAGGGGAGGTCAGCGGTCGGGTGGTCGAGCTCGGGGACGGGCACGGGGGGCCTCTCGATCGACGCGGACGACGACGTCCGCGGGTGGCACGGAATGTAGCGGGGAGCGGGCGGCACGGCCCGCGCGGGGTGCGGTAGCAGTCCGCGCAAGGAGGGACGACGCCGCCCGCACGGACGCCGCCCGCACGGACGCCGCGGGACGGCGGGCCGGTGAGGCCTGCCGCCCGCGGGTCGTGGGCCTGGGCGCGTGGTCGTCAGACCGGACGCGCCGCCGTGTTGGCCTGCCCGGCCAGGCCGGCGAGCTCGTCCTCGGCGATCGGGAAGTCCGGGAACCGCGACAGCCGCAGGAGCGGGATCGCGCGGATCATCACGCCGTGCTGGCTCTCGTCGAGCAACATCGGCGAGATGTCGTCCGCGCCGCCGGTGCCGATGACGGACCGCAGGTGCGGGCCCGCGACGGGGTGGTCGAGCCACGCGGACGCCTCCGAGTCCGCCGTCAGCGGCGGCACGAGGTCCTCGCCGGTGAGCTCGAGGCGCTCGGTGAGCCGGACGTCGCGCGACGATGCCCCGACCCGCACCTCGTACGCGCCACCCTCGACGGCCCAGCGGCCGAGCGGGGTGTGCCAGAACGCGAACGCCCGGGCGTCCAGGGTGAGCGTGACCCGGGTGCTCTCGCCGGGCTCCAGCGCGACCTTGGTGAACGCCTTGAGCTCCTGCTCCGGGCGGAACACCGACGCCTCGACGTCCCGGACGTACACCTGGACGGTCTCCCGCCCGGCGCGCGCGCCGGTGTTCGTCACGGTGACGGACGCGGACGCGCTCACCTCCGCGCCGTCGTCGGTCACCTCGGCCTCGAGGTCGGAGTACTCGAACGTCGTGTACGACAGGCCGTGGCCGAAGGGGTAGGCGACGTCGAGCTCGTGGGCGTCGTACCAGCGGTAGCCGATGAGCAGGCCCTCGCCGTAGCGGACGTGACCGTGCTCGCCGGGGAAGTCGCCGACGGTCGGGTTGTCCGCGGAAGCGCAGCGGCACGGTCTCGGCGAGCTTGCCGGACGGGTCGACCACGCCCGAGCAGCACGTCGGCGAGTGGCGCTGCCGCCGGCCTGGCCGAGCAGCCAGCCCTCGAGCACCGCGCGGCGCGTGGTCCTGCCACGGGTGCAGCGTGACGACCGACGCCGTTGGACAGCACGACGACGACGTCGCGGGTTGGCCGCGGCGACCGCGTCGAGCAGCTGCGATCTGCTGCGGCGGGCAGGTCGATGTGGTCGCGGTCGTAGCCCTCGGACTCGTACGCGGCGGGCAGGCCGAGGAACACGCACGGCGACGTCGGCCGCACGCGGCCGCCTCGACGGCCTCGGCGACGCAGCGCCTCGTCGGCCGTCTCGGACTCGACCACGAACCCGGCCGCGAAGGTGACCTCACGGGCGTCGCCGACGCGAGTCGCGCAGCGCGGTCGAGCGCGTCGTCGAGCCGGGTCGGGTTGACCTGCGAGCTGCCGGCGCCCTGGTAGCGCGGCGTGCGGGCGAGCTCGCCGATCACGGCGATCGTCCCGCCGACGTCGCGTCGAGCGGCAGCAGGTCGCCGTCGTTCTTCAGCAGGACGGCGCTCGCGGCCGCGGCCTCGCGGGCCAGGGCGTGGTGGGCGTCGACGTCGAACGTCTGGCCGGCGGCCAGCGCGGGCTGCGCGCCGGTCGACGAGGGCGAGCACGCGGCCGGCGGCGCGGTCGACGTCGGCCTCGCTCGAGCGTCCCGGCCTCGACGGCGGCGACGATGCGGCGTCGGTGCCGGCGCCGCTGGACGACGGCATCTCCAGGTCGAGCCCGGCGGCGACGCCGGCCGCGCGGTCGTCGACCGCACCCCAGTCGGAGACGACCAGGCCCTCGAAGCCCCACTCGTCGCGCAGCACGTCGGTCAGCAGCCACGGGTCCTCGCGAGGCGTAGACGCCGTTGATCCGGTTGTAGGAGCACATGACCGTCCACGGCTGGGCGTGCGTGACGACCCGCTCGAACGCCGCGCAGGTAGATCTCGCGCAGCGTGCGCTCGTCGACGTCGGCGCTGACACCGCATGCGGTCGGTCTCCTGGTTGTTCGCGGCGAAGTGCTTGAGCGACGTGCCGACGCCGCGGCTCTGGATGCCGCGCACCATGGCGGCGCCGAGCTCGCCCGGCGAGCAGCGGGTCCTCGGAGAAGTACTCGAAGTTGCGCCCGCACAGCGGCGACCGCTTCATGTTGACGCCCGGCCCGAGCAGGACGGCGACGTCCTCGGCGCGGCCTCGTCGCCGAGCGCCGCGCCGACGCGGCCCAGCGAGGTCGACGTCCCACGACGACGCCAGGCCGGCGGCGGGCGGGAAGCAGGTGGCCGGGACGCTCGTCGCCAGCCCGAGGTGGTCGCCGACCGCGGCCTGCTTGCGCAGCCCGTGCGGGCCGTCGGTGACCATGATCGACGGGATCGCCGGCGCGCTCGACCGGCTGCGGTGTGCCAGAAGTCCGAGCCGTCCAGCAGCGAGGCCTTCTCCTCGAGGGTGAGGAGGGCGAGCTGGGCGGGGACGTCGGTGACGGTCGACGTGACGGTGGAGTCGATGCTCATGGGGTGGTGGTCCTGTCGGGTCGGGGGCAGCGGCACAGCGGTGCGACGGGCGCCGTCGTCGGCGCGCGAGGTGACCGTCGTCGGCCGCCTGTTCAGCGACCGTACATGAAACCCGACCGTTTGGTAAGTATTTGTGCGGCACGGGTCTACGCTCGCCGCAGAGGGGTGCCCGACGGCGCCCCGGGGCACGGGGAGGTGCGTGGCGGTGACGGTGGAGGCGCAGCGCGGCTACGCGAAGGGCAGGGCCAAGCGCCGGCAGATCGTCGAGGAGGCGATCGCCCTCTTCGGCGAGGTCGGCTACCGGTCCGCGTCCCTGCGGGAGATCGCGGCGCGGTGCGGCATGTCCCACCCCGGCCTGCTGCACCACTTCCCGAGCAAGGAGCTGCTGCTCGCGGCGGTCCTCGAACATCGCGACGCGATGGACGCCGCACGGTTCCCGCTCACCGAGGGCACCGGCTTGCAGCGGCTCGGGCAGTTCGTCGAGCTGGTCGGTCACAACGCCGAGGTGCCCGGCATCGTCGAGCTGTACGCGACGCTCGCCGCCGAGGCCTCGGCGGTCGACCACCCGGCGCACGACTACTTCGTCGCGCGGTACGACCACGTCCGGCGGCGGCTCACGGAGACGTTCGCGCTGGTCGCGGCGGAGGGACGCCTCGCGGCCGGCGCCGACCCCGGCCACCTCGCGGTCGCGACGATCGCGCTCACCGACGGCCTCCAGGTGCAGTGGCTGCTCGACCGGCAGTCCGTGGACATGGCGGCGGCGCTGGAGCGCTTCCTGGCGACGGCCGTCGTCGACTGGGAGGGAGCGGGCGGCCGGTAGCCGACCGTGCTGGTCCGCCGGGCCGCCGGGCCATCGACGGTCGGGCTGCCGGCGCTCGGGTCTCAGCCCAGGTCAGCGGTGCCGTCCAGCAGGGAGCCGGTGAGCCCGGCGTCCCGGTGCGCCACGCACAGCCCGATGCGGTCGCCGTCCTCCCACGACCGCTCGGTCGGCGCCCACGTCACGACCTCGGCCCCGGCGTCCCGCTCGGGCTCGCTCAGCTCGCAGCCGATCGCCACGCGTGCGTTCGCCGCCTCCTGCCCCGGCCAGACGGCGTCCGGGGCGAACCGGAACTGCGAGATCACCTGCGCGGCGTGCTCCGCGCCGCACGGCACGACCTCGACCCGGCGCACGTCGCCGTCGTCGGGCAGCACGCCCAGGCAGTGCCCGGTGACCAGGCGGCCCACCGGCACGACCTGCGCCTCCTCGACGGTCAGCGGCAGCGGTCGGGTGGCGATCGAGGCGTTGACCAGGGACACCGCGACCACCACCTGCGCCACCGTCCACACCGCGCCGATCGCCACGCCCGCGAGGGCCAGCCCGCGGCCGGTGGTGGTGCCGCGACGGATCCGGCGCAGGGCCGCGAGGCCCAGCCCGATCCCGACGACGCCCAGGCCGACCACGGCCGTGACGAACGCCGCGACCGCCAGGCCGTCGAGCCGACGGCGGGGCGCCGTCGGCCAGCCGGGGGCGTAGTACGGCTCGGGGACCGCGAACGGTGGGGAGCTCATGCCGGCTCGGTCCGGTCGGCCGGCTCGGCGGGATCGACCGGCCCACCCGGCCCGGCCGGCTCGGCGAGGTCCAGGACGACCGGGACGTGGTCGGACGGCGCCCGCCCCTTGCGCTCGTCGCGCTCGATGGAGACGGCGCTCGTGCGGGCGGCGACGGTCGGCGAGACGTACGCGAAGTCGATGCGCATGCCCTCGTTGCGCGGGAACCGCAGGCGCTGGTAGTCCCAGTAGGTGTACCGGCGGTCCGCCGGGACGTGGACCCGCGTGACCTCGGTGTAGCCCGCCCGCTCGAACGAGGCGAACGCCTCCCGCTCCGGCGGGGTCACGTGGGTCGCGTCGGCGAACACCTCCAGGTCCCACACGTCGGTGTCCCGGGGGGCGACGTTCCAGTCCCCGACGAGCGCGACCTGCGCGCCGGGGTCGCCCGTGCCCGGCGCGAGCCACGACTGCGCCTGCTCGCGCAGCCGGGCCAGCCAGTCGAGCTTGTACCCGTAGTGCGGGTGGCCCACGGTGCGTCCGTGCGGCACGTACAGGCTCCACACGCGCACGCCGCCGCAGGTCGCGCCGATCGCGCGGGCCTCGAGCACCCCGCCGTCTCTCCGTCCCCGTCGGCTGCGCCGTTCGCGCCGTCCCCGCCATCGGAGCCGTTCGCGCCGAACCGCGGCTGCGTGCGGAACCCCCGCTCGACGTCGTCCAGCCCGACCCGGGAGAGGATCGCGACGCCGTTCCACTGGCTGAACCCGTGGGTCGCGACCTCGTACCCGAGCGCCTCGAACGCCTCGCGCGGGAACTGCTCGTCCTTGCACCTTGGTCTCCTGCAGTGCCAGGACGTCCGTCCCGGTCCGCTCCAGGAAGGCGACGACGCGGTCGGTCCGGGAGCGGATCGAGTTGACGTTCCAGGTGGCCAGGCGCATGCGGTGCAGGCTATCGACCGCCGGGCGCCGGTCCGACCGCGCTCTCGGGGCGGCGCGGTCTGCCGGGGGTCGCGACACGGCCGCCTCGCCCCGCGGTGGCCCGGCCCGACACGGCCGGAGGGCCGCCGTAGGGTGACCCGCATGGGTACCGCACTGATCACCGGGGCCAGCGCCGGCCTGGGGCTCGAGTTCGCCTGGCAGCTCGCCACCGCTCGGCACGACCTCGTCCTCGTCGCCCGCGACGCCGAACGGCTCGAGCGGCTCGCGGGCCAGCTGCACGCGGCCGCAGGCGTGCACGTCGAGGTGCTGCCCGCCGACCTGTCCGACCGCGCCGACGTCGAGCGGGTCGCCGAGCGCCTGCGGTCCGCGGACCACCCCGTCGGCCTGCTCGTCAACAACGCCGGGTTCGCCGTGCACCAGCGGTTCGTCGGCGGCGACGTCGCGCGCGAGGAGGCGGCCCTGGACGTCATGGTCCGCGCGGTCCTCGTGCTCGCGCACGCCGCGGCGGAGGCGGATGACCGCGCGCGGGCGGGGCGCGATCCTCAACGTCGCCTCGGTGGCCGCCCTCATGGCCGGCGGCACGTACTCCGCCCACAAGGCGTGGGTGCGCTCGTTCACCGAGGGCCTCGCGGTCGAGCTCGCCGGCACCGGGGTCACCGCGACCGTGCTGTGCCCCGGGTACGTGCACACCGAGTTCCACGAGCGGGCGGACCTCGACATGTCCCGGCTGCCGGAGATCGCCTGGCTCCACGCCGACGACGTCGTCGCGGCGGCCCTCGCGGACGTGCGCCGCGGGGTGGTCATCTCGACGCCCAGCGTGCGGTACCGGGTCGGCTCGGGCGTCGTGCGGATGCTCCCGCGTTCGGTGGTCCGCCGGATCGGCGCGCGTCGGCCGGCCGCTGCCTCGGGCTAGCCTCGTGCGGTGACCACGGATCCCGCCGCCGCCCTGTCCCCGACGCCGCGCGAGCAGCTGCGCGACCTCATCGCCGAGCTCGCCGTCGTGCACGGGCGCGTGACGCTGTCCTCGGGTGCGAAGGCTGACTACTACGTCGACCTGCGCCGGGTGACCCTGCACCACCGGGCGGCGCCGCTGGTCGGCCACGTGCTGCTCGACCGGCTCGAGGAGCTCGGGTTCGGCACGGCCGAGGTGGACGCCGTCGGCGGTCTGACCCTGGGTGCGGATCCGGTCGCGACCGCTCTGCTGCACGCCGCGGCGTCCCGCGGGCAGGACCTGGACGCGTTCGTCGTGCGCAAGGAGGCCAAGGGCCACGGCATGCAGCGCCGGGTCGAGGGGCCGGACATCGCGGGGCGCCGCGTCGTCGTGCTCGAGGACACCAGCACCACGGGGGCGTCACCGATCGCGGCCGTCGAGGCGGCCCGGGAGGCCGGGGCCGAGGTCGTCGCCGTGGCGGTCATCGTCGACCGCGCGACCGGCGCCCGGGAGCGGATCGAGGCGCTCGGGGTGCCGTACCACTCCCTGTACGACCTGGCGGACCTGGGCCTGTAGGGCCCTGACGAGGGGTCAGACCCGGGCGACGAGGTCCGCGATCGAGTCCACGACGTGCGCGGGCCGGAACGGGAACCGCTCGACGTCCGCCGCGCGCGTCGACCCGGTGAGCACGAGGTAGGTCTCGAGGCCGGCCTCGATGCCCGCGACGATGTCGGTGTCCATCCGGTCACCGACCATCGCGGTGTGCTCGGAGTGGGCGTCGATGCGGTTGAGCGCCGACCGGAACATCATCGGGTTGGGCTTGCCGACGAAGTAGGGCTCGCGCCCCGTCGCCCGGGTGATGAGGGCCGCCACCGCTCCCGTCGCCGGGAGGTCGCCCTCCTTGCTCGGACCGGTGGCGTCGGGGTTGGTCGCGATGAACCGGGCCCCGCCCTGGATGAGCCGGATCGCCTTGGTGATCGCCTCGAACGAGTACGTCCGGGTCTCCCCGAGCACGACGTAGTCCGGGTCGGTGTCCGTGAGGGTGTAGCCCGACTCGTAGAGCGCCGTCGTCAGGCCGGCCTCGCCGATCACGTACGCGCTGCCGTGCGGGACCTGGTCGGAGAGGAACTGCGCGGTGGCGAGGGCGGAGGTCCAGATGGACTCCTCCGGCACGTCCAGGCCGCTGACCGCGAGCCGGGCCCGCAGGTCGCGCGGGGTGAAGATCGAGTTGTTCGTCAGCACGAGGAACGGGCGGCCGTTGTCGCGCAGCGCGGTGATGAAGTCCGAGGCGCCCGGGATCGCGTAGCCCTCGTGGACCAGGACGCCGTCCATGTCGGACAGCCAGCTGTGGATCTCCCGGGGCGGTGCCGTGACCGGGGTCATCCCTCGACGTCCTCGCGCTCGACGCGCGCCCGCTCGTGCGGCTCGTCGTACCGGGGGTCGCGCTTCTTGCTCCGCGCCCGCAGCAGCTCGAGGACCACCGGGACCAGGGACAGCGCGACGATCAGCACGAGGATGGCCTCGATGTTCTCCTTGACGAAGGAGAACCCGCCCAGGAAGTACCCGAGCAGGGTCACGCAGACACCCCAGAGGAACGCCCCGACCACGTTGAACGTCACGAACGTGCGGTACCGCATGCGCCCGACGCCGGCGACGACCGGCGCGTAGGTGCGGACGAACGGCACGAAGCGGGCGAGGATGATCGTCCGGCCGCCGTACCTGTCGAAGTAGGCGTAGGTCTGGTCGATGTACTCCTGCTTGAAGAACCGGGAGTCCGGCCGGTTGAACAGCTTCGGTCCGACCTTCCGGCCGATGAAGTAGGCGACCTGGTCGCCGAGGAACGCCGCGGCGAAGAGCGCGAGGCAGAGCCACAGCAGCGGGATCTGGATCTCGTCCTGCGCCACGAGCATGCCCGCGGTGAACAGCAGCGAGTCGCCCGGCAGGAACGGGAACAGCAGCCCGGTCTCGACGAACACCACGAGGACGATGCCCAGCAGGGCGTACGGCCCGAACTGGCCGATGAGGTGCTCGGCGTCGAGGAAGTCCGGCCCCAGGGTCGCGAGGGAGCCGGCCATGGGCAGGGAGGCCGCGAGCGCGGTCGTGTCGATCACGCCTCCCAGGGTACGGGGACGGGTGTGGCCGGTCGGTGGCCGACCCGTGAAGGTCGCCCGTCCGGCCGGGGGGATGCGTCACACTCGCCCGCGTGCACGAACGTGACGAGGGGGAGTGGACGTCCCCGGCGGAGGTCGGTGTCGGGCCGTGGCCGGGCGGCCCGGAGGCCTGGCCGGACGACCCCCGCCTCGACCCCGTGCTGCTGGCCGAGGGGGACCGGCGCAACGTCGTCGACCACTACCGCTACTGGACGGTCGAGGCGATCGTCGCCGACCTCGACACCCGGCGGCACCCGTTCCACGTGGCCGTCGAGAACTGGGCGCACGACCTCAACATCGGCTCGGTGGTGCGCACCGCCAACGCGTTCGCCGCGGCCGAGGTCCACGTCGTCGGCCGGCGGCGGTGGAACCGGCGCGGGGCGATGGTGACCGACCGGTACCAGCACCTGCGGCACCATCCCGACGTCGCCTCGCTGCTCGCCTGGGCGGACGACGCCGGGCTGCCGGTGCTCGGCATCGACAACCTGCCCGGCTCGGTGCCGCTCGAGGGCCACCCGCTGCCGCGGGCGTGCGTCCTGCTGTTCGGCCAGGAGAGCACGGGGCTGTCCGACGCGGCCCGCGCGGGGGTCCGCGACGTCCTGCACATCGCCCAGTACGGGTCGACCCGGTCCATCAATGCCGGGGCGGCTGCCGCGATCGCCATGCACGCGTGGATCGAGCGGCACGCGGGTCCGTCGCCGTCCGACGCCGGGACGGGCAGCGCCGGGACGGACGGCGCGCCCCCGCGCTGAGTCGCGAGCGGGACGCCGGTGGGACGGACGTCCCGCTTGCGCCCGGGCCATCCGTGCCAGACTTCCCGGGAAAGACCACACCACCTACTCACCGTGCAGGAGATCTGTCGATGGCCATCGCCACTCCCGAGGTCTACAACGAGCTGATCGACCGGGCCAAGGCGGGCCGGTTCGCGTACCCGGCCGTCAACGTCACGTCGTCCCAGACCATCACCGCCGCGCTCCAGGGCTTCGCCGAGGCCGAGTCCGACGGCATCCTCCAGGTCTCCGTCGGTGGCGCCGAGTACGCCGCCGGCTCGACCGTCAAGGACCGCATCGCCGGCTCGCTCGCGCTCGCCGCGTACGCCGCCGAGGTCGCGAAGGGCTACCCGATCACGGTCGCCCTGCACACCGACCACTGCACGAAGAAGAACCTGGACACCTGGGTGCGCCCGCTGCTCGCGCTCGAGGCCGAGCAGGTCAAGGCCGGCAAGAACCCGACCTTCCAGTCGCACATGTTCGACGGCTCGGACATCCCGCTGGACGAGAACCTCGTCATCTCCGAGGAGCTCCTCGCCCTGTCGCAGGCCGCGCGGACCATCCTCGAGATCGAGGTGGGCGTCGTCGGCGGCGAGGAGGACGGCCACGAGGCGGCCATCAACGACAAGCTCTACACGACCGTCGAGGACGGCCTCGCGACGGTCAAGGCGCTCGGCGCCGGCGAGAAGGGCCGGTACCTCACCGCCCTGACGTTCGGCAACGTGCACGGCGTCTACAAGCCGGGTGCGGTCAAGCTCCGCCCGGCGATCCTCGCCGAGATCCAGAAGGCCGTCGGGGAGTCGCTCGGCAAGGACAACCCGTTCGACCTCGTCTTCCACGGCGGGTCCGGCTCGACCGAGGCCGAGATCGCCGAGGCGGTCGACAACGGCGTCATCAAGATGAACATCGACACCGACACCCAGTACGCGTTCACGCGTCCGGTCGTCAGCCACATGTTCAGCAACTACGACGGCGTCCTCAAGGTCGACGGCGAGGTCGGCAACAAGAAGGCGTACGACCCGCGGGCCTGGGGCAAGCTGGCCGAGGCCGGCATGGCGCAGCGCATCGCCGAGGCGTGCCGCCAGCTGCGCTCGGCGGGCCAGAAGCTGTCCTGACCCGCTCGGGCCGGCCCGGAACCGGGCGCCCGGACGTACCGTCGAGAGCCCCGCGATCCCCACGAGAGGGTCGCGGGGCTCTCGCGCATCCGCGCGGGGCCGCGCACGGCCGCGCCGCGCACAGCCGAGCACGGCCGCGCGCTGAACCGTGCGGCCCGGCCACCCGTTGACCAAGGATGACCAGGTCGCCTCGTCCCGTGAGGCGGTGGGCCGGCGCAGCGCGCGGGGCCCGCACCGTCGCCCTCTCGGCCGCGGTCCTCCTGGCGGCGCAGGCTGCGCTCAGCCCCGCCGTCGCCGCGACCACGGTCCCCTCGTTCGCCCGAGCCGACCACCAGCAGCTGGGCAACAACCACGTCCTGGCGCACCTCAACGGCGACGGCAGGCTCGACATCGCCGGGCAGGGTGCGCAGTCCGCCGCCGTCCTGCTCAACCGTGGCGACGGGACGTTCGGTGCCCGCGCCGAGTACCCCGTCGCCGACTGGAACCAGGACCTCGCCGCCGGCGACTTCGACGGCGACGGCCACACGGACCTCGCGGTCACGATCAACAACCCGCAGACCAGCGTGTCCCTCCTGCGCGGCCGCGGGGACGGCACCTTCGAGCCGGCCACGCATCTGCCGAACACGACCGGGCTCGACTCGCCGGCGATCGTCGCGGCCGACCTGAACCTCGACGGGCGGGTCGACCTCGCCGTCGCGCACTCGTTCGCGTGCTTCACCGCGCCGTGCGTCGCCGGCGAGATCCTCACGGTGCACCTCGGCAACGGGGACGGCACCTTCGCGACACCTCGGAACGTCCAGGTGGGCCGGGGGATGGCGAAGATCGACGTCGCCGACCTCGACCGGGACGGCATCCCCGACCTGGCCGTGGCGGGCAGCAGCTCGCGTCTGTTCCTGCTGACGGGTGTCGGGGACGGCTCGTTCGAGCCGGTCCGCACCATGATCCTGACCCCGGACACGTTCGGGGTCGAGGCGACCGACGTCGACGCCGCCGACCTCGACCGCGACACCGTCCTCGACCTCGTGGTCGCCGTCGCCCTCAACGGCAGCCGGACCGCGGTGCTCCTCGGCAACGGGGACGGCACGTTCCGCGCCCCGCTCATCCTCACGGACCCCGGGCTGCGGGTCCCGCACTTCCAGGCGGTGGCGGACTACAACCTCGACGGCTTCCTCGACCTCGCGATGAGCCAGGGCGACGGCACCGCCGGGCTGCTGCACCTGCGCAACGGCAACGGGGACGGCACCTTCCAGGGACCGGTGCAGCAGCAGGTCCCGCCGCCCAAGTCCAGCCTGGGCAGCTACGCCGTGGTCGCCGGGCACCTCGATGCCGACACCCGGGTCGACCTGACCCTCGGGATCGTCGGTGCCGCGCCGTCCTTCGCGGTGCTGCTCAACCGGACGGGCAGCGCCCCGGCACCGGTCCCGACGGCCCCGACGCTGCTGAGCCCCGGGCAGGACTCGACGCCGGCCCAGCCGGTGCAGCTGGACTGGTCCGATGTCGGCGCCGCGACCGCCTACCGGGTGCAGATCGACGACTCGAGCGACTTCTCCACGCCGGTCATGGACCGCCGGGTGACGGCGTCGCAGCTCACCGCCCAGCCGCTGAGCAGCGCGCGGCACTCGTGGCGGGTCCGGGGCGTCAACGCGACCGGCGTCGAGGGCGCCTGGTCCAGCGCGCGCCGCTTCACGCCGCGGCAGGAGACGCCGACCGCGACGCTCGCGTCCCTCACGCTCGACCCGACCAGCGTCGTCGGCGGGTCGGCGACCTCCCGCGGCTTCGCGCAGCTGTCGATCCTCGCCCCGTCGGGCGGGATCGTGGTGACGCTCAGCGTCCCCGCGGGTTCCCCGGCCTCCGTCCCGGCGAGCGTCACCGTGCCCGCCGGCAGCGCCGGTGTCGCCTTCACGGTCACCACGTCGTCCGTGTCGTCGTCGACGCCGGTGACCGTCACCGGTACCGCCGGCGGGGTGACCCGCACGGCGGTGCTCACCGTGACGCCCGCGGCAGCGCCGCCCCCGCCGCCCCCGCCGCCCCCGGCGTCCGCCGCGCTCGCCGGCGTGACGACGAGTCCCACCACCGTGGCGGGGGGCGGCACAGCGCAGGGCACCGTCTCCCTCACCGCGGCCGCGCCGAGCGGCGGCTTCGCCGTCGGTCTGAGCGACGGGAGCGCGGCGGTCACGGTGCCCGCGAGCGTGACGGTGGCCGCTGGGGCGACCACCGCCACGTTCTCGGTGACCACGACGCAGGTGACCGCCTCGACGCCGGTGACGATCACCGCCGCCGCCGGGGGCGTCACCCGCACGACCACCCTGACCGTGACCCCGCCGACGCCCCCGCCGACGTCAGCCGGGGCGGTCACGGTGACGGCGACCGGCCGCTCGGGCGAGCGGATCCTCTCGAGCCCGACGGGACTGAGCGTCCCCGTCGGGTCCAGCGGCTCGGCGTCGTTCCCGGTCGGCACTCGCCTCACGCTCAGCGTGAGCAACGGCCGCGACGCGATCTGGTCGGGCGCCTGCTCGAGCGGCGGGAGCAAGACGCGGACCTGCGCGTTCACGCTGGGCTCGACCGCGAGCGTCACCGGCAACGTGCAGTGACCGGCCAGTGACCGTGCCGGGTCGTGTCGAGTGACGGCCCGGCCGAAGCGGGCCGGCGCGCCGTCAGGCGCGCTCGGGACCGTCCGGCGCGGCGGTGTCGAAGCCCGGGTCGCCGTCGACGACGTCGAGCAGCTCGCCGATCCGGGTGACCTCGAGCAGGAAGCGGACCGTCGGCGGGACGCGGATGAGCCGGACCCGCGAGGGGCTGCGGGTCGACAGCCGGGCGAGGAACGCCACGCCCGAGGAGTCCATGAACGTCACGTGGTGCGCGTCGACCTCGATCGGCAGGCCGGCGCGCTCGGCCTCGGCCGTCGCCTCCTGCAGGTCCGCGCCGAGGTCGGCGTCGACCTCTCCGGAAAGGACGATCCGCGTCCGCTCGGCGCCCAGGATGACGTGCACCGAGCCGGGCTCGGCCGTGTTCGCGGCGTGGACTCCGCCGAGGGAGCCTGCCGTGTCGATGCCCGGGGGACCGCCGTCCACAGGGCTGTTACCGTCTCGCACAATGCTCCTCTTCGGGGGCCATCACGCGCCCGGAACGCGACGCGGACGCGCCGGCGCTCGGACACCTCCCGGGAACGCTAATCGATCGGAGGCGGTCGTGGTCAACTTCCCGGCCTCCGACTCCCGGCCGGTCGGCGGGTCGCACGGCGGCTCGGTGGTCGGGGCGGTCGGCGGGGAAGGGCTCCTGGGCCGCGCGCTGGCGGCCACCGACGTGTCGTTCGTCGTCACCGACGCCCTGGCTCCGGGGGAGCCGATCGTCTGGGTCAACGACGCGTTCACGCGCACCACGGGGTACCCCCGGGACGAGGTGCTCGGCCGCAGCCCGCGCCTGCTCCAGGGGCCCGGGACCGACCCCGAGGCCGCCCAGGCCCTGGCGGACGCGACCGCCGCGGGCCGGTCCACCACGGTGACCCTGCTCCACTACCGGCGCGACGGCCGGCCGTTCTGGAACCAGATGTCCGTGTCGCCCGTGCACGACGACGACGGCCGGCTCACGCACTGGCTCGGCATCCAGGTCGACGTGACCGGCCGGGTCGAGGAGGAGGAGCGCCAGACCCGCGTCGCCCTCGCCGAGCGTCGCCGCGGCGCGGGCCTCGGCCTGGTGGCGCAGGTCTCGGACCTGCTCGCCGACCTGGACGACCCGCACACCCTGCGGGACATCGCCGACCTCCTCATGCACCACGTCGTCGCGTGGGCCGGCTTCTTCCTGGACGACGGCGGCCTGCGCGTCGCCGAGAGCGTCGACCTCACCGAGGGACCGACGTCGCACCGCCGCCGGCACGGCCCGTCGCCCGCGCGGACGGTCCACCAGGAGGCGCTCGAGCTCGAGTCCGCCGGCGCGGCGGTCGAGGCGCCGCCGGACCCGGTGCAGCAGGTCCTGGACGGGACGGTCGAGGGGCCCGTCGAGGTCGACCTGGCCCGGGCGGGTCCCGACGCCCGGACCGCCGCGGGGTGGCTCGCCCACCACCTGGGGCCGGTTCTCGGTGCACTGCCCGGCGCCCCGACGACGGTGACCGTGCTGCCGGTCCCGGGCCGGCGCCGGGCGCTCGGCGTGCTCGTCGCGGTCGTCGCGCCGCCGCTGCGCGCCGGCGCCGGCCCGCAGGAGGGGTCGGCACGTCGCGACGCCGGCCCCCACGCGCCGCACGCAGCGGACGCACCGCTTGCCCTCCACGCGCCCCCCGCGAGAGGCCTCGACCGCTTCCCGGGCGACGACGCCGTCCTCACCGTGCTGCAGCTCACCGCGCGCCGGGTGGGGATGGCGGTCGAGAACGTGCGGCTGTACGCACGTGAGCACCGGCTGGCGGAGACACTGCAGCGCGCGATGCTCCCCGAGCAGGTGGAGGTGCCGGGCCTCGACGTGTGGAGCTACTACGCGCCGAGCGCGGCCCACGCCCAGGTCGGCGGCGACTGGTACGACGTCCTGCAGGTGAACCCGGACGTCGTCGCGGTGGTCGTGGGGGACGTCGTCGGGCACGACATCGAGGCGGCCGCCTCCATGGGGCAGCTGCGGTCGGTGGTCCGGGCGTACGCGTACGGCGAGCCGCGACCAGGCGTCGTGCTCGAGCACGTCGACCAGCTCGTGGCCGGGATGCGGATCCCGCGGTCGGCGAGCCTCGTGCTCAGCGCGCTGGGTCGGACCGCCGACGGCGGCTGGCAGCTCGACTACTCCCGGGCCGGGCACCTGCCGCCGGTCCTCGTGCGCGACGGCGCCGCCCGGCAGCTCACGGAGGGTCTCGGGTCGCTCATCGGGTTCGGCCACGGGCCACGCCCCGCCGGCCACGAGGACCTGCACCCCGGCGACGTGCTCGTGCTGTACACCGACGGTCTGGTCGAGCGGCGCGACCGTGCGCTGCGCGACGGCGTCGCGGCCCTCGTCGAGGCATGCGGGGAGGTCGCCGCCGCCGACGCCGCAGGGATCGGCGAGGAGCTGCTGTCCCGGCTGGCCGACGCACCCGAGGACGACGTCGCCGTCGTCGTCGTGCGGCTGCCGACCCCGCACTCCGGCGCGGGCGGTGGGGCCGGGGACCCGCGCCAGCGCCGGTGGCTGCTGCCCACCGAGCCGGCGTCGATCTCCAAGGCCCGGCACGCCGTGCTGCGCACCTGCCAGGCCTGGGGCCTCGCAGACGTCGCGAGCGCCGAGCTCGTCGTGTCCGAGCTCATGGCGAACGCCGTGCTGCACGGGTGGGGCCCCCTCTCGCTGCGGCTGTACGGCACCGGGGACGGGCTGCGGATCGAGGTCGAGGACGCCAACCCCGCGCCGCCGGTGGCCACCGACGGTCACCCCGGGCGGGTCGGCGGGTACGGCATGCAGATCGTCGAGCGGCTGGCCGACTGGGGCTGGCGGCCGAGCGGCGTGGGCAAGGTCGTGTGGGCGCGGGTCCGGCCGACCGGCGGTCCGGGGCCGACCCGGCGCGCCTGATCAGGCGGTCTCGGCGTCCAGTGCCGGCGGGCCCGGCAGGTGGGGCAGCGCGAACCCGCTCGGCGGCGTGGCGGGCTCGCAGCGGTGCGCCTCGTCGATCCGGAACAGCTCCAGCGCTCCGCACACCTCGAGCACGAACAGGTCGCGCGGGTCGGGGTTGCGCAGCACGGTCGCCCCGCCGCGGCGGCGCGAGGCGTCCGCCAGCGAGATGAGGAACGCGGCGCCGGTCGAGTCCATGAACGTGACGCGGCACATGTCGACGACGAGGAGCTGGCGGCGCAGACCGGTCACGCGGGCGGTGATCTCCGGGAACTGGTCGCGCTCGACGAGGTCGAGGTCGCCGGCCACGACGAGGGTCGTCGTCGAGGGCGAGGTGGCGATCTCGATCATGGACTGCTCCGAACGGGCTGGTCAGCGCGCGGTGCCGGGGTGTGGGCCGGGCGAGCCCGCCGCGTCGACCCGGGTGGGGTCGGGCGTGCGAGCGGTCTCGACTGTATCCACGAGCCCGACGCGTCGCATGCCCGCGTCGCTTGTCCGCACTCGTGCCCGCGTCGAGCCCCCGTGGCTGGCGGGACTCGGCCGGCTCACGGCCGGGACACAATGGCGGCATGAGCCACGACCACCCGAACCTGCTGGGCGGCATCGCGCCGACCCTGCTCCCGACCGACCACCCGGACTCGGTGGCCCGCGGTGCCCTGGCCGACGGTGCCGACCTGCGCGAGGCCGCCCGGCGCGCGCCCGCGTCGTCGTACGCGTGGGCGCTGCTCGCCGAGCGCGCGCTCGCGGGGCACGACAAGCACCCCGCCGACCCGGTCGCCGCCTACGCGTTCGCGCGCACCGGGTACCACCGGGGCCTGGACGCGCTGCGCCGGGCGGGGTGGCGCGGCCAGGGGCCGATCCCGGCGTCGCACGAGCCCAACCAGGGGTTCCTGCGCGCGCTGCTCGCGCTCGCCGAGGCTGCGGAGGCGATCGGCGAGGACGACGAGGCGCAGCGCTGCCGCACGTTCCTCGCGGACTCCGGCGTCGTCGCCGACGAGGTCCGCAGCCTGCGCTGACCCGCGGGGGCGGACCGTTCGGTCAAGTCCCGGCCATCGCCGTCCCATCGGCGCCCCACCGGCGTGCCTCGGGTAGCCTTTCGGGCGGTGCCGGGTCGCTGCCCCTCGTGCCGCGGGTGCTCGTCGGCCGGCTGACCCACGCCGCACACCTCCGCCGTCCGAGCAGCCGTTGAGAGTGGTGATGAGATGCCAGCCGTCGTGGTCGTCGGAGCGCAGTGGGGCGACGAGGGCAAGGGCAAGGCGACCGACCAGCTCGGCTCGCGGGTCGACTACGTCGTCAAGTTCAACGGCGGCAACAACGCCGGCCACACCGTCGTCGTCGGCGGGGAGAAGTACGCGCTGCACCTGCTGCCGTCCGGCATCCTCTCGCCGGGTGTCGTCCCGGTGATCGGCAACGGTGTCGTCGTCGACCTCGCGGTGCTGTTCCAGGAGCTCGACGCGCTCGTCGCCCGTGGCGTCGACGTCAGCCGCCTGCTGGTGTCGAGCAACGCGCACCTCATCGCCCCGTACAACCGGACGCTCGACAAGGTCTCCGAGCGCTTCCTCGGCAAGCGCAAGATCGGCACCACCGGTCGCGGCATCGGCCCGACGTACGCGGACAAGATCAACCGCGTCGGTGTGCGCGTGCAGGACCTCTTCGACGAGAACATCCTGCGCCAGAAGGTCGAGGGCGCCCTGCACCAGAAGAACCACCTGCTGGTGAAGGTCTACAACCGGCGTGCGATCACGGTCGACGAGACCGTGGACGAGCTGCTCGAGTTCGCCGACCGGGTCCGGCCGATGGTTGCCGACACCGCGCTGGTCCTCAACCGCGCGCTCGACGACGGCAAGACCGTCCTGTTCGAGGGTGGGCAGGCGACCATGCTCGACGTCGACCACGGCACCTACCCGTTCGTCACGTCGTCCAACGCCACCGCGGGCGGCGTGTGCACCGGGTCGGGCGTCGGTCCGACCCGCATCGACCGCGTGGTCGGCGTCATCAAGGCGTACACGACCCGCGTCGGCGAGGGTCCGTTCCCGACCGAGCTGCTGGACGACATGGGCGAGCAGCTGCGTGCGACCGGCGGCGAGTACGGCGTGACGACGGGCCGCCCGCGCCGCTGCGGCTGGTACGACGCCGTGATCGCGCGGTACTCGGGTCGGATCAACGGGCTGACCGACCTCGTGCTCACCAAGCTCGACGTGCTCACCGGCATCGAGCGGATCCCGGTGTGCGTCGCGTACGACGTCGGCGGGGTCCGGTACGACGAGATGCCGCAGGACCAGAGCGACTTCCACCACGCCACCCCGGTGCTCGAGGAGCTCGACGGCTGGTCCGAGGACATCTCCGGGGCTCGCACCTTCGAGGAGCTGCCGAAGAACGCCCAGCGGTACGTGCTCGCGCTCGAGGAGATGTCCGGGACCCGGATCTCGTCGGTCGGCGTCGGGCCGGACCGCGAGGCGACGATCGTCCGGCACGACCTGCTGGCGTGACCTCCGCTCCGGCTCTCCTCCCTGCCCGCAGGCCGGGCGGCCGGACGCTCGTCGTGGGGGGCGTGCGGCTTCGTCCCCTCGTGTCCGACGACGCCCCGGCGCTGTTCGCCGCGCTCGACGACCCGCGCGTGTGGGCGGCGGGGTACGGCGGCGGCCCGGCCGGCCGGCCGCTGACCGGCGACGACATGGCGGGTTTCGTCGACCGGATGCTCGCCCTCCCGGACCACGCCGCCTTCGCGGTCGAGCTCGTGCCCGACGGCGCCGCGACCGGGGCGGCCGGTGCGGCCACCGGTCGGCTCGTCGGCACGAGCAGCCTCGGCGACGCGCGTCCGCACCTGGGCCGCGTGCACCTGGGGTGGACGGCGTACGCGCCGGCGGTGTGGGGAACGCGGGTCAACCCGTCGGCGAAGCTCGCGCTCCTCGGGCACGCGTTCGAGGACTGCGGGTACCACCGGGTCAAGATCCAGACCGACATCCGCAACGAGCGCTCGCAGGCCGCGATCGCCCGGCTCGGGGCGACCCGGGAGGGCGTCCTGCGCGGGCACCAGCCGCGCGCGGACGGCACCTGGCGGGACACCGTGGTGTTCTCGGTCCTCGCCGACGAGTGGCCCGGCGTCCGCGCCGGCCTGGAGGAACGGCTGCGCACCGGACCCTGATGCCGACGGCCTGTCCCTGATGCCGATCGGCCCGGGACTGAGGCCGTCGGCCCGGGCCCGAGGCCCGGGTGGCTCCGGCGCTCCGGGATACTGGACGGCGTGGAGCTGCCCCTCGTCTGGTCCCTCGTCCTCGTGGTCACCGCCCTGTGGAACCTGCTCATCTGGCCGCGGTTCCTCCAGCGGATCACGCGCGACCCGCGCGCCCGGGACGCCTCCGGCCGGCCGACGACGTTCCTCCGCGTGCACGTCGTGCTCATCGGTGTCTCGCTCGTGCTGGCGGTCGCCGTCGGCGTGCTCGGCGTGCTGACCCTGGTCTGACTGCTGCCGGGCCGGACGGCAGCCCGACCCTTTGCGGGCCTCACTGCTGAGTCCGGACAAGGCGGTGGTGGGGGTCGCCGGTGATCTCGTGGCCGTGGCGATCGGTGAAGACGAACCGCCGGCCGTGGAGGGTGATCTGGATGCCTTTGCGGTGCACCAGTCCGTGGTGGAACGTGCACAGCAGGAGCCCGCGGCGGACGGCGGTGCGGCCGTGCTTCCTGACCCACTCATCAATGTGGTGACCGTCGCAGAGGATCGGTGGGGCGGTGCACCCCGGATAGCGGCAGTGCTTGTCCCGGGCGATCAACGCATCCCTGCGCGCGCAGGTGAAGGTCCGCTGCGTCCGTCCCACGTCCAGCACCTCGGAGTTGGCGCCGAAGACGTAGCGGGCGAACTCGGAGTCGCAGCACGCCAGGTCCAGGGCGGTCCGGCTGATCGGGGTGCCGTCCTCGTACTGCGGCCCACCGACCACGTCGGTCCCGGTCACGTTCCCGCGGGTGGCGAAGGAGGGGCTGCGGACCGGTCCATCGCCGTCCGGCTCGTCCTGGGTGCCGCACCGGGTCCGGCCGCCGGTGACCAGGTCCTGCAGGGTGGCGTACGGGACCAGGATCCCGAGCCGGTGGCGGACGGTGCGCCGCCTGCCTCCCGCCTGCTGCGGCGTCCAGCGCGACCCGGCACACGTCACCCAGGGCGTGCGCGCGGCGCTGGGACGCCGACCGGGTGTCGTCCGGTGCTCTCACCGGGGTCAGCGCCGCCAACGCGGCCTTCAACGCCTGCCCGACCGGGATCGTCACCTGCCCGGACACGTCGACCATGTCGCCGAGCCGCGTGATCTCCAGGTGCTCCCGGTCGCTGGCCTCGACGTACCCGCGGTCGTCCGCGTCCGGGTCGGTGTGGGCGGCCCACCGGCGCATCACCAGCCGCAGCCCATCCACCCGGACCTGCTGGGCGGTCTGGACCAGGAACGCCTCGTTCGTCTCGTTCGCCGGGTCCGCCAGGGCGTCGCGCCGCTGCTCGGTCGTCGGCCCCAGCTGGGCGAGGATCTTCGCCTGCTCGACGGTGACCCGCCCCTCGGCCACCGCCGCGGACGTCAGCGGCAGGTGGTCCCGTAGCGTCCGCCCGAGGCGGACCTGTGCCCGGGCGGTCTGGACGGCGAGGTGGTGCTGCTCGGCGACCCAGAGCGCGAACGACTTCGACCCGCCCGCCGCCCACATCCCGTCCGCCTCCACCACCGGCAACAGGCACGCCCCGAGGGCGGTCGACCGGCCGGCCCCGGCCGCCAGCGCGCCAGCGACGACCTGCGCCTGTGGCCCGTCCAGGTCCCGCGCACCGACCGCCGCACTGATCGCCTCGATCGACGCCATGTACGCGCTCACCGCAGCAGCCAGTGCCGGCGGCAGCACAGCGACGTCCACCCCGGCCCACGGGTCGAAGGCGGCCGGACGCTCGATCTCCTCGCTCATCCGGCCCACCTCGTCCCATGTCAGTCGGCGCATTCGGTCTGCCTCGCCGAGAAGGCCGGCCGTGCTCGAAATGCTTTCTCCATCCAGGCTAGACCGAGCCACTGACACGCCCCCAATGTCACCAGGACGGTGGGGAAATGAGCTCGATAAGCCGACCCGGAGGTCGGGTCGGCAATGGCGAAGAAGGACGTCGCCGGAAACTTCCGCGCTGACGCTCCTCGCCGGATGTTGCGCCGTCAGCCATGCCCGCGCCGGCGCAGGGGAGCCGGGGGCGAGGCACGTCGCACCGGCTGGGAACGGCGCGCGTCGCCAGCCGCGTCCGCGTAGACGCGTGGCAACCGGGCTGGGGGAACCGGGTGCTCGCTGGGAGCGGCGCCCGATTCGGACGGGTCGGGGACGGATCCGGCGCGCGCACTACGCTGACGAGCCGTGAGGATCCTCGTCATCGGAACCGGTGCCCGTGAGCACGCCCTCGTCCGCGCGCTGGCGAGCGGGACGGACGGGCCGCACGAGCTCCATGCCGCCCCGGGCAACCCCGGCATCGCCGCGCTCGCCGCGCTCCACCCGGTCGAGCCGACCGACGGCGACGCCGTCGCGGCACTCGCGCAGGAGCTCCGCGCCGACCTCGTCGTGATCGGACCGGAGGCACCGCTGGTCGCCGGGGTCGCGGACGCCGTCCGCGAGGCGGGCATCCCCACCTTCGGCCCGAGCGCGGAGGCCGCGGCCCTCGAGGGGTCCAAGTCGTTCGCCAAGGACGTCATGGCGGCCGCCGGCGTCCCGACCGCGATGGCGCACGTGTGCACGACCCTCGACGAGGTCGCCGCCGCCCTCGACGCCTTCGGCGCGCCGTACGTGGTCAAGGACGACGGGCTGGCCGCGGGCAAGGGTGTCGTCGTCACCGACGACCGGGACGCCGCTCTGACGCACGCCCGCACCTGCCTGCACCTGGACGCGTCCGGGGAGCCGACCGGCACCTCGGCCGGGACCGTCGTCATCGAGGAGTACCTCGACGGGCCCGAGGTCTCGCTGTTCTGCCTCACCGACGGCGCGACCGTCCTCCCGCTCGCCCCCGCGCAGGACTTCAAGCGCGCGCTCGACGACGACGCCGGCCCGAACACCGGCGGCATGGGCGCCTACAGCCCGCTGCCGTGGGCGCCGCCCGGGCTGGTGGAGGAGGTCGTCGCCCGCGTCGCGCAGCCGACGGTCGACGAGATGGCCCGCCGGGGGACGCCGTTCGCCGGGGTCCTCTACGTGGGGCTCGCCCTGACGTCCCGCGGCACGCGCGTCGTCGAGTTCAACGCGCGGTTCGGTGACCCCGAGACGCAGGTCGTCCTCGCCCGGCTCGTGACGCCGCTCGCCACGGTCCTGCAGGCCGCGGCGACCGGTGGCCTCGCCGACCTGCCCCCGTTGCGCTGGCGGGACGACGCCGCCGTCACGGTCGTCGTCGCCGCGCACGGCTACCCGGGCGAGGTGCGCGCGGGCGACCCGATCACCGGCCTCGAGGACGCGGAGACCGCCGGCGCGCACGTGCTGCACGCCGGCACCCGCTCCACCGACGACGGCGCGCTCGTCGCCTCGGGCGGTCGGGTGCTGTCCGTCGTCGGCACCGGACCGGACCTCGCGGCCGCACGCACGGCGGCCTACGCCGGGGTCGAGCGGATCACGCTGCCCGGTTCCCACCACCGCACCGACATCGCCCGGAAGGCCGCGGACGGCACTCTTCCCGCGATCGCCGACCCCGCCGACCTCGCCGACCTCGACTCCGACGACGAGCCCGCCGACCAGCCCGCCGGACCCGCCGCCGGGACGACCGACCGGGTCGCCCCGTGACCGCCGGGCCCGGGCGGGCGTCGTCCGGAGCCGCCGACCGGCCCGCGCTCGGCCAGGCACCCGTGCTCCCCGGCTGGCGGCACGTGTACGCGGGCAAGGTCCGTGAGCTGTACCTCCCCGAGGGCGAGCACCCCGAGGGCGACGTCGTGCTCGTCGTCGCGAGCGACCGGATCAGCGCGTACGACCACGTCCTGTCGACGCCGGTCCCCGGCAAGGGGGTCGTGCTCACCCAGCTCAGTCTGTGGTGGTTCGACCAGCTCGCCGACCTCGTCCCCAACCACGTGGTGACCGCCGAGGTCGGGCCGCACGGCGTCCCGGCGGAGGTCGCCGGGCGGGCGATGGTGTGCCGACGGCTGGAGATGTACCCCGTCGAGTGCGTCGCGCGCGGCTACCTCACGGGCTCCGGGCTCGTCGAGTACCAGGCCTCCGGCGAGGTGTGCGGCGTCCCGCTCGAGGCCGGTCTCGTGGACGGCTCGCGGCTTGCCACGCCGATCTTCACGCCGGCGACCAAGGCCGCCGTCGGCGAGCACGACGAGAACGTGTCCTTCGACGTCGTCGCCGGGCAGATCGGGACCGAGGCCGCGACACGGCTGCGCGACCTCACGCTCGCCGTCTACGCCCGGGCCGAGGCGATCGCGCGCGAGCGCGGAGTGCTCCTCGCCGACACCAAGCTCGAGTTCGGCCAGGCGGACGGCGTCGTCGTCCTCGGCGACGAGGTGCTCACCCCGGACTCGTCGCGGTTCTGGCCCGCCGACGGCTGGGAGCCCGGCCGCGCGCAGCCCAGCTTCGACAAGCAGTACGTCCGGGACTGGCTGACGTCCCCGGCGTCGGGCTGGGACCGCGCGTCCGACATGCCCCCGCCGCCGCTGCCCGACGACGTCGTCCGGCGCACCGGCGAGCGCTACCTCGAGGCGTACGAGCGGCTCACCGGCCGCTCGCTCTGACCCGGCCGTGATCGACACCCCCGAGTACCGCCTGGACGACGACGCCGCCCTGCGCGACCTCGTCCGCACGCACGGGTGGGCGACGCTGGTCAGCCACCCGCCGGCGGGGCTGGTCGCATCGCACGTGCCGGTGCTGCTCGACGACGGACCGGGGCTGTGCGTCGTCGGGCACCTCGGCCGTCCGGACGACGTGCTGCACGCCCTCGGCACGGGGGAGGTGCTCCTCGTCGTCGCCGGCGAGCACGGGTACGTCTCGCCCGGCTGGTACGGGTTCACGCCGGCCCTGCCGACGTGGAACTACGTCGTCGCGCACCTGTACGGCGTCCCGGAGGTGCTCGACGCCGAGGAGACCTACCGGGTGCTGTCCGACACCGTGGACCGGTACGAGGCCGTCCGGGCCGACCCGGTGTCCCTCCCGCCGATCGCAGACCACGCCCACCGCGTCGCCCGCGGAGCGGTCGGCTTCCGCCTGCGGGTCACGCGCGTCCAGGCGAAGGCGAAGCTCAGCCAGGACAAGCCGCCGGAGGTGGTCCAGCGGGTGATCGCCGCGCTCGACGACGACCCCGCGTACGCCAACCCCGCCCTGGCCGACCGCATGCGCGCGGAGCACGGCGGCACCGACCGGTGACCACCGCGCCCCCGGCGGACCTGCTCCTCGTCGGCGCCCGGCCGCTCCGAGGAGGGCCGACGCGCCCGCGACCGGCGAGCCGGTCGACGTCCTGCTGCACGACGGCCGGATCGCGGCGATCGGCCCGGACCTCGCCGCGAGGGACCCCCGCGCCGCCGGCGCCGAGCGCGTCGCGCTCGACGGCCGGACGGTCCTGCGCGGCCTGCGGGACGCCCACGTCCACATGACGCAGTGGGCGCTGACCCGCCGCCGGCTCGACCTGTCCCCGGCCCGGTCCGCGGAGGACGCCGTCGCGCTCGTGGTCGACCGCCTCGCGGCCGAGCCGCTCGGGACCGGACCCGGGCGCAGCCCGGTGCTCGTCGGCATGGGCTTCCGCGACGGACTCTGGCCGTCCGCCCCGACCGCGGCCCTGCTCGACCGCGGCCTGAACGCGGCCGGTCACCCGGACGCGCCGGTCTTCCTCCTGTCCGGCGACCTCCACAGCGCCTGGCTCAGCACGCCCGCGCTCGAGCGGCTCGGCCGCGCCGGCCACCCGACCGGCCTGCTGCGCGAGGACGAGTGGATGCCGCTCATGAACGACCTCGAGCACGTGCCGTCCGATCGCCTGGACGCGCTCGTCGACGACGCCGCCCGCGCGGCCGCCGCGCGCGGCGTCACCCAGGTCGTCGACCTGGAGATCGACGACACCCTGCGGGCATGGCGGCGCCGGATCGCGGGTGGCACCGACGTGCTGCGCGTCGCCGCCGGCGTGTGGCCGGAGCACCTCGACGGCGCCGTCGCGCAGGGGTGGGAGACCGGCGACGTCGTGCCGGGGACCGGCGGGCTGCTGACGATGGGGCCGCTCAAGGTCATCAGCGACGGGTCGCTCAACACCCGCACGGCGTTCTGCCGCGACCCGTACCCCGGCCTCGAGGGCAGCGCCGAGCGCGTACGGCCTGCTGACGGTCGTGCCGGACGAGCTGGTCCGGCTCATGGCGAAGGCCCACCGGCACGGCATCGCCGCGGCGATCCACGCGATCGGGGACGAGGCCGCCACCCGGGTCCTCGACGCGTTCGCGCTCACCGGGGCCCGCGGGTCGATCGAGCACGCCCAGCTGCTGCTCGACGGCGACGCCGACCGCCTCGCGCGACTCGGTGTCGTCGCGAGCGTGCAGCCGGAGCACGCGATGGACGACCGGGACGTCGCCGACCGCTACTGGCCGGGACGGACCGGGCGCGCGTTCGCGGTCGGGACGCTGCTGCGGGCCGGCGCGACGATCGCCTTCGGCTCGGACGCCCCGGTCGCACCGCTCGACCCGTGGCTCGCGATCGCCGCCGCCGTGCACCGCACCCGCGACGGCCGGGACTCCTGGCACCCCGAGCAGCGCATCCCCTTGGCGGACGCCCTCGACGCCTCGACCGGCGGGCGGGCCGCGCCCCGGGTCGACGATCGAGCGGACCTCGTCGTGCTCGACGTCGACCCCGCCACCGCCGACGCCGCCACGCTGCGCGCCATGCCCGTCAGCGGCACGCTGCTGGCCGGCCGGTGGACCTGGGAGCACGGCCTGCGCTGAGCCAGGGGTCACGAAGCTTCCCCGGACCGGCGCCGACCTCGGCACCGCGGTGCTCGTCGTGATGCTGCTGGTGCCCGGCGGGGCGGCGCTGACGATCGCCGCCCGCCGGCGTCGCGCCTGAGCCGGGCCTGACCGGCGCCGGACCTGCGCCCGAGGCCGCCGTCCGCCGGCGCCTGCCGGCGCCGGCGGACGGGGTCGGGTAGGCGGGTGGTGCACCCTGGTGCGGTGACGCACCCGGACCACCCGCCCCCCGCCCTCGTCCCGGACCCCGACGCGCAGTCGCCCCTGCCGGACGCCATGCGCGCCGTCGTCGTCGAGCGGTTCGGGCAGCAGCCCGAGGTCCGGACGGTGCCGCTGCCCGCGTGCCCCGCGGACGGCGTCGTCGTGCGCGTGGCGGCGACCGGGGTGTGCCGCAGCGACTGGCACGGGTGGCAGGGCCACGACGACGGCATCACGCTCCCGCACGTGCCGGGGCACGAGCTCGCCGGGACGATCGCGGCCGTCGGGCCGGGTGTCGGCGCCTGGGCGGTCGGCGACCCGGTCACCGTCCCGTTCGTCTGCGCGTGCGGCACCTGCGACGCCTGCCGCGCCGGCGAGCACCAGGTGTGCGAGCGCCAGACCCAGCCCGGCTTCACCCACGACGGCTCCTTCGCCGAGTACGTGGCGCTCGACCACGCCGACACGAACCTCGTCCGGCTGCCGGACGGCATGTCCCCGGTCACCGCCGCCGCCCTCGGCTGCCGGTTCGCGACCGCCTACCGCGCGCTGACCGTCCACGGCCGCGCACGCCCGGGCGACTGGGTCGCCGTCCACGGGTGCGGCGGCGTCGGCCTGTCCGCGGTCATGATCGCGGTGGCCGACGGCGCCCGCGTGGTCGCCCTGGACCCGTCCCCGGCCGCGCGGGAGGCGGCGCGCGCGTGCGGCGCCGAGGTCGTGCTGGACCCCCTCGACGGCGCCGCCCCGGGAGCCGGACCCGATCCCGCCGACGTCGCCGCATGCGTCGTCGAGGCGACCGGCGGCGGGGCCCACGTCTCCCTCGACGCCCTCGGCAGCCCGGCGACCGCGGTCGCCTCCGTCCTCGGCCTGCGCCGCCGCGGCCGGCACGTGCAGGTCGGCCTCCTGCTCGGCGACGCCGCCCGGCCGCCCCTGCCGATGGACCGCGTGGTCGCGTGGGAGCTGGAGATCTACGGCAGCCACGGCATGGCCGCGCACGAGTACCCGGCCATGCTGGCCCGGATCGCGTCCGGGTCGCTGCGGCCCGACCGGCTCGTCGGTCGCCGGATCGGGCTGGACGAGGCGCCGGCCGCGCTCGCCGCGATGAGCGCCGGCGGCGGGGGAGCCGGCATGACCGTCGTCGTCCCCTGAGCCGAGCGCCTCAGCCCCGGGCGCCCGCGCCGGCCGACGGCAGCGACCGCCTCGATCCGGTCCGCCACCTCCGGCACGCCCAGGCGGGCGGTGTCGATCTCCAGCCCGGCGCCCGCGCGGAGCAGCGGCTCGACCTCGACGACGTCGCGGGCGATCCGCGCCCGCTCCGCCGGAGTCCGGCCGAACGGGTTGGACACCCGGGTCGCCACACGCTCGAGCACGACCTCCAGCGGGGCGCTGAGCAGCACGACCGCGTCGAACCGCGCGTACCACCGACGCTGATCGGCCACGCAGCCGCCGACGAACAGCGTGCCGTCGCCGTGCGCGTCGAGCAGCGCGGCGAGCCGGTCCTCCCGCCACACGGGCTCGGGCTCCGTGCCCGGCGCGAGGACGACCCCCACGATCCACCCGGGCTCGTCGGTGTCGACCACCCGGTGGCCGCGCCGGGCCAGCTCGGCGAGCACCGTCGACTTGCCCACGCCCGACATCCCCGTCACGAGCACGGCCACCATGCGCGGAACGGTAGCCGTCAGACCCCACCGCCGGCCGGCCGCCAACCGGCGACGGCCGACCGCTCCACGGACGCCGTGCCGGGCGCCGTCGACCGCTCGGTATCCTGGCGCTCTCCCCTCACCGCCAGGAGTGCCTTCCCATGGGACGTGTCGTCGTCGAAGTGATGCCGAAGCCCGAGATCCTCGACCCGCAGGGCAAGGCCGTCGCCGGCGCGCTGCCGCGGCTGGGTTTCGGACAGTTCACCAGCGTCCGTCAGGGCAAGCGGTTCGAGCTCGAGGTCGACGGCGACGTGACCCCGGAGGTCCTCGAGGCCGCCGCGCAGGCCGCCGCCACCGTGCTGTCGAACCCGGTCATCGAGGACGTCGTCCGCGTCGCCGACATCGAGGCCGACGCCGCCGCCACCGTCGCGTCCAGCGGGACCGTCGCCTGATGCGCGTCGGGGTCGTCACCTTCCCCGGCACGCTCGACGACCGGGACGCCGCCCGCGCCGTCCGGCTCGCGGGCGGGGAGCCGGTCGCGCTGTGGCACGCCGACGCCGACCTGCACGACGTCGACGCCGTCGTCCTGCCGGGCGGGTTCTCCTACGGCGACTACCTGCGCGCAGGGGCCATCGCCCGCTTCGCGCCGGTCATGGGACCGATCGTCGACGCCGCGAAGGGCGGCCTGCCGGTGCTCGGCATCTGCAACGGCTTCCAGATCCTCACCGAGGCGCACCTGCTGCCCGGCTCCATGATCAAGAACGAGGCCCTGACCTTCGTCTGCCGCGAGCAGGAGCTCACGGTCGAGAACGCGGACACCG
The DNA here is from genome assembly GCA_963795145.1 of uncultured Actinomycetota bacterium. GTDB lineage: Bacteria > Actinomycetota > Actinomycetes > Actinomycetales > Cellulomonadaceae > Pengzhenrongella. Next base: position 803,890 of record CAWCGP010000005.1, on the reverse strand, counting down.
CCTGGACCCGCACGTTCCGCGCCGGCCAGCGGATCACCGTCCCGTTGAAGAACCAGGACGGCCAGTTCGTCGCCGACGACCGCACGCTCGACATGCTCGAGGCGGAGGGCCGGGTGGTCTTCCGCTACCAGGGCAGCGACCCGAACGGCTCCCGCCGCGGGATCGCCGGCATCTCGCAACGAGGCGGGCAACGTCGTCGGGCTCATGCCGCACCCCGAGCACGCCGTCGAGGCCGGCTACGGCCCGGACGGCGCCGACGGCCCGCGTCGGGGCACCGACGGGCTCGGCCTCTTCACCTCGGTCCTGCAGACGCTCGTCGCCTGAGCCGGCCGCACGTGGAGCCGGGGTCGACGCCCACGATCACGCTCGACGCCGTCCCGTGGGACGACGCCGACGCGGCACTCCTGCGCGACACGCAGCAGGCGGAGATGCGGGACCTCTACCGGGACGACGACGAGCCCGTCCCGCTGGCCGACCCGTCGACGATCGTCGCGATGGTCGTGCTCCGCCTCGACGGTGCCCCGGTGGCCTGCGGCGCGTTGCGCGACCTCGTCCCGGGCTCGTGGGGGGACGGCGAGCCGGCGCCGTGCACGGGCGAGCTCAAGCGGATGTTCGTCCGGCAGGGCTGGCGCGGGCGCGGGCTGTCCCGGCTGGTGCTGGAGGAGCTCGAGGAGCGTGCCCGGGCGAGAGGCCTGCGGCGGGTGGTCCTCGAGACCGGGGACCTCCAGACCGCCGCGATGGCGCTGTACGAGCGGTCCGGCTACACCCGGATCCCCCGCTACGGCGGCTACGCGTCCTCGCCGATCTCGCTCTGCTACGCCAAGGACCTCACCGTCGCCTGACGCCGCGCGCGTGCCGCGCGCCCGACACCGCGTGCGCGCCGCGCGCCGGACGCACGCTCAGCGGTCGACGACGCGGACCCCGAGATGGGTCGCGAACGCCGACCCGAGCTCGAGCAGCTGGTCCCCGCTGATGACCGCGCCGCGCAGGTGCGCCGATCCCGTCCAGGGCCGGACAGGTCCGCACCGCGCAGGTCCACCTCGGTCGAGCGTCGCGCGCGTGACGTCGAGCCGCTCGACCCGGCAGTCGACCAGCGTCAGCCGGGTCGCGGTCGCCGCGATGAGGTCGAGCTCGCCGACCACGCAGCCCTCCAGGACGACGTCGGTCACCCGCGCCTCGCGCAGGTTGAGGTAGTCGACCTTGCCGCCGGTGACCCGCACGCGCTGGAGCTCGGCGCCGGACAGCTGGACCGCGCCCGAGGCGGCAGCCGGTCAGCGCGACGTCCCGCCACACCGACCCGACGGCGCTCGAGCGTGTGCGACCGGACGTCGGAGAGGACGCAGTCGCTCAGCCGGGCGTGGTCGAGGTCGACCTCGTCGAGCACGCAGTCGGCGATCGCGCACTCCATGAACCGTCCGTCGACGGCGCTCTGGCCGGTGAGGTCGCGGCCGCGCAATGCCACGCCGTCCAGGACGGCGTCGTCCTCGAGGTCGCCGTCGAACGGCTCGAGGTCCGGCAGGTGGACGTCACCGATGCGTCGCTTCACGGGCTCACCCTGCCAGCCGCGCCCGCGGCAGGCCCGACGCGTCCCCCCGACCCGCGGAGGCGGTGAACCGTGCCGGCGTACCAGGGGGTGCACACCGACACGGATCGCCGCCGCCGCGGACCCCGCTCAGGACTCAGCCGTCCAGACTGCCCTCTCCCGGCCGAACCCGCCTCCTCAACCTCACACCCTGCGCCACGAGTCTGTGAGGACGAGGCCCGGTGAGGACGAGGCCCGGTGAGGACGAGGCCCGCAGTGCCGGACAGGTCACGACGTCGCCCCGGTCGCGGCGTGCGGGGTGACGGTGCCGGTGAGGTGCAGCGTGCCGGACCGCGCCTCCCAGCCCGCGTACGCGAAGCCCCGCCCGTCGTCGTCGGGGCGCGACCCGCACGGTCACGGTCCCCGGCAGCAGCACCGGCTTCGCGAACTCGACCGTCCAGGTGAACGCCTCACCGCGCGCCGGCCCGACCGTCGGCGAGCATCCGCGACGCGGTGTACATGCCGTGCGCGATCGCGCGCGGGAACCCGAGCGGCCGGGCGGTCACCGCGGAGAGGTGGATCGGGTTCCGGTCGCCGGAGACGGCCGCGTACCGGCGTCCGGTGTCCGCCGGCGAGCGTCCAGCGTCCGGTCGGCGACGGGCGGCACGAACTCGCGGCCGTCGGCGGCGACGCCGGCGCGTCCGCGAACGGGTCCGCCCCCCGTCGGGGCGTGCGGCAGCCGGGCGCCCTTCGCGAGGTACGTCGACACCCCGCGCCAGACGACGGCGTCGTCACCCTCGGCGCGCACCTCGGTGACGAGGTCGACCTGCGTCCCGGACCGGTGCGCCCGCAGGTGCTCGGCGTGCGCGCGGACGGCGAGCCGCTCGCCGAGCCGCAGCGACCGGCCCTGCTCGACCCGGTTGGCCAGGTGCACCATCCCGGCCAGCGGCAACGGGAAGTCGTCACGCACCATGAGCGCGGTCGCGACCGGGAACGCCAGCACGTGCACGAACCCCGCCGGCAGCGCATCGGAGGCGGTCTCCCCGAGCAGGTGCTGGTAGGCGCTGAGGTGGTCCGGGTCGGCCGTCACGCCCGCCACCGCGTACTCGACGTCCGGCAGGACGGCACTCGCCCGGCCGAGCCGCGAGAGCGCGGCGAGCCGGGCCGAGGCGCCGACCCCGCGGGCGTACAGCCCCCCGAGGCCGGGACCGCCGGCAGCACGACGCGCTCGCGCGCCGGCGGCGACGGACCCGTCGACGCCGCGGTCACGCGCCCACCATGTTCTGCCCGCACACCCGCAGCGTGCGCCCGACGACGCCGCCGGCCTGCGGCGACGCGAGGAACGCGACGGCCTCGGCGACGTCGACCGGCTGACCGCCCTGCTGCAGCGAGTTCAGCCGGCGGGCGACCTGACGGGTCAGCGCCGGGATCCGCGCGGTCATCTCGGTCTCGATGAAGCCGGGCGCGACGGCGTTCGCGGTCCCGCCGCCGTCGGCCAGCAGCGGAGCGGTGGCACGGACCATGCCGATGACGCCGCCCTTGGAGGTCGCGTAGTTCGTCTGGCCGCGGTTGCCCGCGATGCCGCTGGTCGACGCGAGCGAGACGATCCGCGGGCGCGTCCGCGAGCACACCCGGCCGCGCGCCGCGCGCCGCGAGCAGCGCCTCGTCGATCCGCAGCTGCGCGGCGACGTTCACCGCGAGGACCGGAGTCCCACCGGTCCGGCTTCATGTTGGCGAGCAGCTTGTCGCGCGTGATGCCGGCGTTGTGCACGACGATGTCGAGCCGGCCGTGCCGGCTCGACGGCGTGCTCGAGGATCCGCTCGCCGGCGTCCGGCGGCGGTGATGTCGAGCTGGAGCGCGGACCCGCGCACCGCGTTCGCGACCGCGGCGAGGCCCTCGCCGGCCGCCGGGACGTCGACCGCCACCACCGTGGCGCCGTCCCGGGCGAGGGTCGCGCGATCGAGGCGCCGATCCCGCGGGCCGCCCCGGTCACGACGGCGACCCGGCCGGCCAGCGGCGCGTCCCAGTCGTCCGGCAGCGTGCCGGCGCCCGAGTCGACGGCGAGCAGCTGACCGTCGACGAACGCCGAGCGCGTCGAGAGGAAGAACCGCAGCGCCCCGAGCACCGACGGCGCGTCGACCGGGACGCCGTCGGCGACGACCACGCCGTTGCCGGTGGACCCGGCGCGCAGCTCCTTGGCGAGCGACCGCAGCAACCCGTCGACGCCCTGCCGGGCGGCGGCGACCGCGGGGGCGTCGTCGGCGCCCGCGGGTCGGGACACCGTGACGACCCGGCCCGCCGGAGCGAGCGAGCGCAGCGTCCCCGCGGCCGCGAGCACGGGCGACGACAGGTCGTCGGGACGCGTCGCGCCGGTGAGCACGAGCACGACCGCGCCGTACCGGTCCGCCGACGCCGCGTGCCGCCGGACGTCCAGGTCCCACCCGACCAGCGCGTCGGCGACCACGTCGGCGTCCGGCGCGGAGGCGTCGTCGTGCAGGACGAGCACCGGGCCGGTGACCAGGGCTGGCCGGGACGGAACCGGCGTAGCGGCACCGGACGCGGCAGGCCGAGCCGCTTCGCGATCTGCTTCGTGACCCCGGAGTTCACCAGGGTCAGGTACGTGTCGGTCACGCTGCCTCCAGGATCATGGCGACGCCCTGCCCACCGGCAGCGCAGACGGAGATGAGGCCGCGGCCGGACCCGCGCTCGGCGAGCAGCTTGGCGAGCGTCGCGACGATGCGGCCGCCGGTCGCGGCGAACGGGTGCCCCGCGGCGACCGAGGAGCCGACCACGTTGAGCCGGGACCGGTCGACCTTGCCGAGCGGCGCGTCGAGCCCGAGGCGCTCGGTGCAGAACCGCGCGTCCTCCCAGGCGGCCAGGTTGCACAGCACGGTCGCCGCGAACGCCTCGTGGATCTCGACGAAGTCGAAGTCCTGCAGGGTCAGGCCGTTGCGGGCGAGCAACCGCGGCACGGCGTAGGTGCCGGCCATGAGCAGGCCCTCCTCGCCCGTGCACGAAGTCGACCGCGGCGGCCTCGGCGTCGACCACGGACGCGAGCGCGGGCAGCCCGCGCTCGGCGGCCCACCCGTCGCTCGCGAGCAGGACGGTCGAGGCGCCGTCGGACAGCGGTGTGGAGTTGCCGGCCGTCATCGTCGCCGGGGTGTCGAGGCCCTTGCCGAAGACCGGCTTGAGCCTCGCCAGCTTTGCCAAGGAAGTGTCCTTGCGGAGGTTCGCGTCCCGGGTCAGCCCGCGGTACGGCGTCATGAGGTCGTCGAAGAACCCGCGCTCGTACGCGGCGGCGAGCGCGTGGTGGCTGGCCGCGGCGATCTCGTCCTGCGCCTCGCGGGTGATCCGCCAGGCGGCGGTGGTCAGCGCCTGGTGCTCGCCCATGGACAGACCGGTGCGCGGCTCCGCCGTCGTCGGGGCCGCGGGCGCCAGGTGCGCCGGCCGGATGGTCGCGAGCGCGGCGAGCTTCGCGGGAGTCGACTTCGCCCGGGACAGGTCGAGCAGCGCCCGGCGCAGCGGGTCGCTCACGGCGACCGGCGCGTCCGACGTCGAGTCGACGCCGCCCGCGATGCCGGACTCGATCTGGCCGAGCCGGATCTTGTTGGCGAGCCCGACGACGGTCTCCATCCCGGTCGCGCACGCCTGCTGGACGTCGTAGGCGGGCGTCTGCGGCGCGAGCGCGGAGCCGAGCACCGCCTCGCGGGTGAGGTTGAAGTCCTTCGAGTGCTTGAGCACCGCCCCGGCGGCGACCTCGCCGATCCGCTCGCCGGCCAGCCCGAACCGCGCGACGAGCCCGTCGAGCGCCGCGGTGAGCATGTCCTGATTGCGACGACCGGTGGTAAGGGCCTGCTACCCGCGCGAACGGGATCCGGTTGCCGCCGACGACGACGGCGCGGCGAGGCGCCTGCGGGCCGCCCCGGCGGGCTCGGGGGATGTCAGGTGTGCCGTCATGGCAGGTCCTCTCGCGTCGTCGTCGATGCCGTGGACACCGGTCGGTGGCTCCGGGCGGGTGCCGGGCAGCCCCGGGCACAGCGGAGCCGGGAGCCGGTGTCCAGGACTGACAGTACCTGATACCGTCGGTTGCGTGAGCCATGTCACCCCGGGATTCACCACCGACGTCGCCGTCGTCCCCGAGTCGACCGACGGCCGGTCCGCGCGCTGGGCCGACCACCGCGAGGCGCGCCGGGCCGAGCTCGTCCGGGTCGCCCGCAAGTGCGTGCACCAGCGCGGGCCGGACGTCTCCATGGAGGAGATCGCCGCCGCCGCCGGGACGTCGAAGTCGATCGTCTACCGCTACTTCACCGACAAGACCGGGCTGCAGCGTGCCGTCGCCGAGGCCGTCGTCCTGCAGATCCGGGACGCCCTCGCCGAGGCCCTGTTCGCCGCCGCCACCCCGCGGGACGGCCTGCGCGCGATGGTCGGTGTCTACCTCGAGATGATCGAGTCGTCGCCGAACGTGTACTTCTTCGTCACCCGCGAGGGGTCCCTCGAGCCGTCCTCGCCGCTCGGCCACTTCCTCGACGCCGTCACCGAGCTCGTCGCCGCCCCGTTCGCCCGTGCGCTGACCGACGCCGGCTCCGAGCCGGGCCCGGTGGACCGTGCGCTCGCGGACACGTGGGCCGCCGGCGCGGTCGGCTTCGTGCGCGGTGCGGGGGAGCGCTGGCTGCGCGACGGTGCGACCTCGGGCGCCGTCGACCGCGAGGCCTTCACCGCGCAGGTCGCCGCCTGGCTGTGGGCCGGCCCCGTCGGCGTCCTCGCCCGCAGCCGCTCCGCCTGAGCCCCCTGACCCGCCGCTCCCGACCCCACCACCGCTCCACCGACACAGGAGTCACGATGAGCACCACCACCGACCGCACTCGCAGCCGCCCGATCGTGGCCTCCCGGCCGGATCCCACGGTCGACGTCGACGCGCTCGAGACCGTCCTGCTCGGCCGGTGGGCCGACGTCCGGCGCAACGCGCGCGCCTTCCTGCTCGACCCGCGACTGCACCGCATCGAGGGCCAGCCGATGGCCGAGCACCGCGAGACCGTCATGGAGCAGCTGCGGATCCTGGCCCGCGAAGGGGACGTCCTGCGGGCGTTCCCGCCGTCGGTCGGCGGCGCCGACGACCACGGCGGCAGCCTCGCCCGCTTCGAGGAGACCGTCGTCGCCGACCCGTCCCTGCAGATCAAGGCCGGCGTCCAGTGGGGCCTGTTCGCGTCGGCGATCATGCACCTCGGCACCGCGGACCACCACGCCCGGCTCCTGCCGGCCGCCATGTCGGTCGAGGTCCCGGGCGTGTTCGCGATGACCGAGACCGGTCACGGGTCGGACGTCGCCAGCATCGCCACCACCGCGACCTACGACCCCGCCACCGGCACGTTCGACCTGCACACCCCGTTCCGCGGGGCGTGGAAGGACTACCTCGGGAACGCCGCGGTGCACGGCACGGCCGCCGTGGTGTTCGCGCAGCTCGTCGCGCACGGCGTCGACCACGGCGTGCACGCGTTCTACGTGCCGCTCCGCGACCCCGGGACCCTGGAGTTCCTGCCCGGCATCGGCGGGGACGACGACGGCCTCAAGGGTGGCCTCAACGGGATCGACAACGGGCGGCTGCACTTCACGCACGTCCGCGTCCCGCGCGCCGACCTGCTCGACCGGTACGGCGAGCGTCGCCGCGGACGGCACCTACTCCTCGCCGATCGCCAGCCCCGGCCGCCGCTTCTTCACGATGCTCGGGACCCTCGTGCAGGGCCGCGTCTCGCTCGACGGCGCCGTCGTCAACACGAGCAAGCTCGCGCTGATCATCGCGATCACCTACGCCAACCAGCGCCGGCAGTTCGCCGGGGAGCAGGCGACCGAGGAGGTCGTGCTCCTCGACCACGCGGAGCACCAGCGCCGGCTGCTGCCGCTGCTCGCGCAGACCTATGCCCAGACGTTCGCCCACGAACGGCTGCTGCAGAAGTTCCACGCCGTCTTCTCCGGCGAGGCCGACACCGACGAGGACCGCCAGGACCTCGAGACGATCGCCGCGACGCTCAAGCCGACGTCGACGTGGCACGCGCTGACCACGCTCCAGACGGCGCGCGAGGCGTGCGGCGGGGCCGGCTTCCTGACCGAGAACCGGCTCGTGTCCCTGCGCGCGGACCTCGACGTGTACGCGACGTTCGAGGGCGACAACACCGTCCTGCTCCAGCTCGTCGCCAAGCGGCTGCTCGCGGACTTCTCGCGCCAGTTCACCGACATCGACGCCGCCGGCATCGCGCGCTACGTCGCGGGGCGTGCCGCCGACACCGCGCTGTACCGCACCCCGCTGGTCCGGGTCGTGCAGACCCTGGCCGACGGCGGCGACCGGCGGCGCTCGGCGGGCAAGCTGCAGGACACCGAGACGCAGCGCGAGCTGCTCACCGACCGGCTCGAGACCATGGTGGCCGAGGTCGGCGCCGCGCTGCGGCCGGCGTCGAAGGCGTCCCGGGCGGAGGCCGCCCGTCTGTTCAACTCCCACCAGCACGCCCTGCTCGAGTGCGCGCGCGCGAACGCCGACCTGCTGCAGTGGGAGGCGTTCACCGCCGGGCTGGAGCAGGTCGAGGACCCGGGGACGAAGGCGGTGCTCACCTGGCTCCGGGACCTGTTCGGGCTGACCCTCGTCGAGCGGAACCTCGCCTGGTACCTCATCAACGGCCGGCTCTCCGCGGGCCGTGCCCGGACCGTGACGTCCTACATCGACCGCCTGCTCACCCGGCTGCGGCCGCACGCCCAGGACCTCGTCGACGCGTTCGGCTACGAGGCCGGGCACGTGCGGGCGACGATCGCGTCCGGCGTCGAGGGGGAGCGGCAGGCCGAGGCCCGCGACTACTTCCGGCGCCTGCGGGCGTCCGGGGCCGAGCCGGTCCCGGAGAAGGCCGTCAAGCCGGTCGCCGGCTGAGGGCTCTCACCGGGAGGACATGACAGCGGCCCCGCACCCCCCCTCGAGGGGTGCGGGGCCGCCGTCACGGTCGCGGAGCTCAGAGCGCGGCGGGCCGGTCCTCCGCACGGTCCCAGACCTTCCACGGCGCCTTGCCGGCGTCCCAGAGGGCGTTGAGGTCGGTCCAGTCGCGGAACGTGTCCATCCCGGCCCAGAAGCCGGTGTGACCGAAGACGCCGAGCTGGCCGTCGCGCGCCAGGGTCTGCAGCGGGGCGCGCTCGAGCAGCAGGCCGGGGTCCTCGTCGAGGTACTTGTCGACGAAGGCGCGGTCGAAGAAGAAGTAGCCGCCGCTGACCCAGCCGGTCGCGCTCTGCGGCTTCTCGAGGAACGCCGCGACCTTGTGGCCGGTCTCGTCCGTGGTCATCTCGCCGAACCGGCTGGTCGGACGCACGCCGGTGACGGTGCCGATGAGGCCGTCCTCGACGTGACGCTGCAGCTCGGCGGTGAGGTCGACGTCGCCGACACCGTCGCCGTAGGTGAGGGCGAAGGGCCCGTCGCCCAGGTGCTCGGCGACCCGGCGGATGCGGGCGCCGGTGCCGGTGTGCAGCCCGGTCTCGACGAAGGTGACCTCCCAGTCGACGTCGCCGGCGTTGCCGTGGAAGACCGGGGTGTGGTCGCCGCCGACGTGCAGGGTGAAGTCCTGGGAGTTCTCGCGCAGGTCGAGGAACCAGCGCTTGATCATGTCGCCCTTGTAGCCCAGACAGAGGATGAACTTCCGGAAGCCGTGGGCCTCGTACGTCTTCATGATGTGCCACAGGATCGGCTTGCCGCCGATGTCGACCAGCGGCTTGGGGAGCTGCTCGCTCGCCTCGCGCAGCCGCGTCCCCATGCCGCCGCACAGGATGACCACCGGTACGTCGGCCGGCTTGACCTGCGCTGTTCGTCTCATCATCTTCAGGATGTCCGTCATCGTGAGTGCCTCTCGTCGCTGCTGGCCCCGGGCGACGTCCGTTGCCGAGCCCCTGCGAGGCCGCAGGCGTCCGCCGTTGCTCTGCCGCCTAGCACGGTACGGGCCGAACCTGGGGGACGCCGACCCGATCGTCGGTTTCGCGGGTAATCTCACCCGGTCGGTGGGGGACTCCAGTGCGCGCTGTGCGCACCTCCCTCACCGCCGCGACAGGAGCTGACGTGCGCGTTCTGATCACCGGTACCGAGGGGTACCTCGGGTGCCTCGTGGCCCCCACGGTGGTCCAGCAGGGGCACGAGGTCATCGGCCTCGACACCGGCTACTACAAGGCCGGCTGGCTCTACAACGGCGCTGCCCGCTGACCGTCGCAGACGCTCGCCAAGGACATCCGCGAGGTGACCGAGGCCGACCTCGAGGGCGTCGACGCCGTCGTGCACATGGCCGAGCTGTCCAACGACCCGATCGGCGACCTGCTCGGCGACGTCACCTACGAGGTCAACCACAAGGGCTCGCTGCACGCTCGCCGAGACTGGCCAAGCAGGCCGGCGTCGAGCGCTTCGTCTACATGTCGTCGTGCAGCGTCTACGGCGTGGCCGAGGGCACGGTCGACGAGACGTCGCCGACCGACCCGCAGACCGCGTACGCGCGAGTGCAAGGCGCTCGTCGAGCGCGACGTCACGCGCGCTGGCCGACGACGACTTCTCGCCGACGTTCCTGCGCAACGCGACCGCGTTCGGCGCCTCGCCCGCGCATGCGCTTCGACATCGTGCTCAACAACCTCGCCGGCCTGGCGTTCACGACCGGCCGAGATCGCGATGACGTCGCGACGGCACGCCCGTGGCGCCCGCTCGTCCACGGCCTCGACATCGCCAAGGCGATCCGCTGCGTGCTCGACGCCCCGCGCGAGGCCGTGCACGCCCAGGTGTTCAACGTCGGCAGCAACGAGCAGAACTACCAGGTCCGCGAGATCGCCGAGACCGTCGCCGCCGCGTTCCCGGGCTGCGAGGTGTCGTTCGGCGACCCGACGCGCGGACAACCGCAGCTACCAGGTCAACTTCGACAAGATCCGCGCGGTCCTGCCGGGCTTCGAGTGCGACTGGGACGCCGCCCGCGGCGCCCGCCAGCTGCACGAGCGTGTTCGAGCGCATCGAGCTCGACGACGCCGATCTTCACCGGCCGCGGCCACACCCGCCTGAAGCAGCTGCGAGCACCTGCATGACGCACCGCACCAGCTCGACGACGACCTCTGCTGGACGGGTCGCCGTGATGCGTCTGATCCCGACCGACATCGTCGGCGCCGACGATCGTCGAGCTCGAGCTGCGCCAGGACGACCGCGGCTTCTTCGCCCGCACGCTTCGACCAGCAGGAGTTCGCCGACGCCGGCCTCGAGCCGGTCGTCGAGCAGTGCAACGTCTCGTTCAACCACCAGGCCGGCACGCTGCGCGGCATGCACTGCCAGATCGCGCCCGCGCCCGAGACCAAGCTCGTCCGCTGCACCCGCGGGCGCGATCGTCGACGTCGATCGTCGACCTGCGCGCCGGGCTCGCCGACCTACCTGCAGCACGTCGGCGGTCGAGCTCACCGCGGAGAACCGCCGCGCGCTGTACGTGCCGCCGTATCTTCGCGCACGGCTACCAGACGCTCGACCGACGGCACCGAGGTCGTCTACCAGGTCAGCGGGCGCTACACGCCCGGCGCCGAGCGCGGCCTGCGGCACGACGACCCGGCGCTCGGCATCCGCGTGGCCGCTGCCGGTCGACGTCGATCTCGCGACAAGGACGCGGCCTGGCCGCTGCTGCGCCGACGGCTCGGCCGGACTTCGGACCGCGCCGTCGACGCGAGCGGTACGGCTCGACCGACGCGTGATCCTCGTCGACAGCGCCCTCGCCGCGCCGGCCGAGGGCCGCCCGATCCGGGTCGCGCATGGTCGGCGCCGGGCTTCATGGGCCGCGGGCTGGCCAACCAGATCGTCAACAGCGTGCCCGGGCATGGAGCTCGTCGCGATCGCCAACCGGACCGTCGCGAGCGCGCGGTGCGCGCCTACGCCGAGGCCGGCGTCGACGACGTCGCGCGTGGTCGACGACCGCCGCGGCGCTCGAGGCCGCGGTCGCGCGCGGCACGCCCGGTCGTCACCGAGGACGCCGGCGCTGCTGCTCGCGGCCGGCCAGGTCGACTGCCTCGTCGACGTCACCGGCGCGGTCGAGTTCGGCGCGCACGTCACCGCTCGCCGCGATCGACGCGCGGCAAGCACGTCGTCACGATGAACGCCGAGCTCGACGGCACCGTCGGGCCGCTGCTCGCGCGACCGCGCCGACGCAGGCCGGCGTCGTCTTCACCGGCGCCGACGGCGACCAGCCGGGCGTGCAGATGAACCTCATCCGCTTCGTGCAGCGGCATCGGGCGTGCACGCCGCTGGTCGCGCGGCAACATCAAGGGCCTGCAGGACCCGTACCGCAACCCGACCACGCAGAAGGGCTTCGCCGAGAAGTGGGGCCAGGACCCGTACATGGTCACGAGCTTCGCCGACGGCACGAAGATCTCCTTCGAGCAGGCGATCGTCGCCAACGCGACCGGGTTCACGGTGCCGAAGCGCGGCATGAGCGGCTGGCGACCACGCCGGCCACGTCGACGAGCTGACCGTCGCGGTACGACGTCGACGAGCTGCGCGCGCTCGGCGGCGTCGTCGACTACGTCGTCGGCGTCCAAGCCCGGCCCGGGCGTCTACGTGCTCGCGCACGCACGACGACCCGAAGCAGCAGCACTACCTCAACCTCTACAAGCTCGGCGAGGGGCCGCTGTACTGCTTCTACACGCCGTACCACCTGTGCCACTTCGAGGTGCCGAACAGCGTCGCGCGCGCGGTCTGACTTCGCCGACGCCGTGCTCGCCGCCCCCGGCGGGCCGCGCGTCGAGGTCGTCACGACGGCCAAGAGCGACCTGCCGGCCGGGCACGTGCTCGACGGGCTCGGCGGCTACGACACCTACGGCCAGGCCGAGGCGTACGCCGGTCGCGCGCGAGCAGGACCTGCTGCCGCATGGGCGTCGCCGAGGGCTGCCGGCTGCGGCGCGACGGTCGCCGAAGGACGACGTGCTCACCTACGCCGACGTCGAGCTGCCCGCGGGCCGGCTCGTCGACCGGCTGCGCGAGGAGCAGTCCGCGCTGTTCGGCTGAGCGTGCCGCGGCTGAGCCGCCGCGCCCGGTGCCCGAAGGCCCGACGACGACGCCGCCCTGTTCCCCCGGGGGAGCCGGGCGGCGTCGTCGTGCCGGGGGTGGCTCGGCAGGCGGGCGGTCGAGCGGCTGGGCCGCTCGGTCAGGAGTCGACCTTCTCCGGGACCGGCGGCGCCGGGATCCGGTGGGTCACCAGGTACTGACCGCGGCGGCGCAGGTCGCCGAGCAGCGCCCGGTGGCTCTCCCAGGTGTAGTCGCACAGCGCGGCGAGGCAGCGCGCCTTCTCGACGCGGCGGCAGCGGCGCCCGGCGCACCGCCGGTGACGAAGCCGGCGAGCAGGTCCCAGTGCGGCAGCGGGGCGTCCGGCACGTCGCCGCCGGTGAAGATCGGGTAGCGGGTGCGCAGGTCGGTGGCGCGGGTGACCCGTCCGCCGAACTCGCGGTGGTGGAACAGCACCTCGTCGACCTCGACGAGCCGGCCGTACAGGCCGAGCTCGGCCAGCAGCGTGCGGTCCGAGCGCGGGTAGGCGCCGTGCAGCCCGGTCCGGCGGATCACCTCGGCCCGGATGACGCCGAACAGCGGGATGCAGGCCCAGCCGCGGCGGGTCAGCGCGTGGAAGCGCTCGTGCGCGCGTGCGGCGCGTCCATCGCGGCTCGGTCGGGACGGCCCGGAACGGCGTGCCGGTCTCGTCGATGTCGACGCTGAGGCGAGTGGGCGAGGACCGCGGTGCGGGTCCGGTCTCGAGCCGCTCGACGGTGCGGGCGAGGTACTCCGGGCAGGTGGACGTCGTCGGCGGCGGCCCACTTGAAGTACCGGCCGCGGGCCAGCGGGACGGCGCGGTTCCAGTTCCAGGCCAGGCCCCGGTTGACCGGCGCCGTCGTGCGAGCTGGATGCGGTCGGTCCGGTGCGCATGTACTCGCGGACGAGGTCGCCGGGTCGCGTCGGTCGAGGCGTTGTCGCAGACGAGCAGCTCGAAGTCGCCCAGGGTCTGGCCGAGCAGCGACTCGACGGCGTCGGCGAGGAACCGCTCGCCGTTGTAGACCGGGAGGGCGATCGAGACCAGGGGTGCGGTCATGGGCGGTGCTCCTGCAGCAGCGGGAGCGGGGACGACCAGGCTGCGGTCGATCGCGGTCGAGGTCGGGGGCGCCGGCCAGCGCCATGGCGTGCGTGAGCTCGTCGCGCACCTGGTCGACCAGAGCGGTGACGCCGTCGGCGCCGCCGGTGGCCAGGGCCCACAGCGCGGGCCGGCCGAGCAGGACGGCGTCCGCGCCGAGGGCGAGGGCGACGAGGACGTCGAGGCCCGACCGCACGCCGCCGTCGGCCAGGACGACGCCGCGGGCCTCGGCGCGCGTGGCCGGCGACGGCGTCGGCGACCTCGGCCAGGGCGAGGGCGCTGGGCAGCGCCCGGTCGAGCTGGCGGCCGCCGTGGTTGGAGACGACGACGCCCGCGGCGCCGGCGTCCAGGCACCGCACCGCCTCGTCGCCGCGCAGGACGCCCTTGACCAGCACCGGCAGGCCGCTGACCTCGCGGAGCCAGCCGATGACGTCGGTGTCGATCGACGGGTCCTGCTCGGTGACGACCGTGTGGTCCGCGCCCGGGCGGCAGGTGCCGGCCGATGTTGACGAGGTAGTGCTCGGGCGGCAGCGGGATGCGCACGGCGCCGACGGCGCGCTTGGCGCCGACGTAGGGGGTGTCCCCGGTGAGGACGAGCGCGCGAGGCGCCGGCGGCGGCCGCGCGGCGCACGAGGGCCTCGGTGAGCGACCGGTCGCGCATGACGTACACCTGGAACCACCACGGTCCGGCGACGGCGGCGACGTCCTCGATGGGCAGCGAGCAGCGCGTGCTCAGGACGAACAGCCCGCCGGCGTCCTTGGTGCCGGTGGCGGTCGCGCGCTCGGCGTCCGGGTGGGCGAGCGCGTGGAACGCCATCGGCGCGACGCCGACCGGGAGACCCAGGTCGCTGCGCCGAGCAGCGTCGACGAGGTGCTCGACGCGCGCGACGTCGCGCAGGGTGCGCGGGCGCAGCCGGAAGGCGGACCAGGCGCGGGCGGCGTCGTGGAGGGTCTGCTCGGCGCCGGCGCCGGCCGCGTAGTACGCGTGGACCTCGGGCGCGCAGGACGGCTCGCGCGGCGGCCTCGAGCTCGTCGGGCTGAGCGTAGAGGCGGTTCGCGGCGGGGGTCATGACGCCGCCGTCTCCGCGCACCGTCGGTGCTCATGTCGCCTCCCGGACTCCCGAGGCGATCCGATCCTGGTGTCGAGCACCTGTCGCCACCGCCGGGACACGGTACCGGGCACGGCGTGCGGCGCAGGGCCGCCTGAACCCGTGCACCGGGGTTCACCCGTCACGTGCGGCCGGGCGGGTGACGATCTCACCCGGTCCGCCGGTCGGGTCAGCCGCTCGCCGCGGCCGACTCCCGGGCGAGCGCGGCCACGATCTCGGCGACCGGCCGGGCCTCCTGCTCCGGGAGCCAGTGACCGGCGTCGAGGGCGACGATCCGGAGGCGGCTCGCGCACGTACCGCCCGGTGTCCCGGACCGAGGCCGGGGCGAAGAACGGGTCGTGGCGGCCGTAGACGAACGCGGTCGGCACCCGGACGATCCCTGCGGAGTAGTCGCCCGGTGAACGGGATCGACCGGTACCAGCTCAGGGCCGCCGTGAGGGCACCCGGCTCGAGCATGCGACGGGTGTAGTGCTCCGCGCGCGTCCGGCTCGCCAGCCCGGACTCGAGGAGGGCGCGGCGCAGGCGGGCGCCGTCGTCGGCGAGGCAGCAGGCGCTCGGGGAGCCACGGCAGCTGGAAGCCGGCCATGTAGGACGACCGCAGCGCCTGGCTGCTGCGGACCACGCTCCGGACCATCGCGGCGGGGTGCGGCGTGGACAGCGCCGTGAGGGACAGCGTCCGGCCGGCCTCCCGGCTCGCGAACGTCCACGCGATGACCCCGCCCCAGTCGTGCCCGACGACGTGGGCCCGGTCGACCCCGGCGGCGTCGAGCAGCGCGACGACGTCGGTCACCACCTCGCGCAGCGATGTACGCGGCCCTCGACGGTGGGCCGCGCGCCGGGGGAGTAGCCGCGCTGGTCCGGCACCAGGACGCGGAAGCCCGGCGCGACGAGCAGCGGCGTCACGGCGTCGAAGGCCGTGCCGTCCTGCGGGAAGCCGTGCAGGCAGCACGACCGCCGGTCCGTCGAGGGACCGGAGTCGCGGTAGTCGAACGTCAGGCCGTCGCGCGTGAAGGTCTTCACCGGCTCATGGTGCACCGGCGTCAGCCGCCGGACAGGACGTCCGCGAGGTCGAAGCGCACCGGGGTCTCGAGCTGGGCGTACGTGCAGCTCTCCGGCTCGCGGTCCGGGCGCCACCGCACGAACTGGGTGGTGTGCCGGAACCGCACGCCTTCCATGTGGTCGTACCTCACCTCGACGACGCGCTCGGGGCGCAGCGGCGTGAAGCCCAGGTCCTTGCCCCGGTTCCACCGGCTCGTCTCCGCCTCGCGGGGGGTGCGCGTGCCGTCGGACTGCGCCTGCCAGGCCCACGGGTGGTCGTCGGCGGTGGTGACGCAGCGGCTGCAGCTCGGCGAACAGCTCCTTGCGACGGGCCATCGGGAACGAGCTGGTGACCCCGACCGAGGCGAGCGTGCCGTCGTCGTCGTACAGGCCCAGGAGGAGTGAGCCGATCGCGTCGTCCGCGGTCTTGTGGGTCCGGTAGCCGGCGACGACGCAGTCGGCCGTGCGCTCGTGCTTGATCTTCGTCATGACGCGCTTGTCCGGCTGGTAGTGCAGATCGAGTCTGCTTGGCGACGACGCCGTCGAGCCCGGCGCCCTCGAACACCTCGAACCACCGTCGCGCGACCTCGAGGTCGTCGGTCGACGGCGTGCAGGTAGACGCCCGGACCGCCGCCCGGGACGTGCTGCTCGAGGAGCGCGCGGCGCTCGCTGAACGGGCGCTGCGTCAGGTCGTCGTCGCCCAGGGCCAGGAGGTCGAAGACCACGAGCACGGCCGGCGTCTCGCGGGCGAGGAGGTTGACCCGCGACGCGGCGGGATGGATCCGCTGCAGCAGCGCCTCGAAGTCGAGCCCGGTCGCGTCGGCGTCGGCCACGATGATCTCGCCGTCGACGACGCACCGCTGCCGGCAGCTCGCGCCAGCACGGCGTCGACCACCTCGGGGAAGTAGCGGGTGATCGGCTTCGTGTTGCGGCTGCCGATCTCCACCTCGTCGCCGTCCCGGAAGACGATCGCGCGGAAGCCGTCCCACTTCGGCTCGTAGGTCTGCCCCGGGGGGATGTCCGCGACCGACTTGGCGAGCATCGGGGAGACGGGCGGCATCACCGGGAGGTCCATGGGTGTCAGTCTGCGCGTGAGCGGTCCCGGCTGACCACCGAAGGGGTCAGAGCGGCCGCCACAGGTCGTCCGTCGGCTGTGGCCCCATACGGAGCAGCACCCGAGCTCGACGACGGGTTGCACACGGCGGCGAGGACCCGAGGAGGCCGACGTCGGGCCGCCAGGCTCGAGGCTCCAGGTCTCGCCCGCGCCTCGAGGACGCGGCAGGTGGGCGTGGTCACGCATCCCCGTCGTCGGTCGTCGGGTCGCCCGGCGCGTGGACGTCGGCAAGTTCCGGCGGGATGGTGCCGGTGTCGGACCGGGGTGGTCTGTCTTTCGACCGTCACCCGCGCAGACCCGCTTCTGCTCTCCACCTGGAAGGTGCTCCTCGGCCCCACGTCCCTGCCCCTCAGCAGGACCGGTCGTCGCAGGTCAGGAGCACCTGCGAGGTCTCCGACAGGCCGGACTCCGACCGCGCCACCACAGCCCGAGGCTAGGTGTTGATCAGCAGCGTGACGGCCATGGCGGTCAGCGCCAGCATCAGGACGGTCAGGGGGTACACCACCCTCCTCGCGGTGCGCCCGTCGACGAGCTCGACAGCCCGGAAGTGGGCGACGACGACGGCGACGACGTGTCCGAGCACGATCGCCCCGATCTGCACGAACGCCACGGTGGTCGACGACACGACGGTGTAGTCGATGCTCTCCGCGCGGGTCCCGAAGAGGTTCGCGCCGGTCGCGTACGGGTCGCTGAGCAGGATCCACGTCCCCTGCCCCTCGTACAGGAACAGCGATGCGTAGTGCGCGACCGAGTAGCCGACGGCGATGGGCACGAGCGAGACGGCGAGGAGGGACGCCAGGCGTGAGGAGGTGACCACCCCCTCGCTCGGAGCCGGCTCGCTCGGCGCATCCGGGGGGCGCGGGACGGTTCCGGCGACGCTCGACACCGTCGCGTCGACCGTGGCCGGGACCCGTGCGGTGCGCGGGATGCCGCCCAGCCGCGCGCCGGCGCCGACGGCCAGGAGGTACAGCCCCGCGATCAGCCCGGTGATCCCGGCCAGCCCGAGCGTGCCCAGCAGGACGCTGTCCGCGGGGACGTCCTCGACCCAGAACCGGGTGCGGGTCAGGCCGTCGAACGCCGTCGACCCCATGAGCACGACCACGAGCGCCAGGAAGCCGGGCTCGTCCCGCTGCCTCAGGGCGCCGTCGACGGGGTTGCGCACGACGAGACGGCCGTCGGCGCGCCGGCCCAGGGGACTCAGGTGGGCGATGAGGCGGGAGTACGCCTCGAAGCCGTCGCCGCGGTCGAACCACGCGGCGCCGTAGAACTGCGCCGCGACCAGGTTGACCAGCGCGTAGAGCACCAGGAACGTCCCGACGGTCGTCGGCACGCTGCGGTCGGGGAACACCAGCTCGAGCCAGACGAACACCGCCAGCCACCCCGCGGCGGGCCACCAGCCGAGCCGCGCCGGCAGTGGCACCGGCGCGCCGGCCGCCCCGAGGCGCAGCAGCCGCTCGAGCCCCCGGTGCACGAGGCGCAGCGGGTTGACGACGTGCCAGACCGGCCCGAGCAGGAGGCTAGCCGGGACGAGCCCGATCCAGAACGTGATGTAGAAGGCGTACGGAGCGAGATTGAGCCCTTCGGGCTCGGGCCCGGTGAACGCCACCACGATGACGACCACGGTCATGACCAGCACCATGGTCGCGAGCGCGGTGTGCAGTCGGGGGCTGTCGAGCACCCGCTGGACGCCGGCGGGCAGGACCCGGCCACGGTGGTCGGCGAGCCGCGGCCCGGGGGAGACCACGGTGACGACCGCGAAGGTCAGGGTCACCGCCAGGACCGCGCCCGTCGTGGCCAGCCAGGTGGGCAGCGGGAGGTCGGTGCGACCCCCGATCCCGTGCATGGCGAGCGAGGCCCCGAGGGCCGTCTGGGCGGCCCCGGTGATCACGGCTCGACCTGGAGCGTGAAGAGCAGGTCGCCGGCCTCGTGCAGCTCGACCTCGAAGATTCCCGGGATGCTCGCGGTGAAGTCGTGGGTGACCGCGGGACCGGGTGCGAGGGCCACGTACTCGTCCACGCCGTGCACGTGCACCTCGTCGACCTCGTCGCTCGTGATCACCAGGCGCACCTGACCGCCGAGCGGGACCTGCACGCGGGGCTCGGTCGTGACGACGTCACCGCCGGCGTAGTCGGACCTCGACGACGGTCCCGTCGAACGAGGGCGCGGCCGGATCCGTGACTGCTGGTGCGGGCTCGGCGGCGGGCTCGGCGGCGGGCTCGGGCGGCGCGGGCGTGGGCTCCGGGGTGGGGACCGGACCGGCGGTGGACGTCGGGGCCGGCGCCGACCCGGCGGACTGCGTCGCGTCCGACGTGCCGCTCCGCTCCACCGCGTCGCCGGCGCACGCCGTGAGGCCCAGCAGCAGTGGGGTCGCCAGCAGCGCTGTCGTCGTCCTTCTCGCGTGAGCGCGCATGGGTCGTGGTGGGACCGGCCACGACGTGGTGGCGGCCCACGCTCCTTCCGAGGGTGCGGGTGGTGCAGAGGATGACCCACCGTAGGCCGGGGTCGGCCGAGGTTCGTCACGGGAGGCCGGTCGGATGAGTCCGGAGCGTGCGTGCCCCGCGGACGGGTGACGCTGGACGCGACCGGTCCGCCCCGGGAGGCGGGCTCGACGATCCCCACGTACCGTCCCAGAGTCGGGCACCGGAGCAATCCGTCCGGTGGTCGGCTGCGACTCATCGCTCAGAGCGCACCCCCTACGGAGCGGCGTCGCCGCCCGGAACCGGAGACACCTATGCGCACGACACGACGTATCGCCCTCGCCACCTTCGGGGCAGCGCTGCTGCTCCCGATCGGCCTCGGCGCCGCCTCGGCCGCCGACGGCGACACCAACGCCAACCTGACCCCCGTCGCCCTCAGCGGCGTCTCGGGCAGCGGCACGGCCATGGTCTCGGTCGAGGGGACCACCCTCACCGTGACGATGCAGGCCATGGGCCTGCTCGCCGACTCGCCGCACGCCGCCCACATCCACTTCGGCGCGGACGCCCGGCACGAGTGCCCCACCGCCGCGGACGACGCGAGCGGCGACGGCACGCTGAACACGACCGAGGGTGGCCCCGCCTACGGCGGCATCGTGGTCTCGCTGACGAAGACCGGTGACACGAGCCCGGCCAGCGGCCTGGCCGTCGACCGGTTCGACACCGCGCCGGGCGGGAACATCGCCTACCAGCGTGGCTCCATCGAGGTCGAGCCGGCGGTGGCCCAGGCGATCGTCGACGGCCAGTCCGTCGTCGTCGTCCACGGTGTGGACCGTGACGGCGACGGCGCGTACGGCGGCGCGACCATGTCGGACCTCGACCCGTCGCTGCCGACCGAGGCGACCGACCCCGCGCTGTGCGGCGTCCTCGCCGCCGCTCCGGCCGGCAGTGTCGCGACCGGTGCCGGTGGCACGGCCGAGTCCTCCGACGGCATGCTGCTCCTCGGCGGTGGCCTGCTGGCCGCCGGCGTCGGTGCCGGTGCCGTCTTCGCCCGCCGGGCCCGCGCGACCGTCTGATGAGCTGAGCACCCCCGGCACGGCGGCCGTCGACGGCTCCTCGCCGCCGCAGCCGCCGTGCTGGGGGTGGCGGGCGCGTCCCTGATCGCGCTCGCCGTGCTCGACGACGGCCGACCGGCCCGACGAGCCCGCCGCGCACGGTGGTCGCCGCCGAGCCGACCCCTTCCCCGCCCCCTCCCGCGCCGGCCCCCGCGGTCGCCGCCGGGACGGAGGTGGGCGCGGCTGCCGAGCTCGACCTCGGGCCGGTCATGCCCGCGTCGGACCCGGTGTCCCTGTCGATCCCCAGCATCGAGGTCGACAGCGACGTGCTCGTCCGCCTCGACCTCGGCGCCGACGGCGTCCTGCCGGCGCCCGAGGACTACGACCTGCCGGGCTGGTACACCGGCGGCCCGAACCCCGGCCAGCTCGGCCCCGCCGTGATCGCCGGCCACGTCGACGGCCCGGACGGCCCGGCCGTCTTCTACCGGCTCGGGGAGCTCGCCGTCGGCGCCCTGGTGGACGTCACCCGCGCGGACGGGACCGTCGCGACGTTCGCCATCGACTCCGTCGAGCGGTACGCCAAGGCGGAGTTCCCGACGTCGCGCGTCTACGGCAACACGACCGACCGTGCCGAGATCCGGCTGATCACCTGCGGCGGGGCCTTCGACCGCACGACCGGTCACTACGTCGACAACATCGTCGCCTTCGGCCACCTCGTCGCCTGACAGGGAGGCCTCGACCCGGCACCCGACCGGCGACGGGCGCTACGCCGGGTTGCACGCCGCGGCCAGGACCGCGAGCAGCCCGACGTCCGGCCGCCAGGGCTCGAGGTTCCACGTCTCCTTGTCCGGCGCGCCGAGCGCGTGGCAGGTCAGCTGGTCGTGCATGACCGGGGTGTCGGCCTCCGGGACGGCGGCGACCAGCTCGGTCCAGACGCCGACCGCGCCGGCCTGGCCGGCCGTCCGCGCCCAGGGGGTCGGGGCGACCGCGAGCGAGCGCCCGCCCTCGCGCTCACCCCAGTCCGCGCCGGACAGCGCCCGGCCGCCGACCCGGACCTCCAGCGCGCCGCTCCTCGGTGGACACGCGCACGACGGCGTCGCCGCTCCCGGTGAGGGTCACGGGTCGCACCGCCCGCGGCCGTCACCGGGCGCGCGGCCCCGCCGAGGAACGTCCCGTCCGGCGCCAGGACGACGATCGAGCCGTCGTCCTGCAGGGCGAGGGTGCCACCGACCGGCGCCGCCAGCAGGACGGCGACCGCGGTCCCGGACGTGCCCGGGGTCGACGGTGACGACCGTGACGTCGCCGTCCTGGCGCGTGCGTCGCCGCCGCCCTCGCCGAGGGCGAGCGCGTGCAGCACCGTCGTGTCGCCCACCTGCACGACGACGCCCCCGCCCGGACGTCGTCCGCCGTCGGCGTCGCGGGCTCGGCGTGGGCGTGGGGGACGGGACGGTCGGGGTCGACGCCGCCGGCTGGGCGCCGGCGTCGCCCCCGGCGTGCGCCCCGTCGCGCACGACCCCGCAGCCCGCGAGCAGCGTGCCGGCCACGAGCACGGCGCCAGGACGCGTGCGGTCCGGGTCACGTCGTCCCCTCGGTCGTGCGGCGTGGTGCGGTCGGGACATCCTCCCCGACCACGCGCGTGCGGCCGGCCGGCCCCCGCGCCGGCGCCCCACCCACCGGACACCCCGGCGGTCGTGTCCCCGGCCGCCGGTAGCCTGAGGCACGCCCACGTGGACCTTCCGGTAGGGAACTCATGACCTCCGCGCCTGACCTCGCCCACCGTGACGCGACCCGCGACACCGTCGACACCGTCGACCGCGCGGCGGCCACGCCCGACGTCGCGCTGCCGTACGCCGAGCTCGGCCTCAAGCCCGACGAGTACGCCCGCATCGTCGACATCCTCGGCCGCCGCCCGACCGCGAGCGAGCTCGCCATGTACTCCGTCATGTGGTCCGAGCACTGCTCGTACAAGTCGTCGAAGAACCACCTGCGCCAGTTCGGCGAGAAGACGACCGACGCCATGAAGGAGCACCTGCTCGTCGGCATCGGCGAGAACGCCGGCGTCGTCGACATCGGCGACGGCTGGGCGGTCACCTTCAAGGTCGAGTCGCACAACCACCCGAGCTTCGTCGAGCCGTACCAGGGCGCCGCGACCGGCGTCGGCGGCATCGTCCGCGACATCATCTCGATGGGCGCGCGCCCGGTCGCCGTCATGGACCAGCTCCGGTTCGGCGCGATCGACCACCCCGACACCGCCCGCGTCGTGCACGGCGTCGTCGCCGGCGTCGGCGGCTACGGCAACTGCCTCGGCCTGCCGAACATCGGCGGCGAGGTCGTCTTCGACCCCTCCTACCAGGGCAACCCGCTGGTCAACGCGCTGTGCCTGGGCGTGCTGCGGCACGAGGACATCCACCTGGCCAACGCGTCCGGCGTCGGCAACAAGGTCGTCCTGTTCGGCGCCCGCACCGGCGGCGACGGCATCGGCGGCGCGTCGATCCTCGCCTCCGAGACGTTCGACGAGACCAAGCCGAGCAAGCGCCCGTCGGTCCAGGTCGGCGACCCGTTCATGGAGAAGGTGCTCATCGAGTGCTGCCTCGAGCTCTACGCCGCGCGCGTGGTCGAGGGCATCCAGGACCTCGGCGCCGCCGGCATCTCGTGCGCGACCTCCGAGCTCGCCTCCAACGGCGACGGCGGCATGTACGTCGAGCTCGAGAAGGTCCTGCTGCGCGACCCGACCCTGACGCCCGGCGAGATCCTCATGTCGGAGTCGCAGGAGCGGATGATGGCCGTCGTCCGGCCGGACGTGCTCGACGAGTTCCTCGCGATCACCGCGCAAGTGGGACGTCGAGACCGCCGTCATCGGCGAGGTCACCGGCACCGGCCGCCTCGTCATCGACCACCACGGCCAGCGGATCGTCGACGTCGACCCGCGGACCGTCGCGCACGAGGGACCGGTCTACGACCGTCCGTACGCGCGCCCGGCCTGGCAGGACGGCCTGCAGGCCGACTCCGTCAGCGACGCGGCGGGCGCGGAGCGGTACGCCCGCGCCGGCACCCCGGACGAGATCCGCGCGACCGTGCTGCGGCTGCTCGCCTCGCCGAACCTCGCCTCCAAGGCGTGGGTCACCGACCAGTACGACCGCTTCGTGCAGGGCAACACCAAGATGGCCCAGCCCGACGACGGCGGCGTCGTCCGCGTCGACGAGACCGACCGGGCTCGGGGTGGCCCTGGCGACCGACGCCAACGGCCGCTACACCAAGCTCGACCCGTACACCGGCGCGCAGCTCGCGCTCGCCGAGGCGTACCGCAACGTCGCGATGACCGGCGCGCGCCCGCTGGCCGTCACCGACTGCCTCAACTTCGGCTCGCCGGAGGACCCGGACTCGATGTGGCAGCTCGTCGAGGCCATCCGCGGCCTGGCCGACGCCTGCCGGACCCTCGGCGTCCCGGTGACCGGCGGCAACGTGTCGCTCTACAACGGCACCGGCGAGCCCGGGCAGATCGACTCCTCCATCCACCCGACCCCCGTGGTCGGCGTCCTCGGCGTGCTCGACGACGTCGCCCGCGCGATCGGCTCCGGCTGGACCACGCCGGGTCAGTCGGTCTACCTGCTCGGCACCACGCGCGCCGAGCTCGACGGGTCGGCGTGGGCCGACGTCGTGCACGGCCACCTCGGCGGGACTGCCGCCGGCGCGTGGACCTCGCCGCGGAGCGCGCGCTCGCGCGAGGTCATGGCGATCGCCGCGCGCGACGTCCTCGTCGACGCCGCGCACGACCTGTCCGAGGGCGGTCTCGCCCAGGCGCTGGTCGAGTCGTCGCTGCGGTACGGCACCGGGGTGCGGGTGTCGCTCGACGCGCTCTGCGCGCGGGACGAGGTCACCCCGTTCGAGGCGCTGTTCTCCGAGTCGACCGCGCGCGCGGTCGTCGCCGTCCCGCGCGCGGCAGGAGGTCCGCGTTCACCGACCGTGCCGCGCCGCGGCGTCCCGTTCCTCGCGATCGGGACGACGACGGACGCCGCGGGCGACCGGTGTGCCGGCCGCGGTCGTCGTCGACGGGCTGTTCACGCTCCCGCTCGACGAGGCGCGCGACGGCGCACGAGGCGACCCTGCCGCGCCAGTTCGGCTGAGCAGGGCGGCCCGACCGATCGCGGCGACCGCGGTCAGGCGGGCTTGCGCAGCCGGGCCACCTTGGCCGCGGCCCGGCGGGCGAGCCGCACCGGCTGGGCCGCAGCGAGCCCGACGGACTGCGCCACGTAGCGCGGCCCGTAGGCGTCGAGCAGCGGTCGCAGTCCGCCCTCCGCGGCGGGGAGGCCGAACTCGGACGCGAGGTCAGGAGTCACCGGGTGGCCGATGCCCCGCAGGCCCTTGCCCGAGTGGTTCTCGCCGGTCCCCACGTTGTAGACCGCCCCGCGGTAGCCGAGCCGCCGCAGCGGCGTGCCCTCGGCGTCGAACCTCAGCTTGATCTTCATGTGCGAGCCGAGCAGGTTGATCACCGAGTCCTCGGCGCGCTCCATCAGCTCCGCCTGCGTGCTGCGCTCGGACAGCTCTGCCGGCAGCCGGTAGAGGTCCGTCCGGACGATGTGGGACGTCCCGCAGCGGAAGTTGAAGTTGTTGTGCTTGCGCACCGCCCGGCGGGACGGCGAGTAGATGTACCCCTGGTCGACGTACCAGCCGTTCGCCCGGGGGTCGGCCTGCTGGACCGTCCCCGCGATCCGGCTGCTGACGTAGTCGTCGGCGTCGAACACCATGATGTCGGACGGGGAGTCGTCCCGGGCGGCCAGGACGCCGACCGCCAGCTTGGTGCCCTTGTCGAGCAGGACCGCCTCGTGGCCCGTCTGCGGACCGCTGGTGCGGGACGGCGGCGCGAAGTCCACCTCGACGAAGCGCACCTTGGGCGGCAGGGGCGCGCTGGGCGCCCGGTTGCCGACCACGACGACCCCGAACTCGTCCGAGTCCTGCTGCGTCACCGACCGCAGCGTCTCCATGAGGAGGCTCTCCACACGCCCGTAGTCGTTCGAGTTGTGCGGGTGCCGGAGGGACGTCACGAAGGTCAGCATGGTGAGCGATGGTCGCACGCGTGTCCGCGCGGTGACCACTTCGCCCGGGGGACGGTCGCCCGATCGCCGGGGGAGAATTTCCGTGGCCCGTGCCGCGGCGCCGCACCTAGCGTCGGGGCATGCCCAGTCCCGTCCCGCACGCCTTCCGCGTCGTGCGCGTCGACCGCGGCGCCGTGCTCGTCGTCCCGATGGGCGACGGCGCGGCGTCCGGCGTCGACCCGTTCCCGGTCGACCCCTCCCCGGTCGACGCGGTCGACCCGTCCCCGGAGCGCGTCGAGCTCGACCGGGACGGCCTCGTGCCCGCGGACGACGGCGACCGGCACGCGCCCACGGTGGGCGACGTCGTCGTCGTCGAGCCGCGGCCCGACGGCGCCCCGCACGTCGCGCGGCTCGAGCCGCGGCGCAGCATGCTCGTGCGCGACTCGGCGGCGAGGTCGTCCCGGACGCAGCCGCTCGCCGCGAACGTCGACGTCGTCGTCATCGCCGAGCACCTCGACCCGGACCCCGACCTCGGCCGGGTCGAGCGCCTCCTGACCCTCGCGTGGCGGTCGGGGGCGCGTCCCGTCGTCGTCCTGACGAAGTCCGACCTCGTGCCGGACCCGGACGGCATGGCCGCCGAGGTCATGGCCGCGGCGCCCGGCGCGGACGTGCACGCGGTCAGCGCGACCCGGGACACGGGCCTGGAGCCGCTGCGGGCGCTGCCTCACGCCGGGGACCACGCTCGTCGTCGTCGGTCCGTCCGGTGCGGGGAAGTCGACGCTGGTCAACGCGCTCGCCGGCGCCGAGCTCATGGCGACCGGGGACCGGCGCGCCGACGGCCGCGGCCGGCACACGACCACCCACCGCGAGCTCCTGGCCCTCCCCGGCGGCGCGCTCCTCATCGACACCCCCGGGCTGCGCGGCGTCGGCGTGGTGGCCGACACCGGCGCGCTCGAAGCGACCTTCGCCGACGTCGCCGACCTCGCCCGGCGCTGCCGGTTCTCCGACTGCGCGCACCGGACCGAGCCCGGCTGCGCCGTGCGCGAGGCCCTGGAGAACGGCGACCTGCCCGAGCGCCGGTACGCGAGCTGGCAGCGGCTCGCGCGCGAGGCCGCATGGCAGGCGCGGCGCAGCGACTCCCGGCTCGCCGCCCTGGAGAGGGCGCGCTGGAAGCAGCGGACGGCCGAGCACCACCGCGCCGCCCGCCAACGCTGACCGTCGCACCACGCGGAGGCCGCCCTCCGGTGAGGTCGCGCGCCCCTCGCCTTGCTGCGGCGCGGTGAGGCCCTAGGGTTCGCAGGAGACACACGGGCGGGAGCGGGGTGTCGAGCCTGGGGGCTGGAGGTCGCGTGGACGCACCGAGCGCGCTGCACGACGCCCTGTCGGACGCCCTGCCCCGGCTGGGTCTCGCCGAGGCGATCCTCGCCGACGACGAGCCGTGGGTGGTCTGCCGCCCCGTCACCGACGACGACGGCGAGGTGGTCGACTTCGAGTACCTCCTGGCGAACGCGGCGGCGGAGAAGTCCGTCGGCCTCGGGCCCGCTGCGCGGTCGCCGGTCTGATCGACCTCGTCCCGGAGTCGCGGGACGGCATCTTCCGGACCTTCCTCGAGGTGCTCGGCGACCGGCGTGCCGCACCGGTCGGTGTCCCCGAACCTCGTCCGTGACGGGTCACGCGTGGGAGCCGGGGTGGACCGCCGCTGGACGTGCGGAGGGCGGGAGACCTCGTCGTCGCGCACTGGCGCGACGCGACCGCCGAGCACGACAACGCCGTCGCCGCCCAGCGGAGCGAGGCGCGGCTGCAGGCCCTGCTCGCCCATGCCGGCGAGGTCATCTCGATCTACTCCGCCGACGGGTCGACCCCGCTGTACCAGAGCCCGTCGATGCTGCGCGTGCTCGGGACCGCGGAGCCCGAGGGCGATGATCGACCGCGTCCACCCCGACGACCAGGCCGACGTCGCGGAGAGCGCTGACGCCGGCTGGTCGCCGGCGGGCCGGGGGCGCTCGAGGAGGTGCGAGGTCCGCGATCCGGCACGAGGACGGCCGCTGGCTGTGGGTGCGCGCGCGGGGGACCAACCACGTCGACGACCCCGACATCGGCGGCATCGTCATCAACCTCTGGGACGTCACCGACGCAGCACGAGATGGCCGACCAGCTGCGCCGGCAGGCGCTGCACGACCCGCTCACCGGGCTGCCCAACCGCCGCCTCATCGACGCCGAGCTCGAGCGGGCGCTGGCCCGCACCGAGCGGGTGCCCGGCTGCGTCGGGCCTCGTCCTGTGCGACGTCGACTACTTCAAGAGCGTCAACGACGCCTTCGGTCACCCGGCCGGCGACGACCTGCTCGTCGCGGTCGCGCAGCGCCTGCGAGGTCTCGTGCGGCCGTCGGACACCGTCGGCCGGCTCGGTGGGCGACGAGTTCGTCGTCGCTGTGCGAGGACCTGCACGACGCGCGAGGAGCTCGTCCGCGCTGACCTTGCGGCTCCAGGCGGGCGCTGCGAGGCGTGTACCGCGTCGGCGACCAGGACCTGCCGGTGACGGTGACGGTCGGGGCGAGCTGCGCGTCGGTCGTCCGCACGCCCTCCGACCTGCTCGGCGAGGCCGACACCGCCCTCTACGAGGCCAAGCGTGCCGGGCGCGACCGGGTGCAGGTCTTCGACCAGCGCGTGCACCGGCGCAACCGGGACCGGCTGACCCGGCAGGGTGCGCTGCGCCGGGCGATCGACGCAGGACGAGCTGGTGCTGCACTACCAGCCGAAGATCTGCCTGCGCGACCGGGCCGGCCGGTCGCGGCCGAGGCGCTGATCCGGTGGCAGCACCCGACCGACGGGCTGCTGCCGCCGTACGACTTCCTGCCCGCTCGCCGAGGACAGCCTGCTCATCGTCGACATCGGCGAGTGGGTCCTGCGCGCGGCGATGCGCGACGGCGCCGCGGTGGCTCGCGGCCCGCGGACGCGCCGGCCGACGAGGACCGCCCCACGGCCGACATCAACGTGTCCGGACGGCACCTCACGCACCCGTCGCTCCTGCGTCACGTCGACGCGGCGCTGGACGCCAGCGGTCTGGACCCCGCCCGGGTGGAGCTCGAGATCACCGAGACCGTCCTGCTGCAGGACCTCGAGCTGGCCGCGCGGGTCCTCGAGGCGGTCCGCGACCGCGGGCATCGGCATCGCGCTGGACGACTTCGGCACCGGCTACTCGTCGCTCACCTGGCTGCAGCGGCTGCCGGTGGACACCGTCAAGCTCGACCGCAGCTTCATCGCGGACGTCCTGTCACCCCAGGGCGGGTACGGGACGGACATCCTCAGCGGCGTCACCGCCCTCGCCCATGCCGTCGGCAAGACGGTCATCGCCGAGGGGGTCGAGACGACGGAGCAGCACGAGCTGCCTCGTCGGCCTGGGCTGCGACATGGCGCAGGGGTACTTCTACGGCCGTCCGTCCCCGGAGAGCCCGTTCCCGCTGACCTCCGCCGCGCCGTCCGCCTAGCCTGTCGGCCGTGCCTCCCCGTCGCCGCACCGATCCCGCCGACGGCCGCGCCGCGCTCGCGGTGTGGCGGGCCGACCCCGACGCCGCCCCGCGGGCCGCCGTCCGGACGGCCGTCCGGTTCACGCTGGAGGAGCTGGCCGACATCGCCCCGGGCAAGGCCGTCGAGGTCCGCGTCCCGCCCGACGGCGCGGTCCAGGCCGTCCCGGGGCCGCGACACACCCGCGGGACGCCGCCGAACGTCGTCGAGACCGACCCCGCCACCTGGCTCGCCCTCGCAACCGGGGCGATCGGCTGGGCCGACGCGCTCGCGTCCGGGCGGGTGTCCGCCTCGGGCGACCGGGCCGACCTCTCCCCGCTCCTCCCGCTGCAGGCGGCCCGCGCGCGGTGAGCGCGCAGGTCAGCGGCGCGTGAGGCCGCCACTGGTCGGCCGGAGCGCCGGCCGGGTGCCGCCCGAGGGCCGTCCCGTGTCCGGCACGTGTCGCCCGGGCGACGGGCCGGTGTCACTCCGTCGGCGGTTGCGCGTGACCCTGGTCACTGTCGGACGTGCGCGTTAGCGTGCGAGGGCCGCGACGCACCCCGCGCCGCACGCCGCCCGCTGACGGAGGTCACCCCCTCATGCCCACCCCACGACGCCGCCACCGGCGTCCGCTCCTCCCGGTCGCGGTCACCAGCGCCCTCGCGCTGGCCGTGACCATGGCCCCCGCGGCGGCCCACGCCGTCGTCGCGGCGGACGCCACCACCAGCATCGCCGACGTGCAGGGCACGGGCGACACGTCCCCGCTCGTCGACCAGTTCGTCACCGTCGAGGGCGTGGTCACCGCCGACCACACGGGCCCCGACGGATTCGGCGGCCTCTACCTCCAGACGCCCGGCTCCGGCGGCACGGACGACGCGACCCCGGACGCCTCCGACGGCGTCTTCGTCGTCCTCGGCGACACGACCACGACGGCGACGCCGGGCGACCTCGTCTCGGTCGAGGGTGTCGTCGGCGAGTCGTTCGGCCTCACCCAGATCGACGCGTCCGGCGACGGCGCCTCCGTCACCCGGATCGAGCGGTCCGGCAACCGGCCCGCCCCCGTGCCGACCGACCTGCCCGACGACGTCGTCGGTGCGGACCGCGAGGCGCTCGAGGGCATGCTCGTCGCCCCCACCGGCGAGTACCGGGTGTCCTCGACCCACCAGGTCGCGAGCTTCGGCACGGTCTGGCTGTCCGCCGGGACCGCCCTGCCGGTCACGAGCACCGAGGTCGCCGAGCCCGGCAGCCCCGAGGCGGAAGCGATCGCGGCGGGCAACGCCGCCCGGCGCCTCCTGCTCGACGACGGCCGCGACGTCCGGGTCGACGCCGTCGACCAGCCGTACCTCGACGGCTCGACCGTCGTGCGCAACGGCGACGGCGTCGACTTCCCCGGCACCCCGTACGTGCTCGGCTTCGGGTTCGACGACTGGCGGCTGCAGCCGCTGGAGGCGCTCGACGCCACGACGCCGGACGACGAGCGGGCCACGTTCGTCCCGCTGAACCCGCGCCCGGAGGCCCCGACCGACGTCGGCGGCGACCTCGCGGGTCGGGCACGTTCAACGTCCTCAACTACTTCACCACGCTCGACCACGGACGACCCGGACGCGCGCGGCGCCCGCAGCCCGGAGCAGCTCGCCGTCCAGCGGTCGAAGATCGTCGCCGCCGATCGGCGGCCTCGGCGCCGACGTCGTCGCCCTGCAGGAGATCGAGAACTCCGTGCACTTCGGCGACGGCACGCCGGACGTCGCGCTCGCGGACCTCGTCGCCGGACTCAACGACGCCGCCGGCGGTGCGGAGTGGGCCTCCGTGCCGACGCCCGCGCCCGCTGGTCGG
Source organism: uncultured Actinomycetota bacterium (assembly GCA_963795145.1). Taxonomy (GTDB): domain Bacteria; phylum Actinomycetota; class Actinomycetes; order Actinomycetales; family Cellulomonadaceae; genus Pengzhenrongella. Next base: position 773,129 of record CAWCGP010000005.1, on the reverse strand, counting down.
CGAGGCTGCGACCCCGACCGACGTGATCATGAGCGCGATCATCTACCGCACCGCGGCCGTCACGCCCGGTCGGCGACGAGCGCGACCGTCGTCGACGAGGAGGTCGTGGGCCAACGCGAGCGAGCCGATCGCGCAGACCTTCACCCCGGTCGGCGGCGGCCAGGCGTTCACCGTGGTGGCGAACCACTTCAAGTCCAAGAGCGGTGACGAGGCGGAGCCGGCGGACGGCCAGGGACTCGTTCAACGCGGACCGGATCGCGCAGGCGGAGGCGGTCGCGGCGTTCGTCACCGACGCTCCAGGAGGCCTCGGGCTCGGACGACGTCGTCGTGCTCGGCGACCTCAACGCCTACACGCGAGGAGGACCCGATCGACGTCCTCACCGCGCCGGCCTGGTCGACGTCGTCGCGGCGCGCGCGCCGGACGACTACACCTACACGTTCGACGGCGAGCTCGGGTCGCTCGACCACGCGCTCGCGACGCCATCGTTCGCGGCGCGGGTCACCGGTGCGGACGTGTGGGACATCAACGCACCGGAGTGGGCGGGCCTGCGAGTACGTTCGGGCCGTTCGCCGACCCGATGAGCGTCTACCGGTCCAGCGACCACGACCCGATCGTGCTCGGGCTGTCCGCGCAGGCGGCGCCGCCGCGACCGTCGACGTCCACGTGCTCGCGATCAACGACTTCCACGGACGCCTGCGAAGGACGACCAGGCGGCGGGCGCCGCGGTGCTCGCGGGTGCGGTCGACTCGCTTCCGCGCCGCCAACCCGAACACGCTGTTCGTCTCGGCCGGGCGACAACATCGGCGCGTCGACCTTCACGTCCTTCGTGCAGGACGACGTCCCGACGATCGACGTGCTCAACGCCATGGGCCTGGACGCCTCGGCGACTCGGGAACCACGAGTTCGACCGGGGCCGCGACGGACCTCGACGACCGGGTCGAGCCGCTGGTGGACTTCCCCTACCTCGCCGCGAACGTGTACGACCGGGCGACCGGCCTGCCGGCGTACGCCGGAGTACGCACCTGGAGGAGACCGGCGGCGTGACCGTCGGGTTCATCGGTGCCGTCACCGAGGACCTGCCCACGCTCGTCACCCCGGCCGGCATCGAGACCCTCGAGGTCCGGGACGTCGTCGACGAGGTCAACCGGGTCGCCGACGACGCTGTCCGACGGCGACGAGGCCAACGGCGAGGCGGACGTCCTCGTGCTGCTCGTGCACGAGGGCGCGGAGTCCACGGACATCGCCGACCTGACCGCCGACACCGCGTTCGGCCGGATCGCCACCGCGACCAGCCCCGAGGTCGACGCGATCGTCTCGGCGCACACGCACCAGCAGTACGCCCACCGGGTGCCGGTCGAGGGCTGGCCCGAGGGCCTGACCCGGCCGGTCGTCCAGTCCGGCCAGTACGGCGAGGGCCTCGACCACCTCACCTTCTCCGTCGACCCGGAGACCGGCGACGTCGTCGCCATCGACGTCGGAGGTCGTCGACCTCGTCGACGAGGACGAGGCCCAGACCCCGCTGTTCCCCGCCGATGCCGAGGTCGCGGCCATCGTGGCCGACGCCGTCGCGGTCGCGGACGTCCTCGGTGCGCGGCCGCTCGGGCAGATCTCCGACGACTTCCTCCGGGCGCGCCAGTCCGGCACCGAGGGCGGGGAGAACCGTGGGGGCGAGTCGACCCTCGGCAACCTCGTCGCGGACGTGCAGCTGTGGGCGACGGCCGAGCCGGGCGCGCAGATCGCGTTCATGAACCCGGGCGGGCTGCGAGCGGACCTGCCGTTCGCGTCCAGCGGTGCGGCCAGGACCCGGACGGCAACGTCACCTACGCCGAGGCGGCCGGCGTCCAGCCGTTCGCGAACACGCTGGTGACGACGGACCTGACCGGTGCGCAGATCATCCAGGTGCTCGAGGAGCAGTGGCAGCCCGAGGGCGCGTCCCGGCCGTTCCTCAAGCTGGGCGTCTCCGACGGCCTCGAGTACACCTACGACCCGGCGGCGGCCGCCGGTGAGCGCATCACCCGGGTGACCTTCGAGGGTGTCGAGCTCGACCCGGCGGCGACCTACTCCGTGGTGGTCAACTCGTTCCTCGCGTCGGGCGGCGACAACTTCGCCACCCTCGCCGAGGGCGCGAACGCCCGGGACACCGGACGCGTCGACCTCGAGGCCTTCGTCGACTACATGGCGGAGTTCTCCCCGGACGTGCCGATCGCGCCGGACCTCGGGCAGCGGGCGGTCGGCGTGCACGTCGTCGACGAGCCGGCCGGCGGCACCGTCGCGCCCGGCGCGGAGGTCACGCTCGAGCTGTCGTCGCTGCTGTTCAGCGCCGGCGAGGAGCAGGGCACGACGCTGACGGTGACGGTCGACGGCGAGGCCGCGGGCACGGCCACCATCGACCCGATGCCGGTCGACACGACCGACGAGGTCGGCCGGGCCACGGTGACGGTCACCGTGCCGGACGACGCCGTCGACGGCGATGGTCGAGGTCGTGGGGACCGTCGAGGGGACCGGCACCACGGTGACGATCCCGCTCACGGTCGATGCCCCGGACGCCGAGCCCGAGCCCGAGACGCCGCCGATCCCCGCGCTGGAGGAGCTCATCCAGCTCTCGAGCGGCTGCTGTCGTGGCTGTGGCTGCTGTTCTCCGGCCCGTGGCGCCCCTGAGCCGCCGGTGACCTGCCGCTGATCGACACGACGTCCGCGTTCCGCCCGTGCGGAGCGCGGACGTCGTGCGTCCGGGGCCGGGCCGGGTGCCGGCCGGACGCTGGTCGGGTGGCGGTCGGGTGCCGGTCGGATGCCGGGGGCGCGTAGGGTCGACCACCGTGACGACGGACGACAGCCACCGCGACGCCCCTCCGGTCGGTGACGCCGTTCCGGGCGCCCCCACCGCACCGGTCGGCGACGCCCCGACGGTCCCGGCCGCCGACGCCGACGCCGGCGCCGGCGCCACGGCTCCCGCCGCCGACGTCGACGCCGCGCCCGGCCGGCCGCCCCGGCCGCTCCTCGCGGCGCCCGCCGCCGACGCGGTGCCGGACGAGCAGACGCTCGAGGCCATCGCCACCCCGGCGTCCGTGCGGCACGCCCCGCGCATCGGCGCCTTCATGCGCACCGGCGTCCTGCTCTGCGCCCTCGTCGGCTGGCTGCTCGCGATCCTGTTCTCCGGGACCGACGGGGAGGCGCGCACGGGCGCCATCCTCATCAGCACCCCGCGGGCGCGGGGTTCGGTGCACTCCTCGGGGCCGGCGTCGCGGCCCTCGTGGACCGGCGCAGCGTCGCCGCACGCCGGCCCGGCTCTCGCACCGGCGCGCGGTCCGGTGCCCGCCCCGGGCGCCCCACGGGCGGCTCCCCGACGGTGTGACACCATGGAGACGTGGCCCTTCGCGGAGACGGACGACTTTCCCACGACCTCCTACCCGGCGAGAAAGGCCCGCAGGACGCCTGCGGCGTCTTCGGCGTCTGGGCACCCGGTGAAGAGGTGTCCAAGCTCGCGTACTTCGGCCTGTACGCCCTGCAGCACCGTGGTCAGGAGGCCGCGGGCATCGCGACCTCGCAACGGCGAGCAGCTCCTGGTCTACAAGGACATGGGGCTCGTGTCGCAGGTCTTCGACGAGACCGCGCTCAACGCGCTGACCGGGCACCTCGCCATCGGCCACACCCGGTACTCGACCACCGGGGGCAGCACCTGGGAGAACGCCCAGCCCACGCTCGGCGCGACGGCCGGGCGGCACGATCGCCCTCGCGCACAACGGCAACCTCACGAACACCGCCGAGCTCGTCGACCTCGTCGCCGAGCGCTACGGCGCGCAGCGACGCGGCGAGCTCGCGCGCGGCAACACGACCGACACGGCCCTGGTCACCGCGCTGCTCGCCGGCGACCCCGACCACACCCTCGAGGCGACCGCGCTCGAGGTGCTGCCGCGGCTGCGGGGCGCGTTCTGCCTCGTCTTCATGGACGAGAACACGCTCTACGCCGCCCGCGACCCGCAGGGCGTGCGCCCGCTCGTCCTCGGCCGGCTCGAGCGCGGCTGGGTCGTCGCGAGCGAGAGCGCCGCGCTGGACATCGTCGGGGCGTCCTTCGTGCGCGAGGTCGAGCCGGGCGAGCTCATCGCCATCGACGCCGACGGCCTGCGGTCCGAGCGCTTCGCGAAGGTCGACCGCGCCGGCTGCGTCTTCGAGTACGTCTACCTCGCGCGTCCGGACACCTCGATCGCCGGCCGTTCGGTGCACTCCGCCCGGGTGGCGATGGGCCGGCAGCTCGCGCGGGAGTTCCCCGTCGACGCCGACCTCGTCATCCCCGTCCCCGAGTCCGGCACCCCGGCCGCCGTCGGGTACGCCGCGGAGTCCGGCATCCGTTTCTCCCAGGGCCTGACCAAGAACGCCTACGTCGGCCGGACGTTCATCCAGCCGTCGCAGACGCTGCGTCAGCTCGGCATCCGGCTCAAGCTCAACCCGCTGCGCGAGGTGATCCGCGGCCAGCGGCTCGTCGTCGTCGACGACTCGATCGTCCGTGGCAACACCCAGCGGGCGCTCGTGCGGATGCTGCGCGAGGCGGGCGCGGCCGAGGTGCACGTGCGGATCTCGTCGCCGCCGGTGAAGTGGCCGTGCTTCTACGGCATCGACTTCGCGTCCCGCGCCGAGCTCATCGCCAACGGGCTGAGCCCGCAGGAGATCGGCGCCTCGCTCGGCGCCGACTCGCTCGGCTACATCTCGCTCGAGGGCATGATCCAGGCCACCGAGCAGCCCGCGTCCCAGCTGTGCGCCGCGTGCTTCACCGGCAAGTACCCGATCGATCTGCCGTCGGCCGACCGGCTCGGCAAGTACATGCTCGAGCAGAACGAGCTGCCGCTCGGCGCCCCGGAGGACGGGCTGCTCACCCTCGTCCCGTCGGCCGGTGCGCGCGACCGCGCTCGAGCACCCGTGACCGGCAGCACCACGTCCCGCCCCGCCGACGACGCCCCGGCTCCCGCCGGCGGGGTCACCTACGCCTCCGCCGGGGTGGACACCGAGGCCGGCGACCGCGCCGTCGAGCTGATGAAGGCCGCCGTCGCCCGCACGCACGGCCCCGAGGTCCTCGGCGGGGTCGGCGGGTTCGCCGGGATGTTCGACGCGAGCGCGCTGAAGTCGTACACCCGGCCGCTGCTCGCGTCGTCGACCGACGGCGTCGGCACCAAGGTGGCGATCGCGCAGGCCCTCGACGTCCACGACACGATCGGCTTCGACCTCGTCGGCATGGTCGTCGACGACATCGTCGTGTGCGGCGCGGCGCCGCTCGTCATGACGGACTACATCGCGTGCGGCCGGGTCGTCCCGGAGCGGATCGCCGGCGATCGTGCGCGGTATCGCCGCCGCCTGCGAGGTCGCCGGCGTCGCGCTCGTCGGCGGCGAGACGGCCGAGCACCCCGGCCTCCTGGGCCCCGACGAGTACGACGTGGCCGGTGCCGCGGTCGGCGTCGTCGAGGCCGAGGACCTGCTGGGTCCGGCGAAGGTGCGCGAGGGCGACGTCGTGCTGGCGATCGCGTCGTCGGGCCTGCACTCCAACGGCTACTCGCTGGTGCGCCGCGTGATCGAGGTGGCCGGCTGGGCCCTCGACCGGGACGTGCCCGAGCTCGGGCGCACGCTCGGCGAGGAGCTCCTCGAGCCGACCCGCGTGTACGCCGCGGACCTGCTCGCGCTCGCCCGGGACGCGTCCGCGGGTGTGCACGCGTACAGCCACATCACCGGGGGAGGGCTCGCGGCGAATCTCGCGCGCGTGCTGCCCGCGGGGCTCGGGCGCGACGGTGGACCGCGGTGCCTGGACCGTGCCGGCGATCTTCGACGTGGTGCGGGGCCTCGGCCAGGTGCCGTGGGACGACCTGGAGAACACGCTCAACCTCGGCGTCGGCATGGTCGCCGTCACCTCACCGGGCGGCGCGGACGCCGCCGTCGCGCACCTGGGGCGCCTCGGCCTCGCCGCCTGGCCGCTGGGCACCGTCACCACGGACGACGGCGCGACCGGGCCGGGCATCGTGCGCGGGTCCAAGGGCGTGCAGGGAGGGTCCGTGCGGATGACGGGGTCCTACCGGACCGCGTAGCCGTGGGCGGCCAGCCGTACGGGGCGGGTACTGCGGGGGCGACGGTGCCGGATCGGCTCGGTCGCGCCGGATCGGCCCCGGCGAGGGGTGAGGCTGGGAGGTCGCGCGGCACCTCGGCCGGCCGGTCCGTCCTCGACGGACCGGCGGCGGAGGTCAGCGCTCGTCGACCCAACGCGGGAAGTCGTCCCCGTCGGTGTCGTCATTGGAGTCGACGGCGGACCGACGGCTCTCGGTCACGACGTCTCGGTGGCCGTGCGACGTGAGCTCCTGCTCGAGAGCTCGGTAGTTCGTCTCGGGGCTGAAGTACTTCAGCTCCCGGGCGACCTTCGTCTGCTTGGCCTTCTGACGGCCGCGCCCCATGGCATCGACCCCCTCTTACGTGGATGCGGGGCGGCAACGTGCGAGAAACACGCGCGGCCCCGGGGTGCTGAATCGTCTCTTCGTTCGCCAACGGTACATGGTGTTCACGCATTCCGACCACTTGCCGCCCGGCTGTGGGCGGCGTCGCCGAGCAGGTCCGCGAGGCCCACGGCGTGCCGCTGCTCAACGCTCAGGGATGCCCGGTGGTTCACGCGACGGTTCTGCCCTGAGCGAACATCGGCCCGCGCCGGGGCGAACCGGTGGGTCCGGGACGACGCATCCGGCCCGGTAGGGTGAATATTCGGCCGGTCCGCCGACGTTCGCCCGTCGACGGGGCGGCCGCTGCTGTGCCGGCCGGCCCCTAGGTGGCTCACGGTGTTGTGGACTACACCTAGGTGTGGAGAGCGATCGCCGCCGCCGGGCACGCCGGCGGTGACGCCATGACGAGCAGAGGGGGACAGATGGCCGCGCGACGAACCGAGTCGGACTCCCTGCTGACGCCGTCCGAGGTGGCGTCGCTGTTCCGCGTCGATCCCAAGACCGTCACGCGGTGGGCCAAGGCCGGGAAGCTCACCGCCGTCCGGACCCTCGGCGGGCACCGCCGCTACCGCGAGGCCGAGGTCCGCGAGCTGCTCGAGGGCGTCCCGCGCCCGCGCGACACCGAGGACGACGGGACGGCGGCGCCGGCGCCGGGCTCCTGACGGACGCCGCCTCGCCCGACCGATCGAGCGCCCTACCGCCCTGTCCGAAACCCGCTAGCCGCACGCGCGCGCGGGGCGGAGGATGACAGGCGTGACCCCGACCTCCGCGACCGGCTCCCGCGCGGCCTCCGCGACGACGACGTCGGGCCGGCCGTCCGAGGCCACCTGGCCGGTCGATGCGACGGTGCCGGACGAGGGGGCCGCGTACCGCGCGATCAGCGGCCGGGACCGTCGCTTCGACGGTCGGCTGTACGTCGGCGTCCTGTCCACGGGGATCTACTGCCGTCCGTCGTGCCCGGCTCGCACCCCGCGACCGGAGAACTGCCGCTACTACGCTGCGGCCGCCGCCGCCGTCGCGGCCGGCTTCCGGGCGTGCCGCCGCTGCCGCCCGGACGCGCTCCCGGGCACCCGCCAGTGGGACCACCGTGGCGACCTGGCGGCCCGCGCGCTGCGGGCGATCGCGGACGGCGCGGTCGACGAGCACGGGGTGGCGGGTCTGGCCGCGCGGCTGCACGTGAGCGAGCGGCACCTGCACCGGGTCCTCGTGGCGGAGGTCGGGGCATCGCCGCTGCAGCTCGCCCGCACCCGGCGCGCCCAGCTCGCGCGCGTCCTGCTCGACCAGACCCCGCTGCCCATGCCCGACGTCGCCTTCGCGGCCGGGTTCGCGAGCGTGCGGCAGTTCAACGACGTCATGCGCGAGGAGTTCGGCGCCGCGCCGACCGTCCTGCGAGGCCTGGGTGGCCGCGAGCGGCAGCGGGACGACGCCGGGCCGGAGGGTCACGGGTCGCGCGTCGAGCGGGCTCCGGTCGACGGCGCCGAGATCGCGCTCCGGCTGCGGCACGCGATGCCCTTCGACGCGCCGGCCTGGCTGGCGCACGTCCGGCACCGCGCGATCCCCGGGCTCGAGCGGATGGAGGACGACGGCTCGGTCACCCGCCTCCTCCGGGCCGCGGGCGGCCCGGTGCGCGTGACCCTGACGCTGTCCGGCGACGGTGCGGCCGGTGACGGCGCGGTGCACGCCCGCCTGCGGCTCGCGCGGCTCGGGGACCTGGGCCCGGTCGTCCCGCGGTTGCGGCGGTGGCTCGACCTCGACGCGGACCCCGCCGCCGTCGCCGCCGCGCTGGGCGGCGACCCCTTCCTCGGGCCCCTCGTCCGGGCGCGGCCCGGGCTGCGCGTCCCCGGCACCGTCGACCCCTTCGAGCTCGCGGTGCGGGCGGTCCTCGGTCAGCAGGTGTCCGTGGCCGGCGCGCGCACCCTTGCCGGCCGCCTGGTCGCCGACCTCGGCGGCCCGGAGACCGACGGCCTGCGGCCGTTCCCGGACGCCGCGGACCTCGCTGCGGCCGGGCCCGACCGGCTCCGCTCGATCGGCCTCACCGGTGCCCGGGCGGCGACCCTGGCCGCGCTCGCGGACGCGGTGGCCGGCGGGCTCGACCTGGACCCCGGAGCGGACCGTGACCGTGCGCGGGCGGCCCTGCTGGCGCTGCCCGGGATCGGCCCGTGGACCGCCGACTACGTCGCGCTGCGGGCGCTGGGCGACCCGGACGTCTTCCCGTCCGGCGACCTCGTGCTGCGCCACGCCCTCGCCGAGCTGCCGGGCGGCACCCGGACCCCTGTGTCCGCGGCGGTCGCCGCGGGGCTCGCGGCGGCGTGGCGACCGTGGCGCGGCTACGCCGCCCAGCACCTGTGGACCGCGTGGGCGGATCGGGGCGGACCGTCCCCGGGTTCCGGCGGCGAGGCGCCCTCCCCACCACGGTCCGCCCGGAGCCGGAGCCGTCCGGACCCCACGAGATGATGACCACCAGTACGGCGGGTCCCCAGGAGCCCGCACCCCGCAGGACCGAGCCCGACCCGAGAGGACCACGATGAGCACCGACCCGCTGCTCGCCACCACCGTGCCCGCACCCGCGGGCGACCTGACCTTCGTCCTCACCCCCGAGGACGGCGTCGTCCGCGTCGCCGGGTTCAGCCCGCTGAGCGACGTCGCCGAGCGCATCCCCGAGACGCTCGCCCGGCGCGGGCTCGACGTCGTGGCCCCGGAGGACGTCGCCGACCACCCGACCCTCGAGCCCGTGGTCCGGGCGGTCGAGCGGTACGTCGCCGGGGACGTCGCCGCGCTCGACGACGTCCCGGTCGAGCAGCCGGGTGGCCCGTTCTTCCAGCGGGCCTGGGCCGCGATGCGCGCGATCCCGGCCGGCAGCACCGCCACGTACACCGAGCTCGCCGCGGCCGCCGGCAACCCCCTGGCCGTCCGGGCCGCGGGGAGCGCGTGCGCGCGCAACCTCGTCGCCCCGTTCGTGCCGTGCCACCGGGTGCTGCGCACGGGCGGGACGGGAGCCCTCGGCGGCTACTACTTCGGCCTGGCGGCCAAGCGTGCCCTGCTGACCCACGAGGGCGTCACGGTCGCCGCCGCGCGGACCGACCGCAGGGCCGGCAGCGCGGGCTCCGGTGCGGGTGGCCGGCACGCCGACGGGACGGCCGACGGGACGGCCGACGGCCCCACCGTCAGCTCGGCCGACCGGCCGGTCGACCGTCTGGCCGAGGCCGGCGCGCGAGACGTGGAGCCGGACCCTGGTGCGGACCTGCCTGCACGCGCCGACGCGCCCCGCAGCGCCCGGACCGAGGCCGCCGGCGTGCCGGCGTGACCCGAGTCGGTCTCCGCACGCTCGCGGGAGGCTGGGTCGCGTCCTACGTGCTCCTGGCGATCCTGTGGGGGTGCAGCTTCCTGTTCATCGCGACCGCGCTGCAGTCGTTCGCGCCGATCCAGGTCGCCGGGGGACGCATCGGCATCGGCCTCGTGCTGCTGCTCCTTCTGCTCGCCGTCCGGCGCGAGCGGCTGCGTGTGCGTCGTGGCCTGCTCCGGGACTTCGCGATCGTGGGGGCCGCGATGACCGCGGTGCCCTTCGTGCTGTTCGCGCTCGCCGAGCAGCGGGTGAGCTCCCTGCTCGCCGGGCTCGTCAACGCGACGACCCCGCTGTTCACCGCGGTGTTCGTCGGGCTGCTCGTCCCGCAGGAGCGGCCGGACCGGGTCCAGGTCGGTGGGCTCGTGCTCGGCTTCGCCGGCATCGCCGTCCTGCTGGGGGCGTGGGACCCCCAGGCCCTCGACCTCGTCGGTGGGCTCATGCTGCTCGGCGCCACCCTCTGCTACGGCATCGGCAACGCCTGGAGCCGGCGGCACCTCACCGGCAGCGGGCTGTCACCGGTTGCGCTGCCCGCGGTGCAGCTCACCCTCGGCGGGCTCATGCTCGCGCCGTTCGTGCTGGCGTCGCCGCTGCCCGCCACGGTGGAGCCCGGCGCCGCGGGCGCGCTGCTCGCTCTCGGGCTCGGCGGGACCGGCGCCGCGTACGTCCTGTACTGGCGCGTCCTGGAGAAGGCGGGCGCCACGGTGACGGCGAGCGTCACCTACGTGATCCCGTTGGTGTCGACGACCCTCGGGGTCGTCGTCCTGCACGAGACGCTGCACTGGTACGAGCCGGTCGGGGGCGTCGTCGTGCTCGCGGGGGTCGCGCTGACGCAGTGGGGCGTGGCGCGGCGTCGTCGACCCGTGCTGCCGGCCGCCGAGGGGGCGGGCGTCCCGACGACGGTCGCCCGCTGACCGTCACGTCCGCCGGGGAGGGTCGGCGGGCGGGCCGCGCACCGGGGAGCGGCCCCGGCGGGCGCCTCAGATCTTGCGGATCAGCGCGGTGAGCAGCCCGAGCGCGGCCACGCCGGCGACGCCGACGACGATCCGGGCGCGGTTGCGGTCCTCCGGACGGGTGTCCGGGTCGGTGCCGGCGTCCTTGACGAGCTGCTTGGCCCTGCCGACGAGCTCCTCGGCCTTGGCCTTGGGGTCGAGCCGGTCCGACAGCTCGTCGATGGTCTGCGCGAGCTCGGCCCGGTTCCGGGCGATCTGCGCCTCGATGTCCTCCGGTGATGCGGTCATGAGCGCAGCCCCTCCTTGACGGCCTGGACGTCCTGCTTGACGTTCTCCGTGGTGCGCTCGGGTGTGGGCGGGACGCCCTTCTCGAGCGACTTCTTGCCGAGCAGCGCGAGCACGCCGGCGACGACCAGCAGCACGACGGCGACGATGAGGGCGGCCAGCCACGCAGGGAGCACCAGCGACAGCGCGAGGATGATCGTGGTGAGGATCACGGCGAAGCCGAAGAACCCGAACAGCGCCGCACCCGCGAGCAGCCCCGCGCCGATCGCGCCGGCCTTCGCCTTGCGGGAGAGCTCGGCCTTCGCGAGCTCGATCTCGGACCGGACGAGGCGGGACGACTGCTCGGAGAGGCGGCTGAAGAGCTCCCCCACCGACGGACGTCCGCCCGATCCGGGAGACGTCCACTGCGAGTCCATCGCGGTCGCCATGCCCATCACCTACCTGTCGGTCGCTGTCACACGTGGGCCCAGTGTGTCGGGAACCCTGGTCTCGCGCGAGACCACTGCCCCGCACGCTGCGGGGACATCGTGGCACGGTCGCGCGGCGGGCGAGGACGTCGGCCCGCCGGAGACAGGTCAGCCCCGTCCGGTGAGGGACGGGGCTGAGGTGGTGGCCACGAGCGGGGTCGAACCGCTGACCTTCCGATTTTCAGTCGGACGCTCTACCAACTGAGCTACATGGCCGAACCGACAACGCCCGGCCATAGGGCCGGGCGCATGTCAGCGACCCCGACGGGACTCGAACCCGCGACCTCCGCCGTGACAGGGCGGCGCGCTAACCAACTGCGCTACGGGGCCTTGTGGTGAGACAAGACCTGTACTGCTTCGCACGAACGTACCCCCAACGGGATTCGAACCCGTGCTACCGCCGTGAAAGGGCGGGGTCCTAGGCCGCTAGACGATGGGGGCGGGTCAACGCCCTTGACGTCGAAGGCGCCGCAAGACCTCGGAAAGCATATGGCACATCCCGGGGAACACCAAAGTCGCCGGTGAGAGGCCGGGGCGGCCTGCTCCGGACGGGTGACGGCGGGGGGTGGACGCCGGACCGCGGCGCCCGCTCACCGGGGGAGGATGGGCGCGTGGTCGACATGTCGCGCGAGGAGTTCGAGGAGTCCGTCCGGGACGCGCTGGACGAGATCCCGGAGGAGCTCGCCGAGATGATGGACAACGTCGTCGTGCTCGTCGAGGACGACCCGCCCGCGGACGACCCCGAGCTCCTCGGGCTCTACGAGGGTGTGCCCCTCACGGAGCGCGGCGAGTTCTGGGCGGCCGGCACCCTGCCGGACCGCATCACGATCTACCGGCTGTCCACCCTGGCGCTGTGCGACTCGCGTGACGAGGTGGTGGACGAGGTGGCGGTGACGGTCGTCCACGAGATCGCCCACCACTTCGGCATCGACGACGAGCGCCTGCACGAGCTGGGCTGGGACTGACCGGAGCGACGGCCCGGCCGCCCGAGGCAGAGCGAGGACCGCCGCGGCCCCACGAGGGCCTGCGAGGTGGCCCTGGCGCGATCGCGCCCGGCACTACGGTGACGGCCATGACGAGCGAGGGTCTCCGGTTCGGGATCGTGCTGCTGCCCCAGGACCGCTGGCCGCAGGCACGCCGGCGCTGGCTGCGGGCCGAGGAGTACGGGTTCGACCACGCCTGGACCTACGACCACCTCGCGTGGCGGACGCTCGCCGACGAGCCGTGGTTCGCCACCGTCCCGCTGCTCGCCGCGGCCGCCGCCGTCACCGAGCGGATCCGGCTCGGGACCTGGGTCGCGAGCCCGAACTTCCGGCACCCGGTGCCGTTCGCCAAGGACGTCATGGGGCTCGACGACGTCAGCGGCGGTCGCCTGCTCCTCGGGCTGGGCGCGGGCGGCTCCGGGTGGGACGCCGGCGTGATCGGCCCACCGCCGACGCCCGCCGAGCGCACCCGCCGGTTCGCCGAGTTCACAACGCTGCTCGACGCCCTGCTCACCCAGCCCGTGACCGACCACGCGGGCGAGTTCTACGAGGCGCACGCCGCCCGCATGATCCCCGGCTGCGTCCAGCGCCCCCGCGTCCCGTTCGTCATGGCGGCCAACGGTCCGCGGGCGATGACGCTGGCCGCCCGGCACGGGCAGGGCTGGGTGACGTTCGGGCCCAGCCTGCCGGACGAGCTGGTCGAGGGGGTGCCGGTCTCGGTCGGGCAGGAGGCCTGGTGGGACGGGCTCGCCACGATGGTCGAGCGGTTCGAGGTCGAGGCGGCCGCGGCCGGGCGGGACCCGGCGTCGATCGAGAGGCACCTGAGCCTGGACGGCGCGCCGGTGTTCTCGCTCAGCTCGTGGGACACCCTGGTCGAGGGCGTCGAGCGGGCGGCCGGGCTGGGTTTCACGGACGTCGTCGTCCACTGGCCGCGCGCGGACGGCACCTACGCGGGCTCCCCGGCGCTGCTGGAGCGGATGGCCACCGAGCTCCCGGCGCTGCGGGCCGCCGGGCGCTGACAGGGCCCAGCCGGCCCGGGCAGGACCGGGCAGGGTCGGCCGGGCTGCGGCGTCAGGCGGTCGGTGTCCCCGCGCGCGTACGCGCCTCCCAGGCGCTCGCGGCCATCTGCTCGAGCGTGTGCCGCATCTCCCACTCGAGGTCGCGAGCGGCGAGCTCGCCGGACGCGACGATGCGGTCCGGGTCGCCCGCGCGCCGCGGACCGATCTCCGGCTCGAAGTCCCGACCCGTGACCGCGGCCATGGTCTCCATGATCTGCCGGACGGACGCGCCGTTGCCGCTGCCGAGGTTGTAGACCCGCTCGAGCGGGCGGCCCTCGGCGAGGGCGCGAGCGGCGGCCACGTGCGAGTGCGCCAGGTCGGCGACGTGCACGTAGTCCCGCACGCACGTGCCGTCCGGGGTGGCGTAGTCGACGCCGTTGATCCGCGGCGTGCGGCCGTCCAGCAGCGCCTCGATGACCAGCGGGAAGAGGTTGTGCGGGCTGGTGTCGTACAGCTCGGGGGAGCCGGAGCCCACGACGTTGAAGTAGCGCAGCGACGTGTGGCGCAGGCCGGTCGCGACGCCCTGGTCGCGCAGCAGCCACTCGCCGATGAGCTTGCTCTCCCCGTACGGCGACTCGGGGTCGGTCGGGGTGTCCTCGGTGACGAGGTCCGTGTGCGGGGTGCCGTAGGTCGCCGCGCTGGAGGAGAAGACGATGGCGCCGACCCCGGCGTCCGCCATGGCCTCGAGCAGGGTCACCGTGCCGGTGACGTTCTGCTGGTACGTGTGCAGCGGACGCTGGACGCTGACTCCGGCGTACTTGAAGCCGGCCAGGTGCACGACCCCGGTCACCTCGTGCTCGGCGAGGGTCCGCCGGACGAGCTCGGTGTCGAGGATCGACCCGCGCACGAGCGGGACGCCGGCCGGGACGAACTCGTCGTGGCCGCTGGACAGGTCGTCGAGGACGACGGTGGGCAGACCGACGTCGCCGAACGCCTTCACCACGTGCGAGCCGATGTATCCCGCGCCGCCGGTCACCATCCAAGTCATGGCGCGACCCTATCCACCACGGGCGGGCGGCGGGCTGGCCGCGATCGGCTCCGCATGCGGACCGCGGGCCGCCGCGCAGATCCTCAGTATGCTGAGGGTTCGCCCACGAGAGGACCTGGACGTTGCCCCGAGGTGCTCGCGTGCCGGCCGCTACGGACCGTGTCGCGCCCGCCCGCCGCTCCCCGGAGCCGGTCCCCGGGCGGGCGACCGCCCCGTCGGACCTCGCCTCCATGAACGGCGCGGACGGCGCCGGACCGCCCACCTGGCCCACGCCCGCCCCCGGTCGGTCGGCGGCCCCGCCGCTCGGTGCCGCGGTGTCGGACGCCCTGGACCGGACGCGCGTCGTGCTCGACCGGTTCGTCGCGGACCGGCAGGCCGTCGGCGCGCGGCTGGACCCTGGTTTCGGCTCCTTCTGGGGTCACCTCGGTGACCAGGTGGGCGGCAAGCTGCTGCGTCCCCGCCTGACCCTCGCCGCCTATCTCGGGCTCGGCGGCGACGACGTCGTCGGGGCCGCGCACGTGGCCGCCGCCCAGGAGCTCCTGCACACCGCGATGGTCGTCCACGACGACCTGCTCGACCACGACGAGGTCCGCCGGGGCCGGCCGAACCTCGCCGGCACCTACCGATCCCGGCTCGCGACCGACGGCGTCGTCGGGGGACTCGCGGAGGACCACGTGCTGGCGGCCGGGGTGCTCGGCGGCGACCTGGCGCTCGTCGCCGCGTTCGGCCTGGTGGCCGGGGCGCCGATCGCCGCTGACCTGCGGATCGCGGTCGTCGACCTGCTCGCGCAGGGCGTGAGCACGACGGTGGCGGGCGAGCTGCTCGACGTCGCGTCCGGGCTGCGCGCCCCCGGGCAGGTGGACACGCTGCTCGTCGCCGAGCTGAAGACCGCCGCCTACACGTGCACCGTCCCGCTCCAGTCCGGCGCCGTCCTGGCGCGCGCCCCCGAGCGGACGCTCACCGAGCTCGCCCGGTTCGGCACCGCGCTGGGCACCGCGTTCCAGCTCGTGGACGACGAGCTCGGGGTGTTCGGCGACCCGGGCCGGACCGGCAAGTCGGTCCTCTCCGACCTGCGGGCCGGCAAGCGCACCGAGCTGCTCCGGCTCGCGTACCTGCGCGCGGACGCGGCCGGGCGCGCGACGCTGGACGCCCATGTCGGCCGTCCGGACCTGGACGAGGGCTCCGCCGCGCTGGTGCGCGAGGTGATGACGGCCTGCGGTGCGCGGGCGGAGCTGCGTGAGGTCGCCGCGCGGGCGGCGGCCACGGCGCAGGGGATCGCGCGCGAGCACCTGCCCACCGAGCTCGCCGACCACCTGTGCGCGCTCGTCGACGAGATGGCGGGACGATGGCACTGATCGCGGCACCCACGACCGGCGCCAGCCTGTACGACCGGACGGCGGCGCGCACCAGCCGGGTCGTGCTGCGCGGCTACTCCACGTCCTTCGGGCTCGGGGCACGCCTGCTCGGCACCCGCGCCCGCGCGGACATCGAGGCGGTGTACGCGCTGGTCCGGATCGCCGACGAGATCGTCGACACCCTGCGTGGCGCCACCGCGGCCGACCTGCTGGACGAGCTCGAGGGGCAGGTGGCCCAGGCGCTGGTGTCCGGCTGGTCGACGAACCTCGTCGTGCACTCGTTCGCCCGGACCGCCCGTCGGGTCGGCATCGGGCACGACGTCATCGACCCCTTCTTCGCCTCCATGCGGATGGACCTCACCGTCCGCGTCCACGACGAGGAGTCCTACCGGCGGTACGTCCACGGGTCGGCGGAGGTGGTCGGGCTCATGTGCCTGGCCGTCTTCCTCAACGCCGACCGGCGGCCGGGCGAGCCGCTGCGCCAGGCGCCGCCCGACGTCGCCGCGGGGGCGCAGGCGCTCGGCGCGGCGTTCCAGAAGGTCAACTTCCTGCGGGACCTCGCCGAGGACAGCGCCGGGCTGGGTCGCAGCTACTTCCCGGGGGTGAGCGCGGCCACGCTCGACGCGCCGACGCTCGCGGCGCTCCTCGCGGAGATCGAGGGCGACGCCGCCACGGCTCGCGCGGCGCTGCCGCACCTCCCGCGCCGCGCCCGGATCGCGGTGGCGGCGACCCTCGGGCTCTACGACCGGCTCTCGACCGAGCTCGCCGCGACACCGCCCGAGGAGCTGGTGCGGCGGCGGGTGCGGGTCGGCACGCCGGCCAAGGTCGCGGTGCTCGTGCGGTCGGTGGTCGCCGAGTCGCTGCCGGGGACCCGCACCTCGCCGCCGGCTGCCCGTCGCGAGACGCCCGCGGTGCGCGGGTGACCGCGACGATCGGGGCCACCGACGCCGTCCGGGACGCGATTGGCCTGCGGGACGCACGCGTCGTCGTCGTCGGCGGGGGGATCGCCGGGCTCGCGACCGCGGCTCTGCTGGCACGCGGCGGTGCGGACGTGACCCTGCTCGAGCGGCACGAGCGGGTCGGCGGCCGCGCCGGGCGGCTGGACGTCGACGGGTTCCGGTTCGACACCGGGCCGTCCTGGTACTTCATGCCCGAGGTGTTCGAGCACTTCTTCGCCCTCCTGGGCGAGCGGATCGAGGACCACCTCGACCTGGTCCGGCTGGACCCCGCGTACCGGGTCTTCTTCGAGGGGGTCGACGGCGCCCCGGCGGACGTCCTCGACGTCACCGGCGACCCGGAGGCCAACTGGACGGCCTTCGATGCGCTGGAGGCGGGCGCCGGCGAGCGGATGCGGGCCTACGCGGCGCGGTCGAGCGACGCCTACCGGATGGCCCTCGACCACTTCCTCTACACGACGTTCGCGCGCCCGGACCGGGCCGTGTCCGGTGCGGTCGCGCGCCGTGCCGGGACGCTCGCGGGCCTGCTGACGTCGACGCTCGCGGACCGCATCGCCCGGACGGTCGACGACCCCCGGCTGCGTCAGGTGCTCGGCTACCACGCGGTGTTCCTCGGCTCCTCGCCGTACCGCGTCCCCGCGCTGTACTCGCTCATGAGCCACCTCGACCTCGTCGACGGCGTCCGGTTCCCGCGCGGCGGCATGTACACGGTCATCGAGGCGATCGAGCGGGTGGCGGTGGCGAGCGGGGTCCGGATCCGGACCGGCGTCGAGGTCGCGGCGATCGACGTCGCCCCGGCGGCCCGCTCGGTCCGGCACCCGCGCCGGACCGGGCACGCACGCGGCGTGCGGCTGGCGGACGGCGAGACGGTCCCGGCCGACGTCGTCGTCTCCGCGGCCGACCTGCACCACACCGAGAGCGTGCTGCTCGCGCCCGAGCACGCCACCCGGGCCCCGGCGGCCTGGGAGCGGCGCGGACCGGGCATCTCGGCGCTGCTCGTGCTCGCCGGCGTGCGGGGCGAGCTGCCGCAGCTCGCGCACCACTCGCTGTTCTTCACGCGCGACTGGCCCGGCAACTTCCGCGACATCCTCGGTGACGACACCGCGAGCGCCGTCGGCGGGCTGCGCGTGCCGCGGGTCGCGTCGATGTACGTGTCCCGGACCACCGCGACGGACCCGGCGTCGGCGCCGCCCGGGCACGAGAACGTCTTCGTGCTGGTGCCGTACCCGGCCGACCCGTCGCTCGGCGCCCCGGACGACCGCGCGGCCCTCGAGGCGCACGCCGACCGCTACCTCGACCAGGCCGGCGCCTGGGCCGGGATCCCCGACCTGCGCGCGCGGGTGGTGACCCGCCGCGTCGTCGGGCCGGCCGACTTCGCGCGGGACTTCTCCGCCTGGCGCGGGACCGCGCTGGGCATGGAGCACACGCTGGCGCAGTCCGCGGTGTTCCGGCCGGGCAACGTCTCGCCGCGCGTGCCGAACCTGCTGCACGTCGGGGGCGGCACCATCCCGGGTGTGGGACTGCCGATGTGCCTGATCAGCGCCGAGCTCGTGGCCAAGCGGCTGCTCGGCGACACCTCCGCGCGTCCGCTCCCGGCGCCGCTGCGTCCGGGCTACCTGGAGGCCGCGCGGGACGCGGCACGGTGGACGACGGCGCCGTCGGGCCGCGCCGCCGCGGGTGACCGATGACGGGGTTCGTCTACCTCGGCGCGCTCCTGCTCGCCCTGGCCGGCCTCGCCACGCTCGACCGGCGGCACCGGCTCGCCTTCTGGTCCGACCCGCGCCGGGCGGCCGTGTGCGTCGGCGTCGGCGTCGCCTTCTTCCTGCTCTGGGACGTCGCCGGGCTCGCGCTGGGCATCTTCGCCCGCGGGGAGAGCCCGCACATGACCGGCGTCCTGCTCGCGCCCGAGCTGCCGCTCGAGGAGGTGTTCTTCCTGACGCTGCTCTCGTACAACGCGCTGCTCGCCTGGCGCGGGTTCGAGCGGGTGGCGGAGCACCGGGCGGGGCGGCGGGCGCGCACGGTCGGTCGCGCGCCGGGGGCGGCCCGGTGACGAACGCCCTGATGAACGCGGGCGTCCTGCTCGTGCTCGGCGCCGTCGTGGTGCCCGTGCTGCGGCGTGTGCGGCCCGCTCCCCTGGTGTGGGCGGCGCTCCTGCTGGTCGCCCTCACGATCGTGTTCGACACCCTGATGATCGCCGCCGACCTGTACGTCTTCGACCCCGACCTCATCCTCGGGGTCTACCTGTGGGGCGCACCCGTCGAGGACCTGGCGTACGCGCTCGCGGCGTCGATGCTGCTGCCGGCGCTGTGGACCTGGCTGGGTCGGCGCGACGCCGCCCGGTCGGCGCGGGCGGGTGGCGAGCCGGCGGCGGCGCCGGGGGCGGCGGCGGGGGAGGACCGGTGAGGGAGGTCCTCGCGGCGTCCCGGCCGTTCTCCTGGGTCAACACCGCCTACCCGTTCGCCGCGGGCTACCTCATGGCGACCGGCGGCCGCCTCGACGTCGCCCTCGTCGTGGGCACCCTGTACTTCCTCGGCCCGTACAACCTGCTCATGTACGGCATCAACGACGTCTTCGACTACGAGTCGGACCTGCGCAACCCGCGCAAGGGCGGCATCGAGGGGGCGCTCGCCGACCCCGCGACGGCCCGGTCCGTGCACCGCCGCATCCTGTGGGCCTGCGCGGTGACCAACGTGCCGTTCCTCGTGTGGCTGCTCGCGCTCGGCGACGTCGCGGCCGGCGTGGTGCTCGCGCTGGTCGTGTTCGGCGTCGTCGCCTACTCGGCGCCGCGCCTGCGGTTCAAGGAGCGTCCGGTCGTCGACTCGGTCACCTCCGCGATGCACTTCGTCGGACCGCTGCTCTACGCCTTGGTGCTCGTCGGGGCGGACCTCACCGCGCGGACGGCGTGGCCGGTGCTGGTCGCCTTCGTCGCGTGGGGCATGGCGTCGCACGCGTTCGGTGCGGTGCAGGACGTGCGCGCGGACCGCGAGGGCGGGCTGGCGTCGGTCGCCACGGTGCTCGGTGCGCACCCGACCGTCGTCGCCGCGACGGTCGCCTATGCGCTCGCCGCCGTCGCCCTCGTCGCGCTGCCCTGGCCCGGGTGGTGGGCGGCGCTGCTCCCGCTGCCCTACGCGGTCAACACCGCGCGCTTCTGGTCGGTGCGCGACGCCGACTGCGAGCGGGCGCACGCCGGGTGGCGGGTGTTCCTCTGGCTCAACCTCGTCACCGGGTTCCTCGTGACGATGCTGCTCATCGCGCAGGCGCGGCTCGGCTGAGCGCCGGGGCGCGGTGGGCGCCGGGTGCGCCGAGGTGCCGCACACCACGGTGCCGGGCATGACGGTGCCGGGCATGACGGTGCCGGGCAGACGCCCGGCAGCCGAAGGGCTGCCGGGCACCGGGTCGTGCGGGTGTCGTGCGGGTGTCGCGCGGTGGTCAGACCCGACGACGACGGTTGCCGAGCATGCGCGCGGCGATGATCACGCCGATGACGGCGAGGACGATCTGGATGATGAGCTCGATCCAGTCGATCCCGGCGGTGTCCGCGTTGCCCGGGCTGGCGATGGCGCTCCAGATCGCGGTGCCGAGCAGCGCGGCGATGATGCCCACGATGATCGTGACGACGATCGAGATGTTCTGCTTGCCGGGCGCGAACAGGCGGCCGAGCAGACCGATGATCGCGCCGATGATGATGGCGGTGATGATCCCGGTGACGGTCATGGGAGTACCTCTCGTTCGAACCAGGGCCTGATTGACCTCTCGTGGCCGAAGGTAGCGCTGTGCTTCCGGGTCTGCATGTCGAGTTTGTCCGATTCCGCCCGATCGGGCGGATCCGGCGAGTTGCGGCGACACGCCGAGTTGCCGGTGGGGCCTAGCCTGGGACGATGCCTTCGGTAGCGGTCTCGGACACCGTCGACGCCGTCGTGCCGGCCGGGACGGTCGCGCTCGCCGTGGCAGTGGCCGTCGTCGCGGCGCTCGTCCTCGCCGCGGTGCTCGCAGCGGTGTTCCGGTCGGTCGCGCGGCGCCACGAGCTGGCCCTGCACCTGCTGGGACGCGCGCGCCGACCCCTGCAGGTGGCGCTCGTCATCGCCGCGGTCTGGATCGCCCTGCGGATCACCACGGACCAGGCACCCTGGCGGGTCAACACCGAGCACGTCCTGCTCGTCGCGCTCATCTGCGCGGTCGCGTGGCTGGTGTCCGCGATGGCATTCGTCGCCGAGGACGCCGCGCTCGCGCGGTACCCGGTCGACGTGCCGGACAACCGGCGCGCCCGCCGCATCCGCACGCAGATCACCGTGCTGCGGCGGCTGACGATCGCCCTCGTGGCGCTCTGCGCGATCGCCGGGATCCTCATGACGTTCCCGGGCGCGCGCGCCGCCGGCGCGAGCCTGTTCGCGTCTGCCGGGCTGCTCTCGGTCATCGCCGGGCTCGCGGCCCAGAGCACCCTGGCGAACGTCTTCGCGGGGCTCCAGCTCGCCTTCACGGACGCGATCCGCGTGGACGACGTCGTCGTCGTCGAGGCGGAGTGGGGCCGGATCGAGGAGATCACGATGACCTACATCGTGGTGCACCTCTGGGACGACCGGCGGCTCATCCTGCCGTCGACCTACTTCACGACGACGCCGTTCCAGAACTGGACCCGGCGGGCCGCCGACCTGCTGGGGACGGTCGAGCTCGACCTCGACTGGTCGGTGCCGGTGGACGCGATGCGGGAGGAGCTCACCCGGCTGCTCGAGGCGTCCGACCTGTGGGACCACCGGGTCGGCATCCTCCAGGTCACGGAGGCGACCGGCGGCCTGGTCCGGGTCCGCGCCCTCGCGAGCGCGAAGGACGCCCCGACGCTGTTCGACCTGCGCTGCTACGTGCGCGAGGAGCTCGTCGACTGGCTGCAGCGGACCCAGCCGACCGCGCTGCCGCGGTCCCGCTTCGAGGGCATCCTCGCCGAGGACGCCCGGGTCCCCCGGTCGATCCAGCCCCGGCTGCCCGCGCTGCGCCGGCCGACCGACGGCGCCGCCCCGGGCGAGGACGTCCCGCCGGGCGCGCACGTGCCCGTGACGGCCGTGCTGCCCCGGGTGCGCCCGGCCGAGGACGAGGACGACGACGTCCAGCCCGACGTCGCGGACGAGGACGAGCTCGACGACGTGCGGGCGCTCGACGGGGCCACCGTCCCGATCCGGCGGTCGGCGCTCGACGCGACCCGCGGCGACCCCCGGGACGTCGGTGAGCGGACCGCGCGGATCGGCCGCACCGACGACTCGCGGCTGTTCACCGGAGTCATGGGCGCCCAGCGGGCCCAGCTGTTCTCCGGCCCGGGCCAGGACGTCATGGACGAGCGGGAGCGCACCGCGGAAGGGGACGTCCCGGCGCTGCTCGACCCCGTGCGGGACGCCGAGCGCGAGGACCGCCGTCGGCGGGTGCCGCGCGAGGACGGCGGTGGCTCCGACGGGCCCTGAGGCCGCCGGCCGACGTGGCTGACGGTGGGCCGGCTCGAGGGTGGGCCCCGTGGGGCTCGAACCCACAACCTACGGATTAAAAGTCCGCAGCTCTGCCAATTGAGCTAGAGGCCCTGGAGCGGGTCGGGGGCACCGTGGCTGACGCCTCGGGTCCGGCCACCCACGCCCGGTCACAGCGTACGGGCACCGGTGCTCGCGGGGTGGCCGCGCACCGGCCGGTCCGACGCTGGCGCCAGGTCGAGCGCAGGTCCGAGTCGCGGGAGCCGAGACGGGACCACCACGGTGAGCCTGCGGGCCCTGAACCGGACGCTGCTGCGTCGCCAGCACCTGGACGTCCCGTGGTCCGGTCGGGTCGGGGACCCTGTCGGGCACCTGGTCGCGGTGCGGGCCCAGGAGCCGAACGGGGGACCTGCGGCCACCGACACGGGCACGCTCATTCCCCGACGGTCCCTCGGCCCGCTCCGGCCGGGCCGGCTCCGCGGCGTCCGTGCGGGACGGCCGGTCAGCGCGGGGCGAGGTCCGGCTCGGCGGCAGGTCGGTCGAAGAGGAATCCCTGTACCGAGGGGCAGCGCAGGTCCCGGAGCGCGCGGAGCTGGGCGACGGTCTCCACGCCCTCGGCGACCACCTCCATCCCGAGGTCCGTGCCGAGCCGGATCAACGCGGAGACGAGGGCTGCGTGCCGGCGGTCGTCCGGCAGGCCGGCGACGAACGACCGGTCGATCTTCACCGCCTGGATGGGCAGCTGGGCGAGGTGCGTCAGCGACGAGAACCCCGTCCCGAAGTCGTCGAGGAAGAGCTGCACGCCTCGCTCGCGCAGGTGGTCCAGCGCCCGGTAGTTCTCCGAGCCCGCGAGCACCGCGGACTCGGTGAGCTCCAGGGCCAGGGAGCCGGGGGCGAGCCCGGAGTCGTGGAGCGACTGCGAGACGACGTCGGGCAGGCCGGGGTCGTCCAGCTGCCGCGGGGAGACGTTGACCGACACCCACGGGGGGGCCGTGGACCCCGGCGCCGCCTCGCGGTGCCACGCGACCGCCTGCCGGCACGCGGTCCGGAGCACCCACGCGCCGATCGGCACCAGCAGCCCGGTCTCCTCCGCGGTGGGGATGAACTGGTCGGGCGGCACCCTGCCGCGGGTCGGGTGCTCCCAGCGCAGCAGCGCCTCCACCCCGACGGTGCGGAGACCGTCGGCGCTGCGGACCGGCTGGTAGTGCAGCCGCAGCTCCTCGCGCTCGAGCGCCTCGGCCAGCTCGGACTCCAGCAGCCGGCGGTTGCGGGTCGTGCGTCGCAGGTGCTCGTCGAAGACCTGCACCTGGCCACGCCCGCGGTCCTTGGCGCGGTAGAGCGCGACGTCGGCCTCGCCGAGCAGCGCGTCGGCGGTCCGGGGGGACGAGGTGCTCCGTCCGGTCCACGTGATCCCGAAGCTCGCGGTCACGGTGAAGGTCGAGGATCCGCTGGCCACCGGGCGGCGGCAGGCCTCCTGCAGCCGGTCGACGAGGGCGCGCACCGTCGCCTCGTCGGCGACGGGGTCGCACAGCAGGACGAACTCGTCCCCGCCGAGCCGGGCCAGGGTGTCGTGGGCCCGGACCACCTCGCCGAAGCGACGGGCGGTGACGAGGAGCAGGTGGTCGCCCGCCGCGTGCCCGAAGCTGTCGTTGACCCCTTTGAAGTCGTCGAGGTCGATGAGGACGACCGCCACCCCCGGGACCTGCGCGGGGTCACCGTCCGCCGGGCGGCGCGCGAGGGCGTGCTCCAGGCGGTCGCGGAACAGCACCCGGTTGGGCAGACCGGTGAGCGGGTCGTGCAGCGCCTGGTGGCCCAGCCGCTGCCGGTGGGCGGCCTGCTCCCACGCGGTCGCGACCACGCCGGCGAGCGCGCGCACGACGTCGACGTCCTCCCGGCCGAAGGCGCGCCGGCGCCGGGAGTGCACGGCCACGACCCCGGTCACCGCCGCCGGGCCGCGGACCGGGACCGCGAGCCCGGACACGACGCCGCGCTCCAGCAGCGGCCCGGGGGGCGAGATGCGCGGGTCGTGGCGCAGGTCGGCCGAGAGGAACGGCTCGCCGGAGTCGACGACCCGCAGCACGTAGGACCCCTGCGGGGCGATCGGCAGGATCGTCCCGGGCGCGAGCGCCTGCGGCCCCAGCTCGTCCGCGAGGCGCATGCGCCCGTCGGGCAGCCGGCGCACGGCGGTGCCGTAGTCGGCGCCCGTCACCGTCACCGCGACCCGCAGCGCCTCCCGCAGCAGGTCGTCGGGGTGGTCGGCCGCGAGCGCGAGGTGGCTGAGCTCGGCGAGCGCCTCCGCACCGACCGCGCGTCGCCGCAGGGCCGTGGCCAGCGCCCGGATCCGCCAGGCCGCACCGGCCGCGACGACGGCGCTCGCGGCGAGGCCACCGGCGGCGGCCGACCATGCCGGCGCGCCGCGGCGACCGGCCCGGGCTCGGGTGCGGGGCGTCACCGCGCTGCGGGCGTCGCCCGAGCGGCGCAGTACCGGTCACGACCGGCCGTGGACGTCAGGGGAGCGACGTACCGCGTCGCGGTGACGATCGCCGTCGCGTTGGCGGCGGCGTACCGCTCGATGGCGTCGGCGACCCGGGCGCGTGCGGCGTCGTCGGGTGCCGCCACCAGCATCTCGGCGTGCCGCCATGCTGTCTCGCGCCAGGTGAGCAGCGTCTGCATCAGCCCGGTGTACCCGACGCCGAAGGGAGTCGCCGGGAAGGCCATCCCCGGGTCGATGCGTGCGGCCTGCTCGGCGAGGAGCGGCTCGATGACCCCGTTGAGCATGACGTCGACGCGGTCGTGATCGTGCTTGCGGCTGCGGCCGTCCGGCGCGACGAGGCCGATCTCTGCGAGGACGAAGGGCAGGTCGCGGGTGACGTGGGCGCTGATCCCGAGCAGCAGGTCGCCGGTGCCGCTCACGTCGCGCCGGTCCGCCGCGCGGAAGGCGATGCGCCAGGCCGGTGGGACCTCGTGCACGCGCCCCTCCGTCCAGTCGTCGTCGGCCGCGAAGTACAGCGCCGCGAACGCGGACTCCTCGTGGTTGACGAAGGCCGGGTCGCGGTAGAAGCCGGGCGTGGTCGAGGACCGCAGGTAGCTCTCCGTGGTCCGCAGGTACGCCAGCGCGAACGCCGCCCGGTGCGAGCAGCCGGCCAGGAGGGGCCCGACGTGGCGCTGCATCTGCCGCACCGATCGCTCGACGCACGTGACACGCCCCGCCGCGCACTCGTCGGAGCTCGTGGGCACGTGCTCCCAGGCGTACGCGGGGAGCGCCGCCGTCCAGCCGACGAAGGGCGGGTCGTCGGCCCGCGCCGGTCCCGCGGTCGCGCCCAGCAGCAGTGCCACCAGCGTGGCCAGCACGGCGGGACGACGTCGGTGTGCTGCTCGTGTGCGTCGCATGGTGAGCCCCGTCCCGGTCATCGGCGTCGCCTCGCCCCCTGTGTCGAGGCGACCGCACCTGATCCGTACCGGCAGACGGTAGACCCGGCGGGGGGGATCGGCCCGCTCACCGGGCGGTCGCCGATCGCCGCGCCCGTCGATGTCGTCCGATGCGCTGGCCCCGCGCGCCGCTCACGACGGATGCTGGGGTTCGCGCCGTCATCGACCGAGGAGGCACGGGTGACCGCAGGTCCGCGTCCCGGGGTGTCGTCCCGTCCGCGGCACGTCGTCGTCCTCGGTGCGAGCCTCGCCGGGGCGTTCGCCGCCGCCGCCGCGGCCGGGGCCGGGCACCAGGTGACCCTGCTCGAGCGGGACGAGCTGCCGGCAGAGCCCGGTCCGCGCGCCGGCGTCCCGCAGGGCCGGCAGGCGCACGTCCTGCTCGCGGGCGGGCTGCGCGCCGCCGAGCGGCTGCTCCCGGGCTTCGCCGCCGACCTGCGCGCCGCCGGCGCCGTCGAGGTCGACACCGGTCGCCTCGCCTGGCTGTCCGAGCCGGGCTGGTCGCCGTACGGCCGGCCGCAGCTGAGCTTCCTGTCGGCCACCCGACCGTTGCTCGAGCACCTCGTGCAGCGTCGGGTGCGCGCGCTGCCCGGCGTCGAGCTGCGCGAGCGGGCCCGGGTGACCGGGCTGCGACGCGGCGACGCGGGCGGCTCGCGGTGGTGGGTCGACGTGGCCGACGGCGACCCGGTCCCCGCCGACGTCGTCGTCGACGCCACCGGCCGCTCGTCCCGGCTGCCGCACTGGCTCGCCGACCTCGGGGTGACCGCGGCCCGGGTCGCCGAGGTCGATGCGCGGGTGGGCTACTCGACCCGCGTGCTCGAGGTGGACTCCGGCGCCCTCGAGGCCGCCGGGGTCGTCGTCCTGCAGACGCCGACGACGCGCCGGGGCGGCATCGCGCTGCCGGTCGAGGGCGGTCGCTGGCTCGTCGGCGCGGTGGGCTCCGGCGACCACCGTCCCCCGCGGGACCCGGTCGGCTACACCGCGTTCCTCGCGGGCCTGTCCGAGCCGGCGCTGCGCGAGGTGCTCGCGGCCGGCAACCCGGTGGGCGACGTCGCGGTGAGCCGGCAGACGTCCAACCGGCGCCGCCACGTGGAGGACGTGCCGGACTGGCCCGACGGGCTCGTCGTGGTCGGGGACGCGCTGTGCGCCTTCAACCCGGTGTACGGGCAGGGGATCACGGTCGCCGCGCAGGAGGCCGTGCTGCTGCGGCGGGCACTCGCCCGGGACCTGCGCCCCGGCGCCACCCGGCGGCTCCACCGCCGGTTCGCCCGCGTCCTGGCCCTGCCGTGGGGCATCGCCACCGGCGAGGACCGCCGGTACGTCCCGGCGCCGGGCCCGGTCGGGCCGGCCGACGCGGCGATGGGCCGCTGGGTGACCGAGCTCGGCCGGCTCGGCGCGCACGGGGACCACCTCGCCGCGGCGACCGTGTCCCGGGTGTACCACCTGGTCGCGTCCCCCTGGCTGCTGCTGCGCCCGGGTCTCCTGCTGCACGCGCTGCGCGCCCGGCTGCGCGGCCGCGGCGCGCCGACCCCGCGCCCGCCGATCGTCCGCGCCCCGGCTCCGGGCTGACCGCCTCGCGCCCGCCGACGCCCCGGGGCGTCAGCGGTTCGTCGTCGAGAAGTGCTGGTAGTCCGTCGGGCGGCTCCACGCACCGCCCCACGACCACCCCGCCACCGCGAAGGCGGTGACGACGACGTCGCCCGCGTGCAGGACGCCTGCCTCGTCCGGGCGGTCGACGTAGCGCGCGCCGGCGGGTGGCAGCACGGTGCTGCCCCGCACGTACGGGTTCTGCACCGGGTTGAGGTCCAGCGCGCGGCCGTAGGAGTGCTCCGACCAGCCGGATCCGCCGGTCACCGCGCGGCAGTTGAAGGCTGAGGTGTTGTTCGCGGCCATCGAGGCGTCGTCGTCGGCGGCGAAGTCGTCCACGAGGCGCATGAGAGCGACCGGGTAGCGGGCGTCGAACAGGGTGCGGAAGACCCCGACGACCCCCTCGGCGAGGTCGGCGTGCACCACGAGCTCGCCGGTGGTCACCGTCCCGTCGAACGTCCAGTGGCTGACCGTGAGGTACCGGAGGTCCGCGAGCGGGACCGGGCACCCGGGGCGCCACGACGCGTGCATCCGCGCCGCGAGCTCGGGGGTGATGGACGACGTCGTCGCGGCGAACGCGGCGGCCGGCGGTGCCGGCGCGGGGACCGGCGGCGGCTCCGCGGGCCGGGGCGCGGGCGGGGAGGCGGGCGGGGTGGCGCCCGCCGCCGGGGCGTCGGCCGGTGGCTGCGCCGGGGCGGGCGGTGCTCCGGCACCCGGTGACGCGGCCGGCTCGCCCGCGGCTCCGGCGCCGGACCCCGTGCCGGTCGCGGGGTCCGCCGCCGAGGACGGTCCGGGCGGCGGGGGGAGCGGTGACGGACGCGGGAGCTGCGCCGGGGCCGCCGTCGACCCCTCGTCCGCGCGGGCCGACCCGTCCGGGGCCGGGCCGGCGCACGCGCTCGGACCCAGCGCGGCGACGACCGCCACGGCCAGCGCCGACGCCCGTCCCGCGGGGACGAGCCGTCCCATGGCCCGAGTATGCGCGCAGGCCGGGCCTGCCGACAGGGTGCCGACGGGGCAGTCGGCAGGGCAGCGCCGAGCGGGCGGCGCCGGCAGGGCAGCGCCGGCAGGGCAGCGCCGGTCAGCCGCCCAGCAGACCCCCGAGACCGCCGCCCTGGTGCCCCCCGCTCTGCTGGTGGCCACCCTCGGTGACCGACTCGCTCGGCTGCACGAGCACGTATCCCTGACCGCCGAACGCCATCTGGAACGTCTCGCCGGTCCCGCCCCGGACCATCGAGCGCAGGCCGCCGGTGTCGACCCGGATGTCCATCGTGACGCCGGAGGTCCACATGACGACGGCCTGGGCGTCGCCGAACGTCGGTGCGGAGGCGACGTCGAGCGCGACGGGGTCGCCCTTCGTCGTGATCGCGACGTACCCCGTCCCGCGCAGGGACACGTTGTACAGCCCGCCGGTGATCGCGGCGCCGCGGGCCTGGATGCGGTGGATGTCCCAGTCGATCGACGACGAGAACGCCAGCACGTTGTTGCCGTTCACCGAGACCTGGTCGTTCTCCAGGTAGAGGATCTGCACCTCGGCGGCGTTGTCCGCCACGAAGAGCTCCCCCTGCCCGGTGCACTGCATCATGTCGACGCCCTCGCCGGTGACCGCGGCCTTGAACATCTTGCTCAGGCCGCCCGAGCCCTTGTTCTCGAACCGGACGTCGCCCTGGTAGGCGACCATCGAGCCGCTCTTGGCCCAGACCGGTCCGTAGCCCATCTGGACCTTGAGCAGCTTCTTGCCCTGCAGCGAGAACGGGTCCGGTGAGGTGTTCTCCCGGAAGTCCGTGAACAGGGAACCGTGGACGGGCATGGGCGCTCCAGGTGTGCTCGGTGCGAAAGGCCGGTGCTCGCGACTCTAACGACGCGCGGGACGCGTGCGTAGGGTTTGTGGAGGCCCGCACGACGACGTGCTCGCCCCCGGGGAGGAGAGGTCACCATGGGTTTCCTGGACAAGGCCAAGGCCGCAGCGACGGACCTGGCGGCGAAGGCGGACACCGCGCTCGCGGGCTCCGGGCTGGGCGGTCCGGGCGGGCTCGGCGGCGGGGGCGACGCCGACCGGCTGTTCCACGACCTGGGGGTGCTCGCCTACCTCGAGTCGAGGGGCCGTCCCGCCGACCCGCACGAGCGGGAGCGGGTGCTCGCGGCGCTGAGCGAGCAGGACGCGCGGGGCGCGATCCGCTCGTTCGCGCTGCAGACCTCGGCCCCGCCGCCCCCGGGTGCGGCCGCCGCCGGGTACGCGCCGCCGCCGCCCGGGACCCACGCCGCCCCGCCGCCGCCGTCGGGCGGCCACACCGCACCGCCGCCGCCCGCCGCACCGCCGGGTGCCGCACCCACCACGCCACCTGCCACGCCGCCCCCGCCGCCGTCGTGGGCGCGCGGCGACGGGAGCTGAGGCAGCCTTCGCGGAGCGGAGCGGACCGGCGGCCGGCCGGCCCCCTCAGCCGGTCGCCGGCCGGCGCGTCGGACGAGCGCGCACGTGGAGCCGTTCGCCCTGCGGGCCGAAGAGGCTGAGCAGCTCGACCGGCCGGTCGTCCGCGCTGCCCATCGCGTGCGGCGTCCGGCAGTCGAACTCGGCCGCCTCCCCGCTGCCCAGGACGAGGTCGTGCTCGCCCAGCACCAGACGCAGCCGGCCGGACAGCACGTAGACCCACTCGTAGCCCTCGTGGCTGCGCGGCTCCGGGGCGACCTCCGTCGCGGGTCGCGGGGCGAGGGTGAGCTTGTAGGCCCGGGGTGCCCCGGGCTGGCGGGTCAGCGGGACCGCCGTCATCCCGTCCCCCTGGACCGCCGCCCGCCGGACGCGCGGGTCGGCGGTCGGCGGCGGCCCGACCAGCTCGTCCAGCGCGACGCCGTGGGCCCGCGCGAGCGGCAGCAGCAGCTCGAGCGTCGGCCGGCGCCCGCCCGACTCCAGCCGGGACAGCGTGCTGACCGAGATCCCGGTCCGCGCGGACAGCTGGGCCAGCGTCGCGCCGTGCTCCTGCCGGAGTGCGCGCAGGCGGGCGGCGACGCCGGTCAGCACGTCCTCGATCGGCTCGTCCATGACGACATCTTGCCGGAACGGCAACAGATGTTGTCAACTCGGCGCCGCGCCGCGCAGGCTCGGGGCATGACGACGACGACAGCGGACAGGACCACGGACCAGGACGTGGTGGTGGTGGGCGGCGGTGCGGCCGGGCTGAGTGCCGGGCTGATGCTGGCGCGGGCGGGACGGCGGGTCGTCGTGGTCGACGACGGCGCGCCGCGCAACGCGCCGGCCACGAGCGTGCACGGGCTCCTGGGGCACGAGGGGACCTCCCCGGCGCAGCTCCTGGCCACCGGGCGGGTCGAGGTCACCGCCCACGGCGGGGCGGTCGTCACGGGTCGGGTGGTCTCCGCCGGCGCGATCACGGCGCCCGGAGGCGAGGAGGCGGGCCCTGCGCACGGCGACGCGGAGTCGGCCGACAGCGGCTTCGTGGTCGACCTGGCCGACGGCGCCCGGCTGACGGCCCGGCGCCTCGTCGTGACCACCGGGCTGTCCGACGAGCTGCCGGACGTGCCGGGGGTCGCCGAGCGCTGGGGCCGGGACGTCCTGCACTGCCCGTACTGCCACGGCCACGAGGTCCGCGGACAGTCGATCGGCGTGCTCGCGACCGGCCCGATGGCCGTCCACCACGCCCTGCTCTGGCGGCAGTGGAGCGACCGGGTGACCCTGCTCCGGCACCGCAGCCCGGAGCCGACGGACGAGCAGTGGGAGCAGCTCGCGGCGCGTGACGTCGCCGTCGTCGACGGGGAGGTGACCGGGCTCGTGGTGGTGGACGACCACCTCGCCGGCGCCCGGCTCGCCGGCGGCCGGGTCGTGCCGATGACCGCGCTCGTCGTGGCGACCCGGATGGTCGCGCGGTCGGACCTGCTCGCCGGGCTGGGGCTCGAGCTGGCCGAGCTGCGGATCGGCGACCACGTCGTCGGGCGGTACGTGCCCGCGGACCCGACCGGCGCGACCACGGTCCCCGGGGTGTGGGTCGCGGGCAACGTCACGGACCTGCACGCGCAGGTCGGGGCGGCCGCGGCCGGCGGGGCGCGGGCGGCGGCCGGCGTCAACGCCGACCTGGTGGCCGCCGACGTGCGCGCGGCCGTCGCCCACCGGCGCCGGGCCGGGGCGGTGCGCGCCGACTCCTGACCGGCGAGGTGCCACCCCGTCCGCCGTCGCATGCCGGTCTCGACGTGGCCGTGCGGTGCGCGGGACAGTGATCGGTGGCGGCCGCGTCCGGCCGGGCGACGGCGCCCCGCGAGAAGAAGGTGTCCCATGACCACCCAGACCGCGCAGGACCTCATGAGCGACTACATCGAGGTGCTCCTCGCCAACGGCGACGTCGGCCGCTTCCTCGCCGACGACGTCCTGTTCACGACGACCGAGACCGGCGACGAGGTCCGGGGCCGGGACGCCGTCGCCGGCTTCATCACGGCGCTGCACACCCAGCTGTTCGACGCGCAGGTCGAGGTGCGGAACCTGGTGACGACGGACGGCACCGCGCTGCTCGAGGCGGACTTCGTGGGCACGCACATCGGGGAGTTCGCCGGCATCGCGCCGACGGGGGTCTCGGTGCGGATCCCGTACGCGGTCGTCTACGACCTGGCCGACGACCGGATCACTGCCCTGCGGGTGTACCTGCCGCTGTCGGGACTGATCGGCCAGCTGCAGGCTGCGGCGACCGGGACGTCGGCGACGGCCTCCGCGACCTGATCCGGGCGACGCCCGCGGACCGGCGCACGGTCATCGCACGGTCATCGCACGGCGTCGAGCCGCTCCTCGGCCGCCGCCGCGCGGCGAGCGGCGGTGCTCGCGGCGCGCGCGGCCGCGTCGCGGGCCGTGGACGTCTGCCGCTCCTGTCGCCTGGCGGTGT
Source organism: uncultured Actinomycetota bacterium (assembly GCA_963795145.1). Lineage (GTDB taxonomy): Bacteria > Actinomycetota > Actinomycetes > Actinomycetales > Cellulomonadaceae > Pengzhenrongella. The sequence continues at coordinate 740,945 of CAWCGP010000005.1, read as the reverse complement.
CACGCCGGTCGCGGGCCTCGGCCAGCTCGTCCTCGAGCCGCTCGACCTCGGCCTCGAGGGCGGCCCGGCGCTCCGCGGCGTCCTGGACGGCGGCCTCGGCGTCGGACAGCTGGCGGTCGGCCGCCTCCGCGCGCTCACGCGCAGCGGCGAGGTCGTGCTCGGCCTCCTCGCGCTCGCGCCGGTGGGCCTCGTCCCGCGCCGCCTGCTCGCGCTCCTGCTTCGCGCGGCGTGCGGCCGCGCGCTCGTCGTCCCTCCGGAGAGCGGGACCGCGCACCTCCGCGGCCTCCTCGGACCCGGCGTCCGCGGCAGGCACGGTGGGCTCGTCCGGTCCGGGTGCCCGGTGCGCACGCGACGGTGCCGACGGCGGCGCCCCGCGCGCTCCGCGAGCTGCCCGCAGCCGGATCTGGAGCTCGGGCGCCGGCCGGTCCGTCGCCGCGCGGGGTCCGGTCGCGGACCGCCGGCGCGGCAGCGGGACGGCCGGCGAGTCGTCGTCCGCGGGCTCGCCCCCCGCCGGACGATCGGGAGCGGAGGTCGTGAGGGGCGGGGCGTCCGGCACCGCGACGGCGTCGCCCACCTCGACCGGCCCGAACCCCGTGCTCACCAGGTCGGCCACCAGGAGCCCGGACCGGACCGCGGCGGCGGCGGCTGGGTCGGTCATCGCCGCACGCAGCGTGCTCTCCAGCGGGACGTCGACGGCGTCACCGAGCCGCTGGCCGGCATCGGCCGCGAGGCGGCGGGCCTCCGCCCGCAGCGCGGCCATCGCCGCGTGCTGCTGCCGGTTGAGGTCGCGCAGCGCGTCGCCGGCCCGGGCCGCCTGGGCCTCGAGGAGCCGGGCACCGAGCGCGAGCAGGTCCTCGACCTGGTCGGGCCGCTGCCGGACGAGCAGGTCGACCGCCCATGCCGCGAGCGTCGGCTTGCGCAGCGCCCCGACCTGCCCGGCGAGCTCGCGGTCGCCGGCGGCGCGGACCTGCTTCGCGCGCGCGTTGCGCGCGGCGGTGAACTCGGCGGGCGGCAGGGCGTACAGCTCGACCGCGACGTCCGCGAGGGTCACCGGGCCGGTGCGCTCGCGGGGCGGCTGTGCACCCGGACCACGGTGCCGGCCGCCGAGGACCGGATCTGCACGAGGTCGCACAGCTGGTTGACCATCCACACCCCACGGCCCCGCGGCTGGTCGAGCGGTCGGGCTGGTGCGGCCGACGAGCAGGTCCACGATGCTGCCGGAGTCCTCGACCTCGACCAGGAAGGTCGTGCCGTCCGACCACAGGCGGACCTCACCGCGGCCGCCGCCGTGGTCGAGGCTGTTCGACGCGAGCTCGTTGACCGCGAGCACGACGTCGGCGGCGCGGGCGGGGTCGAGGCCGGCCGCGGGTCGCGGCCAGGTGCACCTCGGTGCGGACCGCGCCGAGCCCGCCCCGGGTGACGGTGACCGTGCGGGCGGTCAGCGGTGCCGCCGGGAGGACACCGGCCCAGAGGTCGCGGACGTGGGCCTCGCCGCCGTAGGTGCCGGTGGGCGTCGTCAGGCCCGCCTCGCACACCGTCGGGTGGCTGCGGCGTGCCTCGGCGACGACGTCGGGGGCCAGCGCGGCGACGTCGTACGGGCACAGCAGCCACAGCGGTGTGCGCGGGTCGAGCGCGAGGTTGAGGAGCGCCTCGTGCATCTGGCACTCGGCCAGCTCCGCGTCGCTGCGGCCCGCCCAGATCGGCTCGCCGATGCCGCGCAGCGGTCTGCCCGAGGCCCGGTGCGCCTCGACGAACGCGGCCCATGCCGGGATGATCCGGGCCGGGTTGCGTCCGAGCACCTCCATGTCGACGTGGTGCACGCGGTCCGCGTCGGCGCCGAGGGCCGCGCGCAGCGGCTGCCAGTGGGCGTCGACGAGGGCGACCATGACCGGCTCGTCGGCGTCGAGCGCCGCGCGCACGAACGGGACGGTGCCCGCGAGCAGCTCGGTCACGCCGCTGAAGAGGAAGGCCTCGTGGCGGTAGCCGGTCCCCGGCGGGGTGCGCACGGCGGAGGCGTGAGCACTCGATCAGCACACCTCTCGTCGGCGGGAGGGGATCGGCGAGGTCGCGAGGCCGGCGACCGGCCGGATGGCCGTGATCCCCCTCACGATCATCGTCGTCGCCGGGCGGGCCCCAAGCCATTCGGCGGCGCCGTGCCCCGTGCGGGGCACCTTTCACCCGGGCGGCGACCCCGGTCAGACGACGAAGATGTCGAGCCAGCTGCGGTTGTGCGCGTGGACGAGGACGAGGAACAGCACGAAGTCGAACAGCAGGTGCACGCACACCACGTAGGTCAGGGACCGGGTGAGCTGGAAGATGTAGCCCTGCACGAGGGCGAAGCCGTAGATCATCACCGGTCCCCAGGCGTGGAAGCCCAGGTCGTACAGGAACGACGTGAACAGCACCGCCTGCAGGAGGTTCGCCTGCCAGACCGGCAGGTGCCGGCGCAGCAGCGTGAAGACCGTGCAGATGAAGAACAGCTCGTCCCAGATGCCCAGCACGTTCGTGCCGAGGAACAGCCGGCCGATCCCCTCGGCGTCGGAGACCGCGGGCCAGTTGCGGTAGACGCCGGTGCTGATCATGTAGACCGGCAGGATCGCGTAGCCCAGCAGCGGAACCGCGACGAGGTACCCCTTCTCCAGCCTCGTCCACCGCTCGCCGGTGCGGACCGGGAACCGGATCGCGTGGTCGCGGAAGACGTACCGGGACACGAGGTAGGGCACCGCGACCGCGAGCGACCATCGCGGTCCCCATCGTCACCATGTGCGCGTCGCTCACGTCGGTCGTGATCGGCACCGCGCTCATGACGCCAGGCCGACGGCGATGAGCGCGAGGTCCTTGCCGAGCGGGCGGTGCACGACCAGGCCGAGGGCGACGGCGACCGCCAGGACGGCCAGCCCGGCCTCGTGCTGCTCGAGCCCGAAGATCACGAAGCCGGCGAGCGACACGAGCGCGGCCGGGCCGAGTGCCCGGAGGTCGGTCGCGCCGGGTCGTGGTCGCGTCGGGCATGGGCCTCACCGTAGGGGTGCCGGTCACCCGACGAGCGCCCCGATCTCGGCGGCGAGCGCGTCGGCGAGCACGCCGTAGCCGAGCTCGTTGGGGTGCAGGCCGTCGTCGCTGATGTACCGGTCCCACTGCGCGGCGTCGGTGACGGCGGCGCCGACGACGGCGCCCGGCGTCGAGGTACTCGACGCCCGCCGCCTCGGCCGCTGCGCGGACCGCCTCCCGGGTCGGGTTCGGGGTCGTCGACCGCGTCGAACGACGTGGGCAGCGGTCCGAGCACGACCACGCGGCGTCCGGCAGCCCGGCCCGCAGGTCGGCGAGCAGGCCGGCCGCGGCCCGCTCGACGTCGTCGGGCGGGTAGCCCCAGAACACGTCGTTGGTCCCGCCCGCGACGACGACGACGTCCGGCTGGCGGCCGCGACGACGTCGGCGACGCGGTCCGGCATCGGGTCGCCGCCGCCGGGAGCGAGGAAGCCGCTGCCGGAGACGCCCTCGACCAGCGCGATCGGCCAGCCGAGCCGCTCGGCCGTCTGCCACGCGTAGCCGCGCTCGGGCGGCGCGCCGACGCCGACGGTGAGCGAGTCGCCGAGGAACGCGATGCTCGGCGCGTCCGCGGCCGGCTCGCGCGCGGCCGGGGCCGGTCGGTGCGCCGGTCGGCGTCGCCGGTCGGTCGGCCGGCCGCCGGCGGCGGGGCGCGGCCGAGCGCCGCGGTCGCGCCGGTGCCGGCGCCGGCGGTCGCCCCGGCCGTCGGCCCGGCCGCCTCGAGCCGCCGGCGACGCCCGGTCAGGCGCCGCGACACCGAGTCCGCGCGCCGGCCGCCACCGCGACCGCGGTCACGAGCGCGGGCACGCGCCGCCGGTGCGGCGGTGCGGCGGCGGTCGGGGTCGGGCATGGGCCCACGGTAGGCACACCCCGCCCGCCGTCGCCCGGTGCCGACCGTCCGGTGCCGGCCCTCGCCGTCAGGTGCCGGCCGCTCACCGTCAGCGCAGCTGGACGAGCGTGCGCGCGGTCGTCGGTCGGCAGCTCGCCGTCGACGACGGCGCTGACCCACTGCGAGCGCAGCCGGACCCCGCCGCGGTAGGTGGACAGGAACGCCGTGTCGGCGGCGTCGCGCCCGGTCGAGATGCGCAGGAGCGACGGACCGCGGCGCGAGGTGCGTCGCGTCGACGACGTACCAGGCGTCGTCGACGTAGGCCTCGGCGACCGCGTGGAAGTCCATGGGCTGCAGCCCGGGGGCGTACACCGCGGCCAGCCGGGCCGGGACGTCGCGGGCCCGCAGCAGGCTCACCGTCAGGTGCGCGAAGTCGCGGCACACGCCCTGGCCGGACAGCACGGTGTCGCTCGCGCCGTCGGTCGGGCCGCTGCTGCCCGCGACGTACCGGACGTGCGACTCGACCCACCGGCCCACCGCGTCGAGCAGCGGGGCACCGCTCAGCCCGCCGAACTCGATCGCGGCCAGGCCGAGGATGCGGTCGGAGTCGGCGTAGCGGCTCGGGCGCAGGTACTGCAGCAGGTCGAGCGGGTCGACCGGCGGCGGGTCGTCGTGGCCCTCGACGGTCGCCCGGTAGTCGACCGTCACCGGCCCGACCGGCGCCTGGCACCTGGTGCACGCGGGTGCCGTGCGGGCCGGCGAGCTCGGTGACCTCCAGGCGCCGTCCCGTCCTGGGTGACGGTGAGCTCCTCGGTCCGTCGGTCCCGTACGGCGGGGCCGCCGTCGGCGACGGCGACGATGAGGGCGAGCAGGGCGGGGCTGGACACCTCGAGGTCGAGGTGGGCGAGGACGGAACGGCGCATGGGGACCATCGTCGTGCCCCGCCGGTGCGCCGGGGCACGGCGTGACGTGATGGTGACCTGCGCGCAACCCGCGGCGGGTGCGCCCGGCGGCGGCCCCACGGCCCGGAGGACCGACCGGCGACGGGTGCGTGGCCGGCGCCGGGCGTCAGGCCGCCGGCACGCCCAGCGCGACGAGCTGCTCGCCCGGTCCACCCGAACAGGTGGTCGCCGAACGCCGTCGAGCGCGCTGATGTCGTCCGCGAGGTCGGCCGTCCACCGCAGCCGGCCGTCATCGAGCCCGTAGGCGCGCAGCACGACGCCGTCGTCCGGGTCGAGCTCGGTGACCACCGCGAGCCGCCCGTCGGTGAGGAGCGAGGTCCGCGCGGCTCCGCGGACGAGCGGCGTCGACCACAGCACCGCGCCGGTCCGCGCGTCGATCGCGGACAGGTCGGTCGAGCCGATCCGTAGCACGCGTCCGTCGACCACGAGCGCGCGGCCCTGCACGTTGCCCGGCACGCTCCACGCGGGCGGCGCCGGACGCGTCGTGGGCGACGCAGCTCGCCGCCTGCCTCGGCCCGGACCAGCACGCGCTCGTCGACGGTGCCGTCGTCGGGCCAGGTCGGCAGCGGGCGGCCCGTCCACCCCGAACGAGCCGTCCCGTGCGCAGGTCGGTGACGACGGAGCGCGGCCACGCGGCCCCGAGCCGCGGCTCGCGGCCGGGTGAGGACCGCCCGGCGCCGACCACCTGCGCGGTGCCCTCGAGCTGCTCGCGTGGTGCTGCCGTCCACGCGTGGAGCACCTCGCCGTCCGCGGACAGCGCCCAGCCGTCCGCCTCGTCCACCACGACGACGCCGTCCTCGACGGCGATCCGCGTGGCCCACGCCAGGTGCGAGCGCGGCAGCGGGCGCGGCGCGACGAACGACCAGCGCACCTGCTCGCCCCGAACGGGTCCGTCCGCACGACGCGCACGTACCCGTCGTGGTCGACGTGACCGACGACGACGTCCGCGCCGAGCGCCGACAGCACGGTGCTGCGCTCGACCATCCGGTCGGCCAGGAGCGCGCCGGTCCGCGCGTCGAGGGTGAGCAGCCGGTCCTCGGGGGCCGCGTGACGGCGGCGCGCCGACCGCGGTCGGGTCGTCCCCGCCGGCGCGCGGTCGCGCTGCCCGGTCGACCACGCACACCACGGTCGGGACGCGGCGCGGCGCCGGCGCCGCCGGGCCGGGGGCCGGCTCGCGGGGTGACGCAGCGCACCCCGCCGCCGCCGTCCCCGGGGCCCGCTCTCCCGGACGACGGTGCGCCACGACCACCGCGCCGGTCGCCGGGTCCAGACCGACGACGTCGGCCGCCGCCGCGCGCGCCCATGACGCCGACGAGCAGGCCGCCGGCCTCGCCGAGCTCGGGGCGCAGGGTCGGGTCCGCGCGCCACAGCTCGGCGGCGGGGCCGTCGAGCCGGCGCGACGACGCCCGGCGACCCGGACGAGCGCGGCGAGCCCGGCGCGCGCCCGGGCGTCCCCGGCGGCGTCCCCGAGGACGATCCCCACCACGAGCAGCGCGACGGCCGCGGACGTCCGCCGCCGGCGGGCGTGGCCGGGCGCCAGGGGAGCGGCCGGGGGGACGGAGCCCGGCGCGGCGGGGCGGGCCGGCGGGGCGGTCCAGCCGCGCGCCGGGGGAGCCGCCGGCGCGCGGGGCGCCGTCCTCCTCGACCAGCTCGACAGCGCGCATGTCGTGCCCGAGGCCGCCACCTCCCGATGCGTAGTCGCGCCGCGCCCGGACGTCCCTGCCGGACGCCGACTCGATCGTCCGTCCGGCTCGTCCCGGAGGGCTGTCACCGGGCGCTGATACGTTGGGACGGACAACCACGGTCCGGCTCCGCGCCGGGTGTCCCTCGGCCCCGGGCGCGTCCGCCGCAGGTCAGCACGCTCGTCCGCCTCGTCCGGCGCCGGGCGCTCGGCCGGCCGGTCCACGACCAGCCGGGGACGCCCGCGTGAGAGTCGCTCGAGATCGACCACCTGTACAAGTCCTACGGGTCGCTGCGGGCCCTGCGGGACCTGACCTTCGACGTCCGGGCGGGGGAGATCTTCGGGTTCGTCGGCTCCAACGGCGCCGGCAAGACGACGGCGATGCGGATCATGCTCGGCGTCCTCGCGGCCGACTCCGGCGAGGTCCGCTGGGACGGCGCACCGCTCGACCTCGAGGTCCGCCGCCGGGTCGGCTACATGCCCGAGGAGCGCGGGCTGTACCCGAAGATGAAGGTCGGCGAGCAGCTGCTGTTCCTCGCCGAGCTGCACGGGATGACGCCCGGACGACGCGGGCGCCGCGGTCGACCCGCTGGACCGACCGGCTCGGGGTCGGGGCTCGGCCGCGGCGACAACGTCGAGAAGCTCTCGCTCGGCAACCAGCAGCGCGTCCAGCTCGCGGCCGCGCTCGTCCACGACCCGGAGATCCTCGTGCTGGACGAGCCGTTCTCCGGGCTGGACCCGGTCGCGGTCGACGTCATGAGCACCGTGCTGCGCGAGCGGGCCGACGCCGGTGTGCCGGTCATCTTCTCGTCCCACCAGCTCGACCTGGTCGAGCGGCTGTGCGACCGCGTCGGCATCATCCGGGCCGGCCAGATGGAGGCGCTCGGCACCATCGACGAGCTGCGGCACACCGACCGCCCGCTGTGGCTGCTCGACGTGCAGCGCCGACGCCGGCGGCCGTCCGCGCGCTGGTCGACGGGCGTGCCCGGCGGCAGTGGCGACGCCCGCCCCGGGCGCGGGGGCGCCGTCGTCGTCGAGCTCGAGCCGGGCCGGCCGGGCGCGGAGCAGGACCTGCTCGCCGGCGCGCTCGCGCTCGGTGACCGGTGCGTGAGTTCTCCCGGGTGCGGCCGACGCTGGCCGACCTCTTCCGCGGCGTGGTGTCCTCGGGCGAGGACGCCGGCCGACGCCGACGCCGACGCGTCACCGGCGAAGGACCCGGACCGACAGCCCCGCGGCAGACGGGAGGTGGCGGCATGAGCGGCGGCGGACCGGTGCGGCTCGTCGCCCGGCGCGAGTTCGTCACCCGCATGCTGACCAAGGCGAACATCATCTCGATGGTCGTCATGCTCGTCGTCATCCTCGTCGGCGCCGTGGTCGGGGGCGACCTTCCTCGACCGCGAGGACGTCGCCCGAGGTCACCGGGTCGCGGTCGACCCGTCGGCGGCCGCGCTGGAGCCGCAGCTCGTGCAGTCGGCACGCGACGCCGGAGTCGACCTCGAGGTCAGCACCCAGGGCGGTCGACGCGGCCCGTGACGCGCTCACGGCCGAGGAGACCCGCTCGACGCGCGTCGTCGAGGGCGACCCGGCCGCGCCGAGCGTCGTCGTCGACGGCGAGCCGGACGACGCCGTCGTCGGGCTGGTGGCCGCGGCCGCCCAGGCCTACGTCGTGGCGGACCGGATCGGCGCAGCTCGGGGGCGACCCGGCCGAGTTCGGCGCCGCGATGGCGCCGCGGCCGTCCCGCAGGTCGAGTCCCTCGACCCCGACGACGGCACCGAGTTCGACGGACCCGCGTTCGGCGTCGCCACGGTGATGATCTCGCTGCTCCTGTTCGGGCTCATCGGGTCGGGATCGATGATCGCGATGGGGGTCGTCGAGGAGAAGACGTCCCGGGTGGTGGAGATCCTGCTCGTCCACGATCCGGCCCACCCAGCTGCTCGCCGGCAAGATCCTGGGCATCGGCGCTGTACGGGCTGTTCCAGGTCGTCGTGCTCGGCGGGGCGCTCGCGATCGGCGCCGGGATCCTCGGCGTGACGTCGGTGTCGGTCGACATCGGCTCGGCGCTGGTGTGGCTGATCGTCTGGTTCCTGCTCGGCTACCTGCTGTACGCGCTGCTGTTCGGCGGCTTCGCCGCGCTCGTGTCGCGCCAGGAGGAGATCGGGTCCGTCACGACCCCGCTGATGTTCCTGCTGTTCGTGCCGTTCTACGTGACGATGTTCCTGGTCCCGACCGACCCGGACTCGACGCTCGTGCGCGTGCTGTCCCAGGTGCCGTTCTTCGCCCCGTTCATGATGCCGGTGCGGGACGCCTTCGGCGGGCCTCCCGTGTGGGAGATGCCGCTGGCCATCGCGATCACGGCGGCGACCATCCCGGTGCTGATCTGGCTGGCGGCACGGGTCTACCAGCGCGGCGTCCTGCACACCGGCGGCCGGATGAAGCTCGCCGAGGCGCTCAAGCGCTGACGCGTCCGGCGGGACGTCGGGCGGGACGCGGTTCGGTCCGGCCTCCGCCGGGCGCGGCCGGTCCTGGCGGTGCAGCCGGACCGCGACCAGGGCGACGTCGTCCTCGGGCCGGTCGGGCAGCAGCCGGTCGAGGATCTCGTCGCACAGGCTCTGCAGGTCGAGGTCGGCGAGCTCGACGAGCAGGTCGCGCAGGGCCTCCATGCCGTCGACCAGGGACCGGTCGCGGCGCTCGATGAGCCCGTCGGTGTAGAGCAGGACCGTCGCCCCGCGGTCGAGCGCGACCTCCGACTCGTTGCGGGGGACGTCGGGCAGCACGCCCAGCAGCGGGTCCGGACGGATGCCGGCGAGGACCGCCACGGTGCCGTCCGGGTTGAGCACCATGGGCGGGGGGTGCCCGGCGTTGGCCCACCGCACGTGGGTCACCCCGCGCGGCGAGCTCGTCGTCGGTCTGCTCGATGCGGGCCACCACCGCGGTCGCGATCGTGTCGGTCTGCAGGGTGCGCATCGCCTGGTCGACCTCGCTCGAGCAGGCGCGCCGGGCCCGACGCCGGTCGCGACGGCGATCCCGCGCAGCAGCGACCGCACCTGCCCCATCGCCGCGGCCGCCGCGATGTCGTGCCCGACGACGTCGCCGATCACCAGCACGGTGGCGCCGTCCGGCTGGAGGAACGCGTCGTACCAGTCGCCGCCCACCTGCGCGGCCTGCGCGGCCGGCTCGTAGCGGACGACGATCTCGACGTGGTCCGGCTCGGGCGGCGCGGTGAGCATGGACCGCTGCAGCCCCTCGGCGAGCCGGCGCTGCTGGCGGTACAGGCGCGAGTTGTCCAGCGCGAGGCCGGCGCGCCCGGCCACCTCCTGGGCGGTCGCGAGGTCCACCGGTCCGCGGCCGGCCGCGCGGGCGAGGGTCACCAGCCCCACCGGACCGCCGCGGCCGCGCAGCGGCAGGATCGCCATCGCCTCCGGCGCGAGCTCCAGCAGCGCGTCGCGCGCGGCGCCCGGCAGGAGGACCTCGGCGACGCGCTCGGTGGCGTCGGTCTCGATGCTCACCGGCCGGCCCGGTCTCCAGCGCGCGGGACAGGTAGGAGGTGCTGCGCAGCGCGTCCAGGCGTAGCGACGCGTACCGCTCGAGCAGCGGGCGCCTGGTCGGGGTCGGCGTGCCACCAGCCGGCGTCCCGCAGCCCCCGCCGCGCGCCCGCCTGCTCGTCGTCGTCGACGAGCGTGACGATGCACCAGTCGGCCAGGGCGGGGACGACGAGCCGGGCGAGGCGCGCGACCGCCTCCTCGCCCTGGAGGGTCTCGGTGAGCGCGGTCGTGACGCGCGCCATGAGGTCGGCGCGGCTCGGCGGCCTGCTCGCGCCTCCAGCTGTGCCTGGCGCCGCGAGGTGATGTCGACGAAGTACACGGACAGGCCGTCCGGGCCGGGCCAGGCGTGCAGCTCGTACCAGCCGTCCAGCGGCGCCGGGTAGTACGCGTCGAACGACACCGGACGGCCCGGACTCGAGCGCGGTCCGGTACGGCGCCTCGAAGCTGTCGCCCGCGCCCGGCCGGGAACAGCTCCCAGATGTTGTGCCCGACCAGCTCGTCGCGCGTGCCGGCCCAGCAGCCGCTCGGCCTCGGCGTTGACGTAGGTGAAGGTCCAGTCCCGGCTCAGGGAGTAGAAGGCGGTCGGCATCGCCTCGAGCACCCGGGCCACCCGCGCCTGGCTCTCGCGGCGGGCGGTCGTGTCGTACGCCGCGCCGAGCATCCGGTGCGCGCGCCCGGTGCCGTCGTCGAGCGCGCGTCCGCGGGCGGCCACCCAGCGCGTGCCGCCGTCGGGCAGCACGACCCGGAACTCGGCCTCGTACTCCCCGCACGACGCGATGGCGGCCTGCAGCGCGTGGCTGACCCGCGGGAGGTCGCCGGGGTGCACGCCGGGCGTTGAACCCCTCGATCGTCCGGTCGAAGCCGTCCCGGTCGTAGCCCCACAGGGCGATGAGCTGGTCGTCCCAGGAGAGGACCCCGCGGTCGAAGTCCCAGTCGAACGTCCCGATGCCGGCCGCGGCGATCGCGAGCTCGCCCAGCACGTGGCTCGGGTCGGCGTCGGTGTGCTCGGCAGCGCCGCCGAGGCGCGGGTCACCGGTCACGCGATCTCCTCTGCCGAGCCCGGCGGTGGCCGGGGCTGGGGCCCATCCTCCCTGATCGACGACGCCCCGCCGTCCCTCCTACGCCGGTCGGGCGGGCGCGCCGAGGGCGTCGACCCGGTCGTCGGGCGGGACGGGGGCCGTTGCCGGCGTCAGGGTGGGTGGCGGCAGGCTGGGTGGCGGCAGGCGGGTGGCGGCAGGGTGGGCGGCTGCGGCGCGGCGGGCAGGTGCTGGGCGAGCCAGCCGAAGACGGCGTCGAAGAACGCGGTCCGGGCCGGCTCGTCGGACAGGCTCAGGTCGTGGATGCCGTCCTCGATCCGCACCAGCGTGACGTCCGGCCCCAGCCGCGGCGCGCGCGCGGCGATGTGCGCGACGTCGAGCACGGTGTCCTGCCGGTCGAGGTCCGGGTTGTCCTCGCGGTCGGGCCCGCTCGGGCCGCCGTGCAGACCAGCACGGGCACGCGGATCTGCAGCCCACGGGCGAGCCGTGCGTGCCCGCGCCGGACCGCGCGCAGCCACCCGGCGCGCGCCGGGATCCCGGTGGCCGCCTTGAGCCCGAGGTCGTACTGCCACCGCCCGCCGTTGCTGACGTGCAGGCGGCGCGTGTACGGTCCCCGACGCCGCGAGACACGACCCGCTGCGGGCCGCAGGGGCCCGAGCGCGTCGACCATCCGGGTGGACACGACCCGCCGGAACCACGGCGCGTTGAGGTCGAACCAGGGGCTGTTGAGGACGACGCGCGTCGACGATCGCCGTCGTCGCGCACGCGGTGCGCCCACAGGCTCGCGAGCAGCCCACCGGTCGAGTGCCCCAGGAGCACGAGGCGGTCGTGGTCGCAGCTCCGCGCGGATGATCCGGCTCGCCGCGTCCAGCTCCGGGATGTACTCGCGCAGGTCGGTGCAGAAGTGCGGCGTCTGCCAGGTGCGCAGCGACCGGCCGCACTTGCGCAGGTCGAGGGCGTAGAAGGCGAACCCGGCGGCAGCGAGCGGTCGGCGAGGTGGGTCTGGAAGAAGTAGTCGTTGAACCCGTGCAGGTACAGCACGGCGGGGCGGGCCGACCCGGTGCCGGTGGGCGCGGGCGACGGGCGCGGGGGTCGCGCCGCACGAGGGTCGCGACCACGGGTCCCTCGGTGTCGGTCGCCCAGCGGCAGGGTGGGCTGCTGCCAGTCGCCGCCCAGCGGGTCGGCCGTCCAGGACGTCATGCCTCCACCGCCGGGGTGGTCGGCGGGTGCGCCCCGGCCGGGGCCGGCGTGCGGATCGGCAGCAGCAGCGCCAGGCCGAGGGCGACGACCAGCATGAGCCCGACGATGCCCCAGTGCTGGGAGCCCGGAGACGGCGACCGCACGTCGAGAACGCCAGCGGCGCGAGGAAGCTCGCCGCGCGGCCCGGTCGTCGCGTAGAGGCCGAACATCTCGCTCTCGTGGCCGGGCGGGATGACCCGGGACAGCAGGGACCGGCTGCAGGACTGCGCCGGGCCCGACGAACAGGCACAGCAGCAGGCCGACGACCCAGAAGACGGTCGCGCCGCCGTCGTGCAGGACGAAGACCGCGGTGCCGGCGACCAGGAGGCCGACGAGCGCCGTGACGATGATGGCCTTGGGGCCGACGCGGTCGTCGAGGTAGCCCGCGACGATCGTCGAGACGCCCGCGACGACGTTCGCGGCGATCGCGAACAGGACCACCTCGCTCGCGCTGAAGCCGAACGTGCCGGACGCGATCACGGCACCGAACGTGAAGACCCCGGCGAGCCCGTCGCGGTACACGGCGCTGGCGAGCAGGAAGGACAGGGTCGACCGCCGCCCGCGCCACAGCGTCGCGACGTCGGCGAGCAGCCGGCGGTAGGACGCGACGACGCCGAGCCGGGCAGGTCGCGCGGTCGCGGGCGCGACTCGGGGACGAGCAGGAGCACCGGCACGGCGAACACCGCGAACCACACCGCCGCGAGCAGCACCGACAGCCGGATGTCGAGACCGTCCGCGCCGGTCACGCCGAACCAGCCCACCTCGGGGTCGATGAACCCGACGAAGAGGACGACGAGCAGGACGATGCCGCCGAGGTACCCGGCGCCCCACCCGATGCCGCTGACCCGTCCCCGGGTCGACGGCGGTGGAGACCTGGGTGAGCATCGCGTTGTAGTTGACGTTCGGCGAGCTCGAAGAACACGTTGGCGGTCGCGAGCAGCACGATGCCGAGCAGCAGGTTCTCGGTGAGCGACCCGGGTCCGGGCGCACGAGGAACATCGCCGCGCAGAGTCGCGACCGTGACCGCCGTGTGCACGGCGAGCCAGCGACGCCGGCGGCCGGCGTCGTCGGAGCGGGCCCCGATGACCGGCGCGAGGAGCGCGATGAACAGGCCGGCGACGGTCAGACCCCAGCCCAGCCAGGCGGAGTGCTGGGCCAGGACGGCGTCCAGGGCCGTCGTGGCGGGACCGCCGCGTCGCCCTCCGCGCGCGCCGCGGCGACGGTCGCCGGGGTCGGCGAACGCGTCGCTCGTGAGCCACCGGGTGAACACGAACGTCGTGATCACCGCGTTGAACGCCGCCGACCCCCAGTCCCACAGCGCCCAGGCGGCGACGTGTCGTCGTGCGGGGCGGCGTGCGTCCGCCGCCGCCGGCAGGGTGTCGTCCACGGGGCTCACCGCCGCAGGCTAAGCCCGCGGCGGCGTGCGGACGACGCGAACGCCCGGGCGGCACCCGATCGGCGTGACGGCTCCCCGTCGCGCGTCGTGTGGAGGGCGGGGAGGACGGCGGCGTCGTGAGGGGGGACGCCCGGCTGCCGGGTGGGTGCGGGCCTCCCTCCTGAACGTATCGCAGCAGGTCAGCGGCAATTTCCGAGCGGCGGAACCGGAATCCCGGCGGCCCCGGAGGCGTTGTACCGAGGCAGGGGTGGCGACGTGCCGGCCCGCCGAGCGCGAGGGGTGGACGCGATGAAGGGCGACCGTGTCGAGATCGTCATCGATGCCGGCGGGAGCACCCGCACCTACGAGATCGAGGCCACCCGGGCCGGGCGACGGGTGGACGTGGTCCACGGCCGGGGAGTCGTCGAGGTCATCGAGACCACCCGGGGCGGGACGCCGGTCCGCACGGCCCGGTTCATGGCGGGCCGCGTGCTCGCGCTCGTCGAGCACCCGGCACCGCGGCCCGCGCAGCCCGACGACGCCGCGGTGACGCACCTGCACCGCTCCGCGTGACCGCGCGACCACCGTTCGCGGTCGTCCCCCTGGGCGCCGAGCACTCCGCCGGGGTGCTCGCCGCCTACGCGGACGGGATCGCGACCCGGCAGGCGACGTTCGAGACGACGGTCCCGACCTGGTCGGACTGGGACCGCGCACGGCTGCCCGCGCACCGCTACGTCGCCGTCGACGAGCCGGGCGCCCGGGTGGACGACGGGCCGGCCGGGGCCGGCGCCGAGCACGGAGCGGGGCCCGGGGCCGCCGCCGTGCTCGGCTGGGTCGCGGTGAGCCCCGTGAGCTCCCGCGCCGCGTACGCGGGCGTCGTGGAGCACAGCGTCTACGTCGCAGCGGCCGCCCGCGGGCGCGGTGTCGGCGCCGCCCTGCTGGCGCGCCTCGTCGAGAGCTGCGACGCGGACGGGATCTGGACCATCCAGTCCGGGGTGTTCCCCGAGAACGCGGCGAGCCTCGCGCTGCACGACCGGTTCGGCTTCCGCCGGGTGGGCGTCCGCGAGCGCATCGGCCGGCTCGACGGCCGGTGGAGCGACGTCGTGCTGCTCGAGCGCCGGAGCGCCGTCGTCGGCGTGTGAGGTCCGCGTGTGACGCCCCGGCGAGCCGACCGCGGTGGCCCGTCGGCACATCCGGCCAGGCTTGCGTCCTGGTCAGCCGTGCGCCGCTGCGGCGGCCACCCCGCGGGCCCAGAGGACGAGCGGCACCTGCAGCGGCAGCCGGCCCCAGACGACGGCGGGCCGGACCCACGACCGCGCGCCCGACCGCGAGCCCGGCCGGGAGTCGAGCGCCATCTGCACGTTGCCCGGGAAGACCGCGACGAACAGGGCGGCGGACGCGAGCGCACCGGCCCGGCGGGTCCGGGGATGGGCGACCGCCGCGGCGCACGCGAGCTCGGCCAGGCCGCTGCCGACCACCCACGGGCGCGGTGGTCCGAGGCGGGCCGGGATGAGCGGCTCGTAGATGCGGGGCACCGCGAGGTGCGTGACCCCCGCGGCGCCGAGGAGGACCGCGAGGCCGAGGGCGGACGCCGTCGTGCGGGGGGTGCCGGTGCGCCGGTCGGGACGCGCGGTCCCGAGGTGTGGCGACGGCGGGGTCGGGGCGGTCATGGGCCGACCGTACGAGTCCCGGCGCGGCTCCGCCGCTCGCCCGCCGTGCATCCGCCGTGGACCACCGGCCGTGCACCCGCCGCTGCCTACCCTGGGCGCGTGCCGGACCCCACCCCCACCACCCCCGGCCCCGGGCTCGACCGGCGCCTCGGCCTGCCCGACGCGGTCCTGCTCGGGGTCGGCGCCATGCTGGGCGCGGGCGTCTTCGCGGTCCTCGCGCCGGCGGCACGGGTCGCGGGCACGGGTCTGCTGATCGGCCTGGCGCTGGCGGCGGTGGTCGCGTACGCGAACGCCCTGTCCACCGCGCAGCTGGCGGCCGCCATCCCGGAGGCCGGTGGCGCCTACCGGTACGGTCGCGACCGGCTGGGCCCCTGGTGGGGCTTCACGGCCGGGTGGGCCTTCGTCGTCGGCAAGACGGCGTCGTGCGCGGCGATGGCCGCGACCTTCGCGGCGTACGCGGTCCCCGAGCGGCCACGAGCCGCCGCCGTCGCCGCCGTCGTCGTGCTGGTCGCCGTGAACGAGCGGGGCATCACCCGCACCGCCGGTGTGACCCGGGTCCTGGTCGCGGTGACGTCGGTCGTCCTCGCGGTCGTGGTGGTCGTCGGTGCCGGCGCGGTGCTCGGCGGCACGGGCGCGCTGCCGGGCGCATCCGGGGACGCGGCCGTCGGTCCGCGTGTCCCGGCGACGGTGCCCGGCGTCGTGCAGTCCGCGGCCCTGCTGTTCTTCGCGATGGCCGGCTACGCGCGGATCGCCACGCTCGGCGCCGAGGTCCGCGAGCCCCGCCGGGTGATCCCGCGGGCCATCGCGACCGCGCTCGCCACGGTGCTCGCCGTCTACGCGATGGTTGCCGTCGTGGCGCTCGGGGTCCTGGGGGCGGACCGCCTGGCGGGGTCCACGGCGCCGCTCGCGGACGTGCTCACCGTCGCCGGGCGACCCGAGTGGGCCTGGCTGGTCCGCGCGGGGGCCGCGGCGGCGTGCCTGGGGGCGCTGCTCGGCCTGGTCGCCGGGGTGAGCCGGACCGCGTGGGCGATGGCACGCGGGGGTGACCTGCCGGCCCGGCTCGGCGTCCTGAGCCCGGGGCACGGGGTGCCGTACGTGGCGGAGCGGGCGGTGGGCGTCGTCGCCGTCGTGCTGCTGCTGGTCGCCGACGTGCCCACGCTGATCGGGTTCTCGTCGTACGGGGTGCTCCTCTACTACGCCGTCGCCAACGTCGCGGCGTTCACCCAGACCGGTGAGGAGCGGCGGTGGCCGCGCGCGCTGCACGTCGTCGGGCTCCTGGGGTGCCTCGCGCTCGCGCTGAGCCTGCCGGGAGCGACCGTGCTCGGGGGAGCGGTCGTCCTCGCCCTCGGGGTCGCGGGTCGGGCGGTGTCCCGCCGGTCCGCCTCCGGGCGACCCGGCTAGGGGCCGAGGCCGTGCCCGGCCGGGGGTTCCGGGCGTCCTGCTCGACGTCCCGGGCGGACTGGATCGCCTCGGACTCCGCGCGGTCCCGCATGATCGACTCGGTCGTGACCCAGAGGGCGACCTCGAGCGCGAGCATCGACAGCGCGCTCACCACGGGTGAAGTACCGGGTCAGCGCGGGGCGCCTGCGGGTGGTCGGGCTCACGGCACGGGCCTCGGGTCGTCGGTGGCGTGCGTCGGTCCCCCCGGGTGACGGGCCTGCGGACGGCCCGCCCGGGTCCACGCCCCGCACCGGCCCACATCCCGGGTGGCCTCACCTCGGCGTGACAGGCGTCACACGCCCCCGCGCACCCGCGCCTCTCCGCCCGCGTCGCGCTGCGCGAGCCGCGTCGCCGGGCTCAGGCCCGGGTGAGGAGAGCCCCACCGGCCAGCGCGGTGCCGACGGTCGCCCCGAGGAACGCGAGCAGCCACAGCAGCGCCGGGACATGGGTGAGCCTCGCCAGCACGTCGGCGTCGGAGGTGCGGGCGCCGCGTCGCCGGGTGCGCTGCAGCTCGAGCACGGGACGCGGCGCGGCCAGGAGCAGGAACCAGATGACGGACCACGCGGCGGCGGTCTGCCACACCGGCGGTGCCCACCAGGTGACTGCGGCGAGCACGACACCGGTGACCAGGACCGACCACAGCCCGAAGAGGTTGCGCACCACCAAACCCATGAGAGCGACGAGCAGGAGCAGCCCCCACAGCACGCCCACC
This sequence comes from uncultured Actinomycetota bacterium, assembly GCA_963795145.1. Classification (GTDB taxonomy): domain Bacteria; phylum Actinomycetota; class Actinomycetes; order Actinomycetales; family Cellulomonadaceae; genus Pengzhenrongella. Next base: position 723,412 of record CAWCGP010000005.1, on the reverse strand, counting down.
GCGTAGCCGCGCGAGGCCGTCGCCGCGGCGGCGAGCCCGAGCAGGCCCGGCGCGACGTACCCCGCCGCGGCCGTGGCCGCCATCCCGGGCCCGTCCGGCCGGCCGACCGACGTCGTCAGCCCAGAGGTGTCCGAGTGCAGCCGGATGCCGGCGAGCCGTCGCCCGGTGAGCAGCGCGACGACCGCGTGCCCCGCCTCGTGCACGAGCGTGACCAGGTGGCGCGCCACCCGCCAGGCCGCCGGCACGAGCACGACGAGGGCGGCCACCGCGCCGGTGACCAGGACCGTCGTCGACGACGGCGCGGGCTGGGTCGAGGTGGCGCGCTGCCAGATCTCGGCGAGCAGGTCGAGGGTCACGCGCCCCACGGTACGAGGGGCGGCTGTGTGCCGAGCGGGCCCCTGAGCAGCGGGGAGACGGGACTCACACCCCGCCGGGGGACCCCGTACGGCATACTGGGGGACGGAGCGGCCCATCCTGGCGCCCTCCGACGTCGTGGAGCACCTGCGAGTTCACGCGGCGAGCCCCGACCCATCCCCGCCGGAAAGGCGACCTCCTCCATGCCTTCTTTCTCTGACCTCGGCGTGCCCGAGACCCTCGTCCGCTCCCTCACCGCGGGTGGCATCACCGAGCCGTTCCCGATCCAGACCGCGACGCTGCCGGACACCCTGCGCGGCCGCGACGTCCTCGGCCGCGGCCGCACCGGCTCGGGCAAGACCCTCGCGTTCGCGCTGCCGATCGTCGCGCGCCTCGCCGCGTCGACCGGCCCGCCGGACCCCGGCCCGCCCGCGCGCCCTGGTGCTGGCCCCGACCCGCGAGCTCGCCACGCAGATCGCCGCGACGCTCGAGCCGCTGGCCAAGGCGGAGCGCCTGAGCCTGACCGTCGATCTTCGGCGGCGTCTCGCAGGGCCGTCAGGTCTCCGCGCTCAACGGCGGCGTCGACATCCTCGTCGCCTGCCCCGGCCGCCTCGAGGACCTGCTCAACCAGAAGCTCCTCACGCTCGACGGCGTCGAGATCACCGTGCTGGACGAGGCCGACCACATGGCCGACCTCGGCTTCCTGCCCGGCGTCAAGCGGATCATGGACAAGACCCCGAAGAAGGGTCAGCGGATGCTCTTCTCCGCGACCCTGGACAACGGGGTCGACCTCCTGGTCAAGCGCTACCTCACCGACCCGCTGTCGCACTCGGTCGACTCCGCCGAGTCGCCGGTCGTCGAAGATGACCCACCACGTCCTGGCCGTGCACGACGCCGCCTCGAAGCAGCTCGTCGTCAACGAGCTCGCCTCGGGCACCGGTCGCCGCGTGATGTTCACGCGCACCAAGCACCAGGCCAAGAAGCTCGCCAAGCAGCTCACCGCGGCCGGGATCCCGGCCGTCGACCTGCACGGCAACCTCAGCCAGCCGGCGCGCGAGCGCAACCTCGCCGCGTTCTCCTCCGGTGACGTCCGCGTGCTGTGCGCGACGGACATCGCGGCGCGCGGCATCCACGTCGACGACATCGAGCTCGTCGTGCACGTCGACCCGCCGGCCGAGCACAAGGCGTACCTGCACCGCTCGGGCCGCACCGCCCGCGCCGGGGCCGAGGGCGCCGTCGTCACCGTCATGCTCCCCGAGCAGGCCGGGGACGTGAAGACGCTGACCCGCCAGGCCAAGATCACCGTCACCCCGCAGCGGGTCGGACCGGGCTCGCCGGTCATCCGCGCGCTGGTCGGCGACGTCGCCGCGATCGTCATGCCCGCTCCCGAGCCGGTCTCCGTGCCGGGGGGCTCGCGTCCCGCGGGCCCCGGTGGCGCCGCGCCGCGCGGTGGCCGCGCCGGTGGCGCAGCGGGCGGACGTCGTCGCCACTCGGGTGCGGGTGCCGCAGGCGCCCCCGCGGCCGGCGGCCAGGGTGGTCGCTCGACCGGGGCCGGCCGCTCCGGCGGCGGACGCCCGGCCGGCTCGGGCCAGCGTCCCGCACGCGCCCCGCAGGGCGGCTCGACCACGGTGTACTCCTCGTCCACCGGTGGCCGCAGCGGCGCCGTCGAGATGTCCCGCGGCTCCGCCGCCGGGCGTCGCGGCCGCTGACCGCAGCCCCACCCCTCCGGCCGGACGGCCGACCGCACGACGACGACCGCAGGCCGGTCCGGGCTCCCGCCCGGGCCGGCCTTCGTCGTGCTCGGCGTCGGCTCGCGGGTCGGCGCGGGCCCGGCACCCGGAAGCCCGGCACGCATGGACGCGCGGCCTCGTGCTCGGCTTACGATGCGGGCAGTCGTCGTCGAAGGAGGTCGGACATGCCGTACGAGGTCCAGAAGTCGGACGAGGAGTGGCGGGTCGCCCTCGACCCGCAGGAGTTCAGCGTCCTGCGCCGCGCGGGGACCGAGCGGCCGTGGACCGGCGAGCTGCTCGGCGAGCGCCGGGAGGGCGTCTACCGCTGCCGCGCGTGCGGCAACGAGCTGTTCCGGTCGGACACGAAGTTCGACGCGCACTGCGGCTGGCCGAGCTTCTTCTCGCCGCTGGCCGGGGACGCCGTCGAGCTGCTCGAGGACTCGACCCTCGGGATGGTGCGCACCGAGGTGCGCTGCGCACGGTGCGGCTCGCACCTGGGTCACGTGTTCGACGACGCCCCGCAGACCCCCACCGGGGACCGCTACTGCATGAACTCGGTGTCGCTGACCTTCGAGCCCTCGGCCTGAGCGGGACGCCGGCACCGGTCGGCCGCGCACCGGCCGGCCGGCGGCCGCGGCGGCCGCGGCGGCACCGGTCAGACGGCGTCAGGTCGGGCGCCGGGTCGCCTCGTCGAGGGTGAGGTTGAGCCGCTCGAGCGCGGTGGCGAGTCCGGCGACGTCGTCGTCGGTCCAGGACGACAGCGCCGCGGCCAGCCAGGCGCGGCGCGCCTCCTGGGCCCCGGTGAGCCGGCGGGTGCCCTCGGTGGTCAGCGCGAGCAGCTGGCCGCGGGAGTCCTCCGGGTCGGGACGTCGCTGCACCAGTCCCAGCTCCTCCAGCCGCCGCACCTGGCGCGAGATCGTCGCCCGCCCCACGCCGACGTGGTGGGCGAGCTCGCTCGAGCGCACCCCCGGGGTGAGGTGGATCCGGACGAGCAGCGGGTAGGCGCCGGCGTCGAGATCGGGGTGGACGCGCGCCGCGACGGCGCTCGACGAGGCGTGGGCCCGGCGCAGGAGCAGGCCGAGCTCGCGTTCGACGCGGGCGTTGGGGTCGGTCACGGCGCCATCCTCTCGCAGCACGCGACGACGCCGGCGGCGCATCCGGGCCGATGGTCACCGGCGTCGTCGGGGGAAGGCACCGGCGGGACAGTGCCGATCAGTGCGATCAGTGCCGATCAGCGTGGCCGCGGTCACCGCGCGTCGGCGGGACTGCGACCGTGACGTCAGTCCCGGCTGCGGCGGGTCGGACCCTGGACGTTCTCCATGTCCTCGAGCTCGACGCCCTTCGTCTCGGGGATCTTGGTCAGGACGAAGAGGAACGAGAGCGCGGCGAAGATCGCGTAGAGCAGGTAGGGGATCGTCGCCCCGAACGCGTCCAGGAGCGGCGGGAACGTCACCGTGATGAGGAAGTGGGCGATCCACTGGGCGGCGGCCGCGACGCCGAGTGCGGCGGCGCGGATCCGGTTGGGGAACATCTCGCCGAGCAGCACCCAGACGACCGGGCCCCACGAGGCCCCGAAGAAGACGACGAAGAGGTTGGCCGCGACGAGCGCCACCGGGCCCCACGGAGCGGGCAGCGAGATGTCCGCTCCGGACCCGGTGGCCTGGGTGAAGGCGAGCGCCATGACCCCGAGGGACACCGCCATGCCGGCCGACCCGACGAGCAGGATGGGGCGACGGCCGATCCGGTCGACGAGGCCGATCGCGATGAGCGTGACGAGCACGTTCGTGTGACGGTCGCGCTGAGCTCGAACTCGCCTTCGATCGCGTCGACCGCGCCGTTGATCACCGAGCTGTCGAAGCCGAAGAGGAATTGCCGACGGCCGCGGAGACGGCGAGGCCGATCGCCTTGGTGTGGTGCGCGCTCTTGCCGCTGGGTGCGCTGTCGGTCATGGAGATTCCCCTGATGAGCAGGCGATCTGCGACCGGAGCGCGCCTCGTGGACACTGTAGGAGTGAGCTCCGACAACAGCGCGCCGAGGCGTCCGCGGCGCCCGGCGATGCTCGACGCGAAGGCGGCCGACGAGCTGCAGGGTGACATCGACCCGGCCGTGCGGTCGGAGCTGGCCCACACGACCGCCTCGGCGCTGGTGCACCGCGCGCGGGCGATCGACGACCCCGAGGTGGTCGAGCGGCTCGTCCGCCTCGTCGAGGCGGAGGGGCTCGACGTCGTCGCCGGGATGTGGGCCGACAGCCCGCCGGACACGCTGCCGGGTGCGCTGTGGCGGCTGTACGTCGTCCGGGAGTGGGTGCGCCGGGACCCGCAGACCCTCGCCGAGCGGTACCGCATGGGCGTCGCGGCCGCACCGGTGCACGTGGCCGTCGCCGGCGTGGCGGGCACGCTCGGCCCGTCCGAGCTGCGCGAGGTGGTCGACGCCGTCCTGTCCGGGGTCTATGCCGGCGACCTCGCCGTCGCGCTCGAGCGCGGGGCCGCGTTCTGCCGGGTGCTGGCCACGGGAGCGGCGTTCGACGCCGACTTCGTGGAGGACCGCGACGCCGCCGCGGCGCTGCGGCTGACCCGTGGCGCGGGCTCGCTCGTGCGGACCGCGGAGGAGCTCGAGCAGGCCGCCGCGCTCTGGCGCGCGGACCGGCTGGAGTAGCGGACCGGCGAGCGCGCGGACCGGCTGGAGTAGCGGACCGGTCGGAGCAGCGGACCGGTCGGGCGGCGCTCAGCCGAGGATCGGCCCGAGCACCAGGTACATGAGGGCCGCGACACCGGCGGCCATCGGGATCGTCAGCACCCACGCCAGGCCGATGTTCTTGGCGACGCCCCAGCGCACGGCGGAGAGCCGCTTGGTCGCGCCGACGCCCATGATCGCCGAGGTGATCGTGTGGGTCGTGGAGACCGGCGCCGCGAACGCGAAGGCGGTGGTGTAGAGCACCGACGCGGCGACCGTCTCGGCGACGAAGCCGCGGGCCGGGTCGAGCTCGATGATCCTGCGCCCGAGGGTCCGCATGATGCGCCAGCCGCCGGAGTAGGTGCCGAGCGAGATCGCCCCGGCCGCCGAGAGCTTGACCCACAGCGGGATGTCGTTGCCCTCGTGCAGGCCGCCGGCCACGAGCGCCAGCACGATGACGCCCATCGTCTTCTGGGCGTCCTGCAGGCCGTGACCCAGCGACATCGCGGCGGCGGAGACCGTCTGCGCGAGCCGGAACCGGCGCTGACCCTTGGCCGGTGCCACCCGCCGGACGAGCCACAGGACGCCGACCATGAGCAGGTAGGCCAGCCCGAACCCGACGAGCGGGGACAGGATCATCGGCAGGACGACCTTGTCGGCGATGACGTCCCATTGCACGGTGGTCGACGACGCCAGGCCGGCCCCGGTCAGCCCGCCGATCAGGGCGTGCGTCGACGACGACGGCAGCCCGAGCCACCAGGTGATGAGGTTCCACACGATCGCGCCGATCAGCCCGGACAGGACGATCGCCAGCCCGTGCGTGCCGGCGTCCGAGCCCAGCTCGATGATCCCGGACCCGATGGTCGTGGCCACCTCGGTGCCCAGCAGGGCGCCGATGAGGTTGAACACCGCCGCCATGATGAGCGCGACGCGGGGCGTGAGGGCGCGGGTCGAGACCGAGGTCGCGATCGCGTTGGCGGCGTCGTGGAAGCCGTTGGTGTAGTCGAAGCCGAGGGCGAACGCGACGACGACGACGACGAGAGCGATCTCCACCGGGACTCAGGACTCCTTGAGGGCGATGGTCTCGACGGTGTTCGCGACCTTCTCGAACGCGTCGGCCGCATCCTCGAGCTTCTCCACGACCTCCTTCAGCTTCATCAGCAGGATCGGGTCGGTGATCTCGTCGAAGAGCTGGGCGAGGAGCTTGCGGTGGGCCTTGTCGGCCTGGTTCTCGAGCCGGTTCACCTCGACCCAGTACTCGTGCAGGTCCTGCATCGAGCGCAGGCGCGGCATCGCCTCGGCGGTGAGCTCGGCGGCGCGCTGGAGGACCTGGACCTGGTCGGCGACCCGGACCGGCAGCTCGTCGAGCCGGTACAGCACGATGAGGTCGGAGGCCTCCTCCATGAAGTCCATGCAGTCGTCGAGGTTCGACGCGAGGGCGTAGATGTCGTCCCGGTCGAACGGCGTGACGAAGGTCTGGTTGAGGCGTCGCATGATCGAGTGCGTGGCCTCGTCGGCGAGGTGCTCGGCGTCGGCGAGCTGCTTGGCCAGCACCTTCCGGCCGGCCCGGTCCGCGCCGAGCATCTCGCCGAGCAGGTTCGCCCCGGTGACCAGGTGCTGCGCGGACGCGGCGAACAGGTCGAAGAAGGACGTGTCGCGCGGTGTGAGGCGCAGGCGCACAAGGGTCTCCGAGGGGAGGGGGGGCGTGTCGGACACAGGCTAGGGCAGCCCCCGTGTGAACGCGCAATCACCGGGATGTGGACTCCAGGTGTCCGGAGCGTGACGCCCGGGCGCTGCGACGCGTCTCACACGGGCGGTCGAGCAACGGGAGGTGGGGCGACGCCGGACCGCAGAAGCGCCTGTCGGCGCGAAGGCCGCTCGAAGCGGCTTTGTGTGGAGCCCGGGGCTAACGCGGCCCGACGTCGCGTCGAAGTGTACGCGTCCGGTCCCTGCCTGCCACTTGCCCGCCCCCCGGCTGGGCCTGCGGACGGGCATGCGGACGCGCATGGGGACGGGCACGGGGAGGGGCTCGGTGGACGGGCCCGGCGATCGGGCTCGGGGCTCAGTGCAGCGGCGGCAGGTGCTGCTCGACGGCGGCGGCGCGCGGGCCCTTGCCGGTCTGGGCGATGTGCGCGACGAGCACCTCGCCGGGGCGCAGGAACGGGTCGACGGTGGGTAGCGCGTCCGCGACGGCGCGGCGCGAGTGCTGCCCGAGCACGTCCAGCACGGTCGGCAGCACGGGGCGATGGGTGCACAGGACGGCGTCGCGCCGCCGCTCCAGCAGGGACCGCACGCCGCCGGCGACGCGGGCGGGTGAGCGCTCGTGCTCCGCCTCGGACAGGTATGCGCCACCGGGCTTGAGCCCTGCCGCCCGAGCGTACGGCTCCACGGTCGCCGCGCAGCGCTCCCAGCGGCTGGTGACGACGTCCCGCACGCCGTAGGCGGCGAGGACCGGCACGAGCGCCTCGGCCTGCGCCCGGCCGCTCGGGGTCAGCGGCCGCTCGGTCTCCTCGCCCTTCCACGACGAGCGCTGCCGGGCGCGTCCGTGCCGCGCCACCACCAGCACGTCCGTCCGGAGGCGACCCTTGGCGTGCAGCGCGACGAGCGCATCCAGCGGCTCCCGGTCGGTCCGGCGCGTGAGCGTCCGTCCGGCGTCGTCGACCGTCAGCCAGCGCACCGCGTCGATCTCGTCCGCCGACGCCGGCTCGACCGGCAGCCGGGCGGCCAGGGCGTGGGCGTCCGACCGGCCGGCGAGCCGCGCCGCCCAGTAGTGGACGCGCTTCCCGCGCCCGTCGGCGGTGCGGTAGCGCAGGGTCGGCAGCGGGACCCCGAGCACGACGGCGTGGCCGGTCTCCTCGTGCACCTCGCGCGCGGCCGCGACGGGCAGCGACTCGCCGGGGTCGAGCTTGCCCTTGGGCCAGGCCCAGTCGTCGTACCGGGGACGGTGCACGAGGACCACCTCGAGCGCGCCGTGCCGCTCACGCCAGACCAGCGCACCGGCCGCCTCGACCGGACGCTGACGAGGCGCTCGTCCGGTCACGGCTCGATGATGGTCACCGGGCCGGGGGACCGCAACGCGGCTCGCGCGTCGGACGGTCCGCGCACCGACCGGCTCGCGGCCGGCCGGCGCGCGCTACCGGGTGCGGTGATGGCGGCGGCGCGACGCGATGTACCACTCCTGCAGGTCCGCCCGCGGGGTGCCGTCCTCGCGCAGGTGATGGCGCACCCAGGTGTCGTCCGGCCCGAGGTGCCAGGACGCGGTGGCGTCGTCCATCGACATGTCGATCATCTCGACGAGCTCGGCGACGTGGCCCGGGTCGGTGATCCGGACGAGCGTCTCCACCCGGCGGTCGAGGTTGCGGTGCATGAGGTCCGCCGACCCGATGTACACCTCGGGCCCGTCGCCGGTCGCGTCCGCGAACGCGAACACCCGGGAGTGCTCGAGGAACCGCCCGAGGACGGACCGCACCCGGATGGTCTCGCTCAGCCCGGGCACCCCCGGCCGGACGGCGCAGATGCCACGGACCACGAGGTCCACGGGGACCCCGACCATGGACGCCCGGTAGAGGGCGTCGATGGTCGCCTCGTCCACCACGGAGTTGACCTTGAGCTTCACCCAGGCGGGCAGGCCCGCGAGGTGGTTGGCCGCCTCGCGGTCGATGCGCTCCACGAGCCCGGCGCGGACCGAGCGGGGCGCGACCAGCAACCGGTGGAAGCGGGACCGGGGCGCGTACCCGCTGAGCTGGTTGAACAGCCGGGTGAGGTCCTGTCCGACCTCGGGGTCGGACGTGAGCACGCCGACGTCGGTGTACTGCCGCGCGGTCTTCGGGTTGTAGTTGCCGGTCCCGACGTGGCAGTAGCGGCGCAGGCCGTCCGGCTCCTGCCGGACGACGAGGCTGAGCTTGCAGTGCGTCTTGAGGCCGACGATGCCGTAGACGACGTGCACCCCCGACTGCTCGAGCTTGCGGGCCCAGGAGATGTTGGCCTGCTCGTCGAAGCGCGCCTTGATCTCGACGAGGGCCAGCACCTGCTTGCCGGCCTCGGCGGCGTCGATGAGGGCATCGACGATCGGCGAGTCGCCGGACGTCCGGTACAGCGTCTGCTTGATCGCCAGCACGTGCGGGTCCGCCGCCGCCTGCTGCAGGAAGGTCTGCACCGACGTGGAGAACGAGTCGTAGGGGTGGTGCAGCAGCACGTCGCGCTCGCGGATGGCGGCGAACACGTCGGTGGCCTTGGCGCTCTCCACCTCCGCCAGGTGCCGGTGCGTCGTCGGCACGAACCGCGGGTAGTGCAGGTCGCTGCGGTCGAGGTCGGCGATGAGGTGCAGGCCGGTGTGGTCGAGCGGGGCGGGCAGCTCGTAGACCTCCTGCTCGGACACGCCGAGCTCGCGGACCAGCAGCTCGCGGATGCGCGGGTGGATCCCCTCGGCGATCTCGAGCCGGACGGGCGGCCCGAACCGGCGCCGCAGCAGCTCCTTCTCCATCGCCTGCAGGAGGTTCTCGGCGTCGTCCTCCTCGACCTCGACGTCCTCGTTGCGGGTCACCCGGAACGTGTGGTGCCCGACGACGTCCATCCCCGGGAACAGCTGGTCGAGGTGGTGCCCGATGACCTCCTCGAGCGGGACGAACGACGTCGGTCCCTTCTGCGAGCGACGCGGCTTGCGCGCTGGGGGCGCTCGGCCGTCCGCGCGCGTCGACCGCGATGAACCGGGGCAGCAGCGCCGGGACCTTGACCCGGGCGAAGTGCTCCTTGCCGGTCGACGGGTTGACCACGACGACCGCGAGGTTGAGGGACAGCCCGGAGATGTACGGGAAGGGGTGAGCCGGGTCGACCGCCAGCGGCGTGAGCACCGGGAAGATCTGCTTGCGGAAGAACTTGTGGATGCGCTCCTGCTCGTCGGAGCCGAGCTCGTCGAGGTGCACCAGGGTGATGCCCTCGCGGGCGAGAGCCGGTTGGACGGCGTCGGTGAAGACCCGGGCATGGCGGGTCGCCAGCTCGTGCGCCCGCTCGGCGATGCCCTCCAGCACCTGCCGGGGGCTCATGCCCGAGGCAGCCGTGACCGCGAGGCCGGTGGCGATGCGGCGCTTGAGCCCGGCCACCCGGACCATGAAGAACTCGTCGAGGTTGGACGCGAAGATCGCCAGGTACCGGACGCGCTCGAGCAGCGGCTGGCGGGGGTCCTCGGCGAGCTCGAGCACCCGCTGGTTGAACGCGAGCCAGCTGAGCTCGCGGTCCGCGAAGCGGGCCTCGAGGGCGTCGTCGAGCGCGTCCACCGCGGCCAGGACGTCGTGCGGCGGCTCGGCGATCTCGCGGCGCTCGGGTGCCGGACCGGGGACGGCGGCGATGTGGGGGCGGGGGCTCTGCGCGGTCCGGGTGCTGGCGAGCGGCTGGTCCGTCATCCCGCCATCGTGCCACCGCGGCCCGTCGCCCGTCGGGGATGCCGGCCGACCGCTCAGCCGAACTGGACGTCGACGCCGGCCCGCTCGAACCCGACCCGGGTGTAGGTCCGGATCGCCACGTCGTTGTCCCCGTCGGTGTAGAGGAGGACGCGGTGCAGGCCGCGCCCGGCGAGGTGGGCCAGGCCGAGCCTGGTCAGCGCACCGCCGAGGCCCAGTCCCTGGGCTCCCGGGTCGACGCCGACCACGTAGATCTCGCCGGTGGGCTCCTCGTGCCCGTCGGCCGGGTGGACCTTGGTCCAGACGGAGCCGAGCAGGACGCCGTCGCGCTCGGCGAGGAGGAAGCCCTCGGGGTCGAACCACGGCTCGGCCATCCGGGCCTCGAGGTCCTCGCGGGTCAGCCGGCCCTGCTCGGGGTGATGAGCGAAGGCGCGCGCGTTGAGCCAGCGCCAGCGCTCCTCGTCCTCGCCCCGGCGGAACGCACGCACCGAGACCCCGTGCGGGAGGGCCGGCGACGGGTCGACCGGGTGCCGGTCCAGGTCGAGGGTCATCTTCCAGAGCTCGCGGACGACGCCGACACCCACCGCGGCGGCCAGGGCGCGGGCGGCGGGCAGGTCGCCGTGCGCCCAGACCACCAGCGAGCGGGACGTGCCGTCGGTGCCGGTCGTGCGGGCGACGGTGCGCATCGCCTCGAGCAGCCGCCGGCCGATGCCGGTGCGCCGCGACCCCGGGTCGACGACGAGCTCGCCGCTGGCGACGTCGGGCGCTTCCAGGTCGAGCTGGGCGTAGCCGACCAGGTGGGCGTCGGCGTCCCGGGCGAGCAGGTGGACCGTGTCCAGCCCCGCCATGAGCTGCAGGAGGGGCTGCTCCGACAGCGGGGGGACGCCGTCGGCGGCGGCGGCGGCCTCGGCGAGCTCGCGGACCTGCGCGGCGGTCGGGCCGTCGAGCGGGCCACGGTGCACGGCGGGGAGAGGCATGGCGCTATCCCACCACGCCCGGCACGGGCCGACGTCCCCTCCGGGCCCGGACGACGGGAAGACCGGAGGGGACGTCGGGAGCGGCCGGGTCGGGCTCAGGCCTCGGCGGTCGCGGGCGAGGGCTTCTCCATCCCGCGGCTGATGAGGTCCATGACCGAGGCGTCGGCGAGCGTGGTGGCGTCGCCCACCGCCCGGTGCTCGGCGACGTCGCGCAGCAGGCGGCGCATGATCTTGCCGGAGCGCGTCTTGGGCAGCTCGGCGACCACCAGGATGCTGCGCGGCTTCGCGATCGGTCCGATCTGCCGCGCGACGTGGGCGCGCAGCTCCTCGACCGTGCCGGCCGCCTCCTCGACGCCGCCACGCAGGATGACGAACGCGACGACGGCTTGGCCGGTGGTGTCGTCCGTACGCGCCGACGACGGCGGCCTCGGCGACCGACGGGTGCGACACGAGTGCGGACTCGATCTCGGTGGTCGAGAGGCGGTGGCCGGAGACGTTCATGACGTCGTCGACCCGGCCGAGCAGCCAGATGTCGCCGTCGTCGTCCTTCTTGGCGCCGTCGCCGGCGAAGTAGATGCCGCGGAACCGCGACCAGTAGGTCTCCTCGAACCGCTGGGGGTCACCCCAGATGCCGCGCAGCATCGCCGGCCACGGCTCGGTGAGCACGAGGTAGCCGCCGCCCCCGTTCGGCACCGGGCTGCGCCTCGTCGTCGACCACGTCCGCGCTGATGCCGGGCAGCGGGACCTGGGCGGAGCCGGGCTTGAGCGTCGTGACGCCCGGGCAGCGGGCGAGATCATGATCGCGCCGGTCTCGGTCTGCCACCACGTGTCGACGATCGGCGTCCGGTCGCCACCGATGACCCGGCGGTACCACATCCAGGCCTCGGGGTTGATCGGCTCGCCGACGCTGCCGAGCACGCGCAGCGAGCCCAGGTCGTGCTGGGCCGGGGATCTCCTCGCCCCACTTCATGCAGGTGCGGATGGCCGTCGGCGCGGTGTAGAGGATCGTCACCCCGTACTTCTCGACGATCTCCCACCACCGGCCGCGGTGCGGGGTGTCCGGGGTGCCCTCGTAGATGACCTGGGTCGCCCCGTTCACCAGCGGCCCGTAGACGACGTAGGTGTGGCCGGTGACCCAGCCGACGTCGGCCGTGCACCAGTACACGTCGGTCTCGGGCTTGAGGTCGAAGACGTTGAGGTGCGTGAACGCCGCCTGGGTGAGGTACCCGCCGGTGGTGTGGAAGATGCCCTTCGGCTTCCCCGTGGTGCCGGACGTGTACAGGATGAACAGCGGGTGCTCGGCCTCGACCCACACCGGGGTCGTGCTGGTCCGACGCCGCCTCGACGGCCTCGTGCCACCACACGTCGCGACCAGGCGTCCACGCGACCTCGCCCCCCGGTGCGTCGCACGACGAGGACCTTCTCGACCGGTCCGCCGCCGGCGAGCGCCTCGTCGACGGCGGGCTTGAGCGCGCTCGCGGCCCCGCGCCGGTAGCCGCCGTCGGCCGTGATCACGAGCTTGGCCTGCGCGTCCTCGATCCGGGACCGGAGCGCCTCGGCGGAGAAGCCGCCGAAGACGACCGAGTGCGGGGCGCCGATCCGGGCGCACGCCAGCATCGCGACCACGGCCTCGGGGATCATCGGCAGGTAGATCGCGACGCGGTCCCCGGTCGCGCACACCGAGCGTCGGTGAGCACGTTCGCGGCGCGGGACACCTCGCGCTGCAGGTCGGCGTACGTGAGGGTGCGGGTGTCGCCGGGCTCGCCCTCGAAGTGCAGCGCGACCCGGTCGCCGTGGCCGGCCTCGACGTGCCGGTCGACGGCGTTGTAGCACGGCGTTGAGCGTGCCGTCGGCGAACCAGCGGGCGACCGGGGCGCCGGACCAGTCGAGCACCTCGGTGAACGGCCGCTCCCAGTCGAGCAGCTCGCGGGCCTGCTCGGCCCAGAACCCGGCGCGGTCCGCGGCGGCCCACGAATAGAGCTCGGGGTGGACGTTGGCCTGCTCGGCGAAACGGGCGTCCGGCGGGAACCGGCGGTCCTCGGTGAGCAGGTTCTCCAGGCTCGGCGACGTGGGCGAGTCCTCGGTCACGGTTCCTCCGGTCCGCAGCGACGCTGCCTGCGTGTGGGTGATGACGGGGATGGGGATGGCCTTCGCCGAGGCACTCTAGTCCGGGCCGGTGACACTGAGGTCGCGTGCCGGGGCGGGAGCCGGCCGGGGCCGCCGGCTCGGGCCGGGGTGACGGACGCGCTGGTCACGGCGTCGCGGTGACCGCGGCTGGGCAGTGCGTCGGCGCTGGGTCAGCGGTGGGTTCCCGCGGCCTGGCTCGCCCGGAAGGAGCCGACGGCGATGCCGCGGCGCCGCACGAGCGAGGCCGCGGTCCCGCTCGCGAGGAGGACGAGCCCGAGCACGAACGGCACCCCCACGAGGCACACCGAGAGGACGGAGAGGACGGCGTCGGTGTTCTGCTCGGTCGCCAGCAGCCGGACCGTCTCGCGGTGGGTCGGCTCGGGCGCGAAGAGGTAGGCCGCCCCCAGGACGAGCGCCACGAGGCCGCCGGTGAACGGGATCGTGCTGGTACGCACGGCCAGCAGGGCGACCAGAGCGGCGATGATCCCGCCGACCGTCACGAGCACCGTGCCGAGGCCGTCGAGCGTGACCGTGTCCTCGCCGACGCCGTTCGCGCTGAGGATCCGCGACATGCCGAGCGCGATCACCGCGAGCGCAAGGAGGCTCAGGACGAACCCGACGAGGATCCCGAGGGCGTGGCCGCCGACCCCGGTGGTGCGCGGGCCCTGCGGCGTCGGGAACTGCGGGTCGGGGCCGCCCGAGGTGCGCACGTCCGAGGTGCGCACCCTGCGCGAGCCCGGCCCGTCGGGGGAGGGGCCGGCCGTGTCCCGGCCGGCGCCGGGCGCGGTGTCGACGACGGGGTCGGGCGCGTGCGCGCCGTGCGGCTCGGGCCCGGTCGGTGGGGTGGGACCGGGGCGGGGGTCGGAGGTGCTCACGGGGTGCTCCTTCAGGCCGTCGTACGTCGGCGGTGATCGCCGCGGGTCGTGCCAGGACCGCTCCTCACGCTAGGCCGGGTGGAGCGGCGGTGCCAGGAGGCCACGCCGGTCACTCCCTGTCACTCCTGGGCGCGGGCCGCCTTCTCGACGGCCGCCGCGACGACCGTCGTCACCTCCGGGTTGAACACGCTCGGGACGATGTACGTCGGGTTGAGCTCCTCCTCCGTGACGACCGTGGCCAGCGCGGTCGCCGCGGCGAGCAGCATGGCGTCGGTGATCCGGTGGGACTGGGCGTCGAGCAGTCCGCGGAAGACGCCGGGGAACGCCAGGACGTTGTTGATCTGGTTGGCGAAGTCCGACCGTCCGGTCCCCACGACCGCGGCGTACTGCGCGGCCTCGACCGGGTCGACCTCCGGCCGGGGGTTCGCCAGGGCGAAGACGATGGATCTCGGGGCCATGCGGGCGACGTCGTCGGCGGTGATGACGTCCGGCGCGGAGACCCCGATGAAGACGTCGGCGCCCACGAGCGCCTCGGCGATCGTCCCGGTGACGCCGCGGGGGTTGGTGTGCTCCGCGGTCCACTCGAGCGACGGGGCCAGCCCGGGGCGGGCGGAGTGGACGACGCCGTCGATGTCGGCGACGACGACGTCGACCGCCCCAGCGGCGAGGAGCAGCTTGAGGACCGCGGTCCCGGCCGCTCCCGCGCCGGACAGGACGATGCGGACGCCGGACATCGCCTTGTCGACGACCTTCAGGGCGTTGGTGAGCGCCGCGAGGGTGACGATCGCGGTGCCGTGCTGGTCGTCGTGGAACACCGGGATGTCCAGCCGCGCGCGCAGCCGGCGCTCGATCTCGAAGCACCGCGGCGCGGAGATGTCCTCGAGGTTGATGCCGGCGAAGACGGGGGCGATGGCGCACACCGTGTCGACGATCCGGTCGACGTCGGTGGTGTCCAGCGCGATCGGGAAGGCGTCGATGCCGGCGAACCGTTTGAACAGGGCCGCCTTGCCCTCCATCACGGGCAGCGCGGCGAGCGGGCCGAGGTCGCCGAGGCCGAGGACGGCGGTCCCGTCGGTGACGACCGCGACGGTGTTCCGCTTGATGGTCAGGCGCCGGGCGTCCTCGGGGTGGGCGGCGATCGCCTCGCAGATCCGGGCGACGCCCGGCGTGTACGCCATCGACAGGTCGTCGCGGTTGCGCAGCGGCACCTTGGACTCGATCGACAGCTTGCCGCCGAGGTGCAGCAGGAAGGTGCGGTCGCTGACCCGGTCGACGGCGACGCCGTGCAGCGCGCGCAGGGCGGCGACGATCGCGCTGGCGTGCTCGTCGCCGCGGGTGGCGCACGTGACGTCGACGGTGATCCGGTCGTGGCCGGACGCGGTGACGTCGAGCGCGGTCACGATGCCTCCCTCGCGCTCGATCGCCGTCGTGAGCTCGCTGACCGCTGTCGGGCGGGCCTCGACCTCCAGACGCGCGGTGATGGACGACGACACGCTCGGCGCAGAGGGCATGACCCCCATGATGCCGCTCGCAACCCACGGATCGGCGCCGGGCGGGCACGGCAGTGTCGCGGGGGTCGCGGGGGCCGCCGCGGGGGCAGTGCCGGGGGCCGCCCACGCGCTCGAGCCCGCGCGTCCGTGAGCCGCCGGCGGGGTCGCGGTGGCCGGGGCCCTGGTGGTGCCCGTCCCCAGGCCGGTCCGGCGACCCGCGACCCACGGCCGGGGTCCGGCGAGGGCCCGGGGCGCGGGTGCCGCGCGCCACCGTCGGTCCGTGCGCCGCGGGTGCACCCGGACCGGCCGGCCGCCGGGAGGGGGAGCCGATGGACGGAGCCGGCCGGGTCGTGGGCGTCGTCGGTGCGCGCGGCGGCGTCGGCGCGACGACGTTCGCCGCGGCGCTGGCCGCCACGCTCGCCGCCGTGCTCGCGGCGGACCCCGGGGATCGCCGCGCCGCCGTCGCGCCGGTGCGCGCGGCGCCGGCAGGACCCGAGGCGCCGGGGTGGACAAGCGACGGTCGTCCGGCCGTGGCGCTCGTCGACCTCGACGGTGCCGGTGCCGGGCTCGACGTCCACCTCGGGATCGAGGGCGCGGGCGGGCTGCGGTGGGCCGACCTGGCGGACGCCCGGGGTGAGGTGCCGGGCGTGGAGCTCGCCGCCCTGCTGCCCACGTGGTCGGGCGTCGTCGTCCTGAGCGGGGACCGCTGGCGCCCCGGTCCCGCCCCGCCCGAGGTCGTCGCCGACGTGCTCGACGCCCTGGTCGGCTGCCACCGGGTCGTGGTGACCGACCTCGGTCGGCGCGAGGTGCTCGACGGCGGTCCGGGTCCCCGGCGCTGCGACACGGTGCTCGTCGTCAGCGGGCGGGACGTGGGTTCCGTCGCGGGCGTGGTCGCGCTGCGCGACCCGCTCCGGGACGTCGTCGCGGACGTCCGGCTGGTGGTCGGCGGTCCCGCCCCCGGCGGGCTGGGTCCGCTGGAGGTCGCGCACGTCGTCGACCTGCCGGTCGCCGCCACGCTGCCGGTCGACCGACGGCTGCCCGGTCTCGTGGAGCGGGGAGGGGGACCCGTGGTCCGCGGTCGAGGGGCGCTCGCGCGGCGGCTGGCCGGGCTGGCTCGGGACGTGGTGTGAGCCGCGTGCCCGAGCGCGCAGGGAATCGACGGCATGACGAGGAGGGAGCGACCGTGAGCCTCATCGACCCTCGCGGGCCGGCGTCGGCCGGCGACGTCCGGTGGGTGCCCGGTCCTGCGGCGGGACCCGTGGGTCGGCACCCTGTCGACCGGCTCGACCGGCTCGACCGGCTCGACCGGCTCGACCGGCTCGGCGTCGGCCCGCCCGATGTCGGTTCGGCCGGCCTCGGCCCGCCCGACGTCAGCCCGGACCTTCTCGCCGAGGTGCGCGGCCGACTCGTCCGCGGTGGGCGCGTCCCCAGCGAGGACCAGGTGCGGTCGGTGGTGCGGGAGTGTGGCGCGGTCCTGGGCAGCCGCGCGCTGGCCGCGCTGGTCACCGCGGTGCGCGCGGACATGCTCGGCGCCGGACCGCTGCAGCGGCTGCTGGACGACCCGGAGGTCACCGACGTCCTCGTCAACGCGCCGGACGACGTCTGGGTCGAGCGATCCGGGCGGCTCGAGCGCGCCCCAGTCCGCCTCGGCTCGGTGGCGGACGTGCGCACGCTCGCGGTCCGGCTCGCCGCCGCCGGCGGGCAGCGCCTCGACGACGCGGTGCCCCTCGTCGACGCCCGGCTGCCGGACGGGACGCGCCTGCACGCCGTCCTGCCGCCGGTGGCCGGTCCGTGCACGCTGCTGTCGCTACGCGTCCTGCGGCCCCGGGCTTTCACCATGGCCGAGCTCGTCACCGGCGGCGGGGTGGCTCCGGGCTTCGTCCCGGTGCTCGAGCGACTCGTGGCCGCGCACGCCAACGTGCTGATCTCCGGCGCGACCGGGACCGGCAAGACCACCCTGCTCTCGGCACTGCTGTCCCTCGTCGGCCGCGGTGAGCGCATCGTCTGCATCGAGGAGGCGGGCGAGCTCGTGCCGGACCACCCGCACGTCGTCCGGCTGCTCACCCGGCGGCCCAACGTGGAGGGCTCGGGCGGCGTCGCGCTGCCCGAGCTCGTCCGGCAGGCGCTCCGGATGCGGCCGGACCGGATCGTGCTCGGCGAGTGCCGCGGCGCCGAGGTGCGGGAGGTGCTCACCGCGCTCAACACCGGTCACGAGGGCGGGTGGGCGACCGTGCACGCCAACACGGCCGCCGACGTGCCGGCGCGACTGGAGGCGCTCGCCGCCCTGGCGGGCATGGCGCCGATCGCGGTCGCCGCGCAGGTCACGAGTGCGGTCGACGCCGTGGTGCACCTGCGCCGGGTCGCCGGGCGGCGGTGCGTGAGCGAGGTGGGTGTCGTCCGGCGCGAACCGTCCGGAGGGGTGCGGGTGATCACGGCCCTGCGGCGCGCATCCTCCGGGGCGCGGCTCGAGCGAGGCGAGGGCTGGGCCGACCTCGAGCGGCGGCTCGACCGAGGCGACGGCTGGGTCGACGGCTCGCCTCGGTCGGACCCCGCCGACGGCTCGGCTCGGCCCGACACCGGCGACGGCCCGGTAGGGGGCGGGGATCGGAGCGGTCGCGGCGGCGGTGCTCCGTGAGCTGGCTCGCCGGGCTGGCCCTGGCGACGGCGATCGTCCTCGCGCGCGGCCCCCGGGGGCGGCCGGTCCGCGCGCTGGCCGGTGGGGGACGGCGGTCTCGGGGAGCGGGCAGTCGGCCGTGGGCTGCGGAGGGTGCCCGGACGGACTCCGGGGCCGGAACCAGCGTCGGGGTCGGGCCCACTGCCCGAGGGGCGGTCGGCCGGGTGCTCGGTCCGTGGGGCCGACCGGGTCCCGGGCCCCGTGGTTTCGTCGGTCGGCTCCGCGCGCGCCGAGGTCCCCGCGGTCCGGACCTCGCCCTCCTCGTGACGGACGTCGCGGCCCGGCTCCGTGCGGGCGCGGATCCGCGGGCCGCCTGGGAGGCGGTCCTCGGCCACCCGGTGCCCGCGGAGGGACCCGCCGCGGACGACCTCAGCCGGTCGGCGGACACCCGGACGCGGGCAGCCGCGGTGGTCGCGGCCGGTCGGCTGGCTGCCGACCTCGGTGCCCCCCTCGCCCCCCTGCTCGACGGCGTCGCCGCGCAGCTCGTGGCCCAGGCGGAGGCGGACAGCGAGCGTCGCGCCGCGCTGGCGGGCCCGCGGGCGACCGCACGGGTGCTCACGTGGCTGCCCGTGCTCGGGGTGCTCCTCGGCGCTGCCGTTGGCGCCCACCCGGTGGCAGTGCTGCTGGACGGCTCGGTCGGGACGGTCGCGCTCGTCGTCGGGATCCTCCTCGTCCTGGCCGGCCGCGCCTGGACACACCGGCTCTCGCGGAGTGCCGCCGCTGCCGGACGGGCGTCGTGACCGCGGCGGCGCTCGGCTGTGGCGCGCTGCTCGTGCTCGCGGCGCTCCCGTGGTGCGCCGGGTGCGCACGCCGGCCGCCTGCGGTCCGTCCGAGCCCGACCGCCCGCGCGATCTGCTCCGACCCCGTCCGGGGCGGACACCATCGACGTGGCCGTCCTGCTGGCGCTCCTCGACTCCGCCGTCGGCTCGGGTGCCGGCGTGCCTCGAGCGCTCGCGGCGGTCGGTCGTGCGGTCGGCGGGCCGGACGGGGTCGCGCTCGAACGCGCCTCGGCCGCTCTGGTGCTCGGCGCCGGCTGGACGACGGCGTGGACGGGGGCGCCCGCCCGGATGCGGTTGGTCGCGGACTGCCTCGCGCCGACCTGGACGACCGGGGCGGCGCCCGGGCCCGCCCTGCGGGCCGCGGCGACCGGGCTGCTCCGCGAGCGGCGGACCGTCGCGCGGGAGGCGGCGGGACGGCTGGGCGTCGCGCTCGTCCTGCCCCTCGGGCTGTGCTTCCTCCCCGCGTTCGTGCTGATCGGGCTCGTGCCGGTGCTCGTGTCCGTCGGGACGCAGCTGGTCCGGTGAGCCGTCCTCAGGTCCCGCGGGAGCGACGCCGTCCACCGTCGTGCACCACCCGGCGTCCGGCGCGGGGGTGGTCGGAGGCAGCGTGGGAGATCCACCGAACACCATGTTCACGAGCCGGGAGACGACCATGACCGCGACCACCCCCACCACGTCCACACCCGCGTCCCGCCCCCGCGTCCGCCTCGATGGCCGCCACGGACACCGGCGGCGCGACGTCCCCGACCATCGCCGCGGCGGACACCGCCGCTGCGCCCTCGACGACCCCCGCCGCCTCGCCCGCCGCCACGCCCGCCGCCACGGCCACGCCAGTGCCGACCACCCCGTCCGTCCCCGTCGACACCCCCGCCCCGGCGGCAGCTCGGGCGACCCGGCCGGGACCGGCCCTCGCGATCGTCCTCCGGGCCACGCGGTCCAGGGGGCCGCGTCCGGTGGCGTGGCTGCGCCGCCGCGTGACGACCACGCGGACCGCGCCCGCCGACACCGGCATGGCCACCGCCGAGTACGCCATCGCGACCGTCGCGGCGGCCGGCTTCGCGGGTCTGCTGGTGGTCATCCTGCGCAGCGGCGAGGTGCGCGAGCTGCTGCTCGGCATCATCCGGTCCGCGCTGTCGCTGTGAGCGCGCCGGCGCGAGCACCCCATTCCCGCCGGCCGGGCAGATCGCCGACGCCTCCAGCGCGGTCCCGCCGGTCCGCCGGATCGCCGGCGCGTCACACCGGGAGGGCAGGTGGCCAGGACCGCGGGACGGTCACCGCCGAGCTGGCTCTCGGGCTGCCCGCCGTGGTCAGCGTGCTGCTGGCCGTGCTGCTCATGACGTCCGCCGCGACCACGCAGCTGCGGTGTGCGGACGCCGCGCGCGCCGGTGCGCGAGCGGCCGCGCTCGGTGAGGCGCCCGCGACCGTCTCGGCCACCGCCGCGCGGGTCGCCGGGCCGGGCGCCGCCGTGCGGCTCCAGCGGGAGGGGCCCTGGGTGACGGTCACCGTCCGGCGTCCGATCGCGCCCGCGTCGCTCCGTGGGCCGACGTGGACCGCCTCGGGGCGCGCGACGGCGCGGGTGGAGCCGTGAGGCGGCGGCCAACGGCGAGCCGTGGGTCGAGACGTGAGTGGTGCGGCAACCGTGCGCGGCCCGGCGACATGAGCGGCGCTGGGACCGCCGCGCGCAGGCCCGCCATGAACGCCGCCGGGAGCGCGAGGGTGCGGGATCGCGGGTCGGGGACCGTGCTGCTGGTGGGCGTCGTCGCGGTCGCGCTGCTCCTGCTGGGAGCGACCGGGCTCCTGGTCGGCGCGGAGCGCGCCCGGGCCACCGCGCAGGCGGCCGCCGATCTCGCCGCCCTCGCCGCGGCCACCCATCTCGCCTCCCCGGTCGCCGCGGGTCGGGGTGCCGGCGCGACGGCGTGCGCGCTCGCGGCCGGGGTCGCCCAGCGCAACGGCGCACGGCTGACCTGGTGCTCGGCCGCGGCCGACGGGGTGGTCACGGTCCGCGCGAGCCGGTCGGCGGTCGGGGTCGGCACCGCGAGGGCGACCGCGCGCGCCGGTCCGGCGGCCGTGCGGGACACGTCGTGAGAGCGACGCGCCCGGGGCCGGCTGACCGCCCGGCGGGAACGCTGATCCCGGGTGGGCGCCGGGCGTACGGCAGCGCGCGCGCCGGATCAGGACGGCGCGTGCGCCAGGACGACGTCGAGCAGGCGCAGGGCGCCCTGCTTCTCCAGCGGGTTGTTGCCGTTCCCGCACTTGGGCGACTGGACGCACGCCGGGCAGCCGCGCGCGCACCGGCACGTCGCGATCGCCTCGCGGGTCGCTCGGAGCCACGCCGCGCCCAGGTGGTAGCCGCGCTCCGCGAAGCCGGCCCCGCCGGGATAGGCGTCGTAGACGAAGACCGTCGCGTGCTCGGTGTCGACGTGCATCGCGGTGGAGACGCCACCCAGGTCCCACCGGTCGCACGTCGCGAGCAGCGGGAGCAGGCCGATCGACGCGTGCTCGGCGGCGTGCAGGGCGCCCGGTGCGCGCTCCGCGTCGAGCCCGGCCTGCTCGAGGACCGGCAGCGGCGCCGTCCACCACACCCCGACGGTGCTCAGCGTCTGAGGCGGCAGGTCGAGCGGCTCCTGACCGAGGACGGTCATGTCGGGGATGCGCTTGCGCTGGAAGCTGACGACCTGCGTCGTCACGTCGACCGCGCCCAGCCCCCACGTCACCGGCCCCCACTGCCGGTGCTCGCGGGTCGCCCGGATCTCGATCGACGTGAGCCACCGGGCCCAGGTGCCGAAGTCGACCGACCGCTGGTCGACCAGCGCGACGCCGTCGGCCAGGTGCAGCTCGGCCACGACGAAGGTGGTGCCCTGGTGCACGTACACCGCTCCGGGGTGGAGGGTCGCATCCGCGGACGACGCGTCCACGGTGCCGAGCACGCGGCCGGTCGCCGACTCGACGACCCGCACCGGGTCCCCGCCGGTGCCCCGAAGGTCGGTCAGGCGCGACGCGCTGTCCGTGTGGGTCCAGTACCAGCCCGACGAGCGGCGGCGCAGCGCTCCACGCTCGACCAGCACGTCGAGCAGGTCGCGGGTGCCCGGACCGAACAGGTCGCAGTCCTCGGCCCGCAGCGGCAGCTCGGCAGCGGCGGCGCACAGGTGCGGCGCGAGCACGTACGGGTTCGTCGGGTCGAAGACGGTCGCCTCGACCCCGGCCTCGAAGATCGCCTCCGGGTGGTGGACGAGGTAGGTGTCCAGGGGGTCCTCGCGGGCGACCAGCGCCACGAGCCCCTCGGTGCCCGCGCGCCCGGCCCGCCCGGCCTGCTGCCACAACGACACGCGGGTGCCCGGCCACCCCGCGATGAGGACGACGTCGAGCCCGGAGATGTCGACGCCCAGCTCGAGCGCGTTCGTCGTGGCCAGGGCGCGCAGCCGCCCGTCACGGATCGCGGACTCCAGCGCGCGTCGCTCCTCGGGCAGGTAGCCGCCCCGATAGGCCGCGACCTGGCCGGCGAGCGCCGGGTCGACGGCCCGGAGGTGCTGCTGGGTCACGGTCGCCACCGACTCCGCCGCCCGCCGCGACCGGGTGAACGCGAGCGTCCGCGCCCCGGCGACGGTCAGGTCGGCCAGCAGGTCGGCGATCTCGGCCGTCGCCGAGCGACGCGGGCGGTCCGGGTCGTCCTCCACGACTCCCGACCCCACCCCGACCGGTCGGCCCGTCTCGTACGGACTCGATGCGCCGGCGGGACGGCCCGCGGCGTCGCCCGCGGGCTCGTCGGCGTCGCCCTCGGCGCCGTCGGCAGCGGCCCCGGGCTCACCCGCAGCCTCGTCCTCGTCGCGTCCCGCGGTCCCCCCGCTGCCGGAGCCGTCCGGGCGGGCCGGCCCGAGCAGCCCGCCGCTCGACGGCGCGGGAGCGCCGAGCGCCGGTGCCACCGTCGCGGTGGGGGCGCCGGAGGCCGGCGCGCCGTCCGGGGCCGCGGTGGCCCAGGGGTCCTCCGCGAGCGGCGCGTCGCTGCGCTCGAACACGCCCTCGGCGACGGGGGCGTGCCCGGGCAGCTCGGGCGGCTGCCAGAGCGCGAACGTCTTGCGGCCGGCCGGAGAGGCGTCGTCGGTCACCGCGAGCACGTCGGCGGCGTCGACGCCGAGCAGGCGGGCGGCGCTGGCCGCGGGGTCCGCGGTGGTCGCCGACGCCATGAGGAACGTCGGGCCCGGCCCGGTCCCGTAGTGCTCCGCGAGCCGGCGCAGCCGACGCAGGACCGCCGCGACGTGGGCGCCGAACACCCCCCGGAACGCGTGGCACTCGTCCACCACGACGTAGCGCAGCGACGTGAGGAGCCGCACCCAGCGCCGGTGCTGGGGCAGCAGGGAGAAGTGCAGGAAGTCGGGGTTGGTGAGCACGACGTCGGCGTGCTCCTGCACCCAGCGTCGCTCCTCCATCGGCGTGTCCCCGTCGCAGGTCGCGACCCGCACGTCCCGCGTGCGCGCCGCGGCCAGGAGACGGTCCAGGCCGGCGAGCTGGTCGGCGGCCAGCGCCTTGGTCGGCGAGAGGTAGAGCACCGAGCCAC
The DNA here is from genome assembly GCA_963795145.1 of uncultured Actinomycetota bacterium. Classification (GTDB taxonomy): domain Bacteria; phylum Actinomycetota; class Actinomycetes; order Actinomycetales; family Cellulomonadaceae; genus Pengzhenrongella. Next base: position 699,785 of record CAWCGP010000005.1, on the reverse strand, counting down.
GCCGCCGGGCGGACTCGATGCGTCCCGGGTCGAGCGTCGCCGACGCGACGTCGCCGCGGACCGCGGTCAGCGCGGGGAGCCAGAACGCCAGCGACTTCCCGGACCCGGTCGACGTCGCCACGATCGTGTGACGGCCGGACCAGGCCGCGTCCGCCGCCTGCACCTGGTGCGTCCACGGCCGCGTCACGCCGAGCGAGCGGTACCCCGCGACGAGGTCCGCATCCGCCCAGGCGGGCCATGCCCCCGGCACACCGGCGCGCTCGGGGAGGTGCTGGACGTGGGTCAGTCGGTCGGTGCGGCGCCCGTGCGCGACCAGCACGTCGAGGAGGGCGTCGGTCCGGTGGGACTCCGCGCTCACGCCCCGCCCTGCCCACCGTCGACCACGCCCCAGTGTCCCACCCGCCCCGGTCGGTCGGAGCCCCCGGCCCACGGGCCAGGGTGCCGCCCCGGCGACGGCGCCGGCGTGCGAGCCGCGGGGGTCCGCTCCGTGCGCCCTCCGGGTGACGATGGCTCGCCGCGGCCCCGGACTTTGGTTAGATGGGGTGAATGCCTTCAGGAGGTGAGTCATGGACGTCTCCGTCCACACCGTGGTGCACGGCGACCAGGTCGTCGTCCAGGTCGCCGGTGAGATCGACGTGTACACCGCAGCGTCGCTGCGCGAGAAGCTCGCCGACCTGATCGACGCGGACCACACCGATGTCGTCGTCGACCTCACCGGGGTCACCTTCATGGACTCGACCGGTCTGGGTGTCCTGGTCGGCGCGCTGAAGAAGGTCCGGGGCTACGGCGGGCGCCTCCAGCTCGTCATCGACCAGGAGAAGGTCATCAAGGTCTTCCGGATCACTGCCCTGACCCAGGTCTTCACGATCCACGAGACGCTCGAAGCAGCGCTCGCCAGCTGACGTCCCGACCGGCTGACCGGTCGACCGGCCGCCCACCGCGCGCCCGTCGGTCGCTCACCGAGCCAGAGCGCACGCAGGTCCACCGACCCCGTGCACCGCAGGCCGGCCGCGGCACCCTCGGTTCGACGCCGGGCCGCCATGACGTCCGACGTCGGCGCGCGTCCGCGTGCCCCCACCCGCGACCGTCCGCGTGCCCACCCCCCGGCGACCGTCCAGAGGGCGCCGGCCGGTGCCGGCGTCCTTGCCTGCGTCCGAACGGGTGACACGCGCCCCGCGGCCCGAGGTCAGCACCCCGCACCCATCAGGCGTGTCCGGACCCCCGACGGCGTCTGACTAGACTGCCCGCAGTCCAGCGGCAACGGTGCCGCTGATCACAGGGGGGCGGGTCTCTCGGGCCCGCGCGGTGTCGAGGAGGACGCATGGAGCTCGGTTCGACGAGCCTGACCATCGTGGGCGCGGTCACCGCGATCGCTGTGGTCTGTCTGTTCTACGCAGTGGTGCTGCGTCGCCAGGTCCTGGCCGCCGGTGAGGGCACCGCCAAGATGCAGGACATCGCGCCAGGCCGTGCAGGAGGGCGCAGTCCGCCTACCTGAACCGTCAGTTCCGCACCCTCGTGCTGTTCGCGGTCGTCGTGTTCGCGCTGCTCTTCCTGCTGCCCGGGGACAGCGGCATCCGGATCGGCCGGTCCATGGCCTTCGTGCTCGGTGCCGGCTTCTCGGCCGCGATCGGCTACCTCGGGATGTGGCTGGCGGTTCGGGCCAACGTCCGCGTCGCGGCCGCGGCGCCCTGCCTCCGGCGGTCGTGCGCGAGGGCGCGCGGATCGCCTTCCGCACCGGCGGCGTCGTCGGCATGTCCGTGGTGGGCCTCGGCCTGCTCGGCGCCGCGGTCGTCGTGCTCATCTACGGCGTCGACGCACCGGCCGTGCTCGAGGGCTTCGGCTTCGGTGCGGCCCTGCTCGCGATGTTCATGCGCGTCGGCGGCGGCATCTTCACCAAGGCGGCCGACGTCGGCGCGGACCTCGTCGGCAAGGTCGAGAAGGGCATCCCGGAGGACGACCCGCGCAACGCCGCCACCATCGCCGACAACGTCGGCGACAACGTCGGCGACTGCGCGGGCATGGCGGCCGACCTCTTCGAGTCCTACGCCGTGACCCTCGTCGCCGCCCTCATCCTCGGGCAAGGCCGCCTTCGGCGAGCAGGGCCTGATCTTCCCGCTCATCGTCACCGCGATCGGCGCCCTCGTCGCGCTTCCTCGGCGTCGCTCATCACCCAGGTCCGCGGCACCGAGAGCGGGCTCGCGCGCGATCTACCGCGGCTTCTACATCTCGGCCGTCGTCGGTGCGGTGCCTGGCCACGGCATCGCCGCCTTCGTCTACCTGCCGTCGACCTTCGCCGCGATCGACGGCATCAGCGCCGACCTCGTCGACCACAGCGGCGACCCGCGACGTGGTCGCGGCCGGCGCCGTCCTCATCGGCATCGTCCTCGCCGGCGTCATCCTCTGGCTGACCGGCTACTTCACCGGCACGACGTCGAAGCCGACCCTGCACGTCGCCGCGCACCTCGCAGACCGGTGCGGCGACCGTCGTCCTCTCCGGTATCGGCGTCGGCTTCGAGTCCGCCGTCTACACCGCGGGCATCATCGCCGCCGCGATCTGCGGCGTGTTCCTCCTCGCCGGCGGCTCGATCGTGGCTCGCGCTGTTCCTCGTCGCGCTGGCGGGCTGCGGCCTGCTCACCACGGTCGGCGTCATCGTCGCCATGGACACCTTCGGCCCGGTGAGCGACAACGCCCAGGGCATCGCCGAGATGTCCGGCGACGTCGACGAGGAGGGCGCGCCAGATCCTCACCGACCTCGACGCCGTCGGCAACACCACCAAGGCGATCACCAAGGGCATCGCGATCGCCACCGCCGTGCTCGCCGCGACGGCGCTGTTCGGGTCCTACGCGGACGCCGTGTCCGCAGGCGCTCGAGCGAGGTCGGGAGACGTCGGCGCCGGGACGGCCTCGTCGACCGCGATGCTCAGCTACGCCATCATCTCGCCGGTCACGCTCGTCGGGGTGATCCTCGGTGGCGCGCACCGTGTTCCTGTTCTCCGGTCTGGCGATCGACGCCGTGACCCGGGCCGCCGGCGCGATCGTGTTCGAGGTGCGCCGCCAGTTCCGCGAGCACCCCGGCATCATGACCGTACGAGGTGCGGCCCGAGTACGGCCGGGTCGTCGACATCTGCACCCGGGACTCGCTGCGCGAGCTCGGCGACGCCGGGCCTGCTCGCGGCGTTCGCCCCGATCGCCGTCGGCTTCGGCCTCGGTGTCGGGCCGCTGGCCGGGTTCCTCGCCGGAGCGATCGCGCACCGGTGTGCTCATGGCGGTCTTCCTGGCCAACTCGGGCGGCGCGTGGGACAACGCGAAGAAGATCGTCGAGGACGGCGACTACGGCGGCAAGGGCTCGTCGGCGCACGCCGCCGTCGATCATCGGAGACACCGTCGGCGACCCGTTCAAGGACACCGCCGGCCCCGCGATCAACCCGCTGATCAAGGTGATGAACCTCGTCGCGCTGCTCATCGCCCCCGCGGTCGTCGGCGATGAGCGTGGCCGTCGGACGCCAACCACGGCGCCCGGATCGGCATCGCCCTGCTGGCGACGGCGATCGCGTTCGGCGCGGTCATCGTGGCCCGCCGGCGCGCCTCGCGGGTCAACACCGAGGGTCGGCTCGAGCACGACGCCGAGGTGGCCGCCGACGCGGAGCTGCTCGCCTCGGAGCCGGCCCGGCTCACCGCGGACGACGACGCCGCCCTCACCCTGGACGAGGCAGGTCGCCTCGCCGACGAGGTCCGGCCCGGCAACCACCGCTGACGGGTCCCACCCCCGCTCCCCGCCGCGACCCCGGCGTGCCCTGCTCGGCGCGCTGGGGTCGTCCGGCTGGGGTGTGATGACCGCATGCGAGTGATGACGTACAACGTCAAGGGGCTGGACATCGGGGTCGACGCGCTCGTCGAGGTGGTCCGCGACGCCGCCCCGGACGTCCTCGGCCTGCAGGAGCCGCCCCGCGGCGTCCACGGTCGCCGGCGGCTGGCCGAGCTCGCCGACCGGACCGGCCTCCGCGTCGTCCTCGGCGACCGCGAGTCGCGCACGACGGCCCTCCTGCTGCGCCGCGGCGCACCGCTCGACGCGGCACGCGCCCAGACCCTCCCGTGGCGGCCCGGCCAGGTCCCGCGGGGGTACTGCCTGGCCCGCACGCAGGGGGTCACGATCGCCGTCGTGCACCTGCCGCTCGGGTCCCGCGAGCGTCTCGCGCACCTCGACCGGGTCCTGCACGACGTCGTCGCGCAGCCGGGCCCGTACGTCGTCATGGGCGACCTCAACGAGGAGCCGGGTGGCCCGACCTGGGCGCGGCTGACGTCCGGCCTGATCGACGCCGTCGCGGCGCCCGCTCCCACCTTCACCGCGCGCCGCCCCCGCCGCCGCCTCGACGGGGTGCTGGTCAGTCCGGGGGTCGTCGTGACCTGCTCGACCGTCCGGCGCGACGACGTCACCCGCCGGGCGAGCGACCACCTCCCGGTCGTGGTCGACCTTGCGCTCGACGACCCGGACGTGTCGGTGGGCCGCGCGATGATGGCCCGGTGACCCGCCCCGACCCGACCGCCGTCGACGCCCGCACCCACGACCCGCCCCCCGCGGAGCTCGGGACCGACCCGACCGACCTCGACGCCCTGCGCGCCGACCTGGCGTCGGCCGCATACACGGTCGAGGGCGTCGAGGACCTGCTCGGGCCGGTCGCCGCCTCGGCGCTGCACCGTGAGGAGGCGGTGCCGGCGCTGCGGGCCACCGCGACCCCGACCTCGGCCCGCTCGCCGCTCGCCGCGCTCGTCCGGCTCTTCGTCCTCGGCGCGGACGTCCCGCGCGCCGCCGTCGACCGTGCCTTCGGGCGGCTCGGCGTCGACGGCGCCGCCCGCCTGGGACTCGTGGCGTCCGCGGGCGCCGGGCCGGACGACGCCGTGCGGGCGGTCGTCGACCTGCGGCCGTACAGCGCCGAGGACGCCGCCGGGCCGGTCGACTGGTGGCTCGCGTCCGACCTCGGCGAGCTCGCGACCGGCCACGCGCTGCGCACCGATCACGTGCTCGGCGTCGGTGGCGCCTCGACCACCCTCGCCCAGGTCACGGTGCGCGACCCCCGGCACACCGTGCTCGATCTCGGCACCGGCTGCGGCATCCAGGCGCTGCACGCGGCGCGGCACGCGCGGACCGTCGTCGGGACCGACATCTCGGCGCGCGCGCTCGCGTTCGCCCGGTTCAACGCCGCCCTGGCCGGCCTCGGACCGGACCGGGTCGAGCTGCGCCGCGGCTCGATGCTCGAGCCGGTCGCCGGGCGAGCGGTTCTCGCTCGTCGTCTCCAACCCGCCGTTCGTCATCACCCCGCGGGCCGCCGGCGTCCCCGCCTACGAGTACCGCGACGGCGGCCGGGCGGGCGACGCCGTCGTGCGCGACCTGGTGACCGGGCTGCACGACGTGCTGGAGCCGGGCGGGGTCGCGCAGCTGTTGGGCAACTGGGAGGTCCGGTCGGGGGAGGCGTGGCACGAGCGCGTCGGACGCTGGCTCGACGACTCGGGCCTCGACGGTTGGGTCGTCCAGCGCGAGCTCCAGGACCCGGCCGAGTATGCCGAGACCTGGATCCGCGACGGCGGCTCCACCCCGGACCGCGACCGGGCGGCCTGGCGCGCTCAGTACGCCGCCTGGCTGGACGACTTCGCCGCGCGGGACGTCGAGGCGATCGGGTTCGGCATCCTCACCCTGCGCCGGCCCGCCCACGGACCGCCGACGCTGCGCCGCCTCGAGGAGGTGACCGGCACCGTCCGCCAGCCGCTCGGCGGGCACCTGGCCGCGAGCCTCGCCGCGCACGACTGGCTCGCCGGCCGGGACGACGCCGCGCTGGCGGCCGCGCGGCTGCTGGTCGCCCCGGACGTCACCGAGGAGCGCTACCTGCGCCCCGGCAACCCCGACCCGGACGTCGTCCTGCTGCGCCAGGGCGGGGGCCTCGGCCGGACGGTCCGGGCCGGGACCGCGCTCGCCGGCCTCGTCGGCGCCTGCGACGGCGAGCTCGCCGTCGGGCAGATCGTCGCGGCCATCGCGTCGCTGTTCGGGGTCGCCGCCGACGACGTCGCCGCTGACGTCCTGCCCTCGGTGCGGGGGCTGGTCCGGGACGGGCTCCTGCGGCCCGCGGACGACGACGACGCGCGACCCGCGACGCCCGAGCCGGTGTCGTCGGTGGCGCCCGGTGGCGGCGCTGTGACGAACCGGTGAAGAGCGGCGATCCACGCCCGCGGCTCGCCTACCGTGAGGGGGTGTCCGCCACCGCCCCCGCCCAGCGCCCCCGTCCGGAGGTGCGCGTCGTCGCCCGTCCGCGCGCCGCGGGTGCGGTCGTGCTCGGGCTGGTCGTCGCGCTCGTCGCCGCGGCCGGGGTGTGGGCGACCTGGCGGGTGTTCGTCCGGACGTACACCGGTCAGCGGGTCGACCAGGTCGCCTTCGAGGGCGCCCGGTACGGCCAGGGACGTCTGTGGCAGGTCGCCGAGCCGGTGCTCGACGTCGTCTCGATCCCCTCGATCGCGTCGTCCTGCTCGCGGCCGTCCTCATCGCGACGGTCCGGCGGCGGTGGGAGCTCGCCGTCCAGGTGGCCGTCCTGGTCGGCGGCGCGAACCTCAGCACCCAGGTGCTCAAGCACGTCGTGCTCGACCGGCCCCGGCTGGGGCTGGGTGTCTTCGACGAGAACACCCTGCCCAGCGGCCACACGACCGCTGCGGCGTCGGCGTCGGCCGCACTCGTCTTCGTCGTCCCGCCGCGGGCGCGGCCGTGGGCCGCGCTGCTCGGCGCCGGCTACACCGCGGCGACCGGCGTCTCGACGCTCGTCGGTCGGTGGCACCGGCCCAGCGACGTGGTGGCGGCCGTGCTCGTCGTGCTCGCGTGGAGCGCGCTGGCCTGCGCGGTGAGCGCCGCGACCGGTCCCGGCCGCCGTCTGCCGCGGGCTCCGGGCGGGAGGGACCCGGACCGCGACGCGCGGGTCGACCTCTCCGCGACGGGCGCGATCGCCCGGGTGGGCGCCCCTGGCCGCGGAGCCTCGCGGGTGATGGGCGGCATGCTCGTGCTCACCGGGCTCGCCGCGGGTGCCCCCGCGGCGCTCGCGCTGCGCAGCACGTGGGACCTGCCGGACGGACCCGCCACCGACGCCGAGCTGCTCACCGGGTACGCCGGCGGCGTGCTCGGAGTGCTCGCGGCGACGTGCGTCGCGTTCGCCGTGCTCCTGGCCGTGCGGGAGTTCGCCGGACGGGCCACGGCTGCACATCGACGCACCGGTACGTCGGACGCCGCGCGAGCCGCTTGACCGAGGGTCGTAGAGTGCGCCGCGACGCGCCTCGGCGTACGCCCCACCCGCAGTTCACGGAAGCAGGTCCCCCAATGTCCGTCCCCCGCAAGCTCGTCATCGTGGAGTCGCCCGCCAAGGCGCGCACGATCGCCGGGTACCTCGGCGACGGCTACGAGGTGGAGGCCAGCGTCGGCCACATCCGTGACCTCCCGCAGCCGTCCGAGCTGCCCCCGGAGATGAAGAAGGGGCCGTTCGGGAAGTTCGCCGTCGACGTGGACAACGGCTTCGAGCCCTACTACGTGGTCGACGCCGACAAGAAGAAGAAGGTCGCCGAGCTCAAGCGCCTGCTCAAGGACTCCGACGAGCTCTACCTCGCCACCGACGAGGACCGCGAGGGCGAGGCCATCGCCTGGCACCTGCTGCAGGAGCTCAAGCCCAAGGTCCCGGTCAAGCGGATGGTCTTCCACGAGATCACCCGCGAGGCCATCGCCCGGGCGCTGGAGAACACCCGCGAGCTCGACACCGCGCTCGTCGACGCCCAGGAGACCCGCCGCATCCTCGACCGGCTGTACGGCTACGAGGTCTCGCCGGTGCTGTGGCGCAAGGTCCGGCAGGGCCTGTCCGCCGGGCGCGTGCAGTCCGTCGCGACCCGCCTCGTCGTCGAGCGCGAGCGCGAGCGGATGGCGTTCCGCGCGGCCGACTACTGGGACGTCCGCGGCGACTTCGCGGTCACCGACCCGGCGGACGACGCCGCCCGCGGCACCTTCTCCGCGCGACTCGCCACGGTCGACGGCGCCCGGGTGGCCAGCGGTCGCGACTTCGACGACCGCGGCGTGCTCACGACGAAGGACGCCGTCCACCTCGACGAGGCCGGCGCACGCTCGCTGGTGAGCGCGCTCGAGGCGGCGCCGTTCGCCGTCCGGAGCATCGACACCAAGCCGTACACCCGCAAGCCCGCGGCGCCGTTCACGACCTCGACGCTCCAGCAGGAGGCGTCCCGCAAGCTGCGCATGGGCTCGCGGCAGACGATGCGCACCGCGCAGGGGCTGTACGAGAACGGGTACATCACCTACATGCGGACCGACTCGCCCGCGCTGAGCACGCAGGCCGTCGACGCCGCCCGCCGGCAGGCCGCCGAGCTCTACGGCGCGGAGTACGTCCCGAACGCGCCGCGGGTGTACGCCTCGAAGAGCAAGGGCGCCCAGGAGGCGCACGAGGCCATCCGCCCCGCCGGCGACGCGTTCCGCACCCCGGCGCAGGTCGCCCGCGAGCTGTCCGGCGACCAGTTCCGGCTCTACGAGCTCATCTGGAAGCGCACCGTCGCCTCGCAGATGGCCGACGCCCGCGGGTCGACCGCCTCCGTGCGCCTCGGGGCGACGGCGAGCGACGGCCGGGACGCCGTGTTCGCGGCGTCCGGCACGGTCATCACCTTCCGCGGGTTCATGGCCGCGTACGAGGAGGGTCGGGACTCCGACCGCTACGCCGACGACGCCGCCCCGGAGGCCGCCGACGACGCCGCGACCGGCGAGGCCAAGGGTGACGCCAAGGGCAAGAAGGCCGAGGCGCGGCTGCCGAACATGGTGGCGGGAGACGCCCTGACGGCGCGCGACCTCGAGGCGGACGGCCACCGCACCTCACCTCCGCCCCGGTTCACGGAGGCCTCGCTCATCAAGGCGCTCGAGGAGCGCGGCATCGGCCGGCCGTCGACGTACGCCGCGACCATCTCCGTCATCCAGGATCGCGGCTACGTCATCAGCCGGGGGCAGGCACTCGTGCCGAGCTGGCTCGCGTTCGCGGTGACCCGGCTGCTCGAGGAGAACTTCGAGCGGCTCGTCGACTACGACTTCACCGCCGCCATGGAGGCGGACCTGGACGAGATCGCGGCCGGCCACGAGGACCGCCGCGAGTGGCTCGGCCGGTTCTACTTCGGTGACGCGAACGCGACCGACGAGGGCGCCGGCGGGCTGCAGAGGCTCGTCGCCGGCCTCGGCGACATCGACGCCCGCGAGGTGAACTCGATCCCGATCGGCGACGGCATCACGCTGCGGGTCGGCCGGTACGGCCCGTACCTGGAGGACGCCGCCCTGCTGGACGAGAGCGGCGACCCCAAGCGCGCCTCGGTCCCCGACGACCTGGCGCCCGACGAGCTGACGGTCGAGAAGGCGCGCGAGCTCCTCGAGACCCAGCCGGACGGCGACCAGGTGCTCGGCGAGGACCCCGCCACCCGGACGACGATCGTCGCCCGCAACGGCCGCTACGGGCCGTACGTCACCGAGATCCTCCCGGAGCCCGAGCTCGACCCCGGCCTGTCCGCGGCGGCGAAGAAGAAGGCGCTCGCGGCCGCGCCCAAGCCGCGCACCGCGTCCCTGCTCAAGACGATGCAGCTGCCGACCGTGACGCTCGAGGACGCGCTGCGGCTGCTGTCCCTGCCCCGCGTCGTCGGCGTCGACCCCGAGTCCGGCGCCGAGATCACCGCGCAGAACGGCCGCTACGGCCCGTACCTCAAGCGGGGCACCGACTCGCGCACCCTGCCCACCGAGGAGGCGATGTTCGACATCACCCTCGAGGAGGCGCTGGCCATCTACGCCCAGCCCAAGCGCGGGCGAGGGGCGACGGCGACCGCGCCGCTGCGCGAGCTCGGCGAGGACCCGGTGTCGAAGAAGCCGGTCGTGGTCAAGGAGGGCCGGTTCGGCGCCTACGTGACCGACGGCGAGACGAACGCGACCCTGCGCAAGGAGGACGCCGTCGAGACCGTGACCATCGAGCGCGCGGCCGAGCTGCTCGCCGAGAAGCGGGCCCGCGGCCCGGTCAAGGCCCGCAAGCCGGCCGCCCGGAAGGCGCCCGCGAAGAAGGCGCCGGCGAAGCGGGCGGCTGCGGGGAAGTGACCGGCGTCACCGGATAGGTTGTCCGCCATGACCCACGTCGAGGACCCCCGCACCGCTCCGCCCATCCGCTGGGGGATCCTCGGCGCCGGAGGGATCGCCGGGTCCTTCGCCGACGCGGTCAACGCCCACACCCGGGCCCAGCTCACCGCCGTGGGGTCCCGGAACCGGGACCGCGCGTCGCGCTTCGCCACCGCGCACCACATCCCCACGACGCACCTGGGCTACCGGCACCTCGTCGAGGACCCGCGGGTCGACGCGGTGTACGTCGCGACCCCGCACTCCGAGCACCGCGAGCACGCGCTGCTCGCGATCGAGGCCGGCAAGCACGTGCTGGTCGAGAAGGCGTTCACGCGCAACACCGGCGAGGCCGAGGAGGTCTTCGCCGCCGCGCGCGCCGCGGGCGTCTTCGTCATGGAGGCGATGTGGACGCGGTTCCTGCCGCACGTCGCCGCCCTGCACCAGGTGGTCGGCGCGGGCGAGATCGGCGAGATCGTCAACATCTCCGCCGACCACGGCCAGCGGTTCACCTTCGACCCGAAGAGCCGCCTGTTCGACCCCCGGCTCGCGGGCGGGGCGCTGCTCGACCTCGGGGTGTACCCGGTGTCGTTCGCGCACGACTTCCTCGGCGTCCCCGACTCCGTGCACGCGGTCGGTCAGCTGACCGAGACCGGCGTCGACGGCCAGATCAGCATGGTGCTGACCTACGGTGCGCAGGTGCAGGCCACGCTCTCGACGACCCTGTGGTCCAAGACCCCGACCCGCGCGCACATCTCGGGCACCGAGGGCTCCATCGGGGTCGAGGGCAGCTTCTACGCGCCGACGTCGTTCACCCTGACCCGCAACGACGGCGGGCGCTGGACCTTCGACCGTCCGTCCGCGCGGGGTCTGCAGTTCGAGGCCGCCGAGGTCGCCCGGTGCGTGGCCGAGGGCCGGACGCAGAGCGACCGGATGACCTGGGAACACACGCTCGAGGTCATGCGGACGATGGACGAGGTCCGCCGTCAGATCGGCCTGGCCTACCCGGGGGAGTGACCCCGCCTCCCACTGCCTCGCCACCGCCCTGTCGGCTCCCCTCTCTCGCCGAGTTCGCACCGTCCGCACGAGACCGCACCGTGCAGCGTGCGACCTCGCGTGAAGGGTGCGACCTCGGCGTCGGCGGGAGCACCTCGGGCCCGGTGCTGGGCACTCGGCGCCGGGGCGGGGCGCTCGACGCGGCGCGTCGGTGGCCGCGGCTACCCTGGCGCCCGTGACCTTGCCCGCCGACCAGCCCGCCGACCAGCCCGCCGATCCGCCTGCCGACCGCGCTGCCGACGTGCCTGTGGGCCCGCCCACCGAGCTGCCCATCGGGCACGCCGCTGACCGCGCCGCGCGGACCGGGTTCTTCGTGTCCTTCGAGGGCGGCGACGGCGCCGGCAAGACGACCCAGCTGCGGCTGCTCGGCGCCTGGGTGCACGACGCGCTCGGTCGCGAGGTGGTGCTCACCCGCGAGCCGGGAGGCACCGAGCTCGGGCAGATGCTGCGCTCCGCGGTCCTGCACGGCGACCACGTCGACCCGCGCACGGAGGCGCTGCTCTACGCGACCGACCGCGCGCACCACGTGCACTCCGTCGTCCGACCCGCGCTCGAACGCGGCGCCGTCGTGCTGACCGACCGGTACCTCGACTCCTCGGTCGCGTACCAGGGGAACGGCCGCGACCTCGGCGAGGAGGAGGTCGAGCGGCTGTCGCTGTGGGCCGCCGGCGGTCTGCTGCCGGACCTCACCGTGCTGCTCGACCTCGACCCGTCGGCGGGTCTGTCCCGGCTCACCGGCGCGCCGGACCGGCTGGAGCGCGCGGGCGACGACTTCCACCGCCGGACCCGGCAGGCCTTCCTGCGCCGGGCCGAGCACGACCCGACGGGCCGCTGGCTCGTGCTGGACGGCGCGCGCCCGGTCGACGACGTCCAGCGCGACATCCGGGCCCGCGTCGCGACCGCGCTCGGCCTGCCGGGCGAGGCGGGGCGGGCGTCGTGAGCGTGTGGGATGACGTCGTCGGCCAGGACGCCGCGGTCGCAGTGCTCCGGCACGCGGTCGAGGACCCGTCCGCGATGACGCACGCGTGGCTGCTCACCGGGCCGCCCGGGTCCGGCCGCTCCAACGCGGCGCGGGCGTTCGCCGCCGCGCTGCAGTGCCTTCAGGGCGGGTGCGGACACTGCCAGGCGTGCACGACGGCGCTCGCCGGCACGCACGCGGACGTCACCGTGGTCGCGACCGAGCTGGTCGGGATCCGGATCGAGGAGACCCGGTCGCTCGTCTCGCTCGCCCAGCGCAGCCCGTCCGCCGGGCGGTGGCGGGTCATCGTCGTCGAGGACGCCGACCGGATGGCCGAGCGCACGTCCAACGTGCTGCTCAAGGCGATCGAGGAGCCGCCGCCGCGCACCGTCTGGCTGCTGTGCGCGCCGAGCCCGCAGGACGTCGTCGTCACGCTGCGGTCCCGTTCGCGGTCGGTGGCGCTGCGCGTCCCGCCGGTGGAGGCGGTCGCTCGGCTGCTCGTCGAGCGCGACGGCGTGGACCCGGAGGTCGCGGGCGTCGTCGCGCGCGCGTCCCAGAGCCACATCGGGATCGCGCGCCGGCTCGCGCGGGACCCGCAGGCCCGCGCGCGACGTGACCGACTCCTCGCGATCCCGGGCGCCATCCGCGGCGTGGGTGACGCGGTCCTCGCGGCCGGCGACCTCGTCGAGGTGGCCCAGGACGAGGCGAAGGCGGCGACGGAGCACCGGGACGCCCAGGAGAAGGCGGCGCTGCTGCGCGCGATGGGCGCCGAGGGTGCGGCGACGCTCCCGCCGAGCCTGCGCGCGCAGGTCACCCAGCTCGAGAAGGACCAGAAGAGCCGGGCGACCCGCGCGCAGCGCGACGTGCTCGACCGCTCGATGGTCGACCTGCTGTCCCTGTACCGCGACGTCCTCGTCGTCCAGCTCGGGGCCGGCGTCGAGCTCGTGAACGCCGAGCACCTCGACGACGTGCGGGCGCTGGCCGAGCGGAGCACCCCGGAGGGGACGCTGCGCCGCATGGACGCGATCGGGGAGGCCCGCACCCGGCTCGCGGGGAACGTGGCCCCGCTGCTCGCCGTCGAGGCCATGACCATCGCGCTGCGCCCCCAGGGCTGACAGCCGGCTGAGGGGCGGACGTCCGCGCCTCGGCGCCCACCGGGCCGGTCCGGCCTCGGCGGTTACCGTGGAGAGGTGCCGCCCCGATCCCTGCCCGCCCGTGGCCCCGCCGTCCCGCGAGCCAGGACCGGCGCCGCGGGCCGGCGTGGGGCCGTGCTCGCCGCGATGACCGCCGCGACGGTGATGCTCGTCGCCGGGTGCGCCGTCCCCGGCAAGAACCAGGCGCCGGTCGCACCGGCGACGTCGGCCGCGACCGACGAGCAGGCCGAGGCGGGCCTCGGGTCCTTCTACGACCAGCCGGTCGACTGGACGCTGTGTGACGACTTCCAGTGCGCGACCGTGACCGTCCCCGTCGACTACGCCGACCCCGACGCCGGCAGCATCGACCTCGCGCTCAAGCGGATCCCCGCCCGGGGCGGCGACCCGATCGGGTCGCTGTTCGTCAACCCCGGCGGTCCGGGCGCGTCCGGCGTCGAGTTCATGGACACCATCGCCGCGCGCCTCTCCGAGGGCGTGCTGGACCGGTTCGACGTGGTCGGGTTCGACCCGCGCGGGGTCGGGCTGTCGTCGCCCGTGACGTGCACGGACGACGCCGCGAAGGACGCCCTCGTCTCGCGGGACTTCGACTTCGCGACCGACGCCGGCATCCAGGAGGCCATCGAGGCGTACGGCGCGTTCGGCGAGGCGTGCGCCGCGGGCACCGGCCCGCTGCTCGCGCACGTCGGGACCGAGAGCGCCGCCCGCGACCTGGACATCCTGCGGGCGACGCTCGGCGACGACGTCCTGCACTACCTGGGCTACTCCTACGGGACGGCGCTCGGCGCCACCTACGCCGGCCTGTTCCCCGAGGGGGTCGGGAGGCTCGTGCTCGACGGCGCCGTCGCGCAGGACCTCAGCGCCCAGGAGATCGAGGTGGACCAGGCGGTCGGCTTCGAGAGCGCCCTTCGTGCCTACGTCGAGAACTGCCAGGCAGCGGACGGATGCCCCCTGAGGGGAACGGTCGACGAGGGACTCGAGCAGGTGCGCGACCTCGTCGACCGCGCGCGGCGGAGCCCGCTCGACACGGCGTCGGACCGGCCGCTGACCGGTCGGCTCGCGTTCTTCGGGGTCGCCCTGCCGCTGTACAACGACGCCAGCTGGCCCGCGCTCACCCAGGCGCTGACCGCCGCACTCCAGCAGGACGACGGCTCGCTCCTGCTGAGGCTCGCCGACGTCTACAACGATCGCGGGGAGGACGGCACGTTCGACTCCAACGCCATGGAGGCGAACCTCGCCATCGGGTGCGCCGACGGCCGCGGGTCGACCGACCCGGAGACGATGCGCGCCGAGGCCGCGGAGGTCCTCGAGGCCGCCCCGACGGTGGGTCAGTACTTCGTCTTCGGCGGCGTACGGTGCGCGCAGTGGCCGGTCCAGCCGACCGACGACGCGGAGCCCCCGGTCGCCGAGGGCGCCCCGCCGATCCTCGTCGTCGGCACCACCAACGACCCCGCCACCCCGTACGTCTGGGCCCAGGCGCTGGCCGACGAGCTGCCGTCCGGCGTGCTGCTCACCTGGGAGGGGCAGGGGCACACCGCGTACGGCCGGTCGAACGAGTGCCTCGCGGCGGCCGTCGACGGATTCCTGCTCGAGGGCACCGTGCCGGACGACGGCACCCGCTGCTGACCGGCGCCGGCGCGGCGCGGCAGTGACGCGCCGGGACCGCCTACGCGGTCCGCTCGTGCCCGCTGCCCCCGGCGGGACCGGCCTCCAGCGTGGCGAGGAGCGCGACCTCCTCGCCGGCCGGACCGGTCACCACGACGACCCGGCCGAACGCGCTGTCCCACGGCTCGCGGGTGATGCGGCCGCCGTGCGCCTCGACGGTCGTCACCGCCGCGTCGACGTCCTCCACGCGCAGGTAGACCAGCCAGTGCGACGTGTCGTCCTCGCCGGTGTCTGCCGGGAGCGCGCCGATGCCACCCGCCGCGACGCCGTCGACGTCGAAGGTCGCGTAGGTGAAGCCGGGCGCGCTCATGTCGGTGTACGTCCAGCCGAGGACCGTGGCGTAGAAGTCCATCGCCCGACGGTGGTCCCGGCTCATCGCCTCGACCCAGGCCAGGCCGCCGGGCTCGTCCACGAGGTCCGCCCCGGTGTGGGTGCCGGCCTCCCACAGCCCGAACACCGCCCCGGTCGGGTCGGTGAGGACGGCGAAGGCGCCGGCGTCCTGCGCCCGGGTCGCCGGGACCAGCACCGACGCGCCCGCCGCGACGGCCGCCTCCACCCCGAGGACGACGTCGTCGGTGGCCAGGTGCACGGTCCAGGCGGCCGGGAGGGCGGGGGCGTCCGGCGCGACGTCGCCCAGGCCGGCCACGGCGTGACCGCCGACGGTCGCGGTGAGGTACGTGGCGCCCCCGCCAGCGGCGGTTCCCTCGACGTACTCCCAGCCGAGGACGGCGGCGTAGAACGCGCGGGTCGTGTCGAGGTCCGGGACGACGAGGTCGACCCACGCGGGCGCGCCCGGTGGCCAGGGCGCGGGGTGCAGGGTCATCGTCGGTCCGCCTCTCGCTTTGGAACCTCCGCCGGTGGGCGGTTACAGTGTGTTCCGCCCGCGCGGGACTGCCCAGGTCCGCCGCGAGTACCGCCGCCTTAGCTCAGTCGGTAGAGCGTCTCACTCGTAATGAGAAGGTCATCAGTTCGATTCTGATAGGCGGCTCCAGCAGCGAAGCCCGTCCCACCTGCGGCATCGCAGGACCTGGGGCGGGCTTCGCTCGTGCTCACGGTGGCCAGCCGCTGTCTTCGCCGAGGGCTCCGCCAGACCGGAGCGGTCGAGCGCCACGAGTGCCCGTGACACCTTGCGATCGGTCACCCTCCCGATCCCCACAGCGGCCGGGCAGTGGCGTCATCGCAGGCGGATCATCGCCTCCTGCTGCAGGGCGATGAGCTGGCCGCCGATCGCGTAGAACCCCACCACGTTCGCCGGCCCTGCTGCCGTCCATCGAATCCTTCCGTCCGCGAGGTCCGTCGCCGTGAACGTGGACTCGGTAGGGCTTTGCGTGCCGCTCGGGACGATCGCGACGTGGCCATCCGTGAGCAGCTGGAACTCGCGTGCCCCGACCGGTCGACTCCAGAGCAGTGCTCCGGTCCGGGTGTCCAGCGCGACGAGGGAAGTGCCTGACGAGGTGATCAGTCGACGGTCCAGGACGAGCGGCTCGGTGCGGGGCGTGGCTTCCGCTGTCCACACGGGTTCTCCCGTCTGCGGGTCGAGGGCGACGATCTCGGCGCCGCCCGTCGGGGCCGTGAGCAGGAGCTCGTCCGCCGAGCCGTCGTCGACCTCCGGCTCCAGGACCGGGCCGTCGATCGGGAAGCCGTGGCGGGAGTCCGACTCCGAGACGGTGCCGTAGGGGCGGTCGCCCTGCGCCACATCGGAACCCACCGCGAATCGGCCGTCGGCCAGCACGGTGACGCTGACTGCCCGCGCGTCCGGATGGAGCAGCTCGCCCTCCGGGGGCTGCCACTCACCCAGGAGCTCGCCGTCCGCGGACAGAACCATCCCCAGTGACCCCTCCAGTACGACGACACCCTGCTCGACGTCCATCTCCGGCGACCTCGGGCCCGCGCCGGACCCTGCCCCGGCGAGCGTCTGCTCGGTGTCCGTGGTCCACCGGACCTGACCGGAGACCGGATCCTGACGCTCGACCCGCACGCGTCCGTCGGGTTGCACCGTGATCACGACGACGTCGGCGCCGATCGTCGCGATCGCGCCGAACCCGTGGTCGAGCGCCCTGTCTGCGACGGTGTCCCCGGTACGTGCGTCGAGGACCAGCAGGCGCGGCTCCGCTCGCGGCCCGTACCCTGGCAGCTCGACTCCTGGGCCCACCGGCACCTCGAAGCGGCACAGGATGTGCGTGCTCACGCTCGGGCTGTCAGGCGTGAGGGGCATGCACATGCCGTCCCCCAGGGGTGCGCCAGGGACGGTGACGTCCCACAGCTGCTCACCCGTCACGACGTCGGTTCCGGTCAGGCGGACGATCTCGCCGCCGTGGAACTGGTTGACCATCAGGTCCGGGCCGTGGACCGCAGGATGGGCCCAGCCCCCCGGCTCGTTCCAGACCTCCTCCAGCGGGGAGTCCACCGGCTCGAGGAGGCCCGGCGTACGGGAGAGACGCTCAGCCAGGGCACGAGAGCGGACCCCGTCCACCACGAGCACGGCGACGAGCGCCAGGGCCAGTCCTGCGATGATCAGAGGCCATCGCCGACGCGGTCGCTGCACTGCGGGGCCGCTCCGGTGAGGCATGGCATCAGGTGGGGCGCCGCGCTCGCCGCGGTGGGGATCGCTGCCAGCGGCGGGCGAATCGTCGCCGTCGTCCGGATCACCATCGTCGCCAAGTACGACGTCACGCATCCCGTCGCGTGACATGCTCGGACGCTACTCCTGGGCCGACGGAAAGGATCCCGCCCGTCCGGAGTGCGCCTCGCAGTCCTGGGCCGGGCTGGGTCTCGTCCCGGGCGGCGTGCATGCGTCAGACGCGCTCCCCGGTCCGCCCCCCCCGGCGTCGGGGTGCCGTCACCCACCGGTACGCGCACGATCCCATGATCGGCATTCCCCGAGAGCTGCCGTCAGCCGGGCGCACACGCCGCGGAGACCTCCTCCCACGGCGGAGAGAAGCGTGCTGCCGCAGCCGGCGACGCCGTCCCTCGCGGGACGTGGTGCGACGAGGAACCCCTCACCGGCGTCCAGCTCGCCGGAGTTGCCGGTGAACGTGTTCCCCGTGCCCACTCTTCGGCGGACCTCGTGCGTGTGGAAGCCGTCCAGCGGGCTGTGCCGACCCACGTTCGCGGAGACCGTCCACGCGTTGCCCTTGACGTCGACCCAGGAGTCGGCGCCTGTGATCAGCAGGCCGTCCAACTGGTTGCCGGGGACGACGCCTCCCGTCGAGCCCCCCTCGACGTCCACGGACTCGCCGGAGGTGGCGTCGGATCGCGTTGCCGGTCACCCGGTTGCGGTCGCTCCGGTCCGGCTCGCCGTCGGTGAGGTCGCCCCAGCTGCACACGGCGGTGCCGATGTCGACGCCTCGCCGAACTTCTGCTTCCGCAGGCCGGTGTCGCTGATCGCGCTGCGCGTGACGAGGTCGTCGGTGCTGTGCCGGGCAGGTGGATCGCCTCGTCACCGATGGCGAAGACGGTCAGCCCGCCGATGGTGGGGCCGGTCGGCCACTAGCCTGGGCCGGTGCACCCGCGGCCCGTCGCCCACTTCACCGCCCGAGACACCTGGCTCAACGACCCCAACGGGCTGCTGCACCACGACGGCGTCTACCACCTGTTCTTCCAGACCAACCCGCACGGCTCGACCTGGGCGGACATGTCGTGGGGCCACGCGACCTCGACCGACCTGGTCACCTGGGACGAGCGGCCGGTCGCCATCGCCCGGACCGCCGAGGAGCTCGTCTTCTCCGGGAGCGCGGTGTTCGACGCCCGCGGCACGAGCGGTCTCGCCGGACCAGGCCGTCCGGTGCTCGTCGCGGTCTACACCAGCGCCTACACCGACCGGACACCCCGGCACGGCACGCAGGCGCAGTCCCTGGCGTGGAGCGAGGACGGCGGCGAGACCTGGACCCGCTACGCCGGCAACCCGGTCCTGGACCGCGGCTCGTCCGACTTCCGCGACCCCAAGGTGTTCCGCTACGGCGGCGACGACGGCCACTGGGTGATGGTGACGGTCGAGGCGGTGGAGCACCGGGTCCTGATCCACACGTCGCCGGACCTCCTGCACTGGACGGAACGGTCCGACCTCGGCCCCGCGCACGCCGTCGGCGGCGTGTGGGAGTGCCCGGACCTGTTCCCGCTGACCGTCCGCGGCACCGACGAGACCCGCTGGGTGCTCGTGGTGAGCCTCAACCCCGGCGGGGTCGCGGGCGGTTCGGGGACGCAGTACTTCATCGGCGACTTCGACGGCGAGGTGTTCACCCCCGAGCGGCTGACCGAGTCCGACGACCCGGCGGACCACGACTGGCTGGACCACGGACGGGACTTCTACGCGGCCGTCTCCTTCAACGACGCCCCGGACGGACGGCGCCTCGTCGTCGGCTGGGCGAACAACTGGGACTACGCCCAGGTCACCCCGACCCACCCGTGGCGGTCGGCCATGTCCCTCGTCCGCGAGCTCGACCTCGTGCGGCTGCCGGACGGCACGCTCCGGGTCGCCCAGCGTCCGGTGCTGCCGCCCGACGGGACCGACGCCGCCCGACGGCTGCTGGTGCTGCGGACCACGGTCGACGCCGGGCCCGGGTCACGGACCGAGGTCATCCTCGCTTCCGACGACGATGCTGCCCAGGTCACGGTGACCGTCGACGGGGATCGCCGGACGGTCAGCGTCGACCGGACCCGCAGCGGTGACGTCGACTTCCATCCTCTCTTCGCGTCCGTCGACACGGCGCCGTTGCTCGGCGACCGGGCCACCACCGACCTGCTCGTGGTGGTCGACGGGTGCGTCCTCGAGGTCTACGTCGACGACGGCCTGGTCACCCTGACTCAGCAGGTCTTCCCACCGACGCCGCTGACCCGGCTCGCCGTCCGGACGCCTTCAGCACCGGCCGCAGGCATCGGCGGAGCCGATCGACGGACCAGCGCACCGTGACCCCGAGCCGCTAGGTCCTCGCGGGCGCCGTCGTGCCGCGCACGATCAGGCGGGTCGGCAGGACCGTGCTGGTCGCCTCTGCCGGACCACCGCCGAGCTGGTTGACGACCGCGGTGGCGGCGGCCGCGCCCTGCTGCCAGACCGGTTGCCCGACTGTCGTGAGCTCGACGGCCGAGGCGAGCTCGTGGTCGTCCACGCCGATGACGGAGACGTCCTCCGGGACCCGCAGTCCTGCCCGGCGCAGGGTCCGCAGGGCGCCGAGGGCCATCTCGTCCGACTCCGCGAGGACTGCCGTGGGCAGGACGGGTTCGCCGAGCAGTCGCTCCATCGCCCGCGTGCCGCCGACGATCCCCCACGGCTCGCAGACCACGGCGGTCGGGCGCAGGCCGGCCTCCGCGAGCGTGGTCTCGAAGCCCGCCCGGCGGCGCCGCGTGGTCGCATGGCCGACGGGGTCCTCCGGATCGCCGCAGAGCATCGCGATGCGGTCGTGGCGGAGCGCAAGCAGGTGTCGCGTGGCGGTGGCGGCTGCCTCCTCGTCCGAGATGCGCACGCTCGGCACACCCCCGACGACGGACCCCAGGATGCACATCGGGATGTGCAAGCCCGCCAGGGCCCCGGCCTCGGTCTCCGTGAGAGCCGAGCTGGCAACCACCACGCCGTCGACCCGCCGGCGCAGCGGCAGGCGGCTGAAGAACTCGTCGCGCGAGTCCGCCTGCCCGATGTTGAACAGCAGGAGGTTGAGCCCCGCACGTCGCAGGACGTCCTCCACCCCGGCGATCACCTCCGAGAAGAACCACCGGGCGGCGAACGGCACCACCACAGCGACGGTGCGCGTGCGTCCGGAGGCGAGGTGGGACGCCGCAGGAGAGGGTTCGTAGTGCAGCTGCCGGGCAGCCTGCAGCACGCGGGTGCGTGTCCCGTCCGCGACGAGTGCACCGCGGAGCGACCTGCTCACCGTGGCGGTCGAGACGCCAGCGAGCCGCGCGACGTCCGCCATGCTGGCCCGGGGCGCGCCGGGGTTCGGTTCCGTCATCGGGGACCCCCACAAAAGAATGAGCGGCGGCACGCAGTGCAAGCGCTGACACCTGCGGTCGAGGGTAGCGCAGCGGGGCAGATCCAGCCCCGACTGCCGACATCACAGTGGTGAAACGATCTCACCGCTCCGGTATCGCTGCGTCAGACGCTGTGCCATGGTGGCCCATGCAAGCGCTGTCGGTGCGCGGCGTCACACCGAGCTGCCGCGACCGGGCGCAGGTATCGACGAGCCAGGAGCGACCCATGACGAAGTGGACTGCACGACCATGGCTGAGAGCGACAGTCGTCTGCTCAGCCGGAGCTCTGCTGCTGACCGGCTGCCTGGAGGAATCGGGCGGGGGCGGCGGCGGTGGCGGTGGCGGCGGTGGTGAAGGTGGCGGCGACGGCACCGTGGAGATCATGTACGGGTTCTCGGGCGACCAGTCCGAGGCGTTCCAGGACGTGGTCGGCGCCTGGGCCGAGGAGGCGGGCGTCGACGTCCAGTTCTCGCCGACGCCCGACTTCGACAAGCTGGTCCGCAGCCGCGTGCAGGGTCAGAACCTGCCTGATATCGCGATCTTCCCGCAGCCCGGCATCATGCTGGACATCGCGGACTCCGGAGCCCTCGCCGACCTGAGCTCCTCGCTCGACCAGGAGGTCATCGACGACCTGGCGCTCATCGACGCCGGCACTGCCCCGGACGGGACGGTCTACGCCGCGCCCATGAGCATCAGCGTGAAGAGCCTGGTCTGGTACCCCAAGGCGCCGTTCGAGGCGGCGGGGTACGAGATCCCCGAGACGCTCGACGAGCTCCTGGCGCTCACCGAGCAGATCAAGGCCGACGGCACGACGCCCTGGTGCGTCGGCATCGAGTCCCAGGCCGCGACCGGGTGGCCGGCGACCGACTGGATGGAGGACTTCGTCCTGCGGGTCGGCGGTGGCGACTTCTACGACCAGTGGGTCCGGCACGAGGTGCCGTTCAACGACCCCATGGTCGTCGAGGCCGGCGAGCTGATCGGCGACATCTGGTTCACCGAGGGCAACGTGCTCGGCGGCCGGAGCGCCATCACCAGCAACGCGTTCTCGACGGCCGGCAACCCGCTGTTCGAGGACCCGGCCGGCTGCATGCTGCACCGTCAGGCGAGCTTCCTTGCGCAGCCGGGAAGCTTCCCGGACGCCGTCGTCGGGGACCTCGACAACGTGGCGGGCGTGTTCCCGCTGCCGCCCCTCGAGGCCGGCGACCAGCCGATCATGGGGGCCGGTGACCTCGCGGCGATCTTCAACGAGGCCGATGAGGACGCGGCCGCGGTCCTGGAGTACCTGACCAGCACGGAGTACGGCGAGGCGCAGGCTCCCAGCGGCGGCTTCATCTCGCCGCGAAGGAGCGTCGACCCGAGCGCCTACCCGAACGAGACGATGCGTCAGATCGCCGAGATCGCGTACACCGCCACGGAGTTCAAGTTCGACGGCTCGGACCAGATGCCCGGCGAGGTCGGCTCGGGCTCCTTCTGGCGCGGGATGGTCGAGTGGGTCGGCGGCGCCGAGCTCGAGACCGTGCTCCAGCAGATCGAGGACAGCTGGCCCGCGTCCTGATCTGAGCCTTCCTACCGCCGTCGGGTGCCCGGGCCGTGCCCGGGCACCCGACGCGGCGTCCGACAGAGTCGTCAAGGAGGGACCTGGCCCGTGACCATCAAGATCCTCAACGCGCTGATCTCCATCGTCGCCGGCGTGGGCGGCGCGTTCCTGCTGTACTACCTGCTCAACAGGGCGGTCGAGCTGCTGCCCGAGAAGTGGGAGCGGCGGATCAAGCCCTACGTCTTCATCGGGCCCGCTGTCGCCGCGATTGCCGTCTTCCTTCTGTACCCGGCCATCCGCACGGTGATCCTCAGCTTCGCGAACCGGGACTCGACCGCCTGGGTGGGCCTGCAGAACTACGGCGAGCTGCTGACGTCCCCGAACTTTCAGGACACGCTCCTCAACACCCTGCTCTGGATCCTCGTCGTCCCGGCGTCGTGCGTCGCGCTCGGGCTCGGCATCGCGGTGATCGCCGACCGGCTCAGGCCGCGGTGGGAGAAGCTGTCCAAGACGGTCATCTTCCTGCCGATGGCGATCTCCATGGTGGGTGCCGCCACGATCTGGCGATTCGTGTACGAGACGCGACCCGCTGGGCAGACGCAGATCGGCCTGTGGAACGCCGTCGTCGACGGGTTCGGGGGGGACCCGATCGTGTGGCTGCAGCAGTCGCAGTTCCGGTTGAACAGCTTCTTCCTCATGATCATCCTCATCTGGGCGCAGGTCGGTTTCTCGATGGTCCTGCTCTCGGCCGCGGTCAAGGGCGTCCCGGGCGACACGCTCGAGGCGGCGCGGCTCGACGGCGCGAACGAGCGGCAGACGTTCTTCCGGATCGTCGTCCCGCAGATCTGGCCGACCGTGATCACCGTGTACATCACCGTGCTCATCGGCGTCATGAAGGTGTTCGACATCGTCTACGTGATGACCAACGGCAACTTCACCACCAACGTCATCGCGCTCGACTTCTACAACCAGCTGTTCACCAACGGCAACACCGGGTACTCCGCGGCGATCGTCGTGATGCTCATGCTCGCCGTCGTCCCGGTGATGATCTACCAGGTGCGTCAGTTCCGCCGTCAGGAGGCCGCGCGATGACCAGCGCCACGCAAGGTGTGGTTCCCACCCCTGTCGAGGGGGTCCACGAGCAGCCGATGGGCACGAGGCGTCGCAGCGCCAAGGGGGTCGGCGAGGACTCCGGCGGCGCGAGCTGGCTGGTGAAGGTCGTGCTCCTCGTCATCTGCTTCCTGTGGATCGTCCCGGTGGTCGGCTTGCTGGTCACCTCGTTCCGGACGCAGGACGCCGCCAACACGTCGGGCTGGTGGACCGCCCTGGCGAGCCCGCTCGACTTCACGATCGCCAACTACGCCGAGGTCGCCCAGGGCGGCATGGGCCGGGCCCTCGTCAACAGCCTGGCGATCACGCTGCCGGCGACCATCATCCCGATCATGATCGCGGCGTTCGCGGCGTACGCCTTCACGTTCCTGGAGTTCAAGGGCCGGGACGTCCTGTTCGTCGTCGTGGTGAGCCTCCTCGTGGTGCCGAACCACATCGCCCTGGTCCCGCTGCTGCGGCTCTACGGCGATCTGGGGATGGTGGGCACCTTCCCCGCGGTGTGGCTGGCCCATATCGGGTTCGGGATGCCGCTGGCGATCTTCATCCTGCGCAACTACATGGCCAGCCTCCCCACGTCGCTCATCGAGTCGGCGAAGATCGACGGGGCGTCGCACTTCGCGACGTTCTGGCGGCTCGTGGTGCCGCTGTCGGTGCCGGCGCTCGCGTCGTTCGCGATCTTCCAGTTCCTCTGGGTCTGGAACGACCTGCTCGTCGCGCTGATCTTCATCGGGCCCGGCCAGAACGAGCCGATGACCGTCAACCTCGCCGGGCTCATCGGGCAGCAGGGTCAGGGCTGGCAGCTCATCACCGCCGGCGGGTTCTTCACCATGGCCGTCCCGCTGCTGGTGTTCCTGTCGATGCAGCGGTACTTCGTCCGCGGCATGACGGCGGGCGCGGTCAAGGGATGACCCGCGCGCGCCAGCCGGCGGCACCGACGGACCGGGCCACCACGCCGCGGGGTCCCCGCACCAAGCGGTGGGGGCTCCGGACGCTCGGCTGGCTGGCGCTGGCGCTCGTCTCCGTCCTGGCGTCCAACCTGTTCTACGCCCAGGGCGTCACCGACTTCGTCCTCGCGACGCTCGCCGGCACCGTCGTCGGGTTCATCGGAGCTGCGTACTGCAGCATCCGGGGCCTGCAGGCCTGGCAGGGGCTCGGGAAGCTGTAACGACACCGTGGCACGCACGAGGGGCGGCTCCCCGGATCGAGGAGCCGCCCCTCGCGCGTCCCGCGTGTCCGCGACCTGTCAGTCGTGGTGCTTCTTGTCGTGGTCCTTCTTGTCGTGGGTGAACGCGAAGTACCCGCCCAGGGTCGGGAAGTTGGTCGCGTTCCGGATGAGGACCTGCGGGTCCTTGCACTTCTTGGGCACCCAGATCTTGCCCTCGAACTCGCCGTCGCCGTCCTCGTCCAGGGCGAAGGCGTGCGTGGAGCTGACCACCATGTCCTTGCACAGCAGGCTCGCGGCCACGAGCCGCCCGTCCACCGGCGCGACGCCCGGGATGACGAGGTCGTCGAGCTCGATCTTGATCCGGCCGTCCTCGCGGACCCGGACCTCGCTGTCGTCGTCGAGCACCCACGGCGCCCCGGCCGGCGAGACCCCGCCGAAGATCGGGGTGGCGCCCGGCTGGCCCAGCGGGACGTTGCCCTTGAACCCGTCCCGCAGGAGGGTGCTCCCGCTCGCCATCGCGGGCGAGGCCGTGGCCAGTGAGAGGCCCAGGGCGGCGGTGACGGCCAGGGACCGGACGAGGACGGACCGACTTCTACGCATGACAGCTCCTTCGCGACGCTGCGAGGACCGACGGACATCCGCAGGTCCCTGTCGTGAGGAACACGACAGCGCGCCCGGAAAGGTTCAGGCGTGCGCAGGCCCCGGACGGCCGGCGGGCTCGCCGGTCCCGATCACGTCGGCGTGTGGGCCGGCCGCGCCGGCCGCGCCGGCCGCGTGGCGCTCGGCCGGGACGCGGAGGTGGATCGCCTCGGCCGGGCAGGTCGGGTCGGCGACGAGGCGGAGGAACCGCTCGTCGCGGATGCAGGTGCACCGGGTCGCGCTCATCGGGACCTCTCCTTCACGGTCGGGTGGGTCGGTCCGCGCTCCTCCGATCGGTGTCGTGGCGCCCACGATGAGGGTCCCGGCAGCCGCAGTGGGGCATGCGTCGGAGGAATTGACATGGGGGGCTGATACCGGCCGCCCGCGTCACGTCGGGGACCCACGCCGGAAAGGCGCCCGACATGCGCCGGTCACACGGAACCCCTAGCGTCCGGGGCCATGACGGACCTCTTCGACGGCTACCCGCCGGGTGCGGCCTGGGACGAGGTCATCGACCGCGAGGGCGGCGTCCGGCCGGCCTACCGGCACGTCCATGCGGCCCTGGCCCGGATGTCCGGGCCCGAGCTGCGGGCACGCGCCGAGAGCCTCGCGCGGTCCTACCTCGCCCAGGGGGTCACCTTCGACTTCGCCGGCGAGGAGCGGCCGTTCCCCGTCGACGTCGCCCCCCGCGTGGTCACCGGCGCCGAGTGGGACACGGTCACCCCGGGCATCGCGCAGCGGGTCCGCGCGCTCGAGGCCTTCCTCTCCGACACCTACGGGTCGCAGCGAGCGGTGGCCGACGGCGTCGTGCCGCGCCGCCTCATCACCTCGTCCAACCACTTCCACCGCCAGGCGCACGGCATCGTGTCGCCCAACGGGGTGCGGATCCACGTCTCCGGCATCGACCTCATCCGGGACGAGGCCGGGACGTTCCGCGTGCTCGAGGACAACGTCCGGGTCCCCAGCGGGGTCAGCTACGTGCTGTCCAACCGCCGGGCGATGGCCCAGTCGTTCCCCGAGCTGTTCGCGACGCTGCGCATCCGCCCGGTGGCGGACTACCCGCGCCGGCTGCTCGCGGCCCTCCGCGCCTCGGCGCCGACGGACGTCGACGAGCCGACCGTCGTCGTCCTCACGCCCGGTGTCTACAACAGCGCGTACTTCGAGCACTCCCTGCTGGCGCGGACGATGGGCCTCGAGCTCGTCGAGGGGCGCGACCTGTTCTGCGCCGGCGGCCGGGTGTGGATGCGCACGACGCAGGGCCGCCGGCGGGTCGACGTCATCTACCGCCGGGTCGACGACGAGTTCCTCGACCCGGTCGCCTTCCGCTCCGACTCCCAGCTCGGCAGCCCCGGGCTGCTCGCCTGCGCGCGGGCCGGCACGGTGACGATCGCGAACGCCGTGGGCAACGGGGTCGCGGACGACAAGCTCGTCTACACCTACGTGCCGGACCTCATCCGCTACTACCTCGGCGAGGAGCCGCTGATCGCGAACGTCGACACCTGGCGGCTCGAGGAGCCGGACGCGCTCGAGGAGGTCCTGGACCGTCTGCACGAGCTCGTGGTCAAGCCGGTCGACGGGTCGGGCGGCAAGGGCCTGGTCATCGGCCCGAAGGCCGACCGCGCCGAGCTCGACGCGCTGCGCACGCGCCTGCGCGAGGACCCGCGGGGCTGGATCGCCCAGCCCGTCGTCCAGCTGTCCACCGTCCCGACGCTCGTCGAGGACGGCCTGCGCCCGCGGCACGTGGACCTGCGCCCGTTCGCCGTGAACGACGGCGACCGCGTGTGGGTCCTGCCGGGCGGGCTCACCCGGGTCGCCCTCCCCGAGGGCGAGCTCGTCGTCAACAGCTCGCAGGGCGGCGGGTCCAAGGACACCTGGGTGCTCGGGGACCGGCGCGGGTCGCGCCACCCCAAGCCGCTCGAGCACCCGCAGGTGGTGCCGCCGCGGTCCTCCGTGGCCGTCGACATGAACCCCGAGGACGTGCAGGTCCAGGCCGAGCAGCAGCAGCAGTCCCGGGCCGTGCCGGTCGGCACGTCGACCGGCACCGCGACCGGCACTGCGGCGGACGCCGACGGCGAGGGCCCGACGTGCTGAGCCGGATCGCCGAGTCGCTGTTCTGGATCGGCCGCTACGTCGAGCGTGCCGACGACACCGCGCGCCTGCTCGACGTCCACCTGCAGATCCTCCTCGAGGATCCGTGGGCGGAGGAGGACCTCGCCTGCCGGTCGCTGCTGTCGGTGATGGACCGCCGCATGCCCGACGACGACGTCACGGTCGGCCGCGAGCAGGTGCTCGACCTCCTCGCGTACGACCGCACGCAGCCGTCCGCGATCGCCGGCTCCCTGGTCGCGGCGCGGGAGAACGCGCGGCGGGCCCGCGAGGTGATCTCGACCGACCTGTGGGAGGCCCTCAACGTCTCCTGGACCGGCCTGCCCGCGCACCTGGCGCAGCGCCGCCCGCACGCGTTCTTCCACTGGACCCGCGAGCGCGCGGCGGTGGTCGCCGGGATCGTCGACTCGACGATCTCCCGCGACGACACCTGGCAGTTCCTGGTCCTCGGCCGCTCGCTCGAGCGCGCGGACATGACCGCCCGCCTCCTGGCGACCCGGGCCCTGGCCGGCGCCGCCGGGCCCGACTGGCGGACCCTGCTCGGGTCGTGCGGCGCCCACGAGGCCTACCTGCGGCGGTTCCGCGGCATCGCCTCGGACGAGAGCGCGGCCGGGTTCCTCCTCACCGACCGGCTGTTCCCGCGGTCGGTCGTGCACGCGCTCGGGCAGGCCGAGCAGTGCCTGCACGCGCTGGACCCGCTGCGGGACCAGGCCGGGGTGGACGAGGCGCGGATGCGGATCGGCCGGGCGCGGACCGGTCTGGAGTACCGCCGGCTCTCCGACGTCCTCGAGGAGCTGCCGCAGCAGATGGAGCGCGTCCAGCGGTCCTGCTCGGCCGCGAGCGATGCCATCCGCTCGCGGTACTTCCCCGCCCACGGGGTCACGACCTGGACGGGTGGCGTCCGGTGAGGGGACAGCGATGAGCCGGCTGCACATCGAGCACACGACCGAGTTCACCTACGGCGGGCCGGTGACGGCGTCGTACAACGAGGCCCGCATGACGCCGCAGTCCGGCCGGGGTCAGACGGTGCTCTCGGCCGCGCTGCACCTCGACCCGCACACGTGGCGCCACGACTACCGGGACTACTGGGGCACCGCGGTGACGACCTTCGAGGTGCTCCTGCCCCACCAGTCGCTCCTCATCCGGGCGACGTCGCAGGTCGAGGTGACGCCCGCGCCCTGGCCGACGACGCTCGCCGGATGGGACTCCGTGCGGGGTGACCGGGTCCAGGACGAGCTGGCCGAGTTCCTCACCGACTCGTCCGCGACGCAGGCCCCGGAGGAGCTGACGGCCCTGGCGGCCGACCTCGCCGCCGGCCAGACCCCGCACGAGGCGGCCCAGCGTGTGTGCGGCGCGATCCGGGACGCCGTCGAGTACGTGCCGGGCGCGACCGCCGTGCACTCCGCGGCGGCCGAGGCCTGGGCGGAGCGCAAGGGCGTGTGCCAGGACATGGCCCAGCTGACGGTCGGCGCCCTGCGGAGCCTCGGCATCCCGGCGCGCTACGTGTCCGGCTACCTGCACCCCCGGCGCAGCGCGGAGCTGGGCGAGATCGTGACCGGTGAGTCGCACGCCTGGGTCGAGTGGTGGGCGGGGGAGTGGGTCCCGTACGACCCGACCAACCGGTCCCCGGTCGGCGACCGGCACGTCGTGCTGGCGCGGGGGCGGGAGTACCGCGACGTCGCCCCGCTCCGCGGCATCTACGCCGGCTCGGGGACCGACGGGCTCAAGGTGCAGGTGCGCATCAGCCGCGAGAGCTGACGCGCCGCGGGCGCCGGGCCCTCACCCGGCCTCGGGTCGCCGTCCGCCGGTGTGAGGTGCGTCCCACGCGGCCCGGCGCGCGACCGGAGTGCTCAGGTCCTCGCGGACCCCGCCGACTGGTGGGGTGCGGGGCCCGCCGACCAGCGCCCACACCCCGTCCATGCAGCACGTGGCGGGCGCCTGTCGACCGGGACGCCCCACGCGCATGGATCACCGCCTCCGCACCGCCCCTCGGCACGAGCCCGCCCACCGTGCCCGACGGCGGCTCGGGCACCTGCCCGGCTGGGTCGCGGGAGCCGCGGGCGCGTCCGCGCTGCGGACGGCGAACCGTGCGGCCGGGGCGACCCTGGTCGCCGCCGTGCTCGTCACGGGCCTCGCCCAGGCGCAGCAGCACCGCGAGGAGGCCGCCGGCCGTGCCGCCGTCGTCGCCCAGACCCGGAGCCACACCGCCGAGCGCGCCGAGGCCCGCCGGGTGCAGCGGGTGGCGCACGCCGCCACCGCGCGGCTCACCGGCGAGGCCGTGCGCCATGCCGCCGTGCGTCGTGCCGAGGCTCTCGCCGCCGCGCGCACCGCGGTCGTGGCGGCGCAGGCCGTCGTCGTCAGCACGAGTGCGAGCCCGGACGTGCCCGTCGAGACCATCACCCCCCTGGGCGAGGCCACCGCCCGGCTGGCCGCGCTCATCGAGGCGACCCCCGAGGTGCCGCTCACCCCGCTGCGGCCGACCCGGGTCGCGGCCGGCACCGTCCGGAGCGTCGCCGCCGGGACAGCCGCGGGCAGTGGACGCCGGGTGATCCCCGTCCCGGAC
Source organism: uncultured Actinomycetota bacterium (assembly GCA_963795145.1). Classification (GTDB taxonomy): domain Bacteria; phylum Actinomycetota; class Actinomycetes; order Actinomycetales; family Cellulomonadaceae; genus Pengzhenrongella. Next base: position 669,717 of record CAWCGP010000005.1, on the reverse strand, counting down.
GCCGGTGCGCAACCGGTCAGCGACGTCGTGACCCTCACGCCCCCCGACAGCGGGACCGCGCCGGTCGCCGCGGACCCGACGAGCATCCCTGCCGTGCCGGCCGCCACCGTCACCCCCGCTGCCGTCCCGCCGGCAGTCGCGCCGCCGATCACGACCGACGACGCCGCGCCGCCGTCGGCGCCGGTCGGCCCGTCGGCCGCGGGCACGGACGCCCCGGCCGATGACGCCTCCCTCGTCCCGGTGACCCCCGAGGTCGCCCTCGAGACGCTGCGCACCCTGGACCTGGCGGTCAGCGCCGAGGTGCTGGTCGCGGCCCAGCAGCTCACGGAGCTGTCCGTCCAGGCGCAGGCGTCGGCCGACGCCGCCGTCACCGCGGCGCAGGCCGCTCGCGCCGCGGCCGAGGAGGCCGCCCGGGCCGAGGCGGCCGCGCTGGCCGACCGGGTCGCGGCGACCGACGCCGCCCCGAACGGCCAGATCCCGACCGAGCTCCTGTGCTCCGTCGACGTCGCGCCCGGCGCGCTGCTGCGCTGCGACGCCGCCGCCGCGCTGGACCGGCTCGCGGCCGCCTACCGCGCCGACCTCGGACGCGGGCTCGACGTGATCAGCAGCTACCGGTCGTTCGACGCCCAGGTGGCGGTCAAGGCCACGCGCGGCGACCTCGCCGCGACCCCGGGACGCTCCAACCACGGCAGGGCGCTCGCCGTCGACCTCGGCGGCTTCGGCGCGGTCGGGGTGTTCACGGCGCCGGCGTACCTGTGGATGAAGGAGCACGCCGCGGAGTTCGGCTGGCACCACCCCGCCGCGATGGAGCCCGGTGGTTCCGCACCCCAGGAGCCGTGGCACTGGGAGTTCGACACCGAGGACTGAGGCCCGGGCGCACCGGGTGGAGTCCGCGGCGCTGCCGGCGGCGCGAGAGCGCAGCACGAAGGACCGGTCCGCCGCCCGCAGGGGCGACGGACCGGTCAGCCGTCAGAGGCGCTCGAGCTTGGCGCTGTCGAGGGCGACACGGCGGACCTCGCCACCCCCGAAGTCCACGATCACGGACCGCTCGTCCTCGACCGCGACGACGCGACCGAGTCCGTAGCGCTCGTGCGCCACGCGCTCGCCGACGGGGATCGGCTCGGGCGGGACGGCGGCGGCTTCACGCCCGGCGTTGAAGGGGCTGTTGGGCAGGTGCCGGCGTCGACCGGTGGGTTGGGAGGGCATCCCCTCTAGTGTGCGCCTCGCGGACCCCGATGAGTAGCGCAGCGCCGGACCGCCTTGGCCACACCGGCGCCACACCGGCACGCCGGGCGACCGCGACCAGCCAGCCGACCAGCCGCGTCCGCTCAGGTCACCTTGCGGTCGCGGTCCTTGCTCGGCTGCACCCGCTTCGGCTCGCCCGGCATCTTGGGGTACTCCGGCGGGTAGGGCAGGTCCTGGTGCCCGTGATCCCGCTCGTCCTTGTCGGCGAGGTCGAGCAGCGGCCGGATGGAGAACGCCGTCGTCGCCCGTGAGCTCAGCGCCTCGTACAGGTCGCCGACCTCGGCGAAGCGCGCCGGCATCGTGCGGACCGTGAAGTCGTCCGGGTGCACGTCCGGCACCTCGTCCCAGCGCAGCGGCGCCGACACGGTGGCGCGGGCGTTGGGGCGGATGGAGTACGCGGAGGCGATGGTCCGGTCGCGCGCCATCTGGTTGTAGTCGATGAAGATCTTCTGGCCGCGCTCCTCCTTCCACCACTTCACGGTCACCCGGTCCGGCAGTCGCCGCTCCAGCTCGCGGCCGAGCGCGATCGTGGCCCGGCGGGCCTGGGTGAACGTCCACCGCGGCTCGATCGGCACGAAGATGTGGATCCCGCGCCCGCCGGAGGTCTTGGGCGTCCCCTCCATGCCGAGCTCGGCGAGCAGCTCGCGGACGTGCGGGGCGACCCACGCGGCGTCGGAGAAGTCGGTGCCCGGCTGCGGGTCGAGGTCGATCCGGAGCTGGTCCGGGGACTCGACGTCCGTCCGGCGCACCGGCCAGGGGTGGAAGGTCAGGGTGCCCATGTTGACGAGCCAGATGACGACGGCGAGCTCGGTGGGGGCCACCTCGTCCGCGGTCCGACCGCTCGGGAACGCGATGGTCGCCGTCTCGACGTAGTCCGGCGCACCCTGCGGGACGCGCTTCTGGAAGAACGCGTCCCCCGAGTTGTCCGTCCGCGTGGAGATCCGCGCCCCCTCGAAGACGCCCTTGGGCCAGCGCTCGAGGGTCGTCGGGCGGTCCTGCAGCGCGCCGAGGATGCCGTCTCCGACCGCGACGAAGTACTCCGCGACGTCGAGCTTGGTCACCCCGAGCGCGGGGAAGACCACGCGGTCCGGGCTGGTGACCCGGACCGTCCGGCCGTTGACGTCCAGCTCGACCGCGGGGACCTTCGGGCTCGCCATGACCCTCACGCTAGCGAGCGGCCGCCGATCCGCCTGCGGACACGACGGGGCCGCCCGACCTGCCGGTCGACCTGCCCCGTGCCCTGCCGCGCGCCCGGGACGCCGGTGCGGAGCTCGTGCAGGACGTCCAGCAGGATCCGGTTGAACACGATGGGGGCGTGGGTGTTCACGTCGTGCCCGGCGCCGGGGACGACGGTCAGCCGCGTCCCCGGCCGGGCCGCGAGGTAGCGCCGCTCCTCCAGGCGCAGCACGTCCCGCCGGCCGTTGACCAGCCACACCGGCACGAGCAGCCGGCGCAGGTCGGCGAGCGAGGAGTGCCCACCCATCGCGGTGAGCATCTCGGTGACGACGTGCCACGTGCTGTTGTCGGGACGCATGACCCGGGCCACGTGGTGCGCCACGTTCCGGTACACGCCGACCGGCTTGCCCCGGATCTCGGTCGAGCACCCCGCGAGCAGCACGCCGGCCACCTTGTGCTGGTGCCGGGCGGCGTACGCGAGCGCGGAGTAGCCGCCGAGGGAGAGGCCGACGACGAGCGGCTTGCCCGGCGAGCTGTCCACCCCCTGCCCGATGGCGTCCAGCGCCCCGCGCAGGGTGAACCGCTCACCGGTCCGGGTGCCGTGGCCGGGGAGGTCGACGGCGATCGACGGGTGCCCCGACCGGGCCATCGCCTCGATCTGGTCGGCCCAGATGGCCGACGACGTCCGCACGCCGTGGACGAACACGATCGGACGGTGGTCGGTCCGGCGCGCTCTCGCGACCTCCTCCGCACCCGGCGCGGGGCGGGCGTCGTCACGGCGCGGGAGCCGGACGCTGGTCATCCTGCGAGTACACACGCACCCCTCGGGCCCGGCAACACGGCCGGCGCGGGCGTCGGCTCAGATCCGCGGGCGGGTGGTCGATGGGCACTCGCGACCTCCCGTCCTCCGGCGGGAGCGGCCCGCGGTCCCACGACCGCACGGAGGACCAGGAGCCCGGCCATCAGCACCATGCACGCCCCCCGCCCGCCGGTCCTGGCGCGCGACGTGACGCTCGCCGACGTCCTGGCGCACCGCGCCGTCGTCCCCGCGTACCAGCCGGTCGTCGACCTCGTCACCGGGGCCGTCGTCGGCTACGAGGCGCTCGCCCGCGGCCCGCGCGGCACCGCGCTCGAGCGGCCGGACGCGCTGTTCGCGGCGGCCGCTGCCGACGGGCGGACCGCCGAGCTCGACCGGCTCTGCCGCGAGGTCGCCCTCGAGGGTGCGCGTGGTGTGCTGAGGAGTCCGTGGTCGCTGTTCCTCAACGTCGAGCCGGTCGCGGCGCCGCTGGGCCTGCCGCTCGGCACGCCGGACGAGGTCCCGTCCCCCCGCCTGCCCGCGTCCGCGGCCCGCGGGACGGACGCCGCGGGCCCGCGGGTCGTCGTCGAGATCACCGAGCGGAACCTCACCGCGCGCCCCGCGGAGCTGCTGCGCATGGTCGAGGGCTTCCGCGCGCGCGGCTGGGGGATCGCCCTGGACGACGTCGGCGCGGATCCGGGCTCGCTCGCCCTGCTGCCGCTGCTGCGTCCGGACGTCATCAAGCTGGACCTGCGCCTCGTGCAGGACCGGCCGACCCCGGCCGTCGCCGAGATCTTCAGCGCGGTGAGCGCCGAGGCGGAGCGCTCCGGCGCGCTCGTGCTCGCCGAGGGGATCGAGACGCCCGAGCACCTGGCGATCGCCCTGTCCCTCGGGGCGACGCTCGGCCAGGGCTGGATGCTCGGCCGTCCCGGGCCGCTGCCGGACGTCCTGCCGCCGTCCCCGGTGGTCGGGGTGCCGATCGCCGACGTCACGCCCGGCAACCCCGCCGCGAGCCCGTTCGAGCGGGTCGCCGCCCGCCGCCCCGTTCGCAGCGCGACCAAGCGCCTGCTCATCGCGATGAGCAAGAACATCGAGGCGCAGGCCCTCGCCTCGCCTGCGGAGGCCGTCGTGCTCGCCGCGTTCCAGGAGGCGAGGCACCTGACGCCGGCCACGGTCCGGCGCTACCGGCGGCTGGCCGACCACGTCGTCTTCGTCGGCGCGCTCGGCGAGGGCATGGGGCCGGAGCCGGTCCCGGGGGTGCGCGGCGCGCACCTGCACCCGGACGACCCGGTCCGCGGCGAGTGGGACATCGCCGTCGTCGGGCCGCACTTCGCGGTCGCTCTCGTCGCGCGGGACCTCGGGGACGACGGGCCGGAGGGCGACCGGCGGTTCGAGTACGTGCTGACCCACGACCGCGACCTCGTCGTCGGGCTCGCCGGGGACCTCATGGCCCGCATGCTGCCGGCGGAGGTACCGCCGACGTCGCACCGGGGCTGAGCCGGCGACCCTCCCCGGTCGGGTGGCACAGGCCGATGGGGCAGACCTTCGCCGACGACATCGCCGCAGCGCGGTCGTCCGGGAGCGCTGACCGGACGGGGTGCCGGACGGGGTGCCGGACCGGAGGGCGGGACGGGGTGCCGGGCGGCGGCCCGGCGGACGCGGCCGGGCGGAGAGGCGCCGCCGCCGGATCGGCGGGACGATCGCGTCGAGGGTGCCGGGGTGTCGCCCGGGCGCCGTCGACGACGAGAGGACACGCCATGCAGATCGGTCGGTTCCTGGCCCGCGCGGTGATCGGGTCGCTGTTCATCGGGCACGGCGCCCAGAAGCTCTTCGGCTCCTTCGACGGCCCCGGCATCGAGGGGACGAGCGGGATGATGGAGTCCCTCGACATGCGTCCCGCGCGGCGCAACGCCTACGCGGCGGGGGCGTCCGAGGCCGGTGGCGGGGCGCTGCTGCTCGCCGGGCTGGCCACTCCGCTGGCCTGCGCGGCGCTGATCGGGACGATGATCACCGCCGTCCGCAAGGTGCACCTGCCCAACGGTCCGTGGGCCACCAATGGCGGGTACGAGTACAACGTCGCGCTCATCGCGTTCCTGGTCGCCCTGGCGGAGGACGGCCCGGGTGACCTCTCGCTCGACCGGCTGCTCGGCACCGAGCGCACCGGGCGCCGCTGGGGACTGTTCGCGCTGGTCCTGGGCCTGGTGGCCTCGACGCTCGCGATCGAGGCCGGACGGAGCGGTGACGGGCCGGGGGCCGGACCGGGCGGTGACGAGCCGGGGGAGGCATCGACCGCCCCGAGCGACACCCCGCTCACCCCGTACCCCGCCACCGCCGGCGACGCGGTCGGGTCCGACGGCGTGGACGGAGGCGTGCGCTGACCCCGTCCACGCCGCAGCCGCCGCGCCCGCTCGGCCGGCCCGCGGTCGTCACCTCGTCCGACCTGGTCGGCACCGCCGGCACCGCCGGCACCGTCGACCCGGCCGACGTCGCCGTCGCCGCGGAGGCGCGGTTCGCGCTGGACCAGGCGTGGGCGACCCTGAGCGCCCAGCGGCACGACCTCGGCGAGCTCCAGGTGCGGGCCAAGGACCTGGTCGGGCTGCTGACGCTCGCCGGCGGCTTCCTCGGGGCGTTCGGCGTCGCCCAGGTCGACGGCCTCAGCGGGCTGCTCGACGCCGCCGCCGCATGGCAGGGCGTTCTCCTCGCGCTGCTGCCGTCGGTGACCTTCGTCGCCTGCCTGTACGTGCTGCTGCCGAGCAGCGGGTGGGCCTTCGCGGTCGACAGCCGGTCGATCGCGGCGAGCCTCGCCGACCGGCCGGACGACGTCGGGTTCGACGACGAGGCCGGCGTGAACCTGTTCTACGCGGAGTCGGTGCGGCGCCTGGTCGACGCGAACATGCCGCGCCTCCGGCACCGGATGTGGGCGCTCTGGGTCGCCACCGGCGCGCTGGCCGCGACCACCGTGCACGTCGTCGCGCTGGTGGCGACGTGACCACCGGGGACCCGAGGGGTGCGCCGACCCCGCCGCGCCCCGAGCCGCCGGACGTCCCGGCCGAGCTCGACCTGACCAGGCGGCGCCCTCGGCGACGCCCGCCCGCGCAGTCCGAGATCCGGGGGATCAACACGATCGCGTCGCTGCCGCCCGCCCCGGGTGGCGGTCGCGGCGACCGTGGCACGACCGCACGACCGCACGGACCGCACGGACCGCACGGACCGCACGGACCGCACGGACGGCCCGGACCGCACGGACCGCACGGACCGCACGGACCGCACGGACGGCCCGGACGGCCGGGACGGCCCGGACTCGGACCGCGGGGCCGGGCCGCGCGGCCCGGCGCACCGCACCGCGCCGGAGGTGGCCGGCCGGACCGAGCGCCGGCGCGGGCGCGGGCGTGGCCGGACGGCAGGGGACGCGTGACTGCCGACCGCGCGCGGGGCGGGGCGCGGACGGCCCGCGTCACCGGCGGGCCCACCCCGGACCTGCCGCGCTCCGCCGTGGCCGCCCGCCCGCCGGTGTGGGCCCTGGTGTCGTCCGCGCTGGCCCCGGTCGGCATGATCGGCGGCTGGACCCTCGCGGCGGCGGTGCAGGCCGAGCCGTTCGACCCCGCGCGGGACACGATCAGCGCCCTGGCCACCTCGGCCGCGACGTCGGGCTGGATCATGACCACCGGCCTCGCGCTCACCGGCGCGTGCCACCTGGCGACCGCGGCGGGGCTGCGGGCCGCCGCCCCGCTCGGGCGGGCCCTGCTGGCGCTCGGCGGCCTCGGGACGCTCGCCGTCGCCGCGCTCCCGGTGGACGCCGTGCCGGGGGGCCACGGTCTCGCCGCCGGGGTGGCGTTCGTCGCGCTCGCGGTGTGGCCCGCCGCCGCGACGCGTGCCCGGGCCCCCGGACCGCTCCGGCGCCGGTGGTCGACGACGGCGTCGGCCGGCCTCGTCGCGCTGCTGGCCTGGTTCGTCAGCGAGCTGCAGGGCGTCGGACCGGCGGACGGCGCGCTGACCGGCCTCACCGAGCGCGTCCTCGCCGGGGCCCAGTCGGTGTGGCCGCTCGTCGTCGTGACGGCCCTGCGCCACGTCGGCCCCCTGTCGCGCCCGGCCGGGGACGCCGCCGGGACCGGAGGGGGCCCAGCCCCGCGCGCGTGACACCCTGGCCCGCATGACCGACGCGCTGCAGACCCAGGACCCGACGACCGCGACCGCCCTCACCGACCGGACGTTCGCCGCGGTCCTGTTCGACATGGACGGCACGCTCATCTCGTCCGTGGCCTCGGTCGTCCGCTCCTGGACGCGCCTCGCGACCGAGCTCGATGTCCCCGTGATGAGCTTCAGCGAGCTGCACGGCATCCCGGCGCGGGACCTGATCGTGCGGATGCTCCCCGACCGCACGCCCGCCGAGCGCGAGCAGGCGCTGCGCCGGGTGGTGGCGCTCGAGATGGCGGACGTCGACGACGTCGAGATCCTCCCGGGGGCCGCCGAGGCGCTCACCGTGCTCGCGGGAACCGGGCGGTGCGCCATCGTCACGTCGTGCGGACGCGACCTCGCGGCAACCCGGCTGCATGCCGCCGGCGTGCGTGTCCCGGCGGTCGTCGTCACCGCGGACGACGTCCGTCGCGGCAAGCCCGACCCCGAGCCGTTCCGGACGGGCGCCGACCGGCTCGGCGTCGACCCGCGTCAGTGCCTCGTCGTGGAGGATGCGGCCGCGGGGATCGCCTCGGCGCGCGCGGCCGGCGCGGCGACCCTGGCGCTCACCACGACCATGGCGGCCGACCGGCTCGACGGCGACCTCGTGGTGCCGGACCTCGGCGCGGTGCGGTTCTCCCTCGTGCCCGACGGCGTGCGGATCCGCGCGGCCTGATCGTCCCGGCCGGGGCCCGGAGCACCGTCCGGGCGCCGGGCGCGCGGGCTCAGGTGTAGCGGTGGCTCTTCTCCGGATGGCCGGCGGGCCGCCGGCACTCCTTGCCGGCCATGTTCCGGTGCCCGCACATCGCGGCGGCGGGTTGCGTCGATGCGCCGGCCGGATCCGGACCGGACGACTCCGGTGCCGCCGCCCCGGGGGCCGACGCGGGCGCCGCCGTGGTGGCCGGGGCCGCCGCGGCCGCCGGGGCGCGGCGGACGGGAGGCGCCGTCGGCTCCGGGGTACGGGCGTGGCGTGCTGCCTTCATGGCCCGCTGGGCGTCGACCTTGCTCATGCCGCCACCCTAGGTCCGACCACCCACACGGCGGTCACCGGCGGCGCGGGGCGTTCACGCGCGTCCACCCGGCCGACTGCTCTCGGCAGGCTGAGGTTCAGCTCCCGTGGTTACCCTCGCGGGGTGACCGAGCAGCTCGCCCTGACCACCGATCCCGTCGACCTCCCCGGCGTGCGGCCGGCCGACCCGCCGACCGAGCTCGTCGCCGACCGGCTCTGGCAGGGCGGCTGCCCCGTCGACTACGACTGGGCCCGCTCGGTCGGCATCACCGCCGTCGTCGACCTCGCCGACCCGGACACCTACCCGCCCGCCGGGGCGACCGAGGGCCTGTTCTACCTCAAGTCGCCGCTGGTCGACGACGAGGAGATCCCGGACCCTGCCGTGACCATCCGGCTCGCCGCGCTCGTGGCCGGGCTCGTCGACGACGGCTACCGCGTCCTCGTGCACTGCACCTTCGGTCGCAACCGCTCGGGCCTGGTGGCCTCGCTCGTCGTCCGGCAGCTGCTGGGCCTCAGCGGTGCGGACGCCATGGCCTACGTGCAGGAGCGCCGCGAGGGCACCGTCAACAACGAGGCCTTCGCGGCCTGGCTGCGGACGCTGCCGGCGCCGCGCTGAGCACCGGCGCCCGACGGACCCGGGGTCACCCCAGGTTCCCGGGGTCCGGGGTCAGAGCGCGGTCCGCCAGTGCCGGACGGCGTCCTCCAGCCAGGTGAGCGGGACGCCGGCCCGGCGGTCGTCCCAGATCCGGAACGCGACGCCGCCGAGCTGGGCGATCCGGTCGAGCACCACGCGGCCGTCCCAGGACCGCACGTCCGAGCCGCAGCCGTCGCAGAAGTCGCGGTACGTCGCGGCGTCGATCTCGCCGGCCTCGTACCGCCGCGCCGCGCTGGTCAGGTCGTACTCCCGCGGTGCCCGCGCGACGAAGTCGAGGTCGATGAGGACGGGCCCACCCGGACGGCGCATCACGTTGGACGGCGACACGTCGCCGTGCACGACGCCGACGCCGAGCGGGGAGTGCAGGCCGTCGAGCGCGGCGAGGAGCTCGAGGCGGGCGGTGAGCAGGACCTCCGCGGCGTCGTCGGGCAGGTCCGCGGAGAGGGCGACGATGCGGCGCAGCGGGTCCCAGGCGGGGACGTCGGCGGCCTCGTGCGCGGCGTGGAACTCGGCCAGCAGGCGACCCGTCTCGCCCCAGCTCACCGGACGACGGTCCGTGAGCCACGGGGAGACGCTCACCACGCCGGACGACGTCACGACCGGACCCGCGACCGGCAGCAGCGCGGTCCCGGTGCCCTCGAGCGCCTGGCCGATGCGGGCCAGGTGGCTCGCGTCCGTGCCGGGGGGGTAGACCTTCACCGCGTGCTGGCCGGCGCGCAGGACGACGGTCGTCAGCGCGCTGATCGTGCGGGGTCGACGCAGGGGCACCGGCAGGACGAGCCGGGCCTCGGCCAGCGCGTCGAGCGCCTCCACCTCGCCCCACCCGCCGACGGGTAGCGGCAGCGGGTCGTGCTCGGTGGCGGGCGGCGTCCACGGGGTGCCCGCCGGGGCCGGCGCGGGGAGCGAGGCGACCACCGGCGCGACAGCGACGGCGTCGTCCGCGGCGACCGGCGCCGTCGCGACGGCGGGGACGGCCGCGACGGAGGGGGCGGAGGGCGCGGCCTGCAGCGACGCAGGCGACGGGAGGGTGAGGGACAGCGGAGTCTCCCGGTCGAGAGTGACAAGTGAAGCCACCGCACGCATCGGCGACGTGCCGACCGGGTTGGGAGCTGAAGGGTACATCGGCCCGATCGCGGTGTCCCTGAGCCGTTCGGGTGAACATTCTCGGGGTCCGGTCAGGGCGCTCCCGGATGTGCTGGGAGGGCCGCCGGCCCGACACTGGACCGGTCAGATCGTCCGTCCGCACGTGAGGAAGCCCCTGTGAACGTCCACGAGTCCTTCGGTCGTCAAGGCCTGTACCGCCCGCTGGCGAGCCGCGTGCTGGGTGGCGTGTGCGCCGGCCTGGGACGTCGCTTCGGTCTCGCCCCGTGGCCCTCCCGGCTGCTGTTCGTGCTCGCCCTCATGGTGCTGCCGGGCAGCCAGCTGATCGTCTACCCGGTGCTCTGGGTCCTCATGCCGTCCGAGCGCTACGGGGTCGTCCCCCGCTGACCGGACGGGGTGGTCGCGCACGGGCGCGGGAGACCCGCACGAGAAGGCCGTCGGCAGCCGCGGGGGGCCTTCTCGTCGCGACGGGCCGCGCCGAGTCGGGCAGAGTGGAGGCATGCGCGCCCTCCCGCCTCGACCCGTGACGCCAGTCCCGGGCCCCGGCGGACAGCCCGCCCCCACCGCTGAGGGGTCCGGGTGAGCCCGGCCGACCGGGGACCCGGCCGCCGGGAGAACCCCTTCCGCCTCATCGTCGGGGGGCTGCCCGAGGACGCGCCGCGCAGCCCGGCGCCCCGGTCCGACGGCGAGGAGGAGCTCGAGCTGCCGCCGCAGCGGTCGTCCGCGCGGGTCGCCCGGCACTGGGTGATGCACACGATCGCGGCGTCGGGCGTGACCGGGCCGCAGAACCAGGTGGTCGAGCTGCTCACCGCCGAGGTGGTCGCCAACGCGGCCGTCCACGGACCGGCGGACGGCACCATCCGGGTCAAGGCATGGACGGACGTCCGGAACACGTACGTGAGCGTGAGCGACGACAGCTCGACGTCGCCGGTCGTGCGCCACCCCGAGCCCTCCGACCTCAGCGGCCGCGGGATGGCGCTCGTGCAGGCGCTCGCGGACGACTGGGGGGTCGAGATCGGCCCGGGCGGCAAGACGGTGTGGTTCAGCCTGGGGCTCATCGACGACTGACAGTGACCCGGTCGGCGAGTCCGTCGGCGGGCCCGGCTCCCGGCGACGGACTCAGCCCACCACGGCCTCGGCGACCAGCGCCCGGTGGTCGGACAGGCCGGTGTCGACCGACCGCCCACCCGTCGACCGGATGGGCCCGTCGGCGAGGATGTGGTCGATCTGGCGCCGCGGCCCGTGGACCGGGTACGTCGGCGCCGTCGCCAGGGGGCGCATCCGGCTCATGCGGACGGCGGCGGCCTGCTCGAGGTTGAGGTCGCCCATGATGACGACGGGCCGAGGCAGGTCGCGCACGAGCCCGACGAGTCGTCGCAGCTGCACCGCGTTCCAGCCGGGGATGAACGTCAGGTGCGTCGCGACCACGGTCACCGGTCCCTGCGCCGCCTCGACCACCGCCGCGACGGCGGCCCGCGGCTCGTCGCGCACGAGGATGGGCCGGCGCCGGCTCGGCACCTTGAGCGGGACCTGGCCGCGCAGGCCCGGCAGCACCAGGGCGTGCCAGGACAGCACCGGCAGCCGGGACAGCAGCGCGATCCCGTAGCTCGCGGCCCGCGGCTGATCCTCCCCGGTCGCTGCCGACCACAGACCCGGGGTCCCGTGCAGCGTCGCGACGAACCGGTGGTGGGGCGCCGCCATGGCGTCGGCCGCCACCGACGTGAGGTCCGCGCCGTGCGAGCGCGGCTGGTCGCGGTCCACCTCCTGCAGGGCGAGGACATCGGCGTCGAGGTCGCGCACAGCGCCGCCGAAGCGGTCGAGGTCCACCCGGTCGTCCACGGGCGAGCGGCCGTGGAGGATGTTGAAGGTCGCGAGCCGCATCGCCCGATCCTGCCCCCTCGACCTGCGCACCCGCATCCCGTCGTGTAGACCTCGACCATGCCCGACGACGACCCCCGCGCCGCCCTGCAGGACGGGGTGCGGCTGACCGCGGGCGCCCTGTCCAAGGCGGGCATCCCGTACGCGCTGTGCGGTGGGTACGCAGCCTGGGCGCGCGGCGCGCCCGAACCCGACCACGACGCCGACTTCGCCGTCCGCGAGGCCGACGTCGAGAAGGCGAAGGCCGCGATCGCCGACGCCGGCCTCGAGATCACCGACCCGCCCGAGGGATGGCTGTTCAAGGTGTGGCACCAGGGACAGCTCGTCGACGTCATCTTCCGGATGTGCGGGCAGGAGATCGACGAGGGCCTCTTCGAGCGGTGCGACATGCTGCCGGTCCTCGCCGTCCGGATGCCGGTCATGGAGGCCACCGACGTCCTCGCCACGAAGCTGCTGGTGCTCGAGGAGCACTACTGCGACTTCGCGCGCGTCCTGCCCGTCGCGCGCGCCCTGCGCGAGCAGGTCGACTGGGACCGGCTGCGCGCCGAGGTCGGGGGCAACCCGTACGCGCGCGCCTTCCTCCACCTGCTCGACGAGCTCGGGATCGCCGGGAGCTGACCGGCCGGGGACCGGCCCATCTGGCCTGCCCATCCGGGCCCGCCGGGCCGCGCCGGCGGCCGGTGTGACGCGTGTCCTCCCCGAACGGCCCCGGATGGGCTACGCTCGGCAGCGAAGTTGCTGTGCTTGCACGTCTTGATGCGTCCGACCTCATGGTCGGGTGTGCTGTCTCTTACCGGAGCGGACGACGAACACTGCGACGAGCGGCCCGAGAGTCGGGACCGCCCAACGCTCCGAAGGAGAACAGCTATGGCTACTGGCACCGTGAAGTGGTTCAACGCCGAAAAGGGCTTCGGCTTCATCGCGCCCGACGACGGCGGCGCCGACGTGTTCGCGCACTACTCCGCGATCACGACGAGCGGCTACCGGACGCTCGAGGAGAACCAGAAGGTTCAGTTCGACATCACGCAGGGCCCGAAGGGTCCGCAGGCGGAGAACATCAGCCCCCTCTGAGGCTGAGTGACCTTCTCAGACTGACGCAGGTCTGACGAGAGCCCCGACCCCCATGGGTCGGGGCTCTCGTGCGTCCGCAGGAGGTGTCGCCGGCCGCTCAGTGCGTCTCGTCGACCTCGACGTCGACGTCGTGCGGGAGGCCGTCGAGCACCTCGGCCGCGTGCTGCCGCGCGGCGTGGACCGCCGTCGGCAGGTCCGGGGCCTCGCCCGGCACCCAGAGCCGCACGCGTCCTGCCTCCGTGGAGGTCTCGCGGGCGCCGAGGGCGTCGGCCATCCCGGCGAGCACGTCGGGGTCGACGTCGTCGAGCACGGTCACCAGGGCCAGGTAGGACGGCATGCGGACATCCTGCCGCGGGTCGCCTGGCCGGCGTCGTCCGGACGCACCGGACGCACCGGACGTGTCAGCCGGCGAGCTGCATCTGCTGGGTGACGACGAGGAACACCGGCGGCGCACCGCCGAAGAAGCACTCGCACCGGCCGTCCAGGTGGACCAGTCCGGAGCCCGGGCGGGCGAAGCAGGGGACGGCAACGGTGCGGAGCACGCGCACGCCGGGTTCCGGCCCGATCGCCGGCCCGGGTCCGGCCGCCCCCTCGTCCACCATCGTCATGCCCTCTCCATCGGCCGATCCGAGCCCGCTGTGAGCCAGAGCACGTTGCGGGTCGGGTGGATACGCCCGGATGAGTCGCCGGAGCCCGCCACGGTCGCCCCGACCCGTCGCGCGCGTCGCCCGGACGGCGATCGGACGCGCCGTCGAGAACTCCCGGAGCGGCGGGTGCAAGATGCGGCCGGGTCACGACACAGTGCAGGTGCGGGGCGCGTCGGCGGGAGTCGCCGACTCGCGCCCCGTCCAGACCCGAGGAGCAGCCGTGACGCCGCGTGACGACGCCTGGTTCGAGTCGCTGTTCCGGGCGCACTCGACCGCGCTCTACCGCTACTTCGCCCGCCGCGGCCCGCGCGACGACGCCGAGGACCTCACCGCCGAGGTGCTCGCGGTGGCGTGGCGCCGCCGCGACACCGTGCCGGACGACGCCGTCCTGCCGTGGCTCTACCGCACCGCGGGCTTCGTGCTCGCCAACCACCGGCGCAAGGGACGTCCCGTGCCGGTGGGCGACGCGCCCGACGAGGTGGCCGACGCCGATCCGGCCGACCTGGCCCTCGCGGACGACGAGGTCCGAGCCGTCCTGGCCGCCCTCAGCCCCCGGGACCGGCGCATCCTGCTGCTCAACGCGTGGGAGGGCCTGGTGGGCGAGGGGCTCGCCGAGGTCCTGGGCGTGTCCCGCGGCGGGGCGGACGCCGCGCTGTCCCGGGCCCGGTCCCGCCTGCGTGAGGTGTGGGCGGAGCGACTGTCCGCCTGAGGTCGTCCGAGCCACACCCGCCCGGCTCGGACGGACCGAGCCCCGTGCGCCCGTCTGGTGCGGCGCGCAAGCCTCGGGCCCGACGGCACACATGCAGGGTGGAGAGAGATCCAGCCAGCCGAGGAGAGAGCGTCATGTCCCAGCACCCCGGTCCGCACCCGGACCACCGGCCCGACGAGGCGTTCGACCGCCTCCGCGCGGCCGACCCCGCCGCGCACCTCGCACCCGACACGGTCGCGCTGGACGCCGCGGTGCGCTCCCGCGTCGGCGGCGAGGGGCTGGGCGCCTCGACCGACGCCTCGAACCGGGCCGTCGTCCCGGGCGACGAGCTCGCCGGCGCCCGCGCCCGCCGCCGCCCGAACCGGTGGGTCGCGGTCGCGGCCGTCGCCGCCGGGACGCTCGCCGTCGGCTCCGCCGGCTACGCGCTCGGCGACCGGGGCGACGGCGACCTCACCGCGTCGTCGTCGACGGCCGCCATCACCCTGCAGGACGGGGTGCAGGGCGGCGGAGCCGCGGCCGAGTCCGCCGGCGGAGCCCTCGGGTCCCCGGCCGGACGGTCGGCCGAGGAGTCGCTCGCGGCCGACACCGCGTCGAGCCTGCCGTTCTTCGGCGGCCGGACCGTCTTCACCGCGCAGGGGCTGTCCGACGCGACCGGGACCGCGGAGGCATGGGCCTTCGACCCCAGCCAGGCCTTCGGCGCCGAGGCCGCCGCACGGGCCGCCGCCTTCCTCGGCGTCGCCGGGGAGCCGCAGCTCGAGGGCGGGACGTGGATGGTCGGACCGCTGGACGGCAGCGGGCCGGGCCTGCAGGTCATGCCGGACGGCCTCACGAGCCTGTCCTACTACGACCCGACCCGGGACCCGTTCGGGTGCGCGGTCCCCGTGCCCGAGATCGCGGCGGACACCGCCGTCGAGGGCGGTGGGTCGACCGGATCGGCGCCGGACGCCCCGCAGTGCACCCCGGCCGACCTCGGCGCCGCCCCGCAGGGGGACGCCGCGATCGCCCAGGCCCGCGACGTCGTCGCCGGCGTGGGTGGGGACCCGGACGCGCTGGAGTACGAGATCATCGACGCCGGCTCGACGCAGGCGGTCTACGTCACCGGGTACTCCGTGCTCGGCGGGCAGCGCACCGGCCTGGTGTGGAGCATGACGCTCGTCGGCAACGGTGCGCAGTCGGTCTACGGCTACCTGGCGCCCGTCGTCCCGCTCGGGACCTACGACGTGATCAGCGAGAACGCGGCGGTCGCCCGCCTGACCGACCCGCGGTTCGGCTCGGCCGGCGGTCCCGTCATGGCCCTCGCCGACGACGCGGCCGGTGCCCGGGAGCCCGCGGTCGACCCGGCGGCCCCGGCCACGAGCGCGGAGGCACCGGCCGACCTCGTGACCCCGCCCGCACCGGTGACGGCCGGCTCGCCGTTCGCGTGGCCGGTGTCGGACGTCGTCCTCACCAGCGCACGCCTCGGCCTGGCTCAGCACACCCAGCCCAGCGGCGCCACGGTGCTGCTGCCCGCCTACGAGCTGTCGAGCGCCGACGGCGCCACCTGGTCGGTCGTGGCGGTCGCCGACACCGGGCTCGACTTCGCGGCAGCCGGGTAGGGGAGCGGGAGAAGGGGAGGGGCGGTGCACCGGGGGGTGCACCGCCCCTCTCCGGCGCGTCCCCGGCGCGCTCGGCGGGCGGTGCCGTCGACGTGCCGCTCGACGCGCCGGGCCGCGGACCGCCGGTTACGGTCCTGCCATGGGTCCGCGGGAGCTGCTGGTCGTCCGGCACGGGGAGAGTCTCGGCAACACCGCCTCACGGGCGGCGCACGACCTCGCGGCGGAGCTGATCGACGTCCCGGCGCGCGATCCCGACGTCGAGCTCTCCGAGGCCGGCGTCGAGCAGGCGCGTGCGCTCGGTGCGTGGCTGGCCGAGCTGCCGCCCGACGAGCAGCCGGAGAGCGTCTGGTCCTCCCCGTACGTCCGCTCGGCGGAGACCGCGCGGATCGCGCTCGAGGTGGCGGGCCTGGACCTGCCGCTGGTCGTCGACGAGCGGCTGCGCGACCGCGAGCTCGGCATCCTCGACCGGCTCACCGGGTCGGGCGTCGAGTCCCGGTTCCCCGACGAGGCGGAGCGCCGCCGGTGGGTCGGCAAGTTCTACTACCGGCCGCCGGGCGGCGAGTCGTGGGCGGACATGGCCCTGCGCCTTCGCTCGGTGCTCGCCGACCTCGACCGGTACGAGGACGGTCGCCGCGTGCTGCTCGTGTGCCACGACGCGGTGACGATGGTGATCCGGTACGTCTGCGAGGGGCTCAGCGAGGCCGAGATCATGGAGGTCGCCCGGGCCACCCCGATCAAGAACGCCTCGGTGACCCGGCTCGTCCGCAAGGACGGCGAGCGCCTGTGGCAGCTCGACGCCTTCAACACCGTCGAGCACCTCGACGAGCACGACGCACCGACGACGGCGCAGCGCGGGCGGACCGACGTCGTCCCGGAGCCGGGGACCGGCGCGTGACGGCGACCGTCGTCACCCCCGCCCTGCTGCGCGAGTGGGCGCTGCCGGCGGTCGGGTCGTCGAAGTACGGGCGCGGTCAGGTCCTGGTGATCGGCGGCGCGCGCGGCACACCGGGAGCCGCGATGCTCGCCGCCGTCGCGTCGCTGCGCGCCGGCGCCGGGCGACTGACGGTGGCGGTCGTCGACTCGGTGGCGGTCGCGGTGGCGGTCGCCATCCCGGAGTCGGGCGTCGTCGCCCTGCCGGAGACGGCGTCGGGCTCGGTGCGCCGGGACGCGGGCGCGCGCCTGGCGGAGGCCCTCGCGTCGTCGGACGCCGTGCTGGTCGGTCCCGGCCTCGACGACCCGGAGGAGACCGCCGCGCTGCTGCGGGACCTGGCTCCGCACGTCGGCGAGGACGCGAGCGTCGTCCTCGACGCCTACGCCCTGGGCGTCCTGCCGGGCCTGGACGACGTCGTCGAGCGCCTGTCCGGGCGGCTCGTCCTCACACCGAACACCGGCGAGGCCGAGCGCCTGCTCGACCGGGAGATCGACGACGACGACCTGGCGGACGCCGTCGCGGAGATCGCGCAGCGCTTCGGCGCGGTCGTCACCTGCCACGGGAACGTCGCCCACCCGGACGGGCGCCGCTGGCAGATGTCGACGGGGTACGGCGGGCTGGCGACGTCCGGCAGCGGCGACGTCATGGCCGGGGCGCTGTGCGGGCTGCTCGCCCGCGGCGCCGGGCTCGAGCAGGCCACCTGCTGGGGCACGCACCTGCACGCCGCCGCCGGCGACCGGCTCGCGGCGCGGATCGGTCCCACCGGGTACCTCGCCCGCGAGCTGCTCGACGAGCTGCCGGTCGTCCTGGCCGAGCTCGTCGCCTGAGGTCCGGCCGGTCGCCACGACCCGTCGGCAAGGTCGGTGCGCACGCCGTGTGGGTGCGGGGCCCTACGGTGCCCCTATGACCGACGGACCGGGCACGCTCCTCCTCCTCGACACGGCGTCCCTGTACTTCCGGGCGTTCTTCGGCGTCCCGGACTCGCTGAAGTCGCCCGACGGCGCCCCGGTCAACGCGATCCGCGGGCTGCTCGACATGATCGCCCGCCTGCTCGACGACCGTCGTCCGGCGCGGATGGTGGCCTGCTGGGACGACGACTGGCGCCCCGCGTTCCGGGTCGAGGCGATCCCGTCCTACAAGGAGCACCGGGCCGTGGCGGGGTCGGACGCGGAGGAGGTGCCCGACGCGCTCAGCCCGCAGATCCCGGTGATCGTCGAGGTGCTCGAGGCGCTGGGCATCGCCCGCCTCGGCGCCCCCGGGTTCGAGGCCGACGACGTCATCGGCACGCTGGTCGCGCGCGAGGTCGCGCGGACCGACCGGTCGCCGGGGAAGGCCGGCGCGGTCGAGGTGGTCACGGGGGACCGGGACCTCTTCCAGCTGGTCGACGACGACGCCCGGGTCAGCGTCCTCTACACGATCCGCGGCATCAAGGACCTCGAGACCGTCGACCAGGCCCGGCTGCGGGAGAAGTACGGCGTCCCGTCCGGGCCGGCGTACGCCGACATGGCGGTGCTGCGCGGGGACCCGAGCGACGGGCTGCCGGGCGTCAAGGGCATCGGCGAGAAGACCGCCGTCGCGCTCCTGCACCGGTACGGGGACCTGACCGGGCTGCTCGCCGCGCGGGACGCGCACGACCCGGCGCTCACGCGCGCGCAGCGGACCCGGCTGGTCGACGCCGCCGACTACCTGGCGGTCGCTCCCGCCGTGGTGCGGGTCGCGCCGGACGCGCCGGTGGCCGACGTCGACCAGCGGGTGCCGGTGACGCCGGTCGACCCCGACCGGCTCGTCCGGCTCGCCGAGCACTGGGGCCTCGGGTCGAGCGTCGCACGCGTCGTCCGGGCGATGAGCGGCTGACCGACGCCCCGCCCCGGGCTCAGGCGGAGGCGCGCTCGAGCACGAAGACCGGGATCTCGCGGTCGGTCCTGACCTGGTAGGTGGCGTAGTCGGGCCACACGGCGACGGCGCGCTCCCACCAGAGGGCCTTCTCCTCGCCGGTGACCTCGCGCGCGACCATGTCCCACGTGTCGGTCCGGTCCTGCAGCTCGACCTGCGGGTGCGCGAGGACGTTGTGGTACCAGACGGGGTGCTTCGGGGCGCCGCCGAGCGAGGCGACGACCGCGTAGACGCCGTCGTGCTCGACCCGCATGAGCGCAGCCTTGCGCAGCTTGCCGGACCGCGCACCGACCGTCGTGAGGATGACGACGGGGACCCCGCGGAGGGTCAGCGCCTTCGTCCCGCCGGAGCTCTCGTACTTCTCCACCTGGTCGCGGACCCACTTCTCGGGGCTGGGCTCGTACACACCGGTCAGGGGCATGCGGTCAGTGGACCACGGCGCGCCGGGACGCCGCACGCGGGGCGGACGGCGTGGGACGGGCAGAATCGTGGGTCGGCCCCGTCGGTCGGCCGCCGCAGCGGCGGCCGACCGCGCCGGACGGCAGGCCGACACCGGACGACCGGCACGTCCGACCCGAGGAGGACACGCGTGATCACCGTGAGCACGGACGGCTCCTGCCTGCGCAACCCCGGTGGGGCGATCGGCTGGGCCTGGGTCGACCACGCGGGCGGGTCGGCGTCCGGCGGGCTGGCCGCCGGCACGAACCAGGTCGCCGAGCTCATGGCGGTGCTCGAGGCGATCACGTCCCACCCCGGCGCCGAGCCGCTGCACATCGAGTCCGACTCGCAGTACGCGATCAAGTGCGCCTCGGTGTGGGTCTCCGGCTGGCGGCGCAAGGGCTGGCGGACGGCGAGCGGCGGTCCGGTGCAGAACCTGGCCCTCGTCCAGGGCATCGACCGGGCGATCGCCGACCGCGCGGGGCCGGTCACCTTCGGGTGGGTCCGTGGGCACGTCGGCGACCACTTCAACGAGCAGGCCGACGTGCTCGCCGGTGCGGCCGCCCGGGAGGCGCAGGCCGGGCGGCCGGCGGTCGTCCGGGTGCCGGGGCCCCGGGACGACGACGCGGACGACTCCCGCGGAGCGGCGCGGCCGGCTGCCGACCTCGACCTCGAGCTGGACGTCCTGTTCTGACCGCGCGCCTCAGCGCGCCGCTCCTCGCGCGCGCCTCAGCGCCCCGCTCCTGACCGCGCGCCTCAGCGCCCCGCTCCCCGCGCGCGCCTCAGCGCACGGTGATCGTGCGGACCTCGATCGCCGGCCGGTACCCCTCGTCCCCGAAGTAGACGGCGGACACCAGGGACCGGCTGCGGACGGCCGGCAGCGTGACCTCCGCGGTGCCGTCCGCCCCGAGGTCCACGGTGTCCACGCGGCGCAGGTTGACGAGGACGGCGACCGCACCGCTCGGCGCCGGGGCACCGGGCGGCCCGGCGACGGTCACGGTCACGGTCGGGGTCGCCCCGCGTCGGACCGTCCAGGACTGCGTCCCGAGCGACACCTCCGGCGCGCTCCCCGTGACCCGGACCGAGACCGGCGCGCTGGTCGCCGGGGCGACGTCGTCATTGCCGACGAACACGGCCCGCAGGTGGTGGGCCCCCACCGGCAGATCGCGGGGGAGGTCGATCCGCACGGTCCCGAGGCGCCCGACCGCGGTGACCTCGCCGGTCGCGAGCACCGCGTCGTCCGCCCGGATCTCGACCGTGCCCGACGCCGGTCCGTGGGCGGTCGTGACCCGGACGGTCGCGGTGACGCGGTCGCCGAACCGGAGTGCGCGGTCCGAGACGTCCAGCGTGACCGACGCCGACGCCCGGGCGACGTCGAGCGGCACGACGTCGGACGTCGACGCCAGCCAGAGCGTCGTCGCCGGCCGGAACGACGCCGTCAGGCGGTGCGGGCCGGCGTCGAGGCCGACCGTGGTCGACGCGAGGCCGTCCACGACGGGCACCGTGCCCAGGTCGGTGCCGCCGTCGCGGAAGGTGACGCTCCCGGTCGCGTCCCGCGGGTCGACCCTCGCCTCGAGGACCGCGTCCGTGCCCGCCGTGAGACCGCCGGTGACGGCGAGCGCCGTCGTCGTCGGGGGCGCGACCGGCGCGGTGACGTCGACGACCTGGGCCCGGCTCGCCGGCGTCGCGTTGTGGGTGTGCAGCACGAGGAGGTCGGCCGGGGGCGCGCCCGCGTCCGCCGTGCGGTGCACGGTGACCGTGGCTCCCGGGTCGGCCTCGACGAGCAGCGAGTCCTCGAGCCCCGAGTCGAACCAGTACTCCGGCGCGTACGGGTCCGCCGTGAACGGCTCGACCTCGTCGATGACGCCGCTGGGGTCGGGCGCGAAGTCCGACCCGGACCACACCCGGAAGGTCGGCACCTGGCCTGGCTCGACCCCGAGGGCGGACAGCCCGATCGGCACGACCACGACGCTGTTGTCGAACACGGTGGTGTCCACGTCGCCGAAGACGGTGTTCACCGGCTCCTGCCCGACGATCCTGCCCTGGTCCACGCCCTCGGTGTCGAAGGTCTCGGCGATCGTCACGTCGACGTCGCCGGCACCGTCGCCGTCGGTGTCGAGCTTGGTGACGACCGTCCGGAAGTCGTCGGTGCCGTTGCTGTCGACGTCGGTGTCGACGACGAGGAACGTCCCGGTCCCCAGGTTGGCCCACTCGCCGTCGGTCGCGATGCCGATGCCGATGAGCCCGCCCCGGGGGTCGTGCCCGGCCGCGACGCGCTGGGGCGCCGTGGACGCGAAGCCGACGGCGCGGATGTCACCGCTGCGGACGGACGCCGGCGACCACCCCGCCGGCTCCTCGGGTGAGGGCTCGTCGGGCGACGCCGAGGGGGACGGGGACGGTGCGGGGGAGGCGCGGTCCGCATCCGTCCCGGCCGCATCGTCGTCGTCCGCGTCGTCCCCATCCTCCGCGTCGTCCCCATCCTCCGCAGGGACCTCGATCCGCGGGCTCGTCGCGACGAGCTGCATGGGTGCGGCCAGCGAGCGCCAACCGGTCGCCCCGTCGAGCCCCCGGCCGTCGAGGGTCAGCGAGGCGCTGGACGACCCGGCCTCCGGGAAGGCGACGGGGCCGGCGGCGAGGTCGCTGACGAGGCGCGGCGCCGCCTGTACCGGCACCCGGAGCTCGGTCTCCCCGGAGGTCAGCACCAGCCGGCCACCGAGGCTCGCGACGTGGTCCCGCGGGATGGGGGCGCCCAGGTCGTAGCCGGCCACGGAGGTGGGGTCGAGCTCCCGGGCGAGCGTGCCGGGGTCGGCCCGCAGCGTGAGGGTGACGGTCCGCGACTGACCGGCCGGGACGACGACGGTCGCCGGCGTCGGGGTGATCGTCGCTCCCCCCGTCGTCGTCGCGGCGACGAAGGAGGTGCGGTACCGCACCGTCCGGTCCCCGGTGTTCTGCACGGTGACGGTCCGCCGGCGCACCTCGGTGCGGTCGGCCACCGGGACGACCCCGAAGCTCACCGAGACCAGCGCCGGGTCCGCGGTGTCGTGGACCAGCGTGGTGTTGCGCAGGGCGTCCAGGGTGTCGACGCGGCCGGACCCCACCCGGAGCGGCCCGTGGACCGGCCCGGTCCCGTCGGTCCCCTGCGTGACGTCGTGCGTCGCGGTGTTCATGACCGACGCCTTGACCTGCGCCGGGGTCCAGTCCGGGTGGGCGGCCCGCACCAGGGCGGCGATGCCGGCCACGTGCGCCGCGGCCATCGACGAGCCGCTCAGCGTGCGCGCGCCGGTGCCTGTGCCGGACGCGGTCGACGAGATCTGCTGACCGGGGGCCGCGACGTCGGGCTTGATGACCCCGAGCGACCCGTGCACGCCGCGCGAGGAGCCCGAGCTCAGGGTGTCCCCGAGCGCCGGCGTCGTGGCGAAGGTCGCCTCGGCGAGTCCCGGCCCGATCCGGACCGTGGCGGTGCCGGCCATGATGGACGGCAGGAGCGCCTCGGTCGCCGCGGCGGTGAGCTGTGCGCCGGGGAGGCGCGAGTTGCCGCCGATGAGGAGCGGGAAGTCCGGACGCCGCGTGCCGAGCAGCACGCCGACCGCGCCCGCGGCCTCGGCGTTGTCCCACCGCTGCTGGGTCCCGCAGACCGCCCCGGGGGCGGCGTCGTCCCACCACAGGTAGACGATCGTCCCGGCGACCTGTGGGGCGAACCCGGTGAGGTCGGAGCACCCGGTGACGTCCGGGCCGAGGAACGACACGGGGGCGGTCACGTCCTCGGCGCGCTCGTACCGGACCGAGTGCTGGGCCGCGTGCAGCCCCCGCAGGGCCGGGTCCGGGGCGTCGACCACCTCGACCGCGTCGAACGTCATGCCGGGGGCGACCGAGGTCGCCACGGTGAGGCCGCTGCGTGCGCTGCCGGGGGTGCCGCCGACGTCCGTGCGGTCCCCGGAGTTGCCGGCCGAGAACACGGACAGGACGCCGAGCTCGGCCAGCCGGTCCACGAAGAGGTTCTCCGGGTCGTCGGCCGGGGTCGCGTCGTCGCCGAAGGACAGGTTGATGACGTCGAGGTGGTCGGAGTAGTCGTGGTCGCCGTTCGGGTCGGCGGCCCACTCCATGGCCTCCATGGCGAGGTAGGTCGCGCCGCCACGGTCGCCGAAGACCTTCAGCGCGTAGACGCCGGCGCCCGGCGCGGTGCCCGGCCCGATCTGCCAGTCCGACACGTCGCTCACGTCGGCGTAGTCGCCGCGGAACGTCGAGCCGTCCGGACCGACGCCGTACCCGAAGCCCGTCCCGGCGACGTGGCTGCCGTGACCACCGTTCTCGGCGGTCCGGCGGGTCGCGTCGATCGGGTTCCGGTCCGGGGTCGCGAACGGCTCGGACCCCTCGACGAGCCCGTCCCCGTCGTAGCGCGGCCCGGCGAAGTCGTGACCGCCGCGGTACTTGTCCGGGTCGTACAGCCCGCGCGGGACCGGCCCGGTGCCGTCGCGGCCGTACGCCTGCCGGTAGGCCGCCACGGTGCCCGGACCGCCGAAGTTGGCGTGCGTGTAGTCGATCCCGGTGTCGATGACGCCGACCCGGATGCCCTCCCCGGTCTCCCCATTCGCCTGCCACGCCTCCAGCGCGCGGGTGAACGCGTCCGCGCCCTTGTTGGCGGGCCGCTTGGGGGTCATGCGTCGCACCGAGACGACGTCGGGGGACGCGGCCAGGGCGCGGATCTGAGCGGCGTCACCGCGGACGACGGTGCCGGCCACGAGGTCCGTCGTGACGGACACCCGCTGGAGCCCGCCGTCGTTCGACTGCGCCGACACCTCGTCCGGGACGACGGTCTCGGCGATCTCCTCGATCCGCTCCTCGGCGTCCCCGACGACGGCGGTCCCGGCGCCGGTCCGGGACACCTCGATCCCGGTGGGCGCGGCGAGCTCGACGAAGGCCGTGATCGTGCCCTCCGCCCCCACCAGGCTCGGGGCCACCTTGCCCGCGGGGTCGGGGAGCCCGCTGCGGGCGGCGACCCCCACCGCCGGCCCGGCCGGCGCGCCGGCCGCGCCGGGCGCCCCCGCGCCCGCCGCCGCAGCGACCCCGGTCCCGAGGACGCCGGTGGCTGCCACGGCCAGGCCGGTCAAGGCTGCGAGCAACGGTCGACGCATCGCTGATCTCACTCCACGGAACTGACGCTGGGGGCTGGCACCGGCACAGCGGTCCTGGAGAACGTTTCCGGAACGGCTCGACCGTGACTGCAAACTACCGCGAGATGTGCGCTCTCCCCGAGGCGGGTGGCCTGCCGTGACCCGGGTGGCCGCACGCGCTGCGCGTCGCCGCACGGGTCACGACGGAGCCCCGGGATCCGGGTCCCCGTCGGTCGAGATCGGCCGGTCACGCAGCGGGACGAATCGGTACGAGCCGTGGGACGACCGCTCGTAGCCGGCTCCGCGCCGGTCCACGACCGCCATCTCGTGCCCGACCGGCATGACGAGCCGGCCGCCGTCGACCAGCTGGTCGACGAGGTCGTCCGGCAGGCTGCGCGGTGCGGCCGAGCACAGGATCCGGTCGTAGCCCCGGGCGTCGGGCCAGCCCAGGACGCCCACCCGGGCGACGTGCACCGCGGCCCAGGGCATCCCGCACGCGCGGACCGCCTCGGCCGCACCCGCGGCCAGCCGGGGCTCGAGCTCGACCCCGACGACCCGGCCGGTCGGCCCCACGAGGCGGGCGAGGAGCGCCGTCGTCCAGCCGGAGCCGGCGCCGACGTCGAGCACGCGGCCGCCGACCGGCACCCGCAGGAGGCGGAGCATCGCCGCGACGGTCGAGGGCTGGGAACAGGTCTGGCCCAGGCCGAGCGGCAGGGGACGGTCCTCGTCCGCGTGCGCGCGCTGGTCGGGGGGCAGGAAGCCCCGGCGGTCCAGGGCGGTCATGGCGGCGGCCACGTCGTCCGCGCGCTCCGCGTCCGTCATCGCGTGCACCCCCGACCCGCCCGTGCCCCCACCACCCAGCGTAGGACGACGTCGTCCCCGGTGGTCGAGGGCGTGGAGGGTGCGACCGCGACGGGTCAGGACGGCGTCGTGAGGTGGCGCTTGGGTCCCGGTCGACCGGGAGCGCGACGCTCCTCGATGCCTTCGAGGGTGGAGGCCCGCCACACGGCGCCGCCGTTGAGGCGGCCGTCCGGACGGGGGAGCCACGGCACCTTGCGCGAGAGCCAGACCCGGACCGTCGCGTGCTCGACGCCGAGCCGGTCGGCGAGGCGGCCGATGTCGTACAGGTCGTCCAGACCCTGGGCCGGGGACGGCACCGAGGGCGGCGCCGGCGCAGGGTCGAGGTCCACGGCGCGATCGTAGGTCGTCGTCACGCTTGCGTGACAGAGCCTGGCGGCGTGACGGAGCGCACAGGCCGGGAGTGTTACGGAAGCGTAACGACCTCCCGTAACGTGTCACGGGTGAGTGACAGGATGCCGACCATGCGGCGCTCGTCCGGAGGCCGGCATCGTGCCTCGGCCGCGCCGGTCCTCCGCCGTGCCCGAAACCTTCCCGGTGCCGTCGCCAAGGTGGGCCTCGCGCTCGCCCTGGCGGTGACCCTCGGTGGCTACACCGTGGCGGAGTCGACCGCGCAGCGCGTGAACCTCGACGGGCTACAGCTCCGGGCGCAGGCCGAGGCGGACGCTCGCCGCGCCGCCGTCGTCGCAGCGGAACGTCAGCGCGCAGTCGCCACCGCCGAGGATGCGATCGCCGACGCCGCCGCCGTGCAGACCGTCGCCGCCCCGTCCGTGGCCGCCGCGGACCTCGCCCCGCTCGCCGAGGCGATGGGTCAGCTCAACGCGCTGCTCGTCCAGGTTCCCGAGGCGCCGGCGGGGCTCGAGCCGACCGCGGACCCGAGCGCGGCGACGGCGACCGACCCCGCGGCCGCGGGGTCGACCGGTGCCGCCGACACCGCTGCCGCCGCGGGCACCGCCGCCGCCGCGGACCCGGCTGCCGCCGCCGCAGCCGCGCCCACCGCCGTCGTCGACCGTGAGGTCCGCGCCTCGCGGACATCCGCTCGCGCCGCCGTGCCGGTCGGGACCGCGACGCCGGAGACCGCCGGGACACCGGCCGCGGGGTCCACCCCCGCCGCCACCCCGGCTCCCGAGGACGCGGTCGCCGACGAGGCCGAGCAGGTCGAGGACGGCGCTGCGACCGACGCCGACGCCCCCGCGGATGGTGGTCTCGCCGACGCGACCGACGCACCGGCCCCCGCCGACGACGCCGCCCCGGACGACGCGCTCGCCGCCCGGATCCTCACCCTCGTCCAGCGGGTGACCGAGGTCGCCGCGCAGGTCCAGGCCACGGCCGACGCCAACGTCGCCGCCGCGCAGGCCGCCGCCGCCGCGAAGGCCGAGGCCGACGCGCAGGCCGCCGCCGCCGCGGCCGCGGCCGCCGCCGAGAAGGCGGCCCAGCGGGCGTCGCTCGACGCCTACGCCAACGGCAAGATCCCGGCCGAGGCGCTGTGCGAGATGCCCGGCGGGCACCAGCTGCGGTGCGACGCGGCGGACGCCTTCGCCGCGCTCGACGCCGCCTTCGCCGCCGAGTTCGGCACGGGGCTGAGCGTGAGCGACTCCTACCGGTCGTACTCCGCGCAGGTCGCGTGCGTGCGGGTCAAGGGCTACCTGTGCGCCCGGCCCGGCACCTCCAACCACGGTCTCGGTGTCGCGGTGGACCTGGCCGGGGGCGTCCAGACCTTCGGGACCGCCCAGCACCGGTGGATGGCCGCGAACGCCGGCGAGTACGGCTGGGACCTTCCCGACTGGGCCAGCTCCGGCGGGTCGAAGCCCGAGCCGTGGCACTGGGAGTACGTCGGCTGACGCCGGACCGCTGCGCGCGGGTGATCCGGCGGTCCTACGGTGGTCCGTGGGCCCCGCACCGGGTGCCCGACGCGACCAGAGGAGCGACATGGCCATCCGTACCGCACGCACGGCGTGGAACGGCACCCTGATGGAGGGCACCGGGCAGGTCGAGCTGACCAGCTCGGGGACCGGCACCTTCGACACCACGTTCCCCAAGCGCACGGCCGAGAAGGCCGAGGGCGCCACCAGCGCCGAGGAGCTCATCGCCGCCGCGCACTCCGTGTGCTACTCCCAGCAGCTCTCCGGTGAGATCGCCGAGGCGGGCGGGACCCCCGTCGCGCTGCACACCCAGGCCGACGTCTCCCTCGTCGCCGACCCGGCCGGTGGGCTGCGGATCAACTCGATCCATCTCACGGTGCGCGGCGAGGTCGAGGGGTTGGACGCCGACGGGTTCGTCGCCGCGGCCGAGGCCGCCAAGCGCAACTGCCCGGTCAGCAAGGCACTGACGGGCACGACCATCACGCTCGACGCCGCCCTGGACTGATCCCCGGGGCTGCCGGACGCGGCCCCCGGCGCGCACGCGTCGGCGGGCCCGCGGGCGGCTGGTTCGAACCGGCTCCCCGGGGCCACCCGTCGGTGCCGGGGGTAGCGTCGGACCATGACGCGAGGCGGCATGCTCGACGTCGTCCTCGTCGGCGACGACGACCCGGATGTCGACGAGCCCGGCCGCGGAGCCACCGTCGCGGCAGACGTCGCCCCAGGCACGAGCCCGCGGCGGCGGCTGCTGCTGCTCGCCCCCGCCGTCGCGCTCGCGCTCGTCGTCGCCGGTCTCCAGGACGACGGGCGGACGGAGGACCGCGCCGAGCGCCTCGCCGCGGTCCAGGGTCTGCTCGCGCCGCTCGACGAGCCGCTGCGAGAGGTGTGGCGCGCGCCGGGTGGCGCACCGGCAGGCGTCGCCTTCGGCCACGGCCTCGTCACCACGCTGGTCGAGGGCTCGGAGCATGCGCTCGATGCGTTCGACGGCGCGACCGGGTCGCGCCGGTGGACCGCACCGCTGCCGGAGGTGTCGGACAGCCGGGACCTGGACTGCGTGACCGTCGACACCCGTGCGTCCGGCTCCGCCGGCGCCGGCCCTGCACGCGCGGGCGCCGAGCCCACCGCCACGCATGTCGTCTGCCGGGTCGTCACCGAGCGCGGGAGCGTCGTCGTCGGCGCCCAGGGGTTCGCAGCGTCCCGCCTGCTGGTCCTGGACGCCCGCACGGGGGATCGGGTGGCCGACCGCCCCCTGAGCAGCCGGGTCTCGTCCCTCGCGGTCGCCGGGCCGGACGTGCTGCTGGTCGAGGTGCAGGACGACGGGCACGGCACGGTCGTGCGCGAGAACCCGGTCACCGGCAGTGTGCTCTGGACCTTCCGGACCGCCCGGCCGCTTCCGGATCTGGGCGGCGGCCCACCCGCGCCCACGGCGCAGGTCCAGCACGGGGTGATCGCCGTCGACGGCCCCGGGGCCTGGGCGCTGACCCCCGCCGGCTCCCTGCTGGCCGAGTGGTACCCGCGGGGCACCCGGGTGAGCGCAGGGGTCCGTCGCGCGGTCGACCTCACCGTGCTGCCGGACGGCCGGTTCGCCGTGACCGACGCCACCGCCGCGAACGAGGACCCGGACGCTCCGGCCGGGACCGTGACCACCGGTGGGCCGGAGCCCTCGGACGCCGGGGAGGGCTTCGCCCTCCCGGGTCGGGTGCTGACGCCGGTGGTGGACGACGGCTCGGCGCCCGGCGTCCTGCTGACCGTGCCGGTCGGCGCCGGACAGGTGGTCGCCGTCGACGGCTCCTCGGGGCGTGAGCTGTGGCGCGCCGAGATCAGGGTGGGTGCCCCCGCGGTCCTGCTCGACGGGCGCCTCGTGATCGGGTCCGGCCGTGGCGTGCGCTCCGTCGACGTCCGGTCCGGCGACATCCGGTGGGTCGCCGGCCCCGAGATCGTGCCGTCCAGCCCGCACCTGCTCACCGACGGCGAGGTGGTCCTGGTGCCCGTGCTGCAACCCGGCCGACGGCCGATGCTCGTGGCCCTGGGCCTGGCCGACGGTCAGGAGCGGTGGCGGGCGGCCGCACCGGCGGGCGTCAGCGAGTTCCGGGTCCTGGACGGTCGGCTCCTCGCCCTGCCGGCACGCGAGACGGTCGCGCTCGGCTGACCGTCACCCGTCACCCGTCACCCGTCACCCGTCACCCGTTGCCACCGCCGGGGCCGGATCCGACGGTGCGCACCCCTGCCCACACCGGGACGGGTGGGGGACGTCGCGCTCGACCGGCTCGGCAGGCTCGGCCGGGTGGGGCCGGACGGTCGGCGCGAGCGGCCGGGCGCCGATGGGAGACTGGGGCCGTGTCGATCGTGAGCCCCGCCCGGACCGCCACCAGCGGCAGCACCGCCGACCGCACCGACCTCGTCGCCGCCCTGCGCGCCGCGATGCGCGGCGCCGTCGACGACTCGACCCGCCGCCGCGCCGAGTACTCGACCGACGCCTCGAACTACCGCGTCGTCCCGCAGGTCGTCGCGTTCCCCCAGGACCCCGACGACGTCCTCGCCGCCCTCGCCGTCGCCCGCGAGGCCGGCGTCCCGGTGACCACGCGCGGCGGCGGCACCTCCGTCGCCGGCAACGCCGTCGGGACCGGGGTGGTGCTCGACCTGTCCCGCAACGTGCACCGCATCCTCGACCTCGACCCCGCGGCGCGCACCGCGCGGATCGAGCCCGGCGTCGTGATGTCGAGCCTGCAGGCGGCCGCCGCCCCGCACGGCCTGCGGTTCGGCCCGGACCCGTCGACCCAGGCCCGCGCGACGCTCGGCGGGATGATCGGCAACAACGCGTGCGGGCCTCGGGCCGTCGCGTACGGCCGGACGGCGGACAACGTGCTCGAGCTGGACGTCGTCGACGGCACCGGCCGCCGGTTCACCGCCGGGACGGGTCTCGAGGTCGTCCCCGGCCTGCCCGAGCTCGTCCGCGCGAACCTCGGCACCATCCGCACCGAGCTCGGCCGGTTCGGGCGCCAGGTGTCGGGCTACTCCCTCGAGCACCTGCTGCCCGAGAACGGGTCCGACCTCGCCAAGGCCCTGGTCGGCACCGAGGGCACGGTCGTGACGATCCTCGGCGCCACCGTGCGGCTGGTCCCGGTCGCGGCCGCACCGGTGCTCGTGGTGCTCGGCTACCCGGACATGCCCACGGCGGCCGACGCCGTCCCGGCCCTCCTCGCGCACCGGCCGCTCGCCATCGAGGGCATGGACGCCCGCCTCGTCGACGTCGTCCGCCGGCTCCGGGGTGCCGCAGCGGTCCCGACGCTGCCCGAGGGCGCCGGCTGGCTCATGGTCGAGGTCGGCGGTGACGACCTCGACGAGGCGATGGGCCGCGCGCGCGCCCTCGCGGCCGACGCCGGCACGCGGTCGACGGCGGTCTTCCCGCCCGGTCCCCAGGCCCGGGCGATGTGGCGCATCCGCGAGGACGGCGCGGGGCTCGCCGGCCGGACGCCGTCGGGCGAGCAGGCCTGGCCGGGCTTCGAGGACTCCGCCGTCCCGCCCGAGCGGCTCGGGGCCTACCTGCGCGAGCTCGAGGCGCTCATGGCCGCCCACGGCGTCGACGGCCTCGCGTACGGGCACTTCGGCGACGGCTGCGTGCACCTGCGCCTGGACATCCCGATGGAGCGCTCGGGCGACCCGCTGCGCGCGTTCATGATGGACGCCGGCCGCCTCGTCGCCGCGCACGGCGGCTCGATGTCCGGCGAGCACGGCGACGGCCGGGCACGCGGGGAGCTGCTCCCGCTCATGTACTCCCCGGACGCGATCGCGCTGTTCGAGGGCTTCAAGCACCTGCTCGACCCCGCCGACGTGCTCAACCCGGGCGTCGTCGTGCGCCCGCGGCCGCTCGACGCGGACCTGCGGCGCCCGGCCGCGCTGCCCATCGCCGCCGACGGCGGCTTCGCGTACCGCCATGACGCCGGCGACTTCACCACCGCGGTCCACCGCTGCGTGGGCGTCGGCAAGTGCCGGGCGGACACCACCGCGGCCGGGGGCTTCATGTGCCCCTCGTACCTCGCGACCCGGGACGAGAAGGACTCGACCCGCGGCCGGGCCCGGGTGCTGCAGGAGATGGCGAACGGCACACTCGTCTCCCGCGGCTTCCGCTCCGCGGAGGTGCACGACGTCCTCGACCTGTGCCTGAGCTGCAAGGCGTGCTCGAGCGACTGCCCGGCCGGCGTGGACATGGCCCAGTACAAGGCGGAGGTGCTGCACCGCACCTACCGCCGGCGGCTGCGACCGATGAACCACTACGCGCTCGGCTGGCTGCCCCGGTGGGCGCGGCTGGCCGGGATCGCGCCCGGGCTGGTCAACGCGGTGCTCGGCGTGCGGCCGCTCGCGCGGCTCGTGCTCGCCGCGGGCGGGATGGACACGCGGCGGCAGGTGCCGCGCTTCGCGACGACGCCGTTCCGGACGCTGTGGCGACGGAGCCCGCACGGACGCGGCGCGGTGACGCCGGGCGCCCACGAGGCGGCGATGGCGTCCGGCGACCCGACGCCGCCCGGGACCCGTCAGCCCGTGCTGCTGTGGGTCGACTCGTTCAGCGACACGCTGTCGCCCGGGGTCCCCGTCGCCGCGGTCCGCGTGCTGCGGGCCGCCGGCTACGAGGTCCTCGTGCCGGACGAGGGTGCGTGCTGCGGCCTGACCTGGATCAGCACCGGGCAGCTCGACGGCGCCCGGAAGCGGCTCACCCACCTGCTCGAGG
This sequence comes from uncultured Actinomycetota bacterium, assembly GCA_963795145.1. GTDB lineage: Bacteria > Actinomycetota > Actinomycetes > Actinomycetales > Cellulomonadaceae > Pengzhenrongella. The sequence continues at coordinate 637,846 of CAWCGP010000005.1, read as the reverse complement.
TCCTCGGGCCGTACGCCGTGAACGGCGTCCCGATCGTCGGCCTCGAGCCGAGCTGCACGGCCGTGCTGCGCTCGGACCTGCTCGACCTGCTGCCGGACGACCCGCGCGCGGTCGCCGTCGCCCGCGCCACGAAGACGCTGGCCGAGCTGCTCACCTCCCCGGCGCCGGTCGGACCGGACCCCGACTCCGGGTGGACGGTGCCGGACCTGTCGGACGTCACCGCCGTCGTCCAGCCGCACTGCCACCAGTACTCGGTCATGGGGTTCGACGCCGACCGCGGCCTCCTCGAGTCGGCCGGAGCGACGATCACCACGCTCGCCGGCTGCTGCGGCCTCGCCGGGAACTTCGGGATGGAGAAGGGCCACTACGACGTGTCCGTCGCGGTCGCCGAGAACGCCCTGCTCCCGGCGCTACGGGCCGCCGGTACCGGCGACGTCTTCCTCGCCGACGGCTTCTCGTGCCGCACCCAGGCCGAGGGGCTCGCGGGCGTGCGCGGCAAGGCGCTCGCCGAGCTCCTGGCCGAACGGCTGCCGGCCCGCGGCCGGACGGCGGCCGGCCGGCCCGAGACCGACCGGGCCCCAAGCCGGGCCCGTCCCGGCGGGCTCGTCGGACGCCGGTCGGACGCGGGCGCGTCCGACCCCGGCGCTCTGGGAGAGTGACGCCATGCTCATCGCCTTCTCCGTCGCCCCGCTGGGCTCGGGCGACTCCGTGACCGAGGCCGTGGCCGACGCCGTCCGCGTCGTGCGCGAGTCCGGACTCCCGAACCGCACCGACGCCATGTTCACGACCCTGGAGGGGGAGTGGGACGAGTGCATGGACGTCGTCCGCCGCGCGACGGAGGCTGTCGGCCGGCACGGCACCCGGGTCTCGCTCGTGCTCAAGGCGGACATCCGCCCGGGTCGGACCGGGGAGCTCACCGGCAAGGTCGAGCGCGTCGAGGCGCACCTGGCCGAGGCCGCCGACGGCTGACCCTGCCGTTCCCGTGAGGTGGCGGCGACGTCACCGGTGACCGGCCGCAGACGGCGCCGGTCACCCGACGGTGAGCACGACCTTGCCGAACTGCGCGCCGGCGGCGAGCCGGTCGAACGCCTCGCGTGCGCGGGGCAGCGGGACCTCGGCGTCGACCACCGGGCGCACGCCGGTGCGGTCGAGGAGGCGGAGCAGGCCGGCGAGGTCGTCGCGCGACCCCATGGTCGCCCCGAGCACCCGGATCTCGAGGAAGAAGATGCGCCGCAGCTCGGCGGGCGGTGCGTCCCCCGACGTCGCCCCGGCGACGACGATCGTGCCGCCGGGCCGCACCGACCGCACCGAGTGCGCCCACGTCGCGGCCCCGACGGTCTCCAGCACGACGTCGACCTTGGCGGGCAGCCGGCCGCCGGGCTCGACCGCGCCGGCGGCGCCGAGCTCCACCGCGCGCGCCCGCTTGCCGGCGTCGCGGCTGGTCACGTGCACCTCGAGGCCGGCCGCCGCGCCGAGCAGCACGGCCGCCGTCGACACGCCACCGCCCGCGCCCTGGACCAGGACACGGTCGCCCGGCCGGGCGCCCGCGCTCGTGAACAGCATCCGGTACGCCGTCAGCCACGCCGTCGGCAGGCAGGCGGCCTCCGCGAACGACAGCCCGGCGGGCTTGTCGAGCAGGTTCCACGTCGGCACGGCGACCCGCTCCGCGAACGTCCCGGGGTAGCGCTCGGACAGCAGGGTCCGGGTCTCGTCCGGGCCGACGCCGTGACCGGTCGCACCGATCACCGCGTGCACGACGACCTCGCGACCGTCCGGCGTGACGCCGGCGGCGTCGGTGCCGAGGATCATCGGCAGCTGCTCGGCGCGCAGGCCGACGCCGCGCAGCGACCACAGGTCGTGGTGGTTGAGCGAGGCGGCGCGCACGTCGACGGTCGTCCAGTGCTCGCGGGCCTCCGGCTCGGGACGCTCGCCGACCCGGAGGCCGGCCGTCGGGTCGTCGGGATCGAGGTGGGCGGCGTAGGCGGCGAGCATGCGCGCCAACCTACGCGCCGGACGCCGGTCGGCCCGGGGGACGCCAGCCCGCCCGTGGGCCCGCCCGTCGGCCCCGGGCGGCACGCCGGCCCGCCGGACGCCGGTCAGCCCGCGGCGAGGATCTCGGCGAGGAACTCGGCGACGAGCGGGCCGAGCTGGTCGGCCTCGATGAGGAACCCGTCGTGCCCGAAGTCCGAGTGGATCGTCCGGGTCGGACCCGAGCCCGGGATCCCCGCGGCCACCCGGTCGGACTGCGACGGCAGGTAGAGCCGGTCGGAGTCGACGGCGATGACCAGCGAGCGTGCGGTGATCTCGGCCAGCGCCGCCTCGACGCCACCGCGGTCGCGTCCGAGGTCGTGGGAGAGCATCGACTCGGTCAGGACGACGTAGGAGTTGGCGTCGAAGCGGCGGGCGAGCTTGTCGCCGTGGTGGTCGAGGTAGGACTGCACGGCGAACCGGCCGCCGCCGCCCATCGAGCGCTCACCGTGCTGCGGGATCCGACCGAACCGCTCGTCGAGCTCCTTCGTGCTGCGGTAGGTCGTGTGCGCGATCTGGCGCGCGATGCCGAGGCCGACGTGCGGTCCCTCGCCGTCCGGCGCCGCGTAGTAGTCGCCGTCGGCGAACCGGGGGTCGGCCCGGATCGCGGCGATCTGGGTGTGCGACCAGGCGATCTGCTCGCCCGACGTCTGCGCCGTCGTCGCGATCGCGGCCAGCGCCCGGACGCGGTCCGGGACCATCGCGCCCCACTCGAGGACCCGCATCCCACCCATGGACGCGCCGACGACGAGCGCCCACGAGCCGATGCCGAGCCGGTCGGCCAGCGCGATCTCGGCGGCGACCTGGTCGCGCACGGTGACGTACGGGAACCGCCCACCCCACGGCTCGCCGTCCGGCGCCGTGGACGCCGGGCCGGTCGATCCCTGGCAGCCGCCGAGCACGTTGGGCGCGACGACGAACCAGCGGTCGGTGTCGATGGGCCGCCCGGGGCCCACGAGGTCCTGCCACCAGCCGGCGGTGCGGTGCCCGGGTCCCGCCGGACCGGTGACGTGGGAGTCGCCGGTCAGCGCGTGCAGCACGAGCACCGCGTTGTCGCCGCTGGGGGACAGCGTGCCCCAGGTCTCGTACGCCATCCGGATCCCCGGCAGCCGCCCGCCCATCTCGAGGTCGAGCGGCCCGAGGTCGGCGAAGCGCCGCTGACCCGGGTCGTCGCCCTCCCGCCAGGCGGACGACGCCGGGACGGGGGCGGGTCCGGTCGACGTGCCGGTCGACGTGCCGGTCCCGCGCACCGGCGCGGTCCCGCCACCGGTGGCGCGACCGTGGACCGTCGGGTCGACGACGGTGCCCGCCACGGCCGACGCCGTCGCGGGAGCGGGACCACCGGGGGTCGGGAGCTCGAGGGACACAGCAGACCACCCTAGGTCGGGGTGACGACCCGTGCCCGGGCCGCTCGCGTCCGCACCGCCCGGGAGGGTCGGGACGGACGTGAGCGGCGCCGGACGGTCGACGGCAGGTCGACGGGCAGGGCGGGACGTCACCGGGTCAGACGCCCTTCGCGGCGCGGAAGCCCGCGTCGAGGTCGGCGAGGATGTCGTCGATGTGCTCGATGCCCACCGCGAGGCGCACGAGGCCCGGGGTCACGCCGGAGAGCGCCTGCTCCTCGGCCGTGAGCTGGCTGTGGGTGGTCGACGCCGGGTGGATGACCAGCGAGCGGACGTCGCCGATGTTCGCCACGTGCGAGTGCAGCGTCAGGGCGGAGACGAACGCCTGACCGGCCTCCGCGCCGCCGTCGAGCTCGAACGCGAGCACCGCACCGGCGCCGCGCGGGGCGTACTTCTGCGCCCGCTCGTGCCAGGGGCTCGACGGCAGGCCCGCGTAGTGGACGCTGCCGACGTCGTCGCGCGCCTCGAGCCACTCGGCGACCCGCTGGGCGTTGGCCACGTGCCGCTCGATGCGCAGCGACAGGGTCTCGATGCCCTGGGCGATGAGGAACGCGTTGAACGGGGAGATCGACGACCCGAGGTCGCGCAGGAGCTGGACGCGCGCCTTGAGGATGTAGGAGAGGTTCGCGCCGAACGCGCTGCCGACGCCGAGGTCGCGGGCGAACACCAGGCCGTCGTAGCTGGGGTCCGGCACGTTGAAGTTGCCGAACCGCTCCGGGTGCTGGGCGTAGTCGAACGTGCCGCCGTCGACGATGACGCCACCGATCGCGGAGCCGTGACCGCCGAGGTACTTCGTCGCCGAGTGCACGACGACGTCGGCGCCGAACTCGATCGGGCGGATGAGATACGGCGTCGCGACGGTGTTGTCGACGATCAGCGGGACGCCCGCCTCGTGCGCGACGTCCGCGACCGCGGCGATGTCGAGGATGTCCGAGCGCGGGTTGGGGATCGTCTCGGCGAAGAACAGCTTGGTGTTCGGCTGGACCGCGTCCCGCCAGGCCTGCGGGTCGTGCGGGTCGGTGACGAACGTCGTCGTGACGCCGAGCTTGGGCAGCGTGTAGTGCAGCAGGTTGTACGTGCCGCCGTAGAGGCTCGGGCTCGCCACGACGTGGTCGCCGGCCTCGGCGATGTTGAGGATCGAGAAGGTCGTCGCCGCCTGGCCGGACGCGAGCAGCAGCGCGCCGACACCGCCCTCGAGCGAGGCGATGCGGTTCTCGACGACCTCCGTGGTCGGGTTGCCGATCCGGGTGTAGATCGGTCCGAGGTCCTTGAGGGCGAACCGGTCGGCCGCGACGCCGGCGTCGGGGAAGACGAAGGACGTCGTCTGGTAGATCGGCAGGGCGCGGGCGCCGGTCACGGCGTCGGGCGTCTGGCCGGCGTGGATCTGGCGGGTCTCGAAGGACCAGCTCGGTGCGTCGTTGCTCATGTCGGGCTCCTCGGGGCAGGGCCGCGGGGAGGAGGTCAGCGCGCTGACCCGCCCCCGCGAGGGTGGGTGGTCCTCACGCGCCTGAGATGGCCCGGATCGGGTGGGTCGGTCTCCCGGGGGGACCGTCCCGCAACCCGTCGGGGCGCAGCCGAGTGCGCGCGGTCAGCGGCACATTCGGCAGGACATGTCGTGCACCCTATGCAGCGGCGTCCCCCTGCTGATACGGCAGTCTCATCATCCGGTCGGCGGGGGCCGCCACCCTGGCCTGGGCACGACGACGGCGACCGACGTCGAGGCGCCGGTCGCCGTCGTCCGGGCGAGGGGGGAGCGAGGAGAGCGGGGTCAGTGCCCCTTGGCGTAGTAGCCGGAGTCGATCGCGCGCTGGCGGGAGCGCTCGATCTCGGCCTCCGCCTCGGCCTTGGCGGTCCAGTGCGCGCCCTCGACCGACTTGCCGGGCTCGAGGTCCTTGTAGACCTCGAAGAAGTGCTGGATCTCCAGGCGGTGGAAGTCCGAGACGTCGTCGATGTCCTGGCGCCAGGCGGCCCGCTGGTCGCCGGCGGGCACGCACAGCACCTTGTCGTCACCGCCGGCCTCGTCGCGCATGCGGAACATGCCCAGGGCGCGGCAGCGGATCAGGCAGCCGGGGAACGTCGGCTCCTCCAGCAGGACGAGGGCGTCCAGCGGGTCGCCGTCCTCGCCGAGGGTGCCCTCGATGAAGCCGTAGTCGTCCGGGTACCGGGTCGACGTGAAGAGCATGCGGTCCAGGCGGATCCGTCCCGTGGCGTGGTCGAGCTCGTACTTGTTGCGCTGACCCTTGGGGATCTCGATCGTGACGTCGAACTCCACAGCATTCCTCCACATGGCGCGCCCGCGCGTCCGACGTGACCGCCGTGTCGCGCTGGGCGTCGAGTAGTGAGTCGCGGCGCACCGCAGGAGCGGCTCGTCGCGTATGACCGAGAAACTAGTGTGACAGCACTGGTCGCGCAGGGTGCGGCCGTCCGAGGTGTGGCGGGAGGACGTGCATGGGCCGGGCTGCGCGCGCCGTCGGGGTGGGCGCCCTCGCACTGGTCATCGCCGCCGGCGGCTACGGCGCGGCGGACGCCCTGGACCTGGCCCCCGGGATGCTCACCCTCGCGCCCGTCCCCGACCCGCCCCGGCCGTTCCCGACCGCGCCGGGCGCCGTCGAGGCCCCGGACCTCGCGACCACCGTTCCCGCGCTCGACGCCGCCGCCCCGGTGCCCGCGCCGGCCGCCGTCGCCGGGCTCGTGGCGGAGCTCGTGGCCGACGCGCGGCTCGGTCCCGTCCGTGGGCGTCGTCGTCGCCGACGCGCTCACCGGGCGAGGTGATCGCGGGCCACGAGCCCGAGGTCCCCCGGGTCCCCGCGTCCACCGCGAAGCTGGCGACGGCGGTCGCGGCGCTCGGCTCGATCGGCCCGGACGCGACCCTCGCGACGCGCGCGGTGCGCGGCGCCGAGGGGCAGGTCGTGCTCGTCGGCGGGGGCGACATGATGCTCGCGCCCGACGCCGGCAACCCGGCCGCCGTCAACGGGCGGGCCGGCCTCGGCGACCTGGCGCGCGCCACCGCGCGCGAGCTCACCCTCGCGGGGACGACGTCGGTCAGGCTCGCGGTCGACGACAGCGCCTTCACCGGCGCCGCGCTCAGCCCGACGTGGGACCCGAGCCACCTGGTCAACGGGTTCACCGCGCCGGTGACCGCGCTCGCGGTGGACATCGCCAGGACCCGGACCGACCTCGAGTACTCCCCGCGGCAGCCGGACCCCGTGCTCAGCGCGGCGCGCACGTTCGCCGCCGCCCTGACCGCCGCCGGGATCACGGTCGAGAGCGACCCGGTGCGCGAGCTCGCACCCGACGGCGCGCTCGAGCTCGGCGGCGGTCCGGTCCGCGCCGATGGTCGAGATCGTCGACTACTTCCTGCACACGTCGGACAACGCCATCACCGAGGTGGTCGGCCGCCTCGTCGCGATCGACGCCGGTCTGCCCGGCAGCTTCGAGGGCGCGACCCAGGCCGTGCTCGCCGAGGTCCGCGCGCTCGGCGTGGACACGACGGGCGCACGGCTGTCCGACTGCAGCGGGCTGGGCGACGGCTCCGCGCTGCCCGCGACGACGCTGCTCGGGCTGCTGCGCCTCGTCGTCGACCCCGCGCACCCCGAGCTGCGCGGCGTGGCCGTCGGCATGCCGCTCGCCGGGTACAGCGGGACCCTCGCCGACCGGTACACCCGCTCGGCGGCCGCCGGGGAGGTCCGGGCCAAGACCGGCAGCCTGTCCGGCGTCACCTCGCTCGCCGGGACCGTCGTGGACGACGACGGTCGCGCGCTGCTCTTCGCGGTCCTCGCCGACCGCACGCCGGCGGGCGGGCAGCCCGCCCCGCGGGCGGCGATCGACGCGTTCGTCACGCGGCTCGCCGCCTGCGGCTGCGGCTGAGGACCCGGTTACCGTGGGTGGATGACGGCATCGACGGTCGCCTCGGCCGGTCCCGCGCGACCCACCCCCGCCGGCGCGGCGCCGGTCGACTGGCGGGTCGCCGCGCGTGTCGCCGCCCGGCTCCTCCCGCCGAACCCCTCGGCCGGCCGCGAGACGGTCAGCGGGCTCGTCGAGGACCTGCGCCGCGCGGCCGACGACGCCGTCGGGCACGTCCGGGAGGTCACCGCGATGGCCCCCGCCCGCGACGACCTCCCGGTCTCACGGGTGCTCGTCGTGGACCGCGTGGACTGGGTGCGCGCCAACACCGAGATGCTGGACCGGCTCACCGCCGACGTGCCCGTCCGGCCCGGCGAGCGGGGACCGTCCCGGGTGAGCCGGCTCGCCGGCGGGGTCCAGGTGGGCGGCGTCCTCGCGGCGCTCTCGACGAAGGTGCTCGGTCAGTTCGACCCGTTCTCGGCGCGACCGGGCGGCGCGGGCACGGCGCCCGAGCCCGGCCGGCTGCTGCTCGTCGCGCCGAACGTCCTGAGGGTCGAGCGGGTCCTGCGCGTCGACCCGGCCGACTTCCGGCTCTGGGTCGCGCTGCACGAGCAGACCCACGCCCTGCAGTTCGCGACGGCGCCCTGGCTCGCCGAGCACCTGCGCACGCGGATGGCGGCCGTCGTCGCCGGGCTGACCGACGACGGCGCGGGGGACGGCGGGGCGGGCGCGGCGGACGAGGGGGTCCGGTCCCTGGTCGCCGGGGCCCTCCGGGTGGTGCGTGGGACGGACGGGCGCCCGCACGGCGGCCTGACCGCCCTGCTCCCGCCCGACACGCGGCGCGTCGTCGACGAGGTGGGCGCGGTGATGTCGCTGCTCGAGGGGCACGCGGACGTCGCCATGGACGCCGTCGGGCGGACCGTCGTGCCGTCGGTCCGGCAGATCCGGACCCGCTTCGACCGGCGCCGCGCGGGCTCGCACGGCGTCGCGTCCGTCGTCCTGCGCCGGGTGCTGGGCCTGGACCTCAAGCTCGCGCAGTACCGCGACGGCGCGCGGTTCGTGCGCCGGGTCCGCCGGGCGGTCGGCACCGACGGGCTCAACGCGGTGTGGGCGGGTCCGGCGAACCTGCCGACCGTGGCGGAGATCGCCGACCACCGCCTCTGGGTGCGGCGTGTGCACGGCTGACCAGGACCGCCGATGAGCGGTCCGGCGCCCGCGGTCGCCGCCGCACGCTCGGCGGTCCGGGACGCACTGGCCGACCTCGCGGCCGGCGACCTCGTGCTCGTGGCGTGCTCGGGCGGCCCGGACTCCCTCGCGCTCGCGGCGGCCACCGCGTTCGTCGCGCCGCGTGCAGGGCTGCGGGCGGGTGCGGTCGTCGTCGACCACGGCCTGCAGCCCGGCAGCGACGAGGTGGCGGCCGACGCCGCCGCGGCGTGCCGGGGCCTCGGTCTCGCGCCGGCCGAGGTGGTGCGGGTCGGCGTCGGGACGCGCGGCGGCCCGGAGGGGGCGGCCCGGGACGCCCGGTACGACGCCCTCGAGGCCGCCGCCGACCGGCTCGGCGCGGTGGCGGTCCTGCTCGGGCACACCCTGGACGACCAGGCCGAGACCGTCCTGCTCGGCCTCGCCCGCGGCTCGGGGGCGCGGTCGCTGGCCGGCATGCCCGCGCGGCGGGGACGCCTGCGCCGCCCCCTGCTCGGCCTGCGTCGCGACGACACCGTCGCGGTCTGCGCCGCCCTCGCGCTCACACCCTGGCACGACCCCACGAACGTCCCGTCGGCCGAGGCCTCGCGCGCGGGGCCCCTCGGGGGCGGCGGGGCGGTCCCCCTGCGCAGCGTCGTGCGCGACCGCGTCCTGCCCGTGCTCGACGACGTCCTGGGTCCCGGCGTCGCCCCCGCGCTCGCCCGCACCGCCGACGCGCTGCGGGAGGACGCGGACGCCCTCGACGCGCTCGCGGCCGACCTGCTGGCCGCGGCGCGTCGCTCGGCCGGGTCGACGTCGACCCGGACTGCGCCGAGCCGCCGGCCGACCCGTCCGCCCAGCCGCCGCTCGACCCGGCCGCCGATCCGTCCGCCCACGTGCTCGACGTCGCCGTGCTCGCCGCGGCCCTCCCGGCGCTGCGGCGCCGGGCCCTGCGGGCGGCCGCGGTGGCCGTCGGCGCACCCGCCGGATCGGTCCACCGGACCCACGTGGTGGCGCTCGACGCGCTGGTCACCCGGTGGCACGGGCAGGGTCCGGTGCACCTCCCGGGCGGCGTCGTCGGGCCCGCGCGTGTGGGAGGCTGACCTTCCACACCCCCCACGACTGAGGAGCACCAGCGGTGGACGCTGCGGACATGGGCGACGACCTCGAGCGGGTCCTGCTGACCGAGGAGCAGCTCGGCTCCCGGCTCGACGAGATCGCGGCCCAGATCGACGCCGACTACGCCGGCAAGGACGTCCTCCTCGTCGGCGTGCTCAAGGGTGCGGTCATGGTGATGGCCGACCTCGCCCGCCGCCTGCACGGCGCGGTCCAGATGGACTGGATGGCGGTGTCGTCGTACGGCTCGGGCACCAAGTCGTCCGGCGTCGTGCGCATCCTCAAGGACCTCGACGCGGACCTCACCGGCCGCCACGTCCTCATCGTCGAGGACATCATCGACTCCGGGCTGACCCTGTCCTGGCTCGTCGCCAACCTGCGCAGCCGCGGCCCGGAGAGCGTCGAGATCGCCACGATGCTGCGCAAGCCCGAGGCCGCGAAGGTCGACGTCGACGTCCGCTACGTCGGCTTCGAGATCCCGAACGAGTTCGTCGTCGGCTACGGCCTCGACTACGCCGAGCGCTACCGCAACCTGCCCTTCGTCGGCACGCTGGCGCCGCACGTCTACGGAGCCACTGAGCGCCGCCGCCCGGCGGGCGCATCCTGGGCGATGCCGCCCTGGGCGAACAGGGCAACCGGATCGACAGGTCGGACGTGTAACTTCCAAGGAAACCCGCTCCCGACCTGGAGGGAACAGGGGCACGCCCCCTACGCCCATGAACATCAAGAGCCTCACCCGCGGTCCCGTCCTGTGGATCGTCCTCGCCGTGGCCATCCTGTGGATCGGCGCGTCCGAGCCTGCTGCTCGCCCCAGGTCACCGCGGATCGACACCTCGACCGGCCTCGAGCTGCTCGCGCGAGGGCAAGGTCGAGCAGGCCGTGATCACCGACGGCGAGCAGCGGGTCGAGCTCGCCCTCTCCGAGGACCTCGAGGTCGAGGGCGAGGACGCCGGCCGGACGGTCGAGTTCTTCTACGTCGCGCCGCAGGGCGAGCCGGTCGTCCAGGCCATCGTCGACGCCGACCCGGCGGCGGGTTCAACTCCGAGGTGCCGCAGCCAGTCGTGGTGGTCCAGGCTGCTCGGCTGCTGCTGCCGTTCATCATCATCCTGGCCATCTTCTGGTTCCTGCTCTCGCGACATGCAGGGCGGCGGCTCCCGGGTCATGAGCTTCGGCAAGTCCAAGGCCAAGCTGGTCAGCAAGGAGTCGCCGCAGGTCACGCTTCGCCGACGTCGCCGGGCGTCGACGAGGCCGTCGAGGAGCTCGACGAGATCAAGGAGTTCCTCGCCGAGCCGGCCAAGTTCCAGGCCGTCGGCGCGAAGATCCCCAAGGGCGTGCTGCTCTACGGCCCGCCCGGAACCGGCAAGACGCTGCTCGCGCGCGCCGTCGCCGGCGAGGCCGGCGTGCCGTTCTACTCGATCTCCGGCTCCGACTTCGTCGAGATGTTCGTCGGCGTCGGCGCCTCGCGCGTGCGCGACCTGTTCGACCAGGCCAAGGAGAACGCGCCGGCCATCATCTTCATCGACGAGATCGACGCCGTCGGCCGCCACCGCGGCGCCGGCATGGGCGGCGGGCACGACGAGCGCGAGCAGACCCTCAACCAGATGCTCGTCGAGATGGACGGCTTCGACGTCAAGACGAACGTCATCCTCATCGCCGCGACCAACCGGCCCGACATCCTCGACCCCGCCCTGCTGCGCCCCGGCCGCTTCGACCGCCAGATCTCGGTCGACCCGCCGGACCTCAAGGGCCGCGCGCAGATCCTCGACGTGCACGCGCAGGGCAAGCCGATGGCGCCCGGCGTCGACCTCGAGGCCGTCGCCCGCCGCACGCCCGGCTTCACCGGCGCCGACCTGGCGAACGTGCTCAACGAGGCCGCGCTGCTGACCGCCCGCACGCGGCGGCCAGACGATCGACGACCACGAGCTCGACGAGGCGATCGACCGCGTCGTGGCCGGCCCGCAGAAGCGGACCCGGATCATGAAGGTCAAGGAGCAGAAGATCACCGCGTACCACGAGGGCGGTCACGCCCTCGTCGCCGCGGCGCTGCGCTACACGGACCCGGTCACCAAGGTGACGATCCTGCCGCGCGGCCGGGCCCTCGGCTACACGATGGTCATGCCGACTCGAGGACAAGTACTCCACCACCCGCAACGAGCTGCTCGACCAGCTCGCGTACGCGATGGGCGGCCGCGTGGCCGAGGAGCTCGTCTTCCACGACCCGACGACGGGCGCCTCGAACGACATCGAGAAGGCGACCGGCCATCGCCCGCAAGATGGTCACCCAGTACGGCATGAGCGAGCGGGTCGGCGCCATCAAGCTCGGCCAGGACTCCGGCGAGGTCTTCATGGGCCGCGACATGGGCCACGAGCGGGACTACTCCGAGGAGGTCGCCGCCGTCGTCGACGTCGAGGTGCGCCAGCTCATCGAGGCCGCGCACGACGAGGCGTGGGAGGTGCTCGTCCAGTACCGCGACGTGCTCGACCACCTCGTCCTCGAGCTCCTCGAGCGGGAGACGCTCAACCAGGCCGAGCTCGCCGAGGTCTTCGCCGCCGATCGTCAAGCGCGACGCCCGCGACGTGTGGCTCTCCTCCGAGGAGCGCCCGGTCGCCACCCGGCCGCCCGGTCATGACGCCCGCCGAGCGGCGGCCGAGCAGAACGGGCACGCGGTCGTCCCGCAGGACGAGGCCGCCGCGCCGCCGAGCACGAGCGCCGCCGGGCTCGTCCGATGCCGCCGAGCGCGACTGCCGACCTCGGCCCGCGCGAGCTGACCGGAGCGCTCGAGCCGCAGGGCGAGCTGACCGCCGTGGACGCCCGCGCGTCGCGCGGCGGACCCGGCCGCCCCTACGACGCCGCGCGCGTCGAGGCGGCCGTCCGCGAGCTGCTCGTCGCGGTCGGCGAGGACCCGGACCGCGAGGGCCTGCGGGACACCCCGGCCCGGGTCGCCCGCGCCTACGCGGAGACCTTCGCCGGGCTCCAGCGCGGACCCGGCCGACGTGCTCTCGACGACCTTCGACCTCGGCCACGAGGAGATGGTGCTGGTCAAGGACATCGAGGTGTACTCCACCTGCGAGCACCACCTCGTGCCGTTCCACGGCGTCGCGCACGTCGGGTACATCCCCAACGAGGACGGCCGGATCACCGGCCTGAGCAAGCTCGCCCGGCTGGTCGACCTGTACGCGCGCCGCCCGCAGGTGCAGGAGCGGCTCACGACCCAGATCGCCGACGCGCTCGTCGAGCACCTCGAGCCGCGCGGGGCGATCGTCGTGGTCGAGTGCGAGCACCTGTGCATGTCGATGCGCGGCGTGCGCAAGCCCGGCTCCCGGACCGTCACCTCGGCGGTGCGCGGCCAGATGCGCGACGTCGCGACCCGGGCCGAGGCGATGAGCCTCATCCTCGGGTCGCTGACCGGTGCCCGTGCCCGCTGCCCGCCCTGCCGACCCGGGCACCCCTCGCCGCTGCCGGCGGCGCTCACGGCGCTGGACCGCACGCTGGTCATGGGCGTGGTCAACGTGACCCCGGACTCGTTCTCCGACGGCGGCCGCTGGTTCGACGCCGACGGCGCCGTCGCGCACGGGCTGGACGCTGCTGGCCGCCGGGCGCCGACCTGCTCGACGTGGGCGGCGAGTCCACCCGGCCCGGCGCCGCGCGGGTCCCGGTCGACGAGGAGCTCGCCCGCGTCCTGCCGGTCGTGCCGAGCGCTCGCCGCCGACGGGCGCCGTCGTGAGCGTGGACACCACCCGCGCCGCGGTCGCCGAGCGGTGCGTCGACGCCGGGCGCCGTCGCTGGTCAACGACGTCTCCGGCGGGCTCGCCGACCCCGAGATGCACCGCACCGTCGCGCGCCTCGGCGTCGTCTACGTCGCGATGCACTGGCGCGGGCACGCCGACGTCATGGACGCCCGCGCCGAGTACGACGACGTCGTCGTCGACGTGCGGCGCGAGCTCGGGCAGCGCGCTGGCCGAGCTCGCCGACGGCCGGCGTCGACCCCGCGCAGGTCGTCCTCGACCCGGGCCTCGGCTTCGCCAAGCCGGGCGCGCACAACTGGCCGCTGCTCGCGCGGCTCGACGAGCTCGCTGGCCGCTCGGGCGCCCGGTGCTCGTCGGGGCGTCCCGCAAGCGGTTCCTCGGTCACCTGCTCGCCGGCGCCGACGGCGTCCCCGTCCCACCCGCCGACGCGACCGGGCCGACGGCCGCGATCAGCGCGCTCGCCGCCGCTCGCGGGGGCGTGGTGCGTGCGGGTGCACGAGGTGGCAGGCTCGGCCGACGCCGTGCGGGTCGCCGCCGCGTGGACCGGTGCGCGCGCCGCCCCGGACGACCACGACCCACCCGCCGACGCCCCCGACGGATCCCCACGCACGCCGACGCACCCAGGACGAGACCACGTGAGCGCGCACCCGCTCGGCCCGGCCCTCGACGACGCCGGGCACCCGCTGGACCAGGTCGTCCTCGTCGGGATCAGCGCGCACGGGCTACCACGGGGTGTTCGAGCACGAGCGGCGCGACGGCCAGACCTTCGTCGCCGACGTCGTCGTGCACCTCGACACCCGGCGCGCCGCCGCGCACGGACGACCTCACCCGGACCGTCCACTACGGCGTGCTCGCCGAAGCGGGTCGCACGCGGTGCTCGGCGGCGAGCCGGCCGACCTCGTCGAGACGGTCGCGCGAGCGGATCGCCGCGACCGCGCTGGCCGACCCGCTGGTGGTCGCCGTCGACGTCGCCGTGCACAAGCCGGCGCCCCGATCACGGTGCCGTTCGCGGACGTCGTCGGTGCGCATCCGGCGCGACCGGCAGAAGCTGCCCGCCGCCGAGCCCTGGACCCCGCCTCGCGCCCGGGCCGCGGCGCCGGCGGTGCGCCGAGGGCGACCCCGGCGCGGCGGCGCGGGCGCCGCACGCACGCCCCGCGTCGTCGGCCGGGGCGCCGGACCGGCTCGACGAGGTCCCGCCGGTGCCGGTCGACGCCGTGCTCGCGCTCGGCTCCAACCTCGGTGCGCCGCAGAGCACGCTGCGGACCGCGGTCGAGGACATCGGGGCGATCGACGGCGTCGAGGTCGTCGCGGTCTCCCCGCTGGCCCGCACCGCGCCGGTCGGCGGGCCGGAGCCAGCCGGACTTCCTCAACGCCGTCGTCCTCGTCCGCACCACGCTGTCCGCGCGCGCCCTGCTCCACGCGGCGCAGTCGGTCGAGGCGCGGCACGGGCGGGAGCGCCTCGAGCGCTGGGGGCCGCGCACCCTCGACGTCGACCTCATCACCTACGACTCGACGCTCGCGGTGACCGACGACCTCGAGCTGCCGCACCCGCGCGCGCACCAGCGCGCCTTCGTGCTGCAGCCGTGGGCGCAGGTCGCGCCGGACGCCGTCCTGCCCGGCCTGGGCGGCGGCCCGGTCGCCGCGCTCGCCGCGACCGCGCCGGACCGCGACGGGCATCCGCTGGCTCGCGCTCGACTGGATGACCGCCCCCGCGCACCGCAGCGCCGTCGGGACGCCGTCCGGGTCCACCCCGCACGCGGGGGACCCGGGCTCGTGATGCGTCGGACCCGCTGGCAGACCCTCGCCACGGTCGCGGCGGTCGTCACGGTCGGGGCGTGGCTGCTGCTCCGCGTCCTCGAGGGTCAGGGCGTCACGCCGCCGCCCGTGCCGGGCACGGTGGTGCTCGTGTGCCTGGTGATCGCGGCCGTCGTCCTGCGGATGGGCTGGGCGGTCCGGCAGTTCCTGCGCGGGCGGCGTCCGGACCTCGACCCCCTGCGGGCGGCGCGCACCGCCGTCCTGGCCAAGGCGTCCTGCCTCACCGGCTCGGTGCTGCTCGGCTGGTACCTCGCCCAGGTGCTCCTCGTCGTCGGCGACCTCGACATCGAGCCGCGCCGGGACCGCGCGGTCGCGGCGGCGGTCGCGGCGGTCGGCGCCCTGGTGCTCACGGTCGTGGGGCTCGTGGTCGAGCACATGTGCCAGGTCCCGCCACCGTCGGACAAGGACGCCGCCCAGGCCGGTCGGGGCGCGCCCGACACCGACCCCACCGCCGCCTGAGCGTCCGCCCGGCGGTGGAAGGATGGGGCGCATGACCTCCCCGCAGGTGGACGCCGGTCCCTTCGAGCCCGACGGCGTCGTCTGGCGCCCCGTCTCCCCGCGCCTGGCGAGCGCGCGCCTGGCGACCGCGGCGATCGTGCTCGGGATCCCGTTCCTCGCCGGGGTCGTCGTCGCGATCTGGACCGGCGCCGTCTGGGTGTGGGTCGTCCCGGTCGTCCTCGCGGCCCTCGGCGTGTGGTGCGCGGTCCTGGTCCCGCGTCAGGTCCGGGCGATCGGCTACGCGGAGCGGGCGGACGACCTGCTCATCCGCAAGGGCATCCTCTTCCGGTCGATGGTCGTGGTGCCCTACGGGCGCATGCAGTACGTCGACGTCCAGGCCGGCCCCCTCGCGCGCTCGTTCGGCATCGCCCAGGTCCAGCTCCACACCGCCTCGCCCGGGCACCGACGCCGCCATCGACGGGCTGACCGCCCGACGAGGCGTCCCGCCTGCGCGACGGGCTCGCCTCGCGCGGCGAGGCCCGGCTGGCGGGGCTGTGACGACACCGTCCGACGCCGCCGCCGCCGCGCGCCGCCGACGACGCCGCAGCCGCCGCCGACGCCGACGGAGCGAGCCCGTCGGTCGGGCCCGGACCCGCCGGACCCGCCGAACCTGCCGGACCCGCCGAACCCGCCCAACCCGCCGGGCCTGCGGGACCCGAGGAGCCGACCGTCGTCACCGGCGCCGCGGCCACGCCGCCGCCCGGCCTGGACTGGCAGCGCATGCACCCGGTCACCCCCGCGGTGAAGGGGTGGAAGGTCCTCGCCGTCCTGCTCGTCATCGCCGTCCAGCAGCTCAGCGACGACGTCGCCCAGGCCCGCGACCTGCTCGCCGGCCGGGGCTGGCTCCTGGTGGTCGGGGTCGTGGTCGGCGGGGCGCTGCTCGGCTTCGGCTACTCCGCCGTCGCCTGGCGGATGACCCGCTACGCCCTCGACGACGACGCCGTCTACCTGCACAGCGGCGTCCTGTTCCGGCAGCAGCGCAAGGCGCGCCTCGACCGGCTGCAGGCGGTCGACGTCGTCCAGCCGATCCTCGCGCGGCTCCTCGGGCTCGCCGAGCTCAAGCTCGAGGTCGCGGGCGGTCCCGGCTCGGCGGTCTCGCTCGCGTTCCTCCGCGAGGACCAGGCCACCGCGCTGCGCGCCGAGCTGCTCGCGCGTGCGGCCGGGCTGCGCCGGGCCGAGGGCGAGAGCGCGGTCGAGGCCCCCGAGCAGCCCGTCATCGAGGTCCCGCCCGGGCTCCTGCTCGCCGCGCTCGTGCGCTCGGGCTCCGCGCTCGCCCTCGTGGTCGGGGTGGTCGCCGTCGTCGTCATCGTCGTGACGAGCGGCGGGGTCGCGGGCGCCGTCGTGCTGCTGCCCGGGTTCCTCGGCGTCGGCGGCGTGTTCTGGACGCAGTTCTCCCGGGACTTCAACTTCCACGCGGCGATCTCCCCGGACGGCATCCGGCTGCGGCACGGACTGCTCGAGTCGCGCTCGCAGACCGTCCCGCCCGGCCGGGTCCAGGCGCTGCGGGCGGTCCAGGGGCCGCTGTGGCGGCGCAAGGGCTGGTGGCGCGTCGCAGATCAACGTCGCCGGCTACGGCGGCTCGCAGACGCGGCGCGTCCGAGAACGTCCTGCTGCCCGGTCGGCGACCGCGACGCCGCGCTCACGGCCGTCTGGCTCGTGCTGCCCGACCTCGGGACCGACGACCCGCGCGGCCTGCTCGACCGCCGCGATGGACGGCACCGGCGACGACGGCGGCTTCACGACCATGCCCCGGCGCGCCCGCTGGCTGGACCCGTGGGCCTGGCGGCGGACCGGGTACCGGGTGACCGAGCCGGGCGCTGCTCGTGCGCAGCGGCCGGTTCGTGCGCCGGATCGTCGATCGTGCCGCACGAGCGGACGCAGTCCCTCGGGCCTGCAGCAGGGTCCGCTGCAGCGCCGGCTCGGCGTCGCGTCCTTCGTCCTGCACTCGACGCCGGGCCCGGTCAGCGCCGCAGGTCCCGCACCTCGACGCCGGCGTCGCCGCGCGGCTGCTCGACGAGCAGACCATCCGCGCCCGGACCGCCCGCGCCGGCGCCGGCCCGGAGCTGTGGATGCGGCCGGTCCCCGACCCCGGTCCGGCGTCGTGAGCGCGCCGGACGAGCCGCGCGAGCCGGGCAACCCGGCGTCCCGGCCGCCCGGGCCGTCGGGGCCGTCGCGGCCCGGCCGGCTGGGCGTCGGCGTGGTCGGCGCGGGTCGCGTCGGTGCGGTGCTCGGCAGCGCGCTGCGGTCGGTCGGGCACCCCGTCGTCGCCGCGAGCGGGATCTCCGCGGCGTCCCGCGACCGGATCGACGCGCTCCTGCCGGGCGTCCCGGTCCTCGAGGTGCCCGACGTCGTCGAGCGTGCCGAGCTCGTCCTGCTCACCGTGCCCGACGACGCCCTGGCGCCCCTGGTCGCGGGCCTCGCGCAGGTCGGCGCGTGGCAGGCCGGCCAGCTCGTGCTGCACACGTCCGGGACGGTTCGGCGTCGACGTGCTCGGCCCGGCCCGGGCGGCCGGTGCCATCCCGCTCGCGGTGCACCCGGCCATGACGTTCACCGGCACGTCCCTGGACCTCGCCCGCCTGGTCGGCTGCTGCTTCGCGGTGACCGCGCCCGGACCGGTGCTGCCGATCGGGCAGGCGCTCGTCGTCGAGCTCGGCGGCGAGCCGGTGGTGATCGAGGAGGGCTTCCGGCCGCTGTACCACGCGGCCCTCGCGCACGGCGCGAACCACCTCGTCGTGCTCGTCGCGCAGGCCGCGCAGGCCCTCGCGGCGGCCGGCGTCGAGGACCCCGGGCACGTGCTCGGGCCGCTGCTCAACGCCGCGCTCGACGGCGCCCTGCGCTCGTCGAGCGGTCCCGACCGCCCGGGCGCGATCGCGACGCTGACCGGTCCGGTGGCGCGGGGCGACGTCGGCACCGTGCGCGACCACCTGGCCGAGCTCACCGCCCTCGCCGCCCGGGAGCGGCGCGCTCGACGTCCCGGACGGCTACCGCACCCTGGCCCGCGGCCGGCACGCAGCGCGCGCTGGCCGCGGGCCGGCTCTCCGACGCCGTCGCCGAGGCGCTGCTGGACGCGCTCGCCGACCCCACGACCCCCCGGGAGGACCCCGCATGACACCGACGCCCGCCCCGCCGCCCGCCGAGGCCCGCGGGCCGAGCCCGGGCGGCCGAGGCAGTGGCGAGGGCGGTCCCCGGGGCGGACCCGGCGGCGCCGCGGCTCGTGCGCACCCGCGCCGAGCTGGCCGACGCGCTCGCCGACGGGCCGGTCGACGGCGCGGGGCGCGTGCCGGGGTCGACGCCGTCCCGCCGGGCCGTGGTCATGACGATGGGCGCCCTGCACGACGGGCACCTCGAGCTCGTCGCGGGCCGCGCCGCGCGCGTGGCCGACCAGGTCGTGGTGACGATCTTCGTCAACCCGCTGCAGTTCGGTGCGGGCGAGGACCTCGACCGCTACCCGCGCGACCTGGACGGCGACCTCGCCCTGCTGGCCGGCGTGGGCGCCGACGTCGTCTTCGCACCCACGCCGGACGTCGTCTACCCCGACGGCGACCCGGTGGTCCGGGTCGGCGCGGGCGCGCTCGGCGACGTCCTCGAGGGCGCGGCGCGTCCGGGGCACTTCGACGGCGTCCTCACCGTCGTCCTCAAGCTGCTCCACCTCGTGCGGCCCGGACGTCGCCCTGTTCGGCGAGAAGGACGCCCAGCAGCTCATGGCGGTCCGCCGGATGGTGCGCGACCTCGACGTCGACGTCGAGGTGCGTCGGGGTGCCGATCGTGCGGGACGCCGACGGCCTCGCGCTGTCCTCGCGCAACGCCTACCTGTCCGACGACGAGCGCGCGCCGCGCCCTGGTCGCTGTCCCGCGCGGTGCGCGCCGCGCGAGGCCGCCGCTGCCGGCGCGGCGGCGACGCGCCGGTGACGTGCTCGCCGCCGCGCAGGACGTGCTGGCCGGCGCCGAGGTGGACGCTGGAATACGCGGTGCTCGTCGACCCGTTGACTGCACAGAGGGTCCGCGAGGACCACTCCGGCGCGGCGGTCTTCGTCGCTGGCCGCGCGGGTCGGGCACGACCCGCCTGATCGACAACGCCCCGCTCCGGCTGGGCCCGCACCACGTGGAGCACGCATGACCTCCCTGCAGCGCCCGATGATGATCGCCAAGATCCACCGGGCGACCGTGACCCAGGCCGACCTGCACTACGTCGGCTCCGTCACGGTCGACGTCGACCTGCTCGACGCCGCGGACCTGCTGCCCGGTCAGCAGGTCGACGTCGTCGACGTCACCAACGGCGCGCGGCTGACCACCTACGTCATCCCGGGCGAGCGCGGGTCGGGCGCAGATCTGCATCAACGGCGCGGCCGCGCACCTCGTGCACCCGGGCGACGTCGTCATCCTCATCGCCTACGGCATGCTCGCGGACGCCGAGGCGCGCACCTTCCAGCCCGCACGTCGTCTTCGTCGACGAGCAGAACCGCATCCTCGACCTGTCCGACGACCCCGGCCAGGTGCCGCTCGACGGCCGCGACCTGCACGGCGGGCTCCGAGCCGAGCGGCGTCGCGCTGGCGGGCGTGCGCGGCTGACACCCGCGGCGCGGGCGGGCGCCCGGTGACCCGGTCGGTAGGATCTCCGGGTGAACGACACCGGCGGCCGGCCGCCTGCCCGATACGCTGCGCCCGGTGCGCACCCGACGCCCGCCGACGACCTGCCCGAGCAGATGCGGGTGCGGCGCGAGAAGCGCGAGCGCCTCCTGGCCGCAGGGCACCGAGGCGTACCCGGTCGGCGTGCCGCGCACCCACACGATCGCCGGCGTCCGCGCCGCGCACCCGGACCTCGAGGCCGGTCAGGAGACCGACGACGTCGTCGGCGTCGCGGGCCGGGTGGTCTTCCTGCGCAACACCGGCAAGCTCTGCTTCGTCACCCTGCAGGACGGCGCGGGCGAGCGCCTGCAGGTGCATGCTCAGCCAGGCCGTGCGTCGGCGAGGAGTCGCTCGCCGCCTTCAAGACCGACGTCGACCTCGGCGACCACCTCTTCGCCCACGGCCGGGTCGATCGCGTCCCGGCGGGGCGAGCTGTCCGTCTTCGCCGACGCGTGGCAGCTGGCCGCGAAGGCGCTGCGCCCGCTCCCGGTGCTGCACAAGGACCTGTCCGAGGAGGCGCGCGTCCGCCAGCGGTACGTGGACCTCATCGCGCGGCCCGCGGCGCGCGACACCGTGCGCCTGCGGGCCGGCGTCATGCGGTCGCTGCGCGAGAACTTCCACCGCCGCGAGCTACCTCGAGGTCGAGACCCCGATGCTGCAGACCGTGCACGGCGGCGCGACCGCGCGCCCGTTCACGCACGCACATGAACGCGTTCGACCTGGACCTGTTCCTGCGGATCGCGCCCGAGCTGTTCCTCAAGCGCGCCGTCGTCGGCGGCGTCGAGCGGGTCTACGAGATCAACCGGAACTTCCGCAACGAGGGCGCCGACTCGACGCACTCCCCGGAGTTCGCGTCGCTCGAGGCCTACGAGGCCTACGGCGACTACGACACCATGGCCGAGCTCACCCAGGACCTCGTCCAGCGCGCCGCGCTCGACGTCCTCGGCACCACCGAGGTGACCCTGCCCGACGGCGAGACCTACGAGCTCGGCGGCGAGTGGCCGACCCTGCACCTGTACGACTCGCTCTCCGGCGCGCTGGGCGAGGAGATCACGCCCGAGACGGCGCCGGCGGCGCTGCGCGTGCACGCGGAGCGCGTCGGTGTGGCGGTCGACCCGAAGCGCGCCGCCACGCACGGCAAGCTCGTCGAGGAGATCTGGGAGCACCTGGTCGGCGACCACCTGTACGCGCCGACCTTCGTGCGTGATTTCCCGGTCGAGACGTCCCCGCTGACCCGCGGGCACCGCTCGCGGCCGGGGATGGTCGAGAAGTGGGACCTGTACGTGCGCGGCATGGAGCTCGCCACCGCCTACTCCGAGCTCGTCGACCCGGTCGTCCAGCGGCAGCGGCTGGAGGCGCAGGCGCTGCTGGCCGCGGCCGGCGACGACGAGGCGATGGCGGTCGACGAGGATTTCCTGGTGGCGATGGAGTACGCGATGCCGCCGTCGGGCGGGATGGGAATGGGCATCGACCGCCTGCTCATGGCGCTGACCGGCCTGGGCATCCGGGAGACGATCCTGTTCCCGCTGGTGAAGCCGCTCGGCTGACAGGTCCGGGGCCCCGCCGGACGACCGGCGGCCGGCCGCCGACGGAAGGGACCGGGCGCCGCGTCCGGCGGGCGCCGGGACGTCGTCGGGCCCGGGCGTAGACTTCGGGCGTGGACACGTTCCTGGCCGCCGCCGCCGCGCTCACCCCGCCCATCGGCGTCGGCCTCCTGTTCTCGTTCGCCGTGCGCGCGCTCATCAACGCCGACCGCACCGAGCGGACCGCACTGGCCCGCATGGACGCCGAGGAGAAGGCGCGCCGCGAGGCCGACGCCGCGTCCTGACGGCACGGGCGCGGTGCACCGGGCCGCGCCTGCCGGACGTCGGCCCGCAGGTGACGTCGCCCACTCGCGGGGCCGCCGGGACGGCTGCGTCGACGCGGCCAGGAAGCGTCCCAGCCTTTCCGCCTGGCGGTCTGCTGCCGCGACGCGTCGTGGCAGGCGCGTGCCCGTCCGGACGAGCGCACACGGTCATTCCCGGAGCGATCGATCGCCGCGCTCCGGGCGGCCACGGTCCCCGGGCGCAGACGCGTCACCCGAACGGGCTCCGGGCGCGTCGGTTTCCCCGATCATCGTGCCTTTGACGCTTCGTCGTGGTGTCATAGTCGAGATCGCCGGGTGAAATCCTCGGCACCACGGGTTGACGAGAGGAATGCACATGGCGCAGAAGGTCCAGGTCCTCCTGGTCGACGACATCGACGGCGGGACCGCCGACGAGACGGTGACGTTCTCCCTGGACGGCGTCGCGTACGAGATCGACCTCACCGCGGACCACGCCGCCGAGCTGCGCGAGTCGTTCTCGCGCTGGGTCGGCCACGCCCGCAAGACGGGGTCGGGCTCGCGCAGCGGCGGCGGTCGCCAGACCCGCGGCGGCGGCGGGCAGTCCCGCCGGTCCGGCGTCGTCGTCCGGTGACGCCACGGCGATCCGCGAGTGGGCCCGTCAGAACGGCCACGAGGTCTCCGAGCGCGGCCGCATCTCGGCCGAGGTCCGGCAGGCGTACGAGGCCGCGCACTGACGCACGGCGCCGGCACGGCCGTGCGCCGGCCGTGCCGCGATCCGCGCCCGCCCGGGTGGCGGTGAGGTCGCGCACGGCCGCGTACTGCTCGCGGACGTGCGGCGCCGCCGGGGCCTGGTAGACCTCGGCCCCTGCGGTCGCCGTCCAGCGCGGCGGCTCGCGCGTCGCCGGACAGCGCCCACGCCGCCTGGCGCGCGGCGCCGTCGGCCACGTACTCCCCCGGCGACGGGACCGCGACGTCCAGCCCGAGCACCGACGGCGCGATCCGGCGCACCGCCTCGGACTGCGCGCCGCCGCCGATGAGCTGCACCGTCCGGCACCGGGACCCCCTGGTCCCGCAGCGCGTCGAGGCCGTCGGCCAGCGCGCACAGCATGCCCTCGACCGCCGCCCGCGCCAGGTGCGCGGGCGTCGTGTTGCCCAGGCGCAGCCCGTGCAGGGCGCCGGTCGCGTCCGGCCGGTTCGGCGTGCGCTCGCCCTCGAGGTAGGGCACGAGCACGAGGCCGTCGGCGCCGGACGGCGCGGACAGCGCGAGCGCGCTCAGGCCCGCGTGGTCGACGCCGAGCATCCGGGCGGCGGCGTCGAGCACGCGTGAGGCGTTGAGCGTGCAGGCGAGCGGGAGGAAGGCGCCGGTCGCGTCGGCGAAGCCGTTGACCATGCCGGACGCGTCGGCGGTCGGGCTGCGGCGGAGATCGCCGACACGACGCCCGACGTGCCGATCGACACCGCGACGTCGCCGTCGACCATGCCGAGGCCCGAGTGCGGCCCCCGCGTTGTCGCCCGTGCCCGGCGCCCAGGACGGCGCCGTCCGGCGTCGTGCCGGCCCGTCCGCCGGGCGCGACGACGCGGGGCAGGACGACGTCGCCGGCGTCGCGGCCGCAGCGCGAGCGCGAGCAGGTCGCGCCGGTAGTCGTCGGTGGCGGGCGACCAGTACCCGGTGCCGGAGGCGTCCGAGCGGTCGGTGGTCGAGGTCGCGCGAGGTCGGTCGAGCCGGACAGCCGCCAGGTCAGCCAGTCGTGGGGGAGCGCGACGGCCGCGACCCGGGCCGCGTTCTCCGGCTCGGCGTCGCGCAGCCAGCGCAGCTTGGTGACGGTCAGCGACGCGACCGGCACCGAGCCGACGGCCTGCGCCCACGCGGCCGCGCCGCCGGCCTCGGTCGCCGTCGCCCAGCTCGCGGATCAGGTCGAGCGCGGCGCCGCGCGGACCGGGTGTCGTTCCACAGCAGGGCGTCGCGGATGACGCCGCCGTCGGCGTCGAGCACGACCATGCCGTGCTGCTGGCCGCCGACGGCGATCGCCGCGACGTCGTCCAGGCCGCCGGCGTCGGCGATCGCGGCCTGCAGCGCGTCCCACCAGTGCGCGGGGTCGACCTGGACGTGCCGTCCGGGTGGGACGCCGCGGCCGGTGCGCACCAGGGCGCCGGTCTCGGCGTCGCGGACGACGACCTTGCAGGACTGGGTGGAGGAGTCCACCCCGGCGACCAGCGGCATCGCTGAGCTCCTTCGGGTTGACGAGGGCGGTGAAGCGCGGGGTCGCGCGCACGCAGTGCGACGTCTGCGGGCGGACGGCGACGGGGAGCGCGCCGTCCACGGACCGGACGCGCGGGTCGCCGGGAGCTGCGAGGTCCCCGGCGGCCCGGGCCGAGGTCGTGCAGCGGATCAGCGGGCGCCGAGCGCGTGCTCGAGGGCCAGCTGGTTGAGGTGCACGAAGTCGAAGCCGCGGGCGGCGACGGCGTCGACGTCCAGGTCCTCGTAGGCGGACCGGTCGGCCAGCAGGTCGGCCAGGGTCTCGCCCTCGCCGAGCGTCGGCTGCGCCGAGCTCGAAGACCTTGCTCGCCTCGAGCGCGGCCTGGACCTCGGGGTCGGCGCGGAACGCCTGCGCCCGCTCCTTGAGCAGGATGGTAGGTGGACATGTTCGCCGCGGCGGACGCCCACACACCCTCGATGCTCTCGGTGCGCGACGGCTTGTAGTCGAAGTGGACCGGGCCGTCGTACTTCGGGCCGCCGCTCGGGAAGCCGTTCTCCACCAGGTCGACCGTCGCGAACGCGGAGAACAGGTCGCCGTGGCCGAAGACGAGGTCCTGGTCGTACTTGATGGACCGCTGGCCGTTGAGGTCGATGTGGAAGAGCTTCTCGGCCCACAGCGCCTGGGCGATGCCCGAGGTGTAGTTGAGGCCGGCCATCTGCTCGTGGCCCGTCTCCGGGTTCACGCCGACGATGTCGCCGTGCTCGAGCTTCGCGATGAAGGCCAGGGCGTGGCCGACCGTCGGGAGCAGGATGTCGCCGCGGGGCTCGTTGGGCTTGGGCTCGATCGCGATCCGCAGCCCGTAGCCCTTCTCCTTGATGTAGCCGGCGACGGTGTCGATGCCCTCGCGGTAGCGGTCGTGCGCGGCCTTGAGGTCCTTCGCGGAGTCGTACTCGGCGCCCTCGCGGCCACCCCACATGACGAACGTCTCGGCGCCCATCTCGGCGGCCAGGTCGACGTTCTGCGACGACCTTGCGCAGGCCGTAGCGGCGGACCTCACGGTCGTTGGACGTGAACGCGCCGTCCTTGAAGATCGGGTGCGCGAAGGTGTCGGTCGTGACCATCGAGACCCTGACGCCGGTCTCCTCGAGCGCGGCCTTGAACCGGGTGAGGATCTCGTCGCGGGTCGCGGCGTCGGCGCCGAACGGGACGACGTCGTTGTCGTGGAACGTCACGTAGGCCGCGCCGAGCTCGGCCGAGGCGGTGCACGGACTCGACCGGGTCGAGGTGCGGGCGGCTGGCGGACGCCGAACTGGTCGCGGGCCGCCCAGCCGACGGTCCACAGGCCGAAGGCGAACTTGTCCTCAGGGGTGGGCTTGCGCGTCATGGGGCGTCTCCTCGTCGAGATGGCAGCGATTAGTTGTGTGGATGAACATATGCCGGATCCGGCTAGGGTCAAGCCTGTGACCGATCCACCCGCGCGAGCCGCTCGCCGAGACCGCGCGCCGCGCACGCCGCGCGGCCGACCGACGCGCCCGGGCGCTCGTGCCGCCTGCGGGTGGACGCTCGGCCGCCGCGGCCCGTCAGCGCACGCTGCGCGAGCACAACCTCAGCCTGGTCCTGCGGCAGGTGCTCGACGCCCGCGAGCCGGTGTCCCGCGCGGCCATCGCGACCAGCACGGGCCTGACCCGGGCGACCGTGTCGACGCTGGTGGACCGGCTGCGTCGCGGCCGGGCATGGTCACCGAGCTGGCGCCGGTCGCGACCTCGCGCGCCGGACGTCCGGCGGTCCCGCTGGTCGCCGGCGCGCGGCACGATCGCGGCCGTCGGGCTCGAGGTCAACGTCGACTACCTCGGCGTGCGGGCGCTCGACCTCGCCGGGCGCGGTGCTCGTGGAGCGCGTCGAGGACGGCGACTTCCGGCGCAGCGACCCGACGGCCGTCCTCGACCGGCTCGCCGTCGCTCGCCGGGGACGTCATCGCCGGGCTCAGCGCCGACGGCGTCCGGCTCGCCGGCGCCGCGCTCGCGCTGCCCGGGCCTGGTCGACCGCGTCACCGGCCCGCTGCGGCTCGCGCCGAACCTCGGGCTGGCGCGACGTCGACGTCGTCGGCCTGCTCGCCGCGCACCCGGTGCTCGCCGGGCATGCCCGCCGCTGCTGGGCAACGAGGCCAACCTCGCGGCCCGCGCGGAGGCCGACGCGCGGCGGCACGACGGCCCGCTCGAGCTTCGTCTACGTGTCCGGCGAGGTCGGCATCGGTGGGGCGATCGTCCTCGACGGCGAGATCTTCCCCGGTCAGCACGGGTGGAGCGGCGAGATCGGGCACACGGTGCTCCGGCCGTCCACCGACGGGCCGGTCCCGACGGGCGGGGCGACGCTGGAGACGTACGCGGGGCAGGACGCGATCATGGTGGCCGCCGGGTCTCGACCGCGCCGCGCGCCGCTGTCCGCGCTGCTGGACGCGCGCCGACGCGGGGACCCGGTGACCCTGCGGGTGCTCGCCGCGGCCGGCGCCGCGCTCGGCACCGCGCTGGCGAACGTGGTCAACATCGTCGACGTCGGCGACGTCGTCCTCGGCGGGACCTACGCGGCGCTCGCGGGCCACCTGCGAGGAGCCGTCCGGGCCAGCTGCGCCGGCGGGTGCTCACCGCGCCGTGGTCGCGACGTGCGGGTCGGCGTGGCGCGCGCGGGCCGGTACCCGGCGATGACCGGGGCGGCGCTCGCCGTCCTGCGCGTCGCTGGTCGACGACCCGGCGCCGTGGGGCGCCGTCGAGCAGGTGGCCGACGACGCGCCGGAGCCGGCCGCCGCGCGCTGACGCCCGGGGCCACCTCGCCGCGCGGGCGCCGAGCCCGACGACCTACGCTCGCCGCGTGGCCGACGCGACGACGACACCCCTGTGGATCGGCACCTATCCCGCGGCCGGCGCCGGCACGCCGGCCGGCACGGGCGAGGGCGTGTGGCGGGTCGACCTCGACCGCTCGACCGGGGCCCTGACCGGCGCCCGGCTCGCCGTCGAGACGCCCGCGCCGACCTTCCTGGTCGCCCACCCCGCGGGGCGCGTCGTCTACGCCGTCGCCGAGGAGGAGGACGGCACCGTGACCGACTTCGCGGTGACCGACAGCGGTGACCTCCGCCCGGTCGCGACCGTCGGCTCGGGCGGGGCGTACCCGTGCCACCTCCGGCTCGCGCCGGACGCACGGACCCTCTACGTCGCGAACTACGGCACGGGCACGCTCGGCGTGCTCCCGCTCGACGCCGACGGGCACCTCGCGTCGGACGTCGTGCGGGCGGGCGGGCCGGTGCAGGTGCACGGCGACACCGGCACCGGACCGCGCGCCGACCGCCAGGAGGGCCCGCACGCGCACTTCGCCGCGTTCGCCCCGGACGGTGACCGGCTGCTCGTGTGCGACCTCGGCACCGACCGCCTCCGGCGCTACCGCGTCGCGGGGGACGGGCTCCTGACGCCCGACGGCGTCGCCGCCGGGCTGCCACCCGGCACCGGGCCGCGTCACCTCGCCGTCGGACCGCCCGGACCGGCCGGCCGGCACCTGTACGTGGCCGGTGAGCTGGACGACACCGTCCGCGTGCTGCGCTGGGACCCGGAGGCGGCCACGGCGCGGCTCGTCCAGACGGTGCCGGCCACACCGGCCCTGCCGCCCGTGCCCGGCGACAGTGCTGGCCACCGACACCGCCGACCGCGCGGCACCCGCGGCCGACGACGGTCCGCTGCCGTCCCACGTCCTGCTGGACGACGACCGGCTCGTGCTCGCGGTCCGCGGGCCCGACGTCCTCGTCACCTGGCCGGTGGACCCGACGACGGGTCTGCTCGGGGCGGCGTCCGCGGTGACCGCGGGCGGCGCCTGGCCACGGCACCTGGCCATCGTGGACGGGCTCGCGGTGGTGGCGAACCAGGTCTCGGGCGACCTCGCCGTCGTCCGGCTGCCGGGCTCCGGGCCGCGGGTGGGGTCGCAGGTGGGGCCGCGGTGGGGAGCGGACCCGGCCGGCACGGTCGCGCCCACCGGATCGGACGCCGTCGTCGCCTCGCTGCGGCTGCCGGCACCGGCCTGCGTGGTGCCGGTCGTGCGCTGAGCGCGACCCGTGCGCCGGCCGCCCGGGTCGCCGTCCCCCGTGGGTCGGCGACAATGGACGGGTCCGTCCCCGAGCGTCCGTCTGGAGCGTCGTGAGCATCGAGCAGCCTCGCGTGGCGATGCTGTCCGTGCACACCTCGCCGCTCGACCAGCCCGGCGTCGGTGACGCCGGCGGGATGAACGTCTACGTCACCGACCTGTCCCGCGCGCTCGCGCGACGCGGCGCGACGGTCGAGATCTTCACGCGCGCGACCCGCTCCGACCAGCCGGACGTCGTCCCGCTGGACGACGACGACCCCCGCGTCCTGGTCCGCCACGTCCCGGCGGGCCCGTACGAGGGCCTGGACAAGAACGACCTGCCCGGCCAGCTGTGCGCCTTCACCGCGGGCGTGCTCCAGGCCGAGGCGCGGCGCGACCGGCAGAGCTACGACGTCGTGCACTCCCACTACTGGCTGTCCGGGCAGGTGGGGTGGCTCGCGTCGGACCGCTGGGACGTGCCGCTCGTCCACACCATGCACACGCTCGCCAAGGTGAAGAACGCGAACCTCGCCCCGGGCGACGCCCCGGAGCCGGCCGGCCGGACGATCGGCGAGGAGCAGGTCGTCGCCGCCGCGGACGCCCTCGTCGCGAGCACCGCCGAGGAGGCGGCCGACCTCGTCGACCTCTACGACGCCGACCCGGCGGCCGTCCACGTCGTCGCACCCGGAGTCGACCTCGAGCTCTTCCGTCCCGTGGCCGACCGCGCGGCGATCCGGCGGCGGCTCGGCCTGCCGGCCGACCGCCCGGTCGTCCTGTTCGCGGGCCGGGTGCAGCCGCTCAAGGGTCCGGACGTGCTGGTCCGCGCGCTCGCGGTGATGGCCGCGCGGGCGTGGTCCGCTGCCGCTGCTCGTCATCCTCGGCGGCGCCAGCGGGCGGATGACCGCCGTGCGCGAGCTGCGGGCGCTCGCTGCCTCGACCGGCGTCGCGGCCGACACCGTGGTGCGCCCGCCGGTCGGCCGGGCCGAGCTCGCCGACTGGTACGCCGCCGCGGACCTCGTGGCGATGCCGTCCCGCAGCGAGTCGTTCGGGCTGGTCGCCGCGGAGGCGCAGGCCTGCGGGACGCCGGTCGTCGCGTCCGCCGTCGGCGGTCTCCGGACGGTGGTCCAGGACGGCGTGACCGGCCGGCTCGTCGCGTCGCACGACCCGGAGCCGTGGGCCGACGCCCTCACCGAGCTGCTGGCCGACGAGCCGGGACGGCGGCGCCTCGGTGCCGCCGCGGCCCGCGCGGGAGCGGGCCTGGGCTGGGACGCCGCCGCGGCGTCGATCCTCAAGGTCTACGCGCTCGCCGCGCAGCGCCGGCTCGCCTGACCGCCTCCACCCGCTCGCCGCGCTCGCCGACCCGTCCGCATGCCCGCGGGCCGCAACTGCGGCAGGATGGCCCCCATGACCTACACCCTCGTGCTGCTCCGCCACGGCGAGAGCGAGTGGAACGCCAAGAACCTGTTCACCGGCTGGGTCGACGTGCGCCCTGAGCGAGAAGGGCGTCGAGGAGGCGAAGCGCGGCGGCACCCTGCTGACCGACGCCGGCGTCCTGCCCGACGTCGTGCACACCTCGCTGCTGCGCCGCGCGATCACGACCGCGAACCTCGCGCTCGACGCCGCCGACCGGCACTGGATCCCGGTCAAGCGCAGCTGGCGCCTCAACGAGCGCCACTACGGCGCGCTGCAGGGCAAGGACAAGAAGCAGACGCTCGCCGAGTTCGGCGAGGAGCAGTTCATGCTGTGGCGCCGCTCCTACGACGTCCCGCCGCCGCAGATCGAGTCCGGCTCCGAGTTCTCCCAGGACGCCGACCCGCGCTACGCCGGCGAGGCCGACCCCCGCGACCGAGTGCCTCAAGGACGTCCTCGAGCGCGCCCTGCCCTACTGGGAGGACGCCGTCGTGCCCGGACCTGCGGGACGGCAAGGTCGTGCTCGTCGCCGCCCACGGCAACTCGCTGCGCGCGATCGTCAAGCACCTCGACGGCGTCAGCGACGAGGCCATCGCGGGGCTCAACGTCCCGACCGGCATCCCGCTGCTCTACGAGCTCGACGAGGACCTGCGGCCCGACCACCCCCGGCGGCCGCTACCTCGACCCGGACGCCGCCGCCGGCCGCGATCGCCGCGGTCGCCAACCAGGGCCGCTGACCCGCCCGGACATCACCCACCAGCGCACGGACGCCGACGGCGCCGGAGAGAGAGTCTCTCCGGCGCCGTCGGCGCGTGCTGGGGGACCTGCGGGTCAGCGGACCCGCAGGATCTCGTCCCGGAAGTCGCCGGTGACCAGGAAGGTCACCCGGCGCGCGATCGACACCGCGTGGTCGCCGAAGCGCTCGTAGTACCGGCCGAGCAGCGTGACGTCGACCGTCTCCTGCGGCGTCCCGTTCCAGTTGCCGCCCAGCAGCGCCGTGAACGTGTCCTCGTGCAGCTGGTCGAGCAGGTCGTCGTCGCGCTCGATGCTGCGCGCCATGTCCAGGCTGTGCGTGGCCAGCAGCTCGGTCATGCGGCCGGCGACGCGCGTCGCGGCCTCGTGCATCTCGGTGAACGTGCCGGACAGCGCCTGCGGCACCGCGCCGCGGGGGTACCGCCCGCGCGCGACCTCGGCGATGTGGCGCGCGAGGTCGCCCATCCGCTCGAGCGTGGCGCTCATCCGCAGCGCGGAGACGACGATCCGCAGGTCGGTGGCCACCGGACCCTGCTGCGCGAGCATCAGCACGCAGCGCTCGTCCAGGTCCCGCTCGAGGGCGTCGATCGCCGTGTCGGCGACGATCACCGACTCGGCCAGCGGGACGTCGCCCGTCAGCAGTGCCGTGCCGGCGTTGCTGATCGGCCAGCTCGACCTGCTGGCTCATCGTCACCAGGTCGGCGCCGAGCTGCTTGAGCTCGGCCTCGAAGATCTCCCGCATGTGCTCCTCTTCCTCGGGTTCCGCTCGACACCGTGTCATCACCGGGTGAACGCAGTCCCGCGCCGAGGTGAACAGTCGACGCACGGCGGGCCGCGGCGACGGTGGTGGCGCCGACCACGCGTCACCCCTGCGTAACCTGGCGGTCGTGGACGGTTATCTGCTCATCGTGGCCGGGCTGCTCGGCATGCTCGTCGGCCTCGCCGCCGGCATCGGCTTCCGGTACAGCGAGCGCGTGCAGCACACCGTACCTCGCGCAGCCCGAGCCCGACCTGGACGACGGCCTGGTGCGGACGCTGTCCGTGCTGCGCTCGGCCGCCGTCGTGCTCGACGAGGAGGACGTCGTCGTGCGGGCCAGCCCGCCCGCCTACGCGCTCGGGGTCGTCCGCGACGGCCGCCTCGCGCACGCGGCGATCCGGGACCTGGTGAGCGCCGTCCGCCGCGACGGCGTCATCCGCGACGAGGAGCTCGAGCTGCCCCGCGGCCCGATCGGTCCGGCCCGGGTGATGCTGCAGGTCCGGGTCGCGCACGTCGGTCCGCGGCACGTCGTCGTGCTCGCCGAGGACCGGACGGAGGCGCGCCGGCTCGAGGCGATCCGGCGCGACTTCGTCGTCAACGTGTCGCACGAGCTCAAGACCCCGGTCGGGGCGCTGTCGCTGCTCGCCGAGACCGTGGGCGCGGCCGCGGACGACCCGGAGGCGGTCCGCCGCTTCGCCGGACGCATGCAGCGGGAGTCCGCGCGGCTGTCCGCGCTCGTGCACGAGATCATCGAGCTGTCCCGCCTGCAGGTCGCCGGCGCCCTCGACGGCCCCGTCCTGGTCGACGTCGACGCCGTGCTGAGCGAGGCGGTGGACCGCGCCCGGACCGCGGCGACGGCGAAGGGCATCGCCCTGCACCCGGGCGGCGAGCGCGGGCTGGCGGTCTACGGGGACCACGCGCTGCTCGTCACCGCGGTGCGCAACCTGCTCGACAACGCCGTCGCCTACTCGCCGGCGGCCACCCAGGTCGGCATCGGCGTGCGCCGGGCGGGGGAGATGGTCGAGATCGCCGTCGTCGACCAGGGCATCGGCATCGACCCCGACGCCCAGGAGCGCGTGTTCGAGCGGTTCTACCGGGTCGACCCCGCGCGCTCGCGGGACACCGGCGGCACCGGACTCGGGCTGAGCATCGTCAAGCACGTCGCCGCCGACCACGGCGGCGAGGTCTCGGTCTGGTCCCGCCCCGGCAAGGGCTCCACGTTCACGATGCGCATCCCCGCCGCCCATGTGCCGCCCGCCCCGCCGACGAGCGACCCGAGCCCGCCGGCCGGTGCCGCGGGCACCACCCCACCCGAGGAGGTGGATGCGTGACCCGCATCCTGCTCGTGGAGGACGAGGAGTCCTACCGCGACCCGCTGTCCTACCAGCTGACCAGGGACGGCTACGAGGTCGTCACGGCCGCCACCGGCCCCGACGCGCTCGTCGAGTACGACCGCGGCGGCGCCGACCTCGTGCTGCTGGACCTCATGCTGCCGGGGCTGTCCGGCACCGAGGTCTGCCGCGAGCTGCGCGCCCGGGGGAGCGTGCCGGTCATCATGCTCACGGCCAAGGACACCGAGATCGACAAGGTGGTGGGCCTCGAGCTCGGCGCGGACGACTACGTGACCAAGCCGTACTCGTACCGCGAGCTGCTCGCCCGTGTCCGGGCCGTCCTGCGGCGCCGCACCGACGTGAGCGGCGGCGAGCTCGAGCCGGACGACGCGGTCCTCGCCGTCGGGCCGGTCCGGATGGACGTCGAGCGGCACATCGTCGAGGTGGCCGGGACGGCGGTGGGGTTCCCGCTCAAGGAGTTCGAGCTGCTCGAGATGCTCCTGCGCAACGCGGGGCGGGTGCTGACCCGCGGCCAGCTCATCGACCGCATCTGGGGCTCGGACTACGTCGGCGACACCAAGACGCTCGACGTGCACGTCAAGCGGGTCCGCGCCAAGATCGAGACCGACCCCTCGAACCCGCGGCTGCTGCTCACCGTGCGTGGCCTCGGGTACAAGCTCGCCGACGACGCCTGCTGACGACGGGTCGGCCGACCGCCCATCCTCCCGCTCACGCGTGACCCCGGCCACACGGGGGGCGCCTGCACGACGAACGCGACGGCCACCGTTCACCCGGGGTTCACCTCCGGCGGGCCGGGTGGTCACCTCCGCTGCCTACGTTCGGGTATGGCCGCGCGCAC
Source organism: uncultured Actinomycetota bacterium (assembly GCA_963795145.1). Taxonomy (GTDB): domain Bacteria; phylum Actinomycetota; class Actinomycetes; order Actinomycetales; family Cellulomonadaceae; genus Pengzhenrongella. Next base: position 604,357 of record CAWCGP010000005.1, on the reverse strand, counting down.
CATGCGTGCGGCGACAGACGCCAGCAAGGACCGGAGCACCGTGAACCTCTCCCTCCACCGCCGCGTCGGGGTCATCGCCCTGACCGGAGCCATCGGCCTCTCGCTCGCAGCATGCGGGTCCGACGACCCCACCGGTTCCGCCTCGGGTGAGGACGCCCCCGCTGCCGACACCGGCACCACCACGACCACCGAGCTGTCCGGCGACCTCGAGGGAGCCGGGGCCTCGTCCCAGGAGTCCGCGATGGAGGCCTGGCGTGCCGGCTTCCAGAGCGCGAACCCCGACGTGAACGTCTCCTACGACCCGGTCGGGTCGGGCGGCGGTCGCACCCAGTTCCTCGAGGGCGGCACCGACTTCGCCGGCTCGGACGCCGCGCTCGACACCGACGAGCTCGCCGCGGCGGCGGAGCGCTGCGTCGGTGGCGAGGCGGTCGACCTCCCGCTGTACATCAGCCCGATCGCCGTCATCTACAACCTGCCGGGCGTCGACGAGCTCAATCTCTCGCCGGCGGTCATCGCGGGGATCTTCGACCGGCAAGATCACCACGTGGAACGCCCCGGAGATCGTCGCGGACAACCCGGACGCCACCCTCACGGACCTGCCGATCACGCCGGTCAACCGCTCGGACGAGTCCGGCACGACCGAGAACTTCACCGAGTACCTCGTGGCGACGGCCGGCGAGGCGTGGCCGTACGAGGCCAGCGGCGACTGGCCCGTCTCCGGCGGCCAGTCCGCCCAGGGCACCTCGGGCGTCGTGCAGACCGTCCAGGGCGGCGAGGGCACGATCGGCTACGCCGACGCCTCCAAGGCCGGCTCGCTCGGGACCGCGAAGATCAAGGTCGGCGAGCAGTGGGTCGGGTACTCGCCCGAGGCTGCGGCCGCCGTGGTCGACGCCTCGCCGCGGGCCGAGGGTCGCTCCGAGCACGACATCGTCGTGGAGCTCGACCGGACGACGACGGCCGACGGCGCCTACCCGCTCGTCCTCATCTCCTACTCGCTGGCCTGCACGTCCTACGAGGACCCGGCCGACGCCGAGCTCGTGAAGGCGTTCCTCGGCTACGTCGCCAGCGCGGAGGGCCAGGAGGCCGCGGCCTCCGCCGCCGGTGCCGCGCCGATCTCGGACGACGCTGCGCGCGGACGTCCAGGCCGCGCTCGACTCCATCGCCGCGGGAGCCTGATCCCCGCTCGATCCGGTCATCGGGCCGGTCCCCCGCCCACCCGCGGGGGACCGGCCCCACCGGTCGGTCAGGGCTCACCCGCCCGTACCGACCCCGACCCCGTCCCGCTCTCGCCCCGCACCCGCCACCGCACGGAGCACATGTGACCACCACGACCAGCCGGACGCAGCCGGCGAGCCCCCCGCTCGGCGAGGAGCCCGGGCAGCGGCGCTGGCCCGAGGGCTTCGCGAGCCGCGGCTTCCGCTGGCTGTCCACCGGCGCCGGCACCCTGATCCTCGTCGTCCTGGCAGCCGTCGCGATCTTCCTCGTGCTGCGGGCCTGGCCGGCGATCACCGCAGGGGGCGCCGCCCTCGCGGAGGACGTCAGCTGGTTCCCCGAGGGCCAGTCCCTGCTGGGCTTCGTCGGCCCGCTCGTCTTCGGGACGCTCCTCGCCGCGATCCTCGCGCTCCTCATCGCGACCCCGCTGTCGATCGGGATCGCGCTGTTCATCTCGCACTACGCCCCGCGCCGGCTGGCGAACGGGCTCGGCTACCTGGTCGACCTGCTCGCCGCGATCCCGAGCGTCGTCTACGGCCTGTGGGGCGCCATCTGGCTGGCCCCCAAGCTGCAGCCGGCCTGGCAGTGGCTCGCCGACACCTTCGGCTGGATCCCGCTGTTCGCCGGTCCCGCCGCCTCCCCGCCACGCGTCGTCCTCACCGTCGGCGTCGTCCTGGCCGCGATGATCCTGCCGATCATCACCGCCGTCTGCCGCGAGGTCTTCCTCCAGGCGCCGCGCCTGCACGAGGAGGCCGCGCTCGCGCTCGGCGCGACCCGGTGGGAGATGATCCGGATCGCCGTCCTGCCGTTCGGGCGGTCCGGCATCGTCTCGGCCGCGATGCTCGGTCTGGGACGCGCGCTCGGCGAGACCATGGCCGTGCTCATGATCCTCAGCCCCGGAGCCCTGTACTCGTTCGCGCTGCTGCAGGCCGGTCAGCACCAGACGATCGCGGCGAACATCGCCCTGCAGTTCCCGGAGGCGAACCCGATGGGTGTGAGCACCCTCATCGCCACCGGCCTCGCCCTGTTCGTCATCACCCTGGCCGTCAACATGGCCGCCCGCGCCGTCATCGCGCGCCGCAAGGACTTCTCGGGGGCGAACTGACATGACGCATCCCACTCACCGCCCCGACGGCGGACGACACCACCGCGGCCGAGACCCGGGCGATGCTCGCCGGCACCGACCGCCACCGCCGGGTCACCGACCGCGTCGCCACCGGCCTCGTCGTCGCCGCGTTCCTCGTCGCGCTCGTCCCGCTGATCTCGGTCTCGTGGACCGTGCTCTCCAACGGACTCGAGCGGCTCACGCCCTACTTCCTCAGCGTCTCGATGCGCGGGGTCTTCGGCGGCATGGATGCCGGCGGCATCTACCACGCGATCGTCGGCACCCTCGAGATCACGGCGGTCGCCGCGCTCATCTCGGTCCCGGTCGGGTTGCTGGCCGCGATCTACCTGGTCGAGTACGGCCGCGGCGCACTGGCCCGCGCCGTGACCTTCTTCGTCGACGTCATGACCGGCATCCCGTCCGATCGTGGCCGGCCTGTTCGCCTACGCGCTGTTCGCGATGGTCTTCGGCCCGGGCGTGCGGTTCGGCGTCGTCGGCTCGGTGGCGCTGTCCGTGCTGATGATCCCGGTCGTGGTCCGCTCCTGCGAGGAGATGCTCCGGCTCGTCCCGAACGAGCTCCGCGAGGCGGCCCTCGCGCTGGGCGTGCCCAAGTGGCTCGTCGTCGTCAAGGTCGTGCTGCGGACCGCCGTCGCGGGGCTGGGCACCGGGATCATGCTCGCCGTGGCCCGCGTCATCGGCGAGACGGCCCCGCTGCTCATCACGGTCGGTGTGATCGACTCGATCAACTTCAACGTGTTCGAGGGCCGCATGATGACCCTGCCGGTGTACGTGTACCGGCAGTACTCGCAGGGGCTGGTGCCCTGTGCGCAGGACGCAGCAGACTGCATCGCGACGATCAACTACGACCGCGCCTGGGCGGCGGCACTCGTCCTCATCCTCATCGTCATGCTGCTGAACCTCTTCGGCCGCCTGATCACCCGCTTCTTCGCCCCGCCGTCCCTGCGCTGAGCGGCCGGCGACCCCGGCCCGGCGCAGACCGGCCCCCCCGAACCTCCCGACCCAGCCCGACCACCGACAAGGACACCCCGTGGCCAAGCGCATCGACGTCAAGGACCTCAACATCTACTACGGCAGCTTCCTGGCCGTGGCCGACGTCGGCATGTCCGTCGAGCCCCGCTCGGTGACGGCCTTCATCGGCCCGTCGGGCTGCGGCAAGTCGACCTTCCTGCGCACGCTCAACCGCATGCACGAGGTCATCCCCGGCGCGCGCGTCGAGGGGAAGGTCGCCATGGACGGCGTCGACCTCTACGGCGACGGCGTCGACCCGGTCGCGGTGCGCCGCAACGTCGGCATGGTGTTCCAGCGCCCCAACCCGTTCCCCACGATGTCCATCGCGGAGAACGTGCTGGCCGGCGTGCGGCTCAACAACCGCCGGATCAGCAAGGGCGACGCGAACGACCTGGTGGAGCAGTCCCTGCGGGGGGCCAACCTGTTCAACGAGGTCAAGGACCGCCTCGAACCGGCCCGGCTCCTCGCTGTCCGGCGGTCAGCAGCAGCGGCTGTGCATCGCGCGGGCCATCGCCGTCAAGCCGCAGGTGCTGCTCATGGACGAGCCGTGCTCGGCGCTCGACCCGATCTCGACCCTCGCGATCGAGGACCTCATCGCCGAGCTGAAGAACTCGTACACGATCGTCATCGTGACCCACAACATGCAGCAGGCGGCGCGGGTGAGCGACCGCACCGCGTTCTTCAACATCGAGGGCACCGGCAAGCCGGGCCGCCTGGTGGAGATCGGCCCGACCGGGACGATGTTCTCCGCACCGTCCGAGCGCGCGACCGAGGACTACATCTCCGGCCGCTTCGGCTGATCGGCCGGCTGCGCCTGCCGGGTGCTCCCGGCGGCGGTGACGGCGCGCTCAGGCGCCGTCGGCCTCGGGGACGAGGTCCGCGTACTCGGGCAGGGAGCCGTCGAAGACGGGGACCCGGATGGGGACGTCCCCGCCTCCCGGGGTTGACGCGGTGATGGTGAGGAGCGAGCCGGGTGCGGCGCCGACGGAGTCGAGCTCGACCGTCTCGCCCTCCTCGCCGCCGAGCAGGACCGTGCCGCGGGCCGGCACGTCGAGGGTCACCGGGGCCGCCCCCTCCGGGCTCAGGGTCACCTCGACGTCCTCGCGGCCCCCGTTGGCCACGGCGCCGACGAGCACGCCGGGCGCACCCTCCTCGGCGGCGAACACGATGAGGTTGCGCACGCCGACGTCCTCGCTGACCGACTCCGCGACGCCGTCGACCACGTTGTACGGGATGGCCGTCGTGATCGGGTTGGTCGCGGAGCAGCCGGCCAGCACGAGCGCGGTGACCGCGACGGCGGTCGCGGTCCGGGTGCGCGACACGTGGGGGCGGGACGGGCGGGCGCTGGCCACGGTGGCTCCTCGGGCAGGTCGTCGGCGGTCGGCGGAGGCGGCGTGGCGGTCGCGCGTCTCGTGCGCGCGCGGGACGCCCGCTCTCCCGGGGTGCAGCGTAACGGCCGGTGGCCCCTCACGACGGCCATGGCCGTGACCTGCGCCGATGCGCCGCGGGCCCGTCGGGGGCGCAAAGACGCCGTGGTAAGATGGCATCCCTTGAAAGGGGACATCTGCAGATGACTTTCACTGTCGGGGAGACGGTTGTCTACCCCCACCACGGCGCAGCGCTGATCACCGAGGTCAAGACCCGCACCATTCGCGGCGAGGACAAGATCTACCTCAAGCTCAAGGTCGCCCAGGGCGATCTCACCATCGAGGTCCCGGCGGAGAACGTCGACCTCGTCGGCGTCCGGGACGTCGTCGGGCAGGAGGGCCTGGAGAAGGTGTTCGACGTCCTCCGCGCCCCCTACACCGAGGAGCCGACGAACTGGTCGCGTCGGTACAAGGCCAACCTCGAGAAGCTCGCCTCGGGCGACGTCATCAAGGTCGCCGAGGTCGTGCGCGACCTCTCGCGGCGTGACGCCGACCGCGGCCTGTCCGCGGGCGAGAAGCGCATGCTCGCCAAGGCCCGCCAGATCCTCGTCTCGGAGCTCGCCCTGGCCGAGCACACCGAGGAGTCCAAGGCCGAGGCCATCCTCGACGAGGTCCTCGCGTCCTGACCGGTCGCCGGCCCCCTCGGGGGCCGGTCCGGTCGGGCCCGCGGTCACGCGCAGCGTCGTGCGTACCGCTGCGGTCCTCACCGCTGCCGGCAGCGGCAGCCGCCTCGGTCACCACCTGCCCAAGGCGCTCGTCCCGCTCGACGGGACCCCGCTCGTCACCCACGCCGCCCGGCGACTCGTCGCCTCGGGCGGCGTCGACCTGCTCGTGGTCACCGTGCCGGACGGGCACGACGACGCCGTCCGCGCCGCGCTCGGCGCCGTCGTCCAGCGCGCCGCGCCCGGGACCGCGGCGCCGGACGTCCCCGTCCTCCTCGTGCCCGGCGGACCGAGCCGCCAGGCGTCGGTCGCGGCCGCCCTCGCGGTGCTGCCGGCCGACGTCGACGTCGTCCTCGTGCACGACGCCGCCCGCGCGCTCGTCCCGCCGGCCCTCGTCGCACGCGTCGTGGCGGCGGTGCGGTCGGGTCACCGGGCGGTCATCCCGGCGCTCGCGGTGACCGACACGGTGGTGGAGGTCGGCGTCGCCGTCCTGACCCGGGCCGGCGGCCGCGCGGGCGGCGCGGGCGGCACAAGCGGGGTCCCGGACTCGGGCTCGGTCGCCGGTGCGGACGGCGACGCGCACGTCGTGCCGGTCGCGGGCACCCTCGACCGCGCGTCCCTGCGTGCCGTGCAGACGCCGCAGGGCTTCGACCGCGCAGTGCTCGACCGCGCGCACGCCGCCGCGGCGGACCGCGCCCACGACGAGCGGGTCGCGGCGACCGACGACTCGTCCCTCGTCGCGCTGCTCGGGGAGCCGGTCGTGGCGGTCCCCGGCGACGAACGCGCCCTGAAGATCACGACCCGGCGGGACCTCGCGCTCGCGGGTCTGCTGCTCGCCGAGCCCGACAGGAGCGCGTCGTGACCGGGGCCGGTCGGCTGCCGCTCGTCGGCATCGGCACCGACGTGCACGCGTTCGCCGACCCGTCGTCCGGGCGGCCGATGTCGCTCGGCGGCCTCACGTGGCCCGGCGAGCCGGGCCTGGCGGGCCACTCCGACGCCGACGTCGCCGCCCACGCGGCCGCCGACGCCCTGTTCTCGGCCGCCGGGCTCGGCGACCTGGGGTCGCAGTTCGGCACGTCCGATCCCGCGTGGGCGGGCGCGTCCGGGACGGCCCTGCTCGCCGAGGCGGCCCGGCGGGTGCGCGCGGCCGGCTTCGAGATCGGCAACGTCGCGGTGCAGGTCATCGGCAACCGCCCGCGGCTCGGCCCGCGGCGCGCGGAGGCGGTCGAGGCGCTCAGCGCCGCGTGCGGCGCCCCGGTCTCCCTCTCCGCGACCACCACCGACGGGCTCGGCCTCACCGGCCGCGGCGAAGGGGTCGCCGCGATCGCGACCGCCCTCGTCGTCGTCGCGGACTGAGCCGCCGCTCCGGCTCCGTCAGCGGGCGGCGGGCGCGTCCCGGGGGGTCGCCGGCGACCTCGGGGACCGGCAGCAGCACGATCCTGCCGGGCGCCGCACCGGCGATCCCCGCCCGGTGCGCCTCGCCGGCGGCCTCCAGCGGGAAGGTGGCCCCGACGGGCACGTCGATCCGGCCCTCGGCCGCGAGCCGGACGAGCTCGGCCTGGGCGGCCGCCCGCACCGCCGTCCCCGGGATCCGCCCCGGGACCGCCGCCGAGGAGCCGCACCCCCAGCTCGGCGCCGTGGGCGAAGCCGACGATCGTCGCGACCCGCCCGCGGTCGGCCACGAGCTCGACGGAGACGTCGAGCGCCTCGTCGGTGCCCGACGTGTCCACCGCGGCCCGGACACCCTCGGGTGCCACGGCACGGACGCGGTCGGCGAGCCCCGGCCCGTAGGCGACCGGGACCGCGCCGAGCGCGGCGACCCGGTCGTGGTTGCGGGGGCTCGCGGTGCCGATCACCCGGGCGCCGCGCACCAGCGCGAGCTGCACGACCATCGCGCCGACCCCGCCGCTCGCCCCGTGCACGAGCACGGTGTCCCCGGGGCCGACGCCGGTCGCCTCGACGCAGTGCGCCGCCGTCGAGCCCGCGAGCAGCAGGCCGCCGGCCTGGGGCCAGGGGAGCGCCGGGCGGCTTGCGCACCACCGACGACGCCCGCACGACGAGGCGGTCGGCGTACGCGCCGGGTGCCGGGTGCGCGACCACCTCGTCGCCCGCCGCGGCCACGTGCGGGTCGACGTCGGGACCCACCGCGAGCACCACGCCCGCCGCCTCGTACCCGAGGCGCAGCGGGAGCCGGGTCGGGTCCGTGCCCCACTGCCCGCTCACCCCCTTCCAGTCGGCCGGGTTGACCCCGGCGGCCCGGACCTCGAGCAGCACCCGACCGGGCCCGGGCTCGCCCGGGTCGACGTCGACGACCGTCAGGACCTCCGGCCCGCCGTACGCGGGCGCCACCACGGCACGGGACATGCGTCCGATCATGCTCCTGGGCCGGTCGCCGGGCGGCCCGACGGGCCCGCCGCCTGCGCGGACGGACCGTCCGGTGACCGGCGACGACGGGCCCGCCGGTAGCCTGGGGCGTGTGAGCCTGCGCCTGTTCGACTCCGCCACCCACGAGGTGCGCGACTTCCATCCCCTGGTCCCGGGCGAGGTCGGCATCTACCTGTGCGGCGCGACGGTCCAGGCGCCGCCCGCACATCGGGCACCTGCGGTCCGCGGTCGCGTTCGACGTGCTCGCCCGCTGGCTCGCGCGCAGCGGCCTGCGGGTCACGCTCGTGCGCAACGTCACCGACATCGACGACAAGATCCTCGCCCGCGCCGCCGACGCCGGGGAGCCCTGGTGGGCCTGGGCGATGACCCACGAGCGCGCCTTCACGGCCGCGTACGACGCCGTCGGCGTCCTGCCGCCGGCCTACGAGCCGCGCGCGACGGGCCACGTGCCGCAGATGGTCGAGCTCATGCAGCAGCTCGTCGAGACCGGGCACGCCTACGTCGCGGGCGACGGCGACGTGTACTTCGACGTCCGGTCGTACCCCGACTACGGCTCGCTGACCAACCAGCGGCTCGAGGACATGGTCGCCGCGCCCGACGGCGCTGGCCGAGGGCGGCGGGGACGAGCGCAAGCGCGACCCCCGCGACTTCGCGCTGTGGAAGGCCCCCAAGCCGGGCGAGCCGGCGACCGCGGCCTGGCCGACGCCGTTCGGCCGCGGCCGCCCCGGCTGGCACCTCGAGTGCTCGGCGATGGCCCGGCGCTACCTCGGCGACGAGTTCGACATCCACGGCGGCGGCCTCGACCTGCGCTTCCCGCACCACGAGAACGAGCAGGCGCAGTCCCGCGCGGCGGGCCTCGGCTTCGCCCGGTTCTGGCTGCACAACGGCTGGGTCACGCAGTCCGGCGCCAAGATGAGCAAGTCGCTCGGCAACGGGCTGCTCGTCACCGAGGTGCTCGCCCGGACCCGTCCGGCCGCGCTGCGGTACGCGATGACCGCGGTGCAGTACCGCTCGATGCTCGAGTGGGCGCGAGGACACGCTGGCCGAGGCGGAGGCCGCCTGGGACCGGCTCGCCGGGCTTCGTCGAGCGCGCCGTCGAGCGGGTCGGCGCCGTCGACGACGCGCGAGGTCCGCGACGTCGACGCTGCCGCCGGACTTCGTCGCCGCGATGGACGACGACCTCAACGTGCCCGCCGCGCTCGCCGTCGTGCACGAGCGGCTGCGCGCCGGGCAACTCGGCGCTCGCGGCGGGGCGACCTGGCCGAGGCGCGCTGCGCCGCTCGTCGAGCTGCGGGCGATGCTCGGACGTGCTCGGCCTCGACCCGGCGGGCGCGCAGTGGTCGCGCCGGCGGGCACGACGCCCGGTTCGCGGCGGCGCTCGACGCGCTCGTCGCGCGACCGGCTCGCGGCCCGCGCGCAGGCGCGCGCCGCGCGCGACTTCACCACCGCCGACGCGATCCGGGACGGCCTCGCGGCCGCCGGCATCGTGGTCGAGGACTCACCGGCCGGGGCGCGATGGTCGCTGGCCGCCACCCGGGAGGTACAGGACTGATGGCAGGCAACTCCGCACGCCGCGGCGCGACCCGCAAGGCCGGATCGAAGAAGGGCGCGCGGGTCGGCTCGGGCGGGCAGGGCCGGCAGGCGCTCGAGGGCCGCGGGCCCGACGCCCAAGGCGACCGAGCGCCCGTACCACCCGGCCGGCAAGCGCGCGGCCGCCCGGACAAGCAGGACAAGCGGGGACCGGTCGCCGGGACCCGCCGGGCCGGCGGCGCCCCGACGGCGCGCACCTCGCGGTCCGCCGGCGGCTCGCGCGGCACGCAAGGGCGTCGAGCGCGACCCACGAGATCGTCTCCGGCCGCAACTCGGTGGTCGAGGCGCTGCGCGCCGGCATCCCGGTGAGCACCGTCTACTTCGCGACCCGCCTCGAGGCCGACGACCGCACCCGCGAGATCCTCGCCGCGGTCGACCAACCGCGGGCTACCCGCTGCTCGAGGTCACCAAGGCCGAGCTCGACCGGCTGACCGACGGCGCCGTCCACCAGGGCGTCGCCATCCAGGTCCCGCCGTACGACTACGCCGAGCCGGACGACCTGCTCGACGCCGCCGCGGAGGCCGGCACCGCCGCCGCTCGTCGTCGCGCTCGACGGCGTCACCGACCCGCGCAACCTCGGCGCCGTGCTCCGGTCCGCCGGCGCGTTCGGGGCGCACGGCGTGCTGGTGCCCGAGCGCCGGTCCGCCGGGCGTCACGGCGTCGGCGTGGAAGGTCTCGGCCGGCGCCGCGGCCCGGGTCCCCGTCGCGCGCGCGACCAACCTCGTCCGCGCGCTCGCGGGCGTACCGGGCCGCCGGCTGCTTCGTCGTCGGGCTCGACGGCGGCGGCGACACCGAGATCAGCGCGCTCGCCGTTCGCCGACGGACGGCGCTGGTGCTCGTCGTCGGCTCGGAGGGCAAGGGCATCTCCCGGCTGGTCCGCGAGACAGTGCGACGCGATCGTGTCCATCCCGATCGCGTCCGGCGATCGAGTCGCTCAACGCCGGCGTCGCGGCCGGCATCGCGCTGTACGAGGTCTCCCGCCAGCGCACCCCCGCCTGATGCCCGATCGGCCGACGACGCGCCATCGTCCTCCACGCAGGTCGGACGAGGGCGTCGCGTGCAGCGGGTGTGCTCGTGCGGCGGCTACTCGTCCTCGGTGTCCGCGAGGCCGCTCGCGCCCAGCACCGCGAGCTCGTCGGGGCGGTGCCGCAGCACGGTCTCGACGTAGCTCGCGGCCGCCTCGGTGATCGGGACGTCGCGGTTCTGCTCGCGCGAGACGAACCAGCGGTGGTCGAGCACCTCGTGGAACACCTGGGCCGGCTCGAGCTTGCCGCGCAGCTCGCGCGGGATCGGCGCGGACCGCGGGCTCGAAGACGTGCGTGAGCCAGTCGTGCGCGACGAACGACTCCTCGTCGTTCTGCCGGTCGATCGCCGCGCGCGTAGCGTGTCGAGGTCGTTGAGCAGGCGTCGGGCCTGGTTCTCCTGCACGTCCAGGCCGGTGAGGCGCATGCAGGCGGCGCGAGTGGTGCCCGGCGTCGACGACCTTGGGCTGGATCCGCACCGTGGTGCCGTCGATGTCCGTGGTGATGTCGAGCTCGCCCACGTCGAAGCCCGAGGTTGTTGAGCCGCTCGATCCGGGCGGCGACCCGCCAGCGGTCGCCGGCGTAGAACGACTCCGTCGTCGGTGAGCGCGGTCCACAGCTCCTCGTACCGCTCGACGAGCGCGGCGCCGATCGCGACGACGTCCGTCTCCTCCTCGAGCAGCTCGCCGGCCTGCGAGGTCCATGAGCTCGCCGATGATGTTGACCCGGGCGACCTCGAGGTCGTAGGCCGCGCTGGCCGTCGCTCAGGCGGTCGTGCAGGTCGCCGGTCTCGGCGTCGACGAGGTACGCGGCGAACGCGCCGGCGTCGCGCCGGAACAGGGTGTTGGACAGCGAGACGTCGCCCCAGTAGAAGCCCGCGAGGTGCAGGCGCACGAGCAGCACCGCGAGGGCGTCGATGAGGCGGGTCGCGGTGTCCGGGCTGCAGGGACTGGCTGAACAGCGCCCGGTAGGGCAGCGAGAACTGCAGGTGCCGGGTGATGAGCACGGCCTCGAGCGGCTCGCCGTCGGGGGCCCGGCGCCCGGTGATGACGCCGACCGGCACCACGCTCGGCACGTCGAGCTTGCCGAGCTGGCGCAGCAGCTCGTACTCGCGGTAGGCGACGCTCTCGCCGATCTCCTTGACCGCGATGACCTTGCCGGACATCTTGACGAACCGCACGATGTGCCGGGAGATGCCCGCGAGGCAGGGCGGCGAGCACGTCGTCGGGCCACTCCTCGAGCGGCACGTCCCAGGGCAGGTCGAGCAGCGCCGGGTCCGGGCGCGCCGCGGTGATCTGCAGGTTGCTGGACCACGGGTACTCCTTGGGAGTGGCCGAAAAGGCGAGGGGCGGGCCGGCACCAGGCCGGTCCGCCCCTCGCGGGTCACGCTGTGTCGGCGCCTGTCAGGCGTTGATGCGCTCGCCCGACGCCGGCGTGGAACAGGTGCTCCTCGTTCTGGACGGATCCGGACCCAGATCGTCTCGCCCTTGCTGGGGACCTGGCGCGGGTCGACGCGCACGATGACCTGGCCGTCGCCGGCGCCCGAGTGGATGGCGTCGACGGCCTGGCCCATCTCGTTGCTCAGCTGGCCGTAGACGAACGCGTCCGAGCCGAGCTCCTCGACGAGGTTGACGATGATCGGGATGCCGTCCGTCGAGCCGGCCGGGACGACGTCGAGCGACTCGGGCCGGAAGCCGATCGTGACCCGGCCGCTGGTCGTCGTTGCTGATGTGCTGCGAGGCGCCGCGCGGGACGGCGATCGCGCGCGCAGCCGAGCTTGCGAAGCCGTCCGAGGCGAGGTTGAACGTGCCGATGTTCATCGCCGGGCGAGCCGATGAAGCCGGCGACGAACACGTTGTTCGGGGTGTCGTACATCTCGCGCGGCGTGCCGACCTGCTGCAGGAGGCCGTCCTTGAGGACCGCGATGCGGTCGCCCATGGTGAGCGCCTCGGTCTGGTCGTGCGTGACGTAGACCGTGGTGACGCCGAGACGGCGCTGCAGCGACGCGATCTGCGTACGGGTCTGGACGCGGAGCTTGGCGTCGAGGTTCGACAGCGGCTCGTCCATGAGGAACACCTGGGGCTGACGGACGATGGCGCGGCCCATGGCGACACGCTGACGCTGGCCACCCGAGAGGGCCTTCGGCTTGCGGTCGAGGTACTGGGTCAGGTCGAGGATCTTGGCGGCCTCCTCGACGCGCGTGGCGGATCTCCGCCTTCGGCGTGCCGGCGATCTTCAGGGCGAAGCCCATGTTGTCGGCGACCGTCATGTGCGGGTACAGCGCGTAGTTCTGGAAGACCATCGCGATGTCGCGGTCCTTCGGCTGGACGTCGCGTGACGTCGCGGTCACCGATGAGGATGCGCCCGCCGTTGACGTCCTCGAGGCCGGCGAGCATGCGCAGCGACGTGGACTTGCCGCAGCCCGACGGGCCGACGAGGACGAGGAACTCGCCGTCCTCGACGTGCAGGTTGAGTGCGTCGACCGCGGGGCGCTCGGTGCCGGGGTAGAGACGGCGTTGCGTGGTCGAAAGTGACCGTAGCCATGACTGGTACATCCCTCTCACCGGCAGGTACGTGCCGGACGATCCGTAGTGAGAAGTGTCAGAGTGTCTTCGCTGACACAGACCGAGGGAGTGCGGGCGATCGCGCGCCGTATCCCTCGACCCGACGGTCATCCTGCCACAGACGCAACGCCCCACGTATGTGACGGGGTCACACGGTGTCACACCCGTCTCAGCGGGCGACGGCGACCGGGCGACCGCCGCGAGCACGCTCCGCCAGCGGCGCTCCGGGTCCGGCACGCGCGACATCGCGCCGCCAGCGGTGCTCGCCCGTGCCCTCCACCTTGATCGTGACGTCGGCCGGCCCGAGGTCGCCGAAGGCGCGCTCGTCCGTGATGTCGTCGCCGGCGTAGAGGACGCGTGCCGCCGGCGCCTCGGACATCGACGCCGGAGGTCGGCGCAGCGCGTCGCCCTTCGTCGCGTCGCAGCACCGGCACCTCGACGACGTCCTTGCCGCTGCATCGCGTGGCCGCCCAGGTCGGCTGCGCCCGCGACGGCGACCGCGTCGATCGCGTGGCCGCCTCGGCGTCGTCCGGCTCGGCGAGCCGCGTGTGCAGGACGGCCGCGACCGGCTTGTGCTGCACCCAGGCGCCGTCGCGGCCCGCGGGCCGACGCGCTCGAGCCCGGCCCCGACCCGGACGCGCAGGGCGTCCTGCTCGGACGGTGAGCCGCGATGGCCGTCGTGGATCGACGCTCGCCCTCGGCGGCGAGCCCGCCGATCTCCCCGCCGTGGCTGCCGATCAGCACCGTCCCGACGGGCGGCGACGCCCGCCGGCTGAGGTCCCCCCGGGACCTGCCCGAGACGAGCGCGAGCCTGCACGTCCGGCGGCCTCGGCGAGCGCGTGCAGCGCCGCGTCGACCGCGGCCGGGAGCGCGCTCGAAGCCTCCGGGTCGTCGACCGAGCGGCGCGAGCGTGCCGTCGAAGTCGAGGGCGACGAGCACCGGGCGCCGGGTGGCGTCCCGCGCGACGTCGTCCAGGGCGGCGGTCATGGCCGCGGTGTCGCTCGTGGGCAGCGTCACCCCCGGGTCGGGCGCCGGCGAGGTCCGCCGTGCGCGAACGCGCGCGGTCGCGGTGGTGCCCTCGGGCCCGGCCACGGGCGGCGGGGCGGGCACCGCGGACAGCACCGACAGGAAGGACTCCGACCACTTGGCGACGTCGTCCTCCAGGACCTTGCGACGCAGCCGGCGCATCCGCTTGCGCTGCTCGCGCGGCGTCCATCTCGACCGCCATGACGATCGTGTCCTTCATGCCGTCGATGTCGTGCGGGTTGACCATGACGGCGCCGCGCGAGCTCGTCGGCCGCGCCGGTGAACTCGCGACAGCACGAGCACGCCCGCGGTCGTCCGAGCGGGCGGCGACGTACTCCTTGGCGACGAGGTTCATGCCGTCGCGCAGCGCGGTGACGAGCATGACGTCGGCCGCCAGGTACAGCGCCGCCATCTCCTCCGGCGGGTAGGAGTGGTGCAGGTAGTGCACGGCCGGGTGCCCGAGGTGCCCGTAGTCGCCGTTGATCCGGCCGACCGAGCAGCTCGACCTCCTCGCGCAGCTGCTGGTAGGCCTCGACGTTCTCCCGGCTCGGGCTCGCCACCTGGACGAGCGTCGACTCCGGGACGGTCAGCCGGCCGTCCTCGACGCAGCTCGCCGAACGCCTTGACGCGGTGCCGGATGCCCTTGGTGTAGTCGAGCCGGTCGACGCCGAGCAGCAGCGTCTGCGGGTTGCCGAGCTCGCGTGCGGATCTCGCGGGCGCGCTCCTGGACGTCCGGGCGGCGGGCGAGCTGCGTCGAAGCGCTTGGAGTCGATGGAGATCGGGAACGGCGGCGGCGCGCACCTGGCGCTCCGGCGCGCGCCGTGGTGCCTCGGCGATGCGTGACGACCTGGCCGCGGGTGGTGAGGTCGGTGAGGCGGCGCACGGCGCGCGACGAAGTTCGGCGGCGTCGCTGGTGCGCTGGAAGCCGACGACGTCGGCGCCGAGGAGGCCCTCGACGATCTGCCGCCGCCACGGCAGCTGGGCGAAGATCTCGATGCCGCGGGAACGGGATGTGGTTGAAGAAGCCGATCCGCACGTCGGGCCGCAGCTCGCGCACCATCGCCGGGACGAGCTGCAGCTGGTAGTCGTGCACCCAGACGGTGCCGCCCGGCGGCGACCTGCTCGGCGGCGGCCTCGGCGAAGCGGCGGTTGACGGCGCGGTACGCCTCCCACCACTGCGCGGTGGTAGGCCGGGGCGGTGATGACGTCGTGGTACAGCGGCCAGAGGGTGTCGTTGGCGAAGCCCTCGTAGTAGAGCTCGATCTCCTCGCGCGGAGAGCGTGACCGGGACGCAGCCGCATGCCGTCGGCCGTCGAACGGCTCGTGCGCGAGGTCCGGCGGCGCCGGACCAGCCGACCCAGGCGCCGTCGGCGGCCTGCATCATCGGGTGCGAGCGCGGTGACGAGGCCACCGGGTGACCGGCTCCAGTCCACGTCTCCCGTCTCGCCCACCGTGAAGTCGACCGGAAGCCTGTTGGCCACCACGACCAGGTCAAAGTCTCCGGCGGTCATTGGATCTCCCCTTGGCATCTCGCGCCGAGGCTATCCCGCCGGGCGACCGGTCTGCGCACCGGGACGGTGCCCCGTGACCTCGGCGCGTCGGGCTAGCGTGCAGCCATGGACGACGGCGGCCCGGGAGCGGGCACGGGCGCGGGGTCGCCCGTGGGCACGAGGTCGGCGGCTACCGCCTGCTCGCGCCCCTGGGCTCGGGCGGGCATGGGGACGGTGTACCGCGCGGTCGACGGCGGCGGCGCGCGTCGTCGCGCTCAAGCTGCTGCACCCCCACGTCGGCGCCGACCCGGTCGCCCGCGACGCGGCTGCGCCGCGAGGTCGCCGCGCTGCAGCGGCTGCGGCACCCGGGGGTCGCCGCGGTGCTCGACGCGGAGGCGGACTCCACCGAGGCGTTCGTCGTCACCGAGCTGGTCGACGGGCTCACCCTCGAGGAGCACGTGCGACGGGGCGGGCCGCTGCCGCCGGTCGAGCTGGCCGAGCTGGCCGACGGGCTGCGCGCCGCTCTGCGCGGCGGTGCACGCCGGCGGCGTCGTGCACCGCGACCTCAAGCCGAGCAACGTCATGCTGACCGCGCGGCGGGCCGGTGCTCATCGACTTCGGGATCGCGCAGGCGCCGACGACGTCCGGGTGACGTCGGCGGGATTCGTCGTGGGCACCCCCGGGCTACCTCGCGCCCGAGCTGCTCGCCGACGGCGACCCGAGCGCCGACGACCGACTGGTGGGGGTGGGCCGCGATCCTCGCGTTCGCCGCCACCGGCCGCCCGCCGTTCGGGACCCGGCCGCTGGAGGCCGTCATCGCGCGGACCCGTGCCGGCGACGTCGACCTCGCCGGGCTCGACCCGGCCGTCGCGGCGCCGCTGCGGGCCGCCCTGCACCCCGACCCCGACCGGCGCGCGGCGCCCGACGACGTCGTCGCGGACCTCGACGGCGCGGCGGCGCGGGTGCCGCACGCGCCGCCCACCCAGGCCGTCACCCGGGCGACGGCGGTGCTGTCGGCGCCGGCGGCGGTGCCGCCGCCGTCCGTGCCGCCTGCCCCGCACGGGTCGTCCGCACCTGGGGCGCCGGCGACGACGCCGACCGACGTGCTCATGGACGACGACACCCGCACCCGGATGCTCGCCCAGGACGGACGGACGCGCGCACTCCCCGTCGCCGGGGCGGCGTCGGCGGCAGGCGTGGCCGGGGCGGCCGGGTCGGCAGCGGCGGTGTCCGGGTACGCGCCGCCCGGGGCGGTGCCGCGCGCCGCGTCGGCGGTCCGCGACGACCGGTCCGACCCGCACGGTGCGGGTCGCGACCCCGCGGTGGGCGGCACGGGTGACCCCTGGGACGACGACCGGCGCGCGGACGACGTCGGCCCCGAGGGGCGGGGCTGGTCCGACGAGTCCGGCGACGACCCCGGTGACTCGGGCCCGCATGACGGCGGCGCCGGTCCGCGGGACGGCGAGTACGAGTCCGGGTACACCGCGCCCCGGCCGCGGCGCCGGGCCGGCTCGGTGCTCGCGCTCGGCCTGCTCGCCGTGGCCGGCGGCACGCTCTACCCGGTGGTGACGCTCCTGGCAGCTGCTGGCCGGGCTCGTGCTGGTCCGGACGGTGGGCGCGGCGGCCGAGGTCGTCGACCACCGCCGCGAGCGTCGGGGCGGACCGGCGCGCGGGGACGTCGCCCGGGTCGTCGCGGAGAGCCCCTGGCACCTGCTCCGCGCGCTCTTCGGGTTGCTGCCGTCCGTGCT
Organism: uncultured Actinomycetota bacterium; assembly: GCA_963795145.1. Classification (GTDB taxonomy): domain Bacteria; phylum Actinomycetota; class Actinomycetes; order Actinomycetales; family Cellulomonadaceae; genus Pengzhenrongella. The sequence continues at coordinate 587,097 of CAWCGP010000005.1, read as the reverse complement.
GGTGGGGGCGTGCGTCGTCGTCGTGGTCGGCGGGGTGCTGTGGTGGCTGCTCGACACCGGTCGGCTCGTCGTGTCGGCGGCCGACCCGACCGCGGACGGGCGCAACGGGCCGCTCGCGTTCGCCGGGGCGCTCGGGATCGTCGTCCTGCTCGCGCTGGTCGCCGTGTGGTTCGGGCCGTTGACCTGGCTGACCCGCACCGGCGCGCGCCACGCGCTGCGGGGCGTGGCGCCCGGCTGGTCCGGCGCGACCGTCCTGGTCACGCTCGCGCTCGCGGCGACCGGGGTGCTCGTCGTGCTGCTCGTCACCGGGCAGCCGATCAGCTGGTGGCCGCTGGGTGGCCCGCCGGTGCTGCGATGAGCGCTGCGCGTACCGGCGAGAGGGTGACCGCGGCCGCGGACGGAGCGCCGCTTCGGTACGCTGACCGGCACGCCGAGCGGCCACGACGCCGCCGGACGCGCCTCCTTAGCTCAGTCGGCCAGAGCACCTGTCTTGTAAACAGGGGGTCGTCGGTTCGAATCCGACAGGGGGCTCCACCTGCGGGCGAGCGCTCACCGGTCGGCCCCGGACCCGGACCGGCGCGCCGGTCAGGCCAGTGGCCGCGGGTCCGGCCGCTTCGGGACGCGGTGGTCGCCGGACGACCGGCCGCGCAGCCGCCGCGTCGCCCACGGGTAGGCGTGGACCTTCGCAGCCAGGCGGCGTCGGCCCGCACCTGCTCGAGGCGCGGGACCGGCGGGCAGGGGTGTGAGCGGGTCGTCCCAGCCGGTCGTCGTCGGGCGCCAGGCCGAGCGCGACGAGCGCCGCCTGCGCGACCCGGGCGTGGCCCTCGGTGGTCAGGTGGATGCGGTCCTCGGCCCACATCCGCCAGTCGCGCACCGACCGCATGCCCCAGAGGTCGAGCACGTACGCGTCGTGGCGCCGGGCGATCGACCAGATGTGGCTGTTGAGCACGGCGACCCGGCCGCGGGTGCGCCGGACCATCGGGCTGTCCTTGGCGTCGACCCCGGTGCCGAGCAGGACGTCGGCCCCGGCCGCCCGCAGGCGCACGACGGCGTCCTCGAGGTCGGCGGCCATCCGGTCCGGGTCGGCCGCGGGGCGCAGCAGGTCGTTGCCGCCCGCCGACGAGGCGACACGAGGTCCGGCTCGAGCCCCAGGGCGGCGGGCACCTGCTCGGTGAGGATCGGCCGCAGCAGCCGGCCGCGGATGGCGAGGTTGGCGTACTCGAGCGGCTCGGCCGCCGTCGGCGACCCGGCGCGACGACAGGTGCGCGGCGAGCATGTCGGCCCAGCCGCGCTGGTGGTCGGGGTGCGGCCGGGTCCGGGTCCCACAGGCCCTCGGTGAAGGAGTCGCCGAGGGCGACGTAGCGCGACCAGCGCGCGGTGCCCCGCGCGGTCGTCGCGCGCGAGGTGTCGCGCGGTCCGGACGGTGCGGGAGATCGGTCACCGCACCATTCTCGACCCTGCGCCGCGCCCGCTCCGGCGCCCTGCTTCTCAACCTGCCACTCCCAGCGCGGGCGGGGCCTGGCGCGGGGTGCGTGCATCGCCGCGCGTCACGGCAGCGTCCAGTCGACCGGCTGCGCCCCCTGGGCCACCAGCAGCTCGTCCACCCGGGAGAACGGCCGCGACCCGAAGAAGCCCGTGCCGCGCCGACAGCGGGCTCGGGTGCGCGCTCGCCACGATCGGCCGTCGCCCCGAGGGCCGGCGCGAGGGTCTGCGCGTCGCGGCCCCACAGCACCGCGACGAGCGGCCCGCCGCGGGCGACGAGCGCGGCGATCGCCGCGTCGGTCACCGCCTCCCAGCCCGCGCCGCGGTGCGAGGCGGGTGCTCCGGGCCGCACCGTCAGGACCCGGTTGAGCAGCATGACGCCCGCGGTCGGCCCAGGCCGACAGGTCGCCGGTGGACGGCGGCGGGCAGCCGACGTCGGCCACGAGCTCGGTGAAGATGTTGGCGAGCGAGCGCGGCACCGGGCGCACGTCGGGCCCGACCGAGAAGGACAGGCCCATCGCGTGGCCGGGCGTCGGGTAGGGGTCCTGGCCGACGACGAGCACGCGGACGTCGGCGAGCGGACGAGCGAACGCCCGCAGCACCGCGGGGCCGGCCGGCAGGTACGGGCGACCGGCCGCGACCTCGGCGCGCAGGAAGTCGCCCATCGCGCGGATCTGCGGCTCGACCGGCGCCGAGGGCGTCGGCCCAGTCGGGGGCGACGAGCTCGGGCAGCGGGGTGGGTCCGCGGGTCATCGGCCCGAGGCTAGCCGGACCCGCCGCACGGCGCCACGCCGGGTGAATGACACCCCTGTCATTCGGGTCGTACCCTGGGGCGCCCGCGTCGGACGAGCGGGCGCCCGTGCGGCCGCTCGTGCGGACGCACGGCGAGACGGCCACGAGCGGGTCCGGACGACGGGAGGCCTCATGGAAGCGACGGCACGCGTGCACGAGACACGGTCGCGCCGACCGGCGACGTCCTGTCCGAGCGCGACCAGCAGGTGCTCGCCTTCGAGCGGCAGTGGTGGAAGTACGCCGGCGCCAAGGAGCAGGCGATCCGCGAGCTGTTCGACATGTCGGCGACCCGCTACTACCAGGTCCTCAACGCCCTCATCGACTCGCCGGCCGCGCTCGCGCACGACCCGATGCTCGTCAAGCGGCTGCGCCGGATGCGCGCCTCCCGGCAGCGTGCGCGCAGCGCCCGGCGTCTGGGTGTCGACGCCTGAGCGGCCGGTGGGCTGGACGGGCCACCCGCCGGCCGCTAGCCTGTCGGCCGTGACCAAGGGCGAGTACCCGTACCCCCCGACGAGTTCGACGCCGTCGACCCGTCGGACGGGCCCCGCGGGGTGCACCGTCGGCCCCGCGTGGCCGGTGGGCCACCGCGCTGGCCCTACCTCGCGGCGCTGGTCGCGTCCGCGGTGCTCGCGTTCGTCGTCATCGGGCTGCTGTCGGGACGACGACGCGCCGCCGCCGGACGCCGAGCGCGTCAGCCCACCGCGGAGGTGAGCGAGCACCACCGAGGCGACCGACCCGGAGGCGACGCGCGGGCCCGACGCCACCCACGGAGCCCGAGCCCGCACCGGAGGAGACGACCTCCGCACCCGAGCCGTCGATCACCGCCGACGCCCACGCCGGAGCCGGAGCCCGACCTCGGCACCCCGGTCGCTCGTCCTCAACTCCACCTCGGTCGCCGGGTCTCGCCGCGGAGGCCGCCGGCGAGCTCGAGGACGCCGGCTGGACCGCGGTCGAGCTCGGGCAACTTCCCCGGCGGCTCGCTGGCCGGCTCGACCGTGCGCTACGGCGTCCCCGACCTCGAGGCCTCCGCCCGGGCGGTCGCCGACGAGCTCGGCATCACGACGGTCGAGCTGGCCGACCCGACGCGGTCGACGCCATCGAGGTCGTGCTCGAGCTCGACTTCACCGGCTGAGCGGTCCCGGGCGGTCCGCACTCAGGACGCCGTCGCGCCGATCTCCGTCGCAGCTCGTCGAGGGCGAGCAGGACGCAGGCCGCGCTCCACGACGAGCGGCGCGACGGCGGCCGGCGAGCCGTCGGCCAGCACCTTCTCGGGGATGGCGCCCGACGACGTGCGGTGCGCGTCGATCCACGAGCAGCCACTGCGCCGCGGTCGCGCGGTCCCCGCTGCCGGCGGCCGCGACCCAGGCGTAGAGCGAGGTCTGCGGCGTCCAGGAGATGCCGTCCCGCTTCCAGCCCTCGCCCGGGGCGAGGCCGCCCGCCGGCCGGGCCATCCGCGCCGCCGAGTCCCGCCACGCCGCGAGGGCGCCGGGCAGCGGCTCGGGCTGGAAGGGCGGCAGCAGGAACGCGCTCGCGGCGTCGGCGTCCGGCCGTCGGTGTAGCGCGTGAACCGGGGACCGAACTCGCTCGACGACGGCGTCCGGCCAGGCGGACGGCGCGCTCCGCCGTCTCCCGCGCGCGCGCCGGCCGGTCGAGCACGCCCTGGACCGTGGTCGCCCCGTGCAGACCGGCGAGCAGGGGCGCCGCCGTCCCGAGCGTCAGCCGGGACTCGCCGACCTCCCAGTAGTCCGCCGACGGCGGGGGCAGCACGTCGCCGGGAGTCGGTGAGGTCGAGGAGCCGGGCGGTCGAGCGGTCCACGAGCCGGCGCAACCGGTCGGCGGCGGCCCGCCGGGCGGCGTCGTCCGGCAGGTCGGCCAGCACGGACGCCGTCGCCCACAGCACCCAGCCGGTGCCGTCGGTCTGCAGGCCGCGGTCGTCCGGCGGGCCCGAGCCGTCCGGCAGGTAGCGGGCCTCGAAGGAGCCGTCGCGGTGCTGGACGCGCTGGAGGAAGGCGAGGACGTCGACGGCGTCGTCGGGGTGGCCGGTGCGGGCCAGGGCGACGGCGACGAACGACGCGTCCCGTGGCCACACGTAGCGCCAGCGCGCCGGACCAGCCGGCGACCGCGGCGCCGTCGTCGAGCAGGAGGGCGCGCACGTCGAGCAGCGCGTCGCGGGCGAGGTCCTCGTACGGGCCGCCGACGCCGGGCACCGTGCCGGCGGCCAGCCACGCTCGCGCCTCCTCGGCCTGCGCGAGGCGCGGGTCCGGTGGCCGCGGCGCCGCGTCCGGGCCGGGGTCGAGCACGCGGCTGCCGGGCAGGTACGTCGCGCCGCGTCCCGGCCGGGACGAGCTCGGCGGCCTCACCGGTCGCCCGCGGCGGCCAGACCGTCGGAGTACAGGTCGATGTGCGCGGGGTCGTCGAGGTGCGCCCAGGGCGAACGGGGGTCGGTGAGCAGGAACGGCGAGGCCGCCATGACGAGGGACGACCGTCGAGGTCGTGCCGCGGCGCAGCCACCGGCCGGGCGGCGGCGCGGGTGCGGCGGGCGTGGCGGGGCGGGGCCGTGGGCTCCGGGCGGGGGCCCGGGCGGCGGGTCGCGGGGCGGACCGGCGGGTGGGAGGCTCCGGAACCGTCGTCACCGGTGGCGTCCTCCCCGGCGGCGGGGCCCGTCTCGCGGGGGCCGGCGGTGGGCGCGCTGCCGTGACCCGACGCGGCCGTGCCGGCCCGGGGTCGCCCGGGCCGCGGTCGCGGGTCGTTGCGGTCACGAGCCGTCGAGCGTAACCGTCCGTCCCGGTGCCCCTCCCGGCCGCTCACCCGTCCGGGCTGCCGCAGCCGGCTGCAGGACCGGATCGGCGCCGCCCGCGACCGACGTCCCGCGCGGGCCGGCGACGCGGCCACCGGCGGCCGGGTCGACCTTGCACTCTCCGGGGTCGAGTGCTAACCATGGTGTTAGCACTCTCGGCATGAGAGTGACAGAATGCACGTGGCCGACCGGTGAGGTCGGGGCCGCTTCCGGGACATGACCGGGACCGGCCCGGACCGTCCGTCGCGGGCGCCGGCCGACTCACCCCGAAGCACAGCGGAGGACATACCCGATGGCAAAGATCATCGCGTTCGACGAGGACGCCCGTCGCGGCATGGAGCGGGGCATGAACGCCCTCGCCGACGCCGTCAAGGTCACGCTCGGCCCGAAGGGCCGCAACGTCGTGCTCGAGAAGAAGTGGGGCGCGCCCACCATCACGAACGATGGTGTGAGCATCGCCAAGGAGATCGAGCTCGAGGAGCCGCTCGAGAAGATCGGCGCCGAGCTCGTCAAGGAGGTCGCCAAGAAGACCGACGACGTCGCCGGTGACGGCACCACCACCGCCACCGTGCTCGCTCAGGCGCTCGTGCGCGAGGGCCTGCGCAACGTCGCCGCCGGCGCCAACCCGATCGCGCTCAAGCGCGGCATCGAGAAGGCCGTCGACGCGGTCACCGAGCAGCTGCTCAAGGCCGCCAAGGACATCGAGACCAAGGAAGAGATCGCCGCGACCGCCGGCATCTCGGCCGGCGACCCGGCGATCGGCGAACCTCATCGCCGAGGCGATGGACAAGGTCGGCAAGGAAGGCGTCATCACGGTCGAGGAGTGCAACGCGCTCGGCCTCGAGCTCGAGCTCACCGAGGGCATGCGCTTCGACAAGGGCTTCCTCGCCGGCTACTTCGTGACCGACCCCGAGCGCCAGGAGGCCGTCCTCGAGGACGCCTACGTGCTGCTCGTCGAGTCCAAGATCTCGCACGGTCAAGGACCTGCTGCCGCTCCTGGAGAAGGTCATCCAGGCCGGCAAGCCGCTCATCATCATCGCCGAGGACGTCGACGGCGAGGCCCTGGCCACGCTCGTCGTGAACAAGATCCGGGGCACGTTCCGCTCGGTCGCCGTCAAGGCGCCCGGCTTCGGCGACCGCCGCAAGGCGATGCTGCAGGACATGGCCATCCTCACCGGTGGCCAGGTCGTCTCCGAGACCGTCGGCCTCAAGCTCGGACACGGTCGGCCTCGAGGTGCTCGGCACCGCGCGCAAGGTCGTCGTGACCAAGGACGAGACCACGATCGTCGAGGGCGGCGGCGACGCCGACCAGATCGCCGGTCGCGTCTCGCAGATCCGCGCCGAGATCGAGAACTCCGACTCGGACTACGACCGCGAGAAGCTCCAGGAGCGCCTCGCCAAGCTGGCCGGCGGCGTCGCCGTCATCAAGGCCGGCGCGGCGACCGAGGTCGAGCTCAAGGAGCGCAAGCACCGCATCGAGGACGCCGTCCGCAACGCGAAGGCGGCCGTCGAGGAGGGCATCGTCGCCGGTGGTGGCGTCGCGCTCATCCAGGCCGGCAAGCTCGCGTTCGACGGCCTCGTGCTCGAGGGCGACGAGGCGACCGGTGCGCGCATCGTCCAGCTCGCGATCGACGCCCCGCTGAAGCAGATCGCCATCAACGCCGGCCTCGAGGGCGGCGTCGTGGCGGAGAAGGTCCGCAACCTCCCCGTCGGTCACGGCCTCAACGCCGCGACCGGCGAGTACGAGGACCTGCTGGCCGCGGGCATCAACGACCCGGTCAAGGTCACGCGCTCGGCGCTGCAGAACGCGGCGTCCATCGCGGCGCTGTTCCTCACCACCGAGGCCGTCGTGGCCGACAAGCCGGAGAAGCACGGCGCTCCGGCCGGGTGGCGGCGACGGCGGCATGGGCGGCATGGACTTCTGATCCCCGGATCGTCCAGCGCCACACGCTGAGCACGCAGCACGACACGACGGCGGGCCGGTCACCTTCGGGTGGCCGGCCCGCCGTCGTCGTGTCGGGGGTCGGCTGGGCGGGCCGGCCGGCGGGCCCGCGCTCGCCCGCGCGCGTCAGCGGTCGCGGGCGCGGACCCGCAGGCCCGAGGCACGCAGGCGACGGATGAGCTCGCGCGTGTCCACGGCCTCGGCCCCGAGCGCGACCAGGCGCTCGTGCTGCTCGTCCGGGACGTCGTAGTGGTCCTGGTCGAACCCGCGCGGCGGGATCCCCGCGGCCGCCGCGAACGCGTGCAGCTCGTCGAGCGACGTGTCGCTCACGAGGTGCGACCACAGCCGTCCGTGCCGCGGCCAGAGCGGGGGGTCGACGAGGACGGCCATCCCGCCAGGGTAGCCAGCGCGGGCGGCCCGCCGGGCGTCAGCGGCCGAACATCCGCGAGACCTGCTGCTCCGCGTCGGCGTAGGACGTCGCCGCGGCGCCGAGGGCGGCCGTGACCGCGTCGAGGGACTCCTCGACGCGCGCCTGCGTCGAGGCCCAGTCCGCCATGACCGCACCGAACGCGGTCGCGGCGGTCCCGCGCCAGACCGCCTGCAGGTCGGTCAGGTGTCGCATCATCGCGGCCACCTCGCCGCGGATCACACCCGTCGAGCTGCGCACCGCCGCGCTCGCCTGGGCCACCTGGGCGCTGTCGACCTCGTACCTCGTCATCGCGACCTCCCGCTCCGTCGTGCACCGTGCCGCCCGGGCCCGAGTGGGCCTGACGCGGGCGGGCGGGACGGACGCTACGGAGGCGGCGTCCGTCCCGGTGGGACGCCGGACGTCGGACGTGGAGGAGCGGGCGTCAGCGGCGACCGAAGGTCGGCAGGCCGCGGCGCGGGTGGCGGTCGGGCACGGCCGGGACGCTGCCGGTGCGGGGACGTGCCGAGCCGGCGTCGCGGGCCGCGCCGGCGTCGTGTGACGAGGCGGCATCGCGAGACGTGACCGCGCGCTCGTCGGCGCCCCGGTCGCGGGCAGCGGACGGCGACGCGGCCGAGGCGTCCACCGCCGACGACGTGCCGTCCGCCCCGGTCGCCGTGGCGCCGGACCCCGACAGCTCCGCGTCCGCGGCCGACCCGCTCCCGTCCACCTCGGCCTCGTGGGCGGCGTCGAGGGCCTTGAGCTCCTTGCGGATCCGGTGCAGCTCGGCCCCGACGTTCTGCCGCGCCGGCTCCTCCCAGGCCGCGCCGAGGGGGCTCGCGAACAGGGTCGAGCGGTTGACCAGCTTGGTGAGGATGGCGCTGCGGGCGCGCAGGTAGTCCTCGACCGGGACGTGCGCGTACTCGGCGCGGACCTCCTTGAGGTACGACTTGTAGCGCTGCGGCTCGGCGGCCAGGACCGCCAGGTCGGCGTCGCACAGCACGGCGCAGTCGAAGTCGCCGGGGTTCGCGGTGTGCCGGGCGAGCGCCACGACGAGGTCGCGCACGCGCTCGACGGACTTGTCGGGGATGCCGAGGCTGCCCAGCTCGGTGCGGGCCAGCTCGGCGCTCGCGACCTCGTCCTCGCCGCCGCGGTTCGCGTACGCCGCCTTCTCCGCGGCGTCGAAGATCGCGCCGTGGTACCAGGCGGCCAGCCGGACGAGGTCCGGCTCGTGCGTCTCCTCGGCGAGCTCGTCGACCCGCGACAGCACGTGCACGAGGTGCTTGAGGTTGTGGAAGTGCCGGTCGGGCTCGGACCAGCGGTCGATCAGCCGCGACCCGACGGCGCGGATCTCGTCCGGTGAGGCCGTCGCCCCCGCCCCCTCACAGGTACGGGACCAGCCGGACAACAACCACTGTGGTGCGTCGTAGACGCCCATCGGAGCCTCACGAGAAGGGAGCAGGACAGGGACCCGTCATCGTAACCCCGCGTCCTGGGCGCTCCGCTTCGCCCGAACGGGTCCCCGGGCAGGTGTCGCGACGGGTCCGCGACCAGCACGTCCACCAGCACGGCGACGTGTGTCAGCGGGCGCGGTGCGAGGACACCTCGACGTCGACGACCTCGACCTCCGGCTCCGGTCCGGCGCCGGGTGCCGAGTGCCGGCCGAGCGCGCTGCCCGACGCGGACGCGGCGTCGCCCGTGGCCATGGCGGCCGCGGCCTCGACGCCGCCGGCGAGGTCCGCTGCGCCGGCCTCCGGCAGCTCCACCCGGACGGTGGTGCCGCCGCCCGGGGTCGGGGCGATGCGGACCGTGCCGTGGTGCGCGCCGACGATCGCCGCGACGATCGCCATCCCGAGGCCGGCGCCCCCGCCGGACCCGCGGGTGCGGGACGCGTCCACCCGGTAGAAGCGCTCGAACACGCGAGCGGCGTGCTCGGGGGCGATGCCCGGGCCGTGATCGCGCACCTCGACCACCACCCGGGTGCCGTCCGGCGTCGTCGTGCGCCCGACGGCGATCTCCACCGGGGTCCCGGGCGGCGTGTGCTGCGCGACGTTGCCGGTGAGGTTCCCGAGCACCTGCCGCAGCCGGTCCTCGTCCCCGACGACGACGCCCGGGGTGAGCTGCGCACCGGGCACGAGGCCCGAGATGCGGACCGGACGGCCGGGGTCGAGCGCGTGCAGGTCGCTCACGGCGTCCGCCGCCAGCACGGTCAGGTCGACCGGCTGGGCACGCATCGGGCGTCCCTCGTCCAGGCGCGCGAGGTGCAGCAGGTCCTCCACGAGCCGCCCCATCCGGGTGGCGGAGTCCTCGATGCGCTGCACGGTCTCGTCGACCTGCTCCGGCTGGGTGAGCGCGCCCATGCGGTACAGCTCGCTGTAGCCGCGGATCGTCGCCAGCGGCGTGCGCAGCTCGTGCGACGCGTCGGCGACGAAGCGGCGCATGCGGTCCTCGGAGGCGGCGCGCTCGGCGAACGCGCGCTCGATCTGGCCCAGCATGACGTTGAGCGCCTCGCCGAGCCGTCCCACCTCGGTCGACGGCGGTCCGGCGGGCACCCGGCGGGTGAGGTCCCCGGCGGCGATCGCGGCCGCCGTCGTCTCGATCTCCTGCAGGGGGCGCAGGGACCGCCGCACCGCGACCCAGCCGGCCACCGACCCGAGCGCGATGACCCCGAGGCCGGTCAGCGCCAGGACGGTCCGCATCTGGTCGAGCGTGCGCTCGACGCCGGTGAGCGGGAGGGCGACCGCGACGGTCACGTAGTCCCCGCCGCGGACGACGCCGGGCAGCATGACCGCGCGCCACGGCGCGCCGCCGTCGGACATCACGGTGAACGCCTCGCCGTCGGCGGCGTCCACCTCGTCCTGGGTCCACGCCGGCAGCCGGGGCGTCCCGGCGCCGGTGGTGTCGGCGGTCGCGAGCACCTCGCGGCCGGTGCCCGTCGCGTCCAGCACCTCGATGTAGTAGTCGCTGGGCAGCGCGGACTCGTCCTCGCCGAAGCGGTCCGGACCGCGGCCGCTCGCCTGCGCGACCAGGGGGCGCGCGTAGGCGCTCAGCTGGATGTCGACCTGCTCCACGAGGCTGGGCCGGAGCAGCGTCAGCGCGGTGACCCCCGTCAGGGCGAGCCCGAGGAGCAGGACGGCGCAGATGATCGCGACCATCCGTGCGCGCAGCGGGACCGCGCTCAGGCGGCGGCCGACGGCCCGACGGGCGCGCACGGGAGGGGAGTCGGGGGCGCCGTCGGGTGGGCGGGCGGCGTCGGCACCGCCGTCCGGAGGCGCGGCGCTCACGACGATCCCGGCGGCAGGCGGAGCACGTACCCGACCCCGCGCTTGGTGTGGATGAGCGGGACCGGCGTGACGCCGTCCCCCGAGGGGGCGTCGATCTTGCGCCGCAGGTAGGAGATGTAGGACTCGACGATGTTGCCGTCGCCGCCCCAGTCGTACTCCCACACGTGGTCGAGGATCTGCGCCTTGGACAGCACACGGCCCGCGTTGAGCATGAGGTACCGCAGGAGCTTGAACTCCGTGGGGGACAGGTCGACGGGGCGACTGCCGCGCCGGACGTCGTGGCTGTCCTCGTCGAGCTCGAGGTCGGCGTAGCGCAGCACCGCGGCGTCGTCGTCGTGCCGCTCGCCGCCGGTGCGGCGCAGCACGGCGCGGATGCGGGCCACGACCTCCTCGAGGCTGAACGGCTTGGTCACGTAGTCGTCGCCGCCGACGGTGAGGCCGGCGACCTTGTCGGCCGTCTCGTCCCGCGCGGTGAGGAACAGGACCGGCACGTGCTGCCCGGTCTCGCGCAGCCGCCGGGTCACGGTGAAGCCGTCCATGTCCGGGAGCATCACGTCGAGGACCATGAGGTCGGGCTGCACCTCGCGCGCGAGCCGCATGGCCGCGTTGCCGTCACCACCGGCGTGCACCTCGAAGCCCGCGAACCGCAGCGACGTCGCGAGCAGCTCGCGGATGTGCGGCTCGTCGTCGACGACGACGAGCCGGGCCTCGGGGGTCACGGGTGAGGCGCGCATGGTCCCAGTGTGGGCGCGAAGTCTGGGAGTTCGCTGAGCAGAGCGCCCGTTCTCGCCGACGAGCCGCGCCCCCGGACCGACGTGCGGTCCGGGGGCGCGGGGACGTGCCTGCGTTCGGCCTGCGGCCGGCGGGTGTCAGGCGCCGGTCGAGCCGCCCTTGAGCGCGGCCAGGCGCGCGGCGACCTCGGCGTCGACCGACTGGTCCTCGAGCTCCTCGAACTGGGCGTCCAGGGACGACGCCTGCAGCTCGGCCTGGCCGGCGACGCGCGCCTCCTCGCGGCGCACCTTCTCCTCGAAGCGGGCGACCTCGCTCGTCGGGTCCAGGACGTTGATCGAGGCGACGGCGCCCTGCACCTTGGACTGCGCCTCGGCGCTCTTGGCCCGGGCCACCAGGGTGTCGCGCCGGCGCTTGAGGTCGCCCAGCTTGTCCTTCATGCCGGAGAGCCCGGACTTGAGCTTCTCGACCACCTCGTTCTGCGAGGCGATCATCGGCTCGGCGTCCTTGGCCTCCTGCTCGAACGAGATCTGCTTGCCGAGGGCGACCTTGGCCAGGTTGTCGAACTTGTCGGCGTCGGCGGTGTTGCCCTGGCTGCGCAGCGTGTCGGCGCGCGACGACGCGGCCGCGGCCTTGCCGCCCCACTCCTGCGCCGCGGAGACGTCGGCGGCGTGGTCCTGCTCGGCGAGGCGCAGGTTGCCGATCGTCTGGGCGATCGCGCTCTCCGCCTCGGCGATGGAGCTCGTGTAGTCGCGGATGAGCTGGTCGAGCATCTTCTGCGGGTCCTCCGCGCGGTCGATCATCGCGTTGATGTTCGCCCGGGTGAGCTGGGTGATGCGTCCCAGGATGGAGCTCTTCTCGGTCATGGGGATGCCTCTCGTCCGTCGGTCGGTCCGCGGCGCCGGGCGGCATCGCGGTCGGTCTGGTCAGTCGTGGGCGGGTGGGGTCGCAGGGGATCGGAGAGGGATCGCCGGGGCTCAGAAGTCGCCTCCACCACCCCCGAAACCACCACCGCCACCGCCGAAGCCGCCACCCCCGCCGCCGAAGCCGCCACCGCCTCCGCCGCCCCAACCGCCACCGAAGCCGCCGCCGCCCCCGCCACCGCGGAGCACGCTGTCGATGAGGATGCCGCCGAGGATGAGGCTGCCGGCGTTGCCGCCGAACCCGCCGCCGCGGCGGCCACCGCCGAAGCCGCCGGACCCGCCCGGGCCGCCGCCGAAGCGGTTCTGCTCGAACTCGTCGACGTCCTGCTGGGCGATCGACTGCGCGACGCCTGCGAGCCCGTCCGCCCGTTGAACGGACGCCAGCCCGCGGACGGGGTCGGTGCGCAGCAGACCTTCGGCCTCCCGCAGCAGGCGCTGCGCCTCGGTGATCCGGGTCCGCGCCTCCGGGCCGACGGCGCCCCGCCGGGTGTCGATGAAGTCCGTCACGGCCCGCACGCGAGAGCTCACCGGACCGAGCGCGTCGTGCAGCTGCTGCCGTGCGCGCTCGGCCTGCTCGGCCTGCCCGCGGGCCGGCTCGAGGGCGCGGTCGAGCTCGGCCTCCGCCTCGCGCAGGTCGTGCACGAGCGCGAGCGGGTCGGCGTCCGGGCCGGCCGACCGGGCGGCGTCCCGGACGGCGCGGGCGTGCATGGCCGCGGTCTGGACCGCGGTGTCCCGCGGGGCGAGCCGGGCGGCGTCGTCGAGGTCGGACCCGAGCGACGCGACGCCGGACGCGATCGCCACCGAGGCGCCGGCGAGCTCCTGACCGGCGCGCTCGACCGCGTCCAGCAGGCTCACCGCCTGCGCGACGGCGTTCTCTGCCGTGCGGGCGGCCGTCACGGCGGCGGCGCGGTCCCCGGCCGTCACCGCGGCGCGGCCCTCGTCGACCGACTCGTGGGCGGCGGCGAGCAGGCGGGTGGCCTGCTCGGGGTTCTGCCGGACGGACGCGAGCGCGGACGCCGGGTAGGTGGCGGCGAGACCGTCGAGCGTGCGGGTGGCCCCCGGCACGCGGGCCTCGACCTCCGCGGCACGCCGGTCCGTCTCCTCCAGCACCTCCGGCGCCCGGGTGTGCAGGTCACGCAGGGCGTCGAACGCCTCGGTCTGCTGGTCGATCGCGGCACCGGCACGGCCGCACAGCCCGAGGATCTGGGTGAGCATGCCCCGGCGCTCGTCCTCGGTCTCCGGGACGTCGTCGTCCAGGCGCTGGCGCAGCGTGAACGCGGTCAGCGCGTCCTTCTCGGCCGCGGCCAGCACCTCGCCGAAGCGCCGCGTCTCGGAGTCGCCGAACTGGGCCTGGGCGAACCCGAGCTCCTGCTCCGACGCGCGCAGGGTGTCGTCCAGCCGGACGAGTGCGGTGGACGCACGGCGGTCGAGCGTCGGGGTGTCGACCTGCTCGGGCGCCCCGGGAGCGTCGGACGTGCCCGGCCCGCCGCCGCCCGGGCCCGCCGCGGCGTTCTTGCGGGACCGGAACGAGCGGACGAGCAGGAACCCGACGACGGCGACCGCGCCCAGGAGGAGGAACGTGAGGAAGCCGCCGCCCGACGACCCGGTGTTCGTGCCGTCGTCCGTCCCGCCGCCGGTGGCCGTCCCCGGGGTGCCGACCAGGGCGGACTCGAGGGCCGCGGCCGTCGCGACGACGGCGCCGGACCAGTCGCTGTCGGTCAGCTCGGGCTCGAGAGCGGTGCGGCGGATCGAGCTCTGGGTCGACTCGTCGAGGCCGAGCGCGTTGGGGACGGCGAGCCCGTAGCGGCGCTCCTCGACCGCGACCGCCAGGACGACGTCGTCGGTGCCGATGCCGGACCGCTCCGCCGAGGCGATCGCCCACTGCAGCCCGTCCTCGCCGTCGAAGGAGTCGACGAACGCGACGTAGAGCTGGACGCCGGCCGCGTCCTGCAGCGACTGCTGGGCCGCCTCGACCTCGTCGGTCCCGTCGCCGAGGACGGCCGCGCTGTCCAGGAGCTGGCTCGGGAAGTCCACCGGGGGCTCCGCGGCCGCGGGACCGGCCGCCGGGCCGGCCAGGACGGACACGGTGGCGAGGGGGAGGAGGAGGCCGGCGAGCAGCGCGGCGAGCGGGCGGGGCACGCCGCGGCGACCGGGTCCGGTGCGGCGCACGGCGCGGGACGGCCCGGCGGCCGCACCGGTGCCGACGGTCCGGGGGACGGGCAGCGGTCGGGCGCGGGAGGTCACGCCAGTGATCCTCGTCCGCCCGCCAGGTCACCGCAAATGTCGCCGGGGGCTCGCCCGCCGGGCGGGTGCGCGCGGGACACGCGGTCCGGGAGGCGCGGGGTGCCGGGTAGCGTCGGAGCCGTGGCCCCGTCCCCCGACGCCGTCCTCGGCGTCCCGCCCGTGTCCCGTGACCTGCCCGTCGACCTCGACGTCACCGTCGTCCAGCACGAGGACGGGGTCCCGCTCGACCGGTTCGCCGAGTGGCTCGCCCCGGCCCGGCTGCGGCTGGTGCGTGCGTACCGGGGCGACCCGGTCCCGACCGACCCCGCCGACGTCGGGGACGGCCTGATCGTGCTGGGCGGCAACATGCACGCCTACGCCGACGACGTCGCGCCGTGGCTCGTCCCGACCCGCGCCCTCCTGGCCGCGGTGGCCGGGTCCGACGTCCCCGCGCTGGGCATCTGCCTCGGGGCGCAGCTGCTGGCCGTCGCCGCCGGGGGCCGGGTCGACGTCGGCGCGGCCCCGGGCCGGGAGTCCGGCGTGGTCGACGTGCGCTGGCGCGAGGCCGCCGCCGACGACGAGCTCCTCGGCGGGCTGGGCGGCGGTCCGGACGCCGCGACGCGGTTCCCCACGATGCACGCCGACGCGGTCGTCGAGCTGCCCGCGGACGCGGTGCCGCTCGCCGCGTCCGCCCTCTACCCGCACCAGGCGTTCCGCGTGGGCTCGGCCTGGGGCGTGCAGTTCCACCCCGAGACGTCGGCGGGCACGTTCCGGCGGTGGGCCGACGACGAGCCCGCGGTCGACACCCCGGCCGTCGTCGCCGAGTACGCCCGGCACGACGCGGAGCTCGAGCGGAACGGCCGCGCGCTGGCGCGGGCGTTCGTCGCGCTGGTCGCGCGGCGGGCAGGGGAACGGGCGGCGGAGCGGGCGGACGAGCAGGTGGCCGAGCGGGCCCGGAGCCGCTCGGCGCTCGCCGGCTGACCCCGGACCCCGGACCTCGGACCGCGGGCCCCGCACCCCGGATCCCGCCGCGGCGGCTCAGCCCCCCGCGCGCTCCGCGTCGGCTCAGCCCCCCGCGCGCTCCGCGTCGACCAGCTCCCGGACCGTGGGGGCGACCTCGCTCGCGAACCGGTCAGGCGTCCTTGGCGTCAGGCGGTTCGTCAGGCGGTCGGCGGCAGTGCGAGGTCCTCGGCGTCGACGATCGTGTACGCGTAGCCCTGCTCGGCGAGGAACCGCTGGCGGTGGGCGGCGAACTCCTGGTCGACCGTGTCCCGGGCGACCACCGTGTAGAAGTGCGCGGTCCGCCCGTCGCCCTTGGGTCGCAGCAGCCGGCCCAGACGCTGGGCCTCCTCCTGGCGGGACCCGAACGACCCGGAGACCTGGATCGCGACCGACGCCTCGGGCAGGTCGATCGAGAAGTTCGCGACCTTGCTCACCACGAGCTTGGTGATCTCGCCGGCCCGGAACGCGTCGTAGAGGCGCTGACGCTCGTTGACCGTCGTCGCGCCGGTGAGCACCGGCGCGTCGAGGTGCTCGCCCAGCTCCTGGAGCTGGTCGAGGTACTGGCCGATGATGAGCGTCGGGTCGCCCTCGTGCTTGGCGACGAGCTGCTCGACGACGCGGTTCTTGCCGGACGCGGTCGCCGCCAGGCGGTACTTGTCCTCCGGCTCGGCGGTCGCGTAGAGCATGCGCTCGCGGTCCGGCAGGGTGAGGCGGACCTCGACGCAGTCGGCCGGCGCGATGTAGCCCTGCGCCTCGATGTCCTTCCACGGCGCGTCGAACCGCTTGGGTCCGATGAGCGAGAACACCTCGTCCTCGCGGCCGTCCTCGCGCACGAGGGTCGCGGTCAGGCCGAGGCGTCGGCGGGCCTGCAGGTCCGCCGTCATCCGGAAGATGGGGGCGGGCAGCAGGTGGACCTCGTCGTACACGACGAGGCCCCAGTCCCGGGCGTCGAGCAGCTCGAGGTGGGTGTAGACGCCCTTCCGCCGGGTGGTCAGCACCTGGTAGGTCGCGATGGTGACCGGCCGGATCTCCTTGCGGGCGCCGGAGTACTCGCCGATCTCGTCCTCGGTCAGGGACGTGCGCTTGATGAGCTCGTCGCGCCACTGCCGCGCGGAGACGGTGTTGGTGACGAGGATGAGCGTCGTCGTGCCGGACCGCGCCATCGCGCCCGCGCCGACGAGCGTCTTGCCCGCGCCGCAGGGCAGGACGACGACGCCGGAGCCGCCGTGCCAGAACCCGTCGACGGCCTGCTGCTGGTAGGGGCGCAGCGACCAGCCGGTGGTGTCGAGCTCGATGGCGTGCGCCTCGCCGTCGACGTACCCGGCGAGGTCCTCGGCGGGCCAGCCGAGCTTGAGCAGCACCTGCTTGAGGTGGCCGCGCTCGGACGGGTGCACGACGACGTCCAGGTCGCCCAGGCGCTCACCCACCAGCCCGGCGGTGCGCCGGGACTTGAGCACCTCCTCGAGCACCGCGCGGTCCACGGCGTGCAGGACGAGGCCGTGCGCCGGGTCCGAGACGAGCTGCAGGCGCCCGAACCGGGACATCGTCTCGGCGACGTCGACGAGCAGGGCGTGCGGGACGGGGTACCGGGAGTACTCGAGCAGCGCGCTGACGACCTGCTCCGCGTCGTGCCCGGCGGCGCGCGCGTTCCACAGGCCCAGCGGCGTGAGCCGGTAGGTGTGGACGTGCTCGGGGGCGCGCTCGAGCTCCGCGAACGGGGCGATCGCGCGCCGGCAGGCCTCGGCCTGCTCGTGGTCGACCTCCAGCAGCAGCGTCTTGTCGCTCTGGACGATCAGGGGTCCGTCGGTCATGGAGAGGCGTCCTCGGGGTCGATCGGTGTCACGGAGGCGATGCGGTGCACGGCCACGGTCAGCTCGGCGTCGCGCGCGCTGTCCACCGCGCGCACGCGGCCGCCGTCCACCCGGACCGGGCGGACCCGGCGGCGTTGCGGCGTGCCCTGCGGGTCGACGACCTCGAGCCAGACCTCGCGCCCGTCCGCGACCGCCTCCCGCAAGGTGGCCAACGCCGCCACCGGGTCGGCTGTTCCCGCGCCGGCGCCCGGTCCCGCCGGCCCGTCGCCGGACCGCTGCACGGCCTCGGCCCGGCGCAGCGCCGGCACCAGGGCGCGCAGCCGCTGGGACGCGCCACCGTCGCCGGCGGGCGTCCCCGCGACGACGACGCCAGCGGCCGCGCGGCGTCGTCGTCCCCGGCCGGCCACCCGGCGCACGTGCGGGCGCGCCAGCACGATCTGCCCGTCGGGACGCTCGGCGGCCGGCGCGAGCCCCCGGGCGCGCAGCGCGGCGAGCAGGGCGCCCGGACCGACCTGGGCGGCGAGGACGGTCGGCGCGAGCTGCACGAGCCCGAGCTCGGCGAGCGCGGGGTCGTCGGCGAGACCGGCCAGGAGGGTCGGGTCCTCGGCGCGCACGTACCCGCCCGCCGTGCCGACCCGCAGCCGTCCGTGCCGGCGGGCGGTGTCCCGGACGAGGTAGTCCAGCGGCTGCGGCACCCGGCCGCGGGCGTGGGAGGCGAGCTCGGCCAGCAGGTCGTCCGCGGTCTGACCGGAGTCGAGGGCCTCCTCGACCGACTCCGCGGTGAACCGCACGGTGAGCGCGGCGCCGCGGGACTCGACCCGCGTCGCGCGGTCCAGCAGGGCGGCGAGCGCCGGCGTGGGGCGCCCGGGGACGATGCCGGTGAGGTCGCCCTGCAGGAGCACCTCGTCCACGGGCGCCGGCAGCGACGCGGCCAGCGCGTCGGCGAGGTCGGCGTGCGGTCGGGCGGGGGCCGTCGCGGCGGTCGGACGCCAGCCGGTCCGGGGCGGCCGTGCCCCCGGCGCCGGAGCGGCCGCCGGGGTGCCCGCAGGGGCGCTCGCTGAGGTGCCCGCGGGGAGGGCCGCCTCCGGGGCGTCGGGGTCGGACCGCGGTGACCGACCGAGCAGCGCCCGCCCGGCGTGGGACAGCGCGCCGGCGCCGAGGACGCCGAGGTGCCCGGCCTCGGCCAGCATCGCGGCCACCGCGGCGGGCGGCGGCACCGACCGGGGTGACCGCCAGTGCAGGACGGCCAGGACGTCCTCGGCGGACAGCGCGGTGCCGGGCGCGCGGGCGGCGAGCACCTCGAGGACCGCGCGCCGCAGCCGCGGCGCCCACGGGCGGGCCAGCTCCGGGTCGAGGGCGGCCCGCAGCTCGCCGCGCTCGTCCCGGCCGCCGACCACCCACGGGGTGCGGGTGGTGGTGAACCAGGTGACGGCGAGCTGGGCCCACCGGTCGGCGAGGTCGGTCTCCCACCACGCGTCGACGTCGACGGTCGGGGAGAAGGTGGGGGTGTCCTCGCCGTCGTCCACCACGAAGCCGGACGCACCGGCCAGCTCGACGACCAGCGCGGCGACCGTCTCGTCGACCTCGAGCGCCGCGGCCGTGCGGCGCAGCTCGCGCACGCCGAGCCCGCCCGACCGCAGCACCGTCGGCGGCGTGCGCTCCCACAGGCGGACGAGGGTGGTCACGAGCCGGACGACCTCCTGCGCGGCGCTCGCCGACTCCGCCTCGACGGTGGCCTCGGGCAGCTCGGTGCCCGCGGGGTGGGGGCAGTGGGTGGTCGGGGTGGCGTGCGTCCGGCCGTCGCGCAGCACGAGGGCGACCTGGCGCGGCAGGACGACGTGCTGGGCGTCGACCGCGACCAGCAGGCGGCGGGCGAGCAGCCACTCGACCGCGGCGCGCGAGTCGCCGCCCGCGGCCGCGCCCCCGCCCGGGGTCACCGTGCCGGCGGCCGTCCCGTGGGCGGCGGGTGCGGGACGTCGACCGACCGGGGGACCCCAGGCGAGCGCGTCGAGGACCGCGCGCGCCGCCGGGGGCGCCTCGCCGAGCACGGCCGCGGCGTCGTCGGGCAGCCGGTCGACCACCGGACCGAGACCCGCCGGGTAGGGGCCGAGGACCTCGGCCAGCCCGGGCGACGGGTGCAGCGCGGACCCCTCCTGCCACAGCAGCGCGAGCCCGAGGGCCTCGGCGACGGCGTCGTCGACGCCGGTGCGCCCGGTCGCGTCGGCGCCGACGGCGACCGCGACGTCGTCGGCCGTGACGTGCGTCCGCACGGGGTGCAGTCCCACGACGGACTCGAGCACCTGCAGGACCGACGCGTCGACGCCCGCGAGGGCCCGCTCGAGGCTCACCCGGCTCGTCGCGCGGGCGGCGAGCGACGCGAGCGTGGAGGGGGAGGGGTTGGCCAGGTCCGGGCGGCGTGCGAGCAGGTCCACGAGCTCGGGGTCGCTGCGGGCACGCAGGTGCTCGCTGAAGGTGGCCATCGGACCCACGGTACGCGCGCGACCCCCGGCGGGCGGATCGGGGCGTGGGCGGCGCCGCGCGTCGGATGCGGCCGGTAAACTGGCTGGACACGCAGTTCCGACGAGTCTTCGAGGTCCCCAGTGCCCACCGGCAAGGTCAAGTGGTTCGACACCGAGCGCGGCTTCGGCTTCATCGCCAGCGACGAGGGGGACGAGGTCTTCCTCCACGCCTCGGCGCTCCCGGCGGGCGTCGCCGCCCCCAAGCCCGGCACCAAGGTCGACTTCGGCGTCGCGGACGGGCGCCGCGGCCCGCAGGCGCTGTCCGTCAAGCTCCTCGACCCGGTCCCGTCCGCCGTCAAGGCGGCCCGCAAGCCCGCCGACGACATGGCCGTGCTCGTCGAGGACCTCATCAAGGTGCTCGACCGGGTCGGCAACGACCTGCGCCGCGGGCGCTACCCGGAGAAGGCCGTGGCCGAGAAGTACGCCGCCGTCCTGCGGGCCGTCGCCGACGACCTCGAGGGCTGACGTGCCGACCGCCACGAAGGACGCCGTGCTGGGCTCGGCCGTCGACGTCGCCCGTGCGGCGGCCGTCGAGGTGGCGGAGAACCCCGACCACGTCGGGGAGCACCTCGGGCTCGTCGCCGAGGGCGAGCGCCTCGTCTCCCACCGCTTCGCCTGCACCGCGCCCGGCTACCGGGGGTGGCAGTGGACCGTCACGGTCACGCGTGTCCCCCGGGCACGCGCGGCGACCGTCTGCGAGGCCGTCCTGCTGCCCGGCGACGGCGCCGTCCTCGCCCCGGCGTGGGTGCCGTGGTCCGAGCGGCTCCGGCCCGGTGACATCGGCCCGGGCGACGTGCTGCCCTTCGCCCCGGACGACCCCCGCCTCGAGCCCGGCTACGTGCCGACCGGTGACGAGGACGAGGACCGGGTCGCGATCGAGGAGCTCGCGCTGGCCCGGGCCCGCGTGCTCTCGCCGCGCGGCAAGGAGGAGGCGGCCGACCGCTGGTATGCCGGCACCCGGGGGCCGACCGCCCCCGCCGCGCTCGCCGCGGCCGCGCCGTGCGGCAGCTGCGGGTTCCTCGTCCGGATGATCGGGTCGCTCGGGACGGTCTTCGGGGTCTGCGCCAACGAGTGGTCGCCCGACGACGGCAAGGTCGTCAGCCTCGACCACGGCTGCGGCGCGCACTCCGAGACCGACGTCGAGCCGCCGCCGAGCGACTGGCCGGCCCCCGCGCCGTCGATCGACGAGCTCGAGGTCGAGATCGTCTCGCGGATCGTCGCGCACGCCGTGGCGGAGGCCGCGGTCGAGGGCGACGCCGACCTGCGGGACGAGGTCGCTCTCGCCGGCGCGCCGGTCGACGCCGACGCCGACGACGCCGTCGAGGACGGTGCCCAGGACACGGCCGAGCGGCCCGACGACACCGACGCCCGGGGTGACGCGGACGAGCCGGCGGACGCCGAGCTCGCCGCGGACGACGTCGACGCGGCGATCGCGGCCGACGCCGAGTCCGCCGTCGACGCCGAGCCCGACCCGGACGCGGCCCTCGTGCCGGGCGAGACGCCGGTGACGGCCGACCAGCCCGAGGCCGACCGGCCCGTGGCGGACCAGCCGGGGGCCGACGAGCCCGAGGCGGCCCGCGAGGCCGACCAGCCCGAGCGGTGATCCCGGACGCCTTCGGGACGGCGGCGCTGCGTGCCGCCGTCCTGCAGGCCTGGGCGACGTCGCCCGCCCGGCTGCGCGAGGACGCCAACGCCGAGGAGGACCACGCCCGCGGTCCCTACCGCGACCGCGTGGTCGTCGAGCTCGCGCAGAACGCCGCCGACGCCGCCGCGCTCGCCGGTGTGCCGGGGCGCCTGCTGCTGCGGCTGTCCCGCACCGACGGCGTCCCGCGGCTGCTCGCCGCGAACACCGGCGCCCCGCTCGACGCCGCCGGTGTGGCGTCCCTCGCGTCGCTGCGGGCCTCGGCCAAGCGGGACGGCGACGGCACCACGCTCGTCGGACGGTTCGGCGTCGGGTTCGCGGCCGTCCGCGCGGTGGCGGACGAGATCGAGGTCCGCTCGACGACCGGCGCGGTCCGGTTCTCGCTGGCCGCCACCGCGGCCCACCTCGCCCGGCTCGGCGTCGACCACCCCGAGCTGGCCGCCGAGGTCCGCCGCCGCGACGGCTCGCTGCCGGCGCTGCGCCTGCCGGAACCGGCGGACGGGCGCCCGCCGACCGGCTACGACACCGCGGTCGAGCTCACCCTGCGCGACGACGCCGTCGCCGGGGAGGTGGCCGCCCTGCTCGCCGCCGTCGGGGACACGACGCTGCTCGCCCTGCCGGCGCTCGCCGAGGTCGTCGTCGAGGTCGACGACGAGTGGGGCGGGACGCTGCGCCGGGTCGCCGACGTCGAGCGGCGGTGGCTGGTCGTGCGTCGCGAGGGCCACCTGGACCTCGCGCTCGTCGCCGACCGCCCGGTCGAGGAGCGTGCGGCACGCGCCTGGCGGGTCACCTGGGCGGTGCCGCGTGCGCTGCTCACCGGGGCACCCGACGGGGCGCTGGACGCCGCCTCCGGGTCGCCCGCGGGCGGGCGTCCCGGAGCGGTGCCGGCGTGGGGCGGCGTCGTGCACGCCCCGACGCCCACCGACGAGGTCACGACGGTCCCCGCCCTGCTCATCGCGTCGCTGCCGCTGGACCCTTCCCGGCGTCACGTGCGGCGCGGGCCCCTGACCGACGTCCTGCTCGGCGAGGTGGCCGAGGCCTACGCCACGCTCGCGGTGCGGGTCCACGCCGAGGGCGGCGACCCGCTCGTCCTCGTGCCGCGCGGCCTGGCGGCCGGCGCGCTGGACGCCGAGCTGCGCGACCGCGCCGTCGTCGCGCTGTCGCGGACACCCCTGCTCCGGCCCGCCGCCGCCCAGATCCCGGTCCACGGCGACGCCGGCCCGGGCGACGGCGACCCGGACGCCGACCTCCGCCACGACCTCCCCGCCGACCCGGCGCGACCGGACGCGGGCCGACCGCGCGGTGCACCGGAGTCGCTGGTCGAGCCGGGCCGCGCGGTCGCCGTGGCCGGGGCCGTGGGACGTGACCCGGTCGCCGTCCGCGCGCTGGCGGGCTGGGCCGCGAACCTCGTCGTGCTCGGCCCGGGCGACGAGACCCCCGCCCGCGCGCTCGGCGTGGAGGTGCGCGAGCTGGCCGACCTCGTCGAGGAGATGCCGGCGTCGGGTGACCCGGCCCGTTGGCGTGCGCTGTACGCCGCCCTGGACACGGCCGCCGTGGACACCCACGTCCGGGAGGCGCTCGGTGCCCTGCCGGTCCCGCTCGCGGACGGCCGCACGGTCCGCGGCGCCCGGGGCCTGGTCCTCGGCGCCGAGCGGCTCGCCGCCGCGGCCGGGGGCGCGCTGGACGTGCTCGGGCGGTGGGGTGTGCGCCTCGTCCACCCGGTCGCCGGGCACCCGCTGCTCGAGCGGCTGGGCGCGGTCGCCCCGGACGGTCCCGGGCTGCTCGCGCTGCCGGCCGTCCGTGAGGCGGTGCTCGACGCGGCCGACGACGACGACGAGTCGCTCGCGGCCGACGTCGCCGCGGCCGTCCTCACCCTGGTGTCCGCCGCGCTGGCCGACGGCGAGGTCCCCGCGGCGACCCGCGCGTGGCTCGGCGAGCTCGTCCTGCGGGCCGACGACGGCGAGCCGACACCCGCCGCCGGCCTCGTGCTGCCCGGGTCCCGCGCCGCCGACCTGCTCGACGACCGCGTGCTCGCACCGGTCGACCCCGACCTGGTCGACGACTGGGGCCCGGAGGTCCTGGTCGCGGTGGGCGTGCGCGACCACCTGGCGCTCACCCGGGTGCCCGACGTCCTCGTCGACCCCGGCCGGGCCCTCCTCGGCGAGGCGGCCGGCGATCCCGGCGAGCTCGCCGCCCGCTCGCTGGACGGCTGGGACGACTACCTCGACGAGCTCGCGGACCGGCTCGGTGCCGACGCCTTCGTCGGTGACCTCGTCGCGGTCGCGGACCTCGACGCCGTGCGCGACGACGCCTGGCCGCGGGTCCTCGCCGAGCTCGCCGGCGAGCCGGACCTGCGCCGCGCGCTCGTCGAGCCGGTGCGCGCCGAGGGGGCGTCGACGGCGGCGTCCGCCCCGTCCTACACGGCGTGGTGGCTGCGGACCCGAGCCCCCGACGACGTCGCCCTGCGCGAGCCGTTCGCCCTGCCCGGCGCGGACGCCGCGCTGGCCGGGCTCGTCCGCCCGGCGCCGGCGTGGCTCGCGGAGGTGACCGGCCCCGACGGCGGCCCGCTCGACGGCGCCGTCCTGCGGGCGCTGGGCGGCGTCGCCGCGCTGGCGGACCTCGACGCCGCCGGCTGGACGGACCTGCTCGACGCCCTCGGCCCGGTCGGGACGCGGCTCGAGCCGGCCCGCGCCGCGGCGCTGTGGCGGGCGCTCGCCCGCGCCGCGGCCGACGGCGTCCGGCTCGAGGCTCTCCCGGAGCGGCTGCCCGCGCTCGTCGGCCCAGCGGAGGCGCGCCTCGTGCACGCCGACGACGCCGTGGTCGCCGGGTCACCGATGTGGCTGCAGCGGACCGACCTCGGCGCCCTCGTCCCCGCGCCGCCGGGGACGGCCGCGGCGCTCGCGGCCCTGCTCGACCTGCCGCGCTGCGAGGACACCGCCGGTGGGGTCGTCGAGGCCGGCGACACGACGGACGCGACCCCGGCACCCACCCCGCCCGCCGCCCGCGCCGTCGTGCCGGGCGTCCCTGCGACGTGGCACGAGCACGAGGACCTGCACGTCGACGGCGTCCCGGTGGACTGGTGGGTCGAGGGGGAGGGGCCGGACGCCGTCGTGCACGCGACCCACCTCGCGGCGCTCGCCCGGGGGCTCGCCCAGGCCGCCGGGGCCTGGGGCGCGCGGCACGCGCTCGAGATCGTCCTGGGCGACCCGGGACGCGCCGAGGAGCTCGCGACCGAGGCGATGCTGGACCCGTCCTCGCAGGGCACCTAGCGCGGGCGCGGGTGCCCACGCGACCCGGCCACGGGAGGATGGGTCGCGATGACGCCCATCCCTACCGGTCCGCCGCAGGGCCCGTCGCCCGCGCCCCGGCCCGCGCCCGCACCCGCCGGGCTGCGCCGGGCGCTCGTCGGGATCTACGCCCCCACCCTGGTGTTCTCGGTCGGGACCGGCGCCGTCGCGCCCGTCATCGCCCTGCGTGCGGTCGAGCTCGGTGCCGACCTCGCGGTCGCCGGTCTCGTCGTCGCGCTGCTCGGCGTCGGTCAGATCGTCGGCGACGTCCCGGCGGGGGCGCTCGCCGCCCGGGTCGGCGACCGTCGCGCCATGCTCCTGGCGTCCGGGCTCTCGGTCGTCGCCTTCGTGGCGTGCGCGCTCGCGTCCGACCTGTGGGTGCTCGGCGGCGCGATCGCCGTCGTCGGGGCGGCGGGGTCGGTGTTCGGGCTGGCCCGGCAGGCGTACCTCACCGAGGTCACGCCGGTCCACGCCCGGGCCCGGGCGCTGTCGACGCTGGGCGGGGTGAACCGCATCGGCGCCTTCGCCGGGCCGTTCCTCGGGGCCGGCATCGTGCACCTGACCGACCTGCGGGGCGTCTTCTGGCTCGCCGTGCTGACGACGACGGTGGCCGGCCTCGTCGTCGCCCTGGTGCCGGACGTCCTCGGGGAGCACCCCGACCGGCCGGCGCGGGCTCGGGTGCCGCTGCGCGTCGTCGCCCGCGACCACGCGCACGTCTTCGCGACGCTCGGCCTCGCCGTCATTGCGGTCGGTGCCGTCCGCGCCGGACGGCAGGTCGTCCTGCCCCTGTGGACCGAGCACCTGGGACTCAGCCCGGCGACCACGAGCCTGGTGTTCGGCCTCTCGGGCGCCGTCGACATGCTGCTCTTCTACCCGGCCGGGCGCGTGATGGACCGGCGAGGTCGGCTGTGGGTGGCCATCCCGTCGATGGTCGTGCTCGGCCTGAGCATCCTCGCCCTGCCCTGGACGACGACCCTCGCCGGGGTCACGGTGGTCGCGATGGTCATGGGCGTGGGCAACGGGATCGGCTCGGGGATCCTCATGACGCTCGGCGCCGACGTCGCCCCGGCCGCGGTCCGGGCGCAGTTCCTCGGGATCTGGCGGCTGTTCTCCGACGCGGGCGGGGCCGCCGGGCCGCTGCTCGTCTCGGCCGGCGCCGCCGTCGGGACGCTCGCGGGCGGGGTGTCGGCGATGGGCGTCACCGGGCTGGTCGCGGCGGCCGGGCTGGCACGGTGGGTGCCGCGGTGGTCGGAGCACGCGAACGCCCGGACCCGGCGGGCGGCCGCGGCCCGCCGGATCGCGGCGGGCGAGGCTCCCGGGTGACTAGTCGCTGTCCCCGTCACGGTGCCCGTGGCCGCGGACCCAGGCGAGTCCGAGCAGCCCGAGGACGACGCCGGCGAGGCAGCTCCACACCGGCGTCACCGTGATCGTCCCGGTCCGCCAGAGCACGACGGCGACGACGAGCCCGCCGACCCACAGCGCGAGCCCGACGAGGACGACCCGGCGCATGTCGACGTCGACCGGTGGCGGGTCCTCGCGTCGACGGTCCGACCGGAGGAAGACCTCGAGGACGGGGGGCAGGCTGCGCACGGTCCCAGGGTAGGTCGTCGCCGGCGTCAGCCGGCGCCGGCGAGCGAGGTCGCCGTCGTGAAGGCGGTGCCCACCGCGTCGAGGTACGCGTCCGACACGTCCTGCGGATCGAGCCCGGTCGTGCGCACCCCGTCGACGTCGTCCGCCTCGTGCGCGAGGACGGCCGCGAGCACCGGACCCCACGTGCCGCTGCGGTCGCGCAGGGCCGCCGCGACGTCGTCGGACACGCCGGTGCGCTCCACGAGGTCGAGCGGGCCCATCCGCAGCTGGGACGCCACGGCGGACAGCAGCCCGACCGTGAAGGCGTTGTCGTGCCGGCCGAGGGTCCGGCACGCGTTCGCGCGGGTCAGGGTGAACCACAGCGGGCCGACGCCGCTGGTCCTCGCGTCGGTCAGGGCGCTGACGGCGAGCGCGGCGAGGTGCACCGGTCCGGCGAGGACGACGGCCTGGCGGACCGAGTCCACCCGCCGCCGCACCGCGAACGCGCTGAGGTTGACCAGGCGCAGGACGCGCATGCTCAGCTCGGGGTCCGCCGCGACCATCGCCATGACCGCGTCGGAGTCGACCGGGTCCGCGCTGAGCAGCTGCATGAGCTCCAGGCACTGGAGCTGGCCCGCCGAGAGCTCCTGGCGGCGGGCCGCGGTGTCGCGCGGGAAGAGCGGGCCCTGGAGGAGGTCGATCCCGAGCCCGGTCGCGAAGCGGACGGCCGCCTCGGAGTCGACGCGCTCCGCGACGACCGCGAGCCCGGCGGCGTGCGCGCGGTCGACCGCGTCGGCGCACACGGTCGGGCCGCGACGGAGGTCCACGGTGACGAGGTGGACGAGCGGCAGCAGCGCGTCGAGCGGGTCCTCCGGCCGGTAGTCGGCCAGGGCCAGCGTGACACCCGCGGCGCGCAGACGCCCGAGGTGGGCGGCGGTGCCGGGGTCCACGGTCAGCTCGGGCGGGACGACCAGCACGAGGCCCCCGGGGGAGTCCGGCAGCGGGTGGTCGCCGGCGACCATCGCCGCGGTGGCCCGCGCGAACGCGACGGTGCCCCCGGTCAGGGCGCCGAGGTCCAGGCGCGCGTACTCCTCGTGCACGAGGGTCGGCGCGTCGACCCGGTGGCGCGCCCCGGCCAACGGGGTCCGCACGGAGACCCCGATCGCATAGCCCCGCACCCCGCCGTCGGGCGCGACGACCGGCTGGCGGTGGACGGTGACCTGCGGGCCGACGAGTCGGCCCGCGGGCCACGCGTCGCGGGTCGGGTCGGTCGTGGGCACCGCTCAGCCCAGCGGTGCTCGCAGCGGCCAGCCGTCGAGGACGACCTGCGACGCGGCACCGGTGGCGGGATTGACCATGAGCGGGGCGAGGAGGTTGGCCGTGGCCGGCGCCTCGCCGGTCGCCGGGTGCACCACGACGAGCAGGAGCGGGTCGTCGCCGTCCCCGAGCTCGAGCGCGGTGCGGGTCTCGGTGTCGACGCCGGGGGTGTACCCCTCGAAGAACGCCTCGGGGCGCACCACGAACAGGCGCACGGCCGGGTCGGCGAGGCTGCGCAGCGCGTAGAGGATCCCGTCGTCGTCCAGGCCGTCGAGCGAGTACTCGGGGTGCCCGGGCAGACCGGGGAACGGCGCCAGCGGGTGCAGGACGGTGGGGGCTGTGCTCATCGGAGGAAGTCCATCAGTGTCGGCTGGAGAACGCGACCGGTCGCACCCAGGGCCGCCTGGTAGGCGGCTTCCTGCATCTGCAGCTCGATGATGGAGGCGGCCAGGTCCGCGTCCTCCACATCGCTGAGCCGCCCGGTGAGCTCGGTCTTGGTGGTCAGGGCGTTCGACTGGGCGTCGAGCACCTGGTTGTGACGCGCGCCGACCCCGGCCAGCTGGGCCAGCATCGCGTCACGGTGGCCGTCGAGCGCCGTGAGGTCGCTCGACGGGTTCCCGCCGGACCGCAGCGTCGCCGCGATCCGGTCGAGGGTGGCGAAGACGGAGGAGGTGCCGGCGACGGCGTCGTCGGTGCCGAAGGCGGCGGTGACGTCGACGTCGACCCGGACGGTCGTGTCGGCGTCGATGCGCCGCTCGACCGGGGCGCCGTGCCCGTTCTGCGGGACGTACGTGCGCGGCGTCGCGCCGGCCGCGGGGTTGGCCACGATCGCGGCGCCGGTGTTGGACGTCCCGGCGAACACCGACCGGCCGAGGTAGGACGTGTTCGCCTGGCTGACCAGGGAGTCGCGCAGCCCCTCGATCTCGATCGCGAGCGCCTCGCGGGCCTCGGGGGTGAGTGCGCCGGTGTTGGAGCCCTGCACCGTGAGGTCGCGTGCCCTGCCGATCGCGGAGAGCGAGCTGTTCAGGGCCGTGTCCACGCTCGTGAGCCAGCCGACGCCGTCGGCCATGTTGCGCGAGTGCTGCTCGTTCTGCCGCAGGCTGCTGCGCAGGGCGAGCGCGGACGCCGTGCCGGCCGGGTCGTCCGACGGCGTGGTGATCCGCTTGTTGCCCGAGAGCCGGTTCTGCAGGTCGGACATCGCGGACAGGTTGGTCTGGAGGTTGGCGAGCGTCGACCGCTGCACGGTCTGCTGCGTGACTCGTCCGATCATGGTCATCTCCCCACGACGCCGGTGCGGTTGATCAGGGTGTCGAGCATCTCGTCGATCGCGGTCAGGACGCGGGCCGCGCCCTCGTACGCCCGCTGGTAGGCCAGCATGTTCACGGACTCCTCGTCGATGTCGACGCTCGTGGCCGAGAGCTGGAGCTTCTCGGCGGTGGCTCGGGTCGACTCCGTGACCGTAGCCCGCTCGGTTGCCGACCGGGACCTGACACCCAGGTCGACGACGAACTTGGACCATGCGGCGTCCGGCCCGCTGGTGGAGGTGCCGAGGGCGGCCATCGCGTCGGCCATCGACCCGTCGAGCGCGCCCTTCGGCGTCCCGTCGGCGGCCTTGCCGGCCACGGCGACGTCGGCGACCGACGTGATCGCGACCCGCAGGTGCTGGGCCGCGGACGGTCCGGTCGTGGTGAAGACGTCGCCGCCGGCGCGCCCGTCGACGGTGAAGGCGTCGCGGTGGACGGCGTTGACCTGGGTGACGAGCGTCGTCGCCATCGCGTCGTAGGACTTCGCGGCGCTCGCGAGGATGCCGCCGTCGGACGCGGGGGCCAGCGCCGTCACGAGGGCGAGGACCTGGCCGCTGCCCGAGCCGACCGTCGTGCCGTTGCCGGCCCACCGCAGCGTGATCCCGTTGTCGGCGTCGGCGAGCGTCCGGGCGCTCGCGGGTGTGACCTCGATCGCGTGCGACCTGTCGCCGCGGACCAGGGCGTTGCCGGCGACCATGACGTCGACCGTGCCGTTCTCCTGCACGACGGCGCTCGCGCCGATCATCCTGGAGAGCGAGGTGACCATGACGTCGCGCTGGTCCATGAGCTCGTTGGCCGAGCCACCGGACACCAGCACGCCGCGGATCTGCTCGTTGAGCTGCCCGACGCCCGACGCGAGGGAGTTGACCTCGGTGAGCGTCGAGTCGAGCTCGGTGCGGGCCTGCGACCACTGGGTGGAGACCGCACCGTAGGCGCTGGAGATCCGGCCGGCGAGCGCCGAGGCGTTCTCGAGGAGGACCGCACGCGCCGAGTCGGAGTCGGGCGAGTTCCCGACGTCGTGCCAGCCGGCCCAGAAAGTGGTCAGCGCCTGGGACACGCCCTTGTCGCCGGGCTCGGCGACGGTGGTCTCGAGCCGCGCGTACACCTCGGCGCGGGTCGCGGCGAACGAGGCGCTGCCGGTCTCGGACCGGAGGCGGGTGTCGAGGAAGGCGTCGCCGAGCCGGGCGACGCCGGTCACCTTGACGCCGGTGCCGGTCGTCAGGCCGCCGGAGAAGAGGGACGCCTTGGTCTGCGGCTCGATGGACGTCATGTCGGCGCGCTGACGCGTGTAGCCGACGGTGTTGGCGTTGGCGACGTTCTGGCCGGCGATCTCGAGGGCCTGCCGCTGGGCGTTGAGGGAGCTGAGGGCCGTGGACAGGCCGGAGAAGCTGCTCATGTGCGGACCTCCCTAGAAGGACTGGTCGATGAGGCGGGCGGCGGTGGCGAACGCGCCGGCGGAGGCGGAGCCGCGGGTGTCGTACGTCGTCTGCACCGTCTCGTGGAGGCCGAAGATCGTCTCCTGCGCGGCTCGGTGCGAGCTGGCGAGCAGGTCGCGGTTGCCGTGCGCGACCTCCTGGATCTGCGCGGTGAGCGAGACGAACGCCTCGCGGTGGCTCGTGAGCAGGTCGTCCCAGGGCTCGGGCGCCGCCTTGCTCAGGGCCAGCAGGCCGCTGCCGGGGGCCAGGCCGAAGTCGCGGGCGGCGGCGTCCGCCTCGACGGAGCGGCCGAGCTCGGCCGTCCGGACCTGCTCGAGCACCTGCTCGACCTCGCGGGTCGCGTGCCCCAGCCAGCGGGTGCGGCCGCTCGAGAGGACCAGCTGCTCCTCCTCGAGCTTGAAGAGCAGCAGCTCGAGCAGCTGCCTCTCCCGCCACAGCACGGCTGACAGCTCCGCCACACCCATACGAGATCTCCTTGCTGACTGTGCCGGCGACGTGCCGGACGAGGTACGCCCCTCCCATCGGACGCCCTGTCCCCTTTGTGATGAGTCCGGGTGGCCGGGTCCCGGGCCCTGGACGGGCCTCCACGTGTGCGTGCGAGCCGTCCGGGTAGTCAGGGAGTCGGCGGATCGGCTCGCCGGGGCCGACCGGTGTGCCCCGTTCCGTCCCCCGCTCGGCAGGACGGGCGGTGATGTGAGTGTGGTGCGCGTCACACCCAGATGGTGCTGAAACGGTAAAACCGCTGGCAGGCGGCCTGAGGGCGGCGACCTGTCGGCGGCGCGGGAACCCTTCTGAGAAGTTCCCCGCAACTGTTCTCACAGTTCGGTCGCGCTGGGCCGAAGGGGTGGTGTGCGCAACTCACCTCAGACCGTCGACGCTCTCGTCACGGCGAACCTGCCCCTCGTCGGCTACCACGTGTCCGAGCTCCTCGGCCGGGTGCCCTCCTACGTCTCGCGCGACGACCTGGCCTCGGCCGGCTCGCTCGCCCTGGTCCTGGCCGCCCAGGCCTACGACGCCGAGACCGGCGTCCCCTTCGCCCGGTACGCCGCGCTCCGCATCCGCGGCGCGCTCCTCGACGAGCTGCGCTCGATGGACTGGGTCTCCCGTGGAGCGCGCCAGCGGGCCCGCCGGGTGAGCACCACGTCCGACGAGCTGACGTCGAAGCTGGGTCGCACCCCGTCCCGCGAGGAGCTCGCGTCCGCCATGGGTACCGGTGTGGCCGAGATCGACGCCGCCCGCGGGGACGCCGACCGGCGCATCCTCTCCATCGAGGCGTTCGACAGCGCCATCGCCGACACGGTCTCCGAGCCCGGCATGGGCCCGGAGGAGAACGTCCTCGTCACCGAGAAGATGCAGCACCTGCACGCCGCCGTGCGGGCCCTGCCGGAGCGCCTGCGCTACGTCGTCGAGGAGCTCTTCTTCCACGAGCGCCCGGTCGTCGAGCTCGCCGAGGAGCTCGGGGTGACGCAGTCCCGCATCAGCCAGCTCCGCACCGAGGCCCTCGCGCTCATGAAGGACGGCATCAACGCCAGCCTCGAGCCGACCCTCGTCCCGGTGGCCGAGCGTCCGGACGGCGTCGCCGAGCGCCGCCGCAAGGCCTACTTCGACCTGGTCGCCCAGCAGGCGTCCTTCCTCGCCCGCGCCTCGACGATCGCCACCACCGGCGCCGTCGTGCCGAACCAGCGTCCCGCCACGGTCCCCGCGTGGGCCGGGGAGAAGGTCGCCGTCGCCGGCTGACCCGGGCCGCTCCACCAGGCAGCTCCGCACCCTGCGGTCTGCCGGTGACGAGGGCTCCCGGGTTGCGCACACACACCGCGCGCCCCGTCACCACTCCGAACGTGTCGCGCCTCTCATCCCTGCGGATGAGGGGCGCGACGTCGTTCCTGGGCCCGTTCGAGGTCGGCCGTCCGAGGGGATCTTCGCTCCTGTTCGTGCGCCGTTGGGCCATCCGGGGGACCCCCGGAAGTCGGTGCGAACATCTCCGACGAAAACCTCATGGCCCGGGCCGGGCCTCCGATGAGCAAGGTGTTCGCCCATGGAGGGGCGGACGGCAAGCCCGAGCCAACACACGGAGGAGAACAATCATGGCTCTCTCGATCAACACCAACGTTGCCGCGCTCAACGCGTACCGCAACCTCAGCACGACCCAGTCCGACCTCGGCAAGTCCCTCGAGAAGCTCTCGTCCGGCTTCCGCATCAACCGCGCTGCGGACGACGCGGCCGGCCTGGCGATCTCCGAGGGCATGCGCTCGCAGATCGGTGGCATCAAGATGGGTGTCCGCAACGCTCAGGACGGCATCTCCGTCGTCCAGACCGCTGAGGGCGCGCTGAACGAGACCCACTCGATCCTGCAGCGCATGCGTGACCTGTCCGTCCAGGCCTCCAACAGCGGCAGCCTGAACGACGAGGCGCGGGGCAACATCCAGTCGGAGATCGGCCAGCTCAACTCCGAGCTGACCCGCATCGCGGACACCACGAAGTTCAACGGCAAGAAGCTCCTCGACGGCAACTACGAGGGCACGTTCCAGGTCGGCGCCAACGCCGGCGAGACGATCTCGGTCTCGCTCAAGGGCAGCGGCCTCGGCGCGGTGGGCCTGGGTGTCTCCGGCATCAACGTGACCGCTGCGGCCACCGGTGCCACCACGGCCACCACGGTCAACGCTGTCGCGGGCACCGCCGGCGAGGTCACCACGGCTGGTTCGGACCTGGCCACCACGGCCGGGTTCGACGACCTCAACGGCACGCTCTCGGTCGGCAACAAGACCCTGGACCTGTCCACGGTCAAGTACGACGCCGCGGACGACGTCGCCACCCGCACCACCAAGCTGCAGGCCGCGGTCGCCGCCGCCTTCGGCTCGGACGCCTCGGCCACCGTCACCGGCGGGAACCTGGTCGTCACCGGGGTGGCGCCGGCCGCCGGCGCGTCGGCGTCGGCCGTCGCGGCGGCCTCGGTCGCCTTCGCGGAGGCAACGGGTGCGTCGGACGCGATCAGCAAGATCGACGCGGCCATCGAGACGGTCTCGAACGAGCGGGCCGACCTGGGTGCCGTGCAGAACCGCTTCGAGCACACCATCAACAACCTCAACGTCGCCGTCGAGAACCTGTCGGCGTCCGAGAGCCGCATCCGCGACACGGACATGGCGCAGGAGACCCTCAAGTTCTCCCGCTCGCAGATCCTGTCGCAGGCCGGCACCGCCATGCTCGCGCAGGCGAAGTCGATCCCGCAGGGTGTGCTGCAGCTCCTGCAGTGATCCGGACCCCTCAGGGGGATCACCGGATGACCGCATGACTGCGCAGCAGTAACCGCACCACCGCGCCGGCGGTGGGCTGACCTCGACCGTCAGCCCACCGCCGTCGCACTACCAGCCCGGGCCCCGTGCCCGACGGCGTCACACGCACGAAGGGAACAACGCATGGCCGGGATGGCTGTCGACGGGCTCGTCAGTGGCTTCAACACCACCGAGATGATCACCCAGCTCATGACGCTGGAGGCCGCCCCGCAGACCCTCCTCAAGAGCAAGGTCACCAAGACGGAGACCTTCGTCTCCGCGCTGCAGTCCCTCAACACCAAGCTCTCCTCGCTCAAGGACTCCGCCACGAAGGCCGCCACGGCGACGTCGTGGCAGGCCGTGACCGCGGCCAGCACGTCGACCTCGGTGACGGCGACCGCGGCGGGCACCACGCTGGCGTCGTCGCTGTCCTTCACCGTCGACCAGGTGGCCAGCGGCCAGACGTCCCTCAGTGCCCCCGCCGCCGACCTCGGCACCTTCTTCGACGGGGCGATCCCCGCGAAGCTCACCCTCGTCTCCGGCGACGGGTCCGCGGCGAAGTTCACCACCGTCGACCTCACCGGCGTGACCGACTTCGCCGGCTTCGCGAGCGCCCTCAACAAGGCCGGCGCCGGCGTCTCCGCCACGCTCGTCAACATCGGCGACGGCACGACCCGCGTCCAGCTGGCCGGCAGGAGCACCGGGACGGCCGCCGCGTTCGACCTCTACGCGGGCGACGTCACCGCCGACACCCTGGGCGGCTCGGTCGCCCTCATGGGCCGGACGACCGCCGCCGACGGCGCGACCGGACCCGGCAACACCGTCGTCACCGCCGCGAGGAACGCGGTGATCACCCTCTGGAAGGGCGTCGCCGGCGCGGAGCAGGCCGTCACGTCCGCCACCAACACGTTCTCCGACGTCGTCGCCGGCGTCGGCTTCACCGTCTCCAAGGTCGAGAGCGACCCCGTCACGGTCACGGTCGCCCGCGACGACGCGGCGCTGCGCAAGCTCGGGTCCGACCTCGTGACCAACATCGCCACGGTGCTCTCCGAGATCACGTCCCGGACCAAGTCCACCACCACCAAGTCCTCCGACGGGCGCGACGTCATCACCGGCGGCGCGCTCTCCGCCGACAGCGCGACCCGGCAGGCGAAGCAGACGGTCCTGTCGGCCGCGTCGCTCCCGGTCGGCAACGTGTCGCCGTCGGCCGTCGGGTTCGTGCTCGCCAAGGACGGCACGATCTCGTTCGACGAGGCCAAGTTCTCCGCCGCCATGGCCGCCGACCCCGTCGGCACCCAGAAGATCGTCACGACGATCGCCGAGCGGGTCGAGACGGCCGCGAAGGGTCTGTCCGACCCGACGAGCGGCTCCCTGAGCCTGAAGATCCAGGGTCAGCAGAGCTACGTGAAGAACCTCAGCGACCAGGTCGACAACTGGGACACCCGGCTCGCTCTGCGCCGGACGACCCTGGAGCGGACGTACTCGTCGCTCGAGGTGTCCCTCAGCAACATCAATGCGCAGGCGAGCTGGCTCACCTCGCAGCTCGAGTCCCTCAGCGCCAGCTCCAACTAGCGCGACGCGTCCCCCGGAGACCACCCCATGAACATGGCCATGACCCGCAACCGCTTCCTCGCGGACACCGTCGCCACCGCCGGCCCGCAGCAGATCCTCGTCATGCTGTACGACCGGCTGGTCCTCGACCTCAACCGCGCCGAGGCCGCGCAGCGCAACGGGGAGCGCGCGCAGGCGAGCACCTACCTCGACCACGCGCAGGAGATCGTCGGCAGCCTCGCCTCGACGCTCGACGTCGACGCGTGGTCGGGCGGGCAGAGCCTCATGGACCTGTACATGTTCCTGCTGCGCGAGATGGTCGGCTCGTCGATCAGCGGCGACGCCGACCGCACCGCCGGCTGCTCGGCCATCGTCGTCCCGCTCCGGGACACCTGGCGCGAGGCCGCGGCCTCGCTCGCCGCCACCTCGGCCCCCCTCATCCCGACTCAGCGCCCCCGTGCCGCCTTCGGCGAGCCGACCCCGGGCGGGGAGCTCGGCGTCGGATGACCGCCGTCCTGTCCGGGCCGGCAGCGGCACCCGCCTGGTCCACCGCGTGGGCCGACGCGCTGGCCGAGCTCGAGATGAGCGTCGACGAGGCGGAGGCGCTCCTGCTCGCCGCGCACCGCACCGGCGCCGTCGACCCCGTGCTGGCCCCGACGCGTGGCTGGATCCCGCCCACGCATCTCGGACAGCTCCCGGCCCCGCTCGCCGACCGGGCCCGCGCGCTCCTGGGGCGTCAGCTCCGCGTCGCGCAGCAGCTCGCCGAGGCGGCGGCACACAGCCGTCGCCAGGTGCGGGCCGTCGAGGGCATGCGTGCCACCGCCGAGGCCGCCCCCGTCTACCTCGACACCGCCGGCTGACCCGGCCCCCCTGCCCAACCCCCCTGCCCAACCCCCGGACGACGTCGTCCGGCACCCGACGGAGCCCCGGTCACCACGACCGGGGCTTCGTCGCGTCCGGGCGCCAAGCCCATCCGGACAAAACCTCACAACGACGCGGTGCCCGCCCGATAGGCCATGTGAGCACGGATCGCTCACCTCGTAGGCCGACGGATCGGCCGACTCACTCGCGTTCCAGGGTGGACCCTCGTGCTCGAATCCGTGTCCTTCGTCGCGCTGAACAGCGCGCTCGACGGTCTCGCGCTGCGTCAGCGCGTCATCGCCGACAACGTCGCCAACATCCAGACTCCCGGCTTCCTCGCCGGTCGAGTCGCCTTCGAGGACTCCCTCGCCGCGGCGGTCGCCGGCGGCTCCGGTGCCGTCACAGCCCTCGGTCGCCCGCTCGCTCGAGCCGACCCGCCTGGACGGCAACAACGTCAACCTCGACGCCGAGACGCTGCTCAACGTCGACACCCAGCTGCGGTACCAGCTCGCCACGCAGGCCGTCGACGGCCAGTTCTCCTCGCTGCGCGTCGCGATGCGGACCAGCTGATGACCACCTTCGGCGCCATCGGCATCGCCAGCACGGGCCTGACCGTCCACCGCAAGTGGCTGGACGCGGTCAGCGACAACCTCGCCAACATCAACACCGTCCGCGGCACGGGCGAGGCGGCCTTCCAGGCGCAAGTACGTCGTCGCCGAGGCTGCGCAGAGCGGGAGCACCGGCGAGGGCACCGGCGTGCGGGTCAAGGGCATCGAGCTCGGCAGCGCCGAGGGGCGCCTGGTCTTCGAGCCCAACCACCCGCTCGCCGACGGGAGGGGTACGTGAAGTACCCGGAGATCGACATGGCCAGCCAGATGACCCAGCTCATCATGGCCCAGCGCGGCTACCAGGCGAACGCCGCCATCGTCGACCGCGCCAAGGAGTCCTACCAGGCAGCACTGCAGATCGGACGGAACTGATGATGATCGGAAGCATCAGCGGGGTGGCGGGGACCGGCTACCTCTCGTCGGTCGGCGCCGCCTCGGCCACACCGAGCACCGCGGGTTCCGACGCCGCGTTCGGCGCGGCGCTCGCCGGCTCGATCGACAACCTCCAGGGCATGCAGTCCACGTCGAGCGACCTCGCCATCAAGGCCGTCACGGGTGACCTGGACGACGTCCACGACTACACCGTGGCCTCCAGCCAGGCCAAGGTCGCGCTGGAGCTCACCGCCGCTGTCCGCAACAAGGCCGTCGAGGCGTTCACCGAGATCATGAGGATGCAGGCCTGATGCCCACGCCAGCTGACCGCCGTGCTCGACCGCCTCAAGGCCGTCGTCGCGCAGTTCACCCTGGCCCAGCGCACGCTGGCCCTCATCGGCGTCGCCGGCCTCGTGCTCGGTGCGGTCGCCCTCTCGAGCTGGATGGGCAAGCCGACGCTCAGCCCGCTGTTCTCCGGCGTCTCCGCCGCCGACGCGAGCGCGATCGTCGACCTGCTCGAGGGCGAGGGCGTCGAGTACGAGCTCGCCGACGGCGGCAGCACGATCATGGTCCCGGCCGAGGAGCTCTACGGCACCCGGCTGACGGTCGCGGCCGCCGGGCTCCCCGCGGCGTCCGACGGCGGCGGCTACTCGCTGCTGGACGACATGGGCATGACCGCCTCGGAGTTCCAGCAGGAGATCACCCTGCAGCGGGCGATGGAGGGCGAGCTCGCCAAGACCATCGGCGCGATCGACGGCGTCGAGGCCGCCACCGTCAAGCTCGCGATGCCCGAGGAGACGGTCTTCGTCTCCGAGACGGCCGACCCGACGGCGTCCGTCTTCATCCAGACCCAGCGCGGCACGACGCTCGAGGCGGCGCAGGTCCAGTCGATCGTCCACCTCGTCTCGGCCGGCATCCAGGGCATGAACCCCGCCGACGTCGCCGTCATCGACTCCCAGGGCACCGTCCTCTCCGCCATCGGCGGCTCGGCGGCCGGCGGCATGGCCGACCAGCAGACCGGCGAGTACGAGCAGCGGGTGACCTCCGCGGTCCAGACGATGCTCGACCGCCTCGTCGGCCCGGGCAAGGCCGTCGTCGCCGTCACCGCCGAGCTGAACTACGACGACACCGACCGCACGACCGAGACGTTCGACGCGACCGAGGGCGTCCCGCCGCTGTCCTCCTCGACGACGCGCGAGGAGTACACCGGCACCGGCGGTACCGCCGTGGGCGGCGTGCTCGGCCCGGACAACATCGCGGTGCCCGGTGCTGCTGGGGGCGAAGGCAGCTACCTCAAGGAGAGCGAGGTGCTCAACCCGGCCGTGAACAAGGTCACCGAGCACACCACCACCGCCCCGGGCAGCGTCGAGCGCCAGTCCGTCTCCGTGGTCGTGGACCAGGAGGCCGCCGGCGCGCTCAACATGGTCGACCTCGAGGCGCTCGTCGTCGCCGCGGCCGGCATCGACGCGGCCCGCGGTGACACCGTCGAGGTGGCCCGGATGGCCTTCGACACCCAGGGTGCCGACGCTGCCCGCGAGGCGCTCGCTGCCGCCGCGGCCGAGGAGAAGGCGGCCGAGCAGGCCGAGCTGATCCAGACCGGCGCGGTTGCCGGCGCCGTCGCCCTGCTCCTGCTCATCCTGTTCATCGCCGCCAAGCGCCGCTCCCGCAAGGCCCGCCGCGAGGCGCTGGACCTGGGCGAGCTGCAGATCGTCGAGCGGCCCCGCCTGCCCTTCGAGCCCACCGACGCCGCGCTGGCCCTGCCGGCCGCCGTCGCCCCCGTGTCCGAGAGCGCCGCCGTCCGGCGGGCGGAGATCGGCGCCCTGGCCGAGGAGAAGCCCGGCGAGGTCGCCGACCTGCTGCGCGGCTGGCTCGTCGAGGGCGGAGCGAAGCGATGACCGTCGCGACCGTCGCCCCCGCCGCCTCGTCCAGCACCGAGGTGGCCGTGCTCCCGGCCCCGAAGCCGCGCCCGGCCATGACGCTGACCGGCGTCCAGAAGGCCGCCGTCGTCCTCATGCAGCTCGGCCGCGAGCGTGCGGCCAAGGTCATGGCCCAGCTCGGCGAGGCGGAGATCGACGAGATCACCGCCGAGATCGTCCGGCTCGAGCAGATCGACGGCGTCACCGCGGACAGCGTCCTGGACGAGTTCCACGCGGTCTCGATCGCCGGCCCGAGCCTCATCGCCCGCGGCGGCCGGTCCTACGCGCAGGAGCTGCTCGAGGCGTCCCTCGGGCGCCGAGCGCGCCGCCGGCGTCATGGAGCGGCTCGCGTCGCAGATGGCCGGCCAGCCGTTCGAGTTCCTCCAGCACGCCGACGCCCGCCAGGTGCTCTCGCTCCTGACCGGCGAGCACCCGCAGACCATGGCGCTGGTGCTGGCGCACCTGCGGCCCGAGCACGCGTCGCAGATCATGGCGGGCCTGCCGGCCGAGAGCCAGGCCGAGGTCGCGCACCGGATCGCGCTCATGGAGCGCGCGGCGCCCGACGTCGTCGCGGTCGTCGCGGACAACCTGCGCCGCAAGGCGTCCTCGGTGCTCGCGCCGCAGGAGATGTCCGCGGTCGGTGGCGTCCAGCCGCTCGTCGAGATCATCAACCGCGCCGACCCGGGCACCGAGAAGCTCATCCTCGAGGGCCTCGATGTGCGCGACAAGGAGCTCGCCGAGGAGGTCCGGAGCCGGATGTTCGTCTTCGCCGACGTCGTCATGCTCGACGACCGTGCGGTCCAGGTCGTGCTGCGCGGCGTCGAGAACTCGTCGCTGTCGGTGGCGCTCAAGGGCGCCTCGGAGGAGGTGCGGGACAAGATCCTCACCAACCTGTCCGAGCGTGCCCGGGAGAACCTCGTCGAGGAGATCGAGCTGCTCGGCCCGACGCGCCTGTCGCAGGTCGAGGAGGCCCGCGCCGGCATCGTCGGCGTCATCCGCCGCCTCGAGGAGAGCGGCCAGATCGTCATCCGCCGCGAGGGCGAGGACGAGTATGTCTGAGCCGGTCCTGGCCGCGTTCGCGCCGGTCACCGCGCTGCGCGACGGCCTGCCGGTCGCGAGCCTGCGCGACGCCTCCGAGGCCACGCCGTTCCGGCCGTCGCCGGTCGGCGGGGTCCTCGACGGCGCCACGTCCGGCGTCGCGCGGGGCACGGAGGAGGCCCGGGCCGCCGGGTGGGCCGCCGGCTGGGCCGCGGGCACGCGTGCCGCGGCGGAGGCCGCCCGCGTCGAGCGCGAGGCTCTCGCTGCCCAGCACGCCGCCGCCGAGGCCGCCCGGGACGCGCAGGTCGCGTCCGCGCTGGCCGTCCTGCGCCGCGCGGCCGAGGCCGCCACCGCCCGCGTGGTCCCCGTGCTGGACGACGTCGCCGCGACTCTCGACGAGGGCGCCGTCCTGCTCGCGCAGGCCGTGATCGGCGTCGAGCTCGCCGCCGACACCGATCGTGCCCGGTCCGCGCTCGCCCGGGCGCTGAGCCTGCCGCTCGATGCCGGCGTGCACACGGTCCGCCTCCACCCGGCCGACCTCGCCGTCCTGAGCACGCTGGACGTCCAGGTCCCCGCCGAGGTGCAGCTCGTCGGGGACCACTCCCTGCACCCCGGGGACGCCGTCAGCGAGCTCGCCGACGGCTTCCTCGACGCCCGCATCGCGACCGCCGTCGACCGCGCCGCCCGTGCGCTCGCCGGCCTGACGGAAGGCCCCGCGTGACCCTCGCCGCCCCGCGCTCCGCCCGCTGGTCCGCCGCGCTCACCGCAGCCGCGCCCGAGCGGATCGGCTCCGTGCGCACGGTCGTCGGCCTGTCCGTCGAGGTCGCCGGGGTCGACTGCCCCGTCGGCGGTCTCGTCCGGATCGGCGAGGGCGAGGGCGTCCTGGCCGAGGTCGTCGCGACCACCCGCGACACCGCGCGCTGCATGCCGCTCGGCCAGCTCGACGGCCTGCGGGCCGGGACGCCGGTGCGCAGCCTGGGCCGGTCCCTCACCGCGCCGGTCGGCCACGGCCTGCTCGGCCGCGTCCTCGACGGCCTCGGCCGCCCGATCGACGGCAAGGGTCCGCTCGTCGACGACCGGTCAGGTCCCGATCGCCAACACGGCCCCGAACGCCATGATCGCGCAAGCGCGTCGACGCCCCGCTCAGCGTCGGCGTCCAGGTCATGGACACCCTCACGGCGGTCGGCCGCGGCCAGCGCATGGGCCTGTTCGCCGGCTCCGGTGTCGGCAAGTCGACCCTGCTGTCGATGATCGCCCGCGGCACCGACGCCGAGCGTCACCGTCATCGCCCTGGTCGGCGAGCGTGGTCGCGAGGTGCGCGAGTTCCTCGAGGACGACCTCGGTCCGGAGGGTCTGGCGCGCTCCGTCGTCGTCGTCGCCACGTCCGACGAGCCCGCCCTCGTCCGGCTCCGCTCCGCGTTCCTCGCCACCCGGATCGCGGAGTCCTTCCGCGACGAGGGCGCCGACGTCGTGCTGATGATGGACTCGCTCACCCGCGTCGCCATGGCGCAGCGCGAGATCGGCCTGTCGGTCGGCGAGCCGCCCGCGACCCGCGGCTACCCGCCGTCGACCTTCTCCCTGCTGGCCCAGCTGCTCGAGCGCGCCGGCACCGGCGCCACCGGCTCGGTCACCGGCCTCTACACCGTCCTCGTCGACGGCGACGACCACAACGAGCCGATCGCGGACGCCGCGCGGTCGATCCTCGACGGGCACATCGTGCTCGACCGCAAGCTCGCGGTCGCCGGGCACTTCCCGAGCATCGACGTGCTCGGCTCGATCTCCCGCGTCGCGTCCCGGGTCACCACCCGCGAGCAGAAGGCGCTCGCGACCGCCCTGCGCACGGTCATGGCCGCGCGCAAGCAGGCGCAGGACCTCATCGACGTCGGCGCCTACGCCGCGGGCACCAACCCGCTGGTCGACGCCGCCGTCACGCACGCCGGCGCGATCGACGACTTCCTGCGCCAGGGCATGGACGACCAGGTCCCCGCGGCCGACGCGTGGCAGCGCCTGGGCCGCCTGGTCGCGTTGCTCGGCGTGGCCTGATGGAGCGTGCGTTCCGCCTCGCCGGGCTGCTGCGCCTGCGCGAGCTGCAGGAGGACCAGGCCGCCGGCGCCCTCGCGGTGTCCAACGGCGTGCTGCGGTCCGCCGAGCAGCAGCGGGACGCAACTCTGCGCACGCTCGCTGCTCACACGATGCCCGCGATGGCCGATATGTCTGCTTGGCGCACCTCGGTCTCCAGCCGCGGGGCGCTGACCCACCTGCTGGCCGACGCCGCCATCGACGTCCGGGACGCGGGGGAGCGGGTCGCCGCGGACGCGGCGGTCTGGGCCGCCGCGCGCTCGCGGTCGGTGGGTCTCGAGAAGCTCCGCGACAACCACCGCGCGCTCGTGCACGCGGAGGACGAGCGGACCGAGCAGCTCGCGCTCGACGAGGTGGCGGCACGGTCCGGGCGGTCCGCCCCGGCGACCGCTGCCGGTCCGGCACGACGTACGGCTTCCCGTTCCGCCTGACCTGTTCCATCCGACCCGCCCCGCACGACCGAGGGATCGCCACGCATGAGCTTGCAGATCGCCGCCCCCGCGGCCCGCACCGAGTCGACGCCGTCCTCGGCGGGCCGCCGCACGTCCGGTGCGCCCGAGCGCGCCGACGCCTTCGCCGCCGTCCTCGGCGGGCAGCTCGGCGCGGACCGCCGGTCCGCCGACCGCGAGCCGACGCGCCCGGACCCCCGTGACGCCCCGACCCGCGCCTCCGCGCTGCGGCGGGACGACGTTGCGTCGGCCCAGCGCGCCGCCGACCAGCGCCGCCTCGACCAGCACCGGGCCACCGACGACCGTGCCGCCACCGCGGACCGCGCCGCCGCGACCGAGCGCGCCGACCGGGCCGCCGCCACGCGGGTCGAGCGTCCCGAGCGCACCGAGCGCACCGAGCGCACCGAGCGCACCGAGCGCCCGAGCGCGCCGACGCCCAGCGCGACGACGTCGCCGGACCGGACCGCGGCCGCGCCGTGGGCACCGCCCCCGCCGACGACCCCGCGGCCGGGGTCACGTCCCCGGGTGCCCCCGGCACGACGACGACCCCCGCGACCGGGACCACGTCCGGCGACGCCGCCGACGGGTCCGCCCCGGCCGACGCGGCGCAGGCCGCCATGGACACCGCTGCGGGCAGCGCCGCCGACACGCCGGCCGCACCGACACCGCCACCGACACCGCCGTGGGCACGGACCTCG
The DNA here is from genome assembly GCA_963795145.1 of uncultured Actinomycetota bacterium. Classification (GTDB taxonomy): domain Bacteria; phylum Actinomycetota; class Actinomycetes; order Actinomycetales; family Cellulomonadaceae; genus Pengzhenrongella. Next base: position 543,791 of record CAWCGP010000005.1, on the reverse strand, counting down.
CCGCGGCAGCCACGGCCGCGGCCGCCGCCGCTGCGTCAACCGCTGCGTCAACCGCTGCGACCACCCCCTCCACGATGCCGTCCGCCACGGCGACCGCCGTCAGCCCGGCCGCGGCCGCCGTCCTCGGTGCGGCGAGCGTCACGACCGCGGGCACCGCCGCCGCGACCGGGACCGTCGCCGCGACCGGGACCGCCACCGGCCGCGACCGGACCGCCACCGCCACCGCGACCGGGACCGCCACCGCGACCGGCTCGGCCCCGGGCGCCGTCGGAACCGCAGCAGGCACCGGCGCGACCACCGATCGCGCCGCGGGCACCGCCGCGCCCGAGGGAGCCGTCACCCCCGACGCCGCCCAGCCGGCCGGTGGCCGCCCGGCGGCCGGCCTCGTGCCGGTCGACGTCGGCCCCGGTGCCGGCGACGCGCCCATCGACGCGGCCACGGCCGGCGCCGGGCTCCCCGCCGCCGCCACGCCGGAGGCAGCCGCCGCCAAGGCCGTCCAGCCCGGCGTCCCGGCGCTCGCCCCGACCGGTCCCGCGACGCCCGCGAACGCCCCCGCCGCGGCCGCGCCCGCCGCCCCGATGCCGAGCCCCCTGCCCGAGCGCGCCGTCGCGACCCAGCTCACCGCGCCCATCGCGTCGCTCAAGGCCGCGGCCGACGGCGAGCACGTCATGGTCGTCCGCGTCTCGCCCGACTCCATCGGCCCGGTCCGGGTCCGCGCGCACATCGGCCCGGAGGGCGTGCGCATCGAGCTGCTCGGCGCGACCGACGCGGCGCGCGAGGCGCTGAAGGTCGCTTTGCCCGATCTGCGCAGAGACCTCATCGGAGCGGGGTTGCCTGCCGATCTATCACTCAGCACCGGTCGAGCGTCGACCGGGACCGAGACGGGATGGGGCGGGAGCAATGCGTCAGACCCCCGCAGCACCGGCGGCCGGGCGACCCCCGGGACGCGCGACAGGACGGCCGTCGGCGTCGAGACGTCGTCGTCCACGACGGGGCCGGCCCACCCCGTGGGAGGTGGCCGTCGTGGCCTCGACATCACGGTCTAGCTCGCTCACCGCACCCACCAGCACCCAGACCCCACGGAGCACCTCATGAGCATCGACTCGATCGCCACGGCGAGCTCGGGCATGTACGCGACGTCCGTCGTCGAGTCGAGCGCGAAAGCGAGCACCGACAACGCCACCCTCGACAAGCAGGCCTTCCTCGAGCTGCTCATCGCCCAGCTGAGCAACCAGGACCCGAGCTCACCGATGGACACCGACTCGCTGATGACCCAGACGACGCAGATGGCGTCCATGGAGGCGCTCACCGAGCTCTCGACGACCCAGCGGGAGAGCTTCGCGCTGCAGATGCGGGCGAACGCCGCCGGCCTGGTCGGCCAGCAGGTCAGCTACACCGGCGCGGCGGGGACCCCGGTCGTCGGCATCGCCACCGGCGTCTCGTTCGCCGGCTCCGTCCCCACCGTGACCGTCGACGGCACCGAGGTCTCCCTCGACGCGGTCTCCTCGGTCTCCGTCCGCACCGCCTAGTTAGGACCACCCACCATGCTTCGTTCGCTCTTCTCCGGCATCAGCGGCCTGCGCGCGCACCAGACGATGCTCGACGTCACCGGCAACAACATCGCCAACGTCAACACCACCGGCTACAAGGCCTCGCAGACGCAGTTCCAGGACACGCTGTCGCAGCTCGTCAACAACGCCGGTGGTGCGCAGGTCGGCACCGGTGGCACGAACCCGGCCCAGGTGGGCCTCGGCGTCCGCCTCGCCGGCATCACCACGAACTTCCAGCAGGGCTCGTCGCAGCTCACCAACCGCAGCACCGACATGATGATCAACGGCGACGGGTTCTTCACGGTCCGCAACGGCACCGAGCAGCTGTACACCCGCGCGGGCTCGTTCAACTTCGACGCTCTCGGCCAGCTCGTCACGGGCGACGGCTCGCTCGTCCAGGGCTGGGCCGCCGAGGCGGACGGCTCGATCGACACCAACTCGCCGCTCAAGGACCTGCGCCTGCCGATCGCGACCCTCATGGGTGCCCGGCCGACGACCGAGGCGGAGTTCAAGGGCAACCTGCCCGCCGACGCCGCCGACGGCACGACCGGCAGCCCGGTCGTCCCCGCCACGGTGCTCAACCGCACGATCGACGTCTTCGACGCCGCCGGGAACGCCCGCTCCGTCGCGCTGCAGTTCACCAAGCAGCCAGCGACCGTCGCGGGGGAGTCCCAGTGGGCGCTGTCCGCGTCGGACGGCACCGGCGTCACCGCCGCGACGACGATGCGCTTCGGCGCCGACGGCGCGCTTGTCGCCGGCGGCACAGTGGCCCTCGGCGGCGTCACGGTCGACATGACGACGCTCACCGGCTTCGCCGGCATCACGTCGGTCGAGTCCGCCGGCCAGAACGGCCAGCAGGCCGGCACGCTGCAGTCATTCGCGCTCGACACCGACGGCACCCTCATGGGCTCGTTCTCCAACGGCCTCAAGCAGGCCATCGGGCAGATCGCGCTCGCGGCCTTCGCCAACCCGACGGGCCTGTCGAAGGCCGGCAGCTCGACCTACCGGATGTCGGCCAACTCCGGGCGATCCCGCCATCGGCGTCGCCGGCACCGGCACCCGCGGCGCCCTCGCGGGCGGTGCGCTCGAGATGTCGAACGTCGACCTGTCCAGCGAGTTCACCAACCTGATCATCGCCCAGCGCGGCTTCCAGGCGAACTCCCGCGTCATCACGACGTCGGACGAGCTGCTGCAGGAGCTCGTCAACCTCAAGCGCTGACCGGCGCACGCACGCCGCCGAGCGCGCCGTCATGCCCCCCTCGCGACATGCGAGGGGGGCATTTCGTCGCACCGGCGAGGCGTCCCGTGGGCCGGCGCAGAGGCGCTCCGGGGGCTCGCCCCGCTCGCTCGGCCGACCGGGCGAAACCGGCTCTCACCAGGGCCGAAACCTCATCGGGACCGCCCCGGGACCGATGAGTCAGGTGCAGGGCTCATGGACGGGCCCGCTCTTCGACACCACCCAGGGATGGACCACCGCCGTGATCATCGTGACGCGCCTCAACGGACCGCAGTTCTCGGTCAACCCTGACCTGCTCCAGCGCATCGACTCCGCACCCGACACGATCCTCACGCTCGTCGACGGGACGAAGTACATCGTCGAGGAGTCCATGCCGCAGGTCATCGACCTCATCACCACCTACCGGGCGACGCTCGTCGCCCGCGCCCAGGACGTGCAGCAGCAGTTCGGCCTGCACGTCGCCCCCGACCTGACCGACGACGACGCGGCCCCGCTCGCGCGGCCCGTCCCGCTGCGCCCGCGGAGGAAGTGACATGGATCCGGCCACCCTCATCGGCCTCGTCGTCGCCTTCGGCGCGGTCATCGCGTCGATCTTCCTCGAGGGCGCCAGCCCCATGTCGGTGATCCTGCCGGCGCCCATGATGCTCGTCATCGGCGGCACCCTCGGTGCCGGCCTCATCGGCAGCACCCTCAAGGACGCGATCTTCGCGTTCACCTCGCTGCCCAAGGCGATGATGTTCAAGCCGCCGAAGTCCGGCGAGGCGGTCGAGACCGCTCGTCGGGCTCGCCGACCGGGCGCGCCGCGAGGGCCTGCTGGCCCTCGAGGACGCCGCCAAGGACATCGACGACGAGTTCATCAAGTCCGGGCTGCAGGGTGCGATCGACGGCACCGACCCCGACGACCTGCGCGGCATCCTCGAGGACCGGATCAACACCAAGCGGACCCACGACAAGGGCGCCGCCAAGTACTTCGCCGACATGGGCGGCTACGCCCCGACCGTCGGCATCATCGGCACCGTCGTGTCCCTCGTGCACGTGCTGGAGAACCTCGACAAGCCCGACGAGCTCGGCCACATGATCGCGGCGGCGTTCGTCGCCACGCTGTGGGGCCTGCTCACCTCGAACCTCATGTGGCTGCCGTTCTCCGCGCGCATCAAGCGGGCGTCCGAGCTCGAGTGCGCGCACATGGAGCTCGCCCTGGAGGGCCTCATGTCCGTGCAGGCCGGGGCGAACCCGCGCCTGGTCGGCGAGCGCCTGCGCAGCCTGCTGCCGCCGGAGCCGGTCAAGAAGGAGAAGGCGGCGGCATGAGCGGCCGGGCACGGCAGGCGGTCGCAAGCGGAAGGGCGGCCACGACGAGGAGCACGAGAACCACGAGCGGTGGGCCGTCTCCTACGGCGACATGATGACCGTCCTGTGCGCGCTGTTCATCGTGCTGTACTCGATGAGCCAGGTCGACCAGGTCAAGTACGAGGCGCTGGCGCAGTCGCTCGCCGAGGGCTTCAACAACAAGTCCGCGCAGCGTGCTCGACGGCAGCGACGGCGTGCTGCAGGGCGTCGACCGCCGGCAGCACGCCGCCCCGGGCAGCTCGCCCCGGCGAGCCCCGGCCGGCCAGGTCGACCCCGGCCGCCGTGCCGCCGGGCGACCTCGCCCTCGCGGCGCAGGAGGTCACGCCGGCTGCAGGACGCTCCAGGCCGCAGATCGAGGCGCGACTCGTCGCCGCTCGGCATGTCGCACCAGGTCCGCTACGTCATCGACGAGCGCGGCCTGGTCATGGGCTGGTCGCCAACGACGTCTTCTTCGACCACGGCAGCGCCGTCCTGCAGCCGGCCGCGAACGCGCCTGCTCGACGCCGCGGCCCCGGTGCTGCTCGGCGATCCCGGACCGCATCACGGTCGAGGGGCACGCGGACGTCATCCCGACGTCCGGCCGCTACGCCACGAACTGGGAGCTGTCCGCCGACCGCGCGACCCAGGTGCTCCGGCGCCTCGTCGAGGTCGACGGCCTGCCCGGGCCGCGCATCTCGGCGACCGGCTACGGCGACACCCGTCCGCTCGACCCGGGCGGCCTCGCCCGAGGCGCTCGCCACCAACCGGCGGGTCGACCTCGTGGTCCACAGCTCGCTGCCGGAGTCGGTCCGCGGGCTGATCCCGTCGGTCGTGGACGGCGCCGCCGCGCCGCGCCCCGGCCGCCGTCGAGGTCGCCCCCCGCGCCGCCGTCGCCCCCCGCCACCGAGGTCGGCACGAGGCCGGCCCCACACCACCTCCTCCACCACACACGACGACGACGAAGGACACTGACCATGGCCACCGAGCAGCGCGTCATCGTCGGCGGCCGCAAGCCCCTGGGGCAGGCGGCCGGCCGGACACGCGCCGGGCCCGAGGCAGCGCCGAGCCGCCCCGCGAAGAAGAAGAAGAAGCTCCTCGTCCTCGTCGGCGCCGTCGTCGTGGTCTGGCGCTCGGCCGCCGCGGCCTACTTCCTCGCTGCTCGCCCCGAAGGGCGAGGAGGCCGCCGAGGAGCCCGAGCACGAGCCCGTCGTCCTCGGCGAGGTGCTCCAGGTCGAGCCGGTGAGCCTCAACCTCGCCGACGGCCGGTACCTGCGCCTGGGCATCGCCCTCCAGCTCATCGAGGGCGCCGGCGCGCACGGCGCCGGTCGACACCGCCCGCGCGCTCGACCAGGCGATCGCCCTGTTCTCGGGCCGCGACATCGCGGCGGTCACCGACCCGGCGGTCCGCGACGAGCTCACGACCGAGCTCGTCGCACCAGCTGACCGAGACCTACCACGGCGACGTCGTGGACGTGTACCTCACGGAGTACGTCACCCAGTACGTCGCGCACGCGGCGGTCACCCGGCGGGCAGGCACGGCCGGCGCCGGCCGGCGCGGCCCGTCCCGGGCCCGGCGCCGCCGGGCGAAAGGGACGAAGAAGACCGTCGCGGACATCCCTCACATAGCCCGTGCCCCGGGCCGATGAGCATCCTCGTGACGGTCCAGGACATGCAGCGGGACACCCCGCGACGCAGCAAGAAGACCGGTCTGCCCGAGGTCTACGACTTCCGCCGGCCGATGACGCTCGCCCGCGAGCACGGTCGCGTGCTCGAGATGGCGTTCGAGACCTACGCCCGCCAGTGGGGCAACCAGCTCAGCGCCCGGCTGCGCGCGACGTCGACGGTGACGCTCGAGTCCGTCGCCATGCACTCCTACGACGAGTACGTGCGCGCCCTGCCGCAGACCACCGTCATGGTGCTGTGCACCGTCGAGCCCGAGCCGCACCACCGCCGTCGTCCAGGTGCCCGGCGCCATGGTGATGAGCTGGGTCGACCTGCTGCTCGGCGGCCCCGGTCGCCCCGTGGGCGACGTCGACCGCGAGCTCACCGACATCGAGTTCCAGCTCGTGCGGTCCCTGCTCCAGCACTCCCTCGCCGACATCGGCTACGCCTTCGCGTCCGTGCGTGCCCATCGAGGCCTCGGTGCGGGCGGTGCAGTACAACCCCCAGTTCGTCCAGGTGGTCCCGGCCTCGGTCCCCGTCATCGTCGCCGGGTTCACCGTGCGCGTCGGGGACCTCGAGGAGACCGCCTCGATGATGATCCCCGCCGAGGTCCTGCTCGCCGGCCTGCGCGCCGGGGAGTCCGCCGACAGCCGCTCCGCCGAGGAGGTCGCCGCGCACGCGGTCGCCCTCGCCGAGCTGGTCCGCGGCGTCGCAGGACGTGCCGGTCGGCGTCGCCGTCCGCTTCGGCCCGGTCACCGTGCGCCCCAGCGACATCGTCGGCCTCGAGGTCGGCGCCGTCCTGCACCTCAACCACCCCACCGCCCGTCCGCTCGACGTCGTCGTCGACGACGTCGTGCTCGCCCGTGCCGCCGCCGGGACCCAGGGCACGCGGCTCGCGTGCCGGATCGTCACCTCCGAGGAGAACGTCTGATGTCCACCCGCACCGCTCCGGCCGTCGAGGCGCGCACCGCCGCCGACCGGCTCGTCGACCTGCTCCCGTCGACCGTCCCGCTGTCGGTCGCCCCGCTCGCCCCGGGCACCGGCCCGCGCCCAGCGAGACCGCCGTCGTCGCGACGTTCGTGGGCGCCTCCAGCGTCGAGCTCGTCCTGGTCGCCGAGCGCGCGGTGGCCGACTCCCTCGCCGGCCAGGGCGGCGCTCCGGTCTCGCTCGCCGACGCCCTGCGCCCCGCGCTCGAGGCGGCTGCCGCCGCCTTCGGCCACGGCGTGCTCGACGTCGCCGACGGTCCGCCCGGTCGGCGGCGACCTCACCGGCGACGTGCTCAGCCGCGTTCGCCCTGGTCGCCGACGGCGTCCCGCAGGCGTGGTTCGGCGTCCGCGCCCGGGCGCGGCATGCCGGGCGTCCCGCAGCAGCGCACCGGCGGCTCCGACCGGTCGCGCCGACATGCGCCTCCTCTACGACGTCGAGATGACCCTCACCGCCGAGATCGGCCGCACCCGCCTGCCCGTGCGCCAGGTCCTCGACCTGGTGCCCGGCTCGGTGCTCGAGCTCGACCGCGCCGCCGGCGCCCCCGCCGACCTCATGGTCAACGGCCGCCTCATCGCCCGCGGCGAGGTCGTCGTCGTCGACGACGACTACGGCATCCGCATCACCGAGATCGTCTCGCCCGAGCAGGCCGCCGGCTGATGGACACCGCCATGCTCGGCCTGCGCGTCGCCCTGTCCCTGGCGTGCGTGCTCGGCCTCATCTGGTTCGCCGGCCGTCGCCTCCAGGGCAGCGGCGACCGTGCGCAAGCAGCGCACGGTCCCGCTGTCCGTGCTCGGGCGCCAGTCGCTCGGCAAGGGCGCCGGCCTCGCGCTGGTCGAGGTGGCCGGTCGCGTCCTGCTGCGTCGGCGTGGGGGAGCAGGGCGTGCGCCTCCTCGACCGAGGTCGACGTCGCGCGGCGCCCCCGAGCGCGGTGGCGGCGCCGAGCGAGCGCCCGTGCGCGACGGAGCGACCGGCGGTCGTCGCGGCACCGATCCGCGAGGCTCGTCGACCGTCGCCCGCGCGGGCCGCCGCGGTGGACGACCGCGGCCTCCACGGCCGGTCCGCCGCACCCGCACGACGACGGCGCGGCCCCACGCCGCGCCCGCGTGGCTCGCCGCGAGCCGACGTGCCGCCCCGGGCGGTGCCCTGCACGGCTCGGTCCTGTCCCCGGACACGTGGCGGCGCGCCGTCGACGTCGTGCAGCGCCGCACGGCCCGCCGATGACCGCGGCCTCCCGCGCCGTGCGGCCGGCCGCCGCCGACGCGCGCCCGCCGCCTCGCCGTGCTCGCGCGCTCGCCCGGCCCGGCGTCTCCCCCGGCTCGTCGCCCGCTGCTCGCGCGCTCGCTGGCGCTGCTCGCTCGTGCTCGCTCGCCGGCGCGCCGCGTCCGCCGCCCCGATCGACCCGGCCGGCGCCCGCCGCGCCGACCGACCCGGCCGCGCCCGACCGGCCCGACCCGTCGGTCACCGTCGACCTCAACGGCGTCAACGGCACGCCCGAGCAGCTCGATCGTCGTCCTGCTCGCGCTCACGGTGCTGTCGGTGGCGCCCGCGCTGCTGCTGATGATGACGAGCTTCACCAAGATCTTCGTGGTGCTCGCGCTGACCCGGAACGCGCTCGGCCTGACCGGCGTCCCGCCGAACCAGGTGCTCGCCGGCCTCGCGCTGTTCCTCAGCCTCTTCATCATGGCGCCGGTCCTGCACGGACGTGAACACGATCGGCCTGCAGCCCTACCTGGGCGGCGCGCTGACCTTCACCCAGGCCGTCGAGGCCGGCGTCGGGCCGCTGCGCGAGTTCATGCTCGCCCAGACCCGCGAGGAGGACCTCGCGCTGATGACCCGCGCCGCGGACCTGCCCAACCCGGAGAGCCCCGAGACGGTCCCGACCCTCACGCTCATCCCCGCCTTCATGCTCTCCGAGCTGCGGTCGGCGTTCATCATCGGCTTCGTCATCTTCGTGCCGTTCCTGGTCATCGACCTGGTCGTCTCCGCCGCGCTGATGTCGATGGGCATGATGATGCTGCCCGCCGGTCACCGTCTCCCTGCCGTTCAAGCTCCTGCTGCTCGTGCTCGTCGACGGCTGGGGCCTCATCGTCACCGCCCTGGTCGGCTCGTACGGGGCGGGTGCCTGATGGACACCACCGCCGTCCTCGACATCGGCCTCGACGCGCTCGTGCTCGCGGCCAAGCTCTGCGCGCCCGTGCTCGTCACCGCGCTGGTCATCGGCTTCGCCGTCTCGCTGCTGCAGTCGATCACCCAGATCCAGGAGGTGACCCTGAGCTTCGTGCCCAAGGCGATCGGCGTCTCGGTCGCGCTGCATCGTCTCCGGCCACTGGATGATCGCCGAGACCGTCTCCTTCACCCAGGAGCTCTTCGGCCGGATCCCGGCGCTCCTCGGCGGTGGCTGAGCCGTGACCTTCACGCTGCCGTGGGTCGGTCTGGAGTCGGTGCTGCTGGCGGGCGTCCGGATGGCCGCCTTCCTCGTCGTCGCCCCGCCGTTCTCCCACCGCAGCATCCCGGGCACCGTCAAGGCGATGCTCGCGCTGGCCCTGGCCCTGCTCGTCGCCCCGCGCGCCCGCGGCGCCGTCCGACCCGACCGACGTCGGCGCGTTCGTCGGCCAGCTGCTGCTGCAGGTCCTCATCGGCGCCGCGCTCGGCTTCCTCGTCTCGCTGGTGTTCGCGGTCGATCCAGTCCGCCGGGTCGCTGCATCGACCTCTTCGCCGGCTTCCAGATGGCCTCGGCCTACGACCCCGGCAACCAGACCCAGGGCGCCCAGCTGCAGCGCCTCTACCAGCTGACCGCGATCGTGCTGCTGTTCGCCTCCGACGGCTACCAGCTCGTCATCACCGGCCTGGTCACGACGTTCGACGTCCTGCCGCTGGGCACCCCGCTCGACATCGCCGCCATGGCGGCCGCGAGCGCCGAGGGCATCGACCCAGCTGTTCCTCGCCGCCCTGCAGGTCGCCGGCCCGCTGGTGGTCGTGCTCTTCCTGGCCGACGTCGGCCTGGGCCTGCTCACCCGCGTCGCCCCGGCCCTCAACGCCTTCGCGCTCGGCTTCCCGCTGAAGATCCTGCTCACGCTCGGCCTCGTCGGCACCGCCTACGTCGCGCTGCCCGCGGCTCGTCTCGTCGCTGGCCGAGGACGCGATGCGGACGATGATGGAGGTCGTCCAGTGAGCCGGGGGAGGCGCTGCGAGCGCAGCGAGCAGGGCACCGCCGGCGAACCGGGGCGCTGTGAGCGGCGGCGAGGACAAGACCGAGGACGCCACCCCGAAGCGGATGAAGCAGCTGCGGCGCGACGGCTCGCTGCAGCGCTCGCAGGACGTCTCGGCGTGGCTCGGCATGGGCGTCGCCGGCCTCATGCTCTCCGTCGTGTTCTCCGCCGCGACCGAGGCCGCCGTCGACCAGCTCGCGGACCGTCCGCGACGTCATCGCGAACCCCGACCCGGCGCTCGCCGTCGAGGCGCTCGGGCAGGGCTTCGGCTCGATCATGTCGACGATCGCGCCGCTGCTCGGCGCCGTCGTGCTCACCGCGATCGTCGGCTCGGCGGTCCAGGGCGGCATCCACGTCTCGAGCAAGAAGCTCAAGCCGACGTTCAAGCAGTTCAACCTGCTCGCCGGCATCAAGCGCCTGCTCGGCGCGCAGTCCTGGTGGCAGGGCGGCAAGTCGCTGCTCAAGACCATCGTCATCGGCGCCGTGCTCACCTCGGTCGTGCAGGGCATCGCCCCGATGCTCCTGGCGTCCGGCGGGATGTCCCTGAGCCAGGTCCTCGGCCTGGCCGGGAACGGCGTCGGGTCGCTCATGCGCACCGCCGTCATGGCCGGGATCGTCCTGGCCGTCGTCGACGTCGTCTTCGTCAGCAAGCAGAACCGCAAGAAGACGAAGATGACGCTCAAGGAGGTCAAGGACGAGCACAAGAGCTCCGAGGGCGACCCGCTGCTCAAGGGCGCGATCCGCTCCAAGCAGATGGCGATGAGCCGCAACCGGATGATGGCCGCGATCGCCGACGCCGACGTCGTCCTGGTCAACCCGACGCACGTCGCCGTCGCGCTCAAGTACGAGCCCGGCACCGGTGCGCCGCGCGTCGTCGCCAAGGGCGCCGGCCACGTCGCCGCGCGCATCCGCAAGCAGGCGAACGACGAAGCGGGTCCCGCTCGTCGAGGACGTCCCGCTCGCCCGGGCGCTGCACGCCGCCTGCGAGCTCGGCCAGGAGATCCCGGCGCACCTGTTCACGCAGGTCGCCAAGGTGCTCGCGTTCGTCATGCAGCTGCGCCGCCGCGGCTCCGCGCAGGGCACGCACCGCGTCCCGGACGCCCGGCCCGCCGCGCCGCCTGATCCCTCACAAACCGGACCGATCGCCCGATGGTGGACATGAACGCCCCATCCAGCGAAGGACGTCAGTGACCAAGAACCGGAACATCGCCGGGCTCGCCGTACCGGCGGGCGTCGTCGGCATCGTCATGCTGCTCGTGGTGCCGCTGCCTGCGCCCGTGCTGGACTTCCTCATCGTCATCAACATCGTCGGGTCCCTCGTGATCCTGCTGACGTCGATGTACGTGAAGCGGCCGCTCGACTTCTCGATCTTCCCGTCGCTGCTCCTGGTCGCGACGCTGTTCCGGCTCGGGCTCAACGTCGCCTCGACCCGGCTCGTGCTGGGCAACGGCTACGCCGGCGAGGTCATCGCCGCGTTCGGCCACTTCGTCGTGGGCGGCTCGCTCGTCATCGGCCTGGTGATCTTCCTGATCCTCGTGGTCATCCAGTTCGTCGTCATCACCAACGGTGCCGGCCGTGTCGCCGAGGTCGGGGCCCGCTTCACCCTCGACGCGATGCCCGGCAAGCAGATGGCCATCGACGCCGACCTCAACTCCGGCCTGATCGACGAGGACACCGCGCGCAAGCGGCGGGCCGACGTCGCCGGCGAGGCGGACTTCTACGGCGCGATGGACGGTGGCTCGAAGTTCGTCAAGGGCGACGCGATCGCCGGCATCATCATCACGGTCATCAACCTGGTCGGCGGGATCATCATCGGGATGGTCCAGATGGGCATGGCGCGCCGGCGAGGCCGTCGAGCGCTTCAGCCTCCTGACCATCGGCGACGGCCTGGTCACGCAGATCCCCGCGCTGCTGCTCTCGGTCTCGAGCGGCATCATCGTCACCCGCTCCACCGCCGACGGCGACCTCGGCAACGCCGCGAGCGCCCAGCTCACGCAGTCGCGCCAGGCGCTGCAGATCGCCGGCGTCAGCGCGATCGCGATGGCGCTGCTGCCGGGCCTGCCCAAGATCCCGTTCGTCCTGGTCGGCGGCGTCCTGCTCGTCGCTGCCCAGCGCAGCAAGGCCCGCGACGTCGCAGCGGCCGCCGAGGCCGTCGCCGCGGAGGCCGCGCCCGGCGCGCCGCGCCGCGACGCGGACACCCCCGAGGCGCTCATCGAGCAGATGCGCGTGCACGCCCTGGAGATCCTGCTGGCGCCCGACCTCGTCGACCTCGTCGGCGGCGGCGACGGCGACCTGCTGTCCCGCGTCCGCGGGCTGCGCCGCAAGATCGCCCTCGACCTCGGCGTCGTCGTCCCGCCGGTCCGCACCCGCGACTCCGTCGACCTGCCCCGCGGCACCTACGCGGTGCGCATCTCCGGCGTCGAGGTCGGCCGGGGCGAGCTGCCGGTCGGGCGCGTGCTCGCACTCGGAGACGCCCTCGATGCTCTTCCGGGCCAGTCCGTGCACGAGCCCGTCTTCGGCCTCGCCGGCAAGTGGGTCCCGGCCGAGCTGCGGCACGCCGCGGAGATGTCCGGCGCGACCGTCGTCGACCGCGTCTCGGTCCTCATCACCCACCTCGGCTCGATCATCGCCAAGAACGCCTCCCGCCTGCTCACCCGCGAGGACGTCCGCGTCCTCACCGAGGGCGTCAAGTCGGTCAACCCGTCCGTCGTCGACGAGCTGATCCCCGGGCTCCTCAGCCTCGGCGAGGTCCAGCGCGTGCTGCACGGCCTGCTCGACGAGCAGGTCCCGATCCGCGACCTCGGCCGCATCTACGAGGCGCTGTCCCTGCGCGCCAAGGACAGCACCCACGTCGGCGGTCTCGTCGAGGCCGCCCGCGCCGCCCTGGGTCCCGCGCTCGCGGCTCCGTACGGCGTCGACGGCATCCTGCGGGTGCTCATCGTCGACCCGATGCTCGAGCAGCAGCTCGTGGAGTCGCTGCGGCCGGCCGACGGCGGGATGCAGATCATGATGGACCCGGTCCGGGTCGACAACGTGCTCGGCTCGGTGCGTCAGTGCGTCGCCAACGCCGAGAGCCTCGGCATCCCCGCGGTCCTCGCCTGCGCGCCCGCGCTCCGGGCCCCGCTGCGCTCGCTCGTCCTGCTCGCGACGCCGGACCTGCCCGTACTCTCCTACAACGAGGTGACCGAGTCCGGCCTGCGGATCGAGACGGTGGGGACGGTGCGCGATGCCCACGCAGTTGCTGCTTGATGGTGACGACCTCCCGGCGCTCATGCAGCGCGTGCGGGACGAGCTCGGCCCGGAGGCCGTCGTCGTGAAGGCGGAGCGCGTCCGGACCGGCGGGGTCGCCGGATTCTTCGCCAAGGAGCACTTCGAGGTGACCGTCGAGGTCCCCGAGCCGCGGCCCACCGGCGGCGTCGCGCGCGGCGCCTCGCCGAGGCGGGCGCGCCCGCCGGCCTGCAGGCCCTGCTCGACGCGGCCGACGCCTCCGACGGCGACGAGGACGGCCCGGACGCGCCGGCGGCCTCGGCACCGGTCTCGACCCAGGGCGACACCTTCGCCGCCCTGCTCGCCTCGATCGACGGGATGTCCGGCACGGTTCCGGCGCCGCGCGAGTCCGAGGACGGCGGGGGAGCGACCGACGCCGGCCCGGCGCCGCGGGCCGCCCGCTTCGTGGACAAGGGCGTCGCCGTCACGTCGGCCGCCTTCGGTCCCTTCCAGCCCGCTGCCGACGCCGCGACGGCCGCGGTCGTGCCGCCCGCCGAGATCAGCGCTGCCGCCTCGGCGCTGCCGGCCGGCCGCACCGAGCTCGCCGCCGCTGCCTCGCCCGAGGCGTCTGCCCCGTCGGCGACCCACGGGACGACGGGCTCGGCCACGACGCCGACCGCCCGGCCGTCCCGCCGTCCAGCCGGCGACGTTCGCCCGCCTGCCCGCCGGCACGCCCACGACGCGCGACGCCGCAACCGTGCGCGCTGCCCTCGCCGCCGCGAACGGCACTCGGGTGGCCGCGGCCGCGCCGGTCGTCGATCCCGCGCCGGCCGCGGCAGCGCCTGCTGCCGTCCCCGCGTCGGTCGCGGCCGACCCTTTCGGCGCCGCCGACACCTCGGCCCCCGCCCTCACGGCGGAGCCGACCACCCCGGTCGCGGCCCCGACCGTCGACCCGCGCGCCGACGACGCCCGGCGGGCGCTGGCCGCCGTCGGGATCCCCGCGGCCCTCCTCGGCGACCCGGCGGGCGACGCCCTTGCGTCGCTCTCCGGCATCCTCGGCCGGCTGCCCCGGACGCCGTCGCTCCTGCGGGTGCCGGGCTCGCTCGTCGCCGTCATCGGCGAGGGGTCCGAGGTCGTGGCGGCCGCCCGGGAGATCGCCCGTCGCGCCGGGCTGGACCCGCAGGACGTCGCGCTCGCCGGCGACCTGCGCCCGACCGACGCCACCGACCGTGAGGTGCTCACGCCGGCCACCGCGCCGCGGCAGCGCTCCCGGACGTCGACGCTCGGCGCGGTCACCGTCGTCGCGGTCGCCGTCGGCCCCGACCGGGACGACCGTCGGGCGGCCGCTGCCCTCGTCGGCGAGCTCGACCCCGACCAGTGCCTCGCCGTCGTCGACGCTCGCCGCAAGTCCGCTGACCTCCGCGCCTGGATGGGTGAGGTCGCGGGCGGGCGGCGGTTCGCCGGCGTCGCCGGCACGCGCGTGGACGAGACCCGCGAGCCCGGCACCCTGCTCGACCTGGGCGTCCCGGTCGGCTGGCTCGACGGTCAGCCGGCGACGTCCGTCGTGTGGGCCGCCGTGCTCGGCGAGCACCTCGCCACCGTCTGAGCCGCATCGCGGCCCAGGTCCGCGCGCGTTCCGGTCGCGTTCGCGGGGTGGGCGGCAGGTAGTGTCGCCCCATGCTGGTGCTGAGTCGTCGCGTCGGGGAGCGGCTGATGATCGGGGACGACGTCGTCGTCACCGTCCTCGAGGTGCGCAGCGACGGCGTCAGGCTGGGCATCGACGCGCCCCGGTCGGTCGCCGTCAACCGCGCCGAGGTGCTCGAGGCCGTCCAGGCGTCCAACGTCGCGGCGACCACCGCCGACGACGCCGCCGCGGACTCGCTCCGCCGGCTCATCCCGCCGCGCGCTCGCTGACCCGCTCTCACTGACCGGGCCGCCCCGGCAGCTCGCACCACCCTCTCGCGCCACGCGCTGGTCTCGCCGGCGGAGTCGTCGACCCGTCCGACCCGAGCTGCGCCCGGCAGTCCTCGCCATCCCTCCTGTTCCCGAGCTGGATCTCGCCGAGTCGTCGCTCGTCGAGCGCCCTGCCGTGCGGGGGCCGCCGGACTCCCTCACGACCCGGCCCCCGGTGCCGATGAGACCGGAAGTCAGCGGTTCATCCAGGGAGGCAACACGTCGTGGAAGACATGGACGAGATCGTCCGTGAGTTCCTGGTCGAGAGCTACGAGAACCTCGACCAGCTGGACCAGGACCTGGTGGCGCTCGAGGGCACGCCGGACTCGCGGGAGCTGCTCAGCAGCGTCTTCCGCACGATCCACACGATCAAGGGGACGAGCGGCTTCCTCGCCTTCGGCCGCCTGGAGCGCGTGACCCACGCCGGCGAGAACCTGCTGGTCGAGCTGCGCGAGGGACGCCGGTCCATGGACCCGGCGACGACCGACGCGCTCCTGCTCATGGTCGACACCGTCCGGGCCATCCTCGGCGGCATCGAGGCCTCCGGCGTCGAGGGCGACGTCCCGGTCGACGGCGTGATCGAGCAGATCCGCGCCGTGCTCGAGCGTCAGGCAGCCCCGGATGACGTTCCCGCCGCCGCCGCAGCGGTCGCCCCGGCGCCCGTCCCCCGGGCGCGCGTCGCCGCGCCGGTCCGCGGCCGCAAGGTCGGCCCGCGCACGATCACCGCCTCGCGTGCCGCCACCGCTCCGGCAGCCGGCCGGCCGCCGTCGTGCCGGCGCCGGTGCCGGGCGCGGTGGCCGTCGCCGCCGCGCCGGCCGCCCTCCCCGTGCCGCACCCCCCCGCGCCCGCCGGCGCCCTCCCGAGCCCGCAGCCCGCGCCGGTCGCGGAATCGACGTCACCGGCGCCGTCGCGCCCGTCCGCCGCCGCCGCGGCGCCGGTCCGCCGCCGCGGGCCGGTCCGCCGCCGCGGGCCGGTCCGCCGCCGCGGGCCGGTCCGCCGCCGCCGCACGGCCCGCCCCGCCGCCGACCCGGCGCCGGACCACGGTCCCGGGCTGCGCAGCGCCGTCGGAGACCTCGATCCGCGTCGACGTCGAGCTGCTCGACGCCCTCATGCGCCAGGTCGGCGAGCTCGTGCTCGCCCGCAACCAGATCAGCCGTCTCGCGGACGGCAACGTCGACCTCGACCTCGTGCGGTCCGCGCAGCGCCTCAACCTCATCGCCTCCGAGCTGCAGGAGGGCGTCATGAAGACGCGCATGCAGCCCATCGACCACGTCTGGTCCAAGATGCCGCGCATCGTGCGTGACCTGGCCGCCGTCTGCCGCCGCCAGGTGCGCCTGGACATGGTCGGCGGCGACACCGAGCTCGACCGCACCCTGCTCGAGGCCGTGAAGGACCCGCTGACCCACCTCGTGCGCAACGCCGTCGACCACGGCATCGAGGCCGCCGAGGTCCGCGTCGCCGCCGGCAAGGTCCCGGCGGGCTGCTGACCCTGCGCGCCTACCACGCGGGTGGGCAGGTCGTCGTCGAGGTCACCGACGACGGCAAGGGCATCGACCCGGAGAAGGTCGGCGCGAAGGCCGTCGAGCGTGGCCTGCGAACCGCCGAGCAGGTGTCGCTCATGAGCCCCTCCCGAGCTGCTGCAGATGCTGTTCCTGCCGGGGTTCTCCACCGCCGAGGCCGTGACGAACGTCTCCGGCCGCGGCGTCGGCATGGACGTCGTCCGGACGAAGATCGAGGCCATCGGCGGCACCGTCGAGATCGAGTCGGTCGTCGGGCGCGGCACCACCTGGCGCCTGCGCATCCCGCTGACCCTCGCGATCATGCCCGCCCTCACGGTCGAGTCGGCGGGCGAGCTGTACGCGATCCCGCAGGTCAGCGTGCTCGAGCTGGTCGCCCTCGACGGTCAGAAGGCCGGCGGGGCGATCGAGTACGTCAACTCCGCGCCGGTGTACCGCCTGCGCGGCACCCTGCTGCCCGCTGGTGAGCCTCCGGGACGTCCTGGAGTACGGCGGCGAGCGCGACGCCGACGCCCCGACGGTCATCGCCGTCCTGCAGGCCGACACGCAGCGGTTCGGCCTCGTCGTCGACCGCGTGCTCAACACCGAGGAGATCGTCGTCAAGCCGCTCTCCGCGCGGCTCAAGGCGATCGGCACCTACGCCGGCGCCACGCTGCTCGCCGACGGCCGCGTCTCGCTCATCCTCGACGTCCAGGCGATCGCCCGGCGCACGCTCTCGGGCGAGTCCCTGGAGACGGACTGGGAGCAGTCGGCCGCGCAGGCCGCACGCCCCGCCGACGCCGAGCAGGTGCTGGTCGCCGGCATCGGCGGCGGACGCCGGGTCGCGATCCCGCTGTCGGCGGTCACCCGCCTCGAGCGGCTGCGGCGCGACGTCGTCGAGCACGTCGGCGGCCGCGAGGTCGTCCAGTACCGCGGCGCGATCGTCCCGCTGATCCGGCTCGAGCGTCTGCTCGGCGGGTTCCCGGCCCACGACGCCGAGGAGCTGCTGGTCGTCGTCTACACCCGCGGCTTGCGCAGCGTCGCGATCGTCGTCGAGGAGATCGTCGACATCGTCGAGGACGACTGGTCGCAGCACAGCCAGATCGACGACCACGGGCTGGTCGGCTCCACGGTCCTCAAGGACCGCGTCACCGAGCTGCTCGACGTCAAGCAGGCCGTCATGGCCGCCGACCCGTCGTTCTTCGACGACGACGTCGACGTCGTCCCCGGCGCCCACCTGGGCCCCGGCCTGTCCCAGTCCGCCGTGGAGGTCCGACCATGAGCCGACAGTTCGCCACCTTCACGCTCGACGGCGCGCGGTACGGCGTCGACGTGCTCCGGGTCCAGGAGGCGCTGCGGGCGCACACCCGCACGCCGGTCCCGCTCGCCCCGCCGGGCATCGCGGGCCTGGTCAACCTGCGCGGGCAGGTCGTCATGACGATCGACCTGCGCATCCGGCTCGGGCATCGCGCCGCGGTCCGGACGACACCGAGCCGATGATGATCGTCGTCCAGGTCGACGGCGAGCCGATCAGCCTGCTCGTCGACGAGATCGGCGACGTGGTCGACGTCGAGCAGGGGCAGTTCGAGACGCCCCCCGACACCCTCCCGGCCGCGCTGCGCGAGGTCATCCTCGGTGCGTACAAGCTCGAGCGCGGCCTGCTGCTCGCGCTCGACGTCGACCGGGCGACCGCCGCCTGACCGTCCCGGACACCCCTGCCCGACGGCCCCGCACCCACTCCGGGTGCGGGGCCGTCGTGCGTCCGGGGCCGGCGACGCCGCCGGGACGAGGACCGGGGGTGGGACCGGCGCGGGGACGGACGTCGAGGGCGACGCGCGGGGCTCCTCGGCGCCCGTTCCTCATGACCGCGGTCACAGCGCCGATGAGACGGCCGAAGAACCTCGTCCCTCGAGCCCGGCGGTGGACCGCCGTCCAGGAGAGCTCATGTCGCACGCACCCACCATCGGCTCTCCGCCGGCCCCCGCCCGCCGGCCTCGCGGACCTGTCGCCTGGTTCGGCGACCGCTCGGTCCGCACCCGCATCCTCAGCGCGATCGGCGTCCTGGCCGTCGTCTCGGCGGGGACCGGGGCGATGGCCGTGTCCTCGCTCGGCGGCCTCGCCGCCGACACCGCCGAGCTCGCGCACGATCCAGAGCGAGGAGGTGGCCAGCCGCGGGCGCGTCCACCAGGCCCAGCTCAAGGCGCGCCTGATCGTCGCCCAGCTCGCCGCCGTCGAGTCCGACGAGCTCGAGCAGGTCTGGCTCGACAAGCTGGCCGACAACGACGCCGAGCTCGCGGACGCAGGTCGCGACGTTCGAGGCCGCCGGTGGCGCCGAGGACAGCCCGGCGTGGGCGTCCTTCCGCGAGACGTGGGCCGAGTGGGTCGACGTGCGCGACACCCAGCTCGTGCCGGCCGGCCTGGCCGACGACGGCTCGTACGACGAGCCTGCTCGACACCGTGAGCCAGCCGCTGATCGACGTCTACGTCGGCCACCTCGACGCCGTCGAGGCCGACGTCGCCGCCCACGCCGACGACATCGCCGCCGCGGCCGCCGATCCACGCCGCTCGCGCAGCGCACCCTCGTCCTCACCCTCGCCGCTCGCGCTGATCGTGGTCCTCGCTCTCGGCTACGCCATCGCCCAGGGCATCCGCCGGTCGTCACCGCCGTGCAGACGTCGCTCGAGGCCATGGCCGCGGCGACCTCACGGTTCCGGTCGGCATCGAGCGTCGCGACGAGATCGGCGCCATGGCGCAGGCGCCCTCACCGTCGCGCAGCGGTCGCTGCGCGACGCGCTCACCGGCGTCTCGGAGACGGCGGGCACCGTGGCCGCCGCCGCCGAGGAGCTGTCGGCCGCCAACACCCAGGTCGCCGCCGGGTCCGAGGCGTCCAGCGCGCAGGCCGGCGTCGTCGCCGCCGCCGCCGAGCAGGTCTCGCGCAACGTGCAGACCGTCGCCGCCGGCGCCGAGGAGATGGGCGCGTCGATCCGGGAGATCGCCCAGAACGCCAACCAGGCGGCGCGGGTCGCCTCGCAGGCGACCGGCGTCGCCAAGGCCACCAACGACACCGTCGCCAAGCTCGGCACCTCGAGCCAGGAGATCGGCAACGTCGTCAAGGTCATCACCTCGATCGCCGAGCAGACCAACCTGCTCGCACTCAACGCGACGATCGAGGCGGCACGTGCCGGCGAGGCGGGCAAGGGCTTCGCGGTCGTGGCCGGCGAGGTCAAGGAGCTCGCGCAGGAGACTGCGCGCGCGACCGAGGACATCGCGCGCCGGGTCGCCGCCATCCAGGTCGACACCACCGGCGCCGTCGCCGCGATCGGCGAGATCAGCGAGATCATCGCCTCGATCAACGACTACCAGCTGACCATCGCCTCGGCGGTCGAGGAGCAGACGGCGACGACGAACGAGATGTCGCGGTCGGTCACCGAGGCCGCGACGGGCTCGGGCGAGATCGCCGTCAACATCACCGGGGTCGCCGAGGCCGCCGCGACGTCGTCGGACGTGCTCGCGCAGATGGGCATCTCCGTGGAGGAGCTGGCCCGCATGTCCGCCGACCTGCGCGAGCGGGTGTCCCGCTTCACCTACTGAGCCACTGAGCCACTGAGCCCGGCCGGCCCCGTCCGGCACCCCGGTCGACCCCGGGACGCCCCCTCACCCTCATGGGTGCGGGGGCGTCCGTCGTCCGGGGACACGGCCCTGGCCGTGGTGGACGTTCCGGGCGGGAGGGCCTCACATCCCCGACCCCTCGGCCGATGGGCAGCGTGACGCCGGGACAAGCCCGGCGCCGCGAGCGGTTGGAGCGCGCGTGTCCCGCATCCGGGTCCTGGTCGTGGACGACTCCGTCGTCGTCCGACGCCTCGTCACCGACGCCCTCGCCGCCGACCCCGCGATCGACGTCGTCGGCACCGCCGCCAACGGCCAGATCGCGCATGACGAAGGTCGAGCAGCTCGCTCCCGACCTGGTGACGATGGACATCGAGATGCCCGTCATGGACGGCATCGAGTCGGTCCGCCGGCTGCGCGCGCTCGGGCTCGCGCTACCCGATCATCATGTTCTCCACGCTCACCGAGCGAGGCGCGTCCGCGACCCTCGACGCCCTCGCCGCCGGGCGCGACCGACTACGTCACCAAGCCGGCCAACGTCGGCAGCGTGCAGGAGTCGCTGGCCAGCGTCGCCGCAGCAGCTCGTCCCCAAGATCAAGACGCTCGTGCCGCAGCGCGGGCAGCACCGGCGGTCTGCTGCGCGCGGCCGGCGCCGCCTCGGTCGCGGTGGCCGGACGCGTCGGGACTCGCCCGGCCCTCACCTCGCCGCGCCCGGCGGCACCGACGCGCGCCGTCCGTCTCGCGCCCCCGCGCCGAGGCCCCGCGCCCCGTGCGCGCCGTCGTCATCGGCTCGTCCACCGGCGGTCCCGAGGCGCTGTCCGCGGGTCCTCGCCGCGATCGGCGCCGCGCTGCCCGTCCCGGTCGTCGTCGTCCAGCACATGCCGCCCGTCTTCACCCGCCAGCTCGCCGCCCGCCTGGACCGCGCGCAGCGGCTCGACGGTGGTCGAGTCGGCCGGCGACGAGGAGCTGCGGCCCGGTCACGTGTACGTCGCCCCCGGCGACCACCACCTCGAGCTGCGTGCGTCCGCGAGCGGCGCCGCGCACCGAGCTGACCCGCGGTGCCCCGGTCAACTTCTGCCGGCCCGCCGTCGACGTCCTGTTCCGGTCCGCGGTGCGCGTCTACGGCGGCGACCTGCTCGCCGTCGTCCTGACCGGCATGGGCGTCGACGGCCGGGCGGGCTGCGAGGACGTCGTGGCCGCCGGCGGCCAGGTCCTCGTCCAGGACGAGGCGTCCAGCGTCGTGTGGGGCATGCCCGGCGCCGTCGCGTCGGCCGGCCTCGCCCACCGCGTCCTGCCGCTCGACGAGATCGGCGCGGCGATCGTCGCCATGGTGCAGGCCGGCGCCGGTCGCACGACGCTCCGTCCGCGGGCGTCGCCTCGCCCCGGCTCCCCGCCCTCGGCGCGCCGACCTCCGGAGGTGCACGATGAGCCTCGCTCCGGACACCTTCACGTTCGTCGCCGACCTCGTCCGTCGGCGCAGCGCGATCCAGCTCGAGACCGGCAAGGAGTACCTCGTCGAGAGCCGGCTGCTGCCGCTGGCCCGCGACGCGCAGCTGCCGTCCGTCGACGCCTACGTCCGCGCAACCTGCGCGCGGTCCCGCGCCAGCACGAGTACGACCGCGTCGTCGAGGCGCTGACGACCAACGAGACGTCCTGGTACCGCGACGTCACGCCGTTCACGGCACTGACGCAGCACGTGGTGCCGGAGATCCTCGCCGCCCGCCCGGGACACCTCGGCGCTGCGGATCTGGTCGGCCGCCTGCTCGACCGGCCAGGAGGCGTACAGCATCGCGATGACGCTGCGCGGACGCCGCGCCCCAGCTCGCGCGTCCAGATCACCGCGACCGACCTCTCCGAGAACGTCGTCGCGCGCGGCCGCTCGGGCCGGTACAGCCAGCTCGAGGTCAACCGCGGGCTGCCGGCGCCGATGCTCGTCGAGCACTTCACGCGCGTCGGGACGCCGAGTGGGAGATCAGCCGGCGGCTGCGGTCGATGGTGACGTTCTCCCAGCACAACCTCCTGCACGCGCCGCCGGCCGGGGGACCGTTCGACGTCGTCTTCCTGCGCAACGTCCTCATCTACTTCGACCTGGCCACCAAGCGCGAGGTGCTGCGCCGCGCGCAGGCCGTCGTGCGGCCGGGCGGGTTCCTGTTCCTCGGTGCCGCCGAGACCACCATCGGGATCGACGACGGCTGGGAGCGCATCCCGGTCGGCCGCAGCTCCGTCTACCGACTCACCGCCCGGAGGGCAGCATGAGAGCACTGGTCATCGACGACTCCCGGGTGATGCGTCGCATCATCTCGCGGCATCCTCGTCGGCCTCGGGCACGAGACCGCCGAGGCGGGCGACGGCCGTCAGGCCCTCGACCTGCTCGAGGCCGGCGAGACCTTCGACCTGGCCTGCGTCGACTGGAACATGCCGGTGATGAACGGTCTGGAGTTCGTCACCGCGGTCCGGGCGAACCGGAGGTGGCGGTCCATGACGATGATGATGGTCACCACCGAGAGCGAGCACGGGCAGATCGTGCGCGCGCTCGCGGCCGGCGCGCACGAGTACCTCATCAAGCCGTTCACCCCGGACGCGATGCGGGACAAGCTCGAGCTGCTCGGCCTGGCGTCCCCGGCGGGCGCTCCCGCATGAGCACGCTCGGCTCCGTCGACGCGGCGCAGATCTCGGTCGATCGCCGAGGACGTCTTCGCCGCCCTGGTCGACGGCGAGCCCGGCTACCTCGCCCCGGACGCGCCCGCCGACGCTCGCCGACCCGCTGTACGCATGGGTCGACATGCACGCGGACGTGACCGGGCCGGGTGCTCCTCGCCGTCGACGCGACCACGGCCCGCGGCTCGCCCGTGCGCTGCTGCGCATGGACGACGCCGAGCCCGTCGGGGACGACGACCTGGCCGACGCGTTCGGCGAGGTCGCGAACGTCGTCGGCGGCAACCTCAAGGCACTCCTGCCGGTCCACGGCACGCTCACGCTGCCCGGGGTCGGCCGGGACGGCGCCCTCCCCGAGGGCGTGACCGTGGTCGACCGGGTGCCGCTCTCGTGGCGCGGGCAGCCGTTCGACATCAGCGTGTGGCAGATCTGACGGCCCGTTCGCGGGCCGGACGTACGACGAGCAAGCCATCGGACAACGACGAACAGAACGAGTGGGTGAGTGACAGATGCTGCGAGTGGTGGTCGCGGACGACAGCCGGGTGATGCGCCAGATCGTGGTGCGCACGCTGCGGCAGGCCGGGTACGACTGGGACATCACGGAGGCGACGGACGGCGCGGAGGCGTACGCCATCGCGCGGGCCGAGCAGCCCGACCTGGTGCTGTCCGACTGGAACATGCCGAACATGACGGGCATCGACCTGCTGCGCGCGCTGCGCGCGGCCGGCGACGACGTGCCGTTCGGCTTCGTGACCTCGGAGGGCTCTCCGGAGATGCGCGAGCTGGCCGACGCGGCCGGGGCGCTGTTCCTGGTGGCCAAGCCGTTCACCGCGGAGTCCTTCCGCGAGGTCATCGAGCCGGTGCTCGCATGAGCGCCGTCACGGCGGTCGAGACGCCGCTGCCGAACGCGAAGGACGTGCGTGACCTCCTCGAGGGGCTGCTCGGCCGCGACGTCGACGTCACCACCGGTGGCGCGATGGTCGACCCGGGCTCGGCCGGTGGCGCCCTGGTCGGCGTGTACGTCGACGCGCACCTGAAGCTCCGCGCGCTCGTCGTCGCCGACCTCGCGCTCGCGGCGCGGGCGGGCGCGGCGATCGCGCTCGTGCCGGCCGGCGCCGCCGAGGTGGCGATCGAGGAGGAGCAGCTCTCGCCGGCGCTCCGCGAGAACGCCTCCGAGATCCTCAACGTCACCGCGTCGCTGTTCAACGGCGACGGCGCCCCGCACGTGCGGCTCGACAGCTGCTACGCGCCGGGCGAGGCGATCCCGGGCGACGTCGCGCGGGTTCGTGCTCGCCTACGTCCGGCGACTGGACCTGGACGTCGTCGTCAAGGGCTACGGCCCGGGGCGGCTCTCGGTCCTCGCCGTCTGACCCGCCGGACCCTGGCCCCGCGCCCACCCGGTCGAGTGAGACGGTCCGCTCCCTTCCCTGAGGATCGACCACTTCGCGGTCACCGACGTCGATTCCGTCCGGGCGATCGCCGACGAGCTCGGGGGCGTGCGCATCGCGCTCAAGCAGGACCTCGACAGCGACGACCGGTTCGTGCTGCCCGCCGGGGAGCACCTCATGACCGGCGACGAGGCGCTGGCCTGCGTCCGCCAGCGCATGGGCCTGACCCGGGGGGACTTCGACCGCATCCAGCGGCAGCAGGCCTGGATGCGCGCCATCTTCGCCCGGATGCGCCGCGAGCAGACGCTCCAGAACCCGACGAAGTCCGTGCCCTTCCTCGACGCCGTGACGCGCGCCATCTCCGCCGACGCGTAGACCGCCGGCCCGCGGTCGACGGCACCCGGCAGCCGAGCGGCTCACTCACCTTCGGGCCCTGGCCGCTGCCTCCTCGCCCGCCCCGACGACGCCGCGGCCGACGCGCTGCGCCGGCTCATGCCGCCCCGCGCGCGCTGACCCGTCGGCCCTGCCCTGCCCGGGCGGCACCCTCACAACCGGCTGCGGCCGGCCGATGGGAAGCGATGACGCCGGGAAGCGCCTGGCGCGCGACGGTTGGAGCGCTGTGCCCCGGATTCGAGCCGACGCCGTGCGCCCGGACTCAACCCCGGACGACGCGGGCGATCGTCTCCACGGCGGGTACCAGCTCGGCGAACGACCGGGCGTACAGCGCGTCGTCCCCGCCGTACGGGTCGACGACGTCGTCCTCGACCGGCCTGCCCGCCTGTCGCGCGCGCTGCGCGGCGGCGAGCGGGATGAGCGCGCGCAGCCGCTCCGCGGTCGAACCGCTCGGCAGGTCGTCCGGGTCGACGCCGTCGGCCAGGCGGGCGAGCTCGCGCAGCGTGAAGGTCCGGCGGACCGCACCCGGGTGCAGCGCGACGATCTTCGACCGGTGCCGCTTGGTCAGGGCGAGCACGAGGTCCGCCTCGCGGAGCATGGGCTCGGTGAGCTGACGCGCCGCGAAGCCCGCGGTCGAGGCGCCCGCACCCCGAACCAGCGTGGCCATCGGGCCCGGGACCGCGGCGCCGACCACCGCCCCGACCCCTGCGCTCGCGACGACCGCCTCGGAGCGGTCGCCCGCGGTCGCGGGGGTGTCGACGCCGAGGCGCGCCGCGAGCAGGCGCTCGACGGCGGGGGAGCGGCAGATGTTGCCGGTGCACACGGCCAGGACCGTGAACGGCCTGGTCGCCGGGGCGGCGTTCTCGGGAAGCACGCGGGGAGCTCCTGCGGGTCGGGACGTGGGCGACGGCGAGACGGCGGGCGCCGGGGCCCGGCCGCGAGCACCAGTGTGGAGCGGTGGGCGGCGGCGCACGAACGGGACGCCGTCGCGCGCACCGACCGGACCGGGACGACGAGAGGACGGACGTGACGCCGTCGGGGACCGAGCCGGTGACGCCGGAGCAGCGCGCCGTCGGAGGTCCGCGGGTGAGACGCGAGGACCGGCCGCGCCGCCGGGCCGCCGGCCCCGCCCGTCGCCGCGCCGCCGTCGCGCTCGGGCTGGTCGCCGCCGTCCTGCTCGGGTGGGCGGCATGGCTCGCCGCGGACGCGGTGCGGGCGCGCACCGAGCTCGAGGCGGCGGCCGCGCGGGTGCAGGTCCTGCAGACGCAGGTCCTCGCGGGGGACCTCGCCGGCGCGACCGCGACCCTCGACGCCCTGCAGACGCACGCCACGACCGCCCGGTCGTCGACCCACGGCCCGCACTGGACCGCGGCCCGCGCGCTGCCGGTCCTCGGGCCGACGGTGCGCGCCGTGCAGACGGTGAGCGACGTCGTCGACGACCTCGCCCTCGACGCCCTCCCTGCGCTGATGGACGCCACCGCGCTCGTGAGCCCCGCGACCCTCGCACCCGTCGACGGCCGGGTCGACCTGGCCCCGCTCGTCCGGGCGGCCCCCAGGGTGGTCGCCGCCGACGCGACCGTCCGCGCCGCCCGGTCGGATCTGCGCGCGGTCGACGCCGGCGCCGTCGTCCCGGTCGTGGCGGCCCAGCTCCGCCGGCTCGACGCGCGGCTCGCGGACGTCGGGTCGACGACCGCCACCGCCGCCCGCGCCGTGCAGCTCATCCCGCCCCTGCTCGGCGCCGGGGGGCCCCGCCACCACCTGATCCTCGTGCAGAACAACGCCGAGCTGCGCGCCACCGGGGGCATCCCGGGCTCCGTGGTCCTGCTGCGCGCGGACGCGGGCGCGGTCGAGGTGGTCGACCGGCGGTCCGGCGGCTCGCTGGGCGGCCTGGACGCGCCCGTGCTGCCGCTGACGGCGGCGGAGCGGGCGATCTTCGGCGACGACCTGGGCGCCGACATGCGTGATGTCACCTTCACGCCGGACTTCCCGCGCTCGGCCGAGCTCGCCCGGGCCATCTGGCGGCAAGAGGTCGGCGGGCCGGTCGACGGCGTGCTGTCCATCGACCCGGGCGCACTGGCCCACGTGCTCGGCGCCACCGGCCCGGTCGCCCTGCCGGACGGCGAGCGGCTCACCGCCGAGAACGCGGTCCAGCTGCTGCTCAACACGGTGTACCTGCGGCTCGGGGACCCCGTCCGGCAGGACGCGTTCTTCGCCTCGACCGCCGACGCCGTCTTCGACGCGATGGTGTCGGGGCAGGGCCAGGCGAGCGCGACGGTCGAGGCCCTCGCGCACGGTGCGCGCGAGGGGCGGCTCATGATGTGGTCCGCGCACCCGGACGAGCAGGCCCTGCTCGCCGGGACGGTGCTCAGCGGCGAGCTGCGCGGGGTGCAAGGGGACTCCCCGGTCGTCGGCCTCTACTTCAACGACGCCATCCAGGCGAAGATGGGCTACTACCTGCGGTCCGACGTGACGACGACGCCGACGGGGTGCACCGCCGACGGGGCCCGGTCCTTCACCGTCACGGTGACCCTGACCTCGACCGCGCCGGTGGACGCCGCCGACCTGCCGACGTACGTCACCGGCGTGGAGGAGGGCTTCCCCCGGGGCGACCTGCAGACCAACGTGCTGCTCTACGCGCCCGAGGGCGGGCGCGTGGAGACCGTCCGGGTGGACGGCGCGCCGGCGGCCGTGTTCGCGCAGGTCCACGACGGGCTCGGCGTCGTCGGCCGCACGGTCCAGCTCCGTCCGGGCGGGTCGGTGCAGTTCGACTACGACGTCGTGGGCGGCGCCGGGCAGACCGGTGAGCCGGTGGTGCGGACGACCCCGACGACGTCGGGGGAGACCTCCACCACTCCCGGTCCCGACTGCTCATGAGGCCCGGCCCGCCGCCGATGGGATGAGCGTCGAGTGACCACGCCCGCCTCACACCCTGGGAGATCTCATGACTTTCCGTACCGCCCTGGTGTCCGCTGCCGCGGTCGCCCTCGCCCTCATCCCGACCTCGGCCATGGCCTATGACGCGCCCGGCTACTCGTCGACCACCACCGACGCGTCGCCGGCCGCCGGCCAGGCGATCGTCCTCTCGGTCAACGGTGCCCCGGCCATCGCGGGCAAGACCGTCCTGCTCACCGTCACCTCGAACCCGGCGTCACTCCCGAACGACGCCGTCGAGATCGCCGGGACGGCCACGGCCATGAAGGTCGCCGACGCCCAGGGCGCCGTCGACTTCACCGTCAAGCTGACCGAGCCGGGCACCTACAGCGCCGAGGCCACCGTGGACGGCGCCGTCGTCAGCACGTTCGCCCTGCCCGTCGCCGCCACGGCATCCGGCTCCACCGCCGCCGCGTCGGACGCGGGCCTCGCCGACACCGGCTTCGACGGTGCCGGCCTCGCCGCCGGTGCGGGTGCGCTCGTCGTCGCCGGCGCCGGTGCGGTCATGATCGCCAAGCGTCGCCAGACGGCCGCGCTCTGATCGCTCAGCACTGATCCACCGCCGACCGGACCGGGGTCTCACGCCAGTGGCGTGGGGCCCCGGTTCTGTCGTGCCCGGCGTCGCACAGGCGGCGACGGAGCGACGTGGGGCGCGCGCCCGGACAGGAGGCCGTCACGCGTGCCGCACGAGTCCTGCCCGAAGGGGTGGGTCACGTGCCGCGAGGCGGCGGAACCAGCTCCCGCCGACGTCGGCGACGGTTGTGTGCCGGTCTGGTCGCTGAGCGATGGCAGGGCGGATGTCGACGACTTCCCGCGACCGCGGCTGACGGCTGTCGAGGCGGCGGGCGACGTCACCGCATCGCGCGTGACCGTGCTGCTCACCGCCTGCGTCGGGGCCATCGTGCCGCATGCAGCCGCATGCAGCCGCACGTAGCGCACGAATGCCCTCGTCGTCGATCGGTCGTGCCGGTCGTGCCGGTCGTGCTGCCGGCAACGGGCGCTCGGGGTGGCTGGTGGGCCGGCCGCGCGCGGAGGCGGAACGACAGCGGGGCCCTCGCTCACGCGAGGGCCCCGCTGTCGTTCTTCCGATCTGCGGTGCTCGGTGCCGCCGGCGTCAGCGCGCTGCGCGTTCGACCTTGGCGAGGAGCGTGTCGGTCCGGGGAGTTCCGGTCGTCGCGAAGTCGCGCGAGGTGCTTCCGATCATCTCGTCGGCGATGTCGCCCTGGGCGCGCGACGGGAACCGACGGCTCGAGGGCGTGCCCGGCCGCAGGGAGTTCGTGGAGCCGCGGCGCCGGTCCTGAAGGCCGACGGCCTTGGCCGGCGTGGAGGAGTAGTCGTAGTACGCGTAGGTGTCGCCCTGCGTCCGCGCCAGGCGGTTGACCACGATCCCGAGCACGCGGGCGCCGACGGTCTCCAGGGTTCCCATCGCCTCGGCCAGCTGCTGACGGTGGAGCTTCTCAGCGCCGACGACCACGAGCGCGCCGCCGGCCAGCTTGGACAGGATCGCCGCGTCGGTGACCGGGAGGAGCGGCGGGGTGTCGATGAGGACGACGTCGTACTCGCGTGCCAGCTGGTCGAGCAGGTTCGCCATGGAGCGCGAACCGAGCAGCTCGCTGGGGTTGGGCGGGAGCTGCCCGGACGCCAGGACGTGCAGGTTGCCGTTGCCCCACGGCTGGACGACGTCCTCGACGGTGGCCCGCCCGATGAGGACGGTGGTCAGACCGGCCTCGCCCTCGACTCCCATGTATTCAGCCACCGAGGGGCGACGGAGGTCGGCGTCGACGAGGACCACCCGGGTGCCGGCGTCCGCCAGCGTGATGGCGAGGTTGACCGCGGTGGTCGACTTGCCCTCACCGGGCAACGACGACGTGACGACGATGGTCCGAGGCCGGTCCGCGACGTCGAGGAACTGCAGGTTGGTCCGCAGGCGGCGGAACGACTCGGCTCGGTGGCTCTGCGGGCTGGTCTGCACGATGAGCGGCTCGTCCGGCGCGCTGACGTCGTAGCCGATGGTGGCGATGACGGACGTGTCGGTCACGTGGTTGACATCGATCTCCGTACGCACCTTGGTGTCGAGCACCTCGCGCAGCAGGGCGAGGCCGACGCCGGCGGCGAGGCCCACGAGCAGGCCGAGCGCCATGTTGAGCACCGTGTGGGGCGACGACGGCTCGGTCGGCGGCGTGGCCGTGCGGACGGTGTTGATCTCCACCGGCGACACGTCCGCGTCCGACGGCTGCTCGAGCTCGGTCACCTGGGTGGCGAGACTGTCCGCGACCGCGTTGGCGACGTCGCTCGCCACCAGGGGGTCCGGGTTCGTCACGGTGATGTTGATGAGCACGGTGTCCAGCGGCGAGCTCGATGTCACCGACTTGGCGAGCTCGTCCGGTGTGGTGGGGAGGTCGAGGTGCTCGATGACCGGTGTGAGCACCCGGGGACTGGTGACCAGGTCCGTGTACGACTTCACCTGCTTCTGCGTGAAGCTGCTGCCCTGCACGAGGTCGGAGGTGCTGGCGCCCGAGGTGCGCACGGAGACGAAGACCTGGGACCTGGCCTCGAAGACCGGTGTGGTGAGCAGCGTCGCCAGCACTGCGGCGCCGAGGGCCACCGCCGTGATCAGCGCGACAGACATCCAGCGCTTCCGCAAGGTGACGAGGTAGTCGTGCAGTTCCATCCGGTTTCTCCTGCTTCCTGCGGGTCTGGCCCGTCATGAACGTTTGACGCGATATCTCTCCATTCGGCCGGGCCTCGGCCGATGTGAGGGGTGGCCCGCCGCCAGCGAGCGCCGAACCACCGGGTCCGAGGAAATGTCGCAGGGAGATGCCACCGTGGAGACCGCAACGCCCGCCAGGGTGCGTCCATCGCCGACCCATGACGTGCTGACGCCCGCCCGGCCGCCCGCCGGGCGGGGGGATCCGGCGCGTTGGTGGCCGGGCTACGTGATGCGCGTGCTGGTGACCGACGCGGTGGCTGTCTACGTCGCGATCTTCACCGCCTACGTCGTGCGTTTCGACGCGGTCGGCACAGCGCGGGTGACAGGGCACCTGTCGATCAGCTACCTCGTCGTCTCCGTGGTGCTCATGTGGGCGTGGCTCGCCGCTCTCGTTCTCGGCCGCACCCAGGACCGCCGCCTGATCGGTGCCGGCGCGACGGAGTACCAGCGGGTCGTCGGTGCCACGTGGCGCCTGTTCGCGACGGTCGCGGTCGTCGCGTTCCTCCTCCGGATGGAGATCGCGCGGGGCTACCTCGCCATCGCGCTGCCGGTCGGCCTGACGCTGCTGCTCCTCGGCCGGGTGGCCTGGCGCCGCTGGCTGCACCGGCGCCGCCGGGCGGGCCAGATGGGGTCGCGCGTGCTCGTGGTGGGTCAGCGGGACAAGGCGGAAGCTCTGATCCTCGAGCTCGGCGTGCGTCGAGGAGCGGGTCTTGTCGTAGCCGGCGTCTGTCTGCCGGAGCTCGAGCGTGGCACGTCGGACGCGATCTGCGGTGTCCCCGTCGTCGCCACGTTCGACGACGCCGCGGCGATGGCGCGCGCTCTGGGAGTCGACGCGGTGGCGGTGACAGGCTCGGACGCGGTCACCGCCGAGACAGTGCGCCGGCTCGGGTGGGACCTCGAAGGGTCCGGCATCGACCTCGCACTGGCCGTCTCCCTGACGGACGTGGCCGGGCCCCGTGTCTCCATGCAGCCGGTCGACGGTCTGCCCCTGATCTACGTCGATGAGCCGCGCTTCTCCGGCACCAAGTACGCGCTGAAGTCGACGCTCGACTGGCTCGGGGCGGCTGCCATCACCCTCGTCCTCGCGCCGGCCCTGCTTGGCGTCGCCTGCCTGGTCAAGCTCACCAGTGCCGGGCCGGTGCTCTACAAGCAGGAGCGGGTCGGCCTGGGCGGCACGACGTTCCACGTGTTCAAGTTCCGCTCGATGGTGGTCGATGCGCACTCCCTCCTCGACGAGGTCCTCGAGGCAGAGGGCAAGCCTTCGATGGGACTCTTCTACAAGCCGAAGAACGATCCCCGGGTCACGTCCGTCGGGCACCTGCTCCGCAGGTACTCGGTGGACGAGCTCCCCCAGCTCCTCAACGTGCTCCGGGGGGAGATGAGCCTCGTCGGTCCCCGGCCGCAGATTCTGCGAGAGGTCGAGCTCTATGACCGCAAGGCGCGCCGTCGCCTCCTGGTGAAGCCGGGGCTCACCGGTCTGTGGCAGGTCTCCGGCCGCAGCGAGCTCAGCCCCGAGGACGGCATTCGCCTGGATGTCTACTACGTGGAGAACTGGACCGTCTCCGGTGACCTGGCCATCCTTCTCCGGACGGTCAAGGCAGTGCTCGGCGGTGAAGGTGCCTACTGAGATGTTGGCCGCGCGCATCCGCGTCTCGCCCATGGCGCCCACCACCCCGACTGAGCCGCGGGCGGTCGGGCGTCCACGGCAGGTTCGCCTCCCTCGTGCGCCGGTCGTCATCGCGCTGCTGCTGGCCTGGCTGCTCGTCGGACCCCGCATCCCGATCGTCCATGCCTTCGGATCGTCAGTTCGCGTGGAGGACGTCCTGCTGGTCGCGACGACGGTCTTCGTGCTCGTTCGCTGGTCGCGAGGTGGGGGCGTCAGCTCTCGGGTCCGCGGCATCGGGCTCGTCGTCATCGTCTCCGTGCTCACCGCGGGCGTGGCTGTCGTCACGCACCGTGTCGGTGCCGGACCCGCGCTGCTCTACGCACTGCGGGGACTCGAGTACTGGGTGATCTATCCCGCTCTGCTCGTCGCGTCACGGGGGCAGGAGGAGCGCACCCGTCGGCTGATCGTCCGTGTACTGGCGTGGGCCACGATGCTCCACGTCATCGCCGCGGCGCTGCAGGTGGCTCTGGGCATGGACATCGGCTTCTCGAAGTTCTCGCTCCAACGCGGTGCCGGACTGACGGCCGGCCCGTACGAGCTCGGCGCCGTCTGCGCCGCCCTGGCATGCCTCTGGCTCTCGGAGCGCCGGTTCGCCCTGATGGTGGTGGCGCTCGCCGGCCTGGCGCTGAGCGCGTCCCGGGTCTCCGTGGCGGCATGCGTCGTGGGGCTCGTCGTCGTGGTGCTCTCCTGGAGGCGTCGTGAGCGGCGTGCAGGCCGACAGGCACGGTCGCGCGGTGACGCCCGTGCCACGATGCTCCGCACGGCGGCAGGTGCCGGTGTGATCGCCGCGACACTCGCGACGGCGCCGGTCTGGTACCCGGGCGTCGCCGCGTCGTCGGTGGAGCGCATCGAGTCGACGTCGGTCTCGCAGGAATGGGCGATGGCGGAGCAGGCTGCTGACGCCGTCCCCGTCTCAGCGACCAGCGCGGACTACCAGGACGTCGCCTACACCCAGTACTCGACCGCCATCGGCGCGACCCTCACTGGCGTCGAGGACGCCAGCACGATGATCCGCTTCTTCCGTTGGCATCTTCTGCTCGACGCCGTGGGCGACCGATGGCTGGTCGGCCTGGGACCTTCCTTTGCCGGGCCCTCGGTCGACGGTGCCTACCTCCGGATCCTGGTCGAGACGGGTGTCGTCGGGCTGCTGTCCTGGCTGCTGCTGGTGCGACGAGTGTGGGCGATCCCGTCCGCATCTCTGCACGCAGTCATCGCCACGCTGCTCGTGGGCAGCGTCTTCATCGACCTGCCGTTCGCCATGCGACCCATGCTGCTGTTCTGGGCGATGGTCACGCTGGCACAGCTCCGTCCGCCGGACGGCGTGACGACTGACCCTGTTCCACTTCCGCCCCCGCCGTCCCGAAGAGGAGCGCACTGATGAGCCGTGCAGTCGCCGTGTGCGTCACGTACAACAACGCCACCACTGTCACCGACCTGATGGAGAGCCTGTCACGGCAGGACGGAGCGATCGACCGCCTCGTGCTGGTCGACAACGGGAGTAGCGACGGCACCGTGGCGATCGCGGAGGACGCGCGGTCCTCGTGCGGCTACCCCGTGACGATCCACCGGGGAGAGAACGTGGGTTTCGCTCGCGGCATCGAGACGGCTCTCGGACTCGTCGAAAACTCGTCGGATCCCGTGCTGGTGATCAACCCGGACGTGGTCCTCGCGGACGGGATCCTCCCGACCATGCTGGACCTGCTGCGCTCCCGGCCGGAGGCTGCCATCGTCAGTGCGCCCCTCATGCTGTCGACCGGCGAGGAGGACCCGGCGAGCCGCCGACGGCTGCCGCGTCTCGGCGCATCGGCGGCGTACGCGGTGCTGGGTCGACTGACCCCGAACCGCATCCGCTACAACCGAGTGTCGGAGGCAGTGCACGAGATCGATCAGCCCACAGGTGCCCGTTTCAGCCGGATCGAGGCCACGACAGGAGCGCTGATGCTCGTCAACCCTGCGTTCCGCGATGCGACGACCGGGATCTTCGACACGGCCTACTGGATGTATGGCGAGGATCTGCAGCTGTGCGCCGATGCGGCACGTGAGGGGCGTTCCGTCCTCATGCTCGAGGTCGAGGGATGCGTGCACATCAAGGGCGTCTCGAGCGGCTGGCCTCGGAGCAGGAGGTCGGACGCCGCGTTCCACCGAGCGCTGTATCTGTACTACCGGAAGAATCTCGACCGGAACCCCGTGCAGCGAGGTGTGGTGGCGACCGCCGTCGCCACCCGCTACGCCCTCAGCCGGACGGCCGCCAGCGTGTCCGGGCTTCGACGTGCGGCGCTCCGACATGCCAGCTAGCGCGGCACTCTCAGCCGCGAGGCGGACGGTCACCCGGCCCGGGCCTCGAGTGCGCACAGCCGGCCTGAGTCTGGTGGTCGCGGTGGCTTCTGCCCTCCCGTTCCTCCTGGCTCCGGTCCGCGCCAGCTGGCTCGGTCCTGAGGCACGAGGCGAGTTCGCGTTCTTCCAGTCCGCGCTCATCGCGGTCACGTCCCTGGGTGCCCTCGGGGTCCGTTACGCGACGTACTCGATCGGAGCGTCCGGCGACGACCCACGGCCGCGCGTCGGAAGCACCATGGCCACAGGCACGGTGTTCGCAGCGGTGCTCGCGCTCCCCCTGGCGATCGTCGGCGCCCGCACCCTGTCCCCGCTGGTCGGTCTCGCGGTGGCGGCGTCGGTACTGCTCGTTCCCGGGGTGATCCTGTACCAGGCAGAGGTGGCTCGAGCTCAGCTCGACGGGGACCGCCGACATGCCGCGCACGCCATCGTGATGCCGGCCGTGCTGGAGTTCGCTCTCAACCTCGTCACCGTGCTCACCCGCACGTTGACCCTGGTGTCCAGCATCGTTGTGACCCTCGCGACGGAGATCTATCGAGGCGTGAGTGCGGCGCGACGGCGTGCCGCCGCCGTGCGGTCGACCGGAGCCGAGAGCGCGACGAAGGGCCGCCTGCTCAGGGAGAGCCTCAAGTACCTTCCCACCACGCTCGTGCCGGTCGTCGCTGCGAACGTCGACGTGCTCATCTACGCCGCGACTTGCCGATCGAGCAGGTGGGCGTGTACGTCGTGGCGAAGCTGGGGTGTGCGGTGTACCTACCGCTGGCGACCCTCCTGGAGGGCCGTCTGCTCACCTCGGTGTCGACCACGAGTCCGGCGCGCGTGGTCGGGATGGTCGTTCTTCAGGGGCTCGGGCTCGGTGCGCTCGTCTGTGCGGGCGGCTGGCTGCTGCTGGTGCCCTTGTTCGGGTCCGAGTACGCCGAGGCGCTCTGGGTGCTACCGCTCGCCTGCCTCGCGGGCGTCTTGCGCCTCGTGTACTCGGTCCTCGTCGCCGGCGCGTCCGCGGCCGGCCGCTCGGGTGCCTCCGTGGTCGCCAGCGGCGCGCTGCTGGGGGCGACGGTGATCGGTTCGACCTATGTGGTGATGACGGACGCTGGACTGGGGCCGATGGTCGGCGTCCTGGTCGGGGCGCAGGCTGTTGCGGTGGTCGTGCTCACATGCGCGGCGCCACTCGGACGACGAAGGGCTGCACGGTGATCACAAGGACGATCGTCAGGGTCGCGAACGCCGCACTCGGGCGGATGCGACCGGCTGGCGCAACGATCGCGCCGCAGGACATGGTGACGACCCTGGGGTGGTACGCCCGCAAGGGCCTGGCGCCGTTCGCTCGCGGAGTGCTGTGGCGCCTCCGACTCGCTCACGCCTCGGGCCCGTGCTTCGTCGGACGAGGGGTGTCGGTCGCGTACCCGCGCCACCTCACCATGAAGCCATGGTCGTCGATCGGGTCCGGCTCCATCATCAACGCCCTCTCCGACGAGGGGGTGCTGCTCGGGCGAGGAGTGACGATCCGCGAGAACGCGTGGATCCAGTGCTCCTCCAACCCGCACGAGCGGGGCGTCGGTCTCCGAGTCGGGGACGGCACGTACGTGGGGCCCGGCGCGATCATCGGCGTCGGCGGCCTCGTGGACATCGGGCCGGGATGCCAGATCGGGGCCTCCGCCGTGCTCATCGCTGAGAACCATGCGGTCGACCAGGCGGGCGTCGTGTCGTCCACATCCGTGGAGCGCAAGGGCATCCGCATCGGGGCCGGCTCGTGGATCGGACACCGCGTCACCGTGGTGGACGGCGTCGTCCTCGGCGAACGCTGCATCGTGGGGGCTGGGGCGGTCGTGACCCGCAGCTTCCCGGCCGGTACACGGCTCGCCGGTGTGCCGGCACGTCCCATCGGGGCGGAGGCGGCGCGGTGAAGGTCGACTTCGTCACGCGGTCCGACTCGGCCGAGAAGTTCGGCGGCGACACGCTGCAGGTCGAGGCGTACATCACCCGGCTCGCCCAGCTCGGGATCGACGCCCGAGCGCTGCCTTTCCGGACCGACCTCTCGCTGCGTCCGGACGCCCTGGTGCACATCGTCAACGTCGATCGGCCCTTCGACTTCCTCTCGGCGGTGCGCCAGGCGGCCGACCGACCGGTGTTCGTCACCCCGATCCACCACCGGCTCGAAGCCGTGCGGCAGATGCGCCGTGCCGACCGCGGGTCGAGCCCGCGGGCACTGGTCGGCAGGGTGCTGCCCGAGGCGGCTCGCGAGCTTCTCGCGTTCGGCGCTCGTACGGCGAAGCACGAGGGGAACGCCCGCACCGGTCGCCCGGCGCGCGCTCGAGCACTCGGCTCGGCCCTGCGGGACGCGTCCGACGTGTGGCGACGGGTCGGCGCGGCGCTCGACAGCGTGGACACGGTGACCCTGCTGGCGCGCGGCGAGGGCCGCGACCTGACCGCCGACACGGGCTGGCGCGGTCAGAACGCGGTGCTCGTCCCGAACGGGCGACCCGACACGAGCGGGGTGGAGAGCACGCCGTGGGCCACCCGACCCGTTGCCGTTCTCGTGGCAGGCCGCATCGAACCCAGAAAGCGACAGGCCGAGATCGCCGAGGCCGCTCTGCGCCAGGGGGTCCCGGTGACCTTCGTCGGGCAGCTCAACGAGAATTCCGGCGCCTACGGGGCACGGTTCCGGGCCGCGGTCGAACAGGGTTCGCCTCTGCTCACCTGGCTCGGCGGACGGTCGCACGACGACACGTTGGGGCTGATGTCCCGTGCACGCGTTCTCGTCAACGCCTCGTGGGTGGAGGTGCAGAGCCTCGTCGACCTGGAGGCGACCACCGTGGGCTGTCACGTGGTGTCCGGGCCCAACGGGAACTCGCCGGAGTGGCTGGCAGGAGGCGTGCACGAGGTCACCGGGTCGCTGGACGACCTCGTCGCGACCGCCGGCCTGCTGGCGGGAAGCGGGACCGAACCGGCGGCCGTCGACTACCGGTGGACCTGGGACATGTGCGGCGACGTGCTCGCCCAGGCGTACGCCGTTGCGGTCGAACGGCGGCACTCGTCGAGCGGGGACGTCTCCGGGGGACGTCGAACCGGGGCCCGCAACCTGAACCGGCGTCCGCAGCGATGGGCCGGGAGGTGAACGGCACCGCAGTCGCGCTGACCGAGGCGACGACCCGGAGGAGCCGGAGGTTGCCCGCTGTGGCGTTGGCCACGGCGCGGT
Source organism: uncultured Actinomycetota bacterium (assembly GCA_963795145.1). Taxonomy (GTDB): domain Bacteria; phylum Actinomycetota; class Actinomycetes; order Actinomycetales; family Cellulomonadaceae; genus Pengzhenrongella. The sequence goes on along the minus strand of CAWCGP010000005.1, from coordinate 506,288 downwards.
GGGCGCTGCTCGGCCTCACCATGAGCGGAATCCGGGTCGGGCGCCGATCACTGCTCGGTGCGCGGTCGCAGGTCGAGGTCAGGGGTGAGGGACGTCTCGACGTCGGCGACCGGGTCGTCGTCCGGGACGACTTCCACTGCTACGTGCAGGGCAGGCTCAGGATCGGTGATGGCGTCTTCATCAACCGGTGGGCCTACGTGAGCGCCTTCCTCGACGTGTCCATCGGTGACGGTGTCCGGATCGGCGAGCGCGTGTCCATCCACGACGAGAACCACGACATGTCAGCGGGGAACGCCGAGTACCTGGCCGCGCCGGTCACGATCGGTCGCCACAGCTGGTTGGGAGCCAACGTCGTGGTGCTTCCCGGAGCTGTGATCGGGGAAGGGTGCGTCATCGCCGCCGGCGCGGTCGTGCGCGGGGTCATCCCATCGCACACCATGGCGGCCGGCGTCCCGGCGAGAGTGATCCGCGCCCTCGACCACTGAGGCGTCGGCGCCGACGGGCGCGCACGCGACGGTCGACGCTTCGGCGCCGCGACGCCCGCCGTGGACGCAGCCATCCCGAGCGAGTCGTCGACGCCGTAGGACGGTCGTCGAAGGTGCTGGGGTCGCCCGACGGGACGGTTCCCACGCATGGCCATGGCGAGCGAGGAGCCCTCGAGCGCCGGTGAAGAGCCGCCGTCCGAGCTGCGCTCAGCGGTGCGCCGCCTGAGCCGAGGTCCCCTGGATGCGACGGAGACACCCGTCCGTAGCCCCCGGATCGATCGCTCGACGACCACACCGCGCGAGATCGCGCGGACACGCTGTCGGCCATCAGGGCGGTGTCTGCCACCATGCCCCCATGGCGACCTCGACCCCCGCGAAGCCGACGGCCCCGCCCGGCGCCGTCGACCGCTACTTCAAGATCACCGAGCGCGGCTCGACCGTCGGCGCCGAGGTGCGCGGCGGGCTGGTGACCTTCTTCGCGATGAGCTACATCATCGTGCTCAACCCGCTCATCATCGGCACCGTCCCGGACGGCACCGGCCAGTTCCTGGGCGGCGGCACCGAGGCCCGAACCTGGGGATGGTCGCCGCGACGACGGCGCTCGTCGCCGGGCGTCATGACGATCCTCATGGGCGTCGTCGCCAACTTCCCGCTCGCGCTCGCCGGCCGGGCCTCGGGTCTCAACGCCGTCGTCGCGTTCTCGATCGCGGCCCTGCCGGACGTCACCTGGGCCGACGCGATGGGCCTGGTGGTGCTCGAGGGCCTCATCATCCTGCTCCTCGTCCTCACCGGGTTCCGCGAGGCCGTCTTCCGCGCCGTCCCGGTGCAGCTCAAGACGGCGATCAGCGTCGGCATCGGGCTGTTCATCGCCCTCATCGGCCTGGTCGACGCCGGCTTCGTCACCCCGGGCGCCGGCACCCCGCTGCAGCTCGGGGCGGGCGGCTCGCTCGCCGGCTGGCCGATCGTCGTGTTCGTCGTCGGCCTGCTGCTCATGATCGTGCTCCTCACCCGCGGCGTCCGCGGCGCGATCCTCATCTCGATCGTCGCGGCGACGCTGCTCGCGGTGGCGCTCGAGGCCGTCGTCGGCATCGGCGGGCGCAGCGAGGACAACCCGAACGGGTGGAGCCTGGACGTCCCCGCGATCCCGCGACAGCCTGGTCGCGACGCCCGACTTCTCGCTGCTCGGGCCAGTTCTCGCTGTTCGGCTCGGTCGAGAAGATCGGCGCTCGTCGCGGTCGTCCTGCTCGTGTTCTCGATCATGCTCGCGGACTTCTTCGACACGATGGGGACGATGGTCGCCATCGGCGGCGAGGCGAACCTGCTCGACGAGAAGCGGCAACCCGCCCCGCACCCGCCAGATCCTCGTCGTCGACTCCCTGGCCGCGGCGGCCGGGGGCGTGGGCAGCGTCTCGTCCAACACGAGCTACATCGAGTCGGCGACCGGCGTCGGCGACGGCGCCCGCACCGGGCCTGGCGTCCGTCGTCACCGGGATCGCGTTCCTGCTGGCCACGTTCCTGTCGCCGCTGGTCGCGATGGTCCCGTACGAGGCCGCGACGCCGGCGCTCGTCATCGTCGGGTTCCTCATGATGATGCAGGTGTCCGGCATCACCTGGAACGAGCTACGAGATCGCGATCCCGGCCTTCCTCACGATCATCCTCATGCCGTTCACCTACTCGATCACCACCGGCATCGGCGCGGGCTTCATCTCGTTCGTCGTGCTCAAGGTCGCCGTCGGCAGAGGCCCGCGAGATCCACCCGCTCATGTGGCTGTCCGCGGCGCTGTTCGTCGTCTACTTCGCGCTCGAGCCCGTCCGCGACGCTGCTCGGCGTCTGACACCCGTCGCCGACACGCACCGCGCGCCCGTTCGGCCGACGGCGGTACGGGCCCGACACGGCCCGCCTAGACTCACGCCGACCACCACTCGACCCAAGGGGACTCCATGCGCATCTCGGTCATCGGCTGCGGCTACCTGGGGGCGGTGCACGCAGCGGCGATGGCCCAGCTCGGCCACGACGTCATCGGCGTCGACGTCGACGAGAGGAAGGTCGAGGCGCTGTCCCACGCGCAGGCGCCGTTCTTCGAGCCCGGCCTGCCCGAGCTGCTCGCCGGACGCGCCGCGCAGCGGCCGGCTGCGGTTCACCACCGACATCGGCGAGATCGCCGGCGCCCAGGTGCACTTCATCTGCGTCGGCACCCCGCAGAAGCGCGGCGAGTTCGGGGCGGACCTGGCCTACGTCGACGCCGCCTTCGAGGGTGTGCTGCCGTACCTGGGCGCCGACGACGTCGTCGTCGGCAAGTCCACGGTCCCGGTCGGCACCGCCGAGCGCCTCGCCGAGCGCCTCGCGGAAGCCGGCTCGACCGCGACCCTGGTGTGGAACCCCGAGTTCCTGCGCGAGGGCTTCGCCGTCCAGGACACCCTGCACCCCGACCGCCTCGTCTACGGCGTCCCGGACGCCGAGGCGGGCGAGCGCGCCAAGGCCGCGCTCGACGAGGTCTACGCGACGCCGCTGTCCGAGGGCATCCCGCTCATCGTCACCGACTACGCGACCGCGCAGCTCGTCAAGGTCGCCGCGAACTCGTTCCTCGCGACCAAGATCTCGTTCATCAACGCGATGGCCGAGCTGTGCGAGGCGACCGGCGCCGACGTCACCAGCCTCGCCGACGCGATCGGGCACGACGCGCGCATCGGTCGCCGGTTCCTCAACGCCGGGCCTCGGCTTCGGCGGCGGCTGCCTGCCCAAGGACATCCGGGCGTTCATGGCGCGCGCCGGCGAGCTCGGCGTCGACCAGGCGCTGTCCTTCCTGCGCGAGGTCGACTCGATCAACATGCGCCGCCGGGTGCGCGATGGTCGACCTCGCCCGCGAGGTCTGCGACGGCTCGATCGTCGGCCGCCGCGTCGCCGTGCTCGGTGCGTCGTTCAAGCCCGACAGCGACGACGTCCGGGACTCCCCGGCCCTGTCCGTCGCCGCCCAGATGCAGCTCCAGGGCGCGCGCGTGGTCGTCACCGACCCGCAGGCGATCGACAACGCCCGGGCCAAGTGGCCGGACCTCGCGTTCGCGGACGACCGCCGAGGAGGCCGCGAGCGGCGCCGACGTCGTGCTGCTCGCGACCGAGTGGGCCGAGTACCGCGACCTCGACCCGGAGAAGCTCGGCGACGGTCGTGCGCACGCGCAACATCGTCGACGGGCGCAACGTGCTCGACCCGGCCGTCTGGCGCGCCGCCGGCTGGACGTACCGGGCGCTCGGGCGTCCTTGACGGGGGCGGCGCCCGCACGACGGGGGCTGCGTGCCGGGCCCGTGGCCGTCCTGGCGGTCCTGGTCCCGGCGCTCACCGCGGGGTGCGGACCGCCGACCGACGTCGCCGACGGGGACGGGCGCACACCCACGGTGCAGGCGTCGCCCGCCGATCCCGCCGGCTACGCGCGCGACCTGGTCGAGGAGACGAACGCCGTCCGGGTCGACTCCGGCCTGGACGCCCTGCGGGTGTCGGAGTGTGCCCAGGCAGCGCGACGCGAACGTGCGGTCGACCTCGTGGGGTCGCCGGCGCTCGAGCACGCGCCGATGGACGCGGTGCTGGCCGGCGTGCGCGATGCGACGTTCGCCGCCGAGAACCTCAGCCGGGCGAGCGCGCCTGCGTCGCAGGTGGTGCTCGCCTGGCTGGGCTCGGCCGGGCACCGGGCGAACCTGCTGAGCGAGGGCGGTGACCGAGCTGGGAGTCGGGTGCGTGCCGGACGGGCTCGAGGTGCTCGTGCTCCAGGTGCACCTGGGGCCCTGAGAGGGCGTGGGTGCCACGCGCTCGACGGCACGCCTCCGGAAGGATCCCGTCCGACCCGATCCACCCCACCCGGCAGCGCCGCCGACCGTCCCGGTCCGTCGCGTGTGGTCCAGGTGATCGGCAGGTGGTGGGCCGCTGCGCGGGCGCGGCGGCCGGGCGAGCCCGCTCGCTGCGGCGTCAGGGCTGCGGCGCGCGGGCACGGCTGCGGGCGCGGTGGCGCATGAGCACGACGGCCAGCAGGACGCCGAGCGCGGCTCCGGTGGTGTTGGTCGCGACGTCGGTCCAGGTCGCGAACCGCTCCGGGCGCAGCAGGTGCTGGGCGAGCTCGGCCGCGCCGGACAGCGCCGCCGGGACCGTCAGCCCCCACCACCAGCGCCGGGTCACCCGGGTCACGAGCAGCCCGAGCGGCACGAACATCGCCACGTTGGCGCGCGCGCTCGACGAGGTCGTAGTCGACCCAGTCCGGGTACGCCGGCGAGGTGCAGGCGGTCCAGCGACGTCCACAGCGCGTCGTGCGCACCGGCGTCGACGGGGGTGGGCCAGCCGACGACGACCGCGACGAGCGTCGAGTACACGGCCAGCGCGAGCACCCACGGGCGCCGGCTGCCGGCTCGGCGGCCGGTGGGCGTCCGGCGACGGGCCGGCGTCGCGGCCCGCAGGTCCCGCGGTGCGATCGCGACGGCCGCCGCCGAGCGGCGCGCGAGGTCCGCGGGCAGCGGCGTCGCGCGAGGGGCCTGGGTCACCGCGCGAGCCTACGGGCCGCCGGCCCGCCGGACCGCGGGTCGGTGGGCGGTCTCACACGATCGGCACCGACCCACTCTCGACATGTCGTTACCCGAGGTAATGACCTAGGCTAACGACATGCCTCCCGCCCTCCCCGTCCCCGGCGACGACCCGCACGCCCGCAGCCGCCGGCCGGCAGCCCGCGCGGCCGCCCGCCCGTCGGCCCGGCGCAGTGCCGCCCCGGGACGCTCGCCGGCGAGCTGCGCGTCGCGCTCGTGCGCTCCACGCGCCGCCTGCGCATCGAGCGCAGCAGCGAGGAGATCACCGACGGCCAGTACTCGGTGCTCGCCGCGCTCTCCAAGCGCGGCGCCGCTCACGCCCGGCGACCTCGCCGAGCGCGACCACGTCCAGCCGCCGTCCATGACCCGCACCGTCGACGCGGCTCGTCGAGATGGGCCTCGTCGCCCGCAGCGAGCACCCGACCGACCGCCGGCAGGTGCTCGTCACCGTCACCGAGGCCGGTGAGCGCGAGGTCCGCGAGACCCGGCGTCGTCGCGACGCCTGGCTCTCCCAGCGCCTGGCCGCGCTCACCCGCGCCGAGCGGAGCGACCCTGGCCGAGGCCGACCGAGATCCTGCGGAGGATCGCCTCGCTCATGAGTCCGACGTTCTCCTCGCTGCGCTACGTCAACTACCGCCTGTGGTTCGCCGGGGGCCTCGTCGCCAACATCGGCACCTGGATGCAGCGCGTCGCGCAGGACTGGCTCGTGCTCACGGACGCTGTCGGACGACTCCGGCGTCGCCGTCGGCACGGTCACCGCCCTGCAGTTCGCGCCGATCCTGCTGCTGTCCGTGTCGGCCGGCGTGCTCGCCGACCGGCTCGACCGCCGTCTGCTGCTCATCGCGACGCAGGCCGCCCAGGCCGTGCTCGCGCTCGGGCTCGGGCGTGCTCGTGCTCGGCGGGCGCGCCGAGCTGTGGCACGTGTACGTCTTCGCCGCGCTGCTCGGCGTGCGTCAGCGCCGTCGACGCGCCCGGTCCGGCAGACCTTCGTCGCCGAGATGGTCCCGGCCGAGAAGCTGTCCAACGCCGTCGGTCTCAACAGCGCGTCGTTCAACGCCGCCCGCCTCATCGGACCCGGCGTCGCCGGCCTGCGCGATCGCCTGGGTCGGCACCGGCTGGGTGTTCGTCGTCAACGGGATCTCGTTCGCCGCGACCATCCTCGCGCTGACCCGGATGCGCGAGCGCGAGCTGCGCCCATGCCGCACGCCAGCGGCACGAGAAGGGGCAGATCCGCGCCGGGTGGCGCCTACGTGCGCGGGCGCAGCGACATCGTCGTCATCATGGTCGTCGTCGGCGTCGTCTCGACGTTCGGCCTCAACTTCCAGCTGACCAGCGCGCTCATGGCGCGCACCGAGTTCGGCCGGGGCGCGAGCGAGTACGGCGTGCTCGGGTCGATCCTCGCCATCGGCTCGCTCGCCGGCGCCCTGCTCGCTGCGCGGCGCGAGCGCCCGCGGGTGCGGCTGGTGATCGGCGCCGCGTTCGCCTTCGGGGTGGCGAGCGGGGTCATGGCGCTCATGCCGACCTACCCGTCGTTCGCGGTCGCGTGCATCCCGGTCGGTCTGGCGTCGCTGACGATGATGACCGCGGCCAACTCGACCATCCAGATGAGCACCGACCCCGCGATGCGCGGCCGGGTGATGGCCATCTACATGATGGTGTTCCTCGGTGCGACGCCGATCGGCTCGCCCGATCGTCGGGTGGATCGGCGAGGACGTTCGGCGCCCGGTGGGCGATCGGCATCGGGTCGATCAGCGCGCTGCTCGTGGCCACCGGCGCGGCGCTGTGGGCGATCCGCGCGTGGCACCTCGAGGTGCGCTACCGCGTGCTGCGCCGCCCGCACCTGCAGGTCCGTACCCCGACGTCGCCGGACGTGGAGCAGCCGGAGGCCGAGGCGCGTGCCGAGGTCGCCCGCCGGCTGCGCGCGCAGGAGGCCCGCGACTCGTCGAGCGCGGCCTGAGCGGCGCCGGGCCCGCGACCCCGCTCGCGCCGGGCTCGCCGCCGGACGTCCGCGGTTCACCCGTCGGCGGGGGCCGGGACGCCCGGCCCGCTGTGTGACGATGCTCCGGTGACCGGGGGCGTGGGCACGCAGGACGGGACGACGTGGGTCGACGGCGCGACGGAGCGGCGGCCGACCGTCCGCGCGGGCGGCCGACGGCGGCGCGCGCTCGCCGTCACGCTGACGGTCGTCGCTCCTCGTCCTGCTGGCCGTCCTGGGGATCGGCGCCTGGCTCGGGGTGCGCGCGTTCCAGGCCGCGACGTCGCTGGCGGCCGTGGCCGACGGCGTCGTGCAGATCCGCGACCGGGTCGCGGCCGGGGGACACCGGCGACCTCGCCGGACCGGCCGGCGCAGGTGCGGCGCGACGCCGACCGGGCCGCCGCCGCGACCGCCGACCCGGTGTGGCGGCTCGCCGAGGTGCTGCCCGTCGTCGGGGTCGACGCCGTCGCCGTCCGGACGCGTCGCCGACGCCGCTCGACGGCATCGCGACCGACGCGCTGCCGCCCCTGGTCGAGGTCGCGGACGCCGTCGACCCGGCCGCGCTGCGCCCGGTCGACGGCCGCATCGACCTCGCTCCGCTGGTCGCCGCGGCACCGGGGCTGTCCACCGCCGCGGAGGCGACCGCCCGGGCCCGCGACGCCGTCGTCGGCCTCGACCCGGACGCCCTGCACGGCCCGCTGCCGGACGCCGTCGCCGAGCTGCAGGCCCAGGTCGCCGACGCCGCCGACACCCTCGGCGCCGCGCGCGCGGGTCACCGCGGTCCTGCCGTCGATGCTCGGCGCCGACGGACCGCGCACCTACCTGGCCCTGTTCCTCAACTCCGCCGAGCTGCGGACGTCCGGTGGCATCCCGGGGGCGATCGCGGTGATCACCGCGACACGACGGGACGATCGGCCTGGGCGCGCAGGAGTCGGCGTCCAACATCGACTGGCTGGAGGAGCCGGCGCTGCCGCTGAGCCCCGAGGAGGTGACGATCGCGACCGACCGCCTCGGCCGGATGATCCAGAACACCGCGCTGCTGCCCGACGCGCCGCGCTCCGGCGAGCTCGCCGCCGCCATCTGGCGCGAGCACACCGGCCAGGACGTCGACGGCGTGCTCACGGCCGACACCGTCGCGCTGTCCTACCTGCTGCGGGCGACCGGCGACATCGCCGCACCCGGACGGCTCGCGGCTGACCGCCGGCACGCTCGTGCAGGCTGCTCCTCTTCGACGCCTACGCCCGCTACCCGGACCCGGACGACTCCGACGTCGTACTTCGCCGGTGCCGCGGCGGCCGTGTTCGCCCGGCTGACCTCCGGCGACGCCGACCCGACCGCGCTGGTCGACGGGACTGGGTCAGGCCGCCGACGAGCGGCGGCTCTCGGTCTGGTCCGTGCACCCCGAGGTCCAGGACCTCATCCGCGGCACCGCGGTCGACGGCGCCCTGCTCAGCGGGGGGCACGACGACGCGGTCGGGCGTCTTCCTCGACAACGGCTCGGGGTGGAAGACCGACACCTTCCTCACCTCGGACCTCACGCTCGAGTCCGCGCGCTGCGACGGCGGGCACCGTGCACCTCGAGCTGCGGCTCGACCTCGCCTCGACCATGCCGGCCGACCTGGCCGGGCTCCCGTTCTACGTCGTCGGCGACGGCAGCGGCGGCGCGGCCGTTCCGCCGGGCATCATCCGCCAGCGCGTCTCGGTGTACTCCCCGGTGGGCGGGACCGTGGACTCGGTGCGTCGCGGCGACGCCGTGATCGCCGGGAACCCGGGCCACGCTCGCCGGCCGCGACGTGCAGGTCACGGCGGCGAATCTCGGGCCGGGGGAGTCGATCACGTTCCGCTTCGGCGTGAGCGGTCCGGCGGCGGATGCCGAGATCCCGCTGTGGAGCACGCCCGACGACGCAGCGCCCGGGACTGGCCGCCCTGGCGTCGCCGTGCGCGTGCAGGATCGCCGCTCGGCCGATCACCCGAGCGACAGCGACTGACCAGCGCCGACGCGCCGACACGGTTTCACCCAGTCACGGATGCCACGCTCGGCCATCCAGTTCTGGCACCATCGGCTCGACACGTTGCTTTTCCACGAAGGGGTTCTCATGCGCCGCGCACACACCGTTGTCGCCGCAGCACTGCTGATGGTCGGAGGTGTCGCGGGTCCGTCCGCTGCGCTGGCCACCCAGGTCATCGACGGCTGCGTCGCCGCCGGGCTACCCGGCCGGCACGCCGTGCGAGGTCGAGATCGCAGCCCGACTGCATCGACACCGTCCCGACGCTGCCGTACCTGGTCGTCGGCCCGGACGGCCAGCCGGCCACCGGCGAGCCGATCGACATCACCTGGGTCAACCCGGACGGTGACGACGTCGTCCTCGCCGACCAGCCGCTCGAGGGCGACCTCGTCTGGCCGGGCACGGTCGTCGGCGCCGACGGCTTCGCGACCGACTGGCCGAACTGGACGCAGAACGCGGACGGCACCTGGAGCCAGGGCGACGCGTTCACCTGGGCCGTCGGCACCGTCGAGGTGCAGTTCGGCGGCGCATCGGTCGAACGTCGCAGTACCCGGACAGCCCCGAGTGCCGCCCCGAGGGTGCCGTGCTCGCGACGCCGCCGACCTCGGCACGTCCGACCGGTCTCTCCGGCGTCCTCGCCGCGACCGGCTCGGCCGGCCCGGCGCTCGCCATCGGTGCGGGCGCGCTGCTCGTCGGTGGCACGTCGCTCGTCCTGGTCCGCCGCCGCAACGCGGCCTGACGGTCCGACACCGCACCACACCGCTCGACACGGAGGGGGTCACGCGCCGCACGGCGCGTGACCCCCTCCGTCGTGCGTCCGGCACCGGCGGCGCACGAGGGTGCCGCGCGGGTGCCCGGTCGGTCCGCCCGGTCGGCCCGGGTCGCTCGGTCCGGGGTCGTCAGCCCAGGCGGTCGACGACGTGGTCGACGCACGCCGTGAGCGCGCGGACGTCGGCCGGGTCGACCGCCGGGAACATCGCGACCCGCAGCTGGTTGCGGCCGAGCTTGCGGTACGGGTCCACGTCGACGACGCCGTGCGCGGCGCAGCACCGCGGCCACCGTCGGCGCGTCCACCGCGGGGTCGAGGTCGACCGTCCCGACGACCGTCGAGCGCAGCGCCGGGTCGGCGACGAACGGCGTCGCCCACGCGCGCTCCTCGGCCCAGCCGTACAGGTGACCCGGCGGACTCGGCGGTCCGGGCCGCCGCCCAGCGCGAGCCCGCCGTGGCCGAGCAGCCAGTCGAGCTGCTCGGCGAGCAGCACGAGCGTCGCCAGGGCCGGGGTGTTGAGCGTCTGGTCGAGGCGCGAGGACGCGACCGCCGTCGTCAGCGAGAGGAACTCCGGGCACCCAGCGGCCGCCGGCCTCGAGCCGCGCGGCGCGCTCGACCGCCGCGGGCGAGCAGCACGGCCAGCCACAGGCCGCCGTCGGACGCGAAGCTCTTCTGCGGCGCGAAGTAGTAGACGTCCGTCTCGGCGACGTCGACCGGCGAGGCCGCCGGCCGCCGACGTCGCGTCGACCACGGTGAGCGCGCCCTGCCTCGCCCGAGCCGGGCACCCGGCGGACCGGCGCCATGACGCCGGTCGAGGTCTCGTTGTGCGGCCAGGCGTAGAGGTCGACGCCGTCCTCGAGCTCGGGCAGGGCCACCGAGCCGGGCTCCGCCGAGCGCACCGAGGAGCTCCGCGAGGAACGGCGCCCGGGTGGTGGCGGTCGGCGAACTTCGCGCCGAACTCGCCGAACGCCGCGTGCTGCGCGCGCTCGCTCGACGAGGCAGAGCGTGGCGACGTCCCAGAACGCGGTCGAGCCGCCGTTGCCGAGCACGACCTCGTAGCCGTCCGGCAGCGCGAAGCAGGTCCGCGAGGCCCGCACCGGACCCGGCCGACGAGCGACCGGACCGGCGCCTGGCGGTGCGACGTGCCCAGCAGCGTCGCGCCGACGGCGGCGAGGGCCGCCACCTGCTCCGGGCGGACCTTGCTGGGACCGGAGCCGAACCGGCCGTCGCGGGGCAGCAGGTCGCTGCGGGATGGTGAGGTCGGGGGCGCCGGGCACCGGCCGAGCGTAGGTCCCGGCCCGCTGACCCGCGCCGCCGACCGAGGCGTGGGCCGGGCGGCCCGCCGCCGCCCGCCCGCACCGGGGCAGCACGTGGGCCCCGTATAGCCTGGGGACGGCGAGAGCGATGGACCTGGAGGCAGCAGCGTGAGCGACCTGATCGACACCACCGAGATGTACCTGCGCACGATCTACGAGCTCGCCGAGGAGGGCATCGTCCCCCTGCGTGCCCGGATCGCCGAGCGGCTGGGGCACTCCGGGCCCACGGTGTCGCAGACCGTCGCCCGGATGGAGCGCGACGGCCTCGTGGTCGTCAGCGGCGACCGGCACCTCGAGCTCACCGAGAACGGCCACCTCAAGGCGATGCGCGTGATGCGCAAGCACCGCCTCGCCGAGCGCCTGCTCACCGACGTCATCGGGCTGGACTGGGAGTTCGTGCACGAGGAGGCGTGCCGCTGGGAGCACGTCATGAGCGACCGGGTGGAGAAGCGGCTGCTCGACCTGCTCGACCACCCGCACCACTCGCCGTACGGCAACCCGATCCCCGGCCTGGGCGAGCTCGGCGAGGACCGGCCGGACGAGCAGTTCCTCCACGGCGTGCTGCCGCTGCGCAGCGTCGCCCCGCTCGCGGTCGGCGACGACGGCGGTCACGGCCGTCGTCGAGCGACTGGGGGAGCCCCTGCAGACCGACATCGAGCTGCTCGCCCGGCTCGCGGGCGCCGGCGTGCAGCCGGGCCGGACCATCACGGTCGAGCGGGGGCCCGGCGTCCTGACCGTCGGGGACGCCCGGCGCCGAGATGGTGCTCGACCTGCCCGACGAGGTGGCGCGGCACATCTTCGTGGCGGCGCCGGTCCCGGTCGACGAGGTGGCGGCCGCCGCGGTGTGCACGCGGCGGGTGTCCATTCGTCCTGAACGTCCCGGATCCGTGCAGCCGGTGTGTCACGGATCACCCGGTCGTGCGTGATCTGACCGTGATCGAAGCGTGACATTCGGCGCCTCGGTGGGTACGTTCGGTCCTGCTCCTCGGAAACCTCTTCCGGGAAAGCCCATGCGCGGCACGCCTAACCCTGCCGGCGCGCGTGGTTCCGTACGACTCGCCGGCAGGGGCGGGGGACCCAATCACGTGGGCGCCAGTGATGGCGTCCTTGGGGTGAAGCCGGGGCGGATGTCGAACGTGACGTCCCCACGGCCGGGTGCATCTCCTTACCCGAACCCGACAGCTGACCTCGTAGGCGTACAGGAGAGGCACACGTGTCCGTGAGCACCACTCGCGCGCGCCATCGCGCCGCACGCCGCCCCGTCACCCCCTTGACCGACCTCGCGAACGCGGCCACCGGCTCCATCGCCGTCGTCGGTCGCCGCACCGCGATCGCCGCGGCCTCCGCCGGGCTGATCGTCTCGACGTTCGCCGCTGCCCCGGCGGGTGCCGCGAACGGTGCGCAGGTCGCGACCGCGAACCTCGCCGCCGTCGACACGTCGGCGCTCACCGCGTCGGCCCGCGCCGTGCTGGCGTCCGCCCCGGTGGTGACGGTCGCCGCGGACGCGCAGTTCACGCTCGACGTCCCCGCGGTCACGGTCGTCAAGGACCCGCCCCGCCGCCGCCGCCCGCGCCGGTCGTCAAGAAGACGACCCGGACGACCGCGACGGCGTCGCGCTCGTCCTCCCGCGCCGCTGCCCCGGCCGCCGCCGAGTCGACCGAGGCCGCGGAGGCCGCCCCGGCCGAGAGCAGCGCGCCGGCGTCCGCGAACGGCAGCGCGATCGTCTCGATCGCGTCGCAGCTACGTCGGCGTCCCGTACGTCTCCGGCGGCACGAGCCCCGCGGGCTTCGACTGCTCCGGCTTCACCTCGTACGTCTTCGCGCAGGTCGGGATCTCGCTGCCCCGCACGTCCGGTGCGCAGCGCGGCGCGGGCACCGTGGTCTCGCGGGCCGACGCCCAGCCCGGCGACCTCATCTGGTCCCCCGGTCACATCTCGATCTACGCCGGTGACGGTATGCAGATCGACGCGCCCCGTCCGGGCAAGACGATCCAGTTCCGCTCGATCTGGCAGAGCAACCCGACGTTCATCCGGGTCGGCTGACCACCGCAGCACCGAGCAGCACCCCCCCAGGGCCCCGGGCACGCGTGAGCGTCCCGGGGCTCTGTGCGTGCCCGGTGCCGGGACGCGCGGGGGCGACGCTCCGCGCGGTCCGCGCAATCGGGTCCGGTCCGCGCGGTCCTTGCGGTTACCCTGGACACGCTTGCACCACCCAGAGCCGGGCCCGGTCAGCCAGACGGGTCCGCGGACCCGTGGAGCCACCGTGCTGATGCCTGCAGCGCCACCCAGTCGGTCGCTGCTGCTCAACGCGAGCCTCGAGCCCCTGTGCGTGGTCACGATGCACCGCGCCGTGCTGCTCGTGCTCACCGGCAAGGCGACGGTCCTCGAGGCCGACGACCGCCTCCTGCACTCCGAGCGGTCGGCCCTCCCGGCGCCGCTGGTGCTGTGCCTGACCCGGTACGTGCACGTCCCGAGGCGCCGCGCCGGTCCCGCCGACCCGCCGCACCGTGCTGCTGCGGGACGGGCACCGCTGCGCGTACTGCGGCGGGACGGCGGACACGGTGGACCACGTGCACCCGCGCTCGCGGGGCGGGCGGCACGAGTGGACCAACGTCGTCGCGGCGTGCGGGCGGTGCAACAACCGCAAGTCCAACCACCTGCTCGGCGAGATCGGCTGGGAGCTGTCGTTCACGCCGCGCGCGCCGCGCGGAGCGGCCGCGCTGCTGTCGGCCGCCGTCCGGACCGACCCGTCCTGGACGGCCTACCTCACCCGCGACGCGGCCGCCTGACCTGCGACGACGTGCCCGCAGGTCCCCTCCTTGAGCCGGCTCACCACCCGCCCGACGGCGCCGGGCATCCGCCCTTCGGGTGACGGACGTCGCGCCTGGGCCCGGGGGACGCTCCGACCTGCCATGCTTCGGCCGCACAGGAAAAGGGAACGTCTAGGCCCGGGTCAAGACACCGGCCGCGGCAGTGCCCTCCGAGTGCCCCGTGAGGGGCACACTGGTGCTGTCAGGTCCAGCTCCACCCGGGAGGTAGCGGTGACTCACGACGACGTGGTGCTGGTCGGCGTCGACGGCTCGGCCGCGAGCCTGCACGCCCTCGACTGGGCGGCGGCCGAGGCGCGCACGCACGGCTTGGCGCTCAAGCTGGTCTGCTCCTACGCCCTGCCGGCGTTCACCGCGGCCTCGCTCGACGGCGGCTACGCGGCCCTCGACGACACCGCCATCCAGGCCGGCGCCAAGGCGGTCCTCGCCGAGGCCCAGACGCGCGCCGACGACCGCGGCGTCACCTCGACGGCCTCCGTCGTGACCGGCGACGCCGCCGCGGTGCTCGTCGAGATGTCCCGCAGCGCGCGCATGGCCGTCGTCGGCACCCGCGGCCGCGGCGGGTTCGCCGACCGGCTGCTCGGGACCGTCTCCTCCGCGCTGCCGGCGCACGCGTACTGCCCGACGGTCGTCGTCCCGTCGCGCCCGGGCGGGGCCGATCCGGCGGACCCCGTGCCGGTGGAGCCCGTCCGCCGCATCGTCGTCGGCGTGGACGGCTCGCCCGCGTCGGACGTCGCGCTGCGGCACGCGATCCGCGAGGCGAAGGCGTGGGGCGCCGAGCTCACGGCCGTCGCCGGTGTGCCCGTGGGCTCCGGGTCCGGGCTGCTCGCGTGGCTGCCGGCCGCCGTCGACCACGAGGCCGTGCTGCGCGACATCGCCGAGGGGCTCGACGTCGTCATCGACAAGGCGATCGCCGAGAACCCGGGCGTGGACGTGAAGCGGCACGTGCTGGACGGCACCGGCGCCGAGCTGCTCACCGAGTTCTCCACCGCGACCGACCTCATCGTCGTCGGGTCCCGGGGACGCGGCGGCTTCGCCGGGCTTCTCCTGGGATCGACGAGCCAGGCGGTGCTGCACCACTCCGCGTGCCCCGTCATGGTCGTCACCCGACGCTGCGAGAACCCGGACCAGCCGCCCCGCGGGCGGGTCCAGGACATCGGCGACCTCTACCGCTGACCGGCCGGCGACTCGGCGACGACGTCACGCCGTCGGGTCGGGGAAGCCCTCGACGTCCGCGCGCCGGACGAGCGCCGACAGCACGATCGTCGACTTCGTGCGGGTCGTGAACGGCTCGGCGTTGAGCCGTTCGACGACGCGCTCGAGGTGGCGCATGTCCCGCGCGCGCAGGTGCAGCAGCAGGTCGACCTCGCCGGTGACTGTGCTCGCCGAGATGACCTCGGGGTAGCGCTCGACGGCGGCACGCATGGTGCCCGGGCTGGTCGAGCCGCTGCAGAACACCTCGACGTACGCCTCGGTCTCCCAGCCGAGCGCGGCCGGCTCGAGCCGGACGGTGAACCCCCGGATCACCCCGCTGGCCCGGAGGCGGTCCACCCGACGCTTGACCGCTGGGGCGGACAGCGCGACGACGCCGCCGATGTCCGCGTAGCTGGCGCGGGCGTCGACCGCGAGCTCGTGGAGGATCGCCTCGTCCAGCGCGTCGAGCGTCATCCGGCCATCCTGACGCAGCCGGCCGGCCCCGGCCGCCCGCCCGCCCCGCACGCGTCCGCCCGCCCGCCGGCCGGCCGCCCCGCGTGCGGCCGTCCGCCCGCCCGCCGGCCGCCCGGTCCTCGCACCGAGGTCGCATCCCCAGAGACCGCACCGTGCACCGTGCGACGTCGCGTGGCAGGTGCGACCTCGGCGGCGAGTGACGAGTGAGCTCGGCAGGGAGTGCGGGCAGGTCAGCCGGCGCGCAGGGCGTCGGCGAGCTGGTCGAGTGCCCAGTCCAGGTCGGCCTCGGCGATCGTCAGCGGCGGCGCCAGCCGGATCGTCGACCCGTGGGTGTCCTTGGCCAGGACCCGGCGCTCGAGCAGCCGCTCGCACAGCCGGCGGCCGGTGCCCCACGCCGGGTCGACGTCGACCCCGGCCCAGAGGCCGACGCCACGGTGTCCCGCGAGGAGGCCGTCGTCGGCCAGGGCGGCGAGCCGCGTCCCGCAGCGTCACGCCCAGGGACCGCGCCCGGGCCTGGTGCTCGCCCGGTCGCGAGCAGGTCGACGACCGCGAGCCCGACCGCGCAGGCGAGCGGGTTCCCGCCGAAGGTCGAGCCGTGGGTGCCCGGGGTCAGGACGCCGAGCACGTCGGCCCGGCCGACGACCGCCGACACCGGCACGATCCCGCCGCCGAGCGCCTTGCCGAGCGGTCACGAGGTCCGGACGGACGCCCCACAGGTCGCAGGCGAGCGTCGTGCCGGTGCGGCCGAGCCCGGACTGGATCTCGTCGGCGACCAGCAGGACGCCGGCCTCGTCGCACGAGCGCGCGCACGGCGGGCAGGTAGTCGTCCGGCGGGACGATGACGCCCGACTCGCCCTGGATCGGCTCGAGCAGCACGGCGACCGTCGTCGCGTCGATCGCCGCGGCGACCGCGGCGGCGTCGCCGAACGGCACGACGCCGGAAGCCGGGCGTGTACGGGCCGAACCCGCGCCGGGCGTCGTCGTCGGTGGAGAACGAGACGATGGTCGTGGTGCGGCCGTGGAAGTTGCCGGCGGCGACGACGATCGTCGCGCGGTCGGCGGGCACGCCCTTGACGTCGTAGCCCCACTTCCGGGCGGCCTTGATCGCGGTCTCGACGGCCTCGGCGCCGGTGTTCATCGGCAGGACCATCTCGGGCCGGTGAGCGCGGCGAGGCGGTCGGCGAACGGGTGCAGCAGGTCGTGGTCGAACGCGCGAGACGTCAGCGTGATCCGGTCGAGCTGGGCGTGCGCGGCGGCGACCAGCGCGGGGTGCCGGTGCCCGAAGTTCAGCGCGGAGTACCCGGCGAGGAGGTCGAGGTACTCGCGGCCGTCGGCGTCGTGCACCCAGGCGTTCTCGCCCCCGGTGAGGACGACCGGCAGCGGGTGGTAGTTGTGCGCGAGGTGGTCGCCCGCGCCGTGCCCGTGCCGGCGCTCGCGCCGCTGCCGGGGAGGAGGCGGCGGGGCGAGGTGGCGGTCACCGGGTCGGCTCCGCGCACCTCGAGCGTGCAGCACTTGGCGCCGCCGCCGCCCTTGAGCAGCTCGCTCGTGTCGACCGCGATCGGCTCGTAGCCGCGCTCGCGCAGCGCGGCGGCGAGGTCGACGGCGCCGGGCGCGTGGACGACGTGGTGGCCGTCGCTGACCGCGTTCAGCCCGAGCGGCGACGGCGTCGCGCTCGGTCGCGATGCACCGCGTCGGGGTAGAGGCGCTCGAGCACGGCGCGCGAGCCGGGGGAGAAGGCCGGCGGGTAGTACGCGACCTGGGGGGCGGCGGCGTCGGACGACAGCACCGTCAGCGCGGTGTCCAGGTGGTAGTAGTGCGGGTCGACGAGGTCGAGCGAGACGACCGGCCGGCCGAAGAGCTCCTGCGCCTCGGCGTGCGAGCCGCGCGCGGTGCGGAAGCCGGTGCCGGCGAGGATGACGTCGCCGACGGTCAGCAGGTCGCCCTCGCCCTCGTTGGTCTCCGCGGCGGTGTGCGTGACGTAGCCGCGGTCGGCGAACCACTTCTGGTAGGCGGGGCCCTCGGCCGCGCGCTCGGGGTAGCGGAACCGGGCCGAGTAGACGACGCCGTCGACGACGGTCGCGCCGTTGGCCGCGTAGACCATGTCGGGCAGGCCGGGGATCGGGTCGATCGTCTCGACCGTGTGGCCGAGGTCGAGGTAGGTGTCGCGCAGCACCCGCCACTGGCGACACCGCCAGGTCGCGTGTCCGTGGCGCGCGTGACGTCCATCCACGGGTTGATCTCGTAGCTGACCGTGTAGTGGGTCGGCTCGCACATCAGGTAGTGGCGGGGGGTCGCGGCGGTCATCGGGTCCTCCGGAGGGCTCGCTGGGGCAGACGGCGCCGCGTCGTCGTGGCTCCCTCTCAGCGTAGGTCGGAGAGGCCCCGGGAACGCTGAGGAGTCGTTGCGTCCTTCGGCGCGATCCGTTGCGCGATGCTCGCGATCCGCGGCGATTCGTTGCGCGACCGGCGCGGGCGGCACGAGAAGGCGCCGCTCTGGCGGCTGGCGGCCGGGGCGCCGGGCCGGATCACGACACGCGGCGGGTGACCTCGCGATCGACCCGCCACAGCGCGAACCGCAGCATGAGCGCCGAGCACCGGGGCCAGCACCGCGGACGTCAGCGCCGCCGGCAGCGGGCCGGCGAGGTACACCTCCTCGGTCCAGGTGACCGCGCTGCGACCGTCGTCGGTCGGGGCGGCGTAGATGCCGGCCCGCCCGAGCAGCACCGGACCGGTCTTGGTGAACACGGCCTCACCGGTCCGGCCGGGCTCCGGCGGCCGGAAGGTGTCGATCCGCATGCGGTCCGGCAGGCCGGGGACGCCGCGGTCGGTGAACGGGCCGGACAGCGCGGTGACGTGCGTCCCCACGCCGAGCGGCAGGCCGTTGACCGCGATCCGGGTCAGCGGGACCCAGCGGGCGTGGTTGCGGGGGTCGACCACGAGGCGCCAGGCGTCGTCGACGGGGAGGTCGATCACTCGGGTGACCGCGACCAGGGATGTCATGCCGCGACCTTCTCACGCGCCGGGCGACGTGGCGGACCGCGGCTCGGCGGCGTCCAGCGCCCGCACGCATCCGGACCAGGGCCACCTGCCGGTAGGAGGAGTCGAGCAGCTCGAGCACCTCGTCCCAGTCCGGCGGCTCCGCGGCGAGGTCGAGCGCGAGCCACCCCGACGGGCCGAAGTACGGCGGCACGAGGAACCGCGGGTCGCCCTGCAGCGCCGGGCGCTCGTCCGGGTCGGGCTTGAAGATCACCGCGTGCGGGTGGAGGTGGTCGCCGTACACCGCGAAGAGCTTGCGGCCGGCACGAAAGGTCGGCCGGCCCCACGCCTCGACCTCGGACGACTCGGGGAACGGTGCCGCGAGCTCGCGCAGGCGGGCCAGCAGGACGTCGTCGTCGGCGTACATGCGGGGGTGCTCCACGTCGGCCTCCAGCGTCGGGCGGGTCCCTCGGGGGAAAGGTAGCGTCCACGCCATGGAGACACGGGTTCTGGGACGGACGGGACGCTCGGTGGGAGTCATCGGGCTGGGGTGCTGGCAGCTGGGCGCGGACTGGGGTGACGTGCGCGAGGACGACGCCTTCGCGGTGCTCGACGCCGCGGTGGACGCGGGGGTCACGTTCCTCGACACGGCCGACGTGTACGGCGACGGGCGCAGCGAGAGCCTCATCGGGCGGTTCCTCGCGCAGCGCTCCACGGGCACGGGCGGCACGGTCATGGTCGCGACGAAGATGGGCCGCCGCGCCGACCCGCACGTCGCGGACGCCTACACGCTGGACGCCTTCCGCGCCTGGACCGACCGCTCGCGGGCCAACCTCGGCGTCGAGACGCTCGACCTCGTCCAGCTGCACTGCCCGCCCGACCGAGGTCCTGTCGCGCGACGCGACGTACGACGCGCTGGACGCGCTCGTCGACGAGAAGCGCATCGCCGCGTACGGCGTCTCGGTGGAGACGGTCGACGAGGCGCTCACCGCGATCGCCCGTCCGAACGTCGCGAGCATCCAGATCATCCTCAACGTGTTCCGGCGCAAGCCGCTGGAGCGCGTGCTCCCCGCGGCGCAGGAGGCCGGCGTCGGCATCATCGCGCGCGTGCCGCTGGCCAGCGGGCTGCTCTCCGGCAAGTACGACGCGCAGCACGCAGTTCGCCGAGAACGACCACCGCAGCTACAACCGCCACGGCGAGGCGTTCGACGTCGGCGAGACGTTCTCGGGCGTCCCCTACGACGTCGGCGTCGAGGCCGCGCAGCGGGTCGCGTCGTTCACGCCCGACGGCGCGACGACCGCGCAGCTCGCGCTGCGGTGGATCGTCGACCAGCCGGGTGTCAGCACGGTGATCCCGGGCGCCCGCAACGCCGAGCAGGCCCGCGGGAACGCGGCCGCCGCCGACCTCGCGCCGCTCGACGACGCCGCGGCGGACGGACTGCGCGCGGTGTACGACGACGCCATCCGGGTCCACGTGCACGACCGCTGGTAGCCGAGGGCGGCGCCCCGGCGGCACCGGGGTGCCGCTCGGGGCGTCCGCCGTCCGCCGGGTGCCCGGGGCGCCCGGGGCATCCGCCGCCGGGCGGCGGGTGGTCAGACGGTGCGCGGGACGTCCGGGTTGTCGTCCGCCGCGACCAGCGTCGGCGCGCCGCCGGTCTCGACCACCTCGACGACCCTCGGGAACGTCGCCGGCGGCGGTCCGAAGGTCGCCTGCGCGCCCTCGATGACCGTCCGGCCCAGCGATCGCGCCCCCTTGAACCCGATCCACGCCCCGATGCCGAACGGCGCGAGCCGGCCGAACGCCAGCGCGCCGTGCCGGGCGGCCTGCCGGCGCAGCAGCCGGCGGGTCAGCGTGCTGTTCACCGACTTGATCGTCGTGGTGGGCAGGCGGGTCAGCAGGGTCGTCGCGGCCGCGCCGGACCCGCTCTGGATCGCCTTCTCGAGGTCCTTCGCGCCCTCCTCGCCCAGCACCGTCGTCAGCAGCAGGGCGCGGCGCCGCTCGGCGTCCTCGACCTCGATGCCGTGGACGCTCGCCACCGCGAGGGAGAACGCCGCCGACGCGGTGAAGAAGGCGGCGACGTCGGCCGCCGTGAGGGTGAGCGCGATGGTCGTGCCGACCGCCGGTGCGGCGGCCGTGGCACCGACCGCGCCGCCCGTCGCCGAGACGACGTTGAGGTACTCCTTCTCGAGCAGCGCGATGATCTGCGCCGGCGAGGCGGACGGGTTGCGCCGGCGCAGCGTCTCGACGTGCGCGTGGATCCGCGCCGACGGGATGGTCACCGCCTTCGCGAGGACGGCCTCCAGCGGGCTCCGACGGGCGAGGAGCGGCGTGTCGAGGGCCTTGGCGCCGGAGCGCGACCCGGAGCCCCCGGGCGACTGGGGCTCGTCGCTGCTCGTGCGGCGAAGGATGGGCATCTCAGGCCTCCTCGACGATCGTCATGTGGACCTGGGCGCTGTTCTCCAGCGTCCGGGCAACGGTGCAGTGCGCCTCGACCGCTCGCTCGACCACCCGCCGCAGCCGGTGCCGGCCCTCCTCGTCGATCCCTGCGAGGTCGACGACGAGGTGCTCGTAGATGTCGAAGTAGCGGTCCTGCTCCGGGTCCGAGGTGCCCGAGACCCGGACGGTCACCGCGACGTCGTCGCCCAGGCGGCGCGCGATGGGCGCATCGGCGCTCATGCCGGTGCACCCCGCCAGCGCGATCTTCAGCAGCTCGCCCGGCGTGAACACCGCGCCGGCCGTGGCCGGGCCGATCTGCACCTGCGCGCCCCGCGAGCTGTGGCCGGTGTACGTCCGGGTCCCGGTCCGCTCGACCCAGAGCTCGGTCGGGGCGGGCCCGGGTGCAGGGCTCGCCGGATCCGTGGTCGTCGTCGCGCCGGTGGCCTGCGGCTCTGCGGCGGGTTCACTGCTCATGGCGCGATGATGCCACGCACCTCGGACACCGGCCGGACGGGCCGCGGGTCACCCGGCGAGGCGCTGCGACGCCCGACCCCGGCCGCCACCGCCGGTGACCCTGTCACCCGAACGGGCCCATCCATCACCCGAACGGGCACAGCGCGGTCGTTATCCGTCCGTTACGTTTCGCCGGGCCCGGGTGCAGACGCATCTCGGACATTGCACTCAACCCGCCCCCTCCGGCGCCGATGGGACGTGCAGACGCGGGGACCACACCTCGCCACCTGCGACGACAGACGACGTGAAAGGTCACCACCACATGGCGCTCCTGACGACCGACCGGCACCTCGACCCGCGGCCCTCGGCGGACTTCCGCCTCCCGGCCGTCCCGACCCAGCGCACCGCTCCGCGAACCGCTCAGCCCGCCGTCCGGCTCACCGACCCGGTCCCGCCGATTGCGGTCCAGGCACCCGCCGCCCCCGTCCGCAGCCGTCGTCCCCTCGTCGCCGCCGTGGTGACCGCCGCCCTGGCGCTCGGCATCGCCGGGACCTCGACCGCCGTCACTCTCCAGGAGAACGCGCGCCGCGCCGAGATCGTCCGGCAGAACGTGGCGCTGGCCGTCACGGCCGCGGCCGCCGACGCCGAGCTCTTCCACGGGGTCGACGTCGCCCAGGTCCTGGCCGCACGCACCGCGCGGGCCGAGGAGATGGCGTCCCGTGGCGCCGCGATCGCCCGCGCCACGCCCGCCGTCGAGGCGGCCCGCGCCGCCCTCGCCGCCGCGCCGCAGGCGTCCCCGGAGTCCCGCGCCGCCCTGCAGGCGTCGATCGACGTCGCCGCCGGCCTCGTGGTCAAGAACCCGTTGCCCTTCGTGGCAACCATGGACGCCGCGGCCGCCGCGCTGGCCGGTCCGCAGGGTGCCGTCGCCGCCTCGCAGGCCGCATGGCAGGACGCCGAGAACGCCCGGGTCGCTGCCGAGGCCCAGGCGGCCGCCGCCCGCGCCGCCGCTGCCTCCGCGCCCCGTGCCGCCAAGCCCGCGTCCCGCGCCACCGGCTCGCCCGCCCGGGCGAGGGCATCTGCCTCTGCCCCGGCCGCCGCCGCCCCCGCGGCCGCCGCCCCCGCGGCCGGTGCCGCGGCGCCCGCCGCGAGCGGCGTCCCGGAGTTCAGCGCCGGCGCGCTCGGTGAGGCGATCAACGCCTACCGCGCCTCCAACGGTCTGCCCGCGCTGAGCATCTCGCGGTCCGGCTCGCTCTACGCGCACTCCGCCTCGATGGCCGAGGCCGGCAGCATCTGGCACAGCGGCGGCGACAAGATCGTCGGCTTCGTGAAGCCCGCCAGCGCGTCGTCCCTGGTCCGGGCCTGGGCCAACTCGCCCGCGCACAACGCCTGGATGCTGAACTCCGGCGTCTCGTCGATGCAGGTCGGCGCCGCGCAGTCGGGCGGCCGCCTGTACGGGGCGGTCAACTTCGGCTGACCCTCGGGTCCGGCGCGGGGCGGGTCGACGGTGACGTCGGCCCGCCCTTCGCGCGTCCGGGTCCCGTGCGTCCGGTGCCGCCGCGGCCCGGCCGGCGCCATCTCCGGTCCCGGTAGGCTCTCCGTGCGCCCTGGTAGCTCAGTGGATAGAGCAACCGCCTCCTAAGCGGTAGGTCAGCAGTTCGAGTCTGCTCCAGGGCACCGGACTCAGCTCGCGGCACTCAGCGGGCCTCGGGCTCGTCGGGAACCACGCGCAGCGCCATCACGAGCAGCGCCATCACGAGCAGCGCCATCACGAGCAGCGCCATCACGAGCAGCGCCACGGGGAGCGCGAGCCCACCAGTCAGACGAGGGTCGCCGTCTCCGCCGCCGAGTCGGTCGCCTCGACGTGGCCGACGTGGAAGACCAGGTGGGGGACGGCGAACGCCAGGGAGGCGACCAGCGACACCACGACGAGCCGCCGCTCCAGCCACACCGCCGCGGCGCCGAGGACCACCGCCAGGCCGAGGGTCGCGCCGCCGACGTCGCGGAACGGGTGCTCGCTGAACGGCGTGACGTCGGCCGTGGGCACGACGTCGTCGAAGCTCGCGGGGAGGAGCAGCGTCCACAGACCGAGGACGAGCTCGACCGCCACGAGCACGAGGAGGCCGAGGCGGAGCGTCGTCCTCATCGCCGTGCTCCCGTCCGGTCGGCCAGGTGCTCGGCGAAGGTCCGGCGGCCGTACGGCGGGCCGGGGACGAGGGACGAGCCGGCCCGGTAGGCGGCGAACACCCGGCCCGGGAGGGTCACCGGGACGACCGGCCGCCGGGTGCCGGTGGCGCGCGCCCAGAGCCGGGCCAGGTCGGGGAGGGCGTGCTGCTCGGGGCCGCCGATGTCGGCCACCCGGCCCGCCGGCGCTGATCCCACCAGCTCGAGCAGGCGGTCCGCGATGTCCTCGACGGCGATCGGCTGCAGGGCGACGCTCGGTGCGGCCAGGACAGGCAGGGCCCGCTGTACCGCGAACAGGCCGGCGACGAGGTGGTGGAACTGGGTCGCGCGGAGGATCGTGTGCGGGACGCCGGACTCCCGCACCACCCGCTCGACGACCACCTTGTCGCGGTAGTACGGCAGCGGGACGTCGTCGATCCCGACGATGGAGATCAGCACCAGGTGCCGGACGTCGGCGTCGGCGGCGCCCTCGACGAGCGTGCGGGCGAGCGTGACGTCGCCCGTCCCCCGGGGGCCCGTCGCCAGGTGCAGGACGGTGTCGACGCCGGTGAGCGCCTCGCGGAGGCCGGCGCCGGTGCGGAGGTCGCCGGTCGTGAGACCCGGGCCGCTGCGCCGGCTCAGTGCCCGGACGTCGTGCCCGGCCGCGCGGAGGCGGGCCACCGTGGGGGTGCCGAGCCGGCCGGTGGCGCCGGTGACCAACGTCGTCGTCATGCACGCCACCCTGGCCCACCACGGGGGGCGGCGACAGGTCCGCGGGATGTGATCTGCGGCTGGTCGCCGGTCGGTGCGCAAGGGCCGCCGACCTGCGCGGTCACCCCTCCCAGCGGACGGCGACCGGGCCGCGCAGCCCCGGGAGCGGGAACGACGCCGCCTCCTGCTCGACCGCCTCCCGACGGTCGGCCGTGAGCGGTCGCCAGGGGCTGACGGTCACCTTCTCGTCGGCGCGGCGCCACGTCCCGACGACGTCGCCGTCGACGAGGACGGCGCCCGGCCAGACCCGGGACGTCCAGAGGGCGGCCCGCCGGTCGGGGTCGGGGACGACGAGCTCGCGGTCCGCACCCCAGAGCAGGGAGAAGGTGTCGCCGCTCGGCAGCAGGCGCGCGGGCGCCGTCGGACCGGCGTCGGCGAGGGCGAGCGGCTCGTCCCCGGCGAGGATCCACCCGTCGCCGACGTCGGTCCGCACGGGCGTCAGGTCGGGCTCCAACGCGGCGAACGCCGGGGCCGCGGACCGGAGCAGGAGGCCCGCCCACTGGGCGAAGCCGGTCACGGTGCCCGGACCGAGGACGTGCAGGTAGCGGCGCGCGAGCTCGAGCCGCGCCGCGCCGGGGTCCGTCTCCGGCCGGGGCACCGCCCGGACGGTCGGCTGGCGGGCGCCGTCCCACCGGATGAGCACCCGGCCGGTGGTGGCGGCGTACCGGAGCATGTTGTGGTGCTCGCCCAGGGCTCGACCGGCCTCCCCGGACGGGATCTCGCGCCCGTCGGCCAGCAGGACGGCGAGGCGTTCGGCCAGGTCCTCGGCGTAGGCCCGGCGCGTGGCGTCGGCCGGTAGCCGGCCGAGGGTGAACACCGCCCGGTCCTGCGCCGCGATCACGTACGCGCTGAACCGCGGGCCCCACAGCTGGACGAACGGCTCCTGCCAGGGATCCGGCGTCACCCCGGCGACGCGGGCGTGGAGGGACAGCAGCGCGGCCCGGGGGACGCTGTCCGTCAGGCCGGCCCACGCCGCCCGGCGCAGCCCGTCGTCGTCCCGCGGGGCGCGCTCGTCGAGCCCGCCCACCCGGCGCCGGAACGCCAGCACCTGCTCACGGCTCAGCCGGAGACGCCCCATCGCCGTGCTCCTCTCCACCGGGTCGACGGTCCCACGCGGTCGCGTGGCCCGCGTCCCGATCGCACCGCCATCGACGGCCGGGCGGCGGCGCGACACCGGCCCCGCTGACCCGCACGACCCACGGTCGGGCCGGTCGGGCCGGTCGGGCCGGTCGGGCCGGTCGGGCCGGTCGGGCCGGTCGGGCACAGCGGTCCGGCCGGATCGCTCAGGCTGAGCCGCGGCTGCCGATGGTGCAGGTGTGACCACCCTCCGTCGAACCGCCGCGACGATCCTCGCCGCCGCGACCTTCATGACCCTCGGGGGCTGCGCACCCGCGCAGCCGGACCCGCAGGAGTACTGGGAGGAGCTGTCGTTCTACGCGGGCCTCGACGAGGACCAGCGTGACGAGGCGCTCGAGACCGGCCGCCTGGTGTGCGCCGACCTGGCCGCCGCCGCCACGGACGAGGGCACCGACGCGGCCGTCGCGCTCTGGGGAGCCTGGGTCGAGGACGTCGGGCGCGACGAGGCCGACTTCCTGTTCGAGACCGCCGTCGAGCACCTGTGCCCGGGCAGCGGTGGCCCGCTCGACCAGGTGCGCGACGACTACGTCCCGGTCGCCGACGCGGCCGCCGACGGCGGCTCCGGGTCCTGACCGGCCGAGGCCACCCACCCCGCACGCCCCGTCCGGCGTCCCCACCGTCGCCGTCCGCCGTCACCTCACAGCGTGACGGTGCCCGCGACGAGCGTCGTCGTGCCGCCGCCCACCCAGATCTGGCCGTCGGCCGCCTCGATGTGCACCCGCCCGGCCCGCTGCAGCACCGTGCCCTGCGCCGCGACGTAAGGGCTCCCCGCCTGCCCCGTGTCGACGAGCCACCGCGCGACCCCGGCGTTGAAGCTGCCGGTGACCGGGTCCTCGTAGCCGGCGCCGACGAACGCGCGCACCTCGACGTCCGGCCGGACGGCACCTCCCGCAACCCCGGCGCCGTCGCCGTCGGCGTCCCACGGACCCACCACCCCGACGAAGTACCCGTCGAAGGCGGGGTAGTCCGGGCGGATCGCCAGCACGCGCTGGGCGGAGACGAGGCGCAGCCCGATCCACGTCGGACCGTTGACGAGCCACGAGCTGTCCAGGACCTCGTCGGGCGTGAGCCGGAGCCCCGCGGTGACGCGCTCGAGGGTCTGCGCGTCCACGGGCTCGTAGCGGGTCAGCGGCGGGCCGGCGAACGCCCACCGGTCGCCGGTCCGGCGCAGCTCGACCAGCCCGGCGGCGCACTCCTGGACCAGGCGGTCCGACGCCCGTGGGACGCCACCGGCCTCCAGCCACGCGTGCGCCGACCCGAGGGTCGGGTGCCCCGCGAACGGCAGCTCGCCGTCCGGCGTGAAGATGCGCACCCGGTAGTCGGCGTCGGCCGTGGTCGGCGGGAGGAGGAAGGTCGTCTCGGAGAGGTTGGTCCAGCGGGCGAAGGTCTGCATGTCGGTGTCGCTGACGCCGTCCCCGTCGACGACGACGGCGACCGGGTTGCCGAGCATCGGCTCGGCGGAGAAGACGTCGACCTGGGCGAAGCGGCGCGTGGGCATGGCGGCACGCTAGCCGCCGGGTCGGCCCGACGACGGCGCCCGGACGGGGCGAGGGGCGGCGCGGCGGCTCACGTGTCGTCCGCGTCGCCCTGCCCGCGGGGGACGCAGACGGTGAGGGACCGGGGGACGACCGCGATCCGCAGCGTCCGGGCCGGCTTCCGGTCGCCGCCGTCGAGCTCGTAGGGCACCGGTCGCTCGAAGCGGACGACGACGGCCCGGCCGCGTCCGGTCTCGACGAAGGGGGAGTCCTCCGCGCTGCCGACCACCGCGCGGGTGGCCGCCCGGATCCACTCCACGGGCCCCTCGGCGGTGACGACGCCGACCTCGAGGACGCCGTCGTCGGGCTCCGACGCCTCGAACACCTCGAGACCGCCGACGGCCCGGCGGGTGTTGCCGACCAGGACGCACGTGCTGGCGCCGCGGAAGGCGCGGCGCCCGTCGATCTCGACCTCGACGCCGACCGCCTCGACGCCGAGGTTCTTCACCCCGGTGAACGCGTACGCGGCCCGGCCCAGCGCGCGCTTGAGACCGCTGTCGGCGTCCCGGACGAGCAGGGCGTCGAGCCCGGCGCCGGCGACCACCGCGAAGTGCTCGCCGTTCACGGTGCCGGTGTCCAGCGTGCGCCGGTCGCCGTGCAACCCGACCTGCACCGCCTCGTCCGGGTCGTCCGGGATCCCGAGGGCGTCGGCGAGGAGGTTGCTCGTGCCCGCCGGGATGACCACCAGGGCGATGTCGCGCCCGGCGACGGCGTCGACGCAGCGCTGGACGGTGCCGTCCCCGCCCCAGACGACGAGCAGGTCGGCGCCCCGCTCCACCGCCGTCCGTGCCCGCTTGCGGGCCCGCTTGCTCTTCGGGACCTCGTACCAGAGGGGGTCCGGGTGGCCGTCGGCCTCGAGCGCCGCTCGCAGGCGGGACAGCGCGTCCCCGTGGACCTTCTTCGTGTGGACGACGACGGCGACCGTCGGCATGCGCCACCTCCCGGGTCGGGCCCCTCGACCATCATCCGCCCGTCCGGCCTCGGCCACCTCGTCCCCGAGCACCCGCGGACCGCCGTCGGCGGCGAGATGCCGCCGGCGCAGCCGAGGTGATGAGCATCACGGGCGGACCCGGACTCCGGGGCACCGCGGACGGATGTCGCCCCGAGCCGCGCCGACGTCGCGGTGCACCGGACGCTGCGGACCGCGCCCTCGCCGCACCGATCCCCCGCTCGGTCGCTCGTGGGACGTCGTCCGAGGCGCGGAGCCGGATCACGACCGGCGGCTCGCGGACTCCTCCCGCATCGAGGGTCTGGACACCCGGCTCCCACCTCCCGGCTGACCCGTCGCGACGTGGTCAGGGCACCGTGTACCCCGCCGCCCGGAACATCTCGTACCACTCCGGCCGGGTCAGCGGCAGGTCCGACCCCAGCGCAGCGCCGGCGACACGCTCGGGCGTCGTCGTCCCCAGGACGACCTGGATCCCGGCCGGGTGGCGCGTGATCCACGCCGTCGCGACGGCGATCGCCGGGACGTCGTACTGGGCGGCGAGCCGGTCGATCACCGCGTTGAGCTCGGCGTACTCCGGGTTGCCGAGGAACGGCCCCGTGAAGAAGCCCGCCTGGAACGGGGACCACGCCTGGACGGTGATGTCGTGGAGGCGGCAGTAGTCGATGAGGCCGCCGCCGTCGAGCACGAGGGACTGGTCCAGCCCGGCCATGTTGGCCGCGACGCCCTGGGCGACCAGGGGAGCATGCGTGACCGACAGCTGCAGCTGGTTGGCCACCAGGGGCTGGCGGACCGAGCGCTTGAGCAGCTCGATCTGGGCGGGCGTCTGGTTCGAGACGCCGAAGGCGCGGACCTTGCCCGCGGCCTCGAGCTCGTCGAAGGCGCGCGCGACCTCGTCCGGCTCCACCAGGGCGTCCGGGCGGTGGAGCAGCAGCACGTCGAGCCGGTCGGTGCCGAGCGCCTCGAGCGACCCGTTCACGGACTCGACGATGTGCTCGTAGGAGAAGTCGAAGTACGGGCCGCCGGGGACGATCCCGGCCTTCGACTGGATGGTCCACGCGTCACGCTCCGACGGCGTGAGCTGCATGGCCTCGGCCCAGCGGCGCTCGCAGCCGTGCAGGGTGTCGCCGTAGACGTCGGCGTGGTCGACCATGTCGATGCCCGCGTCGCGGGCGGTGTGCACCAGGGTGCGGACCTCGTCGTCGGTCTTGCCGTCGATGCGCATGAGGCCGAGGACGATGTTCGAGGCGGAGATGCCCTCCGCCAGGTCGATGCTCTTCATGTCAGGCCTCCGAGAGGGTCGCGACGTCGTCGGCGGTCAGCTCGAGGTCCGCCGCGCGGGCGGAGTCCTCGATGCTGGTCGGCCGGGACGCACCGGGGATCGGGATGACGGTGGGCGCGAGCGCCAGCTCCCAGGCAAGGGTCGCCACGTGGACGCTCACGCCGTGCGCGTCCGCGACACGCTGGAACGCCGCGTGCCGGGACGCGAGCTCGCCGGCGTTGGCGATGCCGCCGAGCGGCGACCAGGGCAGGAACGCGATCCCGAGCGCGGCGCAGTGCTCGAGCTCGCCGAGGCTCGAGCGGAACGCGGGCGAGAACTGGTTCTGCACCGAGACGAGCCGGCCGCCGAGGATGCCCTGCGCCTCGTCGATCTGCGCGACGTCCGCGTTGGAGATCCCGGCCATCTCGATGACGCCCTCGTCGAGCAGCTCGGCGAGCGCCCCGACCGACTCGGCGTACGGCACGGTGGGATCGGGGCGGTGGAACTGGTACAGCCCGATCGCGTCGACGCCGAGCCGCTGCGCCGACGCCTTCACGGCGGTCTTGAGGTACTCGGGCCGGCCGTCGAGGGTCCAGGACCCGTCGCCCGGGCGCAGGTGGCCGCCCTTCGTCGCGACCAGGACGTCGGACGTGTCGCCGCCGTAGGCCCGCAGCGCGGTCGCGATGAGCGACTCGTTGTGGCCGACGTCGTCCGCGTGGAGGTGGTAGGCGTCGGCGGTGTCGATGAACGTGACGCCGGCGTCGAGCGCGGCGTGGATGGTGGCGATCGACCGGTCGGCGTCGGGGCGTCCCTCGATCGACATCGGCATCCCGCCGAGTCCGATCGCCGAGACGGTCCGGTGGCCCAGGGCTCGCTGCTGCATGGCGTTTCCTCCTGCTGTGGGTGTCCCACGACCCTAGGCAGGTCCCGCTCACCCCGGCGACCGGACGGTCGAATGCATTCGGGCGTCCGGTCTCAGTGCCCCCGGCGGTCGGGCAGCACGAGGATCGCGTCGCCGACCGGACGCTCACCCGCCGCGTCGGACGGGTCGTTGACGACCTGGTCCTCGACCACCATCGTGGTCGAGCCGCCACCGTCGAGGTTGAGGGCGTCCCGGAGGCCGAGGCCCTGGGCGAGCCGCGCCGTCTCGAGAAGGCCGAGGCCGAGCGCCGAGGTGCTGCGGCCGTCGGCGGTGACCAGGACGAGGCGTCCACGGTCGTCCGTCCCGGCCAGGGTCCGCGGGTTCCGCTTGTGCGCCCAGCCGTAGTAGAAGGACGGCTCCGTCGGGCGGACCATGCCGTCGGTCGCGGGCGTGACGAACAGCTCGCCGTCCCGGACGAGCTCCGGCCCGCCGTTGACGATGGACGTCCGTCGGCGGGTCGTGACCCGGTCGCCGTCCTCGTCGAGGAGGCGGGTGCGGACGTCGAGCCGGCTCCCGGGCCGGGCCAGGGCGGTGAGCTCGGTGGCGAGCGCACCGGTCGCCTGCAGGGTGCTGCCGTCGGCCGGGATCGGCCCGCCGCGGACGGTGCGCACCTCGGTCACCCGGCCGCGGCGGTCCAGCACCGCCTCGACGCCCTCTCCGGACGGCGTGACCGCCGCGTACTCCGGCGTGAACTGGATGAGCTCGTCCGCGTCCGTGCACGTGACGTCGTGCAGCGGGGCCGCGGTCGGCAGGTCGTCGGCGGTGCCGCCGCAGTTGCGGATGAGCCCCGGGACCCGGTTGATCCCGTCGAGCGGCAGCGACCCGGCGCGGGAGCGCACCTCGCCGCGCCAGGTGAGCCGGACGACGTCGGTCCGGCGGGCGTCGTCGCGCAGGACGAGCGCAGGGCGCCCGTTGACGGTCTCGCTGAGCAGCTCACCGTCGACGACGCTCACCCCGGCCGGGTCGCCGGGCGCACCGGCGGTGGGGTCGAGGACGAAGAACCCGGCATTGACGCCTGCGGTGGCGCCGGCCGCGGCGGCGAGCCGGCTCGTGGTCTCCCGCTGCTCGATGTCCGGGCCGAGGGCGACGTCGATCTCGCCGCGGAACCGGCGCGGGTCGATCGTGAGGACCTCGACGCGCCACGGGCCGGTGTCCACGGTCTCGCCGTCCCACCCGGTGAAGGACGCGGCGCCGGTCCAGCCGGCCGCGACGAGCCGGGCCAGCTCGGCGGTGGCCGCCTCCTGGTCGGCGAACATCCCCACCCGCACGCGCCAGCCGAGCGTCCCGCCCGCGGAGTCCGTGACCGCGGGGGTGACGACCTCCTCGCTCCGGGCCTCGAAGCCGAGCGCCTCGAGCGTCGCGACGGCGTCGTCGGCGGCCGCCCGGACCTGGATCGCGGTCGGCGGCGCGTCGGGATCAGGCGAGGTGGCGCCCCCGGGGATGGCGACCTCGACCGTCCAGACGTGGTCCGCGTCGGGCTCGCCGCGGGCGATGCGGGTGAGGGTGACGCCCGGTCGGAGCGTCTCGGTCGTCCGGGTCTCGGCGAGACCCGGCTCCCCGAGCGGCAGGGGCGGCGGCTCCTCGGCCCCGTGGGGTGGCCGGTACCGGTCGGACGACGAGGCGTCGGCGCCCGCCGTCGACGGGAGCGCGACGAGCCCGGCGGCGACGACGCCGGCGAGCACCGCGCGGCGGGCGCGGCGACCCGTGGGGCCTGGAGCGGGCACGGCCATGGTGACCTCCGGTCAGCGACCGCGCACCCGACGGTGGGTGCGGTCCGTCCAGTCAAACCCCGGCCGGTCGATGCTGCAGCCCGGGGAGCGTCTGCGACATCGGTGTCTTGCGTGTCTCCCGTCGACGGCTGATCCGAGCGCGAGACCTTCGCCCGACACCCGGCGACGGGGTCGACCCGGAGGGTCGTCAGGGCGCAGTGAGCGCTTCCTCGCGTATCAGCGACCACTGCAGCCAGTCGGCTGCCCGGTAGCTGACGAGCTGACCCTGGTCGAGGCCCACGGTGAGGACGTACCCGGCGTCGACTCGACGGACGTCGAGCACGGGCACGCCCTCGATCGAGACCGGCGGATCGTCTTCGATCTGCGGCTTGAAGATCAGCTCGACGACATCCCCGCGAGCGACCCGCCCGTTGAGGACCTGTGCTGGTTGCGCCGGGAGTGCCACGACGAGGTAGTCGTCGACGTCCGTCCCGAGCGCCGAGGGGCCGAGCAGCTCGTCGGTGACCGGAGTGCCCATGTCGAGGGCAGCGAGCGTGTACGTGCCGGTGATGGCTTCGCGTTCGGTGACGACGTCGTCCGGGATCGACGCCCTGGGCACACGCTCTTCGCGTAGATCGGACTGGCCGATCGAGTGGTAGGCGGGGACATCGCGACTGAACACCCAGACCAGTTCCGTGCTGCTCGCTCTGAGGTACAGGACGCCGATCGTGGTCAGGGCGATGACCCCGAGAAGCGCGAGTGTCGAACCGCGCACCGGTGAACGCCGCGGGCGCCGGGGCCGCGTCGTGTCGCTCGAGGGCTCCGCAGGAGTGGCGGTGGACACCACAGCACCGTAGGGACTGATCGCGGGACGCCCCCGCGACACGCTGGCGAGGCGGCGTCGTGGACGTCAGGCCGGCTGGTCGGTGGCAGGCGGCGGCGGGGGCGGCGCGTAGAAGCCCACTCGCGGCTCGCCACCCATGTGAACTCGGGTCACCTCTGCCCACATCTCCTGTTCTTGCCGCTCGGTGTGCGGGAGCGGCCACCTGAGATGTCGCAGGACCTCGGTGCGGTACAGGTCGACTCCCGCCCGGAGCTGCGCGCCATATTCGACCGCGGAGCTCACGGCAGCGCGGTAGGCAGCGAGGGACACCAGCATTCCGCCGCCGAAGGTCGCGGCGAAGAGGAGCGGCGCAGCACCGAGGACCAGTTGTGCAAGACCGGTCACCGTGGCGACAGCCGCGCTCAGGAAGGAGACGCCGAGCAGCCACTCGTAGTCCGTGCGGAACTGCGCGACGTCCTGTCGGAACCGCTCCGGCGCCAGGTAGGCGAGCCGCGGCCACATGAATGTCGTCGGCGCGCCGTACCGATCCTTGGGGTAGTACTCCGCGCTGCGCAGCGCATTGCCGAGAGCGGTGGGCAGGAACTCGTCGCGTCGTCCCCGGGGGTAGGCGTAGTAGGCGGTCTCGGCGCCGAGGGCAGACTTTCGCAGCGTGTTGCGTCGGTGGAGGTGGTATTCGACCAAGGGCCTGGCGGCAGGGCGGAGCCACGCAGCTCGCATCAATGGGTATCCCTCGAACGCCTGCGTGATGTTCCGGTACTGGCTCGACAGCACACCCGCGAGGAACCAGTTCGTCACGATCCCCGCGAAGATCGCGAGCGCCTGGGTGAGAGCGTCCAGCCTGGCCCAGAGGCCGAGCCAGAGAGGCAGGTCGCCCAGCGAATGTCCGACGAGCACGAGCAGGAGCGTCGAGGCGATCACCAATGGCAGGAGCGCGTTGAGGATGAAGCGGCGGTCGAGAAGAGCCGCGGCGCGTTCGAGTACCCCGTTCATCGAGCGGGACCGGCATATGAGCAAGCAAACTCGTAGATCCGCCCGTCTTCGTGCTCGTCGGCACGCGTGCATTCCCGCACATAGCCGAAGACGTCCTCGTCGACGCCGCACGAGCACGTCACGTGGTATCTCGGCATCGGGTCGACGCCCCCCGGCCGCTCGCCCACTGGAGTCATCGCGGACCACCTCCACCTGCTGAGGCAGGTCTTCGAGCATCGCCGTACCACGCCGGATCGTCAATACCTGGGCGCCGAGGCGTGACCGTGCGGTGTGCCTCAGGAATGTTCTCGTCGGACCGTGGGCTCGGCGGTGATCAGTGACCGACGCGGCTCAGGC
Source organism: uncultured Actinomycetota bacterium (assembly GCA_963795145.1). Taxonomy (GTDB): domain Bacteria; phylum Actinomycetota; class Actinomycetes; order Actinomycetales; family Cellulomonadaceae; genus Pengzhenrongella. The sequence goes on along the minus strand of CAWCGP010000005.1, from coordinate 472,205 downwards.
GTCGGTCAGCTCGCGCGGGAGGGCGATGACGTCGACCAGGGCGCCGTTGCGCCAGACGGTGACCTCGATCGGGCGGCCGATCGCGCCCTCGACCATGAGGCGCTGCACCGCCGTGGTGCTGGCGATCCGCTCGCCGTCGATCGCGACGACGACGTCCCCACGGCGGATCCCGGCCTCGGCGGCGGGGCTGCCGGGAATCACCTGCGCGACCTGCAACCCGGTCTTCCGGCCGAGGGAGCGGGCCAGGTCCGGCGGGAGCGGAGCCTGCGCGCCGACGATGCCCAGCGATGCCCGACGGACCCGGCCGTGCGTCATGAGCGTCTCGATGAGCGCCCGGGTCGTGCTGTTGATCGGCACCGCGAGGCCGAGGCCGACGCCGGCGACCGCGGTGCTGACGCCGACCATCCGTCCCGCGCTGTCCGCCAGCACGCCGCCGCTGTTGCCCGGGTTGAGGGCGGCATCGGTCTGGATGACCTCGTCGACCACCCGACCGGCGCGGGTCGGCAGCGACCGCCCGAGCGCGGAGACGATCCCGGCGGTGACGCTGCCGGCCAGGCCGAGCGGGCTGCCGAGCGCGACCACGAGCTGGCCGACCCGCAGGCGTGCGGCGTCCCCGAGTGCGACTGGCGCGGGCACGGGTCCGCGGGCGAGCAGGACCGCGAGGTCCGACAAGGGGTCGCGCCCGACGACGTCCGCCGTCGTCTCGCTGCCGTCGGTGAAGGTCGCCGCCACGGTCTCGGCGCCCTCGACCACGTGCGCGCTGGTCAGCAGGTAGCCGTCGGAGGTGAGGACGCTCGCGCTCCCGGTGCCGCCGCCGCGTCGGGTGCGGACCAGGAGGCTGGCCACGCTCGGCAGCACCGTCTCGGCGACGCGCACGACGGCGGCCGAGTAGGCGTCGAGGAGGGCGTCGTCGCCTGCCGCCTCGTCGCGCCCCGGGACCCGGGGGACGTCGTCGTCGAGCATGTCGGGGACAACAACGGTGCGGCGCGACGCATGCCCGCCGGCGCCGTGCCGACCCGTGCCGACCCGTGCCGACCCGCCCCGGCTCACCGCGACTCGAGGATCTCCTGGAGCCGGCGCAGGTCCTTCGCGTTCGCCCGGCGCATGGCGGGCGCGATCACCGGCGCGAGGGCACGGGAGAAGCCGGACGGCTCGCCCCGGTTGCGCAGGGTCATCCGGGTGCGACCGGCGTCGACCCGCTCCCAGGTGTACGTCGTCTCCATCGGGAAGGGGCCGTCCGCGGTGCGCATGACCAGGCGCTCCCGAGGCACGAGCTCGACCACCCGGTAGGTGTAGGTCAGGTCCCGGCCGAGGAAGCGCGCGTGGAAGGTGAGCAGCGACCCGACGGCGTGCGGGGGCGGCGTCCGCTGCTCGACGGCGGCGATGTTGGCGTACCACTCGGGCGCCCGCACGGGGTCGGACGCGAAGTCGGCGACCACCTCGACCGGTCGGTCGATCGTGATCGCGGTGGAGACGTCGACGGTCATGGTGACTCCTCGGCAAGGCGGGTCCTGGACGCCTCCGATCTTCCCGCGGACCCGCCGACCCGGACGACCCGGGCCGGTCTGTCGGGGACTCCCGAGCCTGAGTAGCGTGGAATGCGGTGAGCCGGAACCCGTGATGCCCGACGACGGAGGGGCAGCGAGATGGACGTCGATGAGCTCGTCGCCACGCCGTCGGGAGGCTTCCGGCACGCCGTCGACGGGGCACTGCGGGGCGAGGACGAGGCGTCCGTCCGCCGGCTGGTCGACCGGTGCACCCCCGCGGAGGCTCGAGGCCCGGTTGGAGCTCGGGCTGACCTGGGCCGACGGCAGCATCGGCTCGGACGAGGCACACTGGCGCTCGCGGCTCGCGGCGGTCACCGACCTGCGATCGCGGCCGCAGCGTGAGCTCGCCCGCGTGGCGCCCGAGCTGAAGGCTGCGACCGACAGCGACTCGGTGGCGAACTGCGCGTGGCTGGACAACACGACGATCGGCGCTGCCCTCGATCTCCTGGGCTCGGGTGGCTACCTGTCGCCCGGCACGTTGCTGGACCTCGAGACCTTCGTCCGGACGAGCGTGCTCTCCGAGCACGTGTTCCATCTGCCGAACGTCGCCGCGCAGACGGACGCGCTCAACGAGCGCCTGGACGAGCGGGTGTACCTCAGCGTGCCCGTGGACGGCGGACCCGACGGCCTCGGCCGGTGGTCACCGCTGTCGGCGGCGCTCTACGCGCTCTTCTGGCAGAGCAGCGAGTGGCTCGTCGGCCGGCGGTCCGACCGGCCGCAGCGCGACGAGATGTGGGCGCCTCTGGTCGAGGGGTGGACGGCCATCCTGGGCGTGCCGCCGGATCCGGAGCTCGTCGCCATCGAGCACGACGCCGGCTGGGCCAGCCCGGTCGACCTGCTGGTGACCTCGCTGGGGCAGGTGACGACGCTGGATGCGGCGGGCCGCCGGCCCGGCGAGGCGCTCGACCCGATGAGGTACCGACTCATCGCCCAGTCCACCGCCCGGTGCTGCTTCAACATGGAGCTCGCGCGCACCCTCGAGCTCCCGTACGCGCCGAGCGTGGTGCGTCTGCCCTTCCACCGGCACCTCGTGTCGCGACAGGTGTGGGCGACCCGACGGGTGGCGCTGGCCGACGTCGTGGACGACTCGGTGAGGAAGCACATCGCGCGGTTCTCGGCCGCCGGCGTGGTGCTGCCGCTGCCGACCTTCGTCGCGGCGCTGCTCGCTCTCGCGACGCCGCAGGGAGATCTCGTCCCGGCTCTCGCTGAGCTCCGGAGCAGGTGCGCGGCACTGCGTCGCCATCGCGTGGACCTCGAGACCGCCCTGTCGGATCCCTTGTCCAGCCGCACCGAGCAGCAGATCGTCGCGGCCCTCGAGGCGGATGCGCTGCGGCTGTCCGACCGGATCAAGGTCGCCGGCGTCACGGCGTCCGCGGTCACGCTGTACACGAGCCTCGCGTTCGCGTCCGCCGTGCCCTGGGAGCTGGTGGCCACCGCGGGGGCGGTCCGACTCGGTGCCGACGTCGTCCCGATCGCGGAGCGGCTCACGTCGCGGCTGAGACGTCCGTACGAGAAGTGCCTGACCGACCTCGGCCGCACCACCCGCAACCTCCGCGACGCCGTGCCGCAGCTCCAGGCCAGATGGGCGCGGCCCGCCTACGGCACCTGGGACGACTTCGCCGCCGGCCTCGCCGGGCTCGGGCGTGCCGTGGCGGGCTGACGCACGTCGGCGTCCCCCTGCTGGACACCGTCTGTACAGGTGAGCGGTTCTCGCCCACGGTGTCCACGGACGCCGGGGCCCTCACCCCGGTGCCGCCGCAGGAGACCAAGGAGCCGCACATGTCCGTCACCGAGGAGTTCCTCGCCGCCAACGAGCAGTACGCCGAGACCTTCAGCGGCCCGTTGCCGCTCCCGCCGTCCCGCAGCGTCGCGGTCGTGGCGTGCATGGACGCGCGGATCGACGTCTACCGGGTCCTCGGGCTGCAGGAGGGTGAGGCGCACGTCATCCGCAACGCGGGCGGTGTGGTGACCGAGGACGTCATCCGCTCGCTGACCATCTCCCAGCGCCTGCTCGGCACGAAGGAGATCATCCTCCTCCACCACACGGACTGCGGGATGCTCACGTTCAGCGACGACGGCTTCCGCGCCCAGATCCAGGCGGACACCGGCGTGAAGCCGACGTGGGCCGCGGAGGCGTTCGACGACCTCGAGGCGGACGTGCGCCAGTGCCTTGCCCGGATCCGGACGAGCCCGTTCATCCCCAGCACGGACGCCGTCCGCGGCTTCGTGTTCGACGTCGCGTCGGGTCGGCTCACGGAGGTCGACGCCGCCTGACGGCTGCCGGGATGGGGCGGCGTCAGATGTCGCCGAAGTCGCCGCCCCCGAAGTCCCCACCGCCGAAGTCGCCACCCGCGAGGTCGCCTCCGCCGAAGTCGCCTCCGCCGAAGTCGCCGCCCTCGCCGCCGAAGTCGCCGCCGTCGGCCCCGGCGTCCGCCCCGGCGTCCCCTTCGGCGCCCACGTCGCCCTCGGAGCCGGCGTCGCCCTCGGATCCCGCGTCCGCGCCGGCCTCGTCCCCCGCGAACGAGTCGCTGCCGAGGTCGCCGAACGTCGGCCCGAAGAGCATGTTCGCGACGGCGGACCCGACGACGACGCCGGCCACGGTGCCCAGCAGGCTGCCGCCGACCATCGCGCCGAAGCCCGGACCACCGCCGGAGCCCGGACCACCGCCGTAGCCGCCGCCGCCGCCGAAGGTCCGCTCGAGCGTCCCGGGCCGGCGCATCTCCGCGCGGGTCGCCATCCGGGCGAGGCCGGCGGGGTCGTCGCTCTGCCGCTCACCCTCGGGCAGCTGCTGCGCGAGCTGGTCCAGCACCTGGCGGCGTTGGTCGGGGGTGAGCTGGGCGAACGCCTCGGCGTGCGCCTGCTCGACGGCGTCCGGCGGCGCGGTCCGCAGCAGGTAGCGGTAGCGCTCGATCGCCCGCTCGTCCGGCGTCCGGGTGGCGCCACCGGACGGTGTCCCGCGCTGCGGCGTCGGCTCCGGCTCCGGCTCGCGCCCCAGGATGCGGTCCAGCAAGCCCATGGTTCCTCCAGGTCGGTGGCGGTCGGCGACGTTGCCCGTTCTCCCTCCGTCATACGCGACGACGGCCCGCCTCGCCATCGCTGCTCCGGACTCCGACGGCCGCGCCCTCGGCCCCGCGCGGGCCGCCTGCCGGAGACCGGGCCGCCGAGGTGACGAAGGCCGTGAGCACCGGCTGCCAGCCGACGTCGTACTGCCCGCGGGCGTCGTCGGCGTCCGGACGGGCCCCCCAGCCGTCGTGCCGGAGGGTCACGAGCGTGCCCGACCCGGACGCCTCGAACGTCACGCGCACCCGGGTCGCCTCCTCGGGCGGGGTGCCGGGGTGCCAGCGGAGGCTCAGCTGGTGCCCGGGGTCCCACGTCACCACCGTCCCCCAGGTGCTCCTCGTCCCGTCGCGGGCGTGCTCGACGACCTCGCCACCGACCCGACCGTCGATCTCGACGCCGACGGCGTCGTCGCCGTGGACGGAGTGGGTGCGCAGCGGCCACCACTCGCCGAGGTGCGCGGTGAAGAGGCGGAAGGCGCGCTCGGGCGGCGCGGCCACCTCGATCGTCCGGACGACGGGCGGCGGTGCGGGGCGATCGGTCATGTCGGGCTCCGGGGGTCGTCGTGGGCTGCGTCGGGTGCGGCGGCGAGGGCCGGGTCCTCGCCCGGTCCGGCGGCGGCGACGTGGTCGCGGAACGCGTCCAGCGGTGCCTGCCAGAACTCGTCCAGCCAGTCCCGCAGCGGGCCGATGCCCTCGGGTCGGAGCCGGTACACGTTGCGGTTCCCGGCCGACTCGAAGGTCACGAGGCCCGCGACGCGCAGGACGCGCAGGTGCTGGGACACGGCGGGCCGGCTCACCGGCAGGTCGGCGGCCAGCGCGCCGACCGGGAGCGGGCCGGCGCGCAGCCGGTCGACGATCGAGCGTCGCGTCGCGTCGCCCAGCACGTCGAGAACGTCCACGTAAGTCGTCACGCACGGTAAGTTGCCACTAACCAAAACGGTCGTCAAGGGCCCTGACCGCCGCTCGCGGGCGGCAGCGGTCGAGGCCCCTACGCCTCGGAGACGGCTCCCACCCGCTCCAGGAGGACGATCACCTCGTAGTGGGTGGTCTGCGGGAACATGTCGAGCACCCGGGCGGCCCGGGACGCAGGGACGGCATGGCGGCGAGGTCGCGCGCGAGCGACGCCGCGTTGCAGCTCGAGTAGACGACGTGCCGGACCGCCGAGCGACTCCAGCCAGGCGCTCAGCTCGGCGCCGATGCCTCGCCGCGGCGGGTTGACGACGACGAGGTCCGGCTCGTGGCCGGCGCCCAGCGCGAAGGTGGTCGCGTCGTCGGCGGCGAACCGGACGTCGAGGCCGGCGTCGTGCGCCGTCTGGCTCGCGCTCGCGATGGCCGCCTCGCTCGTCTCGATCCCGGTGACCGTCCGGCCCGGTCCGGCGCAGTGCAGGGCGAAGCCGCCCACCCCGCAGTAGAGGTCCCACACCGACGACCGGGCCGACGCTCGTCGACCCAGTGCTGCGCCTGGCGGTACAGCGCGGCGGCGATCTCGGTGTTCGTCTGGAAGAAGCTCTGCGGCCGCAGGTGCAGGTCGAGCCCGTTGACGCGCATGCGCAGCGTCGTCGCCTCGGTGAGCACGATCTCCCGCTCGCCCTCGAGCACCGCCTTGTGCTCGGGCAGCAGGTTGACCGAGACGACGGCGAGCCGGGGCAGCTCCGCCCGGCAGCGACGGCAGGTGCTTGCGGAGGCGGGCGACCGGCTCCTGCGAGCGGAGCACGAACCGGAGCATGAGCTCGCCGTCGGGGGACTCCGTGACCAGCAGGTACTTGAGCTCGCCGCGCCGGGTGGGGACGTCGTACGGCGTGAGGCCCGCGCGGGTCACGAACGCCGCCAGGGCCGGCATGACTGCCGCGATGCCGGGGCTCGAGCACGCCGCAGCCCCGCAGGTCGACGCCGCGGCCCTGCGCGTCGAGGATGCCGAGTGTCGGCTCGGCGACGGTGCCGGCGACGACCATCTTGGCCTTGTTGCGGTAGCCGGACTCGCGGCTGGGGACCGTCGGCAGCCACCGCAGGTCCCGGTGGTCGGCGAGCAGGTCCCGGCAGTGCTGCTCCTTGCCGGCGAGCTCGTCCGGGTACGGACGACCCATGAGGGTGCACGAGCGGCAGACCCCGGCGTCGAAGTACGAGCACTGCATGGTCCGGCCAGCGTACGGTCCGGTCTGCGCCGCTCCGTCGTCGCGCGTCCGCCGCCCGGCGCTCGGCGGCGGTGCGTCAGGTCTGCTGGGCCTTCTCCACGTGCTCGATCGTGCAGTCCGGGCCCGGGAACACGATGCTCTCGTGGCCGTCGGTGTAGCGGACGCGGTACGGCGGGGCGCCGTCGGCGCCCTGCACCTCGACCACCTCCGCGAACGACGGCGGTCCTCCGACCGACCGGCTGTGGACGTGCAGGCGGTCCCCGATGACGGCGCGCATGTCTTCTCCTCCTCCGCGGTGCCCGGTGCTCCCACCCCCAGCGTGCACCCGCGCCCCGGCGCGTCGGAAGGCCCCCGCCGGCGACGAGTCCGGCGGACCCGTCGGGTCCACCTGGCATGACCCCACTCCTGACCCACGAGCCCGTCGTCGTCACCCGCGAGGCGCAGCACTGCGTCGCCGTCCGGCGCTGCGTCACCATGCAGACGTTCGACGAGGTCGTCGACCGGATCCCGGAGATCCTCGGACGGCTCGCCGAGCGCGGCGTCGCCCCGGCCGGACCGCCGTTCCTGCGCTACCTCGTCATCGACATGGCACGCGAGCTGGAGGTCGAGGCCGGTGTCCCGGTCGCGGACACCGTGGAGATCGAGGCGGACGACGGCGACCTCCAGGCCGGCGTGCTGCCGGCCGGGCGGTACGTGACGCTCGCCCAGCACGGCCATCCGGACGCTCTCGAGGGGGTGACCGCCGAGCTGCTGGTGTGGGCCGATGGGCAGGGACTGGTCTGGGACAGCGCGCCGACCCCGCAGGGCGACCGGTGGGGCTGCCGGCTGGAGTGCTACCTCACCGACCCGCGCGAGGAGCCGGACATGGACCGCTGGACCGTCGAGCTCGCCTTCCGGCTCGCCGACTGACCCGGGTCACCGAGCAGCTCGGTCACCGCGCGGGCGCGGGCCCCGTCCGCCCACCGACCGGGCGGGTGAGGACGAGCACCGTGCGGGCGAGGTCCGTGCGCAGCCGCTCGGACTCCCGCACCTCCGCGCCGGCGAGGACGGCCGCCTCGACCGCGCCCTCGTAGACGCCGGACAGCAGCCCGAGCGTCGCGGTGGTGTCGAGCACGAACTCCCGGCCGGCCTGGCCGATCGCCCGCTCGAGGACCGGCAGCAGCGACGTGACGAACCGGCGCTGGTAGGCGAGCAGCTGGGCGGCCACCGCCGGGTCGCGCATCGCCAGGCGTCGGGCCCGCGGCCCGGCCCGGCCCGGCCCGGCCCGGCTCGGCCCGGCGATCAGGCCATCGAGGCGATCTGGATGAGGTTGCCGCAGGTGTCGTCCAGGACGGCGGTCGTCATGGGACCCATGGCGACCGCCTCCTGCGTGAAGACGACTCCCAGTGCCTGCAGGCGCTCGACCTCCGCGGCGACGTCGTCGACGAAGAACGCGGTCGCCGGGATGCCGTCGGCGACGAGCGCCTCCCGGAACGGCCCGACCGCCGGGTGGTCGCTCGGCTCGAGGACGAGCTCGACGCCGTCGGGCGCCTCGGGGGAGACGACCGTGAGCCAGCTGTGCTCGCCCATCGGGATGTCCGTCTTCTTCACGAAGCCGAGGACCTCGGTGTAGAACCGCAGCGCCTTGTCCTGGTCGTCGACGAAGACGCTCGTCAGGCCGATCTTCATGGGGTGTCCTCCGGGTCGGGGATGCGCCACCGGTCGACGACCTGGCGCAGCGGTGCGGTGTCGAGATCGAGGAACGTGTAGCGCCCCTGCCGTCGGCGCCGGACGAGACCGGCGTCGACGAGGACGTCGAGATGCTGCGAGACGGCCTGCCGCGACGGAGTCAGTCCGTGCCGCATCGCCAGACGACCGCAGAGCTCGAAGAGCGTCTGCCCGTCCCGGTCCTGCAGCTCGTCGAGGATCGCCCGGCGGGTCGCATCGGCGAGAGCCTTGAAGACGTCGCCCACGACCGTGACCATAGGCAAGCAGTTACTTGCGCGTCAAGAGGGCGCGACCGTCCCGGCTCCCGACCTCGGCCGGACCAGGAGCCGCCCCCGGGCGTGCCGGCGTCGCCGTCGCCCGGGTGGTGCCGCCGGCGTGCTCAGCCGGCCGCGACGAACCCGTCGTCGGGGGTGGGGGTGACCGTCCACACGCGGATGTCCTTGCCGGTCCCGTCGTGGTCCTTCTCGTGCACGCGCACGGCGCCGTCGTGCTCCCGCTCGCCGGAGCCGCTCACCTCGTGGTCACCGGTCGGGCCGTGCGTGGTCATGGTGACGTCGCCGCCGAACTCCGCGAGCGTGGTGGGCGCCCCACCGTCGAGCTCGGTCACCTCGTACGGGACTCCGGAGACGATCATGGCGTGGGTGGGCTGCTGCACAGTGGTGCCTCTCGATGGCGCGACCACGCGGCGTCTGCCCCGCGGTCGCCTCATCAGCGTGTGCCCCCACCGTGGGCCATGGCAAGGGGCGCGCCGCACCTCGCCCGCAGCGCACAGCGGACGGGCCACCGGCGGACGCGAGCGCGAGGACCCGTGGGCCCGACGAGTGAAGCGCCTCACGTGGGCCCCCGCCGTCCCGCCCGGGGACTTGAACCGGCACGGCGCGGTGTGGTCCGCTGGTACCGGCCCGACGGCGAGCCGCCACCCACGCCCGACGCCCCTCGACGGAGGTTCTCCCGTGAGCAGCACGTTCAGCGCGCTCGTCCGATTCGACATCCTGGCGCGCGACGTCGCGGTCAGCGTGGGCGGACGCGTCGACGTGGAGGCGCTGGAGGAGTTCTGCGAGGTCATCGAGCGGTCGGTGAGCCTCACCGGCAAGCACGCGTGCGTCGACCTCAAGGACGCCGACGTCGCCCCGGGAGCCCTCGAGCTGATCAGCCGCCGGTGCGGCGCGATCGCCGAGTTCTCCACCTCTGGCGCGCACGCCTGACCGGCCAGCGCTTCTCGGGCGCCGTCCCGCGGACGGCGTCGGCGACGAAGCGGCGGTGCGAGTCGGCCGGCTGGGCCCGCGTGGCCGAGGCCACGTCGACCCCGAGCGCGTCCGCCAGCCGCAGCAGGTGGGCGAGGACGTCGACCACCTCCTCGCCCACGCGTCGGGTCCACTCGGCCGTGGCGAACCGGTCGACGGCCTCCGTCGCCGGGATGCCCCCGAACAGCTCGGCGAGCTCGCCGACCTCCCCGACGAGCGCCAGCAGGAGCGACCGGGGGGCGTGGAACTGGCCTCAGTCACGCTCCTGGGTGAACTCGCGGATCCATCGGGTGAGCTCGGCGATCTCGCTCTCGGCCGGGCTCCCGGCGGTCGACGGCGCCGTCGGCGTGGGTCCGGTGGCGGCTGTCGCGCCGTGGTGCGCGGCGGTGTCGTCGGGCATCCGTCGATGGTGCCAGGCCTGCGACCTGGGGCGGGACCGCCGACGGCATGTGAGCGCTGCCATCGCGGTGCGGCCGACGCGCGGCCGTCGGCCGTCCCGCGGGCGGATCGTCGCGCACTGTTCACCGTCCCGACGTCCTGGCCGAGCGTGGCCGATCACCCGATCGTGTCACCTGAGGGGTTTGACCCGGTGGTTCCGCTGGGCACACACTCGACCCTGACAGTGCGCACCGCCTGCCCCCTGCGCGGTGCGCACTGTTCTCATTCCTCCCCCCGTCCCACCCCCGGTCCCCCAGGCAGCGTCGCCTCGCGGACCGGTGGACGGACGCGGAGATCGGGGCGGGCCGCCGCACCAGCGCCGACCCGCGGCACCGAGCGCGGCGTCGCGCCGCACCCGCCGGGGGTGCGTACCGAGCCCACCGGCACGCCGGGTAGCGTTGCCGGGTGACTGATCCCGCAGGCCCCACCGGCACGGGACCCGAAGGGGTCCCGCAGACCTCGGAGCCGGCGGCCGGACCGGTTGCCGGACCGGTCATCGTCGAGCCGCCGTCCGCCGTCGAGCTGGTCGAGTCCGCCGTCGCCACCTGGCGGGCCGCGCTCGTGGACACCGTCGGCGGGTCGACCCTCGCCGAGGTCGACCTCCTCGGCGACGGACCGCTCGACCTGTCGGCCGCACACCCGTCCGGCATCGCCCAGCTGTTCGCCGGGCGGGACACCCGCCTGTCCAACCTCGTCCGCGAGGGGGCCGCCCTGGCGACGGCCAAGCGGCGGGCCCGCGCGGTCGGGTCCCGCGCCGACGAGTACGCCCAGCGGTACGGCATCGCCCCGACCTACCTGTCGATCGGCGTCGCGACCTGGACCGAGCACGCCGCACCCGAGGTCCCCGCCGCCGAGGTCCCCGCCGCCGACGTCCACGCCGCCGACGTCGCCGCCCTCGCGTCCGCCGTGCGCGGCCGGTCCGTGGACGAGCCGTACCTCGGCGACGACGAGGACCCCGAGCCCGCCCCACCGTCGCCGTCGACCACCCAGCCGCGCACGGTCCGCGCCCCGGTGCTGCTGCGCCCGATCGCCCTCCAGGCCCGGGGGAGCGGGGAGAGCGACCTCGAGCTCATGCTGGAGCCCTCGCTCGAGGTCAACCCCGTCCTGGCCCGCGCCCTGCGCAACCGCGGGGCCCTGCTCGACCCCGTCGCGCTCGCGCGCGGCGCGTTCACCGGGTCCGGCTTCGACCCCCGCCCCGCCCTCGACCGGCTCGCGGCCCTCGGCACCGCCGTCCTCGACGACTTCGACCTGCACGAGCGGCTGCTGGTCGGCACCTTCGTCCACCCCGGGCGGGTGCTCGTCGACGACCTCGACCAGCACGCCTCGGCGCTCACCGACCACGAGGTCGTCGCCGCGCTCGCCGGCGACGCGGCGGCTCGCGCGCAGGTCGGCCGTCCGCTGCCCGACCCCGTCACGGGCGACCGGCACCCGGACGCCGAGCGCGGCGTCGGCGACCTCGACCCCGCGCAGCAGCACGTCCTCGACGTCCTGGCCACGGGCAGCCACCTGTTCGTCGACGCCCCCGCGGGCAGCGACCTGCGGGGGACGGTCGCCGCGGTGGTCGCCGACGCCGCCGCGCAGGGGCACACCGTCCTCTACGTGCCCGGGCACCGTCGTGCCGCCGCGGCGCTCGGGGACCGCCTGCGCGAGCTCGGCGTCGACGACCTCCTCCTCGACGTCGCCCCCGAGCCCGGCTGGCGGTCGGCCGCGGCCCGCCGCCTGCTCGAGGCGATGACCCTCGAGCCGGCCGTGGTGGACCCGGAGGCAGTCGCGGCCGTCCGGCGCGACCTGGTCGTGCACCGGGACCGGCTCGGCTCCTACGTCGGCGCGCTGCACGCCGACCGGGCGCCCTGGGGCGCCTCCCCGTACGACGCCCTCCAGGCGCTCGCCCGGCTCACCGCCGCCCGGCCCGCCCCGCAGACGACGGTGCGGCTGTCGTCCGCCGGCGTCCGGGGCCTGGCGTCCGCGGCGCGCCGCGAGACGGTCGCCGCGGACCTCGCGCGCGCCGCCCGGCTCGGCGCGTTCACGCTGCGACCGTCCGACACCCCGTGGTTCGGCGCCGACCTCATCACCCCCGCCGCCGCCCAGGACGCCGTGGAGCGGATCGAGCGGCTCGTGGGCAGCGGGCTGCCGGCGGTCGTCGAGCGGGTGCGCGAGGTGGCCGGGTCGACCGGGCTCGTCCCGGCGACCTCGGTGGCGGAGTGGGGCGACCAGCTGCGGATGCTCGGCGGCATCCGCGGTGCCCTGGACGTCTTCCAGCCGATGATCTTCGAGCGCACCGCCGCCGACCTGGTCGCGGCGACCGCCTCGCGCGCCTGGCGCGCCGAGCACGACATGCCGATGAGCCGGCTGCACCGGCGGCGGCTGCGCAAGCAGGCCCGCGACATGCTGCGACCCGGACCGCCGGTGGCCGACCTGCACGCCGCGCTCGTCGACGTCCAGGAGCAGCGGGAGATCTGGCAGGCGCACTGCCCGTCCGGTGGCTGGCCGCGGCTGCCCGACGGCCTCGCCGACATCGAGGACGAGTTCGCCGTCGTGCACGACGACGTCGAGCACGTCGCGCGCGCCCTGGGGTCGACGCCCGGTGGTGGCGGCCTCCTGACCCTGCCGTTCGCGGATCTCGCCGACCGCCTGCGTCGCCTGCTCGTGGACCGCCGGGCCCTGGAGACCCTCCCGGAGCGGACGGCGGTGCTGCGCGCGCTGCGCGACGCCGGCCTCGGGACGCTGCTCGAGGACCTCGCGCACCGGCGGGTCGCCCCCGGGCTGGTCGGCCAGGAGCTCGAGCTCGCGTGGTGGAGCACGGTGTTCGACGAGCTGCTGCGCACCGACCCGGCGCTGGCGGGGTACGACGGCGCGGCCCTGACCGCGCTCGCCGCCGAGTTCCGCCGGCTGGACCTCGCGCACGTCGGGAGCCTCTCCGCCCCCGTCCGGACCGCCGTCGTGACCCGGGCCCGGGAGACCCTCACCGCGCACCGGCCGCAGGCTCAGGAGCTGTACGTCGAGCTCGCCGGCGAGCGCCTCACCGACCTGCGCGAGGCGGTCGACCGCTTCGGCGACCTCGTCCGCCGGCTGCGTCCGGTGCTCGCCGCCTCGCCGATGCTCGTCCCGCAGCTGCTGCCCCCGGGACGCACGGTCGACCTCGTCGTGCTCGACGCCGTCCAGCACCTCCCGCTCGAGGTGACCCTGGCGGCGATCGCCCGGGCCCGGCAGGTCGTCGTCGTCGGCGATCCGCGGAGCGCCTCCGGCACCGCGGTCCGCGAGCTCGCCGACGTGCTGCCCCGGGTCGCACTGCGCGCGGCCGCGACCCGGCGCGACCCGTACCTCACGGCGTTCCTCGTCGACCACGGCTACGCGGGCGTGCTCGAGGCGACCCCGCTGCCGCACGCGACGCCGCTGGTCGGGCTGGACGTCGTCGAGGGTTCCGGGATGCCCGACCCGGTGACGGGAGCGGTGGAGTCGACGCGCGCCGAGGTGGACCACGTCGTCGAGATGGTCATCACCCACGCGCTGACCCGGCCCGAGGAGTCGCTCGCCGTCGTCAGCCCGTCAGCGGCGCACGCGGCCCGGATCCGGGAGTCGGTGTACACCGAGGTCCGCGCGAACCCGGCGCTCGCCGCGTTCTTCGACGCCCAGCGCCGCGGAGCCGTTCGTCGCCACCGACCTCGCGGGCGTGGCCGGGCTCCGCCGCGAGACCGTGATCCTGTCGGTCGGCTACGGCCGCACACCGCACGGGCGTGTGCTGCACCGGTTCGGGCCGCTCGGCGGACCCGGCGGTGAGGCGCTGCTGCTCGACGCGCTGGGTGCCACCCGGCACCGGCTCACCGTGGTGAGCTGCTTCGCGGCCGCCGACCTGGACCCGGAACGGCTGCGCGGCGGCGGCTCCCGGCTGCTGGGCGACCTGCTCGCCTTCGCGGCCGAGCGCGCGTCGGCGGCGACGCCGGCCCGGTCCGACGGTCCGGCCGTCGCGCCGGCCGGCACGCGTGACCGCCTCGTCGTGGACCTCGCCGAACGGCTCTGGCGTGCCGGGCTCGTGGTCCAGGTCGGGTTCGGCGTGGCCGGGGGGGCCACCATCCCGCTCGCGGTCGGCCACCCCGACCTGCCCGGGGAGATGCTCGTCGCCGTGCTGACCGACGACGAGGGGTACGTCGCGGAGCCGAGCGTCCGCGTCCGGGACCGGCAGGTGCCGCAGCGGCTCGAGAGCCTCGGCTGGACGGTCGTCCAGGTGTGGTCCGCGGCCGCCTTCCTCGACCCGCAGACGGAGGCGGAGTCGATCGCGCGCGCGGTCCGTGCGCGCCTGGCCGAGCGTCTCCGGGGCGCTCCCGGGGCCGCGGCGGGCTCGGCGGCGGCCCGGACGTCGGTTGCCGCCGGCGGCGGTCGGCCCGTGACGGCGCCGATCGCGGTGCCGGTGCCCGTCGAGGAGCCGATCAGTGCGCCGGTGCCGGTGCACGTCCCGGCCGTTGCCGAGGCGCTGCCGGGGGAGCCGGCCGCCGAGCTGGGCAGCGAGGCCGACGACGAGCCGGGTGAGTCGTCGTCCGCCCTGACCGGCGACGGTGGCGGGGCTGCCCTGCTCGGTGACGGCCCGGAGCCGGCGGCGTCGTCGGCGGTCGAGCCGCCCGAGGGGGCCGAGCACCCCGGGCACGACGACGCCGGTCCTCGGGCCGGCGTCGACGCCGGTGCAGAGGACGACGACGTCAGCGAGACGTCCGCCCCGGACGGCGCGAGCCTGCACGCCTCGCCCGGGACGGTCGGGGTGCCGTCCGGGACGGACCCGGCCCCCGAGACCCCCCGGTGACCGACGAGCCGTCCCGCGTGGACCCCGCCACAGCGCCGGCGCCAGCCGCACCGCGTCGCGGCCGGCGGCGTGCCGTCCGACCGGGGACCGGGGACCGCGAGCCCTCGGTCGGCCTGCGCGCCGCCGACGACCTCGACCTCGGATGGCAGGCGCCCACCGACGAGACGAACGACGACCGCCTCCGCCGGGACGTGCCGCCCCACTGGTGAGCGGCGCGGTGCCGGTCACCGCTCCTCCGGCGGCGCGCTGCGCGGCCCGCCGACCCGATCTGGCGGGGGCCCGACGCGCACGTCAGCGGCCGGCCTGGTCCTCGGGACGGGCGTCGGCGGCGGGTCGTGGAGCGGTCGCGCCGACCGACGCGGGATTCGCGCCCCGCGCGAGCAGGTCGCGGATCTCCCGCAGCAGGACGACGTCCGCCGTCAGCGCCGGCACCTGCTCCGCGGCCTCCTCGCGCGCCCGCAGCGCCGCGAGCTTGTTGAGCGGCAGCACGATGAAGAAGTAGACGGCCGCCGCCACGAGCAGGAAGGTGATGAGCGCGTCGATGGCCAGCCCGGGGCGGAACTCGGTGGTGTTGAGCGTGAAGGCGCCGACCTGGCTGAGGTCCGTCCGGCCGGCCACGAGCGCGACCAGCGGGTTGAGCAGACCCTCGACGATCCCGTTCACCAGCGCGGTGAACGCGGTGCCGATCACCACCGCGACCGCCAGCTCGATGACGTTGCCACGCATGATGAAGTCCTTGAAACCGCCGAACAGGGACTGCATGGGGGCACCTCTCGCCGTGGACAAAGGTGCGATCATTCCACGACCACCGCGCTGATCCCAGCCCACGCCGACGCCCCGGCGAGCGCCGCGGCCTGTGCGGGTGCGACCGCGACGAGGGTGAGCCGGCCGCCGTCGGCCGTCGCCGGACCCAGCAGCCCGCCCGTCGGCGGGCCGGCCGGGGGAGCGGGATGCGGCAGGACCAGCGCCCGCTCGGCGAGGCGCTCGGCGACCGGGGCGCCGGTCGCGGAGGTCGCGGTGGCGAAGAGGTCCACCCGGTCCCCGGCCCGTAGCAGGTCCGCGACGCCCGGGTCGGCGAGCCGGACCGGCACGACGACGGTGCCCGGTGGTCCGGAGGACGCCAGCCGGTCGTCGCGCAGCAGCGCGTCGACGACCGGCAGACCGGCCGGAACGGCGACCACGACGGCGCGTCCGACGACGGCGTCCGGATCGGCATGGGCACCGTCGGCCACGGCGTCCGGGGGCAGACGGGCGATCACCAGGTCACCGGAGGCGAGGGGCGTCCCGGCCTCCAGGGCGCGGGCCGCCACCACGACCGGCGTGCGGGGCGGAGGCGAGGGGCGCAGGTCGGCGAGGGCGAGCGCCGCCGCGCAGCCGACCATGGTCGCCGCGAAGGGGAGCCGAGCCCGCCAGAGCACGACCCGCCACCGGCGCGGCGGGCGGCGCGGTCCCGCGCGGCGGGGGCTCGCGGGTCGGGCGCCGAGGGGTCGCGTGGCGCCGTCGAACCACGCCCTCCCCGGCCAGAGGCGGCGCGGGCGGGCGTCGTCGACCATCGAGGGTGGCCAGGTGGCCCGGGTGACGCCTCGACCGGGCGGGGCAGCGGTGTCGTCCACGCCGGCGACGCTAGGGAGGACTCCCCACCGGCGGCGTCGGCGGCCGACGCGTCCGGTGGACGAGTCGGCACGGGCGGTGGCCGGTGGTCACACCGGCGCCACCAACACCCTCGCAGCGGCGGTCTCGGGACGGCCCTCGTGCCGACCGGAGTCCGTCCGGGTCAGCTCCCGGCGGCTGCGGCGGGGGCGGAGCTCGTGATGGCGGCGGGCTTCGCGCTGGGGGTTCTCGCCCCGGGGTCGGACTTCGTCGTGCCGGACGACGAGGTGCTCGAGCCGCCGTCGGAGCCGGTGCTCCCGGAGGCGGCGGACCCCGAGGTGGCCGACGTCTTCCCGGAGCGCGAGTCGGTGCGGTAGAAGCCGGAGCCCTTGAACACCACGCCCACGCTCGAGAAGACCTTGCGCAGCCGGCCCGCGCACTCCGGGCACTCGGTGAGCGAGGGGTCGCTGAAGGACTGCTGCACCTCGAACGCGTGGCCGCACGCCGTGCACGCGTAGGGATAGGTAGGCACGTTCCGTCCTCTCTGCCGACACCAGCGCTGGCTGGCACTCCTGACATCCGAGTGCTAATGGTACCGGCCGCGCCGCTCTCCGCCGTGTGATGTCGCCGACGCCGAGGGCGAACACCTGCGGCCCGCCGGAACCGACGAGTCAGCGCTCGACGACGTTCCGCAGCGGCTCCCCGGCGAGCAGGGCGGCGAGATTCGCGCCGATGAGCTCGTCCGCGCCGACCGGACGACCGCCCGCGGCGTGCGGGGTGAGCAGCAGAGCCGGGGCGTCCCACAGCGGCGATCCCTCGGGGAGCGGCTCGACGGCCGTCACGTCGAGCGCCGCACCCGCGATGCCACCCGTGGTGAGCGCGTCGAGCAGCGCCTCCTCGTCGACCGTCGCGCCCCGGCCGACGTTGACGACGTAGGCGTGGTCGGGCAGCGCGGCCAGGCGGGTGGCGTCCAGGGCGCGCTCGGTCGCGGCGTCGGCCGGGAGGATCATCACCAGGACGTCGCTCCGGCCGAGCTCGTCCGCCAGGTCCGACTCGGCGACGACCGGGAACCCCGAGCGCTCGCCGGCCGAGCGGGCCACCCCGCGCACCTGCGCGCCGAGCCCGCGCAGCAGTCCGGCGAGGGTCTGACCGATCTGCCCGAAACCCCAGATCAGCACCCGTGCGTCGAGCAGTGTGGTGACCGGGCCCGCCGGGTGCAGCGGCTGGACGCCACCGAGCTCGTCGGCCCACCGGCGCTCGGCCTGCGCCCGCGCCGACGCCGGGAGCCGGCGCACCAGCGCGAGGATCAGCGCGAGGGCGTGCTCGGTGACGGTCGAGCTGTGCAGCCCCACCCCCGAGGTGACGACGACGTCGTCCGGGAAGCCGGCCGCGAGGACGGAGTCCGGACCCGCGGCGAGGGTCTGCACCCACCGCAGGTTCGGCATCCGGCCGGCGACCGCGGCGACGTCGTCCCCGGCGCTGCCCCACACCACCAGGACGTCGGCGTCGAGGTGCTCGTCGGGGACGGGGGCGCCCGCGTCGTAGGTCACCACGGTGACGTCCGCGGGGACGGTCGGGGCCAGCGGGAGGGAGTCGGGCAGCAGGACCTTCATCGGACGGCGTCTCCTCGGGCGCTGGTGGCGCGCCCTGGTCTGGGCGCCGGGCGGGCGGTCGGTGTCCGTCCCCGGCATTAGTGTCGCGAGCGTGACACGTCGCCGCGCCACCCGCCTGCTCCTCGTCGTCGCCTCGGTCGTCGTGCTGACCCTCGTCGCTGCGTCGGTGGCGGCGGTGCTCGTGGTCCGGCGGCCCCTGCCGCAGACGACCGGGACACTGGACGTCGACGGGCTGTCCGGGGAGGTCACCGTCGACCGGGACGAGCTCGGTGTCCCGACGATCACCGCTTCCACCGCCGAGGACCTCTTCCGGGCGCAGGGCTTCGTGCACGCCCAGGACCGCTTCTTCGAGATGGACTACCGGCGGCACGTGACCGCCGGCCGCCTCTCGGAGCTCGTCGGCGAGAACCGGGCGGCGCTCGCGGCCGACCGCGTCATCCGGACCTTCGGCTGGCGCCTGGTGGCCGAGGCGGAGTGGGAGCTGCTCGAGGAGTCCACCCGGGCCCATCTCGAGGCGTACGCCGACGGCGTCAACGCCTACCTCGACCGGCGGGCTCCCGAGGGCCTCGGCGTCGAGTACACCGTGCTGGGGATGCAGGTCGACGTCGACCGGCCTGAGCCGTGGGACCCCGTCGACTCGCTCGCCTGGCTCAAGGCGATGGCCTGGGACCTGCGCGGCAACTACGACGAGGAGCTCGCCCGGGCGACGGCGTTCGCCTCGGTCCGGGACGTCGCCCGGGTCGAGGAGCTCTTCCCCGACTACCCCCAGGACGTCAACCTCCCGATCCTCCCGTCGGGGGGCACGGCGGTCCCCACGTCGCAGCAGGTCACGACGTCCGGCACGGCCTCCGGCACGACGTCCGGCACGACGTCCGGCACGACGTCCGGCGCGACGTCCGGCACGACGACGGGCACGACGACGGACGCCGCGACCCCGCCGGCCGGCGACGGGCCGGTCGTGGACCTCGCGTCCCCGGACCTGCAGCGCGCGCTGGCCTCGGCGTCGGAGGCGCTGGCCGCCGTCCCGCACCTCGTCGGCGAGGGGGAGGGCGTGGGGTCGAACTCGTGGGTCGTCTCCGGCGACCACACCAGCACCGGCGGGCCGTTGCTCGCCAACGACCCGCACCTGAGCATCTCCGCGCCGGGGATCTGGTCGCAGGTCGGCCTGCGGTGCGCCGAGGTCACCGAGGAGTGCCCGTTCGACGTGTCGGGGTACTCGTTCGCCGGCTTCCCCGGCGTGATCATCGGGCACAACGCCGAGCTCGCCTGGGGGCTGACCAACCTCGGCGCGGACGTGACCGACTTCTACATCGAGCGGACGTCGGTCGACACCTACCTGCGCGACGACGTCCGGGAGCCGCTGACGGTCCGGACCGAGACCATCCGCGTCAACGGCTCCGACGACGTCGAGCTCGAGGTCCGCTCCACCGTGCACGGGCCGATCGTCTCCAGCGTGCTGCCGGAGACGATCCCCGCGCGGGTCGGGCCGCTCGTCCCCGAGGGCCAGGTGGGCAGCTTCGAGATCGCGCTCGCCTGGACCGCGCTGACCCCGGGACGGACCGCGGACGCGGTGTTCGCGTTCAACACCGCGACCGGCCCGGAGGACATCGCGGCGGCCGCCGCCCTGTTCGACGTGCCGTCCCAGAACATCGTCTACGCGACCACCGACGGCCGGATCGGCTACCAGGCTCCCGGCCGCATCCCCGTGCGCACGCGGGTGCCGGGTCTGCCGGCGCCGACCGACGGCACCTGGCCGCAGCCGGGCTGGGACAGCCGGTTCGACTGGCAGGGCTTCGTCGACCCGGCCGACATGCCCGCCGTCGTGGACCCGGCGGAGGGCTTCATCGTCGCGGCGAACCAGGCCGTGACCCCGGCGGGGTCCGGACCGTTCCTCACCAGCGACTGGGACTACGGCTACCGCGCGCAGCGCATCCGCACCGTTCTGGAGGAGACCATCGCCGCGGGCGACCCGATCGACGCCGAGACCATGACCGACCTGCAGATGGACGAGCGGAACCCGTACGCCCAGGTGCTCGTCGACACGCTGCTCGAGGTCGACCTCGCGTCGAGCTTCGACGCGGCCGGGCAGGACCTGCTGCGCGACTGGGACGGCGTCTCCGACGTCGACTCGGCGGGCGCGGCCTACTTCGCGGGCGTGTGGTCGACGTTGCTCGAGCTCGTCTTCTGGGACGAGCTGCCCGGCTCCGCGCGGCCGAGCGGGGGCGACCGGTGGCTGCAGGTGATGGTGTCGCTGCTCGAGCGCCCCGACGACGCGTGGTGGGACGACCGCACCACGGTCGGACTGGTCGAGGGCCGCGACGAGATCCTGCTGCGGGCGTTGACCTCCGCCCGGCTCGAGCTCGCGGTCGAGCTCGGCAAGGACGCCTCGGGGTGGGAGTGGGGCCGGCTGCACCTGGCCGCACCCGAGCACGCCGTGCTCGGCGGCGAGGGCGTCCCGTGGTTCGTGAGCCGGCTGGTGAACCCGGAGGCCGTCTCCGTCGGGGGCGGCTCCGCGCTGGTCAACGCGACCTCCTGGGACGCGGACACCGAGTCCTTCGGGGTCACCGCGGCGCCGTCGATGCGGATGGTCGTCGACCTGGCCGATCTCGACCGGTCGACCTGGGTCAACCTCACCGGCTCGTCAGGTCACCCGGCGAGCCCGCACTACGACGACCAGCTCGACGACTGGGCGGCCGGTCGGACGTTCCCGTGGCCTTTCCGCGCCGACGCGACCGAGGAGGCGTCGGTGGACCGCCTCACCCTCCGTCCGCCGCCCTGAGCCAGCGCCACCCGTCGGGCGTCGCGACGGCGTCGACCAGGCGGTCGTGCGTCTCGCGCGGCAGCGGGCGCATGCCGACGTCGTAGATCTCCTCCTCGTAGACCATCGCGATGACGGGTCGGCCCGGCGTCGCGTGCTCGAGCGCGCGGTCGTACCAGCCGCCGCCCTGACCCAGCCGGGCGCCGGACGTGTCGACCGCGAGGGCCGGCGCGATGACGACCTCGGCCTCGGCGAGCGCCGTCGGTCCCAGGTGCGGCGTCCCCGGCTCGGGCGGGCGACCCGGGGCGCGCTGGCGCAGGTCGTCCGCGCCGCCGTACAGCGCCCAGTCGCGCTGCAACCCGCTGCCGAGGACGGGCATGAGGACCCGGGCCCCGCGTGCGGCGAGCCGCTCCAGCAGCGGGCCGGTGTCCGGCTCGCCGGGGCGGGACGCGTACACCGCGACGCAGCCGGCCGCCCGCACCGGCGGGAAGGCGGTGAGGACGTCCGCGAACGCGACCGCCGCCTCGTGCCGCCGACGCTCCGAGCGGGCCGCCCGGGCGGCGCGGATCGCCTTGCGCAGGGCTTCCTTGGCGTGCTCCGCCTGCTCACCGTCCTCCCTGACGCGTCCATGGGTGCCACCGGACGGAAGGGGATAGGGCTGGGCGGCGGTGCTCATGCGGCCATCCTCACCCATGGACCCACGACGCACCGGACCGATCCGGGGACGTTCACACTCCCGACACAGCCGAGCGCGCCGGCCCGCGCGGCACGTCGCGCCGCCGGGCGCCCCACCCGGCCCCTCGGGGTCGCTGGCTCCCTAGACTCGGGGCGTGATGACCGCCCAGGACCCGCGCGCGCCCGTCCGGACGGGTGGTCGTGTCGCACGCGTCGACGCCGGCCCCCGGCTGGAGGCCTGAGCGGTGGCGGCCGGGTGGCCGGTGGTCCTCGAGGACGGTGACGTGCGGCTGCGTCCGCTGCGTCGGCGCGACGCCAAGACGTGGCTGGCGCTGCGTGCGGTCAACGCGACCTGGCTCGAGCCCTGGGAGGCGACCTCCCCGACGCCGGTCGAGGGCCCGCCGCCGACCTTCGGCGAGTTCGTCCGCATGCTCTCGGCCCAGGCGCGACGCGGCACGGCGCTGCCGTTCGCCGTCGATCACGCGGATCGCCTCGTGGGTCAGCTGACCGTGTCCAGCATCGGCTTCGGGTCCCTGCGGTCGGCGTCGATCGGCTACTGGGTCTCCCAGCACGTCGCCGGGCGCGGCGTCATCCCCACCGCGGTCGCCCTCGCGACCGACCACTGCTTCCAGGGGCTGGGGCTGCACCGGGTCGAGGTCAACATCCGACCCGAGAACACCCCGAGCCTGCGTGTCGCCGAGAAGCTCGGCTTCCGCGACGAGGGCCTGCGCGAGCGCTACCTCCACATCGCCGGCCAGTGGTGCGACCACCGGACGTTCGCGCTGACGGTCGAGGACGTGCCGGACGGCCTGCTGGCCCGTTGGCACCGATCGCGGGTCACGACGGCCCCGGGGGCGGCGCGCAACCCCGCAGAATGACACCGGTGTCGTTCACCCGCCGACACGCCGCGCCGCGTGCGGAAACGGGCGGTGGCCCTCGCCTACCGTCAGGAACGTGCACGACATCGCAGGCCTGGTCGCACTGGCGGCCATCGGACTGTGGATCGCGTACCTGGTGCCGCATCGGTTGCGGTACCGGCAGCAGCTGCTCGAGTCGCGCACGGAGGACCGCTTCTCCGGCGCGCTGCGGGTGCTCGTGGTCGCCGACTCCGGTCGTCGCCGCGGGCGGGCCGTGGAGGCTCGGACGGAGTGCGGTCCGGGCAGCGCCAAGCGGTCCGGGCTGCTCAGTCCCGCCCGGGGGGTCCCGGTCGGGACGAGGTCGGTGGTGACAGCAGAGAGGGGCGGCGTCGTGGAGCGACCGCATGGGACCCAGGACACGATCAGCGCCGACGACGCCCGGCGCGCGGCCCAGCAGCGCGCCCGGCGCGCGGCAGCCGTCTCGCGCCGCGCCGCCGCGGCCCGGCGACGGGCCGCTCTCACCGGCGTGCTGCTCGTCGCGAGCGTGATCGCATGGGTCGTCGTCGGGCTCACACCCGTGGCCGCCACCGTGGCGGTCGTGCCGACCCTGCTGCTCGCGGGGATCGTGGTGCTCGGCCGCCGCGCGGTCGTCTCGGCCCGCCGCGCCGACGAGGCATGGGAGCGGCAGCTCGAGCGCGCCGCCCGCCCCGCGGCACCGCGTGCTGCCCGGGTGACCGGCCGCGCTCTCCGCCCGTCCGACAGCCACACCGAGGCGATCGCCCAGGTCGGTCCCGACGCCGTTCGCACCGGGTCGCAGTCGACGGTCGCCGAGGCGACGCCGGACGCGCCGGGTTCGGCTGCTGGCTCGACCGACGACGTGACCGGCGAGGACGACGCGGACCGGGCCGAGGACGCGCCGGCGCCTGCCGCGGAGGCGACGGCCCCCGAGACGTCCGACGAGGTGGCCGCCCAGGCCACCGACGACGGCTGGTCGCCGGTTCCCGTCCCACGCCCCACCTACACCACCAAGGCGACGGCCCCGCGCCGCGAGCCCCTCCCGCTCGTCATGGACGACGGCGTCGCGACCGAGGCCGGCGTCCCCGCGATGGCCGGTCCGGCCGACGACGCCGCCCCGGTCAGCTCGCCCGTCGACCTCGACGCGATCCTCGCCCGCCGCCGCGCAGCCGGGGAGTGACGTCGGCCACACCGGGCCGATCGCAGGCGCCGTCGGGCGCTATCGGTTCTCGGATGGCCTCACCCTGGTGCTAATCTGAAGCCCGCTCCAGGGGCTGTGGCGCAGTTGGTAGCGCGTCTCGTTCGCAATGAGAAGGTCAGGGGTTCGAATCCCCTCAGCTCCACCCCACGAGAGAACCCCGCCGGACCGATCACGGTCCGGCGGGGTTCTCTCTCGTTCCAGGACACTGCCTGCCGTGAGTCCTGAGAGCCTGTCGAGCCTCCCGCCGACGACCTCGGCCGCGTGCCCGCGCACTCTCGCGGGCACGCGGCCGGGTGGTCAGCGGCGCGGGACGGCCCCCGGCAGCGGCGGGACCACCGGCGGGAGCCGGTCGGGGACGCCGGCTCGGCGCTGCGCGTCCGGACCCTCGGGCGGGCCCGCCAGCGGGACCGTGAACGGCTGGACGTCGCCGACGCAGAGCGTGTCGGGTTCGGGCGTGCGGACGGTGAGGAGATAGGTGTCGACGGCGTCGGTCACGCACGTCGACGTGCCGTACGCCGTGTGACCCCAGCTGTCGCTGGACAGCAGGGTGCTGTTCGGCAGGAGTCCCGCGGTGGTGACCGCCCCTTCGTAGTTCGTCGCGGGGTCCCAGAAGTTCCCCACGACCAGCACGGGGTTGGCGGTGCGCGTGTCGAACGGCCCCGCGTAGGCGTCCTCGTCCCGCACGGTCCACGTGTCGGACGCGCACGGCGCGGACTGCCAGGTCCACAGCCGGCCGAACCGCGGGGCGGCGACAGCGGACTCGTCGGCGTGCTGCCGCCACGACGCGGCGGAGGCCGGGTTGGTGCCGTCGGTGCACAGCACGCCGAGGAACGCCTCGAGGAAGTTGCTGTACGCGAAACCCGACTCGGTCCCCTGCCGGCCTCCGGCACCGGTCTGCTGGCGCGCGGTACGGACCTTCTCCACCAGGGACGCCCGCGCCGAGGCGACGGCCGCCCCGTCGACGCTGCCGGGCGCGACCTGCTCCTGGAGGAGCGACCGGAACGAGGCGAGGTCGAGGTCGACGAGCTGAGCCGCGTCCGGCGAGTACAGGTCGCTGAGCAGCAGGGAGAGGACGGTCGCGTACGTGAGCGCGAAGACCTCCCCGGTGAAGGGGTCGACGATCTCCAGTGGTGCCTCGCGCAGCCGGTCGAAGACCTCGGTCGCGACCTGGGCGGGGTCGCCGATGCCGGCCAGCAGGCAGAAGTCCGGGCCGGCGTCCGAGCACCGCTCGAGGATCTCCGCGAAGGCCTGCCACGAGCCCTCGCCGGACCGGAGGCGGCTGGTCTGCGGGATGTCGGACGTCTGCGGCGTCCCGGCCCAGGCGAGCGGGTCCAGGACGCCGTCGATCGCCACCGCGCGGACCCGGTCGGGGAACATGTTGGCGTACACGGTTCCCAGGTAGCTCCCGTACGAGAACCCCAGGTAGGTGAGCCGGTCGTCCCCCACGGTGCGCCGCAGGACGTCCATGTCCCGGGCGACCTGAGCCGTGGACATCGATCCCAGCAACCGGTTGTCGATCGACGCACACGCACCACCGATGGCCGCCGACGACGTGATGTACCCCGTCTCCTCCGCATCGGTGAGGGGGAACGGGACCTCGAGAAGTCCCCGGGCGTCGGCGATCTCCGCGCCGACGTGCTCCCAGCACCGCGTGTTGTCGCTGAAGTTCGTGCCCCGTGGGTCGAAGCCGACGACGTCGAAGCGCTCGAGCAGCTCCGGGCCGAGGAAGAACGGCGCTGCGGCGGCCATGAGGACGCCGGACCCGCCCGGTCCACCGGGGTTGACGAACAGCGTCCCGAGCTTGGTCGTCTGGTCGGCCGCCGGGTGGCGCAGGACCGCGACCTGAGTCGTCCGCCCTCGCGTCCGGTCGTAGTCGAGCGGCAGGTCGACGGTGGCGCACTCGTTCCCCGGGCCGAAGGCGAGGGTGCAGTCGTACCACTCCGGCTCCGGCGTCGGCACCCGGTCCACGCGTCTGGCCTCGAGCTCGGGCGACTCTTCACGCTGCGTGGTGGCACCGTCCGCGCCGCTCGACGGGGCGGCGGAACCGGAGCCCGCCGTCCCGAGCAGCGCAGCGACGGTGAGCGCCGACACGAGCGCGCCCAGCTGTCCAGATCTCTTCACTTTTCCCCCTGGGTGGTGCCAGGCGGTCGGAGCCTCGTTGCGCCGGCCCACGCTGGCTGGCCCCACCCTGTCGACGCGGGAGCGACCTGGTCAATCGTCCGGCACCACGTCGTCGCACGTGCGACGCGGCGACGGGCCGGCGGCGATGGGCCGAACGGAGGACGCTCACGGGTGGTCGGGTGGTGAAAGCGCAGGTGCGCCCGTCCATGGCGCTCGGCATCGGCCCGGGCGCCACCGGCGGTCGTGAACCGCCCGGTACGGTCGGTCGGATGAGCACCACGCACCCCGTCACCGCCGCCGGAGCCCGCCCCACCCGTCGCCCGCAGGGCGTGACCTCGCGCGTCGACCGGCATCTGTGAGCGCCCTTCTCCCGGTCGTCCCGGCACCGCTCCACCTCGAGCCCGGCCGCGGGCTCCCGTTCGTCATCGCGGCCGGCGCCCGCGTGGTGACGGGGGAGTCGTCGGACGAGATCAGCGCCGGCGTGATCGCCGCCGAGATGATCGGTCCCACCCTGGAGGTCCCGCTGGGCCTCGGCACCGGCGTCGCCGGTGAGCCCGGGACGATCGCCGTCGTGCTGGACCCGGAGGCGGGGCCGCTCGACCGCGACCCGGCCGAGCGGTACACGCTGCGGTCCACCGCGCAGTGCGTCGAGATCCGCGCGCCCCACCCGGCCGGGCTGCTCCGCGGCGCCGCGACGCTGCGCCAGCTGGTCACCCGGCACGACACCCTCGTCACCGTCCCCGCGGTGACCATCCACGACGCGCCCCGGTACGCCTGGCGCGGGCTCAGCCTCGACGTCGCGCGCCACTTCTTCCCGGTCGACACCGTGCGCGCTGTCCTCTGCGCGATGGCGCAGGTCAAGCTCAACGTGCTCCACCTGCACCTCACCGACGACCAGGGCTGGCGGCTCGACCTGC
The DNA here is from genome assembly GCA_963795145.1 of uncultured Actinomycetota bacterium. Taxonomy (GTDB): domain Bacteria; phylum Actinomycetota; class Actinomycetes; order Actinomycetales; family Cellulomonadaceae; genus Pengzhenrongella. Next base: position 445,539 of record CAWCGP010000005.1, on the reverse strand, counting down.
CGTCGCGGCCGCTGCTGACCGGACGGTCGTCGTCGACCGAGGTCGGCGGTGGGCCGGGCGGCCACTACTCCGCCGAGGACTACGCGAAGATCCTCGCCCACGCCGCCGCGCTGCACATCGCCGTCGTGCCGGAGATCGACGTGCCCGGGCACGTCCACGCGGCCCTGCACGCCTACCCGGAGCTGACCCCGGACGGCGTCGCGCCCGAGCCGTACACCGGCACCGACGTCGGGTTCAGCCGGCTGCACCGCGACCTGCCCGCCACCGGGACGTTCCTGCGGGACGTGTTCGGCGACGTCGCCGCGATGACGCCGGGCGACTACGTGCACGTCGGCGGGGACGAGGTCCTGACGATGGACGCCGGCGAGTACGCGTGGTTCGTCCGCACGCTGCAGGACGTCGTCCGGGTCGCCGGCAAGGGGGTGGTCGGCTGGCAGGAGATCGCCCATGGCGACGTCGACCCCGGGACGGTCGTCCAGGTCTGGGACATGCGCGCCGATCTGACGTCCGTGGTCGACGCCGCCCGCCGCGGCGCGCGGGTCCTGCTCTCGCCGGGCAACCGGGTCTACCTGGACATGAAGTACGACGCCGCCACCGACCTCGGCCTCGAGTGGGCGGGGCACGTCGAGCTGCGCGACGCCTACGAGTGGGAGCCCGACGACGCCGTGCCCGGCCTGCCCGCGGACGCCGTCGTCGGGGTGGAGGCGGCGATCTGGACGGAGACGTTGCGCACGTCCGACGACCTGTTCGCGATGCTGCTGCCCCGGTTGGCGGCGGTGGCCGAGGTCGCGTGGTCGGCCCGCGACCGGCGCGGCTGGCCGGAGTTCCGGCGCCGCGTCGCCGGGCTCGCCGACGGCTGGGACCGCGACGGCTTCCTCTGGTACCCGAGCCCGCAGGTCGACTGGGCGTAGATCCAGCCTCAGATCCAGCGGGGCAGCCAGATGTGCAGGCGCCAGAGGCGGAACGGGACCGTCTGCGCCGTCCACATCGGCAGGAAGAACGCGCTGACGACGGCGACCGTGACGAGCACGGCGACCGCGACCGTGATCCCGACGCGGCGCCGGGCGTCGCGTTCGGGCCCCGGCGGGGGACCGTCGCCGTCGTCCGGCAGGCCGAGCGCACGGGCCAGACCCCAGGTGACGAGCAGCACCATCCAGGGCGTGAACGCGATCGAGTAGAAGGTGAAGATCGTCCGGTGGGCCAGGGGGAGCCACGGGAGCCAGCCCGCGACGACCCCGGAGAGCGCCGCCGCGGCGCGCCAGTCCCGGTGCCGGACGACCCACCAGACGGCGACCAGCGCGAGGGCCGACGCCAGCCACCAGGTCACCGGGTTGCCGAGGGCGGTGATCGCCGCCGAGCACCGGTCCGACCCGCACGCGGCCTGCGCCGGGGCCGGGGACTCGTAGTAGAACGACGTCGGGCGCCACTGGATGGGCCAGCCCAGCGGGTGCGCCTCGTAGGTGTGGTCGGTCGTCAGGCCCCGGTGGAAGGTCCACATCTGCCCGTGGTAGTGCCAGAGGGACCGCAGCGCCTCGGGCAGCCAGGTGACTCCCTCGCCCGGATGGGTGGCGGCCCAGTCGCGCAGGTACGCGCCGGGCGTCCGGAACCAGCTGAACCAGCTCGCGACGTAGACGACGGCGGCCACGGGCACCATCGCGAGGAACGCGGGGACGCCGTCGCGCAGCACGCCGCCGGTGGCCCACCGCGGCGCCCCGGCGGTGCGGCGGGCGGCCAGGTCCCACGCGACGGTGAGCAGCCCGAGCACCGCGAGGAACCACAGCCCGGACCACTTGGTCCCGGTCGCCAGCCCGAGCAGGACGCCGGCCGCGAGCCGCCACGGCCGCCATCCGAGGCCGGGCCCGGCGAGCGGTCCCGGGTCCCCGTGGGCGAGCCGGCCGACCTGGTGCGCGAGTCGACGTCGGCCCCACTCGCGGTCCCGCACCAGCGCCCCGAACGCGGCCAGCACGAAGAGCATGAGGAACCCGTCGAGCAGGCTCGTGCGCGAGTGGACGATCGCCTGCCCGTCGACGGCCAGCAGGCCCCCGGCGATCGTGCCGAGCGCGGTCGACGCGAAGAGCCGCCGGGCCGTGCGCGCCAGCAGCAGCACGGCGAGCGTCCCCGCGAGCGCGGCGCCCAGCCGCCAGCCGACCGGGTCGTCCGGGCCGAGGACCCGCAGTCCGAGGGCGATGAGCCACTTGCCGACCTGCGGGTGGACCGCGTAGTCCGCCTGGGGCAGGAACGAGTCGACGTCCCCGGCCTCGAAGGCCGGGTTCGGCTCCTCGGGCCAGCGCGCCTCGTAGCCGACCGTGAGCAGCGTGTACGCCTGCTTGACGTAGTAGGTCTCGTCGAAGACGAGCGTCGGCGGGCGGCCCAGGTCGGTGAAGCGCAGGACGGCCGCCAGCGCGGTGACCAGCAGCGGGCCGAGCCACCCCCAGAGCCGGTCGCGCGCCGTGGCGCCGAGCCGCAGCGTCGCGGGTCCGAGCAGGCGCTCGAGCAGCGCGTCCTCGCGGGCGGAGCCGGTGCCGGGGCTGACGGCGTCGCGGCGGGCGGCCGGGGCGCGGGCGGACGTCGCCCCCGTCCCGCCGCGGGTGGTCGACGTCGCCCCGGACGTCGCGAGCGCGGCCGACGGCGCCACCGTGTGCCACTCCGGCGTGCTCGGCGCCTCGGGCTCGCCCGCCTCGCCGGCGGCCTGGGAGGCGGTCGTCACGCGGTCATCGTAGGTGTCGGTACCGGGCTGGCACCGTGGCAGGCTCGGGCCATGACTGCCGGTCGTCTCGTCCTCGCCGCCACCCCCATCGGCGACGTCGAGGACGCCTCCCCCGGCTGCGACGGCTGCTCGCCGAGGCCGAGGTGGTCGGCGCCGAGGACACCCGGCGGCTGCGTGCGCTGGCCGCCCGGATGGGCGTGACGGTCGGCGGCCGGGTCGTGAGCCTGCACGAGCACAACGAGGCCGACCGCGCGCCCGAGCTGCTCGACGTCGTCCGCGGCGGCGGGACCGTCGTCGTCGTGACGGACGCCGGCATGCCGTCGGTGTCCGACCCCGGCTTCCGGGTCGTGGCGGCGGCCGTCGACGCCGGCCTGCCGGTCACCGCGGCACCCGGACCGAGCGCGGTGCTCACCGCGCTGGCGCTGTCCGGGCTGCCCACCGACCGGTTCTGCTTCGAGGGCTTCCCGCCGCGCCGGGCGGGGGAGCGGGCCCGGGCCTTCGGCGAGCTCGCCGACGAGCGCCGGACGATGGTCTTCTTCGAGTCCCCCCACCGGCTCGCCGACACCCTTGCGGCGCTCGCCGAGGCGTTCGGCGCCGACCGCGCGGCGGCGGTGTGCCGGGAGCTGACCAAGACCTACGAGGAGGTCGTCCGGCGGCCGCTCGGCGAGCTCGCCGCCTGGGCCGCCGGGGTCGAGGTGCGCGGCGAGATCTCGGTCGTCGTCGCCGGCGCCCCGCCACGCGCGGCGGTCGCCGTCGCCGATCTCGTGGTCGAGGTGCTCGCCCGGGTCGACGCGGGGGAACGGCTCAAGGAGGCGGTGGCCGAGGTCGCCGCCGCCGGTGGAGCGGCCAAGCGCGAGCTGTACGCGGCCGCCGTCGCCCGACGCTCCGACCGGCGAGCGGCCGGTCCGGCCCCGGCCCCGGCCCCCCAGCCCTGACCTTCCGGCCCCGCGCGGCCCGCGGATTCGCATCCCTCGCACGAGGTCGCACCGTGCACCCTGCGACCTCGTGTGGAAGGTGCGGTCTCGGCGTCCGGTCGGGCGCCGTGCGGCCGGTCGGCACGGCCGGGGGGTCGCTCGGCCAGGAGCTGCGGGGGCGGAGCCGCGGGGGCGGAGCCGCGGGGCGGAACGGCGGGCGGAACGGCAGCAGCTCAGGCGTCCGACGACGCCACGAGCTCCACACCGGCGTCGGCCATCTCGCGCCGCGCCGCTTCGCCCTGCTCGGGGGTGACCGGGGCCGTGAGGTCGGTGAGCACGCGGACCCGGAGGCCGTGGCGGACCGCGTCGAGCGCCGTGGCCCTGACGCAGTGCGACTCCGCGAGCCCGACGACGTCGACCTGGGTGATCTCCAGCTCGGCGAGGATCGACGCGAGCGGCTTGCCCTCGCCGTCGAGCCCCTCGAAGCCGGAGTACGCCGCCTGGTTCTCGCCCTTGCGCACGGACACCTCGGGGTAGAGCTCGGACAGCGCCGGGTGCAGCTCGGCCTCCTCGCTGCCGGCGACGGCGTGCGGGGGCCAGGTGTCGACGTAGTCCGGGTCGTCGGAGAAGTGCGTGCCCGGGTCGACGTGCCAGTCCTGGGTCGTCACGAGGGCGTCGTAGCGGTCGCGGTGCAGGCTCGCGTACTCCGCGACGGCGTGGGCGACGGCGTTGCCCCCCTCGACGGGCAGGGAGCCGCCCTCGCAGAAGGTCGGCTGCACGTCCACGATGAGCAGGGCCCGGTGGGTCGGGGCGTCGATCGGTGCGGTGCTCGTGCTCATGGCGTCCTCCCGTGGTGCGTCGTGCGCGGCTCGAGGTGCCGCCCGCCCAGCCTGGCAGCACGCGGCGCAGCGTGCAGGGGCGGCGGACGACCGCAGTCGGGCCGCCGGGACGCCCGTCCTACGATGTCCGCATGCCCGAGCCCCGTGCCTTCTACCTGACCACGCCCATCTACTACGTGAACGACGCCCCGCACATCGGGCACGCGTACACGACGGTGGCGGCGGACATGGTCACCCGGTGGCACCGGCAGCGGCAGGAGCCGGTCTGGTTCCTCACCGGCACCGACGAGCACGGGCAGAAGGTGCTCCGGACCGCCGAGGCGAACGGCGTCAGCCCGCAGGACTGGGCCGACCGGCTGGTCGAGGGCTCGTGGAAGCCCGTGCTCGGGACGATCGACGCCGCCAACGACGACTTCATCCGCACCACGCAGGAGCGCCACACCACCCGGGTGCAGACGTTCATCCAGGACCTGTACGACAAGGGCGAGATCTTCGCCGGCTCCTACGAGGGCCCGTACTGCGTGGGCTGCGAGGAGTACAAGCTCCCGGGAGACCTCGTCCAGGGCACCGGCGACTTCGAGGGCCAGCTCGTGTGCGCGATCCACGGCCGCCCGGTCGAGATGCTCTCCGAGCAGAACTGGTTCTTCCGGATGAGCGCCTACACGCAGCGGCTGCTCGACTTCTACGAGGCGAACCCGACGTTCGTCCAGCCGGCGAGCGCGCGCAACGAGGTCATCGCCTTCGTCAAGCAGGGGCTGCAGGACCTGTCGATCTCGCGGAACACGTTCGACTGGGGCGTGCCCATCCCCTGGGACACCTCGCACGTGCTCTACGTGTGGTTCGACGCGCTGCTCAACTACGCGACGGCGATCGGGTACGGCAGCGCGGACCCGCGCGAGCAGGAGCTGTTCCGGCGCACCTGGCCGGCGGACGTCCACCTCGTCGGCAAGGACATCCTGCGGTTCCACGCGGTGATCTGGCCGGCCATGCTCATGGCGGCCGGGCTCGAGCTGCCCAGGCAGGTCTTCGCGCACGGCTGGCTGCTCGTCGGCGGCGAGAAGATGAGCAAGTCCAAGCTCACCGGCATCGCGCCGAGCCAGATCATCGACCACTTCGGCTCCGACGCGTTCCGCTACTACTTCCTGCGGGCGATCCCGTTCGGTCAGGACGGCTCGTTCTCCTGGGAGGACCTCGCCGCCCGGTACAACGCCGAGCTCGCGAACGGCTTCGGCAACCTCGCGTCGCGCGTCGCGGCGATGATCGGCAAGTACTTCGACGGCGCGCTGCCCGAGGCCGGCCAGCCCGGTCCGGCGGAGGTCGCGCTGGCCGACGTCGCCGCGCGCGCGGTGGTCGACGCCGAGGGCGCGATCGACCGGCTCGCGCTGCACGAGGCGATCGGCGCGGTGTGGACGCTCGTCGAGGCGACCAACGGCTACCTCACGGAGCAGGCGCCGTGGCAGGTCGCGAAGACCGAGACGGCCGACGACGGCTTCGCTCAGGGCGGTCGCCTCGCGACGATCCTCGTCACGGCGGCCGAAGCCCTGCGCGTCCTCGCGGTGCTCCTCCACCCGGTGACCCCGCGAGCCGCGGCGGCGCTGTGGGACTCGCTCGGCGCCGAGCCGACGCTGGGCCAGCTCGACGCCCAGCCGGTCGCCACCGCGGCGACGTTCGGCGGGCTGCCCGCCGGCACCCGGGTGACCAAGGGGGCGTCGCTCTTCCCGCGCCTGGAGGACCCGGCGGACGTCAGCGCGTGAGCCGCAGCCGGCCCCGCGACCGGAGCTGGCCGCCGGCGCCCGAGCCGCTGCCGTTCCCGGTGGTCGACAACCACACCCACCTGGACACCGACGCCGAGCTGGCCGACGGCGAGGCGGCGCCGGGCGTCGCGGAGCAGGTCGCCCGCGCGGCCGCCGTCGGCGTGCCGCGGATGGTGCAGATCGGGTGCGACCTGGGCGCGGCGCGGTGGACGGACCGCGTGGTCCGCGAGCACCCGGCGCTCCTCGGCGGGGTGGCGATCCACCCCAACGAGGCCTCCCTGTTCGCGGGCGGCGGCGGACGTCGGCCCGGACGGGCTCGTCCCGGCGCCCCGACCCGAGCACGCCGTCGGGCTGGACGCCGCGATCGCGGAGATCGCCGACCTGGCCCGGCGCAACGACCGCATCCGGGTGATCGGGGAGACCGGGCTCGACCACTTCCGCGCCGGGGACGACGGCCGCGCGGCCCAGGTCCGGTCGTTCCGCGCCCACATCGCGCTCGCCAAGGAGCTCGACCTCGCGCTGCAGATCCACGACCGCGACGCGCACGCCGAGGTGCTCCGGGTCCTGGCCCGGGACGGGGCGCCCGAGCGCACGGTGTTCCACTGCTTCTCCGGCGACGTCGCCATGGCCCGGCTCTGCGCCGAGAACGGGTGGTACCTCTCGTTCGCCGGCACGGTGACCTTCGCCGGGAGTGCCGACCTGCGCGCGGCGCTCGCGGCGGTCCCGCTCGAGCACGTCCTCGTCGAGACGGACGCGCCGTACCTGACCCCCCACCCCTACCGCGGGCGACCCAACGCGCCGTACCTCGTCCCGCACACGATGCGCACCATCGCCGAGGTGCAGGACGTCACCCTCGAGCGCGCGTGCCGGGCGGTCACGGCGACGTCGGAGGCCGTCTACGGCCAGTGGTGAGCGGTCCACGGATGCCCGCGACGGGTAGTGATCCGGTCACGAATCGGTTACGGTCGGACGCCGGAGCCGGCGCGAGGGGGCACGCACCGGTCGACGACCCCGCCCGGACCCTGTTCCGGACCGCCCGACCCACACCGCCAGGAGGCCCTCGAGTGCTGCGCCGCATGCCCTCCGCAGACCCGACCGACCGGCCTCGCCGCCTCACCCGACTCGGCGCCCAGGGCCTGGTCCTGGCCCTCGTCGCCGGCGCGAGCACGGCTTTCGCGGTCCTCCACAGCACGGTGACCGTCGACGTCGACGGCGACGCCGTTCAGGTCAGCACCTTCGGCCGGACGGTCGGTGACGTGCTCGCGGACGCCGGCGTCGAGACCGGCCGCCGCGACCTCGTCGCCCCCGCGCTCGACGCGGCCGTGGTCGACGGCGGCGAGATCGTCGTCCGGCACGGGCGCGAGATCGAGATCGAGGTCGACGGCGACACCCGGACCGTCTGGACGACGGCGCTCACGGTCGGCGAGGCGATCGGCGACCTGGGCGTCCGCGGCGAGGGCGCCCGCGTCTCGGCCAGCCGGTCCGCCACGCTCGGTCGCGGTGACGTGCTGCGCGTCTCGACCGAGAAGACCGTCCACCTCGCCGTCGACGGCACGCTGGTCGACGCCGTCACGGCCGCACCGACGGTCCGGGAGGCCCTGCAGGAGGCCGGACTGGTGCTCGGCGAGCGCGACCACGTGTCGGTCCCGCTCGAGGCGACCACCGTCGACGGGCTCATGGTGCAGGTGACCCGCGCCGTCGCGGGGACGGTCACCGAGGTCGAGCAGCTGCCGTTCACCGAGTCGGTCGTCGAGGACCCCACGCTCACGGTGGGGGAGCAGCGCGTGGATCCCGAGGGCGCGGCCGGCGAGCGCCAGGTCGTCTACGCCGTCGTGACGCTCGGCGGCGCCGAGATCGAGCGGTCCGTGGTGTCCGACATGCGCGTGCGCGAGCCGGTCGACCGGGTCGTCAAGGTCGGCACGAAGCCGGTTCCCGTCGTCGCCCCCCGGGCGCCGGCCACGCCCGCACGCAGCGGAGGCGGCTCGGCCGCGCCCGCCCCGGCCGCACCCGCCGCCCCCATCGACGTCGACCCGGGCAGCGCGCAGGGCATCGCCCGTGAGCTGGCCGCCGGTCGCGGGTGGGGCGACGACCAGTTCTCCTGCCTCGTGCAGCTCTGGAACCGGGAGAGCGGCTGGCGGGCCAACGCCGAGAACCGCTCCAGCGGCGCCTACGGCATCCCGCAGGCCCTGCCCGGCTCGAAGATGGCGAGCGTCGCCGACGACTGGCGCACCAACCCGGCCACCCAGATCACCTGGGGGCTCAACTACATCGGCGGCCGCTACGGCACGCCGTGCGGTGCCTGGGGCTCGTTCCAGAGCAAGGGCTGGTACTGATGTGAGCCGCCTCACGTGACCTTGGCCGCAAGGTCACGGATCGGTTACGGTCGCGTCGTCGCACCACGGCGTCCCGGGCCCTGACCCACCGCCGCGCGACCGGTCCCGGCCCCTGGCCGGGGACCTGAAGACGGCCGGATCGGGGATCCGGGAGGCAGCGGCTCACGTGTGCAGCGCCTCCCGTCGCCCGTGCCCGGGTCGCCCGACGTCTGGAACCCTGTGACCTCCTTCGCCCGCCTGTCCGCGCCCCTGAGCCGCCTGCGCCCCTCCGGCACGGCCGCCCCGACGACCGAGACCTCCTCCGCCGACGCCCCCGCGCCGGCCCGCCGCCGCCGCAGCTCGGGTATCGCCGCCGGCGTCGCCGTGGCCGTCCTCGCCGGTGGCACGACCGCCTACGGCGTCGCGCACAAGACCGTCACGCTCGACGTCGACGGCGAGATCACCCAGGTCTCGACCTTCGCCGGCTCGGTCGACGGCGTCCTCACCGACGCCGGCATCGAGCTCGACAGCCGCGACACCGTCGCCCCCGCCACCTCGACGTCCCTCGGTGACGGCAGCCAGATCGTCGTCCGGCACGCCCGCCAGGTGCAGGTCAGCGTGGACGGCGAGGAGACCGCCGTCTGGACGACCGCGCTCAACGCCGACGAGGCGCTCGGCGCCCTGGCGACCCGGGGCGGCGAGGTCCGCCTCGTGGCGTCCCGCTCGCAGGGCAGCGGCCGCGCCGAGATCCCCGTGGACCTCGACGGCCCGCTCGAGGTCGTCGTCGACGGCGCCACGCTCCCGGTGGCGGACGGCGCCGCCGGCCTGCCCGCCGTGCTCGCCGGGCTCGGGGTCACGCTGACCGACCTCGACGAGGTGTCCGTGCGCCACTCCGACACCGGCACGGTGACCGTCGTGGTCAACCGGGTCGTCGTCCAGGACGTGCCCGAGGTCCAGCCCGTCGGCTTCGAGGTCGTCGAGCAGGAGGACGCGAGCCGCCTCGTCGGCACCAAGGACGTCGTGACGGCCGGGGTCGAGGGTCAGCGGACCATCGTCAACCGCGTCACGACGGTCGACGGCGTCGAGACCGCGCGCCAGCTGCTGTCCGACTCCGTGACGACCGCGCCGGTCACCCAGGTCGTCGCCGTCGGCACCAAGCCGAAGCCGGTGCCGAAGCCGGTCGCCGCCCGCTCCTCCTCGGGCTCCGCCCCGGCGGCCGCCAGCGCCTCGGCCGGCGGGCTCAACTGGGCCGCCCTCGCCGCGTGCGAGTCCGGCGGCCGCGTGAACGCCGTCTCCGCGACCGGCAAGTACCACGGGCTCTACCAGTTCTCGGTCGCGACCTGGAACGCCGTCGGCGGCTCCGGGCTGCCCTCGCAGGCGTCGGCCGCCGAGCAGACGGCCCGCGCCCAGGCGCTGTTCGACCGGTCCGGCGCCGGCCAGTGGCCGCACTGCGGTCCGAACCTGTTCCGCTGAGCGCCGTCCCCATGAGCGAGACCCCAGGCGCCCTGCTGGGCCCGGCCGAGATCCGGGACCTGGCGGGGCGTCTGGGCATCCGCCCGACGAAGACGCTGGGGCAGAACTTCGTCATCGACGGCGGGACCGTGCGCAAGATCGTGCGCGCGGCCGGCGTGACCGACGGCGAGCGCGTCGTCGAGGTCGGCCCCGGCCTCGGGTCCCTGACCCTCGGGCTGCTCGACGCCGGCGCCTCGGTCGTGGCGGTCGAGATCGACCCTGTGCTCGCCCGGCTGCTGCCCGAGACGGTGGCCGCCCACCTGCCCGCCACGTACCCGCCGGACGGGCCGGAGCGGCTGACCGTCGTCGGCGCGGACGCGCTCGCGGTCACCGAGCTGCCCGGTCCGCCGCCGACGGCTCTGGTGGCCAACCTGCCGTACAACGTCTCGGTGCCCGTGCTGCTGACCTTCCTGCAGCGCTTCGACAGCATCCAGCGGGTGCTCGTCATGGTGCAGGCCGAGGTCGCGGACCGGCTCGCCGCGCCGCCGGGGAGCCGCACCTACGGCGTCCCGTCCGCGAAGGTCGCCTGGTACGCGTCCGCCCGCCGGACGTCGACCATCGCGCGCACCGTGTTCTGGCCGGTGCCCAACGTCGACTCCGCGCTCGTCGCGCTCGAGCGGCGGGACCCGCCGGACACGACGGCCACCCGCGAGCAGGTCTTCGCGGTGGTCGACGCCGCCTTCGCCCAGCGCCGCAAGATGCTGCGGTCCGCGCTCGCCGGCCTGGCCGGCTCCGCCGAGGCCGCCACGGAGGCGCTGCTGGCCGCCGGCGTGGACCCCCAGGCGCGGGGCGAGCGGCTCGACGTCGCCGACTTCGCCCGGGTGGCCCAGGTGCTCGCCGCCCGCGGGGGCTGATCAGCCCCACCCTGCCGGACCTGGCATTGTGGCCCCGTGACCCTCTCCGGACCCCCTCGCACCGAGCGTGAGGTCCACGTCCGTGCACCCGGGAAGGTCAACCTCTCGCTCCGCGTCGGCGCCCGGGAGGCCGACGGCTACCACCCGCTCGCGACGGTGTTCCAGGCGGTCTCGCTCTACGAGGACGTCGTCGCCCGCCCGGCCGACGAGATGTCGCTGACCGTCTCCGGCCCCCAGTCCGAGCGTGTGCCGACCGACAACGGCAACCTCGCACTGCTCGCCGCGCGCCTGCTCGCCTCGCACACCGGCGTCGAGGCCGGCGTCCACCTGCACCTGCACAAGGGCGTCCCGGTCGCCGGCGGGATGGCGGGCGGGTCCGCCGACGCCGCCGCGGCCCTCATCGCGTGCGACGCGCTGTGGCGCACCGGGCTGTCCCGGGACGAGCTCACCGACCTGGCCGCCGAGCTCGGCTCCGACGTGCCGTTCCCGCTCGCCGGGCACACCGCCGTGGGCACCGGCCGCGGCCACCTGCTCACGCCGGCGATGGTCCGCGGCGAGTACCACTGGGCGTTCGCCGTCCGCGACGAGGGGCTCTCCACGCCGCTGGTCTTCGCCACCTTCGACGAGCTGATCTCGGGCGCCACCCGCCTCGAGCCCGAGGCCGACCGCGCCCTCATGCAGGCCCTGCGCGCCGGCGACGCGCCCGCACTCGGCCGGGCCCTGCACAACGACCTGCAGCACGCCGCGCTCGAGCTCGCCCCGTCGCTCGCCGAGCCGCTCGCCGTGGCCGAGGACGCGGGTGCGCTCGGCGTCCTCGTCTCCGGGTCCGGCCCCACGGTCGCCGCCCTGGCCAGGAGCAAGCAGCACGCGCTCGTCATCGCGGCCGCGATCACCGCCGCGGGCGTGGCGGACGACGTCGCGACCGCCGTCGGGCCCGTCCCCGGGGCCCGCATCGTGCCGACCGGTCCGCACGGCCACGGCGAGCAGTCCGTCGGCCGCACCGTCTGATTGCCGGACAATGGGCGGGTGGCCCACCTGCTCGGAGCGGACTCCGTCTCCCTCACCCTCGGCACCCGCACGCTCCTCGACGCGATCAGCCTCGGGGTGGACGACGGCGACCGGATCGGCGTCGTCGGGCCGAACGGCGCCGGGAAGTCGACGCTGCTGCGTGTGCTCGCCGGCCGCGCCACGCCCGACTCCGGGCGGGTGACCAGCGCGGGCAGCTTCGACGTCGCGCTGCTCGACCAGCGCGACGAGCTGCCGCCGGGCACCACCGTCCGCGAGCTCGTCCACGGCACGGCGCCGGACCACACCTGGGCGTCGGACCCTCGGTCACGCTCGGTGCACGAGGGGCTGCTCGGCGACCTCGACCTCGAGGCCGACGTCGCGAGCCTCTCCGGCGGTCAGCGCCGCCGGGCCGCGCTCGCCGCGCTGCTGGTCGGCGACCACGACGTCATCGCGCTCGACGAGCCGACCAACCACCTCGACGTGGAGGGCGTCGCGTGGCTCGCCGCCCACCTCGCCGAGCGCTTCGGGCAGGGAGCGAGCGCCCGGGGCGCCCTCGTCGTCGTCACCCACGACCGCTGGTTCCTCGACGCCGTCTGCACCCGGATGTGGGAGGTGCACGACGGCGTCGTCGACGGCTACGAGGGCGGGTACGCCGCCTACGTCCTCGCGCGGGCGGAGCGCGCCCGGACGGCGTCCGTCGCGGCCGACAAGCGCAACAACCTGCTGCGCAAGGAGCTCGCCTGGCTGCGGCGCGGCGCCCCGGCGCGGACCTCGAAGCCGAAGTTCCGCCTCGACGCCGCCGCCGCGCTCATCGCCGACGAGCCGCCGCCGCGCGACCCGCTCGAGCTGACCCGGATGGCGACGTCCCGGCTCGGCAAGGACGTGCTCGACCTCGAGGACGTGTCGCTGTCCTTCGGAGAGGTCACCCTGCTCGACGACGTCACGTGGCGGCTCGGCCCGGGGGACCGGTACGGCGTCGTCGGGGTCAACGGCGCGGGCAAGACCTCGGTCCTGCGGCTGCTCGCCGGGAAGCTCGGGCCGTCCTCGGGGCGGGTGAAGCGCGGCAAGACCGTCCAGGTCGCCGAGCTGACGCAGGACGTGGAGGACCTCGACGAGGTCGGCGGCCTGCGGGTCGTGGAGCTCATCGAGAGCGAGAAGCGGACCGTGAGCGTCGGCGGCAAGGAGCTGTCGGCGTCCCAGCTCGTCGAGCGGCTCGGGTTCACCAACGATCGCGCGCGGACCCTCGTCCGGGACCTGTCCGGCGGGGAGCGCCGGCGCCTGCAGCTGCTCCGGCTGCTGGTCGGCGAGCCGAACGTGCTCCTCCTGGACGAGCCCACCAACGACCTCGACACCGACACGCTCGCCGCTCTGGAGGACCTGCTCGACGGCTGGCCGGGGACGCTGGTCGTCGTCTCGCACGACCGGTACCTGCTCGAGCGGGTCTGCGACCGGCAGGTCGCTCTGCTCGGCGACGGAACCATCCGGGACCTGCCGGGCGGCGTCGAGCAGTACCTCGAGCTGCGCCGCGCCGCGGCCCGACCGGTGGCCGGCCGACGGCGCCCGCCGGCGCGGCCGGGCCGACCGGGAGCGCCACGCAGGCGCCGGCCGCCGCCCCGGCGGGCGTGCCGTCGGCGGCGGACGTGCGGCTCGCCCGCAAGGAGGTCACCCGGATCGAGCGCCGGCTCGCCAAGATCGCCGACCTCGAGGCGCGCCTGCACACCCGGATGGCCGAGCAGGCGACCGACCACCAGGCCGGTGCTGGCCCTCGACGCCGAGCTGCGCGAGCTCGCCACCGAGCGCGCGGACCTCGAGGAGGCGTGGCTCGAGGCTGCGGAGCTGGTCGGCTGACTACTCGTCGAACGGCGCGACGACGTCGCGCAGCAGGTCGGCGAGCTGGGTGCGGCCGGGCGGGCCCAGTCCCGCGAGCAGGCCGGCCTCGACGTCCAGCAGGTCCGACATCGCGGCGTCGACCCGGGACCGGCCCTCCTCGGTGAGCCGGACGAGCACGCCGCGGCGGTCGCCGGGGGACGGCTCGCGCCGCACGAGCCCGCGCTGGGCGAGCCGGTCGATCCGGTTCGTCATCGTCCCCGACGTCACGAGCGTCTGGGTGAGCAGCGCGCCGGGGCGAGCTGGTACGGCGGCGCCGTCGCGCCGCAGCGCGGACAGCACGTCGAACTCCCACGGCTCGAGGTCGTGCCGGGCGAACGACGCGCGCCGGGCCAGGTCGAGGTGCCGGGCGAGCCGGGTGACGCGGGAGAGGACGGTGAGCGGCTCGACGTCGAGGTCCGGCCGCTCCCGGCGCCAGGCGGCGACGATGCGGTCCACCTCGTCCTCGGCCATGGCCGCGAGATTACCTCGACATCGAGATACTCAGCCCAGCGTCGGTCGACGCTCCAGCCCGCTCAGGCCGTTCCACGCGAGGTTGACCAGGTGCGCCGCGACGTCGGCCTTGTCGGGGCTGCGCGAGTCGAGCCAGTACTGCCCGGTGAGCGCGACCATCCCGACGAGCATGCGGGCGTAGATCGGCGCGGTGCGCGGGTCGAGGCCCTGCTTGGTGAACTGGTCGGCGAGCAGGTGCTCGACCTCGGTGGCGACGTCCCCGATGAGGCTGGAGAACGTGCCGGTGGCCTGCGCGACGGGGGAGTCGCGCACGAGGATGCGGAACCCGTCCGTGTTCTCCTCGATGTAGGTGAGCAGGGCGAGCGTGGTCCGCTCGAGCAGCGCCTTGGGGTGACCGCCGGCGGTCAGCGCGTCGGTCAGGGCGCCGGTGAGGGCACGGATCTCGCGGTCGACGACGACCGCGTAGATGCCCTCCTTGCCGCCGAAGTGCTCGTAGACGACCGGCTTGGAGACCTTGGCGCGGGACGCGATCTCCTCGACGCTCGTGCCCTCGAAGCCCTTGTGCGGCGAACAGGCTGCGGGACGACGTCCAGGAGCTGCTCCCGGCGCTCGGCGCCCGTCATGCGGCGCGCGCACGGGCGCGGCTTGCTGTCGGGGGCCACGCGGCCATCATGCCGTCCCCGGAGCGGGACAACCGGCCGTCGCCCGGCTGGCAGACTGTGGGGCGGTCGCTGCGGTCTCGACGCAGCTGGCCGGTCCGCCCTGGTGTAACGGCAGCACGCAGGCCTTTGGTGCCTTGCAGTCCAGGTTCGAATCCTGGGGGCGGAGCGCACCACGCAGGGCCGGGCCCCTCCCGACGCCGGTAGAGTCGACCGAGCGTCGATACCGCCGCCCCGGGCACTCCCGGGCACCTGACGACCGGAGTCCCACGTCGTGACCCACCCCCGGCCCGCCGCTGTCGTCGTCCTCGCCGCAGGCGAGGGCACCCGCATGCGATCCGCCGTCCCGAAGGTCCTGCACACGCTCGGTGGGCGCTCGATGCTCGGGCACGCGCTGGCCGCGGCGGACGAGCTCGAGCCCGGGCGCGTCGTCGTCGTCGTCCGGCACGGACGCGACCAGGTCGTCGAGCATGCGCGGCAGATCGCGCCCGGCGTCCTCGTCGCCGACCAGGACGAGATCCCCGGCACCGGACGCGCCGTGCAGTGCGCGCTGTCGGTGCTCGACGCCGCCGTGCACGCGGGTGCCGCGGCGGACGCCGACCGCGCCCAGCGACTGGCGCAGCCGGCCCATCACCAGGTCGAGGGCGCCGTCGTCGTCGTCGCCGGGGACGTCCCGCTGCTCGACGGCGCCACGCTCGGCGAGCTGCTCGCCGCGCACGCCGCCGACGGCAACGCCGTGACGGTCCTCACCACCGAGGTCGCCGACCCCACCGGGTACGGCCGCATCGTCCGCGAGGCCGGGACCGGCCAGGTCGTCGCGATCGTCGAGGAGAAGGACGCCGACGACGCCGCAGCGCGCGATCACCGAGATCAACTCCTCGGTCTACGTCTTCGACGCCGCCGTGCTCGCGCGGTGCGCTCGGTCGCCTCGGCCGCGACAACGCCCAGGGCGAGGTCTACCTGACCGACGTGCTCGCGCTCGCCCACGCCGACGGCGGCGCGGTGCGGGCGGTGCGCACCGACGACCCGCAGCTCGTCGAGGGCGTCAACGACCGCGCGCAGCTCGCCGTGCTGCGCGCCGAGCTCAACCGCCGGCTCCTCGACGCCTGGATGCGGGCCGGCGTGACCGTCGTCGACCCGGCGACCACCTGGGTCGACGTCGACGTCGAGCTGGCCCCGGACGTCACGCTGCTGCCCGGGCGTCCAGCTGCACGGGCGCACCATCGGTCGCGACGGCGCCACGGTCGGCCCGGACACCACGCTCACCGACGTGCGGGTCGGCGCGGGTGCGACGCGTCGTCCGCACCCACGGCTCGGGCGCGGTGATCGGCGCCGGCGCGACCGTCGGCCCGTTCGCCTACCTGCGGCCGGGCACCGACCTCGGCGACGAGGGCAAGATCGGCACGTTCGTCGAGACGAAGAACGCGCGGATCGGCGCAGGGCTCCAAGGTCCCGCACCTGTCCTACGTCGGGGACGCGACCATCGGCGAGCACACGAACATCGGCGCGGCCAGCGTCTTCGTCAACTACGACGGCGTCCGCAAGCACCGCACGACCATCGGCGTCCACGCCCGGACCGGCTCGGACAACATGTTCGTCGCGCCGGTCACGGTGGGCGACGGCGCGTACACCGGCGCGGGCTCCGTCATCCGCCGCGACGTGCCGCCCGGTGCGCTGGCGGTCAGCGCCGGCGCGCAGCGCAACATCGAGGGCTGGGTCACGCGCAGCCGGTCCGGCACGCCGGCCGCGGAGGCCGCGACCCGCGCGCTCGCCGGCCGCGGGGACGCCGACGACCTGTCCCCACAGGCGCGCGCCGAGCGCGCCCGCGCCGGCGCGGCCGCCCAGCAGCCCGCACCCACACCACCCCGCACCCTGCCGGCGGCCACGGACGCGTCCCGTCGCGTCGCGTCGGGCACCCGGACCGCCGAGACCGCAGAGACCGCAGAGACCGCAGAGACCAAGGACAGCGACCGATGAGCGCGAACACCTCGTCCGACAACGAGGGCCGGCTGGTCCTGGTCTCCGGTCGGGCGCACCCCGAGCTCGCCACGCCGTCGCCCGCGAGCTCGGCACCGAGCTCGTCCCGACGACCGCCTACGACTTCGCCAACGGCGAGATCTACGTGCGGTTCGGCGAGTCCGTGCGCGGCTGCGGACGCCTTCGTCCTGCAGAGCCACACCGCCCCGATCAACCAGTGGATCATGGAGCAGCTGCTCATGGTCGACGCGCTCAAGCGGGCCTCGGCGCAAGACCGATCACCGTGATCGTGCCGTTCTACGGCTACTCCCGGCAGGACAAGAAGCACCGCGGCCGCGAGCCGATCTCCGCCCGCCTCATCGCCGACCTGTTCAAGACCGCCGGCGCCGACCGCATGATGAGCGTCGACCTGCACACCGCGCAGATCCAGGGCTTCTTCGACGGCCCGGTCGACCACCTGTGGGCCCTGCCGCTGCTCGCCGACTACGTCCGCAGCAAGGTCGACGTCGGCAGCCTCACCGTGGTCTCGCCCGACGCCGGCCGCGTGCGGCGTCGCCGACCAGTGGTCCGACCGCCTCGGCGCGCCGCTGGCGATCATCCACAAGCGGCGCGACCCGAGCGTCCCCAACCAGGTCAAGGTGCACGAGCTCGTCGGCGACGTCGAGGGCCGCACCTGCGTGCTGGTCGACGACATGATCGACACCGGCGGCACGATCGTGCAGGCCGCCGAGGCGCTGTTCGAGCACGGAGCGGCCGACGTCATCGTGGCCTCCACCCACGCCATCCTCTCCGGGCCCGCGGTGGACCGGCTGAAGAACTCCCGGATCTCGCGAGGTCGTCGTCTCCGACACCCTCCCGATCCCGGACGACCGGACGTTCCCCCAGCTCACGGTGCTGTCGATCGCGCCGCTCATCGCGCGCGCGATCCGCCAGGTCTTCGACGACGGGTCGGTCACCTCGCTGTTCGACGGCAACGCCTAGGTCGTCTAGACTCAGCAGGTTGCCTCGGCGAGGGATGTCGGACGGGCCCCGGGCGCTGCGCGAGCAGCGGTACGGCCCCTCGACTCCGTGATCGACCTGGCGGTCGCCTCCGCGCGTGCCCGTCCAGCGCCCCGCGTCGAGGCCGTCGCACCGTGTCGTCCCCCTGAGAGGTAGCTCGTGTCCGAGACCAAGCTCGTCGCCATCGCCCGCACCGACTTCGGCAAGGGCGCCGCGCGCCGTACGCGCCGCGCCGGCCTCATCCCCGCCGTCCTCTACGGGCACGGCACCGACCCGGTGCACGTCTCCCTGCCGGGGCACCAGACCTACCTCGCGCTCAAGCACTCCAACGCGCTCTTCGAGATCGAGCTGGACGGCACGACGCAGCTCGCGATCACCAAGGACGTGCAGCGCGACCCGATGCGCGACGAGGCGATCGAGCACCTCGACCTGCTCGTCGTCAACCGCGGCGAGAAGGTCTCCGTCGACGTCCCGGTGCACGTGACCGGCGAGTCCGCGCCCGGCACCATCCACGTCGTCGAGACCCAGCAGCTCGCCGTCGAGGCCGACGCCACGAACCTGCCGGAGTTCATCGAGGTCTCCGTCGAGGGCCTCGCCGCCGGCACGCAGGTGACCGCGGGTGAGCTCACCCTCCCGGGCGACGCCACCCTCTCCACCGCGCCCGAGACGGTCGTCGTGTCGGTCAGCGCCCCGCAGGTCTCCGCCGAGGACGAGGCGGCCGACGCCGCCGTCGCTGCGGACCAGGCCGCGGCGTCCGCCGCTGCCGCCGAGGCCGACGCCTGACCTGACCGACCACAGCGCCCGGCCCCGCAGCTGCGGGGCCGGGCGCTGCTCCATGTGAGGACGACGGATGACTGATCTGTGGCTCGTCGCCGGGCTGGGCAACCCCGGTCCCGCGTACGCCGGCAACCGGCACAACGTGGGCCAGATGGTCCTCGACGAGCTGGCCCGCCGCGCGGCGGTCGGCTTCTCGAGCCGGTCGGTCGGCGGTGCCCGCGCGGCGACCGCCGAGGCGCGCCTCGGCCTGCTGCCGGGCGGTGTCCCGGGACCCCGGGTCGTGCTGGCCAAGCCGTCCACCTACATGAACGTCTCCGGCGGCCCGGTCGCCGGCCTCGTGCAGTACTTCGGCGTCCCGGCCGACCACGTGGTGGTCGTCCACGACGAGCTCGACATCCCGTTCGGGGACCTGCGGCTGAAGATCGGCGGCGGCGAGGGCGGGCACAACGGGCTGCGGGACATCACCAAGGCGCTCGGCACGAAGGACTACGTGCGCGTCCGGGTGGGGGTCGGGCGTCCACCGGGCCGGATGGAGGCCGCGGACTACGTGCTCAAGGACTTCGCCGGCGCGGAGCGCAAGGAGCTGCCCTGGCTGGTCGACGCCGCGGCGGACGCGGTCGAGCTCGTGCTCACGCAGGGACTGCAGCAGGCGCAGCTCGTGGTGCACACCAAGGCCTGATACGCGTCCGGTGGGCGTCGAACGGGTGAAGTCCATCACTCTCCCGTTGGGCGCCGGGTGAAAACTTACGCCCCGGACACCTGAGGGCAGGGCCCCGCCTATACGCTGCCGAAGATCCGACGAAGACAATTTATGGGCAGGGGACCGTCGTGACGTTGACTGTGGGCCGGGATGTCGAGTGGATCGACTCGTCGGGTGACCGACGAGGTCGAGCCGCCGGCGTTCGCCGGTCCTGGGCCTCGGCCCAACCGTTCGAGCCTCGTCCGACCGAGCAGAACGTGCTCTCGACCGACGCCGACGCGCGTCGCTGGACAGTCGTGGCCCGCGGGTACGTCCGCAACACGATCGTGCTCGACGCGCTCGTCGCCCTCGTGGTGGGCCTCGCCTTCCTCGTCCCGCACCTCGGCCTCGTCGCCGGCACGGTCGGCTGGGCGATCGTCGGGGCGATCGGGTTCGTCCTGACCGTCTCGCTCGCCCGGGGCTACGACGTCAGCGGGCTGGGTGACGGCCCGGGCGAGTTCCAGGCGATCATCCGCGGCGGGCTCGGGCTCGCGGTCGGGCTGATGGCGGCCGGCTACACCTTCGACGTCGACATCCCGCGCTGGGCGGTCTTCGCGGGCGTCCCCGCGCTCACCGCCGCCGCGAGCGTCGTCCGGTACGGCCACCGCCGCTACCTGCACCACCGCCGCACCGCCGGCGACGCCATGATGCGCACCCTCGTGGTCGGCGAGCCGAGCGCCGTCGAGCGCGTGGTCGGCGAGCTGTCCGTCGCCCCGCACCACGGCTACCAGGTGACGGGCGTCTGCCTCCCGTCGCTCGACAACGACGTGCCGCTCACCGGTCAGCCGGTCATGGGCGCGATCTCGGACCTGCCGCAGGTCGTCGTGGACAACGCGATCGACGTCGTCATCGTCGCGGGTCACTACCTCAGCGGCAGCGCGCTGCGCCGCCTGTCCTGGGCGCTGGGCCGCACGCAGGCGCAGCTCGTCGTCGCGCCGGACCTCGTCGAGGTCACCGGGCCGCGGCTGTCGGTGCGCCCGACGGCCGGCCTCTCGCTGCTCGAGGTGGAGATCGGCGCCCCGCGCCACCGCATGGTCACCAAGACGGTCCTCGACCGCACGCTCGCCGTGCTCGCGCTGACCGTCCTGTCGCCGCTGATCGGCGGCGCCGCCCTGGCGGTCAAGCTGACCTCGTCCGGGCCGGCGTTCTACCGCCAGACCCGGGTGGGCATCGACGGCTCCACGTTCACCATCTGGAAGCTGCGCAGCATGTACACGGACGCCGACGCGCGCCGCGACCTGCTCCTGCAGCAGAACGAGGGCAGCGGGCTGCTGTTCAAGATGCGCGAGGACCCGCGCGTCACGCCGGTCGGCCGCGTCCTGCGCCGGTACTCGATCGACGAGCTGCCCCAGCTGTTCAACGTCGTCCGGGGCGAGATGTCGCTCGTGGGCCCGCGCCCGCCGCTGGTCGCCGAGGTCGAGGCCTACCCCGACATGGTGCAGCGCCGCCTGCACGTCAAGCCGGGCCTCACCGGGCTGTGGCAGGTCTCCGGCCGGTCCGACCTGAGCTGGGACGAGGCCGTGCGCCTCGACCTGCGCTACGTCGACAACTGGTCGGTCGCCATGGACGTCATGATCCTGTGGAAGACCGCGCGCGCCGTCTTCCTCGGGTCCGGGGCCTACTGACCTGACCGCCTGAGTCACACCCAGGGCCGGGACGCTTCCTCACGGGAGCGTCCCGGCCCTTCGTCGTCCCCGGGTGCTGGGCCGTCCAGGTGAACGGACTGGCCCGGACGAGTGACGTCGGCCGCACGGGACGTCCGGTTCCTACACCTTCGCTCCGCCCTTCCGATGAGGGCTGCGTCCACGAAAAGGCAAACCCGTCGCGAGGCGGGGACGCAAAGCCATGGGACCCATGCGGTCTGCCAGGCCACCGAACGAGATGGAGCTGTTGTGCGCCACGTCCTGCCTCCCACCACCGACCGGAAGGGCGCGACCCACCGGGCCGCCCGTCTCGTGCTCGGATCCGTGCTCGCAGCGGGCCTGGTCGCCTGCACCCTCGCCCCCGCCCAGGCCATCGTCGCGACGGCGTCGACCGCCACCTCGACCGCCACGGCCGCCGCGCTGACGCCGTTCGCGACCGACACGTTCAACCGCACGGCGACGGGCGGCTGGGCGTCGAGCACTGTCGGCGGCGCCTGGACCGTCTTCGGCAGCACGTCGATGTACTCCGTCGCCTCCGGTGCCGGCAAGCAGAAGGTCGTCTCCGGCCAGACGGCCGCGAGCTACCTCGGCTCCGTCGCGAGCTCCGACACCGACCTCCGGGTCGACGTCGCGCTGAGCCGCGCCGCCGGCAAGGGCGCCGGGGTCATGGCCTCCGTCCTCGCCCGCGACGTCGTCGGTGTCGGCGACTACCGCTCCCGCCTCGTCGTCACGACGAGCGGCGCCGTCGAGCTCCGCATCTCCCGCGGGTCGACGACCCTGCGGTCCGTGGTCACCGGCCTCACCTACGCCGCCGGCTCCAAGATGACCGTCCGCACGCAGGTCACCGGGACCTCCCCGACGACGATCCGCGCCAAGGTCTGGAAGGCCGGCACCACCGAGCCGACCGCCTGGCAGGTCTCCACGACCGACTCCACCGCCGGCCTGCAGACGAAGGGCCGCGTCTCCCTGAGCACCTACCAGTCCGGCTCGACCGCGGCGATCACCGCCTCGTTCTCCGGCCTGAGCGCGACCCCGACCGTCGCACCGGTCGTGACCGCCCCGGTCCCGACCGCCCCGGTCGTGACCGCCCCGGTCGTGACCGCCCCGGTCGTGACCGCCCCGATCGTCACCTCGCCCGTCGTCCAGGCGCCGACGACCACCGAGGAGTACCCCCCGTTCGTCGTCGACCAGTTCAACCGCACCGTGAGCGGCAGCTGGGGTGCCACGGCCGTCGGCGGCACGTGGAAGACCCTGGCCGGCCCCGCCTACGCGGTCGCCCCGGGTGCCGGCAAGCACACGATCGGCAACGGCCAGACGGCCGCCACCTGGCTCGCCACCTCGACGACGGACGCCGACGTGAGCGTCGACGTCGCCTTCAACCGCCCGGCGGGCACCGGCGCCACCGTCTACTCCTCGGTCGCGCCGCGCGAGATCACCGGCGTCGGGGACTACCGCGCCCGCCTCGTGATCCAGACGAGCGGCCGCATCGAGCTGCGCGTGAGCAAGGGCTCGACGACCCTCAAGTCCACCACGGACACCGGGGTCACCTACGCCCCGGGCACCAAGATGACGCTGCGGACGCAGGTCACCGGGACCAACCCGACCACCCTGCGGGCCAAGGTCTGGAAGGCCGGCACCACCGAGCCGGCGGCGTGGCACCTGTCCACCACGGACGCCACCGCCGGGCTGCAGGTGGCCGGGCGCCTCAACATCAGCACGTACGCGTCCGGCAACACGACGGCCGTCACCGGCACCTACTCCGACCTCGAGGCCGTCCCGGCGGTCCCGCTCGCCCCGAACGTCGCCCCGACGGCGTCGTTCACCGCGACAGCCAAGGACTACACCGTGTCCCTCGACGCGGCCGCCTCGGCCGACAGCGACGGCTCCCTCGTGTCGTACGCCTGGACGCACGGTGACGGCACCACGAGCACCGGCGCGAAGGTCGACCACTTCTACCTGAACCCGGGCACCTACCAGACGACCCTCAAGGTCACCGACGACCGCGGTGGCTCCGCCACCTCGACGAGGACGGTCACCGTCACCGGGCCGATCGTCGACCCGGCCGGCCGCAACCCGTGGCTGCACCCCTTCGCCTCCACCTCACCGTGGAACACCGCGATCGGGTCGGGTGCGACGTTCGAGTCCGCGACCGGCGCCCGGACCGCCAACCTCTTCGCCGCCAAGCCGGTCATCAACCGCGCGGACTGGTCGGTCGCGACCGAGCGCGCCACCACGTCGGACCCGATGGCCACGCTGACCGCCGTCCGCAACAAGACGACCTACCAGCTCCGCATCCCGCGGGACACGGTCACCACGGCGGGCCTGGACAAGCACGTCACGGTCGTCCAGCCCGACGGCGTCACCGCGTACGACATGTTCAAGATGACCAAGATCAGCGACACCCAGTGGACCGCCGAGTACGTGATCGTGGTCGACCTGCGCGAGAGCGGCATCTTCAAGGGCGTCCGCGCCTCCGGTGCCCCGGCCTTCGCGGGTCTCATCCGCCAGCACGAGGTCGCGAACAAGGTCATCCCGCACGCCCTCGCCATCGCGGTGCCCGGCGAGGTGCTCAAGAAGGGCTTCGTGTGGCCGGCCAACCGTGAGGACGGCGACTCGGCGACCTCGTACACCGGCCAGGTGCCGATGGGCTCGCTGTTCGCGATCCCCTCGACGGTCAACGTCGAGGCCATGACCCTCAGCCCCGAGGGCAAGGCACTGGCCCGTGCCCTGCAGAACTACGGCGCCTACGTGGTCGACCGCTCCGGCATGGCGTCGCTGTACTGCGAGCTGTCCTGCGACTCCGCCGGCACGGAGCGCATGAAGGCCGACTTCAAGGCCCTCTTCCCGCACATGCGGGCGGTGACGAACAACACCGCGGCGGCCGTCGGCGGTGGCGGCACCCCGCGGGTGGTGGCGCCGAAGGCGTTCTGAGCCGCACCCCACGAGCGGGCCGGTCCGTCCTGGACCGGCCCGCTCCGTCATGCCGTGCGGCGCACCGAGACCGTCAGGGCGACGACGCGCACGACGAAGCTCGCCGAGAGCCCGGCCGCTGCGCCCTCGGTGCCGGCGACCAGGGCGCCGCCGACGAGGCCGACCATGAGGACGGCGGCGAACGCGACGCCGTTCAGCGCCGCGACGCGCTCGCGACCACTTCCCTGGAGGATCGCGGCGAGTGGTGCGGAGAGCGCCACGAACGGCATCCCGAGGAGCAGCCAGCGCAGGGTGTCGCCCGCGCCGGCGTACTGGTCGCCCATCACCAGCACCACGAGGGGCTCGGCGACGAGCAGCAGCGGCAGCACGACCAGCAGCGAGGCGGCGCTGGCGAGGACCATCGGCCGGACGAGGCTCGCGGCACGGTCGCGACCGAGCCGGGTCGCCTTGGGCAGGACCAGCGACGCGATGGTCTGGGGGATGAGCATCGTCGGCTGCACGAGCTTGGACGCCGCGGCGTAGAGACCGGCCGCGGCCGGCGCGAGGAGCACCGCGACGATCGCGGTGTCGAGCATCCGGGACTGCGCTGCGAGCGTGTTGACGAGGTAGGGCGATCCCTGGCGCAGCAGCTCGCCGGTCGGGGTCCGCCCCCCGGCCGGGAGGCGGATCGTGCGCCGGGCGCCCAGGTCGGCCGCGACCGCACCGATCAGCGCACCGCGCGCCGTACCCCCACAGGGCGTCGACGCCGGCCAGCAGGGCCCCGCCGAGCACGACGACGGCGATGGTCCGGCGCAGCAGCAGCGGCCAGGTGGCGCCGCGCATGTCGCCGTCGGCGATGTGGACGCTGAGCACGGCGTCGGTCGACCGCTCGACCGTGAGAGCGAGCGCGATGACGACCAGTGCGGCCGGGAGCGCCCCCAGCGCGGCCGTGGCGGCCAGCACGACCGCGATGGCCGCACCGGACACGAGGGCCGAGGAGAAGGTGAATTTCAACGCACCCCGGACGACGTCGTCGTCCTCCCGGGCGCGGGCGGGGGAGAGGAGCCCGGCCATGCCCCCGCCGGTGACGATGAGGACCAGCCCGACGATGCCCGTCGTGGCCATGACCACGCCGAACGTCGCCGGGGTCACCGCGCGGGCGAGGAGGGCGAAGAGCACGGCCTGCAGGCCTGCGCTCACGACGCGGGACACCAGCAGCACCACGAACTGACGTCTCACCGGTGCGCCTCTCGGGTGGTCGTGGGCGTCCCGGGACCCTCGGCACACCGACGCCAGCCTGCGATCCCGTAAGTTAGCACCCACCGCGGGACTGCTCGGCGCCTCCCTCATGCGGTGACATCCCACCCAGGAGGTGACATGGCGAACGCCCTCGCGGTCCCGGGGACCCGTGACAGGACGTCCGCGCGGACCGGGCTCGTCGTCAGCGTCCTCGCGCTCGTCGGCCTGTGCTGGGCGATCGCCCAGGGTCTGAGCCCGCTCGTCGTGCTCGTCGTGGCGGCGCTGCCGCTCGTCGTCGCACTCGGCTACCGCTACTCCTTCCCGATCCTCGTCGGGGTGCTCTTCGTGCGCCCCCTCGTGGACGGGGCAGGGCTGTTCGCGGTCACCGCCGGCCTCGGCGTCGCCGTCATCGCGCTCGCCGCGCTCACCGCGATGCACGACCTGCGGGCCGCGCTGCTGCTGGGGCTCACCGCGATCCCGATCGGCGTCGCCACCTGGATCGGGTTGGAGCAGTGGGGCTCGGCCTCCTGGACCGAGGGTCTGCGGATCCTGAGCATCGTGTCCGTCGCGACGATCGCGCTGGTCACGCGGACCGCGATCACCCGTGCGGGCGCCGCCCGGGTGGTCCAGGTCGCCGGGCTCATCCCGGCCGCGGTGGCGATCTACCAGGCCGCCACCGGCACCGGCTCGGCCATCGGCGACGTCCTGCGGTCCCCGGGCACGCTGTCCCAGGCCAACACCGCCGCCCACTTCTTCACCCTCTGCGCCGTGGCGTCGCTGGTGCTGGTCGTCGAGGGCCGCACCCGGCGCCGGGACCTGGCCATCCTCGCCTTCTTCGCGGGGGCCCTGGTCACGACCGGGAGCATCGGCGGCTTCGTGACGTTCGTCGTCGCCCTCCTCGTCTACCTCGCCGCGCTGCGTGGGATCTTCTCGCGCGCCACGCTCGCCGCGGGCGCGGCCCTGCTCCTGCTCGCCGTGGCCGTCGTGCTGTCCCCGCTCGGCCAGGGGCGCATCGCGGAGTTCTCGGTCGCACCCGGCCCCACCACCCCGGACAACTCGGTGACCTGGCGCTTCCTCGCCTGGGCCAAGATCCTCGACGCCTGGCGGGAGAGCCCCGTCCTGGGGCGCGGCCTGGGCGCGACCGTCGAGGGCGGCATCCTCGAGACCAACATCGGCCACAACGAGTACCTGTACGTGCTCACCGAGATGGGCCTCATCGGGCTGGTCATCGTCCTCGGCATGCTCATCGCCTACATCGCGTTCATGGGCCGGTTCCAGCAGCAGGGTGCGTCGCGACTCAACCTCGCGCTCGCGCTCGCGCTCTTGGGCGGGACCGCGGTCAACTCGGCGATCGACAACCCGCTGCACTTCTCGCCGTCGATGTTCGTGGTCGCGTTCCTGCTCGCCACCGTGTACCGGATCGCCAGTCGCGAGCGTGCGGCCGTGCAGGCAGCGGTCGCCGCAGCCCGGTCGGCCCAGCCGATCGCGCGGCTCTCCGCCGCCCCGGGAGCCGTCCGCGCTCGGTGAGCGTCGATGTCCGCCCGCACGGTGAGACCCACCGCGCGGGTGTGGCGTTCGTCGCTCTGACGCCCGGCCGTCCCGTGCTGGGCCGGCGTCGGGCCATGGGGAACCGCGCCGGGCGACGCTGCGGGCTCCGGCGGGCTCGTCGGGGCCCCCGGCGGGCTCCTCCCGGAGGACGGCCGGCTGACGCCGGAGCTGCTGGTCAGCTCGCTGGAGACGATCCGCCGCGGGGCTCGCACGACGGACCACGATCGCACCGGCCGGGACGTGCCCACGGCCGGTCGCCGGTCTGCCGGGACCTCCTGCCGGGGCGCCGTGCGCCTCCGCCGAACGGGCGTCGGGGCGGGTGAAAGCCGTCGGGGGACCGGTCGGGCCGGAGGTTCGCCGACCTCCGCTGTGTAGCATCCGAGGAGCCACCGCAGTGCCGGCCGGTGCGTGAGGGGCCCCACTGGGCCCGTGCCGGTTCGACTCGTCCGAGGGGAATTCGATGGATCTGCAGGAACTCGTCGCCGTGCTCCGGAAGCACTGGCGCGCGATCGCCGCGATGACGGTGCTGGGCGGTCTGGCCGCCTGGGGCTTCACCGCGATGCAGGAGCGCCTCTACACGGCGGAGACGACCGTGCTCGTCTCGCCCGCCGGAGCCGAGACGACCGGTGACCTCAACAGCGGTGCGACCCTCGTCGAGCGCGTCGTCCAGACCTACGCCGAGCTGGCTCGCACGCCCGTCGTGCTGGAGCCGGTGGCCCAGGGGCTGGGCATCGAGTCGATCCGCGCCCTCCAGGGTGCGACGACGGCGGCGATCTCGTCCGGGACCACGTTCATCACCATCGGGGTCGAGTGGAACTCGCCCCAGACGGCGGCCGACGCGGCCAACGGCATCGGCGAGCAGCTCGCGGTGGCCGTCGACGAGCTGGCACCCCAGCAGGCCGGGCAGCCGTCCATCGTGGTGAGCACCATCACCCCGGCCGTCGCGCCGGTCGACCCGTCGTCGCCGAACCTCGCGACCAACGTGCTCGTCGGCATCGCGGCCGGCCTGCTCCTGGGCCTGGGCTACGTGCTGCTGCGCGCGGCGCTCGACAACCGGGTCCGCACGGCCGGCGACGTCCGCCGCGTCACCAGCGCTCCGCTGCTCGGCACGATCTCCCGTCCGCGCTCGCGGAGCCGCTCGCGCGGCCAGAGCACCGACACCCCGGGCGCCGAGGACTACCGCCGCGTGCGCACCAACCTGCGCCTCCTGGACGCGACGCACCGTCGCGGCTCGCTCGTCGTCACCGCCTGCACCGCGCAGGAGGGCACGACGGCCTTCGCCATCAACCTCGCCCGGACCGCCGTCGAGGGCGGGCTGCGCGTCTGCCTCGTCGAGGCCGACCTGCGGGCCCAGCACCTGCGGAGCGTCCTGCGCCTCCCGGAGGGCCCCGGCCTGGCCGACATCCTCACGGGCAGCGCCGACCTGCGGACTGCGACCCACCGCTTCGACGGCGTCGACGTCGTGCACGCCGGCAGCCCCGCGGCCAACCCCGGTGACCTCGTGAGCTCCCCGGCCATGTCCGAGCTGCTCCGCGAGCTCTCCACCACGCACGACCTCGTCATCTGCGCCGCGGCCCCGCTGCTCTCGGCGACCGACGGTGCCGCTCTCGGTGCGTCGGCCGACGGTGTGGTGCTCGTGGTCGGCAACCAGCGCGTCAGCCGCGACCAGCTCACCGCCGCGACCGAGTCCCTCGAGATGGCCGGTGCCCGCCTGCTGGGCGTCGTCCTGAACGAGGCGGCCGACGTCCAGCTGCGTCCCGCCGCGGTAACCCCGTCGCGCCAGGGCGGCGCGCAGGTCGCCTGATCCACCGCGCGGGTCCTGACCCGCGATGTCGAGAGCCGGTCCACCCCCACGGGTGGGCCGGCTCTCGCCGTCCCTGAGCAGCTCAGCCGTCACACCCCTGCGCTCAGCCCGGCGCCTCGCGCCCCCCGAGTCGCCTCGTGCCTGCGCCGCCCGGCGCACCCGGACCCACGGTCCTCACCCGGGCCGGAGGAGTGCGGGCCTCCGCCTCCCGGTCAGCGGGTCGCGGATCCAGCCGAGATCGAGCCGGTCGGGTGTCGAGTCGCCGTCCGCTCGGGTCGGGACGTCCCGACGTTCCGGTGGAACCGCGTGCTCGACCGGTGCAGCGGTGCTCGGCCCAGCGGTGCTCGGTCCAGCGGTGCTCGGCTCAGCAGTGGGTGCCGCGGTCGGGTGCGGCTGCCCGACGAGGCGGCCGGTGGGGGTGCGGTGGCGGTCATCCGTGACACCTCCCCGATCCGCACGTCGGTACGAAGGCTGTCGGGAGGCGCCGACACCCCACCGAGGCGTCAACGGCACTGCGGTCATGTGGCGCAGAGTTCGTTCCGGGGGTCACGTGGGCTGGTCCGACCCGAGGAGCGCCCGACCCGGGCGTTGGCGCTCAGCAGGCGCTCAGCGAAGCCGAAAGACCCGCTCGGCTCCGCGGCCTCGCCTCACGAGCCCTTCGAGCACCACCCGACCCCGCCCGAGCCGGACCGACACACCCCTCAGCGCCGGAGCATCTGCTTCGCCGTGTCGACCATGACGACCGCGTCCCGCCGGACCGGCCGCGCCACGACACCGATGACCCCGGCGGCCAGGCCGGCCGCGCCGAGCCCCACGAGCACCTTGAGCAGGTCGCCGTCGACCAGCTGGGAGGCGCCCCACGCCGCCAGGCCGGCCGGCAGCGCGGTCCCGAGGACCGCGGTCACCGCGGTGGCGAACAGCGGCCGGACGGCGACGCCCGTCGTGCGCCCGACGGCCACGAGCGAGACGATCCATGAGAAGAGGTTCGCCACGAGGTGACCGACGGCCACGCCGACGCCGCCCCACGGCACGCCGGCGACGATGCAGACCACCATGATCGGCTGCGTCCACAGCTGCAGCCGCAGCAGGGCGCCGGTCTTCGCGGTCGAGAGGAAGGCCCAGTACGAGATCTGCCCGATCGAGCGGAAGATCCCGCCGATCGCGAGCACCGCGAAGATGTCCGCCATCGGCAGCCACCGCTCGCCGAGCAGCAGCCCGACGACGGGGTGGGCGAGCGCCGCCGCGACCATGAGCAGCGGCGCTGTCACGTAGCAGGCGACGAGCTGCGCGCGGCGCAGCGCCCGGCCCAGCGCCGGCAGGTCGTCGTGGACGCGGGACAGCACCGGCACCGCGACGTTCGTCAACGGGGCGTTGATCTGGTTGAGCGGGACCATGAGCATCTGGTACGCCCGCGAGTAGAGGCCCAGCTCGACGGGGCCGCGGACCGCCCCGAGGACGACGTAGTCCACGTTGCGCGTGATGTAGCCGAGCACCTGGGTGCCCAGCACGTTCGCGCCGAAGCGGAAGTAGTGGCGGATCGAGGTCCGCGGGTGGATGCCGCCGGGCAGCCAGCGGGCGTTGACCATGTTGACCACGAGCGCCACCGCGGCGCCCACGAGCTGCTGGGCGACCAGGGCCCACACACCCGCACCCTGCCAGGCGAGGACGACGGCGGCCGCGATGCCCGAGGCGGGCCCGAGCAGGTCGCCCAGGGCGAGGGCGTGGAAGCGGAGGTGACGGGCGAGGTCGGCGCGGTACTGCGTGTTCATCCCGGACAGCACGAACACGAGCGCGAGCGGCAGCACGAGCGGTCGCAGCCGCTCCTCGTCGTACAGGTCCACCAGCAGGGGGGTGGCGGCCCACGCGAGGAGGGCACATCCCACGCCGAGACCGGTGTTCGCCCAGAACAGGTTGTCGCGCTCCTCGCGCGTGACGACCTTCGCCTGGACCGAGGCGATGGACAGCCCGAAGTCCCGGATGAGCTCGGCGACGCCGATGATCGCCAGGACCATCGCGAGCAGGCCGAAGGTGTCCGGCGCGAGCAGGCGCGCCAGGACGATGATCGAGCCGAACTGCAGCACGATCCGGACGAGCTGGACCCCGACCGTGACCGCGCCGCCCCGGGCGGCGGCTCCGGTGAGGCTGCTCACCGAGGGCCGGCGACCCGAGGGCCGGCGACGGCGTGGCTGCCGAGGCGTGCGGCGAGCGCGTCCAGCCGGCCCCGCGCGACGGCGGCGAGCGCGACGATCTCCTCGTGCCGCTCCAGGGCGGCGTGGATGCGGCGGGCGCCCTCGGTCGCGTCGACCTCGTCCTGGGCGAAGGTGACGTCGTGCAGCCCCACGGGGGCGAGGGTGCGCTCGAGCTTGCTCACCGACTGGGTGCCGAACCCGATCGGGACGGCGCCCTCGGTGTGGCCCATGATCACGGCGTGCAGGCGGTCGCTGACCACGAGCCGCGAGCGCCCGTACATCGCCCGGACCCGGGCCTCGTTGACGGCGTGGTCGTGGCCCTCCCACTCGAGGACCTCGCCGCCGAGCTCGGCCGCCATCTCCCGGGCGCGCGGGATGTCCCGCTCGACCTGCGGCACGGCGACGACCCGCAGGCCGGCCTCCTTCGCCACGGTGCGCACGACGTCGTACCAGACGGCGTTCGGGGCGGCGCGGTCGAAGCGCAGCGAGACGGCGAGGACGTCGCGGTCCGCCCACGCCAGGCGGCCGGGGTCGTCGGCCGGGGTCCCGCACGCGTAGGCCCAGTCCGGCTCGACCGTCCCGACGCCGACCCAGCGGCGCGACTCGGCGTCGCGCCACGTGACCTCCTGGCACGCGGACAGGACGACGCGCATCGCGCGGCCCCAGGTGGCGTCCGGCGCCCGCAGGCCGAAGCCGACGTGCACCGCGCGCCCGCCGCGCAGCCGGTTCGCGACCAGCAGCGGGAGCATCTTGAGGTACGACGCGGCGTACCCGGCGGTCAGCTGGGCCTCGCCGGCGTTGAAGGCGTACAGGCACCCCGACAGGCACGACCGGGCGACGCGCTGCTGCCACTGGGAGCGCGACGCGATCGCGGTGTCACCCGCCTGCAGGCCGAGGCCGCTGAGGTAGGCGTCGGGCAGGTCGATGACCGACACGACGGGGTCGCCGTGCCGGCGCAGCGCGTCGATGAGCCCTCGCCGCAGGACGGAGTCGCCCAGGTTGTCGGCCTGCCCCTTGCCGGAGACCAGGATGTCGTTCATGCGGGGGAGAGAGCCTCTCGGTCGGTGAGTGCCGGGTGCGGGTCGCGGCCGTGGGCGAGCAGGAGGCACAGCGGCACGAGCACGGCAGGGTAGAACATGCCACGGTCGACGAGACCGAGCGGCACCTCGAACCACGCGCTCACGAGGAACGCGGCGAGGAAGGCGGCGGGCCAGGCGCTCCCGGCGGAGGCGTGCCGGACGGCGACCACCGACGCCCACACCACCGCGGCGAGCACGAGGGTGAGCAGCACGAGACCGCCCGTCACCAGCAGCTGCGCGGCCTGGTTGTGCGCGTGGTAGGCGAAGCCGCCGAGGTTGTCCGCCGAGCGCGCCAGCTGGAGGTAGTAGTCGGCACCCCAGCCGAGCAGCGGACGCTCGAGCCACGCGTCGACGCCCTCGTGCCAGAACCCGCCCCGGTTGTTGAACGCGGTGGCGGACCCGGTGACGAAGGGCAGCGCGAGCGCGACGAGCCCGAGGACGGCGAGGGCGGCGGCAGCGAGACCGGCCCGCAGGCGGGGGAGCGCGGTCCGCACCCGGTCGCCGGAGAGCAGTCGCGGGAGCACACGCGGCAGGAGCACGACGACGGCCCACACCGCGGCCCCCGCCGCGGCGGCGACGATGCTCGTGCGGGAGAAGGTCACCGCCAGCGCGGCCACCGTCGCGACCGTGCCGGCCACCCGGACCCACCCCGGGCGGAGCGCCAGGACGAACGGCAGCCCGACGGCGAGCACGAGGCCGAAGTTGTTCCCGCTGCGGAACGGACCGACGAGGATCCCGTAGTCCCAGACGAACTTCTCGTCGGCCTGGTTGGCCCCCTGGAAGTAGAGCCCGGCGTCGGGGGCCAGGAGCGCCATCAGGAGGCTGAGGCCGACGAGGGTGACCACGGTCCAGCCGACCGCGCGTACCACCGCGGCCCCCGGACGCACGAGCGCCACGGCGGCGCAGATCGCCGGGAACAGCACGACGGCGCGGTTGACGGCCCCGTCCGCGACCACGAGCCCCACGACGGCGACGACCCACGCGGCGAGCAGCAGCAGGATCGGCCCGACGAGCCGACGCAGCCGGCCCAGCCGCAGCACGACGACGGCGCCGCACGCCGCGAGCACGAGGACGTTGCACAGGAGGCTGACGAGCTCGAGCGTGGCGTCCGGCGGGGGCGGGGCGTCCGTGATCGGGCGGAACCCCTTCGGGTTCACGAACGAGTCGACGACCAGCGGGACCAGGTAGCCGACGGCGACGGCCGCGACCAGCAGCCGGCCCAGGACGTCGTCGGACCGGAGCGACCGCCCGCGGGCGACGACACCGGTCGCCCCGGTCGCCGAGCTCATCGCGACGGCCGGGTCACGAGCTGCACGCCCTTGCCCGCAGCGGTGAGACCCGTGTACCAGACGCGCGCGGGCAGTCCGGGCGCGGTCACCCGGCGGATGCCGGCGACGATGGTGCCGATGACCACCCGGTCCCGCCAGCCCATGAGGGTCGCGTGCTTGGCGTAGTAGGCGCGCACGGCGCGCGCCCGGGCCTCGGTCTTGTCGGTGAGCTGGTCGCCCTCGTGGATCCGGTTGCGCACCGTGAGCTCGGGGACGACGGCGTAGGTGTACCCGGCCTGCAGCAGCCGGACGAGGAGGTCCTGGTCGTTGGACACCCGCAGGGCCGGGTCGAAGCCGCCGACCGCGCGCAGGACGGAGCTGCGGACGAGGAAGTTGGAGCCCACGAAGCCGGGGTTGCGGGAGACGACGTCGCGCACCGTGAGGCCGTCGGACATCCGCGCGAACACGAACGTGGGGTCGTCCGCGCGGGTCCACGAGACGGCGAAGTCGACGTCGCGCTCGACGAGCGTCGCGGCGAGGTGCGCGAGGTGGCCGGGCTCCCACAGGTCGTCGTCGTCCAGGAAGGCCATGTGCTCGCCGGTCGCCTGGCCGGCGCCGACGTTGCGCGAGGCGCCCGCGGTGCGGCGGCCCGTCGCGGAGCTGTCGACGTAGCGCACGAGGCCGTCGGTGCGGGCACCCCACTCCTCGACGACGGCGCGCGTCCCCGGCGAGCCGAGGTCGTCGCAGACGAGCACCTCGCGGGGCCGCAGCGTCTGGGCGACGACGGTGCCGATCGCCTCGGTGAGCTGGTGGTCGCGGGCATGGGTCGGGATGACCACGCTGATGTCGGTCATCGCCGGCCTCGCCGGCTGGTGACGAGGGACCGCAGGACGATGACGAGGAACAGCGGGCCGCGCAGCATGTACCGGCGCGCGAGCCGGCGCGGCTCCTGGAGCAGCCGGTACAGCCACTCGGCGCCGAGGGCCTGCACGAGGCGCGGCGCACGGCTGCGGACGCCGGCGGCGAAGTCCACCGCGGCCCCCGCACCGATGTAGATCCCCGGCGGGAGCTCGTCGCGCCACAGGTCGACCCACACGTCCTGCTTCGGCGAGCCCAGGCACACGAAGACGAGGTCGGCATGCGCCTCGCGCAGCGCCTCGACGACGTCCCGGCCCGCGGGGTCGTCCGGCCCGCTGATCAGCGGGAACGGGATCGCGACGACGTCGGCGCCGTAGGTCTCGCGCAGGTTCGCGGCGGCCTTGACGGTGATGTCCGAGCGTCCCCCGGTGAGCACGATCCGCCAGCCGGTCCGGGCCGCGCGGGCGGCCGCCGCGGGCAGCAGGTCGGCGCCGGTGAGCCGGTGCAGCCGGTCGGCGCCGAGCGCGCGCGCGAGCAGCACGAGCGGGGCGCCGTCGGCGATGAGGACGTCGGCGTGGTCGAAGGCGGACCGCAGCGCGGCGTCCTCGCGCAGGGTGATCGCCTGGTCGACGTTCGGCGTGATGAGGGCGTACGGACGCTCCGCGGGCAGCAGCGTCGCGAGGTGGTCGAGCAGCCCCTCGAGGTCGCCCTGGAAGATGTCCTTGTCCGCCAGCCGCGGGTTGCCCGCGTGGTCGACGACGATCCGGATGTCGGTGCGCTCAGCGGCCATCGTGACCCGACCCCTGCAGGATGCGGCCGACGACGACCGGGCCGCTCAGCTCGTCGACGCTGGTCCGGGCGTCGGCCCGGTCGAGCGTCCGGGCGCGGCGGACCGCCTCGGCGAGCTCGCCGGGGTCCCGCGAGCACACGAACCCGTTGTGACCGTCGACCACGAGGGACCCGGTGTCGCTGCCCTGGGTGACGACGGACGGCAGTCCCGACGCGAGCGCCTCGATGAGCACCCGGGGGTGCCCCTCGTACCCGGGCTTGGAGGTCATGAGGAAGAGCCCGGAGTCGACCAGCGTCGCGCCGACCTCCGCCGGCCCGAGCCGTCCGGCGAGCGTCACCCGGTCGGCGACCTCGGCGGGCAGGCGCGAGACCCGCGCGGCGACGTCGTCCGCGAGCGTCCCGGAGCCGACGACGACCAGGCTCCACGGGCTGCCGGGGTCGCGGGTGACGAGCTCGGCGAGGACGTCGAGCGCGAGCGCCGGGTCCTTGGGGACCTCGAGGCGGCCCAGCCAGACGATCCGGTACGGGTGCGCCGGGGTCGGCGTGAACGGGATGAGGTCCGGCTCGAACCAGGACGGGGAGAACATGGTCCGCGGGTTCCGGCGGGCGAGGTCCTCGGCGTAGTCGGGGTTGAACACCACCACCTGCTCGGCGGCGTCGACGACGGCGTTCTCCATCGCGGCGTGCACCCGCGGGGCGCGGCCCCAGAACGAGTCGGTCGTGCCCGTGGAGAGCCCGCCGGCCTGGGTGTGCACGAAGTACGTGAGCGGGACGCGGGGGAGCAGCCGGTGCGACGCCCACGCCGTGTCGGCGCGGTGCACGTGCAGCGAGCGGGTCCGGGGCAGCTTCGACCGGTGCCGGACCAGCCCACCCATGAGGCGGATGGAGTGCGGGACGCGGCGACGCTGGTCGCTCGCGTCGAACCGCGCGACCGGCAGGAACCAGATGACCCGGCCGTCGACGTCGTAGGACTCCCACCGGCCGAGCGCGCGCCCGGTCTCGGGGCCGGCGAGGACGCCGACCACCGCGACGACGTCGTCGGCCGGCGCGAAGCGGAGGATCCCGCGGATCGCCCCGTCGATGCCACCGGGGACCGGGTGGGCAACGTCGATCTGGTGGACGATCACCCGGTCCACGACGGCGGGGACCTGCCCTGCCTGCGTCGTGCGACGAGCCACCTGGCCAGACGTCATGCATTTCCTCCGTGGGTCAGGACAAGGGCTTGCGTCCTTCTCGTGGCCGCGGGCGCGGCGCGGCGGGGGCACCCCGAGGTGCGCCGTACTGGTGTCGCAATGCATCGAAACGTACCAGCGCGACCCGCGCGGCCCCCGTCGGGGCCCCGTATTCGCCCGTTCAGCACAGTGGCAGGGGTGCGTGAGGCGGGTCTCACCGCTTCTCGTCATGCCGTGAACGGTGCAGGTCAGCGCTCCGAAGCCGCACGGTTTCGGGAGACTCGCGCAAGTCGAACGCACCAAAAGTGACGCAGACCACAGATCAGTTCACCCGTTCGCCGCTATCGTCGTCCCGACTTGCCCGCCATCCGAGGTGGGCTGCAGCGGATGGTGGCGCCTGGGAGCGCCGCCGTCCCCCGCTCGACCCGAGGACGCGGCAACCCCGCGTCAGTGGGTCAGGGGGCGCGGGTGAGGCTGGGTCAGACGCGAAGTCGCGAGAGCGGCCGGTTCATGCGGCATGCCCGCACGACAACGAGGAGGTCCCATGCGGACGACGAACAAGAGGTGGCCACTGGTCACGGTGGCGGCTCTGGTCCTGGGAACGCTGGGTCCTGCGGTGGCAAGCGCGCAGACGGCTGCTGCCGCACCGCTCACCACGGCGGTCCCCGCGAACGGCGTGCAGTCGCCGGACCGTATCCGGCAGGGTGAGCGGCTCCTGGCCGGCCAGGAGCTGGTGTCGCAGAACGGCGACTACCGCCTGGTGCTCACGACGGCCGGTGTGGCCGAGATCCGCACCCCCGGGGGCGGCGCGCTGTGGAAGACCAAGGCGGCCGGCGCCGGCGCCTACCTGACGGTCAAGGCCGACGGCAAGATCGTCCTCTACACGAAGGCCGGCAAGCCGGTCTGGTACACCGGCGTGAAGGGCTCTGGCGCGGTCGCCGTCATCCAGGACACCGGTCACCTCGTCGAGTACGTGGGGACGAAGGCCGTCTGGCACACCAACCGCAAGGCGTTCGGCCCGAAGCTCGTGCTGCCGGCCGCCGACGGCGCCCCGGCGGCCGCGCCCGTGGCCGGTCCGGTCGCGGCCCCCGCGGCCGCCCCCGCTCCCGCGGCGCCCCCGGTGGTCACGGCTGCCGCCGCCTCCGGCAAGCGGTCGGCCTCCCTGCACCCGTTCGCCTCGAGCTCCGTGTGGAACTCCGCGATCGGCTCCGGTGCGGCGTTCCAGGGCAAGACCGAGGCGCGGACGAAGTCCTTCCTCTCCGGCAAGCCGGTCATCAACCGCGCGAACTGGTCCATCGTGGTCAAGCGGGCGAAGTCCACGGACCCGATGGCCAAGCTGGTCGGTGCCCGCAACGGCCAGACCTGGAACATCCGGATCCCGACGAGCACGAAGCCGACCGGCGGGTCCGACGGTCACGTCACGATCATCGCTGCCGACGGCGTCACCGCGTACGACGCGTACAAGCTGAAGAAGGTCAGCAACACGCACTACACCGCGGCCCTCGTCGTCATCACCGACCTGCGCAGCAGCGGCCTGGTGTCCGGTGTCCGAGCGGCCGGCGTGCCGGCCGTCGCGGGACTCATCCGTGCCCACGAGCTCAGCGCCGCGAAGATCCCGCACGCCCTCGCGGTCGCGATCCCCGGCTCGATGCTCAAGAAGGGCCACATCTGGCCCGCCAACCGGCAGGACACCAACGCCTCGACCTACACGGGCCAGGTGCCGATGGGCTCGCTCCTCGCGATCCCGGGCTCGGTGGACGTCAACAAGCTCGGCCTGAGCCGGGAGGGCATGGCACTGGCCAAGGCCCTGCAGAACTACGGCGCCTACGTCGTGGACCGCTCCGGGATGGTGTCCCTGTACTGCGAGATGGACTGCAACCCGAGTTTGACCAGCAAGATGGCGGCGGACTGGAAGAAGCTGTACCCGCACATGCGCGCCGTGGCCAACAGCTCGGCGAGCAAGGTCGGCGGGGGCGGCACGCCGCGCGTCGCCGACCCGGCCGCCCTCTGACGGCTGGTCCTGCGGACCTGTTCTGATCACCCGGGGGCGGGGCCGTGCGGCCCCGCCCCCGGGTGTGTCCGGGACGACCACGATCCGGACCCCCGACGCGCCGGCCCGGCCACTCTCTTGTCGTGCGAGCGGGTGAGATCCGGTGGGCCGAACGGTGGAGAGGCGGACGCGGCTGCCGTCCTCGCGGTGCCAGCGGCTAAGGTCGTGCCCGAATCGTCGGCAAGGCCCCTGACTCTGTCGTCACTTCGGGGGGTGGGCCTGCGCCCGCTACCGCGAGGTAGTCGAACACGAAGAGATGGAGAGGCCGGTTGCGGATCGCCATGCTGGGCACCCGAGGCGTCCCCGCGCGGTACGGGGGCTTCGAGACCTGCGTCGAGGAGATCGGGACGCGGCTCGCCGCGCGCGGTCACGACGTCGTCGTGTACTGCCGGTCGACCACGGGGCCGGGTGACCGACTGCGCACCTACGAGGGCATGCGGCTCGTGCACCTGCCCGCCGTGCGCCACCGCGCGCTCGAGACGATCAGCCACACCGGGCTGTCCGTCGCGCACCTGATGACGGCCCCGACCGACGTGGCGTTCCTGTTCAACAGCGCCAACTCCCCGTTCCTGCCGATGCTGCGCGCCCGCCGCGTCCCGGTCGCGACGCACGTGGACGGCCTGGAATGGAAGCGCGCGAAGTGGACGGGCCTCGGCAAGCGCTACTACCGGCTCGCCGAGCAGCTCTCCGTCCGGTGGTCGGACGCCCTGATCGCTGACGCGCAGGGCATCGCGGACTACTACCGGGACGAGTTCCGGGCCGACACCGTGCAGATCGCCTACGGCACGCGCGACGTCTCGCCGCACGCCGTGGAGCGGATCGCCGAGCTCGGCCTGACCCCCGGGGGATACCACCTCGTGGTCGCCCGCTTCGAGCCCGAGAACCACGTCGACACCATCGTCGAGGGCTACGTGCGCTCCGGCGCCCGGCTGCCCCTCGTCGTGGTCGGCTCGACCCCGTACTCCCTCGACTACGACGCGCAGGTCCGCGGGCTCGCCGATGCGCGGGTGCGGTTCCTCGGCGGCGTCTGGGACGCCGAGCTGCT
This sequence comes from uncultured Actinomycetota bacterium, assembly GCA_963795145.1. Taxonomy (GTDB): domain Bacteria; phylum Actinomycetota; class Actinomycetes; order Actinomycetales; family Cellulomonadaceae; genus Pengzhenrongella. Next base: position 406,554 of record CAWCGP010000005.1, on the reverse strand, counting down.
CGACGGCCTGTACGCCGGCAGCGCGACCTACCTGCACGGCCACTCGGTCGGCGGCACGAACCCGTCCCTGCTGCGCGCCATGGGTGCCGGCGCCGCGGTGCTCGCCTACGACGTCAACTTCAACCGCGAGGTGCTCGGCGGTGCCGGCCTGTACTTCGCCGACGCCGCGGACGTCACCGCGCTGGTCGAGCGCGCCGAGACGGACGTCGAGGGCACGCGTGCCCTCGGTGCGCGGTCGACCGAGGAGGTCCGCCGGTACGACTGGGACGACGTGACCGACCGCTACGAGCGACTCGCCGAGGAGCTGCCCGCCCTGCGCTCGCGGGGGGAGCGGGAGTCCGGACGTCGTGCCGAGACGGGGTCCCGGTGGCGCTGAGCCTGCCGGTCGACCCCCGGCGCCGGATCCTGCTCCTCCTGGGCGCCGTCGCGGTGCTCGTCCTGGCCGTCCTGCTCGTCGTCCGGCTGACCGGCGACGCCCCGACCACCGTCGGCTCCACCGCGGGCCCCACGGCCGACCCCGGCGGTGTCCCCACGCCGACGGCGTCCCCCGCACCGGACCCGTCGTCGACCGCCGTCGTGCCCGGCGACGGCGGCCCAGCCGAGCCTGCGCCGACCGCCGCGCCCACCCCCCCGGTCCCACCCTGAGCGGACCGGTCGGCGAGCTGGCCGCGACGGTCGGCGAGATCGAGGCCGGCCAGGACCACCTGGCGCCCGTGGAAGCGGGTGAAATCGCCCAGACCCCGACCGGCGTCACGGTGAGCCTGGACGCCGTCGAACGGGTAGATGCGCAGGCCAGCGGCCCGGGAGAGATCGCGGGACCCGCTCTGGCCCTCACCGTCACCCTCACGAACGGCTCAGCGGGGACGTTGACGCTCGATGACGTGGTTGTCAACCTGTACGGGCAGGAGGGCGCGCCGGGGAGCCTGTTCCCCAGCGAACCGCGCACGCGGCCCCTCGCTGGTGAGCTCGCACCCGGTGCCCGTTCCACGGGGACCTACGTCGTGTCGGTTCCCAGCAGCAGCAGCGGTCGGGTCATCGCCTCGGTGTTCGTCGGGGCCGGTGTGCCGTCCCCGCTCTTCACCACGGTCCTCGAGGAGTCCTGAATGGCCCGCACCACCTCCACCCGCGCCGGTCTCACCGGTCGCCGGGGTCGGTCCGTCGGGGCCTCCCTGCGTCGCCGCGCCCTCGGGGCCGTCTCCGCGCTCGCCGTCGCCCTCGTCGGTGTCGGTGTCGTCGCGACCGCGCCGGCCGCCGTGGCCGCCACCGCCCCCGACCAGCCGACGGTGTCCAGCGACGCGCTGCCGACCGTGCAGGTGAACGGCGTCGTGTGGGACACCGCGATCGTCGGCAACACGGTGTACGTGGCCGGGTCCTTCACGTCGGCGCGCCCGGCGGGCAGCGCGGCGGGCACCAACGAGACGCCGCGCGGCAACCTCCTCGCCTTCGACATCCGGACCGGTGAGCTCATCCCGTCCTGGGCGCCGAGCGTCAACGCCGCGGCCTACGCCATCACGCCGTCCCCGGACGGGACCCTCCTCTACGTCGGCGGCGACTTCACGGCCGCCACGAGCTCGGGCTCGGTGACGAGCGTCGGCCGGACCCGCCTCGCGTCGTTCAGCGCGACGACCGGTGCCCTCGACAACCGGGTGCGCCCCACCCCGAACGCGGCCGTCCGCGCCATCGTCGCGACCACCAGCACCGTCTACTTCGGCGGCAACTTCACGACGGTCGGCGGCGTCCGCAAGCCGCGCGTCGCGGCGGTCTCGGCCAGCAACGGCGCGCTCACCCCGTTCTTCGCCTCGGTGCAGTCGGCCCAGGTGGACGCCCTCCTGCTCACCCCGGACGGCTCCAAGCTCGTCCTCGCCGGACGCTTCGAGCACATCTCCAACGTCCCCGCGCTCGGCACGGGCTGGGTGAACGCCACGACCGGCGCGGTCGTCCCGTTCCCGGCCAACCAGGTCATCCAGAACTCCGGCATGTCCGCCGGCTACTCCGCCGGCATCACGAGCCTGTCGCTCGCGGGCAACCTCATCATCGGCGCGGGCTTCCACCGCCTCGACACCGGCGACGGCAGCGTCGGCAACCTCGAGGGCATGTTCGCGGCCGACGCCTCCACCGGCGAGCTCGCGTGGGTGGCGGACTGCAAGGGCGACACCTACTCGACCTACCCCTCGCCCGACGGGCACATCTACCTCGCCGGGCACCCGCACGACTGCTCGGCGGCCGGCGGCTTCCCCGAGGCCTCGCCCCGTGTCCACAACTACGGCCTGGCCTTCACCCAGGACGCCCGGGTGACGAACGCTGTCGGCGCGGGCACCGCGCACGCGGGCCGCCCCTCGCCGGTGCTGGCCAACTGGTTCCCGGCCTTCTCCGCGGGCACCGTCACCGGGCAGAACCAGGCCGGCTGGACCGTCACCGGCAATGCGGACTACGTCGTCTACGGCGGCGAGTTCCCGCGCGTCAACAACACGGGCCAGGCCGGCCTCGTGCGGTTCGCCGCGCGCCCGTCCACCACCGCCAAGCGCGGCCCCGCCTCCACCGGCGCCACCATCGCGCCGACCGCCGTCTCCCGCGCGGCCGGCACCGCCCAGGTCTCCTGGCCGGTCAACCAGGACCCCGACGACGGCACGCTCACCTACCGGCTCGTCCGGAACGGCAACAGCGCCGCCCCGGTCGCGACCGTCGTGCACGAGTCGCGCTACTGGGACCGCGGCCGCCTGTCGGCCACCGACACCGGCCTCGCGAACGGCACGTCGTACTCCTACACCGTCGTGGTGACCGACTCCGCGGGGAACTCCGTCACCTCGCCCGCGGCGACCGTGACGACCGCCTCCACCGGCGCGCTGTCGACCTACGCCCGCACCGTCCTGGCCGACGCGCCCGCCAACTACTGGCGCCTCGGTGACACGACGGCCACGGTCAACACGTGGACCGGCGCCAACCCGGGCACGTCGACCGGCGTGACGCGTGCCGTCCCCGGCGGCATCAGCGGGGACGCCGACGGCGCCCTCCTGCTCACCGGTGCGTCGACCTCCTCCGCGGCGTCCGGTACCGCCGAGAACGCCACGAACGCCGTGTCGGTCGAGTCCTGGTTCAAGACCACGACGCAGCGCGGCGGCAAGATCGTCGGCTTCGGCTCGTCGCGGACCGGAGCCAGCGCCACCCACGACCGCCAGATCGTCATGGGCGACGACGGTCGCCTCACCTTCGGCGTCAACCCGCGGGCGATCAAGACGATCACCTCGCCGACCGCCTACAACGACGACCGCTGGCACCACGTGGTCGCGACGTTGGGCCAGTCCGGGATGAGCCTCTACGTCGACGGCGCGCTCGTCGCGTCCGACTCGAAGGTGAGCACGGGCCAGGGCCCGTACTCCGGCTACTGGCGCATCGGCGGCGACGCCCTCGCCGGCTGGACCGCGGGTGCCACGTCGGAGTACTTCGCCGGCAGCGTCGACGAGGTCGCCACCTACAGCCGTGCCCTCACGGGTGCGGACGTGGCCCGGCACTACTCCTTCGGCGCCACGGGTGCCGCACCCAAGATCCCGCCGACGGCGGAGTTCACCGCGACGACCGACCGCCTGACGGTCGCCCTCGACGCTCGGGCGTCCGCGGACGCCGACGGCACCGTCGCCTCCTACGACTGGGACTTCGGCGACGGGACCACCGGCACCGGCGCGACGCCGCAGCACACCTACACGGCCGCCGGCAGCTACCGCGTGACGCTCACCGTCACGGACGACGACGGCGTGAAGGCCACCACGGCGCAGGACGTCGAGGTCATCACGGGCCTGCCGACCGCCGCCTTCATGGCGCAGACCGCCGCCCTCGTGCTCGGGGTCGACGGCTCGACGTCGACCGACCCGGACGGGGCGCTCACCTTCGCCTGGAGCTTCGGCGACGGCGCGACGGAGACGGGTGCCACCGCGACGCACACCTACGCGGCCGCCGGCACCTACCCGGTCACGCTGACGGTCACCGACGAGCACGGGCAGCAGTCCACCGCGACGCAGTCCGTCACGGTCACGAACGCCGCCAAGGTGCTCGGCCGGGACGCCTTCGGCCGCACCTCGACGGCGGGCTTCGGCACGGCCGACCTCGGCGGCGGGTGGACCACGACGGCCGGCGCCGCCACCGTGTCCGGCGGCGCGGGCGTCCTGACGCTCTCCGGGGCGTCGTCCGCGGCCGGCGCACGCCTGCCCGGCGCCGCCGGCGCGACGACTCTCACCCAGGTGTCGACCTCGCTGGACAAGGTGCCCAACGGCGGTGGCACGTTCACGCTGGTCCGCGGCCGCATCGCGGCCAACGGCGACGAGTACCGGCTCCGGACCCAGGTGTCCTCGGCCGGCAAGGTCACCGTGTCGCTCGCGGAGTCGGTCGCGGGCAAGGAGACGGATCTCGTCGGTCGCCACCGTGCCCGTGACCGTCAAGGCCGGCACCATCGCTGGTCGCCGAAGCTCGCGGTCACCGGCAGCTACCCGACCCGGCTGCACGGCCAAGGTGTGGGCCGCCGGCACGGCCGAGCCGGCCGGCTGGACGCTGACCGCCACGAGCACGTCACCGCGTCGCTGCAGACCGTCGGGCACGTCGGCCTCTACGCGCAGAACTTCGTCCACCACGACGAACGGCCCGGTCGCGGTGCGCTTCGACGACCTCCTCGTGACCGACGGCGGCAGCGCCGTACCGCAGCAGTCGCCGGTGGCGTCCTTCACGAGTGCAGACGACCGACCGCACGATCGCGCTGGACGCCTCGGCGTCGAGCCGACCCGGACGGCACCGTCGAGTCCTACCGGTGGGACTTCGGCGACGGCACGACGGCCACCGGCCGGACCGCGTCGCACACCTACGCCGCCTCGGGCACCTACACGGTGACCCTCACGGTCACCGACGACACGGGGCTCACCGGGACGACGACGCGCGACGTCACCGTCGCGGCCGCCCCGCAGCCGCCGACGGCGTCGTTCACCACCCAGGTGAGCGGCTCCGGGGTGGCCGTCGACGCCGCGGCGTCGACCGACCCCGACGGCTCGATCGCGACCTACGCCTGGGCGTGGGGTGACGGGACGACCGGCTCCGGTGCCGACCGCGTCGCACACCTACGCCGCCGGTGGCACCTACACCATCACCCTCACGGTGACCGACGGCAGCGGGCTGACCGACAGCACGACGCGCACCGTCGCGGTCACGGGTCCGGCCCCCGACCCGGGCACCGGCACGCTGGGTGCGGACGCGTTCGGCCGCACGGTCACCTCCGGCTGGGGCAGCGCCGACACCGGCGGCGCCTACGTCGCGACCGCCGGCGCGGCGACCGTCTCCGGCGGTGCGGGACTCCTGACCCTGGCCAAGGCGAACTCGGCCGCGTCGGCACGCCTGCCCGGCGCCTCGGGGACCTCCGAGGTCGCCACGCAGTCGCGACCGTCGCTCGACAAGGTGCCCGAACGGCTCCGGCGCGTACGGGCTGCTGCGCGCGCCGGCATCGCCGCCGACGACGACGAGTACCGCCTCAAGCTCCAGTACCTCTCCTCCGGGCAGGTCAAGGCGTGGTGGACCAAGTCGGTCGGCGGCGTCGAGACGACCGTGTCGTCCTTCAACACCGCCCCCGGGGTCACGTACGCCGCCGGCCGTGCGGTGATGGTCAAGACCGCGGTGACCGGGACCAACCCCACGCGCCTGCAGTCCAAGGTGTGGCTCCAGGGGTCGGCCGAGCCGGCCGGCTGGCTGCACGACCTCACCGACGCCTCGGCGTCGCTGCAAGCGGCGGGCCATGTCGGCGTGTACGGCGCGCTGACCTCCACCGTGACCAACGGCCCGGTCGTCCTGCGGGTCGACGACCTCCTGGTCACCGGTGCGGCCGCCGCGGCGCAGCAGCCGGAGCCGCAGCCGGAGCCGCAGGCGCCGACGGCGTCCTTCACCGCGCAGGCCACGGGCCTCGCGCTCGCGGTGGACGGGTCGGGCTCGACCGACGCGGACGGCTCGGTCACCGGGTACGCGTGGACGTTCGGCGACGGCGGCTACCGCGACCGGCGCCACCGCGTCGCACACCTACGCAGCCGCCGGCTCCTACGACGTCACGCTCACGGTGACGGACAGCTCCACTCTCACCGGCGACGTCGTCGCGCACGATCACGGTGACCGCGCCGGCGCCGAACCCCGGCCCCGACCCGGTCCCCGGCGTCACGACGGTCGCGCAGGACGCCTTCGACCGGGCGGTGACCTCCGGCTTCGGGACCGCCGACACCGGCGGCGCCTGGGTCGCCACGGCCGGCGCGACGAGCGTGTCCGGCGGCGCCGGGGTCTTCACCCTCGCGCGGGCCAACTCGGCCGCGACCGCCCGGCTGCCCGGCGCGTCCGGCACCGACCTGACCACGACGGTGAAGGTCTCGCTCGACAAGGTCCCGAACGGGTCTGGCTCGTACGGCATGGTCCGCGCACGCATCGCCCCCAACGACGACACCTACCGGATGAGGCTGCAGTACCTGGCCACCGGTCAGGTCAAGGTCTGGTGGACCCGGTCCGTCGGCGGCGCCGAGACGACGATCTCGTCGTTCAACACCGCTCCGGGCGTCACCTACGCCCCGGGGACGGTGCTCGTGCTCAAGAGCGCCGTGACCGGGACGAGCCCGACGCGGCTGCAGTCCAAGGTGTGGGTCGACGGCCAGCCGGAGCCCACCGCCTGGATCCACGACGTCACCGACTCCACGGCGTCGCTCCAGGTCGCCGGGCACGTGGGCGTCTGGCAGCAGCTGACGTCCAGCACCACGAACGGCCCGGTCCGGGTGCGGTTCGACGACCTGGTCGTCACGGGCGGGACCGCCCAGTGACGCCGGCGACGACCCGGCCGGCGACGGGGACCGGCGAGTGACGTCAGTGGTGGTCGTCCACCCGTCGGACGAGATGTACGGGGCGGACAAGGTCCTCCTCGAGGTGGTCGACCTCCTGGCGGCCGACGCCGAGGTGCAGGTGTGGCTCCCCACCGACGTGCCGTACCCGAAGCACGAGCTCTCGGCCGAGCTCGGGCGGCGGGACGTCCCGGTCCACCACACCGACCTGGCGGTGCTCCGGCGCGCGTACCTGCGGGCCGGGGCGCTGCCGGCCCTGGCCCGGCGGGCGTGGCGCACGCACCGCCGCCTGCGGCAGGTCCGGCCCGACGTCGTCTACCTCAACACCTCCGCGTCCCTGCTGCTGGCGCCGGCCGCCCGCGCCGTCGGCGCGCACGTCGTGGTCCACGTGCACGAGACGTGGTCCCGGCTCGAGCGGGTCGTCCTCGGCCCGTTCCTGCAGGCGTGCCAGACCGTCGTCGCGGTCAGCGCCGCGGTCGCCGAGGGACTGCCCCTGCCGTCGTCCCGGATCGCCGTCGTGCACAACGGGTTCGTGGTGCCGGCCGCCGGCGACGGTGCCGCCCAGCGCGTCGCGATCGGTGCCGGTCCGGGCGACGTCGTCGCGCTCGTCGCGAGCCGCTGGAACGGCTGGAAGGGCCACGAGGCCCTGCTCGCGGCCTGGGGACGGCTCGGTCGCGAGGACCTGCACCTCGTCGTCCTCGGCGGCCCGCCGCCGTCCGGCTCGGTCGTCGACGTCGCCGGTCTCGCGGCCGCGCTCCCGGCCGAGCGGCACGTCCACGTCGTCGGCGAGACCGACGACGTCGCCGCGTGGATCGCGGCGAGCGACGTCGTCCTGGTCCCCAGCACGCGGCCGGACCCTCTGCCCACCATCGCCATCGAGGCGGCCGCGCTCGGCCGGGCCGTGCTCGCGTCGGACTCCGGCGGGCTGCCGGACATCGTCGCCGACGGTGTGACCGGCGGCCTCGTGGCGACGGGTGACGTCGCCGCCTGGCACGCCGCCCTCGAGACGCTCGACCGCGCGACGCTCGCCGAGCAGGGCGACGAGGCGCGTCGGCGCTTCGACGCGATGTTCACGCGAGCCGCGTTCCGCACCCGGCTGGGTGCCGTCCTGGACGGTGCGCACGTGCGCACCGCGACCCTGCGGAGGCCTTCATGACCACCACCCCCCTCGACGGCTCCCGGCTGTCGCGCTACCGGCAGGGTGTGACCGAGCTCGGGCGCCTGCAGAAGACCGCCAAGGGCGCGCCGGCCTACTCCCGGTGGATCAACCGCTGGATGGGTCGCCGCCTGGCGGCCGCCGCGGCCGTCGCCGGGCTCACCCCCAACACGGTCACGGGGCTGAGCGCCGTCGCGACGTTCGCCGGGATCGGGCTGCTCGCGCTCGCGGAGCCGACCCCCGTGGTGTCGGTGCTCATCGGGCTGCTGCTGGTGCTCGGCTACGCGCTCGACGCCGCCGACGGTCAGCTCGCCCGCCTGCAGGGCTCCGGCAGCGCGGCGGGGGAGTGGCTGGACCACGCCGTCGACGCCGTCAAGACGTCCGTCCTGCACCTGGCGGTGCTGGTGTCGTGGTTCCGGTTCACCGACCTGGACACCGCGTGGCTGCTCGTCCCGCTCGGCTACCAGGTGGTCGCGAGTGTGTTCTTCTTCACGATGATCCTCACCGACCAGCTCCGGCGGTCCCTGCGCAAGCAGACGGGGATGTTCATGGCGGCCGACGGGTCGTCGTCGACCGCGTACTCGCTCGCGGTGCTGCCCACGGACTACGGGCTGCTCTGCGTCGTGCTCGGCCTCGTCGCGTGGCCGGCGGTCTTCGTCCCGGCGTACGGCCTGCTCTTCCTCGCGAACGCCGGCTTCGTCGCGCTCGCGCTGCCCAAGTGGTACCGGGAGATCCGGCGCCTCGCGCCGGCGCCGGCGGCTCCGGCCGCCCCCGGGGCGGCGGCTCGCCGGGCCCCGGCCGAGCACCACTGACCCGGGCGTGCGTCCCGTGGTCGAACCGCCGGCGCGCCCCGCTTCTCACCCGGGCGTGACCGCTGTGGTGACGTGGTTCACCCGGGTGGCCCCTCCCGGTGGGCGCTCGCGGGTGCCTAGCATGAGCAGCGGCGGGCCGAGGGGCGGACCCGCCTTCCCCCGGTGCTGTGGGCCAGATCCACGCCCTACCGCACTCCAGGAGGTTCCATGACCAAGGTCGTCGGCTATGCGCCGGGCGCGTACGACATGTTCCACGTCGGTCACCTCAACATCCTGCGGCAGGCCAAGGCCCACTGCGACCACCTGATCGCGGGCGTCGTGTCCGACGAGATGTGCCTGCTCACCAAGGGCAAGCTGCCGGTCGTCCCGCTCGCGGAGCGGATGGAGATCGTCAGCCACATCTCGTTCGTCGACGAGGTCGTCGCGGAGGTCGTCCCCGACAAGGTCGAGACCTGGCAGTCCGTCCCGTTCGACGTCCTGTTCAAGGGCGACGACTGGCGGGGCACCGCCAAGGGCGCCAAGCTCGAGCGCGACTTCGCCGCGCTCGGCGTCGAGATCGTCTACTTCCCGTACACCATCCACACCTCGAGCACGCTCCTGCGTCGCGCGCTCGACGGCATGGTGTCCGCACCCGAGGCCGCCGCGCGCGCCTGACCGGTCGGGCCCACCCCGGTGCATGTCGGGGGTCGGTCGTATCATGGAGCACCCCGGGTCCCCAGCGGATCCGGGGTGCTCGCGCTGCGCCGGGACGTCGGCGCGCCGGGCGTGGCTCGTCGTCCCCGTGAGAATCCACAGGTCCCCCGCGCATGAACCTCTCCGGCCTGCTCCCCGCCCTCCTCGCCGACCGGGCCGCCGCCGAGGCCGTCTCGCTGGTCCGCACGCGCGGCGCGGTCGACGTCGTCGCGCCCGCCGGCGCCCGGCCCCCGCTGCTCGCGGCGATGGCCGGCGCCGGTGCGCACCCCGAGGGCTCCGCGCCACCCCCGGCCGGGGGTCGCCCGCTCGTCGTGGTCACCGCGACCGGGCGGGACGCCGACGACCTCGCCGCGTCCCTGCGCTGCTACCTGCCCGCCGACGACGTCGCCGTCCTCCCGGCCTGGGAGACGCTCCCGCACGAGCGCCTCTCCCCGCGCAGCGACACCGTCGCCCGGCGGCTGGCGGTGTTCCGCCGGCTCGCCCACCCCGACGCGTCGGCCGGGCACACCGGGCCGATCCGCGTCCTCGTGCTGCCGGTGCGCGCCGTCCTGCAGCCGGTGGTCGCCGGGCTCGGGGACCTCGCGCCGGTGCAGCTCGACGTGGGCGACACCGCGGACCTCGAGGAGGTGGCCGAGCGGCTCGCCGGGGCGGCCTACGCGCGGGTCGACATGGTCGAGCGGCGGGGCGAGTTCGCCGTCCGCGGCGGCATCCTCGACGTCTTCCCGCCCACCGAGGACCACCCGCTGCGGGTCGAGTTCTGGGGCGACGTGGTCGAGGAGGTGCGCTGGTTCGCCGTCGCCGACCAGCGCTCCCTCGAGGTGGCCGACCACGGGGTCTGGGCGCCGCCGTGCCGCGAGATCCTCCTCACCGCCGACGTCCGGGCACGCGCCGCGGCGCTCGCGCAGGAGCTGCCCGGCGCCGCGGAGATGCTCGACCGGCTCGCCCAGGGGATCGCGGTGGAGGGCATGGAGTCCCTCGCACCCGCGCTGGTCGAGTCGATGGTGCCCGTCCTCGACCTCGTCCCGGACGACGCCCTGCTCGTCGTCGCCGACCCCGAGCGCGTGCGCCGCCGCGCGCACGACCTCGTCGCGACGACCGAGGAGTTCCTGGCGGCCGCCTGGACGTCCGCGGCCGCGGGCGGCCGCACCCCGATCGACCTGCGGGCGGCGTCGTTCGCCACGTTCGCCGACGTCCGGCACATCGCGGCCCGCCGCGCCCTGGGCTGGTGGACCCTCAGCCCGTTCGGCATGGCCGACACCTCCTCCGGCTCTGCCGGCTCCGGCTCCGCCGACGACGACCGGCTCGTGGTGGCCGGGGACGTCGGCCACACCGACGACGACGAGCCGACGACGTTGACGCTGACGGCCCGGGACGTCGAGGGCTACCGGGGTGACCTCGAGCGGGCGATCGCCGACGTGCGCGCGCTGCAGCGCGACGGGTGGCGGCTCGTCCTCACGACCGAAGGGCACGGCCCGGCCCGCCGCATGGTCGAGCAGCTCGGCGCGGCGGACGTCCCGGCGCGGCTCGTGGGGGAGATCCCCACCGAGCCCGAGGGCGGCGTCGTCCTCGTCACGCCCGCCCCGGTCGGACCGGGGTTCGTGGCCACCGAGCTGCACGTGGCCGTGTTCTCCGAGTCCGACCTCACCGGCCGGGCCGGCTCCTCGACGCGGGACATGCGGAGGATGCCGTCCCGGCGCCGCAACGTCGTCGACCCGCTGCAGCTGCGCACCGGGGACTACGTGGTGCACGAGCAGCACGGCGTCGGGAAGTTCGTCGAGCTCGTGCAGCGGACCCTGGGCTCGGGCGCGTCCGCCGCGACCCGCGAGTACATGGTCATCGAGTACGCGGCGTCCAAGCGCGGGCAGCCCGGGGACCGGCTGTTCGTGCCCACCGACCAGCTCGACCAGGTCACGAAGTACTCCGGTGGGGAGTCGCCGGCCCTCAACAAGATGGGCGGCAGCGACTGGGCCAAGACGAAGGGCCGCGCGCGCAAGGCGATCAAGGAGATCGCCTCCGAGCTCATCCGGCTGTACTCCGCCCGGATGGCCACCCCGGGGTACGCGTTCGGCCCGGACACGCCGTGGCAGCGCGAGCTCGAGGACGCCTTCGCGTACGTCGAGACGCCGGACCAGCTCGTCACGATCGACGAGGTCAAGGCCGACATGGAGAAGTCCGTGCCGATGGACCGGCTCGTGTGCGGCGACGTCGGCTACGGCAAGACCGAGATCGCCATCCGCGCCGCGTTCAAGGCCGTGCAGGACGGCAAGCAGGTCGCCGTCCTCGTGCCGACGACCCTGCTCGTCCAGCAGCACCTCGACACCTTCGCCGAGCGGTACGCGCCGTTCCCGGTGACCGTCCGCTCGCTGTCCCGCTTCCAGACCGACGCCGAGGCCAAGGAGGTCGTCGCCGGGCTCGCCGACGGCAGCGTGGACGTCGTCATCGGCACCCACCGGCTCCTCACCGGCGAGGTCCGCTTCAAGGACCTCGGGCTGGTCATCGTCGACGAGGAGCAGCGGTTCGGCGTCGAGCACAAGGAGACGCTCAAGCAGCTGCGCACGAACGTCGACGTGCTCGCGATGAGCGCGACCCCGATCCCGCGCACGCTCGAGATGGCCGTCACCGGCATCCGGGAGATGTCCACCCTGGCCACCCCGCCCGAGGAGCGGCACCCGGTGCTCACCTTCGTCGGCGCGTACGACGAGAAGCAGATCACCGCGGCCGTCCGGCGCGAGCTGCTGCGCGAGGGCCAGGTCTTCTACGTGCACAACAAGGTCGAGTCGATCGAGCGGACCGCCGCCCGGCTGCACGAGCTCGTCCCCGAGGCCCGGATCGCCGTCGCGCACGGGAAGATGAACGAGCACCAGCTCGAGCGGGTCATCGCGGACTTCTGGGAGAAGAAGTTCGACGTGCTCGTCTGCACCACGATCGTCGAGACCGGCCTGGACATCTCGAACGCGAACACGCTCATCCTCGAGCGGGCCGACGTCCTGGGGCTGTCCCAGCTGCACCAGCTGCGCGGGCGGGTCGGGCGGGGCCGCGAGCGCGCCTACGCCTACCTGCTGTACCCGCCGGAGCGCCCGCTCACCGACACCGCGCACGACCGGCTGGCCACCATGGCCGCGCACACCGACCTCGGGTCCGGCATCCAGATCGCGATGAAGGACCTCGAGATCCGCGGCGCGGGCAACCTGCTCGGCGGCGAGCAGTCCGGCCACATCGCGGGCGTCGGCTTCGACCTGTACATCCGGATGGTCGGCGAGGCCGTCGCGTCGTTCCGTGGGGACGCCGAGCCGGAGGCCCCCGAGGTCAGCATCGAGCTGCCGGTGGACGCGCACATCCCGCACGACTACATCGCGCACGAGCGGCTGCGACTCGAGGCCTACCGGAAGATCGCGTCCGCCGCGTCCGCCGAGGCGATCGCCGGCGTCCGCGCCGAGCTGGTCGACCGGTACGGCGCCGTCCCGGACGTCGTCGAGAACCTCTTCGCGGTGGCCGACTTCCGCAACGTGGTCCGGGAGGTCGGGCTGTCCGACGTCACCGCCCAGGGCAAGTTCGTGCGCTTCGCCCCGGTCGACCTGCCGGAGTCCGCCCAGCTGCGGCTCAAGCGGCTCTACCCGGGCACCGTGCTCAAGCCCGCGCTGCGCACGGTCCTCGTCCCGTTCCCGACGACGGCGCGCATCGGCGGCAGGCCGCTGCACGGGGGCGAGGTGCTCGCCTGGGCACGTCAGCTCGTCGACGCGGTCATCCGGGGCGACGTCGCGACCGCCGCGGAGGTGGGCATCGCCCGGGCGCAGGCCGCGCGGTCGGTCTCCTGACCCGTGGCGACTCCCGGGCGGCAGCGCGCGGCACCCCGCGGGGCGCGGCGTCGCGGGTGAGGTCGGGGCCCGGGTGCGCGGGGCCTAGCATGGCCCCGGTCGACGACGACGCGACGACAACCAGGTGGAGGTCTGCGGTGACGGTGGGGTCCTGGAGGATGCGCACGCGGCTCGCGGTCCGGCTGGTCGCCGGGGCGACGGCGGCCGTGGCCGGTGTGGCGGGCTGCTCGGCGCAGACCGGCGCCGCAGCGGTCGTGGACGGGCGCGCGATCCCGATCGCCGACGTCCACGAGGCGACCGAGGAGCTCGGCCCCTACCTGCAGGACGCGAGCCCGTCGGCGGTGCTGCTCCTGCTCGTGGCGCAGCCCACCTTCGAGCGCATCGCCGCCGAGAACGACATCGGCGTGTCGACCCAGGAGGCCCAGGAGGTGCTCGACGGGCTCGCCGCGCCCGTCGAGGGCGAGGAGCCGCCCGCCGAGACCCCGGACTTCGGTCCGACGTCGCTCGAGGTCGCCCGCTTCACGGTGGTGCAGCGCAAGCTCCAGGCCCACCCGGACGGGGCCGCGCTCCTGGCGGAGGTCAGCGCCGACCTCGCCGAGCTCGACGTCGAGGTGAACCCGCGCTACGGCGAGGTCGACTTCGCCGACGGGTCCGGCATCACGCCGATCGCGCACGACTGGCTCGTCCCGGCCGCCGCGACCCCGTGAGGGCCTGCTGATGCACCCGGTGACCGGCCCGTGACCGGCTCATGACCGGCGCAGGTCCGGCCGCCGTCCCCGCTGTCCCGGGCGACGCGGTCCGGCGCCTCGTCGCGGTCATGGACCGGCTGCGGTCCCCGGGCGGCTGCCCCTGGGACGCGGAGCAGACCCACGAGAGCCTCGTGCCGTTCGTGCTCGAGGAGGCGCACGAGCTCGCCGAGGCGATCGAGGCCGACGACCGCGCCGGCCTGCGCGAGGAGCTCGGGGACGTCCTGCTGCAGGTCGTCTTCCACGCCCGCCTCGCGCAGGAGGACGAGGCGGACCCCTTCGACCTCGACGACGTCGCGGAGGCCCTCACCGCCAAGCTCGTCCGGCGGCACCCGCACGTGTTCGCCCCGGCGGACGACGCCGCCGCGTCGCCGCCGGCCGACCCGCCCGCCGACCCGCTCAGACCGGCCAGTGCCGGCCGACTCGCCCGCCGACCTCGTGCACGTCCGCTGGGAGCAGATCAAGCGGGCCGAGAAGAGCCGGACGTCCGTGCTCGACGGGATCCCGCTCGGCCAGGGCGCGCTGGCCCGCGGCGACAAGGTGCTCGCCCGCGCGGGCCGGGCCGGCGTGGTGGTCGACGTCGAGCAGGTGGCCCGGCGGCACCTCGACGCCGCCCCGCCGGAGCGCGCGGAGTCCGCGGAGATCGGCGCGCGCCTGCTCCGGCTCGTGGGGGAGGCGGCCGCCGCGGGCGTCGACGCCGAGGCGGCGCTGCGGGCCGCGCTGCGCACCCTGGACGCGGCCGTCCGTGAGACGGAGGCCCGCTGACCCTCATCCGCCCGCTCCGGGCGCCGATGGGATCCCCAGCCGCGGGACCACTCCGCGGCCCGGTGCCCGCGGAAGGGGGTCCACTGTGTTCAGGTCGGACCCGGCGGGGATCGCCTACACCGCGGCTGCGGGGGCGTTCGTCGTCCTGGCGCTCATCACCTGGCGCCGCCGCGCGCTCAACCCGACGGTCGCGCTCACCCTCGTCCTCGTCATGCTGGGCGCCTGCTGGTGGTCGGTCTTCGACGCCGTCGCCGCCAGCGCGGTCGTCCCGCAGGTGGCGGCGGTGGCCTCGCTCGCGATCTTCCCCGGCCTGAGCGGGACCGTCGCGGCATTCGTCGTGCTGGCCGGCACCATCTCGCGCGCGCAGTGGACACCCGGCCGCCGCCTCGTGGGGCTCCTGCTGGTCGAGCCCGTCCTGATCACCGTGGCCGCCGCGACCAACCCCTGGCACGGGCTCGTCTTCACCGGTGAGGGCATCGCCGAGCTGACCGGCGCGCGGTACTGGGACTTCGGGCCGGTGTTCTGGGCCCACTCGTTCTACTGCTACTCCGCCCTCGTCGTCGGCATCGCCATGGTGGGGTGGTCCTGGTGGACCGCGCCGCGCGCCTTCAAGGCCCAGCGGCTGAGCGTCCTCGTCGCCGTGCTCGTGCCGGTGATCGTCAACGCGATCAACCTCGCCGGCGGGCTCCCGATCGAGATGGACCCGACCCCGGTCGGGTTCGCCATCACGGGCATCGTCCTGTCGTCCTCGATCTTCCACCAGCAGCTGTTCACGTTCGCGCCGGTGGCGCGGGCGCTGATCCTCGAGCACATCAGCGACGCGATCATCGCCGTCAGCCCCATGGGCCGGGTCATCGACCTCAACCCCGCGGGTGTCCGCCTGGTGCGCCGCATGCGGGCCGGCACCGACGAGATCATCGGCGCGCCGGCCGTCGACCTGCTCGGGGCCGCCATGGCCGACGCCGACGAGGAGGGCGCCGAGGTCAGCGTCGAGCTCGACGGGGAGCCCGCCGAGCTGCACGTGCGCAGCTCGCGGCTGGTGGACAGCACGGGCCGCGCACTCGGGACCGTCCTGGTCGCCCGGGACGTCACGGAGGCCAAGGCCCAGAGCCGCCGCCTCGAGGAGGCCAACCTCCAGCTGACCCGCCAGGTCGACACCATCGAGCGGCTCCGGGCGGACCTCGCCGAGCAGGCGAGCCGCGACGCGCTCACCGGCCTGCACAACCGGCGGCACATGGTCGAGCGCTTCGACCTGCTCCTCGCCGACGCCCGGGCCGCGGGCACGCCGCTGACCGTCGTCCTGCTCGACGTCGACCGCTTCAAGACCATCAACGACCGCCACGGCCACCTCGCCGGCGACGCCGTCCTCGTCGAGGTCGCCCGCCGGCTGGCCCACGAGGCGCCCGCCGGGGCGCTCGTCGCGCGCTGGGGCGGCGAGGAGTTCTTCGTCGCGCTGCCGGGCGCGGACGTCGTCGCCGGACTCGCCTTCGCCGAGACGGTCCGCGGCTGCCTCGAGGACGAGGACGTCACCGTCGACGGGGGACGGGTCGCGTGCACCGTCAGCGGTGGCGTGGCGACGTTCCCGGCGTCCGGCACCACCACGGGCGAGCTGTTCCACGCCGCGGACGTGTCGCTCTACGCCGCCAAGGCCTCGGGACGCAACCAGGTCCTCACCGGCGTCCCCACGCGGGCCCCCGTGGCGCCGTCGTCCGCCGGGCGGGCGGACGTGCTCGTCACACCGTCCCGGGGGCCGGAAGGTCCCCGGCCGGGCGAGGTCGATGCGCACTAGGGTGAGGAGGCATCTCCCCCCAGCCCCAAGGAGCTTGACTATGGCCAGCATCGAGGCCGTCGGCGCGCGCGAGATCCTCGACTCACGCGGCAACCCCACCGTCGAGGTCGAGGTCGCCCTCGACGACGGCACCATCGCCCGGGCGGCGGTGCCCTCGGGTGCCTCCACGGGCGCGTTCGAGGCCGTCGAGCGCCGGGACGGCGACAAGTCCCGCTACCTCGGCAAGGGCGTCGAGGACGCGGTCAACGCCGTCATCGACGACATCGCGCCGGAGCTCATCGGCTTCGAGGCGACCGAGCAGCGGCTCGTGGACGCCGCGCTCATCGACCTGGACGGCACGCCCAACAAGGGCAAGCTCGGCGCGAACGCGATCCTCGGCGTCTCGCTCGCGGTCGCCAAGGCCGCCGCCGACTCGGCCGACCTGCCGCTCTTCCGCTACGTCGGCGGCCCGAACGCGCACGTGCTGCCGGTCCCGATGATGAACATCCTCAACGGCGGGTCGCACGCGGACTCCAACGTCGACATCCAGGAGTTCATGGTCGCGCCCATCGGCGCCACGACGTTCCGCGAGGCGCTGCGCACCGGCGCGGAGATCTACCACGCGCTCAAGTCCGTGCTGAAGTCCGAGGGCCTGGCCACCGGTCTGGGCGACGAGGGCGGCTTCGCGCCGAACCTCTCGAGCAACCGGGCCGCGCTCGACCTCATCCTCGTCGCCATCGAGAAGGCCGGCTTCGTCGCCGGCCAGGACGTCGGCCTCGCGCTCGACGTCGCCGCGACCGAGTTCTTCCGCGACGGCGCCTACCAGTTCGAGGGCAAGGCGACCTCGCCGGACGAGATGGTGGCCTACTACCAGCAGCTCGTCGCGGACTACCCGCTGGTCTCCATCGAGGACCCGCTGTCCGAGGACGAGTGGGAGAGCTGGAGCGGGCTCGTCTCCGCCATCGGCAACCGGGTGCAGATCGTCGGCGACGACCTCTTCGTCACCAACCCGACCCGCCTGGCCAAGGGCATCGAGCTGCGCGCGGCGAACTCGCTGCTCGTCAAGCTCAACCAGATCGGCACGCTCACCGAGACCCTCGACGCCGTCACGCTCGCGCAGCGCAACGGCTTCACCGCGATGGTGTCGCACCGCTCGGGCGAGACCGAGGACGTCACGATCGCCGACCTGTCGGTCGCGACGAACGCCGGCCAGATCAAGACCGGCGCCCCGGCGCGCGGCGAGCGGATCAACAAGTACAACCAGCTGCTGCGCATCGAGGAGGAGCTGGACGACGCCGGCCGCTACGCCGGCCGCAGCGCCTTCCCGCGCCACACGGCCTGACCCGACGCACGGCCCGACCCGGAGCCCGGCACCCCATCGGGTGCCGGGCTCCGGCGCTTCGGGCCCCGGGTCGACCGCGCCCCGCCGGTGACCGGGCGCCGTCCCTGCCCTGGACCGGCCGGTCCCTGCCGCGGACGGACGCGGACCGACGCGGACCGACGCGGACCGACGCGGACCGACGCGGACCGACGCGGACCGACGCGGACCCTGCCACGGGACACGTCGAAGGTCCCGGGCCTGCGGCCCGCGTGCCGGCCGAGAGGGCACAATCGGGGCCATGTCCCCCCGTCGACCGAGCTCCCCGCACGCCGGAGCGCGCGCGACGTCGTCGGCCGCGACGGGTGCCCGGATCCCCGCGCCGCGCGGTGCCGGTCGCCCCGGCGCCGACCGCACCGCGTCGTCCGGCACGGGCCGTGCGGCGCCGATCGCGGGTCGGGGCCGTCCGGCGCGGTCGTCCTCCGGCCGCGGGGCCGGTGCGCGCGGCGCGTCGACCCGGCCGGCATCCCGGGGCAGCTCCGCGGTGGCGGGCGGGCGGGGAGCCGCCGGGGCGGCGGCCGAGTCGCTCACCCGGGTCCCGCGGATGTTCACCGTGCGCGCGCTCGTGCTCTTCGTCGTCCTGCTGCTCGCGTTCGTCCTGCTCTTCCCGACCGTGCGGGCCTACCTCGCGCAGCAGGCCGAGAACCGGGCGCTCGCGCACGAGCTCGCGGTCGCCCGCGAGCGCACCGAGGACCTCGACGCCGAGCTCGAACGGTGGGCCGACCCGGCGTACGTCGCCGCGCAGGCGCGCGAGCGGCTCGCGTTCGTGCGGCCGGGGGAGACGGCGTACCGCGTCATCGACCCGGAGACCGTCCCCGACCCCACCGCGCCCGCGGTCCCCGACGCGGGCACCGGCCCGACCCTCGTGCCGTCCGGGACGACGACGCCCTGGTACGCGACGATCTGGGAGTCCGTGGCGGTGGCGGGTGAGGCCGAGGTCGGCGTCGCCCCCGGCGACGTGCTGCCGCCGGGGCCGGACGCGACCGTCCCGCCGGACGCGACCGTCCCGCCGGACGCGACCGTCCCGCCGGCCGGCACGGATGCGGCCGTCGACGCGCCCGCGCCGTAGGCTCACGCACCGCACGACCGCACGTACCCCGCACCTCCACCCGCCCACGACACCGGCCGGGCCGACGTCGACAGGACCGCCGTGAGCTCCGCACCCCTCCCGTACGCGACCGGCGAGGCCGTGGTCCGGCGCGACCTCGACACCCTCGCCGAGCAGCTCGGCCGCGTGCCGCGCGGCGTCGTCGGCATCGCGGCGCGCTGCGTGTGCGGACGCCCGCTCGTCGTGCGCACCGCCCCCCGCCTCGACGACGGCACGCCGTTCCCGACGACGTACTACCTCACCGCGCCGGGGGCGGTCGCCGCGGTCAGCACGCTCGAGGCCGGCGGCCTCATGAAGGAGTGGACCGCGCGGCTCGCCGCGGACCCGGACCTCGCACAGCGGTACGGCCGGGCGCACGAGCACTACCTCGCCGCGCGCGAGGAGCTCGGGCACGTCGAGGAGATCGCGGGCATCTCGGCGGGCGGCATGCCGACCCGGGTCAAGTGCCTGCACGTCCTGGTGGGCCACGCGCTCGCGGCCGGCCCGGGCGTCAACCCGCTCGGCGACGAGGCGCTCGAGCTGGTCCGCGACACCTGGCGCCCCGACCGCTGCAGCTGCTGACCCCGCGCGCGCTCGCGGGCCGCCCGTCCCGGCCCCGGCGGACCACGGGCCGGCCCGCCGCCGGGGTGGCAGGCTGGCGCCCATGACACGCGTGGCTGCCATCGACTGCGGGACCAACTCCATCCGGCTGCTCGTCGCCGACGTGGACCCGTCCACCGGGGCCCTGGTCGACCTGGACCGGCGCATGGAGGTCGTCCGGCTCGGCCAGGACGTCGACCGCACCGGGCGGCTGGCCCCCGAGGCGCTCGAGCGCACGTTCGAGGCGACCCGCCGGTACGCCCGGCTCGGCGCCGACCTCGGGGTCGAGCACACCCGGTTCGTCGCGACGTCGGCCTCACGCGACGCGGAGAACCGCCAGGAGTTCGTCGACGGCGTCCGCGCGATCCTCGGCGTCGAGCCGGAGGTGGTCGACGGCGACGAGGAGGCCTCGCTCTCGTTCCGCGGCGCGACCAGCGTGCTCACCGGCAGGCACCGCGGCCCGTTCCTCGTCGTGGACATCGGCGGCGGCTCCACCGAGCTCGTCCTCGGGACGACCTCCCCGGTGGCGATGGTGTCCATGGACGTCGGCTGCGTCCGGCTGACCGAGCGGCACCTGCACGACGACCCGCCGACCGCGCAGCAGGTGGCCGCCGCCAGCGCCGACGTGTCGGCCGCGCTCGACGCCGCGGCCGCCGTCGTGCCGCTGGGCCGCACCGCGACCCTCGTCGGCGTCGCCGGATCGGTGACCACCGTGACCGCCCACACCCTGCAGCTGCCCCAGTACGACCCCGAGCGGATCCACGGCTCCGTCCTGCCGGTGGGCCAGGTGCTCGCCGCCAGCCGCGACCTGCTGGAGCGCTCCCGCGCCTACCGCGCCGGGCTGCCGTTCATGCACCCCGGCCGGGTCGACGTCATCGGGGCGGGGGCCCTGGTGTGGTCGGACGTCATCGCGCGGGTCCGGGCCGAGGTGGGAGCCGCGGGCGGCCAGCTGACCCACGTGGTGACGTCCGAGCACGACATCCTCGACGGCATCGCCCTGAGTGCCGCGGACCACGTGCACGCCTGACGCCGCCCGGTCCCGCGTCGCCTGCGGGCCGGCGCCGCGGGCTCCCCGCAGGTGGCCCGCTGCGCACCGGTCCGCCCGCATCCCGGACGGGATGAAGGAGCTCCGCCAGCAGGCTACGGTTTGCCTCATGACCTCGACTGTCTCCGCCCAGGGTGGCGCCGCCCCGACGCGCGCGGTCGCTCCGCGCCCCCGCAAGGTCCCGCGTGTCGTCGTCCTCGGTGGCGGGACGGTCGGTCTGTACTCCGCACGCCGGCTGCGCAAGCGGCTGGGCACGCAGGACGCGGCGATCGTCGTCGTCGACCCGCGGCCGTACATGACCTACGCCCCGTTCCTGCCCGAGGTGTCCGCCGGGTCGATCGACCCGCGCAACGTCGTCGCCCCGCACCGCCGCGCGCTCAAGGGCATCGACGTGCTCCAGGGGCACGTGTCGGAGATCCGGCACAACGACCGCACCGTCCAGGTCACGCCCCAGGAGGGCGAGCCCTACTGGATCACCTACGACCACCTCATCGTCGGCCTGGGCTCCGTCGCGCGCACGCTGCCAATCCCCGGGCTCGCGGAGGAGGCGATCGGCTTCAAGAACGTGGAGGAGGCCGTCGCCGTCCGCAACCACGTGCTCAACCGGATCGACGTCGCGTCGTCGACCTGGGACCCAGACACCCGCAAGCGGCTGCTGACCTTCACCTTCGTCGGTGGCGGGTTCGCCGGTGTCGAGGCGCTGGGCGAGCTCGAGGACATGGCCCGCGACGCGGTGAAGTACTACGACTCCATCGAGCACTCGGACCTCCGCTTCGTGCTCGTCGAGGGGTCGACGCGCATCCTGCCGGAGGTGAGCGAGGAGCTCGGCGGCTACACCCTCGACCAGCTGCGCAAGCGCAACATCGAGGTGCACCTGTCGACCTTCCTCAGCTCGTGCGTCGGGGGGCACGTGGTCCTGTCGAACAAGACCGAGTTCGACTCGGACACGATCGTCTGGACCGCCGGCGTCAAGGCGAACCCGGTGCTGAAGAACTCCGACCTGCCGCTGGACAAGATGGGTCGCGTCATCGCCCTCCCGACGCTCCAGGTCGCGCACGAGGACGGGACGATCGTCCCCGACGCCTGGGTCGCCGGGGACTGCGCCGCGGTGCCGGACCTCATCAATCCCGGCAAGTTCTGCCCCCCGAACGCCCAGCACGCGCTGCGGCAGGGCAACCACATCGGCGACAACCTCGCCAAGGTGCTCCGCAGCGCCGAGCCGACCGAGTACAAGCACAAGAACATCGGCGCGGTCGCGTCCCTGGGCATGTACAAGGGCGTCGCGCAGATGTTCGGCAAGGTCAAGGTCCGCGGCTTCCCGGCGTGGGTGATGCACCGCAGCTACCACGTCCTGGCCATGCCGACCTTCAACCGCAAGGTCCGCATCGCGGCCGGCTGGACCGGCTCGCTGCTCTTCCGGCGCGAGGTCGTCGCCCTGGGGTCGCTGCACGACCCGCGCGCCGAGTTCCGCAGCGCCTCCGAGCCGCCCAAGGTCAAGCCCGAGCAGGCCGACGTCGCCCCGGTGACGGTGAAGGACGCCGCGACGTCCCCCGACGCGTCGGTCGAGCAGGGCAAGGCCCCGTCCAAGGACGCGAGCCACTGGGACAAGTGACCGACGAGTGACCGGGAGGTCACCCGCGGTCCTCGAACCGCAGCGTTGAACCGTCAGGGCCCCGTCGCAGCGGCGGGGCCCTGACGCGTGCCGCCCCGGGGAGCACGTCGGCGTCCAGGGGAAGCGCGCCCTGGCAGGATGACGTCGTGCCCACCGGCGTGCTGGGAGCACGCCCCCGTAGCCCAATCGGCAGAGGCAGCCGGCTTAAACCCGGCCCAGTGCAGGTTCGATCCCTGTCGGGGGCACCGGTCGAAGGGGTAGGGACGGCGTGGCGTGGGTCACACCGGTCGAGAGCCCCGGGCGGCGCGCCGCGTGGGCCCGCCGGCCGGACCGGCCGACGCCGAGGCGCCCGGGACGTGCCGCGACGCCCGCCCGGCCGTCGTGTACACCGGCCGGGCCGATCCTGCACGCGGGCCGCCGCTGCCGCTCCCGCGATCGGCCGCGGCGGCTCCCGAAGGCTCCGACCTGCGGTTTTCTCCGGTTGCAGGACCTCACCCGCTCCATATGCTGAGTGACAGGTCAAGTCGCGGCCTGCCGGTCCGTCGAGCGGGCCCGTACCCACCTGCCCGGAGGGGGTGCCGCACCGGACCACCGGTGTCGGCCTGCCTCCCGAGCACGTGACCGGGTCCGGACGACGTCGGCAGAGCCGCCTCCCGACCTCCCGCAGCTCGGCCGCGGGGAGGACTCCGACACAGGAAGGTGCGCGCGATGGCAACCCGTCAGATCCGATTCGACGACGTGGGCCTCGACCTGCTCGCCCGGGACACCGAGCGGGCGCTCCGATGCCACGAGCTCCTCCGTGACCTCCCGGGGTCGTCCACGTCGGGAGCGCCGCTCACCTGAGCGGTCCGTCCCGACAGATCGACCCCGGTACCGACCGGGCGCCCCAGGCATCCCGGCCGGTGCAGCAGACCAGCACTCCAGCGAAGGGCAAGAAGATGACCGAGAGCTACGACAACCCGTCCACCCGTCCTCCGGGGACCGTCCCCACGAACGACGACCTCGACGCACCGCTGACCGACAGCACCCTGCCGCCGTCGTACCCGGCCGGCTCGGGCGGCTTCGAGAGCGGCGCGACCTACGCGACCACCGGCTACACCGACGTGTCCGTGACGCCGGCCGCGGGCAGCGGCTCCGAGGGTGGCGGCAAGGTCGACGAGGCCAAGGCCAAGGTCGAGGACGCGAAGGTGAAGGCCGGCGAGGTCAAGGACCAGGTCAAGGGCGAGGCGGCGAACGTCAAGCAGTCCGCCACCGAGGCGGGCAGCCGCGTCGCCGGCACCGCCAGGGCCGAGGCCGCGCACGTGGCCGGCGAGGCGCGCCGTCAGGCGAAGGACGTCCTGCAGCAGACCCGCAGCCAGCTGACCTCCCAGGTCAGCTCGCAGCAGCAGAGCCTCGCGGGCGTCATCCGCACCCTCGGCGCTGACCTGAGCACGATGGCCGGCTCGACCGAGAAGCCGGGCGTCGCCACGAACCTCGCGACCCAGGCCTCCGGCGTCGTCGACTCGGTGGCCGACTGGTTCGAGAGCCGCGAGCCGGCCGACGTCCTGGCCGAGGTCACCGCGTTCGCGCGTCGCCGTCCCGGCACGTTCCTCGGCATCGCCGCGGTCGCCGGGCTGGTCGCGGGCCGTCTGGCCCGCAGCCTCAAGGACGACGCGGCCGACGACGGCGTCGAGGCGGTGCGCGAGTCGGAGTACCTGTCCAGCGGGTACACCACGGCTCCCGCGGGCTACACCACCGACGCCTACACGACGACGACCGAGACCTTCGTCTCGCCCACGACGTCGACCTACGGCACGCCGGCCACCTACCCCGCGCCCGAGGCGCCGGGCACCACCACGGGCGGTTACGGGGGCACGGCATGACGGCCTCCGACTACGGGACACCCACCCGGGCCACCGCCATGAGCACGCCGAGCACCGGCTCGTCGACCGGCGGCGACTCGCCGTCGATCGGCCAGCTGTTCGGCGAGGTCAGCAAGGACATCTCGACCCTGATGCGGCAGGAGGTGGCCCTCGCCAAGGCGGAGGTCACCCAGTCCGCCAAGCAGGCCAGCAAGGGAGCCGGCATGTTCGCCGGCGCCGGCTACGCCGGCCACCTGACGGTGCTGTTCCTGTCCTTCGCGCTCGCCTGGGCGCTGGGCGACTGGTGGGAGGCCCCCGCACTGGGCTTCGTCGTGGTGGCCGTCCTCTGGGGCGTCGTCGCCGCGGTCCTCGCGCTGCGCGGCAAGAAGGAGATGAAGGAGGTCCAGGGCATCCCGAAGACCACCGAGACCGTCAAGAAGATCCCCGACGCACTGCAGGGCAATGAGGAGGCAGCACGATGAGCAGCAACGACCCGGAGCAGATCCGCCAGGAGATCGAGCGCACGCGCGCCGAGCTGAGCAGCAACGTGGACGCGCTGACCGAGAAGGTCAGCCCCAGCAACATCGCCCACCGCCAGGTGGACAAGGCCAAGGGTGCGCTGAGCAGCGTCAAGGACAAGGTCATGGGCACCGCGTCGTCGGTGAAGGACTCGACGACCTCGGCCGGCTCGTCGGCCGGCTCGTCGATCCACGGCACGGCGTCGTCGGCGGGGGACACCCTGCACGGTGCGGCCTCGTCGGCCGGCACGACGATCTCCGGCGCCGCCGCCTCGGCGCAGTCGTCGATCTCCGGCGCGGCCGCGTCGGCGCAGTCGTCCCTGTCGGGTGCGGCCCACGCCGCGGGTGACAAGGTCGCCGCCGTCGGGAGCGCCGCCGCCGGTGCCCCCTCTGCGGTGAAGCGCCAGGCCGAGGGCAACCCGCTCGCCGCGGGCCTCATCGCCTTCGGCGCCGGCCTGCTCGCCGCCGCGCTGCTCCCCTCCTCGGAGAAGGAGCGCGAGGCTGCCCGCACCGTCAAGGAGAAGGCGCAGCCGCTCGGCGAGGCGCTGAGCGAGAAGGCGAAGGACGTCGCCGCCGAGCTCAAGGCGCCCGCCCAGGAAGCGCTGCAGTCGGTCAAGGAGACCGCGACCGAGGCCGCCCAGACGGTCAGGGCCGAGGGCACCGACGCCGCCCAGGAGGTCAAGAGCAACGCGACGGACGCCGCCCAGCGGGTGAAGTCCGAGCAGACGCCCGGCTGACCGACAGCTCGACAGGACGACCCTCCGCCGCGGGCCCGGGCAACGCCCGGGCCCGCGGCGGACCCGTCTCCACCCCGCACCGCACGAGCACCCGCAGGAGATCCGATGGCCGGAAAGACCGGCGCCGCCCAGGCGCAGGCGCCGCACCCCGACGACGCCCGCAAGCCCGACGCCCCGTCGGACCTCACCAAGCCGTCCTGGAAGTACATCCTGCGCAAGACCCTGCGCGAGTACTCCAAGGACGAGTGCACCGACCTCGCGGCCGCGCTGACGTACTACGGCGTGCTCGCTCTCTTCCCCGCACTGCTGGCGATCATCTCGCTGGTCGGTCTGGTCGGGGACCCCGAGGAGACGACGGCCGCACTGCTCGGGGTGGCGCGCGACCTCGGTCAGGGTGACGCCGTCGACGCCCTCGAGCCGACCATCCGCAACCTCACCAGCGCCCCGGGGGCCGGGCTCGCGCTCGTCACCGGTCTGCTGGGCGCGCTGTGGTCCGCGTCCGGCTACGTGGGCGCATTCGGCCGCGCGATGAACCGCATGTACGAGGTCAAGGAGGGGCGCCCGTTCTACAAGCTGCGTCCCGTGATGCTCCTGGTCACGCTGATCGCGGTGACGGTCATCGCGATCATCGGGCTGTCGCTCGTGGTCAGCGGCCCGGTGGCCGAGGCCATCGGGGACGCGCTCGGCCTCGGCGGCGTGGCGCTCACGCTGTGGAACATCGCCAAGTGGCCCGTGCTGGCCGCGCTCATCGTCCTGGTGATCGCGCTCCTGTACTACGCCACCCCGAACGTCAAGCAGCCCAAGTTCACCTGGATCAGCATCGGGGCGGGCGTCGCGATCCTCGTCGCGGTGGTCGCGTCGGCCCTGTTCGGCCTCTACGTCGCGAACTTCGGCAGCTACAACGAGACGTACGGCTCGCTCGCCGGCGTCATCGTCTTCCTGCTGTGGCTGTGGATCATGAACAACGCGCTCCTCTTCGGCGCCGAGCTCGACTCCGAGATCGAGCGCGGTCGTCAGCTGCAGGCCGGCATCGCCGCGGAGGAGACGGTCCAGCTGCCCCCGCGGGACACGACGAAGATCGAGAAGTCCGAGAAGAAGGAGGCGGAGGACGTCCGCCGCGGTCGCGAGCTGCGCGAGTCCGCCGCCCGGAGCCAGGGCGACGACACCGACGCCGCGGGCGGCGACGGCGGTCGCCGCTGAGGCCGGACTCCACCGGGCCTCCCGCGAGGCTGTCGCGCGGGCTGCTCACCGCAGCCCGGCGGCGGCCTCGCGCGGCAGGTCCGCGGGCGGGCCGGCGGGCAGGGACACCGCCTTGACGGAGGAGTCGGCGCACGGCGACGGACGGGAGCCGGCCAGGCCCGGTCCGCCGAGGACGACCCGGACCATCGACCCGACCATCGACGGGGACAGGTGGTGCGTCCGCACGACGGTCGCGACCATGGCGGCGCGGGGACGGCGGGGTGGGGCGTCGGTCACGGGTGTCCTCGGGTCGCCCGGCCCGCGGCGACCCGCAGGTGAGTGGACCCTCACCCGGTCGGCTGTGCGGTCCGTGCTTCGGGTCCGTGCTCGAGTCGGTGCCGCTCAGCCGGGCCGGACGAGCCCCGACTCGTACGCCAGGACGACGGCCTGGACACGGTCGCGCAGGTCGAGCTTCGCCAGGATCCGCCCGACGTGCGTCTTGACGGTCGCCTCGGACAGGACGAAGCGGGCAGCGATCTCGGCGTTCGACAGGCCCTCGGCGACGGTGCGGAGCATCTCGAGCTCGCGCGCGGTGAGCGTCCGCAGCCGCGGGTCCAGGCCGTCCCGGCCCGGCTCGGGCGCACCCGGTGCGGGCAGGGCGCCGGCGAACATCTCGAGCATCCGCCGGGTGACGCGCGGCGAGACGACGGCGTCCCCGGTCGCGACCGCCCGGATCGCGGACACGAGCTCGGCGGGGCGCGCGTCCTTGAGCAGGAAGCCGCTCGCGCCGGCCCGGAGGGCGGCGAAGGCGTACTCGTCGAGGTCGAACGTCGTGAGGATGAGCACGCGGCAGTCCGGCAGCGCCGCGACGACCCGCTCGGTGGCCTCGATGCCGTTGGTGCCGGGCATCCGGACGTCCATGAGCACGACGTCGGGCCGCAGTGCGAGCGACTGCCGGACGGCCTGCTCGCCATCACCCGCCTCGCCGACGACGACGAGGTCGCTCTCGCCCTCGAGCACGAGCCGGAACCCCATCCGCAGCAGCTGCTGGTCGTCGACCAGCAGCACCCGGATCGGCGTCCCGGCAGTCGTCCCGGCGGTCGCGCCGTCGTCCGTCATGAGGCCTCCCCGTCCCACGTGAGCGCGGCGTGCACCCGCCAGCCGCCGTCGTGCGGTCCCGCCTCGACGCGCCCACCGTAGACGGCGGCCCGCTCCCGCATGCCGATGAGCCCGCGTCCGGACCCGGCCGTCCCGCCGGCCGTCCCGCCCGCCGTCCCGCCGGCCGGACCGCCCGCGCCGTCGCCGCCCGTGCCCACCGTCGCCGTGGGCACGTTCGACGCGGTCGTCGGCAGCCCCGGGCCGGCGTCGGTGACCGTGAGGTCGACGCAGCCGGGCGCGCTCGCGACCACGACGTCGACCCGCGTGGTCCCGGGCGCGTGCCGCAGGACGTTGGTGAGCGACTCCTGGACGATCCGGTACACCGCGAGCTGCAGGCCGGCGTCGGCCGGCAGCGGGGGACCGGTGCTCGTCCAGCGCACCGGGACGCCGGCGGTCCGGAACCGCTCGACGAGCCGGTCCAGGTCGACCGACCCGGGCTGCGGGTCGAGCGGTGCGCCCGGGCCCGCGGCCGCGCCCGGGTCCCGCAGCGCGCCGAGCACGCGCCGCATGTCGGCCAGCGCCGCCCGACCGGTGCCGGACAGCTCGTCGAGCGCCTCGCGGGCCCGGTCGGGCGAGCGCTCGAGCGCCGACCCCGCGCCGTCGGCGAGAGCGATCATCACCGAGAGGCTGTGCGCGACGACGTCGTGCATCTCGCGGGCGATCCGCGCCCGCTCGGCCGCGGCGGCCAGCTGGGCACCCTGCTCGCGCTCGACGGCCAGCGCGTTGGCCCGGTCGACGAGCGCGGCGACGTGCAGCCGGCGGTTGCGGACGCTGGTGCCGATCGCGATGGCGACGAGCGACAGGAAGAGGAGGCCGGTGATGGTCCCCACGCGGTCGCCGAGCGTCCCGGGCCCCTCGACGGAGACCTCGAAGGTCGGCGTCGTCGACACGGTCAGTGTTCGCTCCCACAGAAGCACCGCCGCGGACGCGGCGACGAGCAGCGACCCGAACGTCACCCAGGCCGTGCGCGGGCGGGACGACGCGGCGACCGCGTAGATGACGAAGGCGATCGCCAGGTCAAGGCCGTTGAGCGAGCCGAGCGCCGCCTCGGACACCACGGCCAGGACACCGATCGCGGCGGCGGCCCGCAGCGGTGCTCGGCGCCGCCAGAGGAGGGCGGTCGCCCCGAGCACCGCTCCGAGGAGCAGCGGGACGTCCGGGACGTTCGCCTCGACGAGCGTCCCGATGACGGCGGGCACGAAGTACAGGGCGGCGATGAGCCGGTCCATCGCCACCGGGTGGAGGAAGAACCAGCGGCGGACCGGCCCGAGCCGTCGGGCGCTCAGCTCCGTGAACGCCGGGTCCACGGACGCCGACGGCGCCGGACCCGGGTGACCCGGGTCCGGCGCCAGGGGCTGGTCGCGGCTCAGGCGTCCCGCCGGCGCAGCAGGACCGCCGCCACGGTGAAGATCACGGTGACCCAGGCCAGCATGACCACGTAGCCCTGCCACGGGCCGAGCTGCGTCACGCCCTCGGCCGCCGGGGCGGTGAACGCGTCCGGCATCATCACCCGGCTGCCGGCGGTCGACGGCAGGAACGGGCTGACCTCCCGGAAGAACGCGAGCGGGATGAGCGAGAACACGCTCTCGATGACCAGCAGCAGCCCGAGCACGGCGGCGAGGGCGCCCGCCGAGTGCCGGATCAGGGCGCCGAACGCCAGCGCCAGCAGCGCGATCCCGGTGAGGTAGAGCACCGTGCCGCCGAGCACCCGCAGGCTCTCGCCGTCGCGAGGGTCCACCTCCATCGCCGTCCCGGACAGGAACGGCACGGTCGCGACCCACGCCAGCGCGATGCTCACCGCGCTCACCACGAGGACCGTCACGGCGAGGACGATCGCCTTGGCGACGAGGGCCGGCAGCCGGGTGGGGACCGCGGCGAGGGTGGAGCGGACCATGCCGGTCGTGTACTCACCCGTGATGATCAGCACGCCGAGGACGGCGACCGAGAGCTGGGCGACGTTCGAGCCGACGGTGGCCGCGAATGCGCCGACGGCGGACCCGCCGCCGACGGCACCTTCCGAGGACATGCCCCAGGCGGCGAGCGCCGCGATGCCGACCATGAGCAGGACGGTCACCCCGAGGGTCCACCAGGTCGAGCGCAGGGTGCGGAACTTGATCCACTCCGCCGCGACGACGCGCGGGAACGTCGGTCCGCCGCCGTCCGGCAGGGCGCGACGACCGACACCGGTGGCGCGCGGGTCCGTGGTCAGGGCGGTCATGTCAGAGCCTCTCGAGGGTCGGGGCGGAGGTGCCGGTGCCGGGGTGCAGGCCGGCGGTGGTGGAGTGGTACTCGACCTCGCCGGCGGTGAGGGCCATGTAGGCGTCCTCGAGCGAGCGGGTGAGCGGGGTGAGCTCGTGCAGGACGACGCCGTTCGCGGCCGCCGCCTCGCCGATCGTCTCGGCGCTGGCACCCAGGACCTCGAGCGACCGGGCGTCGACCGAGGTCACGGTCGCGCCGGTCCGGCCGAGCGCGTCGGCGAGCACCCCCGCCTGCGGGCTGCGCACGCGGACCGCCGTCGTGCCCGCGCGGCCGATGATCTCCGCGACCGGGGCGTCGGCGACCACGCGTCCCCGCCCGACCACGATGAGGTGGTCCGCGGTCAGCGCCATCTCGCTCATGAGGTGCGAGGACAGGAACACGGTGCGGCCCTCGCCGGCCAGGTGGCGGACGAGGTTGCGGACCCACACCACACCCTCGGGGTCGAGCCCGTTGACCGGCTCGTCCAGCAGGAGGGTGTGCGGGTCGCCGAGCAGGGCGGAGGCGATGCCCAGACGCTGACCCATGCCGAGGGAGAACCCGCCGACGCGCTTGGACGCGACGGAGTCCAGGCCGGTCATCGCGATGACCTCGCGCACCCGGGCCTTGCCGATCCCGTGGGTCGTGGCCATCGCCAGCAGGTGGTTGTACGCGGACCGTCCGGTGTGGACGGCCTTGGCGTCGAGCAGCGCGCCGACCTCGTGCAGCGGCGAGCGGTGCTGGGCATACCGCTTGCCGTTGACCGTCACGGTGCCGCGGGTGGGCGCGTCCAGCCCGACGACCATCCGCATGGTCGTCGACTTCCCGGCGCCGTTCGGGCCGAGGAAGCCGGTCACCCGGCCGGGCCGGACGGTGAACGTGACGTCGTCCACCGCCGTCTTCGATCCGTACCTCTTGGTCAGGCCGTGGGCCTCGATCATGTCGTCGTCGCTCCTCGTCGTCGGGCGGGCGGGTGGCTCGACGTCGACGCTACGGGGGTCCGGGTCGCCCGCGGGACCCCCGCGCGGCCGATCCTCACCCGGGCGGGACGTACGCCGCGGGGACGACCCCGACGACCTGAGGATGAGGGTGCGAACCCCGCCGACAGCCCGCCGACAGCCCGCCGACAGCCCGCCGACAGCCCGTCGACGGGGCGCCGACCGGCGGGAACGCGGCGGGCCCGGAGGGCGTTGCGTAGGATAGGCGGTGGCCAGCGACCACACGTGCCGATCCCGTGACCGCGGGACCGCCGGCCGCCGCGACCAGGAGGAACGCATGAGCAATCCCGTCTTCGACAACAACGCGGCCTTCCGCGACCCGCGCCGGTCGCGCCGTCGCGGTGCCGCGGGAGGCGTCCTGCTGCAGAAGCAGGGTGCCGCCCCGACCGCCGGGTACGACGCCTCGACGCTCGAGGGGATGTACGCGGCGCCGTCGGCCACCACGGCCCAGACCGGCCGCCTCACCTACGACGACGTCATCGTCAAGACCGCCGGCCTGCTCACCCTCGTGGTGGCGTCCGCCGCGTTCGCGTGGTTCGTCGTGCCGGACTCGATGCGCATGGCGGTCGCCCTCGGCGGCGCCCTCGTCGGCTTCGTGCTCGGGCTCGTCAACTCGTTCAAGCGCAAGCCCAGCCCCGCGCTGATCGCGCTCTACGCGCTCGCCGAGGGGCTCTTCCTCGGCGGCATCTCGTGGTACATCGAGGTCGCGGCCAACCTGCCCGGCGTCGTCACGCAGGCCGTGCTCGCCACCCTGGCGACGTTCGCGGCGTGCCTGGTGCTGTTCCGGTCCGGCAAGGTCCGGGTCACCCCGAAGTTCACGCGCTGGCTGCTGGTCGCCATGGGCGGCTACCTCGTGTTCTCGCTGGTCAACTTCGGGCTGGCGATGTTCGACGTGGGCGGCGACGGCGCCTTCGGGCCGCTGCGCAGCGGCGGCCTCGGCATGGTCGTCGGCCTGCTGGCGGTCGGCCTCGCGGCCGCGATGCTCATCGTCGACTTCGACTCGATCAAGCGCGGCGTCGAGGGCGGTGCCCCGGCGACCTTCGCGTGGACCGCGGCCTTCGGCCTCGTCGTCACGCTCGTCTGGATGTACCTGGAGTTCCTGCGACTGATCGCGATCCTCCGCGGCAGCGACTGACCGCACCCGGGGCCCGTCCGGCCCCGGTCCCGGCCCGGCCAGCAGGGTGACAGGCAGGTGAGGGGTGGTCGCGTCCGCGCGACCACCCCTCACGCATGCCGGCGTCGCCGCTGCGGCACCCGCGCCCGTACCCTGGAGACCGGCCACCGGCGGCGCGTCCCGCGCCCCGACGGCGTCGACCGATCCCCACGAGAGAGCGACCGCCCGCGATGAAGTACGCCCACCACATCTCCGAGCTCGTGGGGAACACCCCGCTCGTGCAGCTCACCTCCGTGACCCGCGGGCTCTCGGCGACCGTCCTGGCGAAGGTCGAGTACCTCAACCCGGGCGGGTCGGTGAAGGACCGCATCGCGCTGAAGATGATCGAGGCGGCCGAGGCGAGCGGCGAGCTCCGGCCCGGTGGCACGATCGTCGAGCCGACCAGCGGCAACACCGGCGTCGGGCTCGCGCTCGTGGCGCAGCGCAAGGGCTACTCCTGCGTCTTCGTGTGCCCGGACAAGGTGTCGCAGGACAAGATCGACGTCCTGCGGGCCTACGGCGCGCGGGTCGTGGTCACGCCCACCGCGGTCGCCCCGGACAGCCCCGAGTCGTACTACTCGGTCTCCGACCGCCTCGTCCGGGAGATCCCGGGCGCGTGGAAGCCGAACCAGTACGCCAACCCGAACGGCCCGGCGAGCCACTACGAGACCACCGGCCCGGAGATCTGGGCCGACACCGACGGCCGCGTGACGCACGTCGTCACCGGCGTCGGGACCGGCGGCACGATCACCGGCACCGGCCGGTTCCTGCACGACGCGTCCGCCGACCGCCCCGGCGGCCGGGTGCACGTCGTCGGCGCCGACCCGGCCGGGTCGGTGTACTCCGGTGGGGACGGGCGCCCCTACCTCGTCGAGGGCGTCGGCGAGGACTTCTGGCCGAGCGCGTACGACCCCGCCGTCCCGGACGAGATCATCGCGGTCACCGACGCGGACTCGTTCGCGATGACCCGGCGCCTCGCGCGCGAGGAAGGCCTGCTCGTCGGCGGGTCGTGCGGCATGGCCGTCGTCGCCGCGCTGCGGCTGGCCGAGCGCCTCGAGGCGGAGGACGCCGAGGCGGCCGCGCAGGCCGTCATCGTGGTCCTGCTGCCGGACAGCGGCCGCGGCTACATGTCGAAGATCTTCAACGACGCCTGGATGCGGTCCTACGGGTTCCTGGACGCGGCCGCCGAGGTCACCGCCGCGGACGTCCTGCGGACGAAGTCCGGCGCCATGCCCGACCTCGTGCACACCCACCCCAGCGAGACGGTGCACGACGCGATCGAGATCCTGCACAAGTACGGCGTGTCCCAGATGCCGGTCGTCGGCGCCGAGCCGCCGGTGAAGATCGGCGAGGTCGCCGGCTCCGTGAGCGAGCGCGAGCTGCTCGACGCGGTGTTCTCCGGCCGGGCCGGCCTGGGGGACCGGATCGACGCGCACATGGCGCCGCCGTTCCCGCTCATCGGGTCCGGCGAGAGCCTCGACGCGGTACGCAAGGCGCTGCACGACGACGACGCGCTCATGGTCGTCGACAGCGGGTTCCCGGTCGGCGTGCTGACCCGGCACGACCTGCTGGGCTTCCTCGCCCGATGACCGGCGCGCGCGCGGGCCGTCGGCCCGCGCGCGACCCGGCGCGCACGGTGCGGTGGGGACGGGGCAGGATGGTCGGTGGTGCCGCTCGGCACCACCGCATCCCGCTCATCCCCGACCCGTGAGGACACCGCCATGACCGCACAGCTGCCCGAGGCCACCGGAACCTTCGGTGAGAAGCCGCAGCTCACGTTCCCGGACGGCGACGCACCCGCCGAGCTCGAGGTCGTCGTGCTCGAGCGCGGCACCGGCGCGCTGGTCGAGGCCGGGGACGACCTGGTGGTCCACTACCTCGGCCAGACCTGGGGCGGCCACGTCTTCGACAACTCCTACGACCGCGGCTCGGAGATCAACTTCCCGATCGGCGTCGGCGCCGTGATCGGCGGCTGGGACGAGGGCCTGGTCGGCCAGTCGATCGGCTCCCGCGTGCTGCTCTCGATCCCGCCGCACCAGGGGTACGGCTCGCGCGGCATGCCGCAGGCGGGCATCAAGGGCACCGACACGCTGGTGTTCGTCGTCGACGTCGTCGGCGTCCGCTAGGCCCGCCGGGAGCCGAGGCCGGGAGCCCAGGTGGTCGACAGCAGGACGGCCCGGCTCGCGATCCGCGTGCACCGGGCCGTCCTGCTGCTGTCCGGCGGCCGGGTCGGCAGCCGGCTCGGCAGCCTCGAGCAGGTGCTGCTCACCACCTCGGGCCGGCGGACCGGCCGGCCGTGGACGACCCCGCTCGCCCTCACCGTCGCCGGCGAGACGCTCGTGCTCATCGCCTCCGACGGCGGGGCGGACCGGGACCCCGGCTGGTACCGCAACCTCCGGGTGCACCCCGAGGCCGAGCTGCGCCGCGGCACCCGGACCCAGCGGGTCCGGACCCGGACCGCGACCGGCGCCGAGCGGGAGCGGCTGTGGCGGGCCGCCGTGGCCACGTACGCCGGCTATGCCGACTACCAGCGCCGCACGGACCGCGAGATCCCCGTCGTGGTCTGCGAGCCCGTCACCTGAACGGGCCCGCGACCCCGTCGGACGGTCAGGCGCCGGTCAGACCGACCGGGCAGGCGACCCCCGTGCCGCCGATGCCGCAGTAGCCGCTCGGGTTCTTGTCCAGGTACTGCTGGTGGTACGCCTCGGCGTAGTAGAACGTCCCGGCCTCGCTCGCGGGCCGGACGTCCGAGGTGATGTCCCCGTAGCCCGCCTTCGCCAGCTCGGCGGCGTACACGTCACGGGTGGCGAGCACCGCGGCCTCCTGCTCGGGGGTCGTGGTGTACACCGCGGACCGGTACTGGGTGCCGCGGTCGTTGCCCTGCCGGTAGCCCTGCGTCGGGTCGTGCGAGGTCCAGAACGCGCGCAGCAGGGTCTCGTGGGACAGGACGTCGGGGTCGTAGGCGACCATCACGGCCTCCGTGTGCCCGGTCATCCCGGTGCAGGTCTCCTCGTAGGTGGGGTACGGGGTGTAGCCGCCCTGGTACCCGACCGCCGTCGTCACGACGCCGGGGAGCTTCCACATGATCCGCTCGGCACCCCAGAAGCACCCCATCGCCACGAACAGCTGAGCGGTGCCGGCCGGCCACGGGCCCTGCAGCGGCGTGCCGAGGACGGTGTGCGTCTCGGGGATCCGGTACGCGTAGCCGGCGCGGCCGCGCAGCGCGCGCTCGGGCTCCACCATCGTGGGACGCAGCAACGATCCGAACATCATGGTCAGCACCTTCCGTCGGTCGGACCCACGGGTGGGCGGGTCCGCCTGTCCAACGCATGACGCACCGGCCGGTGTTCCCGTAGGCCGGTGCGGGTGGCCGCCCGTAGCCTGGGACGGTGAGCACGCCACCCCCCGAGCCCCCGACCACGCACGACTGGACCGACGCCGGCTTCTCCACGCGGGCCATCCACGCCGGTCAGGACGCCGACGCCGCCACCGGTGCGGTCGTCACCCCCATCTACCAGGTCTCCACCTACAAGCAGGACGGGGTCGGCGGCCTGCGCGGCGGGTACGAGTACTCGCGCTCCGGCAACCCCACCCGGACGGCGCTCGAGGAGGCGCTCGCGTCCGTCGAGGGCGGGTCCCGCGGGTTCGCGTTCTCCTCCGGCCTGGCCGCGGAGGACACGCTGCTGCGCGCCGTCCTGCGGCCCGGCGACCACGTCGTCGTGCCCGACGACGCCTACGGCGGCACCTACCGCCTCATCGCGCGGGTGTTCGGGCCGTGGGGCATCGAGCACACGCCGGTGAACCTGTCCGACGCCGACGAGGTCCTCGCGGCCATCGTGCCCGGGCGCACGAAGGTCGTGTGGCTCGAGACGCCCACGAACCCGCTGCTCGGCGTCGCGGACATCGTCGCGATCGCGGGGCACGCGCAGGCGGCCGGCGCGGTGCTCGTCGTGGACAACACCTTCGCGACGCCGTACCTCCAGCGGCCGATCGAGCTCGGCGCGGACGTCGTCGTGCACTCGACGACGAAGTACATCGGCGGGCACAGCGACGTCGTCGGCGGCGCGCTCGTCGTGGCCGACGGCGCCGTGCTGCCGGGCGGGATGGAGGGGCCGACCGGGACGACGTCGCTCGCCGACGCGGTCGGGTTCCACCAGAACGCGTCCGGCGCGATCGCCGGGCCGTTCGACGCGTGGCTGACGCTGCGCGGGCTGAAGACCCTCGGGGTGCGCATGGACCGGCACTGCGCGAACGCCGCCGCGGTCGCCGAGTTCCTCGAGGGGCACCCGAAGGTGACCCAGGTGATCTACCCGGGGCTGGCCTCGCACGAGCAGCACGCCGTCGCCGCGAAGCAGATGTCGGGCTTCGGCGGGATGATCTCCTTCCGCACCGGGACCGCCGAGTCGGCGCTCGCGGTGTGCGACCGGACCCGGGTGTTCACCCTGGCCGAGTCGCTCGGCGGCGTCGAGTCGCTCGTCGAGCACCCGCACCGGATGACGCACGGCTCGGTCGCCGGTACGGCGCTCGAGGTCCCGGACGACCTCGTGCGCCTGTCCGTCGGCATCGAGGACGTCGCCGACCTGATCGCCGACCTGGAAGAGGCCCTGGGATGACCGACGACACCACGGACGCCCGACGTCCGGGCACGCGCCTGGCGACGGGCGCGCCCGCGGGAACGGCGCTGGCCGAGCCCATCCCGTCCCCGGTCGGGGCCACCGCGCTGCCGACCGCCGCGCACCCCGAGACGCCCAGCGACCCCGTCCCGCCGTCGGTGCGCGCCGCCGCGTCCTGGTCGTGGCGTTTCCTGCTGATCGCCGCGGGCCTGGCCGGCCTGGGGTGGCTGCTGGCCTACTTCAAGGTGCTCGTGGTGGCCGTCGCCGTCGCGGTGCTGCTGTCCGTCCTGCTGGCACCGGTGGTCACCTGGCTGCACCGGAAGGCCCGGTTCCCGCACGGCCTGGCGTCCGCGGTCGCGGTGCTGCTCCTGCTCGGTGTCGTCGGCGGGATCGTCACGCTGGCGGGCAACTCCATCGCCAACGGCTTCGGGGAGCTGCGCGACGAGGCCCTGGCCGGCTTCCAGCAGCTCATCGACTGGCTGTCGGACGGGCCGTTCGCGATCACCGCCACCCAGCTCGACGACTACGTCCAGCAGGTGTCGGACCTGGTCAGCTCGAACTCCAGCTCGCTGGTCACCGGCGCGCTGTCGGTGACGACCACGGTGGGTCACGTCGTGGCCGGGGCGCTCATCACGCTGTTCTGCACGCTGTTCTTCCTGCACGACGGACGGCGCATCTGGGGCTGGGTCGTCGGCCTCCTGCCGAAGGGGTCACGGGAGAAGGTGCACCAGGCCGGACGTCGTGGCCTGGTGACGCTCGGGGGCTACACCCGCACCCAGATCCTCGTCGCGCTCGTGGACGCGGCCGGGATCGGCATCGGTGCGGCCATCCTCGGGGTGCCGCTCGCGCTGCCGCTCGCCGCGCTGGTGTTCATCGGCTCGTTCATCCCCATCATCGGTGCTCTGGCCACCGGTGCGATCGCGATCCTCGTCGCCCTGGTCGCGCAGGGGCCCGTGGACGCGTTGATCATGCTCGGGATCGTCCTGATCGTGCAGCAGATCGAGGGTCACGTGCTCCAGCCGCTGCTCATGGGGCACGCGGTCTCGCTGCACCCGGTCGCCGTCATCCTCGCCGTCGCCGCGGGCTCCTTCGCCGCGGGCATCGTCGGGGCGCTGTTCGCCGTGCCGATCGTCGCGGTCCTCAACACGGTGATCCTGTACCTGCACGGCCACGACAAGTTCCCCGACCTGGGGGCGGACGACAACCTCGAGATGCGCGCGCCGGCGAAGAAGGGTGTGGAGACGGCTCGGGAGCGAGCGACCGTGTGACCAGCGACGCCGACGCCGCTGCCCGTGCCGCAGCCCCCAGCGGGTCGCCCCCGACGCCGTCGGTCACCCCGACCGTCACGGGCGACGACGTCCGGGCCGCGGCGGAGCTGCTCCACGGAGTCAGCACCGTCACCCCGGTCGAGGAGAGCCGCGCGCTCACCGCGATCGCCGGGACGCCCGTCCTGCTCAAGTGCGAGAACCTGCAGCGGGCCGGGTCGTTCAAGATCCGGGGCGCGTACGTCCGGATGGCGCGGCTGTCCGCGGCCGAGAAGGCGCGCGGTGTCGTCGCGGCCAGCGCGGGCAACCACGCCCAGGGGGTCGCGCTCGCGGCCCGCCTGCTCGGCCTGGACGCGGTCGTCTACATGCCCGTCGACGCCGCCCTGCCCAAGGTGGCGGCCACGCGGGAGTACGGCGCCGAGGTCCGCCTGTTCGGCACCTCGGTCGACGAGGCGCTCGTCGCAGCGCTCGCCGAGTCCGAGCGGACGGGTGCGGTGCTCATCCACCCGTTCGACCACCCCGACGTCGTCGCCGGTCAGGGCACGCTCGGCCTGGAGATCCTCGACCAGGTGCCGGACGTGCGCACCATCCTCGTCCCGCTGGGCGGCGGCGGGCTCGCGGCGGGCGTCGTGACGGCGGTGCGCGGGCTGCGGCCCGACGTCCGGGTGGTCGGCGTCCAGGCCGCCGACGCGGCGGCCTGGACGCCGTCGCTGGCCGCGGGACGGCCCGTGCCCGCGCCGCGGCTGACGACGATGGCGGACGGCATCGCGGTCGGCACGCCCGGGCGGGTGCCGTTCGCCGTCCTGGCTGAGGCGAAGACCGAGGTCGTGACGGTGAGCGAGGACGACCTCAGCCGTGCGCTGCTGCTCGTGGCCGAGCGGGCCAAGCTGCTCGTCGAGCCGTCCGGGGCGGCCGCCGTCGCGGCGCTGATGGCCGCCCCCGGCGCGTTCCCGGGACCGGTCGTCGCCGTGCTCTCGGGCGGCAACATCGACCCGCTGGTGCTGCTGCGCGTCGTCCGGCACGGGCTGGCGTCGGCGGGGCGGTTCCTCGGCCTGCGCCTGCGGGTCGACGACCGCCCCGGCTCGCTCGCGGCGCTGCTCTCGCACCTCGCCGCGAGCGGCGGCAACGTCATGCACGTCTCGCACGTGCGGACCGGGCCGGACCTCGCCCTCCACCAGGTGGAGGTCGACGTGCAGCTCGAGACGAAGGGCCCCGAGCACTGCGCCCAGGTGGTCCAGCGGCTCCGCGACGCCGGCTACGGGTTCGTCTCCGGCTGATGCCGGCCCGCGGTCAGCCCGTGAAGGGCTTCGCCTCGACGATCTCGACCGCGATCTGGCGGCCGTTCGGGGCGTCGTAGGTGACGTGGTCGCCGGCGACGTGCCCGGAGATCGCGGCGCCCAGCGGCGAGGTGGGGGAGTAGACGTCGATGTCGGCGTCCCCGGCGATCTCGCGCGACCCGAGCAGGAAGTGCATCTCGTCCCCGGCCACGATCGCCGTGACGACCATGCCCGCCTCGACGACGCCGTCGTCGGCGGGGGTGCCGATCTGGACGTGGCGGAGCTTCTCGGTGAGCTCGCGGATGCGCGCCTCGAGCTTGCCCTGCTCCTCGCGGGCGGCGTGGTAGCCGCCGTTCTCCTTGAGGTCGCCCTCGTCACGCGCGGCGGCGATGCGGCCGGCGATCTCGGTCCGGCGCGGGCCGGACATCTCCTCGAGCTCGGCCTTCAGCCGGTCGTACGCATCCTGGGTGAGCCAGGTGACAGCGGTCGTCTGGGTCATGGATCGCTCCTCACTCGTGTCGGTGCCGGCGGGCGCGGCGCGGCGGTGCCCACGGACGCTCGGGTTCCCTGCGGCGCCGTGACGTCGGCCCGCGGCGTCAGCCCCGACGGCAGTCGGTCGGTCGTGCTGAATGGGTCAGTCTAGCAACGAGGCTTCGGTGCCCTCGCCGGATCACTCGACCGCCTCGTCCCGCCCTCGCCGCCGCCGCCTCCGCCGGGCGGGTGCGGCGGCCGGGTGCGGCGCGGCGCCGGGACGCACGGCCGGTCAGGGCTCGACGGGCTCGCACCGGTCGACGACGCCGGTCACCGCGAGCTCCTGGGTCGCCACCGGGACCGTCCGCTCGACGGTGCTGCCGTCCGCCGGGCCGACCGTCTCGGTCACGACGCCGACCTCGGCGTAGGACGCGCTCAGCGCCGTGACCGTGCAGGTGACGGTCGCCGCGGGGTCCTTCGTCACCCGGTACGTGACGTCCACGAGCTCGGGCCCCTGCACGGAGTAGCCGACCTCCTCCCACGTCACGCCGGCGTCGTCGGTGCCGAGCCCGATCCACACCGCGGTGACCAGGGCCACCGCACCGAGGACCGCCATGCCGGTGCGCGCGAGGACCCGACGGCGGGCGCTCGGCTCCGGGCCGTAGCGGCCCGCCGGGGGACGGGCGGCGGACGTCTGGCTCATGCGGTCCTCTCGTGGTCCCGCGGCCGCCGACGTGGTCGTGGGCAGCGGCCGGGATGGGACACCATTGTCTCTCGACGGGCCGCCACCCACGGGCGGCCGGGCAGGAGGAGTGGTGAGCGCAGGACGGCGACGGCTCATGGCGGTGCACGCGCACCCCGACGACGAGTCGAGCAAGGGCGCGGCGACGACCGCGCGCTACGTCGCGGAGGGCGCGGACGTGCTGGTGGTGACGTGCACCGGCGGCGAGCGCGGTGACCTGCTCAACCCCCACTACCCGAAGGTCGAGCCGGGGATCGAGGTCATGCGGGAGATCCGGCTCCACGAGATGGCCGCCGCGGCGAAGGCGCTCGGCGTGCGGCAGCACTGGCTCGGCTTCGTCGACTCGGGCCTGCCCGAGGGCGACCCGCTGCCCCCGCTGCCCGAGGGGTCGTTCGCCACGCAGCCCCTCGAGGTCGCGTCGGCGCCGCTCGTCGAGCTCGTGCGCCGCTTCCGCCCGCACGTCATCACCACGTACGACCCGACCGGGGGGTACCCGCACCCGGACCACATCATGTGCCACCGGGTCTCCGCCGAGGCCTTCCATGCGGCCGGGGACCCCGAGCGCTACCGCGGCCTGGGTGATCCTTGGCAGCCGCTGAAGCTCTACTACAACCACGGGTTCTCCCTGGCCCGGATGCGCGCGGTGCACGAGGCGGTGCTGGCCCGCGGCGAGGAGTCGCCGTTCGGCGAGTGGATCGACTCCCGGGAGGCGCGGGAGATCCCCGAGCGGGCGACGACCACGGCGATCGAGTGCTCCGCCTACTTCCCGCAGCGCGACGAGGCCCTGCGTGCGCACGCGACGCAGATCGACCCGCACGGCTTCTTCTTCGCGATCCCGCGCGACGTCGAGGTCACGTCCTGGCCGACCGAGGAGTACGAGCTCGCGGTCAGCCACGTGCCGACGACCCTGCCGGAGACGGACCTGTTCGCCGGGATCACCCTCGAGCAGGACGCATGACCGCGCTCGGCTCCCTGACGGCGTCCGCCCTGACCGCGGCCGCCGCCGCGGCCGGGGAGCCGTCGCCCTCGCCGTCACCCGCCCCGAGCGGCGGGTTCGAGGCGTGGGAGGTGTCGCCCGGCCTCATCGGGTTCATCCCGGTGTTCCTCATCGCGCTCGCGTGCGTCGGCCTCTTCCTCTCGCTGACCAAGCAGATGCGCCGGGTCGCCGTCCGGCAGGCGCAGCAGGACGCCGACGACGCGGCCGCCGCGGCGCAGGGCGGCGGCGCGCCGTCGGACCCGGCGTCGCCGGGCGGCGGGTCCCGGCCGGGGACGGCGTCCCTGCCGACGACGCCGCCGGCGTCCCTGCCGACGCCGCCGCCGACGACCCTGCCGACGACGCCGCGCGAGCCGCGCCCGAAGCGCTCGTCCGGCCGGTCTCCGCGGCCGGGTCCCCACGACGGCGCCGCGGGCGACGGGATCCCCGACCGGCGATGACCGACGCGTCGGCGGCCGTCCGGGTCGCGCTCGCCCAGGTCGCGGTCGGGGCCGACCACGCGGCCGCCCTCGACGGCGCGGTCGCGGCGGTGGCCGCGGCCCGCGACGCCGGCGCCCGGCTCCTGGTCCTGCCCGAGTACGCGTCCGGCTTCGACCCCCGCGGCGTCGGGCCGGGGCACGCCGAGCCGCTCGACGGCCCGTTCGTGACCGGGCTGGCCGACGCCGCGCGGGCCGCCGGCGTCACCGTGATCGCCGGGACGACGCTGCCCGGCGCGACGCCCGCCCGAGCGGTCAACGCCGTCGTCGCCGTGGGGCCGCCGGTCCCACCGGACGGCCGGGACGCTCCGGTCGGGGTGTACCGCAAGGTGCACCTGTACGACGCCTTCGGGCACCGCGAGTCCGACCGCCTCGAGCCCGGGCCGGCCGACGCCCCGCCGCTCGTCGTCGACGTCGACGGCCTGCGGTTCGGTGTGATGACGTGCTACGACCTGCGGTTCCCGGAGTCCGCGCGACGCCTCGTCGACGCCGGCGCCGACGCGCTCGTCGTCCCGGCGGCGTGGGCGGCGGGTCCCGGCAAGGCGGCGCAGTGGCGCGCGCTCGCGGTGGCCCGGGCGATCGAGAACACGAGCGCGGTCCTCGGGGTCGGCCAGGCCGGCCGGGGCGTCGTCGGCGCCTCGCTCGCGGTGGCGGCCGACGGCCGAGTGCTCGACGAGCTCGGCAGCGAGCCGGGGGTGCTGGTTGTCGACGTCGTCGGGGCCGAGATCGCGGCCGTGCGCGAGCGCAACCCGTCCCTGGTCAACCGGCGCTACCGGGTGGTCCCGCGGGACTGACGTCGTGACCGCGATCCGGCCGCCGGGCTCTGGCGGCCGGTGTGCGGACCGGCGGTCAGGCCGAGCGGGACGCGGCGAGCCACACCGCGACGACGTGGCACGTGAACCCGGCCACGGTCAGGACGTGGAACACCTCGTGGAACCCGAACCAGCGCGGGCTCGGGTTCGGGCGCTTCGTGCCGTAGACGACCGCGCCGGCGATGTAGGCGACACCGCCGCCCACCACGAGCCACACGATGTCGGTGCCGCCGTTGTCCGAGGCGGCGAACTGCGGCAGGAAGCCCAGTGCCACGCTGCCCAGCGCGACGTAGATCGGCGTGTAGAGCCAGCGGGGAGCCCCGAGCCACAGCACGCGCCCGGTGAGCCCGAGCACCGCCCCGACCCACACGACCCACAGCAGCAGGCGCGCCGTCGACGGCGGCAGGAGCAGCACGGCGAGCGGCGTGTAGGTCCCCGCGATGATGAGGAAGATGTTCGAGTGGTCCAGGCGCCGCAGGACGCCGGCCACCCGCGGCGACCACGTCCCGCGGTGGTAGACGGCGCTCGTCCCGAAGAGCATCACGGCGGTCAGCGCGAAGATCGCGGTGGTGACCCGCGCCGGGGTCGTGGGGGAGACCAGCACGAGGACGATGCCCGCGACCAGGGCCACCGGGAACATGCCCAGGTGGATCCACCCGCGCAGCCGGGGCTTGACCGCCGCCGCGAGGTCG
This sequence comes from uncultured Actinomycetota bacterium, assembly GCA_963795145.1. Lineage (GTDB taxonomy): Bacteria > Actinomycetota > Actinomycetes > Actinomycetales > Cellulomonadaceae > Pengzhenrongella. The sequence continues at coordinate 363,077 of CAWCGP010000005.1, read as the reverse complement.
GCGACGCCCTCGCGGACCTCGTCCCCGAAGCTGTCGCCCGTCTCTGGAGCCATGGTGCGTCGTCCTCCGGTGTGCCTTTTGCGGGAGCGGGGCGCTGCGCGGGCGCGGCACGGTCCGCGCCGGAGCGTCCCGGGTTGCTCCACCGGAGGTTACGCGACCGTAGGTCGAGCGTCGGGGGAGGCGCCGGGGCCCGCCGAGCGCCCGTGGTCCCGTCGCCGTGCCGCTCGGGCGGCGGGGGGTAGCGTGAGCGGGTCCTGGCCGTCCACCGAGAGGACCGTGCGTGCGTCTGCCTCGCCCCGTGTACGGCGTCTACGAGCGCCGGCTCGCGGCCTCCCTCCCGCGCGAGGCGATCCCGCGGCACGTGGGCGTGATCCTCGACGGGAACCGGCGCTGGGCCCGGTCCTTCGGCGAGTCGGCGTCGACCGGCCACCAGCGCGGCGCCGACAAGATCACGGAGCTGCTGCACTGGTCCGAGGACGTCGGCGTCGAGGTGGTCACGCTGTGGATGCTCTCCACGGACAACCTCAAGCGTCCGGCCGAGGAGCTCGACGAGCTCGTCCGGATCATCACCGACGCCGTGTGCGACCTCGCGACCACGGGGCGGTGGCGCATCCAGGTCATGGGCGACCTCGACCTCCTGCCGGCCGAGGCCGCGGACAAGCTGCGCGACGCCGAGGTGCGGACCGACGGCGTCCCCGGGCCTGCACGTCAACGTCGCGATCGGCTACGGCGGCCGGCACGAGATCGTCGACGCCGTCCGGTCCCTGCTCCTCGAGCACGCGCGGCGTGGGACGACCCTGGAGGAGCTGGCCGAGAGCGTCGACGTCGACCACATCGCGGAGAACCTCTACACCCGGGGCCAGCCCGATCCCGACCTCGTCATCCGCACGTCCGGTGAGCAGCGGCTCGGCGGTTTCCTGCTGTGGCAGAGCGCGCACTCGGAGTTCTACTTCTGCGAGGCGTACTGGCCGGACTTCCGCCGGGTGGACTTCCTGCGCGCGCTGCGGTCCTACGCCGAGCGGGAACGGCGCCTCGGCCGCTGAGCCGGGCCGCCCAGCCCCGCCGCCCAGCCCCGCCGCCGAGCCGGTCACGAGCCGCTGCGGCCCGTCCAGTTCGCGCGGTCCCGGGTCGGCGACGACCGCGTGCCGGACGGCGGGTGGCGGGCGGGTGAACACCGGTGGGCGCGCGCGCGTGTCGCGTCCGTCGTGTCGGTGGCCCGGCGTAGCGTCCGGGTCAACGGACGGCACCTGCCGTCCCCGGGAGGCCAGCCCATGGAGCACTCGCTCCGGGGGGAGGGCCGGTCCGCGGCCCTGGGCCGGCCGACCGACCCCCACCCAGTCGCCGCCCGCCGGCCGATCGCCGGTGGGAGGCAGCGAGAACGGCGCTGACATGCGCCGGAGGGAGCCCGCCGTGGTCACCACAGCAAGCCGCCCGGACACCGCAGGTGCGACCGGGGCCGAGCGCCCCGGGACCGGCACGTCGCCGAGCCGCCCGACGACCGGCCCGGCGGACCCGCGTATCACCCACGTGCTCGACACCTCCGTCCTGCTGTCGGACCCCAAGGCGCTCTTCCGCTTCGCCGAGCACGACGTCGTGCTGCCGGTGCTCGTGATCAGCGAGCTCGAGGCCAAGCGCGACCACCCCGAGCTGGGCTACTTCGCGCGGTCCGCGCTGCGGGTGCTGGACGACCTGCGGGTCGAGCACGGCGGCCTGGACCGCCCGATCCCCGTCGGGGACGCGGGCGGCACCCTGCGGGTCGAGCTCGGGCACACCGGCCCCGACGTGCTCCCGAGCGGCTTCCGGCTGGCGGACAACGACACCCGGATCCTCGCGGTCGCGGCGAACCTGGCTCGTGCCGGCCGGGACGTCACGGTCGTCTCCAAGGACCTGCCGATGCGGGTGAAGGCGTCCGCGGTGGGCCTGCGTGCCGAGGAGTACCGGGCCCAGATGGCGGTCGACTCCGGGTGGACCGGCATGGACACCCTGGACCTCACGGAGCAGGGCATGGCCCAGCTGTGGGGCGAGGAAGGGCTCGACCTGGCCGACGTCGACGGCGCCGCCGAGCGCGGCCTGCGCTGCCACACCGGGCTCGTGCTGCACTCCCCGCGCGGGTCGGCGCTCGGGCGGGTCACCGCGGACAAGCAGATCCAGCTCGTGCGCGGCGACCGGGACGCGTTCGGCGTGCACGGGCGCAGTGCGGAGCAGCGCATCGCGATCGACCTGCTGCTCGACCCGTCGATCGGGATCGTGTCCCTCGGCGGGCGGGCCGGCACCGGCAAGTCCGCCCTCGCCCTGTGCGCCGGGCTGGAGGCGGTCCTCGAGCGCCAGGAGCACCGCAAGGTGATGGTGTTCCGGCCGCTGTACGCCGTCGGCGGGCAGGACCTCGGGTACCTGCCGGGCGGCGAGAGCGAGAAGATGAACCCCTGGGCGCAGGCGGTGTTCGACACGCTCGGCGCGATCGTGTCCCGTGAGGTGGTCGAGGAGATCCTCGACCGGGACCTGCTCGAGGTGCTGCCGCTCACCCACATCCGCGGACGCTCGCTGCACGACGCGTTCGTCATCGTCGACGAGGCGCAGTCCCTCGAGCGCAACGTGCTGCTCACGGTGCTGTCGCGGATCGGGCAGAGCTCGCGCGTCGTCCTCACGCACGACGTCGCCCAGCGGGACAACCTCCGCGTCGGCCGGCACGACGGCGTCGCGGCCGTGATCGAGGCCCTCAAGGGGCACCCGCTGTTCGCCCACGTGACGCTCACCCGGTCCGAGCGCTCGCCGGTCGCGGCGCTGGTCACCGAGATGCTGGAGAGCATCGACGTCTGACGCGCCGCCGGGACGTCGGTCGCGCCGCCGGGCCCGCACCGCCCGGCGGCGCGCGCGGGAGGACCGCGTCAGGGCCGCAGGTGCCGCGGCAGGGTGAGGATCTCGGCGCCGTCCTCGGTGACGGCGATCATGTGCTCGCTGTGCGCCGTCCGGCAGCCGGTCGCGCTGCGCAGGGTCCACCCGTCGGCGTCGGTCACGAGCGCGGCGGTGTCCGCCATCACCCACGGCTCGAGCGCGAGCAGGAGGCCGGGGCGGAGCGGGTAGCCACGGCCGGGTCGCCCGGTGTTCGCGCCGTGCGGGTCCTGGTGCCTCGTCGACCCGATGCCGTGACCCCCGAGCTCGGTGTCGACGGGGTACCCGGCCGCGCCGAGCACGGAGGCGATGGCATGGGAGACGTCGCCGAGGCGGGCCCCGGGCCCGGCGACCGCGATCGCCGCCGCCAGGGCGGTTCGGTCGCGTCGATCAGGGCGAGGCTCTCCGGGGGCCTCGCGTCGCCGACGACGAAGCTGATGGCCGAGTCGGCGGCCAGTCCGCCCAGGGAGACGGCGAGGTCGAGCGTGAGCAGGTCGCCGTCGGCCAGCCGGTAGGCGTGCGGCAGCCCGTGGAGCACGGCGTCGTTGACCGAGGTGCAGATGTCGTGGCCGAACGGCCCACGGCCGGCGGGCTGCTCCTGGCCGACGTCGCGACCCACCGTGCGGGGCTGCCCCGGCTCCCACCGTCGTCCGGCGCGCTGCGGCGGACGCTCGCGCTGTGGCGACAGGGGACCAACCCCTACGGCGAGACCCTCGCCGAGCTCGTGGACCAGGCCGGGCCGGTCACCCCGCGGCGACCCGGGCGCTCGGCGTACTCCACCCTCGGGTACGAGCTGCTCGGTCACGCGCTCGCCGGTGCCACCGGGATCACCTACGTCGAGCTGTTGCGATCCCGCCTGGCGGAGCCGCTCGCCCTCGACGTGCTGTACGCCCCGGCGACCGGGAGCGAGGTGCGCCCCGACGGGCTCGTCGGCCGGAGCCGACGGGGACGGCCGATGGAGCCGTGGACGGGGGAGGCGCTGGCGCCGGCCGGCGGGATCCGGGCGTCCCTCGACGCGATGGTCACGCTGACCGCGGCGCTGGTCGACGGCTCGGCCCCGGGCGTGGCCGCGCTCGACCCGGTCGCCCCGCTGGGCCGAGGGGCGCGCATCGGGGCCGCGTGGATCACGCTCGACGCCCGCGGGCACCGGGTGACCTGGCACAACGGCGGGACGGGCGGTTTCCGGACGTGGCTCGGGGTCGACCGGGACGCCGGGACCGGCGTGGTGCTGCTGTCGGCGACGGCGTCGCCGGTGGACCGGCACGGCTTCGCGCTGCTCGCCGGGCTCGGGACGCGGCCGTCCGGCCGACGCACGCAGTGACGCCCCGGTGACGCACGCGGTGACGCACGCGGTGACGCACGCACGCGGGGGCCCACCCGGAGTCGGGCGGCCCCCGCGGCTCGGGACGGGGATCAGGCCTGCGGCGGCCGGGTCATCGCCATGACGTCCAGCGCCGTGTCGAGCCCCTCCTCGGTGACCTCGCCCCGCTCGACGAAGCCGAGCGCGACGACCGCCTCACGCACGGTGACGCCGTGCTTGACGGCGTGCTTGGCCACCTTGGCCGCCGCCTCGTAGCCGATGACGCGGTTGAGCGGGGTGACGATCGACGGGGACGACTCCGCGAGCGCCCGGGCCCGCTCGACGTTCGCCTCGATCCCGGCGACGGTCTTGTCCGCGAGCACCGTGGACGCGTTGGCCAGCAGGCGGACCGACTCGAGGACGCCGAGCGCGATGACCGGGATCTGCACGTTGAGCTCGAAGGAGCCGCTGGCCCCCGCCCAGGCGACCGTCGCGTCGTTGCCGATGACCCGCGCGGCCACCATGAGCACCGCCTCGGGGATGACCGGGTTGACCTTGCCCGGCATGATCGACGAGCCCGGCTGCAGGTCGGGGATGAAGATCTCGCCGAGCCCGGTGTTCGGTCCCGAGCCCATCCAGCGCAGGTCGTTGCAGATCTTCGTGAGGCTGACCGCGATGGTGCGCAGCGCGCCGGACAGCTCGACCAGCCCGTCCCGGCTGCTCTGCGCCTCGAAGTGGTCGCGCGCCTCGGTGAGCGGCAGCCCGGTGTCCTCGGCGAGCAGCGCGATGACCCGCTGCGGGAAGCCCGCCGGGGTGTTGATGCCGGTCCCGACCGCGGTCCCGCCCAGCGGCACCTCGGCAGCTCGCGGGAGCGCCGACCCGAGCCGCTCGATGCCGTACCGGATGGCGGCCGCGTAGCCGCCGAACTCCTGCCCCAGGGTGACCGGGGTCGCGTCCATGAGGTGCGTGCGGCCGGACTTCACGACGCCGGCGAACTCGGTGGCCTTCGCCTCCAGCGCCTCCGCGAGGTGCTCGAGCGCCGGGACGAGCTGGCGCACGACGCCGGACGTGGCCGCCAGGTGCACGGACGTGGGGAACACGTCGTTGGACGACTGGGAGGCGTTGACGTGGTCGTTCGGGTGGACGGGCCGGCCCAGGTGGCGCGTCGCCAGGGTCGCGAGCACCTCGTTGGTGTTCATGTTCGACGACGTCCCGGACCCGGTCTGGAAGATGTCGATCGGGAAGTCGTCGTCGTGCGCGCCGCCCGCGACCTCGTCCGCGGCCGCGACGATGGCCGCCGCGACGTCGGCCTCGAGGACGCCCAGCTCGGCGTTGGCCTGCGCGGCGGCCTTCTTGATGCGCGCGAGCGCCTCGATGTGCCCGCGCTCGAGGCGGGTGCCGGAGATCGGGAAGTTCTCGACGGCACGCTGCGTCTGGGCCCGGTACAGGGCCTGGGCGGGCACGCGGACCTCGCCCATCGTGTCGTGCTCGATCCGGAACTCGGCGGGGGACGCGGCGTCATCGCTCATGGCGCTCATCGTGCCGTGGACCGTCCGTCCGGCGGAAATCGAGAGCGCCGCCCGACGACGTCGCCGCGCGTGGTGGCGCGTCGTCGTCGCCCGTCGTGGTGCCCGGCCTACCCCGCCGGGACGATCGGGACCGTCGTCTCGCCGATCTCGCCGACCGCCTCGACGAGGGCGATCCGCCCGTCGGCGAGCGTGTACTCCACGCCGACGATCGCGCAGCGGCCCGCCGCGACGGCCTCCGCCAGGCCGGCCGAGTAGCTCTGCAGCATCTGCACGGTGTGGCGGGTGTGCTCGCGGCCCAGGGTCGCGGCGTCGAGCGACGCCAGGCCGGCGGGACCGTGGTCCTTGAGGCCGACGATGCTCGGGATGACCCGGTCGACGATCGCCCGGACGAACCCACGCGGCAGCTCGCCGGTCGTGAGGGCCTTCGTCGCCGCGGCGACCGCGCCGCAGCGGTCGTGCGCGAGCACGACCACGAGCGGCGTCGAGAGCAGGTCCACGCCGAACTCGATGGAGCCGACCACCGTGGTGTCGAGCACGTGCCCGGCGGTCCGGACGACGAAGAGGTCGCCGAGGCCCTGGTCGAAGATGATCTCCGCGGCGACCCGGGAGTCGGCGCAGCCGAAGATCACCGCGAACGGCTTCTGCTCCTGGGCCACCTCGGCGCGACGGTCGACGCTCTGGGACGGGTGCTCCATCTCGCCGGCGACGAAGCGGGAGTTGCCCTGCTGGAGGACGGCCCAGGCTTCTGCGGGAGTCAGGGTGCGCGACATGGCGGCATCCTGGCAGTCGCCCGGCGGGTCCCGCGCGCCCGTCCGCCCAGCGGGAACGGGGGGGAGGGTGGGTCGGCCGGGCGTGGTGACCGGGCGGGTCGGCCGGGCGGCAGGGTCAGCCGGCGACCGGGGCGGGTCCGTCCACCTCGTCGGCCCGCGGCGGGTTCGCGCCGGGCCGGGAGACCGTGATCGCGGCGATCCGGACGCAGCGCTCGAGGACGGGCGTCAGGACGTCGGCACCGACGCCGCCGAGCGCGATGCGGTGCGACGCGCCGAGCAGGCCGGCCGTCCACAGCCCGTCGACGAGACCGGACATGAACGAGTCGCCCGCGCCCACGGTGTCCGCGACGTCGACCCGCGGGGCGGGGACGTCGACCTCCACGCCGCCGGCGGTCACCGCGAGCGCACCCGCACCACCGCGGGTGACGACCACGAGGCCGGGTCCGCGGGTGGCCCAGCGCACGGCCACGCCCCGCGGGTCGGCCCCGGGCTCGAGCCAGGCGAGGTCCTCGTCGCTCACCTTGACGACGTCGGCCAGCCCCACGAGCCGCTCGACCAGCTCGCGCGCGGCGTCCGGCTCCCCGATGAGGTCCGGCCGGATGTTGGGGTCGTAGGTGATGGTCGCGTCGACGCGGGCCTCGGCGAGGATCCGCAGCACCGCCGCGGCGCCGGGCTCGAGCGCGGCGCCGATCGTGCTGCTGTGGACGGCGAGCACGTCGCCGTAGTCGGCGACGTGCTCGCCGGGGACCTGCCAGTCGATGTCGAAGGTGTAGGTGGCGGCGCCGGAGTCGTCCAACGTCGCCGTGGCGACCGAGGTCGCCGCGGCCCGCTCGCTGCCGGCGGCCAGCCGGACCCCGGACGACTCGAGGTGCTCGCGGATCGCGTGCCCGCGGGCGTCGGCGCCGATCCAGGTGACGAGCTCCACCGGCCGCCCGAGGCGCGCGAGCCCGAGGGCCACGTTGGCCGGGCTGCCGCCCGGGTGCTCGTCGACGGAGCCGTCCCGGCGCCGGACGACGTCGACCAGCGCCTCGCCGATGACCAGGGCGCGAGCGCCGTCGTCCCGTTCGCCGGTGAGCGCCTGCGTCTCGGTCGCCTGCTCGGCGGCGGTCACGCGTCGGCCCCCGCATCGGCGGCGTGGGCGGCGTCGAGACGCTCGCGGGCGTTGTCGAGCCACTGCTGGCAGCGGGCGGCGAGCGCCTCGCCGCGCTCCCACAGCGCGAGGGACTCCTCGAGGGTGGCACCGCCGGCCTCGAGGCGGGCCACCACGGCGACGAGGTCGTCGCGGGCCTGCTCGTAGGTGAGGGTGGAGACGTCGGGACCGGCGACGGCGCCGGTGGTGGGGCTGGGGGTCGTCGGCACAGTGCCAGTATCCACGCCCGTCACCCGGACGTCCCGGGGGTGTCGGCGGTGACCGGTCCGCCCGGGCCGGGGACCCCTCCCACGACCCGAGCCGCGAGCTCGCCGCGCGCGACCCGCACACGCAGGCGGTCGCCGTCGGTGACCTCGGCGGGGTCCCGCACGACGTCCCCGTCCGCGCGCTGCACGACGGCGTACCCGCGCTCGAGGGTGGCGGCCGGTGAGAGGGCGCGCACCTGCGCGGCCAGGCGCAGCGTCTGCCCGGACGCGCGGGTCAGGGCCGAGTCCAGGGCCCGGCGTGCGGCGTCCCGCCGGGCCAGCACGTCGGCGACGCGCGTGTCGACCATGGACGCGGGCGACGCGAGGACCGGCCGGGACCGCAGCGCGTCCAGGCCGGCCTGCTCGCGCCCGACCCGCTGCGTGATCGCGCCCCGCATCCGGCGCCGCGCCTGGGCGAGCCGGGTGCGCTCCTCGGTGACGTCAGGGACGATCCGCTTGGCCGCGTCCGTCGGGGTGGACGCGCGGTAGTCCGCCACCAGGTCCAGCAGCGGCGTGTCGGTCTCGTGCCCGATCGCGCTGACCAGCGGGGTGCGGCAGGCGGCGGCCGCCCGGACGAGCATCTCGTTGCTGAACGGCAGCAGGTCCTCGACGGCGCCGCCGCCGCGCGCGACCACGATCACCTCGACCGACGGGTCGGCGTCCAGCTCGGCGATCGCGGCGCTGACCTGCGGGACGGCGGCCGTCCCCTGGACGGCGACCTCCCGGATCTCGAAGGTCACGTCCGGCCAGCGGTCACGCGCGTTGACGACGACGTCGTGCTCGGCCTTCGAGCCGCGCCCGCACACCAGTCCCACGACGCGCGGCAGGAACGGCAGTGGCACCTTGCGGGCGGGGTCGAACAGACCCTCCGCGGCGAGCACCCGCTTGAGGTGCTCGATCCGGGCGAGCAGCTCCCCGACGCCCACGGGGCGCAGCTCCTCCGCCTGGAGCGAGAAGGAGCCGCGCTTGGTCCAGTACGTGGGCCGGGCCCGGACGACGACGTGAGCTCCCTCACGCAGGGGGACGGCCAGGGACTGCAGCATCGTGGCCCGCACCGAGACCGGGAGGGACATGTCGACGTCCGTGTCCCGCAGGACGAGGAACGCGGTCGCACCCTCCGCGCGGCGGCTGAGCTGCACGACCTGGCCCTCGACCCAGACCGGAGCCATCTTCCCGATGTAGTCGGCGATCTTCGTCGAGAGCAGGCGGACCGGCCACGGCCGTTCGGCCGTGGTCTCCAGGGCGCGGGCGGGCAGCGGGAGCGGTGCGGTCCCCTCGGCGGTCACGGCCCTCAGGGTGCCACGTACCATGGGCGGGTGATCGAGCAGCGCAAGAGGGTCCTCCTGGCAGCCCCGCGGGGGTACTGCGCCGGGGTCGACCGTGCCGTCGTCGCGGTCGAGAAGGCGCTGGAGCACTACGGCGCGCCCGTGTACGTGCGCAAGGAGATCGTCCACAACAAGTACGTCGTCGAGACGCTCACCGAGCGCGGCGCCGTGTTCGTCGAGGAGACCGACGAGGTGCCCGAGGGGGCCCGGGTCGTGTTCTCCGCGCACGGGGTCTCGCCCGCCGTGCACGCCGCCGCGGCCGCGCGCTCGTTGCAGACCATCGACGCGACCTGCCCCCTGGTCACCAAGGTGCACAAGGAGGCCATCCGGTTCGCCTCCGACGACTACGACATCCTGCTCATCGGGCACGACGGGCACGAGGAGGTCGAGGGCACGCAGGGCGAGGCCCCGGCGCACATCCAGGTCGTCAACTCCCCGGACGAGGTGGACAAGGTCACCGTCCGGGACCCGGACAAGGTCGTCTGGATCTCCCAGACCACGCTCTCGGTCGACGAGACGATGGAGACGGTCCGGCGCCTGCGGGAGCGGTTCCCGACCCTGCAGGACCCGCCCAGCGACGACATCTGCTACGCGACCCAGAACCGCCAGGTGGCGGTCAAGAAGCTCGCGCCCCACTGCGACGTGGTCGTGACGGTCGGCTCGGCCAACTCGTCGAACTCGGTCCGCCTGGTCGAGGTCGCTCTCGACGCCGGCGCCCGGGCCTCCTACCGCGTGGACCGCGCCAGCGAGGTCGACGTGGCCTGGTTCGACGGCGCGACGACCGTCGGGGTCACCTCGGGTGCCTCGGTGCCCGAGATCCTCGTGCGGGACGTCCTGGCCCTGCTCGCGCGGCTCGGGTACGACACCGTCGAGGAGGTCCGGACGGCGACCGAGGACCTCATGTTCTCCCTGCCGCGCGAGCTGCGCACCGACCTCAAGGCCGCCGGTACGCCGGCCGAGACGCCGCGCCGCGGCGCGCGTCGCTCGTTGTCGGTCGAGCCCGTCTAGGTCCCGCCGGCAGGGGCTCCGCTCGTCGCGCTCCGGCCCGCGCCCCCGCGCCTGCCGGCGGTCGTGGCGCTCCGCTCGTCAGCCGGCGTTCTCCTCGCGCGGACCCGCCTCGAAGCGCCGGTCGATCGGGACGACGCCGTCCGGCGGCGCCGCGACGAGCTCGGGGGCGCTGACGGCCGACAGCCGGGGGTTCACCGGGGGCGGCGTCGGCAGGTCCGCGTCCACGACGTCCAGCTCCTGGAAGCGCCGTGCGCTCACCAGGACCCGGGTCTCCAGGCTGGCGACGGTCTGGTTGTAGGCCGTCGCGGCACCGTCGAGCGTCCGGCCGAGCCGGGCGAGGTGCCCGCCCAGGGTCGCGATCCGGCCGTGCAGCTCCTTGCCGAGGCTCAGCACCTGCTGCGCGTTCGCCGCGAGCGCGTCCTGCCGCCACGCGTACGCGACGGTCCGCAGCAGCGCGAGGAGCGTGGTGGGCGTCGCGATCACGACGTTGCGCTCGAACGCGTACTCGAAGAGCGTGCTGTCCTGCTCGAGCGCCGCGTGGAAGAAGGCCTCCGCGGGCACGAACATCACGACGAACTCGGGCGAGGGAGCGAACTGGTCCCAGTACCGCTTGCCCGCCAGGTCGTCGACGTGGCGACGGAAGTGGCGGGCGTGCGCCGCCAGCCGCTCCGCCCGCACCGCGTCGTCCCGGGTCTGGGTCGCCTCGAGGTAGCCGAGGAACGCCACCTTGGCGTCGACCACGATGCTCTTGCCGCCCGCGAGCCGCACGACCATGTCCGGGCGCAGGGCGCCGTCGTCGGTGCGGACCTGGCGCTGCTCGACGAAGTCGACGTGCGCGAGCATGCCCGCGGCCTCGACGACCCGGCGCAGCTGGAGCTCGCCCCACCGGCCCCGGACGCCGGACGAGCGCAGGGCGGTGACGAGGTCGGCCGTCTCGCCGCGGAGCAGCTCGGAGGACTCCCGCACCGCGCGGACCTGCTCGGCCAGCGCGGCCTGCCCGGTGAGCCGGGCCCGCTCGGCGGTCCCCAGCTCGGCGCGCACCTCGGCGAGCGTGCGGTTGAGCGGCTCGACGAGCCGGCGCACCGCGTCCTCGCGCTCGGCCACCTCGACCGCATGGGTCTGCTGCGTCGCCCGCAGCCGCTGGTCGGCCAGGGCCAGGAACTGCTCGTTGTTCTGCGCGAGTGCGTCCGCGGCCACGCTCCGGAACCGGTCGGTCAGCCGGTCCCCGTCGGCCTCCAGGGCTCGCACCCGGTCCTCGTGCGCCCGGCGCTCGGCCACGAGCTCCGCGTGGGCACGGGCGGCGGCGACCCGGGCGGCGTCGAGCGTCGGGCCGGAGCGGCGGGCGGCCAGCAGCGTGCCCACGAGAGCGCCCACCGCGAGGCCGACGGCCAGGGCGGTGAGGGCGAGCAGGACGGCGGTGAGCTCCATGCCCCGAGCCTGGCAGGAGCCACCGACACGGCCGCCGCGCGCGCTCCCGGGGCGCCTCGGCGTGTCCGTCGGCGGAGGGACGGAGGGCCCCCGCGCCCCGGGCACGTGGGTGGGGGTCGATAGCCTGCCGCCATGCCCGCCACCGGTGCCGTTCCGTCCGAGCCGACCGCTCCCGCAGCGACGCGCGTGCCGGACGAGCCGCACACCCCGAGCGCAGCCGTCCTCCCCGAGCCGGCGGCCAAGGCCCGGCCCGCGCTCGCCCTGCGCGGCCTGTGGAAGCGGTTCGGCGACAAGGTGGCGGTGGCGGGGCTCGACCTCGACGTCCCGAGCGGCTCGTTCTTCGGGCTCGTGGGGCCCAACGGCGCGGGCAAGACGACCACCCTGTCGATGGCCACCGGGCTGCTGCGTCCCGACGCCGGCGAGGTGTGGGTGCACGGGCAGTCGCTGTGGGCGGACCCCACCGCGGCGAAGCGCACGCTCGGCGTCCTGCCGGACGGCGTCCGGCTGTTCGACCGCCTCACCGGGGCGCAGCTGATCACCTACGCCGGCCTGCTCCGCGGCATGGACCGCGAGACGGTCGCCGAGCGGACCGGGGACCTGCTGCGCGCGCTCGACCTCGTCCCCGACGCCCACACCCTCGTCGTCGACTACTCGGCCGGCATGACGAAGAAGATCGCTCTCGCCGCCGCCCTCATCCACGCGCCCCGGCTGCTCGTGCTGGACGAGCCGTTCGAGGCGGTCGACCCCGTGTCGGCCGCCAACATCCGGGAGATCCTCCGGTCCTACGTCGCCACCGGCGGCACCGTCATCGTGTCGTCGCACGTCATGGACCTGGTCCAGCGCATGTGCGACCACGTCGCGGTGGTGGCGGCAGGCCGGGTCCTGGCCGCGGGGACGGTCGACGCCGTACGGGCGGGGTCCACGCTCGAAGAGCGTTTCGTCGACCTCGTCGGCGGCCGCGGCACGGGGCAGGGGCTGGCATGGTTGCGCACCTCCTGAGGCTCAAGCTCACGCTGCTCCGCAACGCCCTGCGGCGCAGCCCCTGGCAGGTCGTCGGGCTCGTGCTCGGGGCGCTGTACGGGCTCGGGCTCCTCGTGGCGGCCCTGGCCGGTCTCGTCGCGCTGCGGTTCGTCCCGGACGCCGACGCTGCGGTCGTCGTGACGCTGGCGGGCTCCGCGCTCGTCCTCGGCTGGTGGTTCGTCCCCCTGGTCGCCACCGGCGTCGACTCCACGCTCGACCCGCAGCGGTTCGTCACCTACGCGGTGCCGCGACGGCAGCTGCTCACCGGGCTCGCGCTGGCCGGCGTCGTGGGTGTGCCGGGCGTCGTCACCGCGGCGCTGGCACTGGGGACGGTCGTCACGTGGTCGCGAGGACCCGCCACGGTCCTCGCCGCGCTGGTCGGAGCGGTGCTCGGGCTGGCGACGTGCGTCGTCGGGGCGCGCACATGGAGCGCGATGCTCGCTCGGCTCGTCGGGTCGCGCCGGTTCCGCGAGGGCGCGGCGGTGCTCGTGGTGATCCCGCTCATGCTGCTCGGGCCGATCCTCGGCGCGGTCGCGGGACTGCTCACCGCGGGACTGGACGCCCTGCCCGGCTTCGCCCGGGCGCTCTCGTGGACGCCGCTCGGCGCCGCGTGGTCCCTGCCCGGCGTCGTCGCCGCGGGCGACCGGGCCGGCGCGACGATCCGCGCTGCTCGTCGCGGCGGCGACGGTCGCGGTCCTCGCCGTGCTCTGGTCCCAGGCCATGACACGGGCGCTCGTCCAGCCGCCCGCCCCCGGCCGGTCCTCGGTGCGCTCGCGCGGGCTCGGCCTCCTCGGCCGGGTCCCCGCCCGCCCGGTGTGGGCGATCGCGGCACGTTGCCTCATCTACTGGGCCCGGGACCCGCGCTACAGCGGGTCACTCCTCGTCGTCCCGCTGCTGCCGTTCCTGCTGTACCTCGCCACGCCCGAGGGTGGCCGGGGTCTCCTGCTCGTCGCCGCCCCGGTGACCGCGATGCTGATCGGCTGGTCCATCAGCGCGGACGTCGGCTACGACAGCACCGCGTTCGCGCTGCACGTCTCGAGCGCCGTGTCGGGGCTCGCGGACCGCGCCGGGCGCGTGCTGGCCGCCGCGGTCCTCGCCGTGCCGGTCGTCCTGGTGCTCGCGGTCGGGTCGGTCTGGTGGGCGGACCGGTGGGCGGACCTGCCGGCCGTGCTCGGCGCCGGCCTCGGGACCCTGCTCACCGGGCTCGGGCTGTCGAGCGTGGTCTCCGCCCGGTTCGTCTACCCCGTCCCCCTGCCGGGCCAGAGCCCGTTCGCCTCCCCCTCCGGCTCGATGAGCGTCAACCTGCTCACCCAGCTCCTCGGCTTCTCCGCGCTCGTCGTCCTCGTGCTGCCCGAGGTCGTGCTCGCGGTCGTCGCGGTGGCGCGCGGGTCGGTCGGCCTGGGGCTCGCGGCCCTCGTCGTGGGGCTCGGGCTCGGCGGCGGGCTGCTCGCCGGCGGCCTGCGGCTCGGCGCGCGCTGGTACGAGCAGCGGAGCCCGGAGCTGCTGCAGCAGGTCACGGCGCAGGCGTGACCGCTGCGTAGACTCGACGCCCGTGGCACTCACCATCGGCATCGTCGGCCTGCCCAACGTCGGCAAGTCCACCCTCTTCAACGCCCTGACCCGCGCCCAGGTGCTCGCGGCGAACTACCCGTTCGCGACGATCGAGCCCAACGTCGGCGTGGTCCCGCTGCCCGACCCCCGGCTCACCCGGCTGGCGGAGGTCTTCAGCAGCGAGCGGATCGTGCCCGCCACCGTCTCCTTCGTCGACATCGCCGGCATCGTCAAGGGCGCGAGCGAGGGGGAGGGGCTGGGCAACAAGTTCCTCGCCAACATCCGCGAGGCGGACGCGATCTGCCAGGTCACGCGCGCCTTCGCCGACCCCGACGTCGTCCACGTCGACGGCCGGATCTCCCCCCGCGACGACATCGAGACGGTCAACACCGAGCTCGTCCTCGCCGACCTGCAGACCCTCGAGAAGGCGATCCCGCGGCTGGAGAAGGAGGTCCGCGGCAAGAAGGCGGAGGCCGCCCTGCTCGACGCCGCGGTCGGCGCGCAGAAGGTCCTCGAGACCGGCACGACCCTGTTCCAGGGGGCCGCGGCCGCCGGGCTGGACGTCGACCGGGTCGCCGAGCTGCAGCTCATGACGTCGAAGCCGTTCATCTACGTCTTCAACACCGACGACGACGGCCTCGCGGACACCGCGATGCAGGACGAGCTGCGGGCCTTCGTCGCCCCCGCCGACGCCATCTTCCTCGACGCCAAGTTCGAGTCCGAGCTCGTCGAGCTCGAGCCCGACGAGGCGGCCGAGATGCTCGCCGACTCCGGGCAGGCCGAGGCCGGCCTCGACCAGCTCGCCCGCGTCGGGTTCCACACGCTCGGCCTGCAGACGTACCTGACCGCCGGCCCCAAGGAGGCCCGCGCCTGGACCATCCACCAGGGCTGGACCGCGCCCCAGGCGGCCGGCGTCATCCACACCGACTTCCAGCGGGGCTTCATCAAGGCCGAGGTCATCGGCTTCGAGGACCTGGTCACCGCCGGCTCGGTGGCGGCCGCACGCTCCGCCGGCCGGGCGCGGATCGAAGGCAAGGACTACGTCATGGCCGACGGCGACGTGGTGGAGTTCCGCTTCAACGTCTGACCGGTCGCTGCCGGTCGGCACCGGTCGCGGCACGGGCCACGGGCCACGGCGCCGGCCACGGTCGCCGGCCCGTGCCGTCAGCCCGCGGGCGGCCGGGCCTGCTCGCCCCCGACGCGGACGACCGGCCAGAGCCGGGCGAGGTAACGGCCGTCGAGGGACGCGGTCGGCACCGGACCGAAGTCCCGGGAGTCGACCGAGTCGCCCCGGTTGTCGCCCAGCACGTACACGTGGCCCGCCGGGACCACCGAGCGCGCGGTGAAGATGCCCTCCCAGTCGCTGAAGTCGACGTACGGCTCCTCGACCGGTCGGTCGTTGACGTGCACGATCGCGTCCAGCATCACCACGCTGTCGCCCGGCAGGGCGATCACGCGCTTGAGCATGCGCTCGCCGGTCTGCGGGTGCGCGAACGTCACCAGGTCCCCGTGCGCCAGGCCGCGCGGGTCGACGTCGCGGCGGTCGACGAGCACGACGTCGCCCGCGTGCAGGGTCGGCTCCATGCTGCCGGACGCGATCGACACCGGCCCGACCAGGTAGGTCCGGACCAGGCCGAGCGCCGCGACGAGCACGACCGCCAGGACGAGGACGACGACCGTGCGGGAGGCCGGACGGCGGGTGGTGCGCCGCAGCGCCGGCCCCGTGGGGGCCGGCGCTGCGGCGGTGCGCACGGGTCGCACGACCTAGACCAGCTCGCCGTCGTCGTAGAGCTCGACGTCGCCGTCCGTGCCGACCGGGCCGCGGATCTTCTGCGGGGGGGCGGCGTGGATCGGGTCGTACTGCTCGATGTCGCCCACCGCGAACTGCTGCATCATGTCGTGGTCCTCGTGCGGCAGGTTGTGGCAGTGCACCATGTACTTGCCACCGTCGCAGCCGGGCGCGGTGGTGAACTTGATGAGCAGGCGGACGATCTCGTCCTCGCCGATGTACACGACGTCCTTCGGGCCGTTCTCGTACGGACGTGCGGCCCTGGCCGTTGCGGCTGAGGATCCTGAAGTCGACCAGGTGGATGTGCAGCGGGTGGAACCAGCCGCCCGACTTGTTCTGGAACTCCCAGATCTCCACGTCCCCGACCGCGGGCGTGACACCGCCGGTCAGCACCTCGGTGTAGCCGCTGTTGACGACGTCGGTCCACGTCTTGTGGTTGATCATGAACTCGTTCGTGACGTCGTCGTGGTCGAGCTCGAACACGCGGGTCCGCTTGGACTCGTGGACGGGGATGCTCATGACCTCGTGGACCGGCAGCCGCGGCGTCATGGTGTTGCCGTTGAGGTTGGCCGGGGCAGTGGCGACGACACGGAACTCCATGATCTTGTTCGTGTGGTCGTAGTCCTTGTTGTTGAGGTTGCTGCGGTTGAGCATCTGGATCTTCGTGCCCGCCGCGTACTTCGAGAAGTCGATGAGCAGCTCGTACCGCTCGGCGCCGGCGTGCCGGTACTCGCGGACGCGGGCCGGAGCCGGCATCAGGCCGCCATCGGTCCCGACGATCGCGAACTCCGAGTTGTCCGACAGGTGCAACCGCAGCGACCGGGCGATCGACGCGTTGAGGATGCGGAACCTGTAGACCCGTCGGGTGACCTCCATGTAGGGCCACGGCTGGCCGTTGACGAGGATGACGTCGCCCCACAGGCCCGAGAAGTCGTTGTCCTGGTAGGCCAGCTTGCCGTCCGCGGAGAACATCGCGTCGTGGATGGTCAGGCCGATGTCGTACGCACCCTTGGGCAGGTCGCGCTCCTGGACGCGGTCGTGCAGGTGGTACTGCGCGGCCAGTCCGCCGTAGGCGTTCTGCGCCGTGTGGTGCACGCCGTGGTCGTGGTACCAGAGCGTCCGGGCGTCCTGGAAGTTGGGGTACCAGTAGTCCTTGTAGTACCCGGGCTTCGTGACGTCGTCCGCGTAGCCGTCGTACTGCGGCAGGGACGCCGAGCCGTGCAGGTGGGTCGACGTGCCGAAGCTGTGGCCCCACTGCGGGTGGGTCGCGGGGAGCCGGTTGATGACCCGCACCTTGACCGGCAGGCCGCCGTTGGCGGCGTCCGTCCGGTCGACGTCGATGATCGGGCCGGGGACGCGCACCGGGCGCTCCACGCCGTCGTCGTCGATGTAGGCGTACCCGTACACCGGGGTCTTGAGGCCCGGCAGGATGTTCGCCTGGGCCTGCTTCTCGATCACCGTGAAGAGGCGGTACTGGCCCCGGGAGCCGTCCTGCAGCGTGCCCTCCAGGACGCGGCCACGCAGCTTCGGACTCGGCGTGAACTTGGCGGTGAACGGCTTGGGGGTGTTGGCGGGCGCCAGGGTGCTGATCGTCCCGGTCGAGGCGGAGCTGCCGAACGGCAGCACCAGGCCGCCGCCGACGACGAGCGCGCCGCCCAGGAGGAGCTCGCGGCGGCTGAGGCTCATCGCGCACCGCCCGTCGTCGTGGTGACGGCCGGCCGGTGGCCGCGCGTCGTGGGGCGGAGCCGTCCTGCGAACCGGGGTGCGCCGGCCGTGCGCGGCGCCGCCTGGCGACCTGCCCTGCGAGGTGTCGTACCCATCGTGTCCCTCTGATTCGTCGGGCCGCTCCATGCGGCGGCCCCTCGGGGAGGACGATGACTGCCGAGCATCAAGGCAACGTCAAAAGATGCCCGATCAGGCCGCCGCTCGCTCCGGCCGGGGCGTTTCACGCGCGCGGTCGCGCCACGCGTCCGGTGCGCCCGTCCGGGGGACAGGGCGTCCGGGCCCCGGTCCCCGTCACTGTCGCCACCCGGACATGGAACGGTTCGACACGGGCGGGCCGGTCTCGCATGCTGGGAAGTACTGGGCAGTATCGAATGCGTAACGATCACCTACCCGGTGGGTGACGTGTCCGGGATGTCCGAATTCGCAGAGGTACGCTCGCCGAATCCATGGGTGGACACCCGTCCTGCCGGGGCCGAGGCCTCGGTGCACGGTGGGGTGCCCGCCGAATCCTGTAGGAGGAACTTTGAGGTCTACACGCAGGTCCGCGTTCGCCGCGGCCATCGCCGTGAGCGCTCTGGTGCTCACCGCGTGCTCCGGCAACGATGCCGAGGGCGGCACGGACACCGGCGACGACGACGCCGGCATCGACCTCGCCGCGTCGAGCGTCAACATCGCCTGGAACCAGCCGTTCTACTCGTACAACGAGGACAGCATCACCGGCAACGCGACGGCGAACAGCGTCATCACGTACCTGACCAAGTCGGGGTTCAACTACTACGACGCGGACCTGAACCTGGTCCCCGACGAGTCGTTCGGCACCTACGAGAAGGTCTCGGACGACCCGCTGACCGTCGAGTACACCTTCAACGAGAACGCCAGGTGGTCCGACGGTGTCGCGGTCGACCCGGCCGACCTCATCCTCGAGTGGGCGGCGCACAGCGCCAAGTTCAACAACGTCGAGCCCGTCACCGACGACGAGGGCAACGTGACGAACCAGGCCGAGATCGACGCGGGCGTGTACTTCGACGCCGGCAGCCCGGGCATCATGCTCATCGAGGAGACCCCGGAGATCGACGGGAGCACCATCTCGCTGACCTGGTCGAAGCCGTTCGCCGACTGGGAGGTGGCGCTCACCGCCCCGACCCTCCCGGCGCACGTGATCGCCCGTCTCGCGCTCGACATCGAGGACCCGGCGGAGGCGAAGCAGGCCGTCGTCGACGCCGTCACCAGTGGTGACGTCACGGCGCTCGCCGCGCTGTCGAAGGTGTGGAGCACGGACTTCAACTACACCGACCTGCCGGACGACCCGGGCCTCTACCTGGCCAACGGGGCCTACGTCATGACCGAGCTGGTCGCCGACCAGTTCGTCACGCTCGAGGCCAACCCCGAGTACGAGGGTGACCGTCCCGCCTCCATCGAGACGGTGACCGTCCGCTGGAACGGCGACCCGCTGGGCCAGGCCCAGGCGCTGCAGAACGGTGAGGTCGACCTCATCAGCCCGCAGGCGACCGTCGACCTGCTCACCGCCGTCGAGGCGATGGACGGCGTCGAGGTCCAGACCGGCGACGAGGGCACCTACGAGCACGTGGACCTGCAGTTCACCAACGGTGGCCCGTTCGACGCGGCCACCTACGGCGGCAACGCAGACACGGCCAAGGCGGTCCGCCAGGCGTTCCTCACGATGATCCCGCGCCAGCAGATCCTCGAGAACCTCGTGCAGCCGATCAACGCCGACGCCGAGCTGCGCGAGTCCTACACCCAGGTGCCGGGCTCCCCGGCCTACGCGGGGATCGTGGCCCAGAACGGTCAGGCCGAGGCGTACGGCGAGCCGGACGCGGCCGCGGCCCAGGCGCTGCTCACCGGTGCGGGTGTCACGGCCCCGGTCAACGTGCGTCTGCTCTTCGACCCGAACAACCCGCGCCGGGTCAACGAGTACGAGCTCATCGCGGCGTCGGCTCGCGAGGCCGGCTTCGAGGTCACTCCCTACCAGGTCCAGACCGACTGGGGCACGGACCTCTCCAACGCCACGAACTTCTACGACGCCGCGCTCTTCGGGTGGCAGTCGGAGTCGACCGCGGTCACGGAGTCCGAGGCCAACTACAAGACCGGCGGCCTGAACAACTTCTACGGGTACAGCAACCCGCAGGTCGACGCGCTGTTCGACGAGCTCCAGACGGAGACCGACCCTGCCGAGCAGGAGCGCATCCTCGGTGAGGTCGAGAAGTTCCTCGTCGACGACGCGTTCGGCGTGACGATCTTCCAGTTCCCCGGTGTCACCGCGTGGAACCCGGAGAACATCGCCAACGTCGAGAAGATCTCGATCAACCCGACGATCTTCTACGGCTACCCGTTCTGGGAGCCGGGGACCGCCGCCGCCGCGGAGTGATCTCCCCGCACGACAGCACGACAGCACGACCGCACGACCGCATGACGGCGTGAACCGGGTCGAGCTCGGTCGGTGAGACCCACCGACCGGCTCGCGCCGGCAGGCTGCACCGCTCGACGGAGGGCGCCGGGATGACCCGTCCCGGCGCCCTCCGTCATGCACCCGCGGTGGCGGCCCGCGAGCCCCGTGCCGCCGACGCTGCCGAGGCCCGAAGCCGCCCGACGGGGCCGGCGCCGTCTCGCCGCCGGCTGCCGGTGACCCGGGCATAGGATCCCGGCTGACCGTCCGTACCGTCCCACGACGCGAGGAACCCCTCAGTGCTGACCTTCCTCACCCGCCGGTTCGTCGCGGGCCTGGCCACGCTCTTCGTGGCGATCTTCCTGATGTTCCTGCTCGTCGACAGGGCGATGGACCCGCTCTCGGACCTCCGCGAGAGCACGGCGCCCAACAAGGAACAGCTCATCGCCCAGCGGATCGAGCTGCTGAACCTCGACACCAACGTCGTGCTGCGGTTCTTCGACTGGCTCGGGAACCTGGTCACCGGGGACCTCGGGGTCGCCTGGCGCACAGGCCAGCCGGTCGGCAGTCTCGTGACCCAGGCCATCGGGTCGACCCTCGAGCTCGTGACGGCGGCGACGTTCCTCTCGCTCCTCCTGGGCGTCGTCGTCGGCATCGTCAGCGCGCTGCGCCAGTACACGAGCTTCGACTACATCATCATCTTCCTGTCGTTCCTCCTGTACTCCCTGCCGTCCTTCTGGGTGGCGGTGCTGCTCAAGCAGTGGGGGGCCATCGGCTTCAACGACTTCCTGCGGGACCCGGTGATCTCGTGGGTGGTCCTCACGGTCGTCGCGGTGGTGTCCGGGGTGCTGTGGATGCTCGCCGTCGGCGGCAGCAGGCAGCGTCGCCTGCAGACGTTCGGCGCCGCCGCGCTGGCGACGTTCGCCATGTTCGCCTTCCTCCAGCTGACGGACTGGTGGCTCAACCCGCAGATCGGCCCGCTGCTGCTCGCGCTGCTCGGCTCCGGTGCCGCTGTCGCCATCGCCGGGGTGTTCGCCGGCCTGCAGAACCGCCGTGCGCTGTACGCCGCGCTGACCGCGGTCGCGGCCGGAACCGTCCTCTACTTCCCGATGCAGGAGGCGTTCGACGCGCTGGAGATGTCGAACTGGATGCTCGCCGGCCTCGGCCTCCTGACGATCGCCGTCGGCCTGGGCATCGGGCTGGCGTTCCGCGGGCCGGACCCGTGGGTCTCCGCCCGGGCCGCGGCCATCACCGCCGTGGTGATGGGCTTCCTCATCGTGGCCGACCAGGTGATGCAGGTCTGGCCGCCGTACTTCCAGGCGCTGCGCGGACGTCCGATCCCGACGTTCGGCGACCGGACACCGAACCTCGGGGGCAACTACTGGGTCGGCGTCCTCGACTCGCTCACGCACCTCCTGCTGCCGACCCTGACGCTCATCCTCATCGCCTTCGCGGCCTACACCCGGTACTCGCGCTCGAGCATGCTCGAGGTGATGAACCAGGACTACATCCGCACCGCGCGCGCCAAGGGGCTCCCGGAGCGGGTCGTCGTCGTCCGGCACGGGTTCCGCAACACGCTCATCCCGCTGGCCACCATCGTCCCGATCGACGTCATCACCCTCATCGGCGGCGCCGTCATCACCGAGGCCGTCTTCGCCCGGCCCGGCATGGGCCAGCTCTTCGTGGAGTCGCTGGGTGACGCGGAGATCGAGCCCGTGATGGCCTACCTGCTCATCACGGCGACGCTGGCCATCGTGGCCAACATCGTCGCCGACATCGTCTACGCGGCCGTCGACCCCCGAATCAGGTTGGACGCATGAGCACCTCGATGAACCCGACTCCCGGCCCGCAGGACGAGAAGCTCGAGAACGCGATCGAGCTCAAGGACGTCGCCGGGCTCTCGCAGAGCCAGATCGTCCGGCGCCGGTTCTTCCGGCACAAGGGCGCGATGGTCGGCCTCGCCACGCTCCTCGGCATCATCCTGCTGGCCTTCACGTCCCTCGGCGTCGGGCCGATCCCGGGCTGGTGGCCGCACACCGGCGGCCCCGAGCGCGCCATCACCAACGCCGGCGGCTCGCCGACCCTCGGGCTGCCGGCGTTCCTCGGCGGCAGCGGCGCCGCGTGGGGCGAGCACCCCTTCGGTCAGGACGAGCTCGGGCGGGACGTGTTCGCGCTCGTCATGCTCGGGACGCAGACGTCGCTCAAGGTCATGCTGATCATCGGCCTCGTCGCGGGCGTGATCGGCGTGACGGTCGGGTCGCTCTCCGGGTTCTTCCGCGGCCGCACGGACACCCTGCTCATGCGCGGCACGGACCTCGTCATCACGATCCCGACGATCGTCATCGGCGCCGTCATCGGCCGGATCTTCGGGACGATCAGCAGCACCCTGTTCGCCGTGTTCCTCGGGGTGATCCTGTGGGCCAGCCTCGCCCGCCTCGTCCGCGGGGAGTTCCTCACCCTGCGCGAGCGGGAGTTCGTCGACGCCGCCCGGGTCGCGGGGGCGAGCAGCGCCCGCATCATCTTCAAGCACATCCTGCCGAACGCGATCGGCGTCATCATCGTGAGCACGACGCTGCTCATGAGCACCGCGATCCTGCTCGAGACCGCGCTGTCCTACCTCGGGTTCGGCATCGTCCCGCCCGAGATCTCCCTGGGCCGGCTCATCGCCAACTACCAGAGCGCGTTCTCGACCCGTCCCTGGCTGTTCTGGTGGCCCGGAGTCTTCATCGTGCTCATCGCCCTGAGCGTCAACTTCATCGGCGACGGCCTGCGGGACGCGTTCGACCCGCGCCAGAAGCGGATCCCGTCCGCCCGCCGCATGGAGCGTGCGGGGCGGCTCGACCGTGCCGAGACCCCGGGTGCGCTCGGTGAGGAGACCGGTCGGGCGCGCGAGCCGCAGGCCGGCCCGTCCCAGCCGGGGCGCGGCGGGTCCGGGCAGGGCTCCGAGGGCATCTGACGCGCGATGCCGACCTCAGACCAGCCGCGTGGCCGCCGCCACGAGCGCGAGGGCCACGGCCCCCGTGAGGGTCGTGCGATGCCACGTGACCGTGGGTCGCAGGCCGTGCTCGGCGACCATGCGCTCGGCGTCGTCCAGGTGACCGGCCCGGCGCAGGACGACCAGGCGCTCGTCGACGGCGACCGCCACGGCCTCCGCGGTCGCGGCATGACGACGTCGTCCCCCGGCAGCCCGTGCGCCGGCGGGAGCCGGTGCGCCGGCGGCCGCGACGACGTCGTCCGCCTCGCCCCTCCCTCGACGCCGGCGGACCGCGCGCGCGGTGCCGCTGGCGCGGGGTGCCGCCCAGGCCACCCAGCGGCCCGCGGTCGTCTGCACCGTGAAGGACCAGCCCACCTCGGTGCCCACCACGGTGGGCCACGGGATGGTGACCGTGCGCAGCACGTTGTGCAGGACGACCGTGCCGTCGCTCACCTCGACGTCCGGCCGGCCCAGGACCGCCCAGACCACGAGGACCGCGAGACCGCCGAGGCTCGCCGCCAGCACCAGGTCCGGCGCCGGGACCTCACCGGCGAGCGCGGCCACCAGCACGACGGCGGCCACCGCGGTCGCCCCGGTCAGCACCCGACCGGGGGTCGATCCGAAGACGTCCGTCGGGTTCACCGGCCCATGCTCGCAGAACCGACCTCTCCGTCCGACCCGCCTGCCGCACCCGCCCGCCGCACCGGCCCCGCCGACCGCGGCGCGTGCCTCGAAGGGACCCTGACCTCGTGACGACCGACACCTCCTCCACCGCCGTGGCGCCCGTCCTGACCGTGCGTGACCTCGGTGTGGACTTCTTCGTCGACGGGCAGTGGTTCCCGGCGGCGACCGGGATGTCCTACGACGTGCGCCCCGGCGAGGTCCTCGCGATCGTCGGCGAGTCCGGCTCGGGCAAGACGCAGTCGTCGATGTCGCTGCTCGGCCTGCTGCCGCCCAACGGCCGCGCGGTCGGCAGCGCGAAGCTCGGCGACCGGGAGCTCATCGGCATGTCGGCCGGCCGCCTGCGCCGGATCCGCGGCAAGGAGGTCGCGGTCATCTTCCAGGAGCCGATGACCGCGCTGAACCCGGTCTACACCGTGGGCTTCCAGATCGTGGAGACGCTGCGGACGCACTTCGACATCGGCCCCGCGGACGCCAAGACCCGCGCGATCGAGCTGCTGCGGCTGGTCGAGATCCCCGAGCCGGAGCGGCGCTTCGAGTCCTACCCGCACCAGCTGTCCGGCGGGCAGCGGCAGCGGGCGATGATCGCCCAGGCGATCGCCTGCGAGCCCAAGCTGCTCATCGCCGACGAGCCGACCACCGCGCTGGACGTCACGGTGCAGGCCGAGATCCTCAAGCTCATGCGGGACCTGCGCACGCGGATCAACTCCGGCATCGTCCTCATCACGCACGACATGGGCGTCGTCGCCGACATGGCGGACCGGATCATCGTCATGAAGGACGGCCGGATCGTCGAGAGCGGGTCGGCCGAGGAGATCTTCGGTGCGCCGAAGCACCCGTACACGCAGACCCTGCTGGCCTCCGTCCCGCACCTGGGCCGGTCCGTGGGCGGCGAGCTGCTCGTCGAGGACACCGAGGCCACGCTCCACGGCGGCGCAGTCCCGCAGGGGGGCGGCGCGACGGCGGCGACCGGGACCACGACGACGACGCCGGCCGCCGGTGCCGGCCCGGTCGACCTCGCCAAGGACGACCGGACGGTCGTGCTCCGGGCGCGCGAGATGGTCGTCGAGTACCCCGGGCGCCGGCGCACGCCGGCCTTCCGCGCCGTCGACGGCGTCGACCTGACCATCCACCAGGGCGAGGTCGTGGGCCTGGTGGGGGAGTCGGGATCGGGCAAGACGACCATCGGGCGCGCCGTCGTCGGACTGCTCGAGGTGACCGGCGGCGAGCTGTCCATCGTGGGGCAGAACATGGTGGGGGCGAGCCGCAAGGACCTCATGCCGCTGCGCAGCCAGGTCGGCATCGTGTTCCAGGACCCGGGCTCCTCGCTCAACCCCCGGCTGCCGATCGGGGAGTCGATCGCCGAGCCGATGCTGCTGCACCAGGGGCTCAAGCGCGCCGAGCTGAGCCGCGAGGTCGAGCGGCTCCTCGACCAGGTCCACCTGTCCCGCGCGATGCGCAACCGCTACCCGCACGAGCTGTCCGGCGGCCAGCGCCAGCGGGTCGGGATCGCCCGGGCGCTCGCGCTGTCCCCCAAGCTCCTCGTGGCGGACGAGCCGACGTCGGCCCTGGACGTCTCCGTGCAGGCGAAGGTGCTGGACCTGTTCCAGGACCTGCAGCGGGAGTACGGCTTCGCGTGCCTGTTCATCAGCCACGACCTCGCGGTCGTCGAGATGGTGTCCAGCAAGATCGCCGTGATGAACAAGGGCCGGCTCGTCGAGGTGGGGGACCGCGACCAGATCCTGCGCAACCCGCAGCACGACTACACGCGACGGCTCCTCGCCGCCGTGCCGGTGCCGGACCCGGCGGAGCAGCGGCTGCGCCGCGAGCTCCGCGACCGCCTGCTCGCGGAGGAGCCCCGCGCCTCCTGACGGCGCCCCGACGACGTCCCGCACCTCTCGCGCGCCGCGAGGTGCGCGACGTCGCACCTGGGCGCGGGTCGCGCGTGACCCACGTCATCGTGCCGATCGACACGGGCGAGTAGGATCGGCCCCAGTGCGCCCCATCCGTCGCGGCGCTTCCCCCACCTCGAGATGAGTCCTCTATGTCTGTGCGCTCCGACCTGCGCAACGTGGCGATCGTCGCCCACGTCGACCACGGCAAGACCACCCTGGTCGACGCGATGCTGCACCAGTCCGGCGCGTTCGGCTCGCACGCCCACGTCGACGAGCGGGCGATGGACTCCGGTGACCTGGAGCGCGAGAAGGGCATCACGATCCTCGCGAAGAACACCGCGATCCACTACGCCGGCCCGGCCGCGATCGCCGCGGGCCAGCCCGACGGCGTCACCATCAACGTCATCGACACCCCGGGCCACGCCGACTTCGGCGGCGAGGTCGAGCGCGGGCTGTCCATGGTCGACGGCGTCGTCCTGCTCGTGGACGCCAGCGAGGGCCCGCTGCCGCAGACCCGCTTCGTGCTCCGCAAGGCGCTCGAGGCCAAGCTGCCGGTGATCCTGCTGGTCAACAAGGTCGACCGTCCGGACTCCCGCATCGAGGAGGTCGTCGCCGAGTCGACCGACCTGCTGCTCGGGCTGGCCAGCGACCTGCACGAGGACGTCCCGGACCTCGACCTCGACTCGATCCTCGACGTGCCGGTCGTGTACGCCGCCGCGAAGGCCGGCCGCGCGTCCGTCAACCAGCCCGCCGACGGCGGCCTGCCGGACAGCGAGGACCTCGAGCCGCTGTTCCGGATGATCCTCGAGAAGATCCCGGCCCCGACGTACGACGCCGACGCGCCGCTGCAGGCGCACGTGACGAACCTCGACGCCTCGCCGTTCCTCGGCCGCCTCGCGCTGCTCCGCGTCTTCAACGGCACGATCCGCAAGGGCCAGACGGTCGCCTGGGCGCGCGCGGACGGCACGCTGCAGAACGTCAAGATCACCGAGCTGCTCGAGACCAAGGCGCTCGACCGGGTGCCGACCGAGTCCGCGGGCCCCGGCGACATCGTCGCCGTCGCGGGCATCGCCGACATCACCATCGGCGAGACCCTCACCGACCCGGACGACCCGCGTCCGCTGCCGCTCATCACGGTCGACGACCCCGCGATCTCGATGACCATCGGGATCAACACGTCCCCGCTCGCCGGCCGCGGCGGCAAGGGCCACAAGGTCACCGCCCGCCAGGTCAAGGACCGCCTCGACAAGGAGCTCATCGGCAACGTGTCGCTCCGCGTCCTGCCGACCGAGCGTCCGGACGCGTGGGAGGTCCAGGGCCGTGGCGAGCTCGCGCTGGCGATCCTCGTCGAGCAGATGCGTCGCGAGGGCTTCGAGCTCACCGTCGGCAAGCCGCAGGTCGTCACCCGGGTCATCGACGGCAAGGTCCACGAGCCGATGGAGCACATGACCATCGACGTGCCCGAGGAGTACCTCGGCAACGTCACGCAGCTCCTCGCGCAGCGCAAGGGCCGGATGACCACCATGTCGAACCACGGGACCGGCTGGGTCCGCATGGAGTTCGTCGTCCCGGCCCGTGGCCTCATCGGCTTCCGCACGCGCTTCCTCACCGACACGCGCGGCACCGGCATCGCGTCGTCCATCGCCGAGGGCTACGAGCCGTGGGCGGGCCCGATCGAGACCCGCGTCAACGGCTCGCTCGTCGCCGACCGCTCGGGCGTCGTCACGCCGTTCGCGATGATCAACCTGCAGGAGCGCGGCTCCTTCTTCGTCGACCCCACGCAGGAGGTCTACGAGGGCATGATCGTCGGCGAGAACGCCCGCAACGAGGACATGGACGTCAACATCACCAAGGAGAAGAAGCTCACGAACATGCGCGCCGCCTCCAGCGACACGTTCGAGAACCTCGTCCCCCCGCGTCACCTCACGCTCGAGGAGTCCCTCGAGTTCGCCCGCGAGGACGAGTGCTGCGAGGTGACCCCGGAGGTCGTCCGGATCCGCAAGGTCATCCTCGACCAGTCCGAGCGTGCCCGGGTCTTCGCGCGGGCCAAGCGCGCCTGACCCGCCCCCGGCACTCGCGGCACTCCCGCCGCCTGCACGTCACGACGGCAGCCGTCCCGCCCGGGGACGGCTGCCGTCGTCTTCGGTGCCCGCTCCACCCCGCGCACCGGAGGCGCGCGGGCGCCCCGGAGCGCACGAGACTGGTGCCATGACGTCCCTCGCAGCCGGCGCCGCCGGTGGCCTGCTCGCCGTCCACGCCCACCCCGACGACGAGACGCTCTCCACCGGTGGACTGCTCGCGACGTGGGCGGCCGCCGGGCGGCCCGTCACGCTCGTGACCTGCACCCGCGGTGAGCGGGGCGAGGTCATCCCGCCCGAGCTGGCCGCGCTGGCAGGCGACGGCCCCGCGCTCGCGGCACGCCGGGAGGCCGAGCTCGCGGACGCGATGCGGCGCCTCGGCGTCACCGACCACCTCCTCCTGGACTCGGTCCCCGACGACGGCTCGAGCGGGCCCGCGGTCACCGCCCGGTTCGAGGACTCCGGCATGGCGTGGGTCGGCACCGGGCGGGCGGCGGCCCTCGAGCGCGTGCCCGACGGCGCCTTCGTCGCGGTCCCCGTGGACGTCGCCGCGGCGCGCCTGGCACGCGTGATCCGGGACCGGCGCCCGGACGTCGTCGTCACCTACGAGCCGGGCGGCGGCTACGGGCACCCGGACCACGTGCACGCCCACCGCGTCACGCGACGCGCGGTCCGGCTGGCGGGCGAGCCCGGCCCGGCCGGCCAGGCGGCGCACGTCGTCGCGGCCGAGCTCTGGGCCGCCGTGCCGGACGACGTCCTGCGCGCCGCGTACGCCGCGCTCGCGGAGCACCCCGCCGCGCGCCGGGCCCGCACCGGACGGTCAGCGCTCACCCTGCCGGACCCGGCCGGTCCGGTGCCCTCGGTCGCCGTCGCCCCCGGCGAGGTCGACGTCCGGGTCGACACCACCGCGGTGGTGGACCGGGTCGCGGACGCCCTGCGCGCGCACCGGACGCAGGTCGGCTCGATCCGGCTCGGGGAGGCGGTCCCGCTGCTCGGCGGGACCGCACTCACCGGCTGCTACGCCCTGAGCAACGGCGCCCTCGCCCCCCTGCTCACCGCCGAGGCCTACCGCTACGCACCCGGGTCGCCGCGGCGGGCGGTGGCCTGGCCGGCCTCCGTGCGCCCGGTAGCGTGAGCGGCATGGCAGAGCGCGTCGGGGCACAGCGGACGCGCGGCGTCGTCGGTCGGTGGTTGGGGGCCACGGCCCTCGGGCTCCTCGTGGGCGTCGTCGGCACGGTGCTGCACCGCTCCGCGCCGCCGTTCGGCATGGCGGTGTGCCTGGTCCTGGTGCTCAGCTCGACGGTGCTCGTGCGGGCGTGGGCCGGCCTGCTGCCGGTCGTCGGCTACGCGATCGGGTGGCTCGTGGTCGTCCAGGTGATGTCGCTGACCGGCCCGGGCGGCGACGTGCTCGTGCCCGCCGGGGACTCGCTGGGGTACGTCTGGGGGCTGGGCGGGATGGTCGTCATCGGCGTCGCCTGCTTCCTGCCGTCGCGGTGGTTCCGCGACGCGCCCGCGACCGCATGAGCCGCACCGCCCACGAGCCGACGGCCGACCCGGACGAGTTCCGTGCCGCGATCGGCCGGCTGCCCGCCGGGGTCGCGGTGGTCGCCCTGCGGTGGCGCGGCGTCGACCACGCGATGACCGCGAGCGCCGTCGCCTCCGTCTCGCTCGACCCGCCGCTGGTCCTGTTCTGCGTGCACGAGGACGCCCGGTTCCGCGAGGCGCTCGAGCACGTGGACCGCTGGGGCCTGAGCGTGCTGTCCGACACCGGCGCCGCCGTCGCCGACTGGCTCGCCTCACCCGGCCGTCCCGCGGTGGGACAGCTGACCCGGGTGCCGCACCGCGAGGGCCCCGTCACGGGCGCGCCGCTGGTCGACGACGCCTCGGCGTGGTTCGAGTGCCGCACCGCCGCGATCCACCGCGCCGGTGACCACGACGTCGTCGTGGGCGAGGTGCTCTCCGCCGCGCAGGGGCCCGCCACGGCGGGCGGGCTCGTGCACCTGCGCGGCCGGATGCGTCCCGTCCGCTGACCCGACCGGTGCGCGGGCCCGGCCGCGCGCTGCCCCGCCGTCGGCGGTCGGGGGTCCCCGTCGGGGCACCCCGTAGAATCGGGCCCGGCGGCGGGTGCCGCTGTGCTGCGCGAAGGGGACGACTGCATGGCCGAGATGACCCGGCGCGACGACGCCCCGCACCCGGCGACGGCCGGCGACCGGGGCGCGACCGCGCCGGACCGGCCCGCGGCCGACGCGCACGACCGCCTGACCGACCCCGACCCGACCGTCGTGCTGCCCACGGTCCGCGACGACGACGCGCCCGCCGTCGGCTCTGCGGCCGCGGGGGACGGCTCCCCGTCCGGCACGCTCGGCGACCGGCCCACGGGCGACGACCCGGGACACCCCGAGGGCGCGGCCGAACGCGCGTCCGACGACCGCGCGTCCGACGACCGCGTGTTCCCGCCCACCGGCGGCTCCGACGACGACTCACCGCTCGGGGTGTTCCCCGCGGACGAGCGCCGCCGGCGCTGGCCCCGCGTCCTGCTCACCCTGGTCGGCGTCCTCGTGCTGCTCGTCGGCGGCTACGCCGGTGCGGCGTGGGCGCTCGGTGACCGGGTCCCGCGCGAGACCACGGTCGCCGGCGTCGAGATCGGTGGCCTGAGCGCGCCCGACGCGGTCGCCGCGCTCGACGGCGGACTGGCCGACGCGAGCGAGGAGCCCGTGCCGGTGACGGCGAACGGCCGCACCGCCGCCGTCGACCCCGCCGCGGCCGGCCTCGCCGTCGACCCCGCGGCCACGGTCGACGGGCTCACCGGCTTCAGCCTCGAGCCGGCCCGCCTGTGGCGCCACCTCGTCGGCGGCGGGGAGGAGGAGCCGGTCACCACGGTCGACGACGCCGGGCTCGCCGACGCGCTCGAGAGCGTCGCCGGCACCCTGGGGACCGAGCCGGTCGACGCGAGCGTCGTGTTCGCCGACGGCGCCGCGCACACCACCGAGGCCGCGGACGGGTCGCTCGTCGACACCGACGCCGCCGCGGACGTGCTGCGGGCGGGCTGGCTGACCGCCGCCCGGCCCCTCGAGCTGCCCACCGAGAGCGTCGAGCCGGACATCACGCAGGCCGAGGCGGATACCGCGCTGACCACGCTCGCCGAGCCGTTCGCCGCGGCGCCGGTCGTCGTCGCGGTCGGCGGCCAGTCCGTGGAGGTCCCGGTGGACGTCCTGACGTCCGTGGCCGCGTTCAGCGCGGTCGACTCGGACCTCGCGCTCGGCGTCGACGGCGCGCGCCTGGTGCAGGAGGTGCTGAGCCGCACGACGAACCTGCTCACCCAGGCCACCGACGCACGGTTCGACTTCGGGCCCGACGGCGTCCCGGTGATCGTCCCCGGGACCCCCGGCACGACCCTCGACCCCGTCGCGCTGTCCGAGGCCGTGATCGCCGCCGGGACCGGCGACGACCGCACCGCCCGGGTCGAGCTGGTCGCCAGCGACCCGGCGCAGTCCGCGGAGGCCCTCGCCGCGCTCGGCGTCGTCGAGGTCGTGTCGGAGTTCTCCACCCCGGTCACCAACGAGCGCGTCCGCACCGAGAACCTGCGGGTGGGCGCGTCCAAGATCACCGGCACCCTCGTGCGTCCGGGCGAGACGTTCAGCCTCACCGAGGCGCTCGGCCCGATCACCCGCGAGGCGGGCTTCCGGGACGCGACCGTGATCGTCAACGGGGAGCACGTCCCCGGGACGGGCGGCGGGCTCTCGCAGATCTCGACCACGACCTTCAACGCCGCCTACCTCGCCGGCTTCGAGGACGTCGAGCACCAGCCGCACTCGGAGTGGTTCGCGCGGTACCCCGAGGGTCGCGAGTCGACGCTGTACTCCGGCGCGATCGACATGAAGTTCAAGAACACGACGCCGTACGGCGCCCTCGTCAAGGCGTGGGTCGCCGACGGACGCGTGCACGTGCAGATCTGGGGCACGAAGTACTGGACCGTCGAGACGTCGACGAGCCCGCGCTCGGGGGTCGTCCGGCCCACCACGGTGCACTCCTCGTCCCCGACGTGCACCCCGCAGTCCGCGGGCAACCCCGGCTTCTCGGTCACCGTGACCCGCCGGCTCCTCCTGGACGGCGAGGAGAAGGAGACGACGTCGGACACCTGGCGGTACAAGCCGCAGAACGCCGTCGTCTGCGACCCGCCGGCCGCCCCGACACCCTGACGCCGTGACCGCTCGCGCCGCCGCCCCGCCCCGACGGCGGCGCAGGGAGCCGACCGGTCAGGCCTCGCCGGCTCCCGGGACGTCGTCCGGTGCCGGAGCCGGCGCGGCGGCCGCGCGGGGTGCCCGGCGCGGAGGGGCCGGGGGGACCGGCTTGCCGAGGGCGATGTCGGCCGCCGCCACGCGCACCGGACCGCGGCGGGTCCCCACGACGACGCCGTCCGGCCCGACCTCGAGCAGGTCCCCGAGCACGTCGCCGTAGCCGCCCTCGGGCAGTCGTCGGCGCACCACGACCCGGGTGCCGACCGCCCACGCGAGCCAGCCGCCCGCGACGGGTGCGGGCGCGAGGGGCGGTGCGTCGTCGGTCGCCTCGCGCGCCTCGGCGGCGTCGGCCGCGGACGTGGGCCCGGGCGGGACGTCCTCGTCCCCGGCGTCCCGCTGACCGGAAGGGATGCCCTGCGGCGTGGCGTGGGTCACGCTGGTGCCGTTCGGGTGTCTGCCCACACCGGGGGATACTAGGACTGCCGCCGCGAGGCGGTGCCACCGCACGACGCGCGCGACGCACGCCCTGGAGGAGTCACCGTGACCTATGTGATCGCCCAGCCCTGCGTGGACGTCAAGGACAAGGCGTGCATCGAGGAGTGCCCCGTCGACTGCATCTACGAGGGCAAGCGCTCGCTGTACATCCACCCCGACGAGTGCGTCGACTGCGGCGCCTGCGAGCCGGTCTGCCCGGTCGAGGCGATCTACTACGAGGACGACGTCCCGGAGCAGTGGTCGGAGTACTACAAGGCGAACGTCGAGTTCTTCGACGACCTCGGCTCCCCGGGTGGCGCCGCGAAGCTCGGCGAGATCCCCAAGGACCACCCGATCATCGCCACCCTGCCGCTGCAGATCGTCAGCGAGTGATCCGCGGCTGACGACCGGCCGTGGGTCTGCTCACCGGCGCGCTGCCGGACTTCCCCTGGGACTCCCTCACCCCGTACGCCGCCCGCGCCCGCGCGCACGCCGGGGGCATCGTCGACCTCTCGGTCGGCACGCCGGTGGACCCGACGCCGCCGCTGGTGCGGGACGCGCTCATCGCCGCCGCAGACGCGCCCGGCTACCCCACGACGCACGGGACCCCCGCGGTGCGCCAGGCGGTCGTCGACTGGTTCGCCCGCCGCCGTGGCGTCCCGGGCCTCGACCCGACGGCCGTCCTGCCCACCGTGGGCTCGAAGGAGCTCGTCGCCCTGCTGCCCTCGCTGCTCGGGCTCGGCGCGGGGGACGTCGTCGTGCACCCGGCGACCGCCTACCCCACCTACGACGTCGGTGCCCGCCTGGCGGGTGCCACGCCTCGCCCCGCCGACGACGTCGCCGACTGGGGCGACGGCGTGCGCCTGGTCTGGCTCAACTCGCCCGGCAACCCCGACGGCACCGTCCGGTCGGTCGAGCAGATGCGCGCCGCCGTCGAGGCGGCCCGCCGGGTCGGGGCGGTCGTCGCGTCCGACGAGTGCTACGCCGAGCTGGCGTGGGAGGAGCCGTGGGCGTCCGACGGCGTGCCGAGCATCCTCGACCCGCGGGTCAGCGGCGGTGACCCGACCGGCCTGCTGGCCGTCTACTCGCTGTCGAAGCAGTCCAACCTGGCCGGCTACCGGGCCGCGTTCGTCGCCGGGGACCCCGGCCTCGTCGCCGGCCTGCTCGAGGCCCGCAAGCACGCCGGGATGATCGTGCCCACCCCGGTGCAGGCGGCGATGACGGTCGCGCTCGGGGACGACGCGCACGTCGCGGAGCAGCGCGAGCGGTACCGCGCCCGGCGCACCGTCCTGCGGGACGCCCTGGCCGCGGCGGGCCTCGTCGTGGACGGCTCGGCCGCGGGTCTGTACCTCTGGGTGCGGCCCGCCGCCGGCCCCACGGACTGCTGGGACACCGTCGGCCGGCTTGCGGACGCAGGGGTCCTCGTCGCCCCCGGGGCGTTCTACGGCGCCGCGGCGGCGGGCCACGTCCGGGTCGCGCTGACCGCGTCGGACGAGCGTGTGGGGGAGGCCGCGCGACGCCTCGCGGGGTGACGAAGACGTGCGGGCGGTGTGACGGACTCGATTCGTCAGGTGCCGTCGCGCGCAGGTAGTTTGAGCGCGGGCCGACGACGGCTGCTGGTCCGCCGCAGGTCCCGACCGGCACCCGTCGCGGCGCAGACTCGAGCCCGAGCCGCGACACGTGCGTGCCGGGCCTCGCCAGGAGGGAACCACATGACCGACGCCGCCATGGCACCCGTCACGCTCACCGCCGGGGAGCGGACGCTGGAGCTGCCCGTCATCGGCGCGACCCAGGGCAACGACGGCATCGTCGTCTCCTCGCTGCTCAAGGAGACCGGCCTCGTCACGGTCGACCCGGGCTTCATGAACACCGCGTCCTGCGAGTCGGAGATCACCTACATCGACGGCGACGCCGGCATCCTGCGCTACCGCGGGTACCCGATCGAGCAGCTCGCCGAGAAGTCGAGCTTCCTCGAGGTCGCCTACCTGCTCATCCACGGCGAGCTGCCCTCGCCGACCGAGCTCGACGCCTTCACCGAGCGGGTCAACCGGCACACGCTCGTGCACGAGGACTTCCGCACCTTCATGGGGACGTTCCCGCGCAACGCCCACCCGATGGCCGTCATGGCGTCGGCGGTGAACGCGCTGTCGACCTTCTACCCGGAGTCGCTCGACCCGTTCGACCCCGAGACGGTCGAGCTCGCGACGGTGCTCATCCTCGCGAAGACCCGCACGATCACGTCCTACCTGCACCGCCGCCGCGTCGGCGAGCCGCTGCTGTACCCGGACTACTCGCGCGGCTACGTCGACGACTTCCTGCGGATGACGTTCGCCGAGCCGTACTCCCAGTACGAGGCCGACCCGACGATGGTCGAGGCCCTCGACCGCCTGCTCATCCTGCACGCCGACCACGAGCAGAACTGCTCGACGTCGACCGTGCGCATCGTCGGCTCCAGCCACGCCAACCTGTACGCCTCCGTGGCCGCCGGGATCAACGCGCTCTCCGGCCCGCTGCACGGCGGGGCGAACGAGTCGGTGCTCAAGATGCTCACCGAGATCCAGGCGGGCGGCGGCGACGCGACCGATTTCATGACCCGGGTCAAGAACAAGGAGCAGGGCGTCCGGCTCATGGGCTTCGGGCACCGCGTCTACAAGAGCTACGACCCGCGCGCGGCCATCGTGAAGAAGGACGCCGACGCCGTCCTGCAGAAGCTCGGCAAGAGCGACGAGCTCCTCGACATCGCGCGGAACCTCGAGGAGATCGCGCTCAGCGACGACTACTTCGTCGAGCGCAAGCTCTACCCGAACGTCGACTTCTACACCGGCCTCATCTACCGGGCCATGGGCTTCTCCGAGCCGATGTTCACCCCGCTGTTCGCGCTCGGCCGCATGCCCGGCTGGATCGCGCAGTGGCGGGAGATGATGGCCGACAAGTCCACCAAGATCGGCCGCCCGCGCCAGGTCTACACCGGCGCCGTCGAGCGCGACTACGTGGACGTCGCCGGCCGCTGAGCCGAGCACCCCGCGAGGGTGTCGAGGGCCGGTCACCGTTCGCGGTGGCCGGCCCGCGCCGCGTCCCGCGGGCTGCCGTGTCGGGCTGCCGCGTGCTCCCGCGCCCGCCCCTGGTCAGGAGCCGAGCGTGACCCGCACCTCGCCGGCGGCCAGGGCGTCCGACCCGCTCGCGTCCCAGGAGCCCGCCGTCCGGGTCCACGTGCGGTCCGCGACCGTCACCGCGTCGACGCCCTGCGTCGAGGCCACCGCGACCGCCCACTGGGCGACCGACCACCCGAGCCGGGCGGGGTCCTCGTCGCCGCCGGGCAGCGACGCCGCGTCCAGGGCGACGACGCCGTCGTCCGCCACGGTGCCCGGCAGGCTGCCGAAGTCGCGCTCCGCCCGCGCGAGGAGCTCCGCTCCGGTCACGGCGTCGTCGGCGGGACGCAGGGCGCAGGTGACCGAGGCGGGGGAGTACCCGGTGAGCGCGGACGCCCAGGCCCGGGCCCGGGACTCGTGCTGGGCGTACGCCTCGGGGAAGCCCGAGCGCTGCACCCGCTGGGCCGCGTCGGTGATCTCCAGCCCCTCGTACCCCTCGACCTCGGCGAGCACGTCGAGGAAGGCGTGGGTCGAGTACACCGGGTCCATGATCTGCTCGACCGTCCCCCAGCCCTGCGAGGGCCGCTGCTGGAACAGCCCGACCGAGTCGCGGTCGCCGTAGTCGATGTTCTCGAGCCGGGACTCCTGCAGCGCGGTGGCGATGCCGATGGTCCCGGCCCGCGCCGGCATCCCGCGCTGCACCGTGGCCGCGACCACGAGCGCCGCGTTGTCGCTCTGCACCGGGCTGAGGTCCCAGGTCGTCCCGTCGAGCTCCGCCCGGCAGCGCTGGGTCGCCACGACCGGCGCCCCGCCGCGGTCGAGCGCGACGACGACCCCCGTCACGGCGATCGCGAGCACCGCCAGCACCGCGAGCAGGGACTGCCACGGACGACGCCGTCGCGCCGGGGGTCGTCGGGACATCGCAGGGCTCCGCCGGGTCGCCGGCGTCAGTTCGCGTGCAGCGCGGCGTTGAGGTGCACGCCGGCACCCGTGCGCGCGACCGCCTCGACGCCACCGGTCAGCGAGTTGCGGCGGAACAGGACGCCGTCGGCCCCGGCGAGCTCGCGCGCCTTGACCACGCGACCGTCCGCCGGGGCGCCGTCGGCGTCGCTGAGGCCGACGAGGGTGACCTTGGTGCCCGCGGTCAGGTAGAGGCCGGCCTCGACGACGCAGTCGTCCCCGAGCGGGATGCCGAGGCCGGAGTTCGCGCCCAGCAGGGAGCGCCGGCCGAGCGAGATGACCTCCGTGCCGCCGCCGGAGAGCGTGCCCATGATCGACGCGCCGCCGCCCACGTCGCTGCCGTCGCCGACGACGACACCGGCCGAGATGCGGCCCTCGACCATGGAGGCGCCGAGCGTCCCGGCGTTGAAGTTCACGAAGCCCTCGTGCATCACGGTGGTCCCGGGGGCGAGGTGCGCGCCCAGCCGGACCCGGTCGGCGTCGGCGATGCGCACGCCGGTCGGCACGACGTAGTCGACCATCCGCGGGAACTTGTCGACGCCGTGCACGGTCACCGGGACGCCGGTCGCCGCCCGGAGCCGGACGCGGGTCGCCTCGAAGCCGTCGACGGCGCACGGCCCGCGGTCCGTCCACACGACGTTGGCCAGGACGCCGAACAGGCCGTCGAGGTTCTGCCCGTGCGGCGGCACGAGCCGGTGGGAGAGCAGGTGCAGGCGCAGGTAGGCGTCGGCGGCGTCGGCCGGCGGGGCGTCGAGGTCGACGGCGGTCCGCACGACGACGGTCCGGACCCCGCGCGCGGCGTCGTCGCCCTCGAGCGCGGCGAGGTCCGCCGGGACCTGCGGGTCGGCGGGTGCGGCGCCGAGGGCCGGGGCCGGGTACCAGACGTCGAGGGTCGTCCCGTCCGTCGCGACCGTGGCCACACCGACACCCCAGGCACTGCGCAGACTCATGCGACCAGGGTAGACGGCGGGCAGCGGCCCACCGGCCGCGCGGACCCGTGGCAGACCGGTGGGTAGGGTCGCCCGGTGACCACCCCGACCCCGGTCCTGGATCCCGCCGCCGACCTGCTGACCCTCACCCGCGCCCTGTGCGACATCCCGTCGGTGAGCGGCGACGAGGCCACCCTCGCGGACGCCGTCGAGGCGGCGCTGCGGGGGTATGCGCACCTGGAGGTGCTGCGCGACGGCGACGCCGTCGTCGCCCGGACGCGGCTGGGCCGACCGTCGCGGGTCGTCGTCGCGGGGCACATCGACACGGTGCCGATCGCGGGCAACGTCCCGACCTGGGTGGTCGGCGAGGGCGACGACGCCGTCGTCTGGGGCCGCGGGACGGTCGACATGAAGGCCGGCGTCGCGATCCAGGTGGCCCTCGCGGCCGCCCTCGACGCCCCTACCCGCGACGTGACCTGGGTCTTCTACGACAACGAGGAGGTCGAGGCGGCCCGCAACGGCCTCGGCCGGATCTCGCGGGACCACCCCGACTGGCTCGCGTGCGACTTCGCCGTCCTCGGCGAGCCCACCGCCGCGGGCCTCGAGGGCGGGTGCAACGGGACCCTGCGCGCCGAGGTCCGGGTGCCCGGCGTCACCGCGCACTCGGCCCGCTCGTGGATGGGCACGAACGCGATCCACGGCGCGGGCGAGGTGCTGCGCCGCCTCGAGACGTACACCGCGGCCGAGGTCGAGGTCGACGGGCTGGTCTACCGCGAGGGCCTCAACGCGGTGGCGATCCGCGGCGGCATCGCGGGCAACGTCATCCCGGACGAGTGCGTCGTGACCGTGAACTTCCGGTTCGCCCCGGCGCGCACGGTCGACGACGCCGCGGACCACGTGCGCGAGGTCTTCGCCGGCTACGAGGTGACGGTGACCGATGCCGCCGGTGGTGCCCGCCCCGGCCTGGACGACCCGGCCGCCGCCGACTTCGCCGCCGCGACGCTCGCCGTCACCGGCGGCGTGCCCGCCGCGAAGCTGGGCTGGACCGACGTCGCCCGGTTCGCCGAGCTCGGCATCCCCGCGGTGAACTTCGGGCCCGGCGACCCGCTGCTCGCCCACAAGGACGACGAGCACTGCCCGGTCCACCAGATCGTGGCCTGCCACGCCGCGCTGCGCGCCTGGCTGACCTCTTAGAGTCGAGAGCATGACGAGCGACGACGGCGTGCCGGCCCCCGGGCACGGCTACCGCAAGGGCCCGGTGCTCCTGCGCCGTGGCCAGGTGCCCGAGACCACGACGGACCAGCGACTGCTGGCCGGACCCGGTGGCGCGGAGTGGGTGCACAGCGACCCGTGGCGGGTGATGCGCATCCAGAGCGAGTTCGTCGAGGGCTTCGGGGCCCTCGCGGACGTCGGCCCGGCCATCAGCGTGTTCGGGTCCGCGCGCACCAAGCCCGACCACCCCGACTACGCGCTGGCCGAGACGGTCGGCCGCGGGCTGGTGGAGGCCGGCTACGCGGTCATCACCGGCGGTGGGCCGGGGATCAT
Organism: uncultured Actinomycetota bacterium; assembly: GCA_963795145.1. Taxonomy (GTDB): domain Bacteria; phylum Actinomycetota; class Actinomycetes; order Actinomycetales; family Cellulomonadaceae; genus Pengzhenrongella. Next base: position 324,081 of record CAWCGP010000005.1, on the reverse strand, counting down.
GGAGGCGGCCAACAAGGGGGCGGCGGAGGCCGGCGGCCTGTCGATCGGCCTCGGCATCGAGCTGCCGTTCGAGCAGGGCATGAACCGCTGGGTCGACCGCGGGGTGAACTTCCGGTACTTCTTCGCCCGCAAGACGATGTTCGTCAAGTACGCCGAGGGCTTCGTGGTCCTGCCCGGCGGCTTCGGCACCTTCGACGAGCTGTTCGAGGCGCTCACGCTCGTCCAGACGCACAAGGTCACCGAGTTCCCGGTCGTCCTCGTGGGCACCGAGTACTGGTCGGGGCTGCTCGACTGGCTCCGGACGGCGGTCGCCGGTCGCGGCATGATCGGCGAGGCCGACCTCGACCTGCTGACCCTCGTCGACGACCCCGCGGACGCGGTGGCCCACGTCGTGGAGCGCGGCGCGCAGCTGCGGGCTGCCGAGGATGCCGCGCTGCGGGAGGCCGCGGAGGCGGAGGCGGCCGCCGCGGCCGCGAGCGAGCGCACCGTCCGGCGGGCCGGCCCGACCGCTGCGCCCGGTGGTCCGGGCGGCACCGCCGCGGCCCCCGGACCGGCCCGGCCGCCGGCTGCAGCGGAGTGATCCCGGCGCCGGTCGGCGTCGCGGCCGGGGTCGTCCCGGCCGCGGGGGCGCCGCTCCGCCTGCGGGGCCGGACCGTCGCCCCCGGCCGGCCTGCCGTGATGGCGATCGTCAACCGCACCCGGGACTCCTTCTACGCCGCCGCCCGGTTCGGCGACGACGGCGCCGCGCTCGACGCGGTCGCGCGCGCCGCCGACGAGGGCGCCGACCTCGTCGACATCGGCGGGGTCCGCGCCGGCCGGGGCGAGCCGGTCGACGTCGCGGAGGAGGTCCGCCGCGTCGTGCCGTTCGTCGCCCTCGTCCGCGAGCGGCACCCGGACCTGCTGGTCAGCGTGGACACCTGGCGCGCGGACGTCGCCCGCGAGGCGGCCCGCGCCGGCGCGGACCTCATCAACGACACCTGGGCCGGCCACGACCCCCGCCTCGTCGAGGTGGCCGCCGCGGAGGGCGTCGGCGTCGTGTGCTCGCACACCGGCGGTGCGGTCCCGCGCACCGACCCGTTCCGCGTCGCCTACCCGCGCGCCCGGCCCAGGGCCCACGCCGCCGCGGGCGACGCCCCGGACGACGCCCCCGTCGACGCTGACGACCCTCGCTCGGACCCGCGAGACGGCGTCGTCGACGACGTCGTGGCGACCCTGCGCGCCGCCGCGGACCGCGCGGTGCGCCTGGGCGTCGACCCGGCGTCGGTCCTCGTGGACCCGACCCACGACTTCGGCAAGAACACCTGGCACTCGCTGCACCTGGTGCGGCGCACCGCCGCCCTCGTCGAGCTCGGGCACCCGGTGCTGCTCGCGCTGTCCCGCAAGGACTTCGTCGGCGAGACGCTGGGGCTCGACGTCGACGAGCGACTCGAGGGCACCCTCGCGGCCACCGCCGTCGCGGCCTGGCTCGGCGCCCGCGTGTTCCGCACCCACGACGTCCGCGCCACCCGGCGCACGCTCGACATGGTGGCGGCGGTGCGGGGGGACCTGCCCCCCGTGCGCGTCGTGCGCGGGCTCGCCTGAGCCGGGGACCGACATGCCCCACGACCGGACCGCCCGCGACTCCGTCCCGGGCGGCGCAGCTCCCGGCGTGGGAGCGCCCGACGTCACGCCCGCGCGGGCCGGTGCCGCCCAGCCCGACCGGACCCACGCCGACCCCGCCCCCGCCGGCCCCGCGCGCGCCGGGACCGGCCGCCCGGGAGCGCTCCGGCGCGTCGACCCCCGCCGGTGGCCCTGGTGGGTCCAGGCGATCGGTGTCTACGGGCTGGCGCGCGCGGTGAGCGCGGTCGTCCTGCTGGGCGTCGCCCGGTACCAGGTGGACACCCCCTGGGTGCCGGCCTCGCCGTCGTACCTGCAGTTCACCGGACTGATGTGGGACTCCGGCTGGTACCACCAGATCGCGACGTCGGGGTATCCCGTCGCGCTGCCGGTCGGCCCGGACGGGCGCGTGCTGCAGAACGAGTGGGCGTTCTTCCCGCTGTTCCCGCTGCTGGTCCGTGGCGTCATGACGGTGACCGGGGCGCCGTGGGTCGTCGCGGCCCCGCTCCTGGCGCTCGCGCTCGGCGCCCTGGCGGCGGTGCTCGTCCACGCCGCCGTCCGGCTCGGGGCGCCGCGCGCGGTCGCCGCACGCCCGGGCCTGCCGCTGGCCACCGTCGCGCTCGCCACGGCCGCGCCCGCGTCGCCGGTGCTCGGTGCGGCCTACACCGAGTCGCTCGCGCTGGCCCTGATCGCCGGGTCCCTCGTCCTGCTGCTGCGGCGGCGCTACGGCTGGGCGGCGCTCGCCGTCCTGGCGCTCGGGTTCACGCGTGCCGTCGCGCTGCCGATGGCGGCGGTCGTCGCGGTGCACGCCGTCGTCCGGTGGCGTGAGGCACGCGCCGCCGGGACGGCGCCGTCCGTGCGGGACGTGCTCGGGCCGGCCGGGCTGCTGGTCGCCGCCGGCACCTCAGGGGTCGCGTGGCCGCTGCTGGTCGCCGCTGCGACCGGCGTGCCGGACGCGTACCTGCAGACCCAGGCGGCGTGGCGCGCCCGGCCCGAGGTGGTCCCGGTGCTGCCGTGGGTCGACGTCGCCCGCTGGCTGGCCGGCGGCGCCTGGCCGCTCCTGCTCGGGGGCGCGGCCGCGGTGCTCGTGGGCGTGCTCGCCAGTGCACCCGCCCGGCGGCTCGGGGCCGAGCTGTGGACGTGGACGGCCGCGTACGCCGTCTACCTCGTCGGCGTCATCGAGCCCGGGACGAGCCTGGTCCGGTTCGGGCTGCTGGCCTTCCCGCTCGCCGCGGTGGTCGCGGGCGCCGTCGTGCACCCGGCGCGGGCCCGCCGCGCCTGGCTCGCCCTCGTGCTGGTCGTCGCGGTCCTCGGCCAGGTCGCATGGACCTGGGGACTGTGGCGCCTGACGCCCCCATCCGGGTGGCCGCCGTGATCGGCGAACGTCCCAGGTCAGCGCACCCACTAGACTGGACACCGGACATTCCGCCCAGACCGCCGCGCCCACTCCCGCACGGGACGCACGACCGGGTGCACGGAGCGGACCACGGACGAAAGATGAGGGAGACCCGCATGGCTGCCATGAAGCCGCGCACCGGCGACGGACCGCTCGAGGTCACCAAGGAAGGCCGCGGCATCGTGATGCGCGTCCCGCTCGAGGGTGGTGGCCGCCTCGTCGTCGAGCTGAACGCGACCGAGGCGCGCGAGCTCGGCGAGGCGCTCACCTCCGTCGTCAGCTGAGGCAGATGGCGACCCGTGGTCCCCGGACGGCGGGCGTGAGCCCGTCGTCCCTCCGTGCCCTGCCCGAGGTCGTCGTCGAGCGCGGCGGCCTGACGTCCCCGTCCGTGCTCGACGACGTCGACGTGCTGGCGGTCCCGGTCGCACCGCCCGTCGAGGGCGAGACCGAGCTCCAGCCCCGCACCGGGACCGCCGACGCGGCAGCGCTGTACGGCGTCGACCTCGCCGAGGTGGCCGAGCGCGCCGGGGCGACCGGAGCCGCCGGGGACGCCTGGACCCTGCACCTGCCGCGCCGGCTGGTCGCGGGCGCGCCCGCGTTCCCGTGGGAGTCGCTGCCCGAGCGGCTCGTCCTCGTGGGCGTCGGCGCCGGGACCCCGGGCGACCTCCGCCGAGCGGGGGCCGCCCTGGCCCGGGCGACCCGCGGCGTCGGGACGGTCGTCACGACCCTCGGGGCGGAAGGCGGTCCGGACGGCGTCGAGGGCGTCCGCGCCCTCGTCGAGGGCTACCTGCTCGGCTCCTACCGGATCCCCACCCAGACCACCGGCGCCCCGGGACCGGACCCGGCCGCGCGCCTCGTGCTGCTCGGCCCGCACGACGAGACGACGGCGGTCGAGCCGGCCCGCGTCGCTGCGCGCGCGACCTGGCGCGTCCGGGACCTGACGAACACGCCGTCGAGCATCAAGAACCCCGCGTGGCTGGCCGACCGGGCGACCGAGCTGGCCGTCGAGGCCGGCTGCGTGACCCAGGTGTTCGACGCCGGCGCGCTCGCCGCCGAGGGGTTCGGCGGCATCCTGGCCGTCGGCTCGGGGTCGGCGAGCGAGCCGCGCCTGGTGACGGTGAGCTACACCCCGACGCCCGCCGCGCCCGGCGGCCCTCCCGTCGGTCGGCACGTCGTCGTCGTCGGCAAGGGCATCACGTTCGACACCGGCGGCCTGTCCATCAAGCCGCGCGAGCCCATGGTCGCGATGAAGACCGACATGGCCGGGGCCGCCGTCGCGCTCGCGACCGTGCTCGCCGCCGCCGAGGCCGGACTCCCGCACCGGGTGACCGCCGTCCTGCCGCTCGCCGAGAACCACGTCGGCGCGGCCTCCTACCGGCCCGGGGACGTGCTCACCCTGCGCGGTGGGCGGACCGTCGAGGTCGCCAACACCGACGCCGAGGGCCGCCTGGTCCTCGCCGACGCCCTCGCGTGGGCCGACGAGGTGCTGCACCCGGACGTCCTCGTCGACGTCGCCACGCTGACCGGTGCCGCGACCCTCGGGCTCGGCCACGGCCACGCCGCCCTCTACTCGTCCGACGCCGCACTCGTGGCGGAGCTCGAGGCCGCCGGCAGCGTGACCGGCGAGCGGGTCTGGCAGATGCCCCTCGTCGAGGAGTACAGCGCCGCGATCCGGTCGGAGATCGCCGACCTGCGCCACGTGCCGGCGAACCCGCCCGGCGGTGGGTCGATCACGGCCGCCCTGTTCCTCCGCGAGTTCGTCGGCGCCCGCCGCTGGGCGCACCTGGACATCGCCGGCCCGGCACGGTCCACCAAGGACCGGCACGAGGTCACCGAGGGCGCGACCGGCTTCGGTGCCCGCCTGCTGCTGCGGTACCTCGAAGGGCTCGCCTGACCGGTCCGAGCGCCGTGCGCCCGGACCGGACGGGACCGGCCGCCGTCACCCGCGGTCGGTGAGCCCGGCCGGTCGTCCGGGCGGACGGGTCAGCGCCGGACCGCGAGCAGCAGTCCGTCGCCGGTGGGGAGCATCGCGCTGAGCACGCGCTCGTCGTCGCGCAGGCTGCGCCCGACCTCGCGGATGACGGTCGTCACCTCGTCGCGGCGGGCCGGGTCGGCGACCCGGTCGTGCCAGAGCGCGTTGTCGACGGCCAGCACGCCGCCCGGACGCAGCAGGCGCAGTGCCTGCTCGACGTACGTGGGGTAGCTCTCCTTGTCGGCGTCGACGAAGACCATGTCGTACGCGCCGTCGGTGAGCCGGGGCAGGACGTCCTGGGCGCGGCCGGAGATGGCGCGTGTGCGGGTGGGGCGCAGCCCGGCCTCGGCGAAGGCCTGCTTGGCCGCCCGCTGGTGCTCGACCTCGACGTCGATCGTGGTGAGCACGCCGTCGGCCGGCATCCCGCGCAGCAGGTAGAGGGAGCCCACCCCGGCGCCGGTGCCGACCTCGACGACCGCCTTCGCGCGCGCGGTCGCGGCCAGGACGGTGAGCACGGCGCCGCTGCCCGGTTGGATCGGGGTGCAGCCGAGCTGGCCGGCCCGCTCGCGGGCGCGCAGGAGGACGTCGTCCTCCCCGCCGAACTCCTCGGCGTAGACCCAGCTCTGCGTCTTGTCGGTGGAGATGGCGGCCTCCCGGCGGTGCGCGTACGTGCTCGACGTGGGCGGGGACGACGTGGTGCCGTGCTCCGCCCGGGCGATGCTACCGCCGTGTCCGCGCATCCCCGGGAACGTCCGGACGTCGCCCGGTGTTGGCACGGTCGTGGGACTGCGTCACCCCTGGGACAATGGCAGGGGCGATGATCACCGGTCGCCCACCGACGAGGAGCTGATGCGTGATGGTCCTGGCCCAGCCGGCCCCGGGAGCGCGGTCCGCCGCGGACCCGGCCGAGCCCTGGACCCTGCCGACCGGTCTGCCGGACGAGCGGCCGGACGGTCCGCCGGACGAGCGGCCGATCGGGTTGCCGAACGAGCCGTGGACACCGCCGTCGTGGGAGGACATCGTCCGTGACCACTCCGCGCGCGTGTACCGGCTCGCGTACCGCCTGACCGGCAACAAGCACGACGCCGAGGACCTCACGCAGGAGGTCTTCGTCCGGGTGTTCCGGTCCCTGTCCACCTACACCCCGGGCACGTTCGAGGGGTGGTTGCACCGCATCACCACGAACCTGTTCCTCGACGGCGTCCGCCGCCGGCAGCGCATCCGGATCGACGCGATCGGCGACGACTCCGAGCGGCACGTCGCGACCGGGGAGCTGCACAGCCCCGAGCGCGGGTTCGAGCACGCCAACCTCGACATCGACATCCAGCGTGCGCTCGGCGAGCTGTCGCCGGAGTACCGCGCCGCGGTCGTGCTGTGCGACATCGAGGGCCTGTCCTACGAGGAGATCGCGGTCACCCTCGGCATCAAGCTGGGCACCGTGCGCTCGCGCATCCACCGGGCCCGCGCCCAGCTGCGACGGTCCCTCGCGCACCGGGCGCCGACCGCGCTCCTCGCGCCGGTCGACGACGCGGCCGACGCGCCCCTGGCGGAGCTGAGGCTGGTGCAGCCGTGAGCCACCTGGGCAGCTGGGTCTCCGCCCTCGTCGACGGCCAGCTGGCGCCCGCCGAGACGGAGCGCGCCCTCGCCCATGTGGCCGCGTGCCCCACCTGCGCCGACGAGGTCGCCGCGGCCCGCCAGGCCCGCCGCGCGCTGTCGGTCGCGGCCGACGTCGCCCCGGACCCCGAGCTCACCGCCCGGCTGCTCGCCCTCGGCGCGACCCTCGGGACGCCGGCGGCCCGCCCGGACGACGGGCGACGCCACGAGCAGAACGCCCACCGCGTGCACCGACGCGAGCTCCGGCGCGTCGTCGTGCCGCTGGGGGAGTCCGCGTACGCCGTCCCGGCGAAGGCGCTCAGCGGCGACCTCATGGGTCGCCGGCACTCACCGACGCGCGTGCTGGCCGGCACGCTGGCCGGCGCCGGCGTCGTGCTGGCGTCGTTGTTCGTGCTCGGCGAGCGGCCCCCGGTCGTCCCGGCCACCCACCCCGCCGAGGCGCTGACGGTCCTCGGGCGGGCGCCGCACGAGGCCGCGGTCGCGCAGGGTGGGTCCGAGCGGCAGCTCGTCACGACGATCGCCACCTCCGGCGCGACGCCGGACGCGGCATCGACCGTCGTCGCCGGGCTGGCGACCGACGCGGCCGTGCTCACCTGGATGGCCGAGGAGGGCTGGTCCTGCCCGGACGCGCTGCCGGCCGGCTACGGGGTGACGGCGGTGCGGCTGACCCCCGCCGACGAGGACGACGGCGAGCCGGCCGAGGTGCTCGAGGTGGACCTCGACGGCCCGTACGGCCGGGTCGTGCTCACCGAGCAGCGGGGCCGGCTCGACGTCGACGCGCTGGGCCCGGCGGAGCAGGCCACGATCGGGGGACGGACGGTCCACGTCCTGTCGCGGCACCCCTGGCACGGGGTGTGGCAGTCCGACGACACGGTGGTCTCGATGGTGTCCGAGGCGCCGGGTGACCGGGCCGCGGACGTCGTCGCGCACTTCCCGGTCGAGGCGTACGACGACGGGATCCCGGCCCGGCTGACCCGTGGCTGGCACACCGTGACCCGAGCCCTGCCGAACCGATGAGGATCCGATGACGACGCCCGACCCCTACGGCCGGCAGGTCCCCGCCAACCCCTTCGCGCCGCCGTCCCCGCCGCGCGGTGCCGAGCCCTCCGCCGACACCCGCGCCTGGGACCGTCCCGGTGGTGCTCCGGTGACCGAGCCGGTGCCGTCGGCCCCCGCCCCGGAGTACCCCGCCCCCGGCGCGTCCACCCGTACGTCCGGGTACGGCGGGCCCGCGTACCCGCAGGCGGACCCGCGTCCGCTCGCCCCGCCGCCGCCGGGCTGGACGACGGCGACCACCCCGCTCGCCCCGGTCACGCCGGTCGGTGACCCGCTCGGGCAGCCGGCGGGGCAGCGGGACCCGTGGACCACCGCCCCCACCGCCCCCGCATGGCCGACCGAACCCCTCGTGCCGGGGTTCGGCGGGGACCTGCCCGAGCACGGCCCCACCGGCCGGCGGGGCCGACGGCGTCGCGTCCTGAGCGTCGCGTGGATCGTGCCGCTCCTGCTGCTCGCCCTGGTCGCCGGGGCGGCGGGCGGCGTCCTCGCCGACCGCACCGTGGGCGGTGGACGGCTCGCGGACGCGGGCCTGCCCGTGCAGGCGCCGTCGGACGACCCGGCCCGGCCGGCGGCGAGCATCGCGGGCATCGCGGCGACCGTGCTGCCGAGCGTCGTGTCGATCGAGGTCACCTCCGCCCAGGGCCAGGCGTCGGGGTCGGGCTTCGTGCTGCGTCAGGACGGCTACCTCCTGACCAACAACCACGTCATCGCGGCCGGCACCCAGCCCGGGGCGGACATCCGGGTCCTGTTCGCGGACGGCGGCGAGGAGGTGGCGACGATCGTCGGCGCCACCACCGACTACGACCTGGCCGTCCTGAAGGTCGAGCGCACCGGTCTCGACCCGCTGCTGCTCGCCGAGTCCTCCGAGGTCGTCGTCGGCGACGCCGTGATCGCGATCGGGGCGCCCCTGGGTCTCGAGGGCACCGTCACCACCGGCATCGTCAGCGCGCTCAACCGGCCGGTCCAGGCGGGCGCGCAGGGCGAGCGGGCCTTCATCAACGCCATCCAGACCGACGCCGCGATCAACCCGGGCAACTCCGGCGGCCCGCTGGTGAACGACGCCGGCGAGGTCATCGGCATCAACTCGGCGATCGCGCAGCCCCCGAACGGCCTGGGGGCGGCGTCCGGCAGCATCGGGCTGGGCTTCGCGATCCCGTCCGACCAGGCGCGCCGCACCGCCGAGGAGCTCATCGAGACCGGGACGGCGACGTATCCGATCATCGGGGTCCTCCTCGACGAGTCGTACACCGGCGAGGGCGTCCAGGTCGCCGCCGAGGCGAACGGCGGGACCCCCGCGATCACGCCGGACGGCCCGGCCGAGAACGCAGGCATCCGGCCCGGGGACGTCATCGTCGCGATCGACGGGCGCCCGGTCACCGAGCCGGACGAGCTCATCGTCACCATCCGGGCCAAGGCTCCCGGGGACACGACCGTCCTGCGGGTGCGGTCCGGTGAGGAGGAGCGCGACGTCCGGGTCGTGCTGGACCAGGCCACGAGCGACTGAACCGCCGTTAGGGTTGCGCTGTGCTGGGCATCAACGGCGGTGAGTTCGTGCTCCTGCTCGTCGTCGCGCTCGTCGTCGTCGGGCCCGAGCGCCTGCCCCACTACGCCGAGCAGCTCGCGGTCTGGGTGCGCACGGCCCGCCGGTACGCGCTGACCGCGAAGGAGCGGGTCACCGAGGAGCTCGGCGAGGACGTCGGCGACGTCGACTGGGCCGCGCTCGACCCGCGCCGGTACGACCCCCGCCGCATCGTCCGCGAGGCGCTGCTCGACGACTCCGGTCCGTCGGCCCCGGCGCGCGCCGCGCGCGCGGCCGGGCCGACCGCGCGCGGCGCGACCGCGGCCGGGGCAGTCGGGGCCGCTGCCGGCGCCGCCGGGGTCGCGGGCACGCCGGTCGCCGCGGGAGCGACCGCGACGGGGCCGGTCTCGACGACGAAGGCGTCCGGGCCGTCCGGGCCGTCCGGGCCGTCCGGGGCCGCGGGCAACGGCACGGCCGCCGGCGTGGTGGGCGACAGCGCCCTCCCCGGCGGCGTGGGGGACGCCACGGCCACTGCCCACGCCGGGAACGGCGCGACGTCGTCGGGCGCCCCGTCCGTCGCGCCCGCGGGCGCACCCGCCGGGGCGCCGTTCGACGACGAGGCCACCTGACCCGCGTCCGCCGGCCGCCCACCGACCGGCTGGACCACCGTGACGGACCTGCCAGAATGGTCAGATGCCCAACCCGGTGACCGACCCGGCCCTGCCCGCACGACCCCGGATCTTCTCCGGGATGCAGCCCACCTCGGACTCCCTGCACCTGGGCAACCTGCTCGGCGCGCTGACCCAGTGGGTCGCGCTCCAGGAGGACCACGACGCGATCTACTGCGTCGTCGACCTGCACGCCCTGACCGTCAACCCGGACCCCGCGGTCCTGCGCGACCGGACCCGGCGCACCGCCGCCCAGTACCTCGCGGCCGGCGTCGACCCCGCGCGGTCGATCCTCTTCGTCCAGTCCCACGTCGCCCAGCACGCCGAGCTCGCGTGGGTGCTCAGCTGCCAGACCGGCTTCGGCGAGGCCGGCCGCATGACGCAGTTCAAGGACAAGTCCGCCAAGCAGGGCGCCGAGGGCACGACGGTCGGGCTGTTCACCTACCCCGTCCTCATGGCCGCGGACATCCTGCTGTACGACACCCACGTCGTCCCGGTCGGTGAGGACCAGCGCCAGCACCTCGAGCTGTCCCGCAACCTCGCCCAGCGTCTCAACGTGCGCTTCGGCGCCGGGACCGTCGTCGTCCCCGAGCCGCACATCGTCAAGGCGACGGCGAAGATCTACGACCTGCAGGACCCGACGGCGAAGATGAGCAAGACCGGGCCGAGCCCCGCCGGGATCATCGAGCTCCTCGACGACCCGAAGGTCATCGCGAAGCGGATCCGCTCGGCCGTGACGGACGCCGGCACCGAGATCCGCTACGACCCGGTCGAGAAGCCCGGCGTGTCCAACCTCCTGGCCATCCACGCGGCGTTCAGCGGGCGTTCCGTCACCCAGCTCGAGGCCGACTACGACGGCAAGGGGTACGGCCACCTCAAGGTCGACGTCGCCGACGTCGTCGTCGAGGCACTGCGGCCGTTCGGGGAGCGGTTCGCCGGCTACATGAGCGACCCGGCCACGCTCGACGACGTCCTCGCGGCCGGCGTCGACCGCGCGCGCGAGATCGCCGAGGTGACCCTCGAGCGCGTCTACGAGCGCGTCGGGCTCGTGCGTCCGCGGCGCGTGCGGTCGTGATCCTCCCCGACCGCACCGCCAGCCAGGTGCGGGTCGGCGTCGCGATCGCCGTCCCCGCGCCGTTCGACGCCGTCCTCGCCGCCGCCCGGGCGCGGTCCGGCGACCCCCTCGCCTCACTCATCCCGCCACACATCACCCTGCTCGGGCCGACGGTCGTCGAGTCGGGCGAGCTCGACGCGGTCGCCGGGCACCTGGCGGAGGTCGCCGAGAGCATCGACCCGTTCGTCCTGCACCTGCGGGGCACCGGCTCGTTCCGTCCGGTGTCCCCGGTGGTGTTCGTCCAGGTCGCCCAGGGCCACACGCAGTGCGAGCGGCTCGAGTCCGGGATCCGGTCGGGGCCCCTCGCGCAGGACCTGCGGTTCACGTACCACCCGCACGTCACCGTCGCGCACGACATCGACGACGAGTCCCTCGACCGCGCCTTCGCCGAGATGGCGGACTACGAGGCGCAGTTCACCGTCGACTCGTTCGCCGCCTACGAGCACGGCGACGACGGCGTGTGGCGGCCGGTGCGGGACTACCCGCTCGACGGCGGTCGGCCGACCGACCGGTAGCCGCCGGGTCGTCCGGTGCCCCGGGGATGCCCCGGCGGGGGCCCGCTCGTAGGGTGCACCGCATGGCGACCACGCGGGCGGGGGAGGAGCGACTCCCCGAGGGACGTCCGGCCGCCCCCGACGGGTCGCCCGCGGACGCCCTTCCCGACCACGTGGCCGTCCCGGACCCGGTCGCCGTCCCCGACCCCCGGCCGGACCTCGACCCCGTGCCCGACCCCGGCACGCCGCGCGTCCAGCCGGCCCCCGCGCTCGTCGCGGCGCCCGAGGACCCCGACGCCGTGCGTCAGGCGCTGCGCCGCCGCCGCTCGGAGCGGTGGCGGACCGCCCGGACGCCGGTGGGCGGTGCGCAGGCGCACGCCGCCGCCCTGGCCGCCGAGGAGCGGGCGGAGCGGGCCGGACGCCCGCGGCCGAGCCTGTGGACGCGCACGCTCCGGGCGGCCCAGCGGCTGTGGGCCTGGTGGTCGCACAGCCGGGCCGCCCGCGCGAACGCGCGGTTCGGCGCCGCGGGAGGCGGGGTGCTCACCGGCGGGATCGCCTACAGCGCCCTGTTCTCGCTGTTCGCCGCGCTCACCCTCGGCTACACGATCTTCATGGCGGTGCTCGGCGGCAACGACGCCCTGCGCCGGGACGTCCTGGTCGCCGTCGACGCCAACCTCCCGGGACTGGTCGACACCGGCGACAACCGAGGGCTGATCGACCCGGACCAGCTCGTGCTGAGCACCGGGCTGAGCATCGCGGGCCTGGGGGCCGTCGCGGTCCTGCTGTTCAGCGCCTCGATGTCGATGGCCGCCCTGCGGACGGCCGTGCGGGCGGTGTTCGACCTGACCGGGACGCCGCAGAACCTGTTCGTGGGCAAGGCCCGCGAGCTCGTGGGCGTCGCCGGCGTCGCGGTCGCCATCCTGCTGTCCGCGGTCCTCACCCTGGCGGTGACCTCGCTGGCCGACACGGTCCTGGGGGCGCTCGGCTGGGGCGACGCGACGCGCGTCGTCGGGCGCGTGCTCGGGGTCCTGGTCGCGTTCGTGGCCGACGCCGGCATGTTCGTCCTCGTGGTGCGGGTGCTCGCCGGCGTGCACCCGCCGCGGCGCGACGTCCTGTCCGGGGCGGCCCTGGCCGGCCTCGGGATGGGCCTCGTACGGCTGCTCGGGACGAGCGTCGTCGCCGGCAGTGCCGACCGCAACGCGTTGCTCGCGGGTTTCACGGTGCTCATCACCCTGCTGGTGTGGATCAACCTGCTGGCGCGCATCGTGCTGCTCGCGGCCGCGTGGACGGCGAACCCGCCGCTGCCCGAGACCGACGCGGGGGCGCCCGGCGCCCGGCCGGCCACCGCCGCCTGACCGGGCCCGCCCGGGACACCGCACCCCGGCACGACGACGGCCCGGCACCCGCGCAAGGCGGGGACCGGGCCGTCGTCGTGCGCGGCGGGAGGGCCTAGAAGGCGCGGGTGATCATCGCCCGCTTGACCTCCTTGATCGCCTTCGTGATCTCGATGCCGCGCGGGCAGGCCTCGGAGCAGTTGAAGATCGTGCGGCACCGCCACACGCCCTCCTTGTCGTTGAGGATCTCCAGCCGCTGCGCGGCGCCCTCGTCCCGGCTGTCGAAGATGAACCGGTGCGCGTTGACGATCGCCGCCGGGCCGAAGTACTGCCCGTCCGTCCAGAACACCGGGCAGGACGACGTGCACGCGGCGCACAGGATGCACTTCGTGGTGTCGTCGAACCGCTCGCGCTGCTCGGCGCTCTGCAGCCGCTCGCGGGTCGGCTCGTTCCCGGCGGTCACGAGGAACGGCATGATCTCGCGGTAGGAGGCGAAGAACGGCTCCATGTCGACGACGAGGTCCTTCATCACCGGCAGGCCCTTGAGCGGCTCGACCGTGATGGGCTTGTCCGGGTTGAGGTCCTTGAGCAGCACCTTGCAGGCCAGACGGTTGCGGCCGTTGATCCGCATCGCGTCCGAGCCGCACACGCCGTGCGCGCAGGACCGGCGGAACGTCAACGAGCCGTCGACCTCCCACTTGACCTTGTGCAGGGCGTCCAGCAGGCGGTCGGTGCCGTAGGCGGTGACCGTGAACTCCTGCCAGTACGCCTCCGTGCTGCTCGCCTCCGGGGAGTAGCGGCGGATGCGCAGGGTCACGTCGAAGCTCGGGATCTCGCCCATCGCCTCGGACGGGGCGGAGGAGGCCGGGTTCTCCAGGGTGGCAGTCATCAGTACTTACGCTCCATCGGCTCGTACCGCGTCATGACGACGGGCTTGTAGTCCAGGACGATGTCGAAGCTTCCCGGGGGCGGACGTCCCGGGCCCGGACGGCGCCTGGCCGGCTGTGCCGTCGGGCAGGCGCCCCCCGGCGGTCGGCCGCCGGTACGCCATCGTGTGCTGCATGTAGCCGGCGTCGTCCCGGGTCGGGAAGTCCTCCCGGAAGTGCCCGCCCCGCGACTCCTGGCGGTTGAGGGCGCCGACGACGACGACCTCGGCGATGTCCAGCAGGAACCCGAGCTCCAGGGCCTCGAGCAGGTCGGTGTTGAAGACCTTGCCCTTGTCCTGGACGCTCACGTGCCGGTACCTCTCCTGCAGGGCCGCGATGTCGGCGAGCGCCTGCTCGAGCGACTCCGCGGTGCGGAACACCTGGGCGTTGGCGTCCATCGTGTTCTGCAGGTCCTGTCGCACGTGTGCGACCCGCTCGCCCGACGGCAGCGCGCGCATGCGCTCGAGCTCGGCGACGACGCCGACCTCCGGGTCCTCGGGCACCTCGACCCAGTCCGCACCGACGGCGTACTCCGCCGCCGCGATCCCGGACCGCTTGCCGAAGACGTTGATGTCCAGCAGTGAGTTCGTGCCCAGACGGTTGGAGCCGTGCACCGAGACGCAGGCGACCTCGCCGGCGGCGTACAGGCCGCGGACGGTGTCGGTGTTGTTGCGCAGCACCTCGCCGAGGATGTTCGTCGGGATGCCGCCCATCGCGTAGTGCGCGGTCGGGTAGACCGGGACCGGCTCGGTGTACGGCTCGATGCCGAGGTAGGTCCGGGCGAACTCGGTGATGTCCGGCAGCTTCGCGTCGATGTGCGCGGGCTCGAGGTGGGTCAGGTCGAGCAGCACGTAGTCCTTGTTCGGACCGGCGCCACGTCCCTCGCGCACCTCGTTGGCCATCGACCGGGCGACGATGTCGCGCGGCGCGAGGTCCTTGATGGTCGGCGCGTACCGCTCCATGAAGCGCTCGCCCTCGCTGTTGCGCAGGATGCCGCCCTCGCCGCGGGCGGCCTCCGAGAGCAGGATCCCGAGGCCCGCGAGGCCGGTCGGGTGGAACTGGAAGAACTCCATGTCCTCCAGCGGGATGCCCCGGCGGAAGGCCAGCGCCATGCCGTCGCCGGTCAGCGTCTGCGCGTTCGAGGTCGTCTTGTAGATCTTGCCGGCGCCGCCGGTCGCGAACACGACCGACTTCGCGCGGAACAGGTGGATCTCGCCGGTGGCCAGCTCGTAGGCCACGACCCCGGAGACCGCGACCTCCACGCCGGGGGGCACCTCGCCGACCAGGTCGTGGGAGAGCAGGACGTCCAGCACGTAGAACTCGTTGAAGAACTCGACGTCGTTCTTCACGCACTGCTGGTAGAGCGTCTGCAGGATCATGTGGCCGGTGCGGTCCGCCGCGTAGCAGGACCGCCGCACGGCGGCCTCGCCGTGGTTGCGGGTGTGACCGCCGAAGCGGCGCTGGTCGATCCTGCCCTCGGGCGTCCGGTTGAACGGCAGGCCCATCTTCTCCAGGTCGAGGACGGCGTCGATGGCCTCCTTGGCCATCACCTCGGCGGCGTCCTGGTCGACGAGGTAGTCACCGCCCTTGACGGTGTCGAAGGTGTGCCACTCCCAGTTGTCCTCCTCGACGTTCGCGAGGGCGGCGCACATGCCGCCCTGCGCGGCGCCCGTGTGCGAGCGCGTCGGGTACAGCTTGGAGATGCACGGCCGTGCGGGTGCGCTTGGACGACTCCAGCGCCGCCCGCATCCCGGCGCCGCCGGCACCGACGATGACGACGTCGTACTGATGGGTCTGCATCGGGTGCGATGCCTTTCGGTGAGGCGAACAGCGGTGGCGCCGGGGCGCCCGGGGTGACGCGGGATCCTTCGGGAGTCGCTGCCGTCAGGCGGTGCAGAACGAGGGCAGCAGGTTCGCCGGCGCCTCGGGCGGGCACGGGTCGAACGTGAAGATCACCAGCGTGCCGAGGACGACGACCACGACGAACGCCGAGTACAGCGCGATCTTCAGCCACATCCGCAGACCGTCGCGCTCGGCGTAGTCGTTGATGATCGTCCGGACCCCGTTCGTGCCGTGCAGCATCGCGAGCCAGAGCATCAGCAGGTCCCAGATCTGCCAGAACGGGGACGCCCACTTGCCGGCGACGAAGCCGAAGTCGATCGCCGTGATGCCCTCGCCCGCCACCAGGTTGACGAACAGGTGGGCGAAGATCAGCACGAGCAGGACGACGCCGGACGCCCGCATGAACACCCAGCCGTACAGCTCGTAGTTGCCGCGCGTCGTCTTGCGGCGCCGGTACGCCTCGCCGGGGTTCTCGATCGGGAGGCGGGCCGCCGCCTGGGTCTCCGCGGTCATCATTCGCCTCCGAAGACGTGGATGAGGTGACGCGGCAGGAAGCCGGCCATCGTCACGACGAACAGGGCCATGACCACCCAGAGCATGACTCGCTGGTAGCGGGTCCCCTTGGACCAGAAGTCCACGAGCATCACGCGGATGCCGTTGTAGGCGTGGAAGACGATCGCGGCGACCAGGCCGGCCTCGCCGAGGCCCATGATCGGGTTCTTGTAGGTGCCGATGACCGCGTTGTAGGCCTCCGGCGACACCCGCACGAGCGACGTGTCCAGCACGTGCACGAGCAGGAAGAAGAAGATGACCACGCCGGTCACGCGGTGCGCGACCCAGGACCACATGCCTTCACGGCCGCGGTAGAGCGTGCCTGCGGGTGCGCTGGGCACTTCGGCCTCCTGGCAGGATGAGCGGTCGGACGACGCCGTCCGGTGACGCTGTCACTGTAATGACCCGCACGGGCTCGTCGCGCCGCGAGAGGCCGTCGGCGCAGGTCCGGCCGGGTGTTTGTGACCAAGCAGACACGGGCTGCGTCACGGCCTTCGTTACCGTGACCCCCATGACGCAGACACCCGACGGACCGATCCCCGAGCTTCCACGCCGTCATCCCCGCCGGCGGGGCGGGAACGCGCCTGTGGCCGCTGTCCCGGTCCGGGGCGCCCAAGTTCCTGCACGACCTCACCGGCAGCGGCCGGAGCCTGCTCCAGGCGACCGTGGACCGGCTGCGCCCCCTGACCGGACCGGACTCCGTCATGGTCGTCACCGGCACGCGCCACGTCGACGCCGTGCGCGCGCAGCTGCCCGACGCTCTCCGACGGGGCCGTGCTCGCCGAGCCGTCCCCGCGCGACTCGATGGCCGCGATCGGCCTCGCCGCCGCGGTGCTCGCCCAGCGCCACGGGCCCGACGTCGTCCTGGGCTCGTTCGCCGCGGACCAGGTCATCCACGGCTCGCGCGCCTTCAACCGCGCGGTCCGGAGGGCGTCGAGGCGGCGCGCGCCGGGTACGTCGTGACGGTCGGGATCGCGGCGTCGCACGCCTCGACCGCCTTCGGCTACGTGCGCTCGGGCCAGAGCCTCGACCTGGCCGGGGCGCCCACCGCGCTGCACGCGGTCGGGTTCACCGAGAAGCCGGACGTCGCGACCGCCACCGCCTACCTCGCCACGGGGGAGTACCGGTGGAACGCCGGCATGTTCCTCGTCCGCGCCGGGTCCTGCTCGACCACCTCGCCGACCAGCGCCCCGCCCTGCACGCCGGGCTGCGAGCGCTCGCCGCGGCCTGGGACACGGCCGACCGGGACGCCGTCCTCGCAGAGGAGTGGCCGGGGCTGAAGAAGATCGCCATCGACCACGCCATCGCCGAGCCGGTCGCCGCGGCCGGCGGCGTCGCGGTCGTGCCGGGCGACTTCGGCTGGGACGACGTCGGCGACTTCGCGTCGCTGTCCACGCTGCTGCCCCCGACGTCCGGCGACGACGGCGACGAGACGTCGCGCGTGCTCGGCAGCGCGGACCGGGTGATCCGGCTGGACTCGCCCGGGTGCGCTCGTGGTGCCCGGCTCGGGCCGGCTCGTCGCGGTGCTCGGCATCGACGACGTCGTCGTGGTCGACACCCCCGACGCGCTCCTGGTCACGACCCGCGCCCGGGCCCAGCAGGTCAAGGACGTCGTGGAGGCGGTCCGCCGCCGGGGTGCCGACGACCTCCTCTGACGCCGGCCGCCGACGCCGGCTGGAGCGGCCGGCCTGGGCGAGGGGTCCGGCGGGCCGGATCCGCGCCGGTCGTTAGGCTCGGCTCCGTGCTCGTAGACGTCGCGACCCATCTGACAACGCTCGTCGAGTCCTTCACCGAGGAGCTCGTCGAGATCCGTCGCGACCTCCATGCGCACCCCGAGCTCGGGCGGACCGAGCAGCGGACGACGGCGGTCGTCGCCGAGCGGCTGCGCCGGGCCGGGCTCGCGGTGCGCCCGCTGCCGGGCAGCGGCCTGGTCTGCGACATCCGGCCCGGGGCGGTCCGTCACCGGCCGCCGGCGAGTCGCGCTGCGCGCCGACCTGGACGGGCTGCCGGTCGTCGACACCTGCAACGAGCCCTGGCACTCGACGGTGCACGGCATCGCGCACGCCTGTGGCCACGACGTCCACACCGCCGTCGTGCTGGGGGCGGGCCTCGCCCTCGGCGCGATCGCCGAGGCCGGCGAGCTGCCGCGCACCGGTGTGCGCCTGATCTTCCAGGCCGCCGAGGAGGTCCAGCCGGGCGGCGCGCTGGACGCGATCGCGGCCGGGGCGCTGGACGGCGTCGGGCGCTCCTCGCGGTGCACTGCGACCCCAAGGTCGACGTCGGCCGCATCGGCACCCGGATCGGGCCGATCACGTCGGCGTCCGACGAGGTGTCGGTGGTCCTGACCGGCCGGCGGCCACACCTCGCGCCCGCACCTGACCGGCGACGTCGTCTACGCGCTCGGCCAGGTCATCACGCAGGTCCCGGCGGTGCTCGGCCGGCGGCTCGACCCGCGTGTCCGGGGTGAACCTGACCTGGGGCGCGGTCCAGGCCGGCACCGCGCACAACGCGATCCCGGCGACGGGATCGCTCCGGGGCACGCTGCGCTGCCTCGACGTGCGGGCGTGGGAGCGCGCCTCGCAGGTCTTCCACGACGCCGTCGAGCAGGTGCTCGCGCCGTACGGCGTCGAGGTCGACGTCCGGCACGCGCGGGGCGTGCCGCCGGTGGAGAACGACGCGTACTCGACCGAGCGTGCTCGAGCGCGCCGCGCGGGACGTGCTGGGGGAGAAGTCGGTCGATGCTCACCGAGCAGTCGCTCGGCGGCGAGGACTTCGCCTGGTACCTCACCAAGGTGCCCGGCGCGATGGCGCGGCTGGGCACCCGGACCCCCGGCGGCCGCACCTACGACCTCCACCAGGGTGACTTCCGGGTGGACGAGCGGGCGATCGGCGTGGGTGCACGCCTCCTCGCGCGGACGGCGATCCTCGCCGGCGGGCCGGACGGTGCCCCGGCCGCTCCTGACCGCCCGTCATCCGTTCGGGGCGCCGGCGGCGTGTCAACGTTCCGAATCCATAACAGAACCCGGAGCGGTACCCGTCGGTAACCGGACCGTCATCCGGCGGTGGGTAGGGTGCGACCACATCCAGCCGACCGGCTCCGGCCGCCGGCACGCGACGCGGTGGCGTGGGGGTCGCACCCGACCCGGCGCCCACGTCAAGACCCACAGGAGCACTTCGTGAACAGAATGACGCGAGTCGGCGGCCTGGCCGCTGCGGCCGCCCTGGCCCTGGCGGCGTGCGGCAGCGCCCCCGAGGAGACCCCCGCCGCCGAGACCCCCGCGGGTGGGGAGACCACCGCGAGCGAGACGGTCGACTACACCGCCTGCATGGTGTCGGACGAGGGCGGCTTCGACGACGCCTCGTTCAACCAGTCCGGGTTCGAGGGCCTGGAGCGCGCCCAGAGCGAGCTCGGCATCGAGATCCGCACGGCCGAGTCGGCCGACCCGGGTGCCTACACCGGCAACGTCGACTCGATGGTCCAGGAGGGCTGCGACCTCATCATCGGCGTCGGCTTCGCGCTCGAGGACGCCATCCAGGCGGCCGCCGAGGCGAACCCGGACATCAACTTCGCCCTCGTCGACAGCGCCTTCTCCGCGCCGGACTTCAGCCCGGTGTCCCTCGACAACGGCAAGCCCCTGCTGTTCAACACGCAGGAGGCCGCGTACCTCGCCGGCTACATGGCGGCGGGCATGACCCAGACCGGAACCGTCGCGACGTACGGCGGCCAGCCCTTCCCGTCCGTGACGATCTTCATGGACGGCTTCGTCGACGGCGTCGCGAAGCACAACGAGGACAAGGGCACCGACGTCAACGTCCTCGGCTGGGACAAGGACGCCCAGAACGGCTCGATGATCGGCAACTTCTCCGACACCGAGGCGGGCCGCGCCACCACCGAGCAGTTCATCGCCTCGGGCGCGGACATCATCCTCCCGGTCGCCGGCCCGGTCGGTGCGGGCTCGCTCAACGCGGCCTCGCAGGCCGAGGGCGTGTCGGTCATCTGGGTCGACTCCGACGGCTACGAGCAGGCCTCGAACGCGGACACGAAGCAGCTCATCATGACGTCGGTCATCAAGCAGATCGGCACGGCCGTCTTCGACACGATCGCGTCCGCGGTCGAGGGCGAGTTCAGCGCCGACCCGTACGTCGGCACGCTGGAGAACGGTGGCGTCGACCTGGCGCCGCTGCACGACTTCGAGGCCACGGTCCCGGCCGAGCTGGTCGCCGAGGTCGACGCCCTGCGCGACCAGATCGTCGCCGGCGAGCTCGTCGTCGAGTCCCCGTCGGCCACGCCGACCGAGTAGCACGCCACCCGCCCAGGCGGTGACCCACCCGGTGGCCCGGGGCGTCCACGACGCCACGGGCCACCGGCCTGTCAGTCGGGTCCCGCCCAGGCGCGGGTGGCTAGGGTCTTCTCGGAGCACCGCAACCGGAAGGCGTACGCCGTGAAACTGGAGCTGCGCGGGATCACCAAGCGGTTCGGCCCGCTGGTGGCCAACGACGCGATCGACCTCACCTTCGAGCCCGGCGAGATCCATGCGCTGCTCGGGGAGAACGGCGCGGGCAAGTCGACCCTGATGAACACCCTGTACGGCCTGTACGTGCCGGACGCGGGCGAGATCGTCGTCGACGGGACGCCGGTGACCTTCGCCGGCCCCGGGGACGCGATGGCCGCGGGGATCGGCATGGTGCACCAGCACTTCATGCTCGTCCCGGTCTTCACCGTCGCGGAGAACGTCGTCCTCGGTCACGAGCCGACGACCGGGCGCGTGCGGCCTGCTCGACCTCGCCGGTGCGCGCCGCCTGGTCCGGGAGATCTCGGACCGGTTCGGGTTCGCCGTCGACCCCGACGCGCTGGTCGAGGACCTGCCCGTCGGCGTCGCAGCAGCGGGTCGAGATCATCAAGGCGCTGTCCCGCGACGCCCGCGTGCTCATCCTCGACGAGCCCACCGCCGTGCTCACGCCGCAGGAGACCGACGAGCTCATCGCGATCATGCGCGACCTCAAGGACGCCGGGACGTCCATCGTCTTCATCACGCACAAGCTCCGCGAGGTGCGCGCGGTCGCCGACCGCATCACCGTCATCCGTCGCGGCAAGGTCGTCGGGACCGCCGCGCCCCAGGACACCGAGGCCCAGCTGGCGTCCCTCATGGTCGGCCGGACCGTCACGCTCGGCGTCGACAAGGAGGAGGCCGTCCCCGGGGACGCCACCTTCCGCGTCGACCGCCTCACCGTGATCGACGAGGCCGGCACCCGGGCCGTCGACGACATCTCGTTCGACGTGCACCGCGGCGAGATCCTCGCGATCGCCGGCGTGCAGGGCAACGGGCAGTCCGAGCTGGCCGAGACGATCCTCGGGCTGCGCCGCGCGGCCGGCGGGTCGATCACGCTGGACGGCCGCGAGCTGCTCGGGTCGAGCGTCGACGACGTCCTGCGGGCCGGGGTCGGCTTCGTCCCCGAGGACCGCAGCACGGACGGCGTCATCGCCTCGTTCTCCGTCGCCGAGAACATGATCCTCGACCTGCACGGCGAGGAGCCGTACGCGCGCGGCGGCTCGCTCAGCCCGACGCGGGTCGCCGCGAACGCCGAGCAGCGGGTGGCCGAGTTCGACGTCCGGCTGACGTCCGTCCAGGACCCGATCAGCACGCTGTCCGGCGGCAACCAGCAGAAGGTCGTGCTGGCCCGGGAGATGTCCCGGCCGCTGCGGCTGCTCGTCGCGTCGCAGCCGACCCGCGGCCTGGACGTCGGCTCCATCGAGTTCGTCCACAAGCGGATCGTCGCGGAGCGCGACACCGGGACCCCGGTGATCATCGTGTCCACCGAGCTCGACGAGGTGCTCGCGCTGGCCGACCGGATCGCGGTGATGTACCGCGGGCGCGTCGTCGGCATCGTCCCCGGCGACACCGGCCGGGACGTCCTCGGCCTCATGATGGCCGGCGCGTCGCTCGAGGAGGCGCGGCGCTCGGCCGCCGAGCACCCCACCGCGGAGGGCGTCGCCGACCTCGCCGCCGGCGGCGCCGCGACCCACGTCCACCCGGCAGCCCCTTCGGCCCGGACCGAGCAGGAACGGAGAGAGCGGTGAGCACCACCGACACCCTGGTCGCGCCGTCGGCGACACCCGAGCCGGCCGCGCCGTCGGACGGTCACCGCACGCTGCACCGCATCCTCGACGCCTCGTGGGTGACGATCGTCCTGGCGGTCCTCATGGCGCTCGTCGCGTCGTCCGTCCTCATCGCGGCGGCCAACCCGCTCGTCCAGTCGACGGCGACCTACTTCTTCGCCCGGCCGAGCGACATGCTCGGCGCCGCCTGGGACGCCGTCTACTCGGCGTACTCCGCACTGTTCCGCGGCGCGGTCTTCGACTACCAGGCCGAGGGCGTGCGCCGGATCCGGCCGATCACCGAGACGATGACGGCGTCGGTGCCGCTCATCCTCGCCGGACTGGGCCTCGCGGTCGCGTTCCGGTCCGGGCTGTTCAACATCGGGGCCCAGGGGCAGGTCCTCATGGGGGCGGCGGCCGCCACCTGGGTCGGCATCACGTTCACGCTGCCGGTCGGGGTGCACCTGGTGCTCGCGAGCCTCGCCGCCGTCGTCGTCGGCGCGCTGTGGGCCGGGATCGCCGGCTTCCTCAAGGCCCGCACCGGCGCGAACGAGGTGATCGTCACGATCATGCTCAACTCGGTCGCGGGCTTCCTCATCTCCTACCTGCTGACGACGACGCTGCTGCGCCAGGGCGGCACCCGGCCGATCTCGCCCGCGGTCGCCGAGACGTCCGTCTTCCCGCTGCTGCTCGGGCCGAGCTTCCGGCTCCACCTGGGGTTCGTCGTCGCGCTGCTCGCCGCGGTCGGGGTGTGGTGGCTCATGGAGCGGTCGGTGCTCGGCTTCCAGTTCCGGGCCGTCGGCGCGAACCAGCGCGCGGCGCGCACCGCGGGCATCGGCGTCAACACGGTGTTCGTGCTGGTGATGCTCACCGCGGGCGGGCTCGCGGGCCTCGGCGGCGCGGCGCAGATCCTCGGCACCGACAAGACGCTGCAGGCGACGAGCGCCGGCTCCATCGGGTTCGACGCCATCACGGTCGCGCTGCTGGGCCGGTCCCGGCCGCTCGGCACGGTCCTGGCCGGCCTGCTGTTCGGGGCGCTGCGGGCGGGCTCGCCGCTCATGCAGACCTCCGCCGACACCCCGATCGACATCGTCCTGGTGATCCAGGCGTCCATCGTGCTGCTCATCGCGGCGCCCGTGCTGGTCCGCGAGCTGTCGCCGATCCACCGGGCGGCGCAGCTGCTCGGCTACCGGATGAAGGAGTCCCGCGCATGAGCGCCCCGACCCAGGCCCCGCCGACCGACGAGACGTGGCCCACGGCGCAGCCCGAGGTGCAGCCGCGGCTCCGCCTGCGCGGTCCGGTGCTCTACCTCGGTGTCGCGCTGTTCGTGCTCGTCGTGTTCGCGCTGCTCACGCCCGCCGCGGACACGACGCGGTTCCTGGTCTCCACCGGCCGCGACTTCGTCGAGATCGCGCCGTTCGCGGTGCCGTCACGGACGACGGCGCTCGTCCTGTCGGTCCTCGCGCTCGCGCTGGGCGTGTGGGCGACGGTGCTGACCCTCCGGCGCGCGGCCGTCCCGACCTGGGTCCCGCTGACGTTCGGCGGGCTCGTGCTGCTCGCGTTCCTCGTGTGGGTCATGGCGGGCAACAGCAACGCGCTGCCGCTCACCGTCCTGCTGACCGGTGCGCTCACCCTGGCCGTCCCCCTGATCTTCGGGTCGCTCGCCGGCCTGCTCTGCGAGCGCTCCGGGATCATCAACATCGCGATCGAGGGCCAGCTGCTGGCCGGGGCGTTCCTCGCCGTCGTCGTGGCCAGCCTCACCGAGAACCCGTACGCCGGGCTCGTCGCCGCACCGGTCGCGGGCGCGCTCGTCGGACTCGTGCTGGTGCTGTTCGCCGTCCGGTACTGGATCGACCAGATCATCGTCGGCGTCGTGCTCAACGTCCTGGTCATCGGGGTCACGAACTACCTCTTCTCGACGGTGCTGACCCAGAACCCGCAGACGCTCAACTCCCCGCCGCGGCTCCCCACGCTGCCGATCCCGTTCCTGTCCGAGATCCCGGTGCTCGGTCCGGTGCTGTTCACCCACTCGCTGGTCGTCTACCTCATGTACGCCGCGGTCGCCGTCCTGCAGGTCCTGGTGTTCCGCAGCCGGTGGGGCCTGCGCATGCGGGCCGTGGGCGAGCACCCCAAGGCCGCCGACACCGTGGGCATCAAGGTCAACCGCACGCGCGTGCTCAACACCGTCCTCGGGGGCGCCGTCGCCGGACTCGGCGGCGCCGCGCTCGTCTCCGCCGGCCTCGCGTTCACCAAGGAGCTGACCTCCGGCCGCGGGTACATCGCGCTCGCCGCGATGATCCTCGGGCGGTGGAGCCCCAAGGGCGCGCTCGCCGCCTCCCTGCTGTTCGGCTTCGCGGACTCGCTGCGCCAGGTGCTCAACAACCTGGGCTCGCCGGTCCCGAGCCAGTTCCTGTCGATGCTGCCCTACCTGGCGACCATCTTCGCGGTCGCCGGCCTGGTCGGGAGGGTCCGGGCGCCCGCCGCCGAGGGCATCCCGTACGTCAAGTGAACGGAGCCACCACCCCCATGGCCGACGCCGCCCCGATCGACTGGCCCGCGCTGCGGGCCGCCGCCACCGCGGTCATGCACCACGCGTACGTCCCGTACTCCGGGTTCCCGGTGGGGGTCGCGGCCCTGGTCGACGACGGCCGCGTGGTCACCGGCTGCAACGTCGAGAACGCGTCGTACGGCCTGACCCTGTGCGCCGAGTGCGCGCTCGTCTCCGCCCTGCACGTCGGCGGGGGCGGCCGCCTGGTCGCGTTCGCCTGCGTCGACGCCCACGGCAACGCCCTCATGCCGTGCGGCCGCTGCCGTCAGCTGCTCTGGGAGCACGGCGGTCCGGACCTCCTGCTCGACACGGTGAGCGGGATCCGGCCGATGTCCGAGGTGCTGCCGGACGCGTTCGGGCCCGCGGACCTCGCCGAGCGGGCGGCCGGACGGGGGACGGGCGCATGAGCGCCGCCACCGAGGCGTTCGACGCCGTCGACGTCATCCGGACGAAGCGGGACCGCGGCCGGCTGTCCGACGCCCAGATCGACTGGGTCATCGACGCCTACACCCGCGGCGCCGTCGCCGAGGAGCAGATGTCCGCCCTCAACATGGCGATCCTGCTCAACGGGATGGACCGCGCGGAGATCTCCCGCTGGACCGCCGCGATGATCGCGTCCGGGGAGCGGATGGACTTCTCCGGGCTGTCCCGACCCACGTCCGACAAGCACTCGACCGGCGGCGTCGGCGACAAGATCACGCTCCCGCTCGCGCCGCTCGTCGCGGTGTACGGGGTCGCCGTGCCGCAGCTGTCCGGCCGGGGGCTGGGCCACACCGGCGGGACGCTCGACAAGCTCGAGTCCATCCCCGGGTGGCGGGCCGCGCTGTCGAACGAGGAGATGCTCGCCCAGCTCGAGGACGTGGGCGCGGTCATCTGCCAGGCCGGGTCGGGGCTCGCGCCGGCGGACCGCAAGCTCTACGCGCTGCGCGACGTGACCGGCACGGTCGAGGCGATCCCGCTCATCGCGTCGTCGATCATGAGCAAGAAGATCGCCGAGGGCACCGGGTCGCTCGTGCTCGACGTCAAGGTCGGCTCGGGCGCGTTCATGAAGGACCTCGAGCAGGCGCGCGAGCTGGCCCGCACGATGGTCGACCTGGGGACCGACGCCGGCGTCCGGACGGTCGCCCTGCTCACGGACATGTCGACGCCGCTCGGGCTGACGGCCGGCAACGCGCTCGAGGTGCGCGAGTCGGTCGAGGTGCTGGCCGGCGGCGGCCCGGCGGACGTCGTCGAGCTGACCGTCGCGCTCGCCCGCGAGATGCTCACCGCGGCCGGCGTCACCGGGGTCGACCCGGCGGAGGCGCTCGCCGACGGGCGGGCGATGGACGTCTGGAACCGGATGATCGCCGCGCAGGGCGGCGACCCGCACGCCGAGCTGCCTACCGCCCGGGAGACGCAGGACGTCCTGGCCGACGCCGACGGCGTCGTCACCACGGTCGACGCGCTCGCGGTCGGGGTCGCGGCCTGGCGGCTGGGCGCCGGGCGCGCGCGCAAGGAGGACCCGGTGCAGGCGGGGGCCGGCGTCGTGCTGCACGCCAGGCCGGGCGACACCGTGCGCGCCGGGCAGCCGCTGCTGACCCTGCACACCGACACCCCGGAGCGGTTCGCCCGGGCGCAGGAGGCGCTGGCCGGCGCGGTCGTGGTGGGCGGGGACGCGGGTGCGGGCGCCCGGCGGCTCGTGCTCGACCGGATCGCCGCGGGCTGACCGTGGCCGGCGCGCGCCTCCAGGCGACCACGCTCGCCCACCGCCTGCTGCGCGTGCTCGGTCGTCGTCGGCACCTCGCCGACCCCGGCGCCGGGTGGGCGCCGGGGTCCGGGATGGCTGCGGTGGGCTGGTCCGGAGTGGGCGGTGCCGACGGGGCGGTGCCGACGGGGCGCTGCCGACGGGCGGTGCCGGCGGTCCCGATGGTGCCGTGGTGGTAGTCGCCGGGCACGTCGCGCCGTCCGGTGCCACCGGTGCCACCGGTGCCCCGGTGCCGCGGGCCGAGACGCCGGGGGACCGGACGCCGCCCTCGCCCGGGTCCTGGCGCGGGCCCGGGCCGCCGGGGCGCCGCCGGCGGCGGTGGCCGCGCTCGCCGACGCCTGGGCGGACCTCGCGCCGGCCGACCGCCGCACGGTCGACCGTCCGCTGGGTGACGGACGCCCCGGACCGCTGCGGGTCGGCGGCGCACCCGCCCGGCAGACCGACGGCACGACCTGCGGGTCCGCGGTCCTCTCGATGCTCGCCGCGACCGGCGACCCGGTGCTCGCCCTCTGGCTCGCGACCGGCCGGCTCGTGCCGGGTCACCTGCCGCCCGAGCTGCGCGCGATGCCGGCCGCGCACGTGACCGCCCCGGACGCCGCGGTCCGGCTGTCCGCCCTGCAGCGCGGACTCAAGCGCGCCTCGACCCGCCGGGCCCTCGGCCCGTTGCCGTGGCCGGTCGCGCTCGGCACCCCACCCTGGGGGGCGGCTCGGACCGCGCGCTTCCCGGGCGTGCGCTGGACGCACGTGCTCGTCGACGACACCGACCCGGCCCTGGTCGACGCCGTCCTGCACCGGGCCGACGCCGCGCTCGCCGTCGGCGTGCCGGTGCCGCTGTTCACCGGCGGCGACCTCGGCGGTGGGGCGGCCGCGGCGCTCCCGCGGCACGTCGTCCTGCTCGTCCCGTCCCGCGACGGCTCGGAGGGGTACGCGGTGTACGAGCCCGCCGGCGGCCGTGTGCACCGGATGACCCGCGCCGAGCTCGCCCGCCCCGGCGGACGCCTCCCGGCGCTCGGGGGCTGGTCGCACGTGTGCTGGGCGCTGCTGCCCGACCAGGTGGCGTCCGCCGTCCGCTCCGCCTGACGGCGGCCGCTCGGGGCGTTCGTCCCACGCCCGGCGGCCCGGGGTGGGAAGCGGTCGGTCCGCCCCCGCGTGCACGGGCCGTCCCCGAGGACCACGATGGGGAGTGCACGTCAGCACGCCACCGCAGCACGCCCAGCGAGCACGCAGGAGGAGCGATGAGCACCCTTCCCGGACCCGAGTCGTGGCGCGACGCCGGCCTGGACCAGGTCGACCCCGGCGGCGACGTCGAGGTGGCGCCGGACCCGCTCGAGATCCCGGCGGCCGAGCCGGGGGAGTACGAGCCCGACGGCCCGGTCCCCGCCGCCGCTGCCGACGCGGACCCGGCGGACGTGTCCGAGCAGGCGCAGTCCGTCCCCCCGGACGAGCGCGACGAGTACCCCTGACGGGCGCCGGACCCCGCGACTGACCGGCACCTGAGCGGCGGCCGAGGGCTCCTGACCGGCGCCTGACCCGCGGCTGAGCGGCGGCTGACGGGCGGCAGACCGGCGGCTGACCGGCTCTGCCGGTGGACGGGCGCCCGCACCCCGGCGGATAGGTTGGGCCCATGACGATCGACGAGTCCACCATCCGCGCCCTGCCCAAGGTGGTGCTCCACGACCACCTCGACGGCGGTCTGCGCCCGGCGACCCTCGTGGAGCTCGCGGCCGAGGTCGGCCACGAGCTGCCCGCCACCGACCCCGCCGAGCTCGGCGCGTGGTTCGTCCAGGCCGCGAGCTCGGGCAGCCTGCCGCTGTACCTGGAGACCTTCGACCACACGGTCGCCGTCATGCAGACGGCGGACGGCCTGCGCCGCGTCGCCCGCGAGTCCGTCCTCGACCTGGCCGCGGACGGCGTCGTGTACGCCGAGCAGCGCTACGCGCCGGAGCAGCATCTCGGGCGGGGGCTGAGCCTGCAGGACGTCGTCGACGCCGTGCAGGAGGGCTTCGACGAGGGCGTGGCCGAGGCGGCCGCGCAGGGCCGGACGATCCGGATCGGCACCCTGGTCACCGCGATGCGTCACGCCGACCGCGGCGACGAGATCGCCGCGCTGGCGCTCGCGAACCGGGACCGTGGCGTCGTCGGCTTCGACATCGCGGGCGCCGAGGACGGCTTCCCGCCGTCGCGGCACGCGTCGGCGTTCCGGACGCTGCGCGAGGCGAGCTTCCCCACCACGGTCCACGCGGGCGAGGCCGCGGGTCTGGAGTCGATCGCGGAGGCGGTGCACGTCGCGGGCGCGCTGCGCCTGGGGCACGGCGTCCGGATCGCCGACGACATCGAGGTCCGGCTCGCCGAGGACGGTGGCCAGGGCGAGGCGACGCTGGGGCGGCTGGCGCACTGGATCCGCGACCAGCAGATCCCGCTCGAGCTGTGCCCGAGCTCCAACGTGCAGACCGCGGCCGCGGCCTCGGTCGCGGAGCACCCGATCACGACGCTCAAGGAGCTCGGGTTCGCGGTCACGGTGAACACCGACAACCGACTGCAGTCCGGCACGACCCTGACCCGCGAGATGCACCTGCTGGTGACGGAGGCGGGCTGGACGCCGGCCGACCTCCGGGACGCGACCGTGACGGCCGCCTGGAACGCCTTCATCCACCACGACGAGCGCGAGGCCCTGGTCGAGCAGGTCATCCTGCCGGGGTTCGCCGAGATCGCCGAACGGACGGACCGCGCATGAGCACCACCGAGCCCACCACGCCCGACGTCGCGACGCACACCCCGACCCGCGCCGAGCTCGGCCGCCTCGTCGACCACACCCTGCTCAAGCCGGAGGCCACCGCCGACGACGTCGCCGCGCTGGTCGCCGAGGGCGTCGACCTCGGCGTGTTCTCGGTGTGCGTCTCGCCGTCGATGCTGCCGCTGGACGCCCGCGGTCTCGCGGTCGCGACGGTCTGCGGCTTCCCGTCCGGCAAGCACCACAGCGACGTCAAGGCGGCCGAGGCCGCCCGCGCGGTGGCCGACGGCGCGGACGAGGTGGACATGGTCATCGACGTCGGCGCGGCCCGCGCCGGGCGCTACGACGAGGTCGAGGCCGACATCGCGGCCGTCCGGGCGGCCGTCCCGGCGCCGCGGGTCCTCAAGGTGATCATCGAGTCGGCGGCGCTCGAGGACGACGCGATCGTCGCGGTCTGCCAGGCGGCCGAGCGGGCCGGCGCGGACTTCGTCAAGACGTCGACGGGCTTCCACCCCGCGGGCGGCGCGACGCTGCACGCGGTGCAGCTCATGGCCGAGACCGTCGGCGGCCGGCTCGGCGTCAAGGCGTCCGGCGGCATCCGGACGACGACCGACGCGCTCGAGATGGTCCGCGCCGGCGCGACCCGCCTGGGCCTGTCCGGCACGGCCGCCGTCCTCGCCGGGCTGCTGCCCGACGACCTGGCACCCGTCGCGCCGACCGGCGACCTGGCGGGCGGCGACACCGGCGGGTACTGACGGCGGTCAGTGCGGCTCGAGCCCCAGCACGCCCCGCAGGTCGCCGGCGAGCCGCTCGAGCCGCGCGTGCGCCGTGCCTCGGGCGGTGTGCAGTGCGCCGGCGTCGGCCGTGCGGGCGACCGGGACGACGACCTCGAGGTAGACCTTGACCTTGGGCTCCGTCCCGGACGGGCGCACGACGACCCGGCTGCCGTCCTCGGCGAGCAGCCGGATGCCGTCGGTCGGCGGCAGGCCGTCGACCCCCTCCGCGAGGTCGACGACCTCGGTCACCCGTGATCCCGCGAGGGTCGTCGGCGGCGACTGGCGGACGCGGGCCATCGTCGCGGCGATCCGGTCGAGGTCGTCGAACCGGGCCGACAGCTGGTCCGTCAGGTGCAGGCCGTGCTCGCGCGCGAGGTCGTCCAGCGCGTCGACGAGCGTGCGCCCCTGCGCCTTGAGGTCGGCCGCCAGCTCGGCGACCAGCAGCGCCGCGCTGATCCCGTCCTTGTCCCGCACGTGCGCGGGGTCCACGCAGTAGCCGAGCGCCTCCTCGTACCCGAACACCAGGTCCTCGGTCCGGGCGATCCACTTGAAGCCGGTGAGGGTCTGGGCGTGCGGCAGGCCGTGCGCCGCCGCGATCCGGCCGAGCAGGCGCGAGGACACGATCGAGCTCGCGAGCGTCCCCGGGCCGTCACCCCGGCCGGGGGCCCGAACGGCAGCCTGACCGGCCAGGTGGGCACCGAGCAGCGCGCCGACCTCGTCGCCGTGCAGCACGCGCCAGCCCTCCGACCCGACGGTCTCCGGCCCGTGGTGCGTGCGCGTGGCCGCGTCGACCACGGCCACGGCGCACCGGTCGGCGTCCGGGTCGTTCGCCAGGACGACGTCGGCGTCCACCCCCTGCGCGAGCGCGATGGCGAGGTCCATCGCCCCGGGCTCCTCGGGGTTGGGGAACGCGACCGTCGGGAACCGCGGGTCGGGCTCGGCCTGCTCGAGGACGACATGGAGGTCGGTGAACCCCGCTCCGCGCAGCACCCGGTCGGCCACGGGACCGCCGACGCCGTGCAGCGGGGTGAGGACGACCCGCAGGTCGCGCGGGCCGCCCGGGGTCGCCAGGGCGGTGACCGTCGCGACGTAGTCGTCCAGCACGCTCGCCGGCAGCACGGTCCACCCGGACGACGCCCGGGGGACCGAATCGACGGACTCCACCGCCGCGATGCGGGTCGCGATCTCGACGTCGGCCGGCGCCACGATCTGCGCGCCCTGGCCGGCCCCGGTCACCGCCCGCCCGCCGAGGTAGACCTTGTAGCCGTTGTCGCGGGCCGGGTTGTGGCTCGCGGTCACCATGACGCCCGCGTCGGCGTCGAGGTGCCGGACCGCGAACGCCAGCACCGGGGTCGGCAGGGCCGACGGCAGGAGCAGTGCCTCGACGCCCGCGGCCGCGAACACGGCGGCGGTGTCCCGGGCGAAGACCGCCGAGTTCGTCCGCGCGTCGTAGCCGATCACCGCGCGCGGCGGGCGTCCGGCGGTGCCCGCCGTGCCGGTCCCGTCACCGACGGTGTCCAGCAGGTACCGGGCCAGCCCCGCGGCGGCCCGGACGACGACGGCCCGGTTCATCCGGTGCGGTCCGGCGCCGAGCGCACCGCGCAGACCGGCGGTCCCGAACTGCAGGAGGCCGGAGAAGCGGTCGGCGAGGTCCCGCCGGGCGGCGTGGACGTCGGCGCGCTGGAGGCGCTCGGCCGGCGAGTCGCCGTCGGGTGCCCGGGAGTCGGCGAGCTCGAGCAGGTCGGTGAGCTCGGCGGCGGTCGCGGGGTCCGGGTCGTCGGCGATCCAGCGGCGTGCGGCGGAGACGAGCGTGTCGTGGTCGGGCACTCCAGCGGCCATCAGATCCTCCGGGCGATCTCGGCGAGCAGGGCACTGATCCGGGGGCCGGCGGCACGCCCGGCCTCGAGGACCTCCAGGTGCGACAGCGGGGTCGGGCTGATGCCGGCCGCGAGGTTCGTCACCAGCGAGATGCCGAGCACCTCGAGCCCCGCGTGCCGGGCGGCGATCGCCTCGAGCGTCGTCGACATGCCGACGAGGTCGCCCCCGAGCCGCGCCGCCATCCGCACCTCGGCGGGCGTCTCGTAGTGCGGGCCGCGGAACTGGACGTAGACGCCCTCGTCGAGCCCGGGGTCCACCTCGCGGGCCACCGCCCGCAGGCGCGGGGAGTACAGGTCGGTGAGGTCGACGAAGGTCGCCCCCTCGAGCGGCGACGTCGCGGTGAGGTTGAGGTGGTCGCTGACCAGGACCGGCGTCCCGGGGCCCCACGCCGGGTTGAGGCCCCCGCAGCCGTTCGTCAGGACGACCGCGCGGGCACCCGCGGCGGCGGCCGTGCGGACGCCGTGCACGACCCGGCGCACGCCCCGGCCCTCGTACAGGTGCGTGCGCGAGCCGAGCACGAGGGCGTACGTGTCGGTCCCGGTGATCCGGACCGAGCGGGTCGTGCCCACGTGGCCGAGGACCGCCGGTGCGGAGAAGCCGGGGATCTCGTGGCTGGGGATCTCGGCGACCGTCTCGCCGAGCAGGTCCGCCGCGCCGCCCCAGCCGGACCCGAGGACGAGGGCGAGGTCGTGGCGCTCGACGCCGGTGACCTGCGCGAGGTACGCGGCCGCCGCCCGGGCGACGTCGAACGGGTCGGTGGCCGGGTCGTCGAGGAGGGCCGTGGCGGGGCCGGGGGGCAGGCTCATGAGAGAGCAGGCTAGCGGCCGGCGTGCAGGTCGCCTGCCGGTCGACGTGCCGGTCGACGTGCCGGTCGACGTGCCGCTCGACGTGCCGGTCGACCCCGGCCGGCGGGCCCGCCGACCCGCTCCCGTCCGGCGCGCCACGGACCACCCGCCCCCGGCATGATGGGCGCCGTGAGCACCGAGTCGCAGGACCTGCAGAACACCCGCGTCGTCATCGTGGGAGGTGGACCGGGCGGCTACGAGGCGGCGCTCGTCGCGAAGCGGTTCGGGGCCGACGTGACCCTCGTCGAGCGCCAGGGGATGGGTGGCTCCGCGGTGCTCACCGACGTCGTCCCGTCCAAGACGCTCATCGCGACCGCGGACTGGATGGCCCGGATGGGCTCGGCGTCCGAGCTGGGCATCCGTGCCACCGGCCAGGCGGTGCGGGCGGCGGACGACGTCACCGCGGCGTACTACGTCGACCTCGAGGCGGTGAACACCCGGGTGCGCGCGCTGGCCGCCGCGCAGTCGTCCGACATCCAGGCGCGGGTCGAGCGCGAGGGCGTGCGGATCGTGCTCGGCCACGGCCGGCTGGACGGGCCGCAGCGGGTGCGGGTGCGTCCCTCGGGGGTCGACGGCGCCGACTCGGACGCCCCGGAGGAGACGCTCGAGGCCGACGTCGTCCTCATCGCGACCGGCGCCACGCCGCGCGAGCTGCCCGAGGGCAAGCCGGACGGCGAGCGGATCCTCACCTGGACCCAGCTGTACGGGCTCAAGGCCATGCCGGAGAAGCTCGTCGTGGTCGGCTCGGGGGTCACCGGCGCGGAGTTCGCGGGCGCCTACAACGCGCTGGGCGGCGAGGTCGTGCTCGTGTCCAGCCGCGACCGGGTGCTGCCCGGCGAGGACCCGGACGCCGCCGAGGTCATCGAGGAGGTCTTCAAGGGCCGCGGGATGACCGTGATGTCGCGCTCGCGGGCGCAGTCCGCGGTGCGCACGGAGGACGGCGTCCTGGTGACGCTGTCCGACGGCCGCGAGGTCGAGGGGTCGCACGTGCTGCTGGCGGTCGGGTCGATCCCCAGCACGGCGGGGCTGGGGCTCGAGGAGGCCGGCGTCCGGCTCGGCACGGGCGGGCACGTCGTCGTCGACCGGGTGTCGCGGACCTCGGCCCGCGGGGTCTACGCGGCGGGGGACTGCACGGGGGTCATGCCGCTCGCGTCGGTGGCCGCGACCCAGGGACGCATCGCGATGGCGCACGCGCTCGGCGACGCCGTCACGCCGCTGGACCTCAAGCACGTCTCGGCGAACATCTTCACCGCGCCGGAGATCGCCACCGTCGGCTACTCCGAGGACGAGCTCAAGGCCATCGGCACCGCCTACGTGGGCAGCACGCTGCCGCTGCGCCGCAACCCGAGGGCGAAGATGGGCGGTGTGCGGGAGGGCTTCATCAAGCTGTACGCGCACTCGGTGACCGGCATCGTGCTCGGCGGCGTCGTGGTCGCCGCGCGCGCGAGCGAGCTGATCTTCCCGATCACGCTCGCGATCGCGAACCGGCTCACGGTCGACCAGATGGCCGAGACCTCGACCGTCTACCCGTCGATGTCCGGCTCGATGGCCGAGGTCGCGCGGCTGCTGCACCAGCACCGCAGCTGACCTCGTCCCGAGCGGGCTACAGCTCGACGTTGCGCGCCGCGGTGGCGTCCACCTCGAGCACGCCGTCGACCAGCGCGACCCCGGTGAGGACGAGCCCCCGGGCCCGCTTGTCCAGCACCCGCTGGACGTCCACGACGAGCCGCGGCTCGCCGGTCGGCCCCCGCTCGACGTCGAGCAGCCCGGTGGGCAGGCCCCGGGCGCGCAGCGCGGAGTTCGCGACGCCGGTGAGCAGGCCGAGCACGCGGTGCACCGGGACCGGTCCGGCCTGGACGGTGAGGTCCGCCCGGACCCGGCCCTCGGAGAAATTCACCAGCGTCGCGCCGATGCGGACGACCGGGGCGACCCGCGCGATCATGGTCAGCGGCTTCGGGGCGGTCGGGGCGAGCGCCAGGGCCCGCAGGTCGACGGCGGCGTGCACGGTCGAGCCGGTGCAGCCGACGTCGCGCAGGACGGCGGGCAGCGTCCGGCCGCGCAGGGCGAGGTCGAGCATCTCGTGGAACGGCAGTCTCAGGTGCACGGGTCCTCCGGGGAGCGAGGGGCGGGCGCGAGCATCGCGCGCAGGCGCGGCCAGGCCGTCCCGAAGGCGGGCAGCAGGGGCAGGGCGGCGACGTCGTCGACCGGGACCCACGCGACCTCGAGGCTCTCGGCGTCGGTCGCCGACGGCTCGACCGGGGCCAGGGTCTCGGCGAGGACCGTCGTGTAGCTCCAGGTGCCGTGGTCGAGGACGACCGAGTCGAGCACCCGCACCGCGGCCGGCGGGATCCCTGCCTCCTCGGCGGCCTCGCGCAGCGCGCCGGCCTCGGGCGTCTCGTCCGGCCCGACGGCGCCGCCCGGGACGCCCCAGGTCCCGCCCTGGTCGCTCCACAGCGCGCGGTGCTGCAGGACGACGGCGTCGACGTCGCCGGACGGCGTACGCCGGGCGAGGAGGAGACCGGCCGCGCCGTGCAGGCCCCAGTGCCGGCTTCCGCAGGCGCACTCCACCCAGCCGTCACCGGGGTGGCGCGAGTGCGGGGAGCCGACCCCTGCGGGCCGGGACGACAGGGGGTCCGGCCGCCGGGTCCCAGCGGGCGGGGTCAACCGACGATCTCGCAGATCGCGGTCCCGGCGCTCACGCTGGCGCCGACCCCGGCGGCCAGCCCGGTGATCCGCCCGGCGCGGTGCGCCACGAGCGGCTGCTCCATCTTCATCGCCTCGAGCACGACGACCAGGTCGCCCTCGGCCACCTCCGCGCCGTCCGCCACTGCGACCTTGACGATCGTGCCCTGCATCGGGGAGGCGAGGGTCGTGCCGGACGCCGTGACCGCGGCGCGTGCGGAAGCCCGCCGGACCGGGCGCCGGGCGGCGCCCCGAGCACCCCGGCCGCCGCCGAGGTTGAAGCCGGCCGGCAGCACGACCTCGAGCCGCTTGCCGCCCACCTCGACCACGACGCGCTCGGTCGGGGACTCCTGGGGGGCGTCGTCGGCTGCGGGGGCGGGGGCCGCGGAGCCGAGGTCGGCGAGGCGGTGCGCGAACGACGTCTCGATCCAGCGGGTGTGCACGGAGAAGGGCTGGTCGGGGTCGGCCGGGACGAACGCCGGGTCGTCGAGGACGGCGCGGTGGAACGGGACGACGGTCGGGATGCCGCCGACCTCCAGCTCGGCGAGTGCGCGCCGCGCCCGCTGCACGGCCTGGGTGCGGGTCGCACCGGTCACGACGAGCTTGGCGAGCATCGAGTCGAACATCCCCGAGACGGTGTCGCCCTCGACGACGCCGCTGTCCACCCGTACGCCCGGCCCGCTGGGCAGCCGCAGGGAGGTGATCTTGCCGGGCGCGGGCAGGAAGCCGGCGGCCGGGTCCTCGCCGTTGATCCGGAACTCGATCGAGTGCCCGCGGGTCTCCACCTCGGTGTAGCCGAGCGGCTCACCCGCAGCGACTCGCAGCTGCTCGCGGACGAGGTCGATGCCGGTGACCTCCTCGGTGACCGGGTGCTCCACCTGGAGGCGGGTGTTGACCTCGAGGAACGAGATCGTCCCGTCCTTCCCCACGAGGAACTCGCACGTCCCGGCGCCGACGTAGCCGGCCTCCCGCAGGATCGCCTGCGACGCCTCGACGAGCTGGGCGTTCTGCGCGTCGGAGAGGAACGGCGCCGGCGCCTCCTCGACGAGCTTCTGGTGACGGCGCTGCAGCGAGCAGTCCCGGGTGCTGACCACCACGACGGTCCCGTGGGAGTCCGCGAGGCACTGGGTCTCCACGTGCCGCGGGTCGTCGAGGTACCGCTCGACGAAGCACTCGCCGCGCCCGAAGGCCGCCACCGCCTCGCGCACCGCGGAGTCGAACATCTCGTCGATCTCGTCGGCGGTGCGAGCGACCTTGAGGCCGCGTCCGCCGCCGCCGAACGCGGCCTTGATGGCCACCGGCAGGCCGTGCTCGGCGGCGAACGCATGCACCTCCTCGGCCCCCGCGACCGGGTCCGGGGTCCCGGCGACCAGCGGTGCGCCGGCGCGGTGGGCGATGTGCCGGGCGCTGACCTTGTCCCCGAGGGAGTCGATCGCGGCCGGCGGGGGACCGATCCACACCAGGCCGGCGTCGATCACCGCACGGGCGAAGTCCGCGTTCTCGGCCAGGAAGCCGTACCCGGGGTGCACGGCGTCCGCGCCGGACCGGCGGGCGACGTCGATGAGCTTGGCCGCGTCGAGGTACGTCTCGGCCGCCCGGGCACCGCCGAGGGCGAACGCCTCGTCGGCGAGCCGGACGTGCAGCGCCTCGCGGTCGGAGTCGGCGTAGACGGCGACGGAGGCGATGCCGGCGTCGCGGCAGGCCCGGGAGATGCGGACGGCGATCTCGCCCCGGTTGGCGACGAGGACCTTGGTGATGGCGGGCACGGCTCACCGTAACGCCCGGTGTCCGGGGCGCTCACCCGGCGCGCAGCGGCGCCGCACATTTGCCGGATGTGCCCAAGGTCGGCCGGAGCGTTTTGTGGGACCCGACGGGTGACGTGGCCCGGAGCCCTCTCACGGGCGCCGGCGCGCACCGTTCGTTGTCGTCACCCCACAACAGACCAGAGGTCGGGCACGGTCAGCCCGATCTGACCGAGCAGCTCGCGGACCAGCGGCAGGCTCACCCCGACGACGCCGTGGTGGTCGCCCTCGATGCCGGTGACGAACGCGCCGCCCCGGCCGTCGACGGTGAACGCGCCGGCGACGGCGAGCGGCTCTCCGGTCGCCACGTAGGCGTCGATCTCGGCATCGGACAGGTCGGCGAAGTGCACCACGGTCGACGACGTCGCCCCGAGCGTCCCGCCCGTGCCGCCTGCTCCGTCCGGACCCGACTCCCGTTCGTCGACGAGCCAGTGCCCGGTGTGCAGCACCCCGGAGCGCCCGCGCATCGCGCGCCAGCGCTCGGTCGCCTGCGCCGCGTCGGCCGGCTTGCCGTGGATCTCGCCGTCGATCTCGAGCATCGAGTCGCAGCCGAGCACGAGCAGGTCGCCCGCGGCGTCCGGGTCCTCGGCCAGGTCGTCGTCGGCCAGCGCGTCCGCGACCGCCTGCGCCTTGGCCTGCGCGAGGACGAGCACGGCGTCGGCCGGCTCGAGCTCGCCGAAGCGGGCCCGCGCCGCGTCCAGCGCGGCGTCCTCGTCCACACCGGAGACCCGCACGAGCGGGTCGATCCCGAGCGAGAGCAGGGTGGCCCGGCGCGCCGGCGACGCCGACGCGAGCAGCAGCCGGGTCACAGCAGCGCGCCGCGGAGGACGTCGAGCCCGACCGAGCCGAGGCCGAGCGCGCGGGCGTGGAACGCCTTGACGTCGAACGGCTCGCCGCGGGACTCGGCGGCGGCGGCGAGCTCGGCGCGGGTCGCCTCCCACAGCCGCTGGCCGACCTTGTACGACGGCGCCTGCCCCGGCCACCCGAGGTAGCGGTTGAGCTCGAAGCGCAGGAACGCCTCCGGCATGTTGACGTTGGCGAGCAGGAACGGCCAGGCCTTCGCCTCGTCCCACGTGCCGCCGCCCCACTCCGCCGGAGCCTCGAGGCCCAGGTGCACGCCGATGTCGACGACGACGCGCGCGGCCCGCATCCGCTGCCCGTCGAGCATCCCGAGCCGGTCGCCCGGGTCGTCGAGGAACCCCAGGTCGGCCATGAGCCGCTCGGCGTACAGCGCCCACCCCTCGCCGTGGCCCGAGACCCAGACCGCGAGCCGCCGCCACCGGTTGAGGACGTCGCGCGCGTAGACGGCCTGGCCGGCCTGGAGGTGATGCCCGGGGACGCCCTCGTGGTAGACCGTCGTCTTCTCGCGCCAGGTGTCGAACTCCGTCACCGACGGCGGGACCGACCACCACATCCGCCCCGGGCGGGAGAAGTCGTCGCTCGGCGCGGTGTAGTAGATGCCGCCGGACTGCGTCGGGGCGATGCGGCACTCCAGCCGTTGCATCGGCTCGGGGATGTCGAAGTGCACGCCGGCGAGGGCGGCGACGGCCGCGTCCGACGTCGCCTGCATCCACGCGCGCAGCGCCTCGGTCCCGGCCAGGGTGCGGGACGGGTCGCGGTCGAGGGCCGCGACGGCCTGCGTCACGAGGTCCTCGCCCTCGACGACGTCGTCCCCGAGCACCTGGCGCGCGACCTGCTCCTGCTCGGCGACGACCCGCGCGAGCTCCTCGAGCCCCCACGCGTAGGTCTCCTCGAGGTCGACCGTGGCGCCGAGGAAGTACCTCGACCACAGCGCGTACCGCTCCCGGCCGACGGCGTCCACCTCGGGGGCCTGCGGCGCGAGCTCGTCGGCGAGGAACCCGGCCAGGTCGGCGTACGCCGCTCGGGCCGCGGCGGCGCCGTGCTCGAGGTCCTGGCGGACGAGCGAGCACGCCGACGACTCGTCGAGCACCGCGTCCACGGCCGGTCCGGCGACGAAGGCGGTGAAGAAGGACCGGGCCGGGTCCGCGAGCTCCTCGCACTGCGCGACGGCCTCGGTCACCTGCCGGCGGGCCGGGACGCGACCGTTCGCGGCGGACAGCCGCAGCGACTCCGCGTACCCCGCGGCGGCCGCCGGCAGGGCCCCGAGCCGGGCGGCGATGTTCTGCCACGCCTCGACCGAGTCCGTGGCCATCGAGTCGAAGACCTCGCGCATCGCCTGCACCGGGGAGGCGATGACGTTGAGCTGGTAGAGCAGCTCGCCGGCCTCGTGCAGCTCGAGCCCGAGCCCGAGGCGCTCGCGCATCGCCGCGAGCGTCACCCGGTCGACGTCGTCCACCGGCTGCTCGCCGTCGAGCTCGGCGAGGACGGCACGCGCCGCCGCGGCGCGGGCCTCGTACCCGCGGGGGGAGAAGTCGGTCATCTCGTGGTCGTGCCCGGGCAGGCCCATCGCCGTCGCGCTCAGCGGGTCGAGGGCGGCCAGGGCGTCGACCCAGCGCTCGGCGATCGCGTCGATGGCGGTCGGGGTGCGCACCGCGCGGGGGGCGGGCGTCGTGGTCGGCGTCGGGCTGCTCATGGAATCGACCCTAACCGCGCCGCGTGGGCGCCCACGCCGCTCGTCGGGGCCGCGGCAGGCCCACGCCGCGCGAGGCCCCCGCCGCGCCGGGGTCAGCCCCGCAGGCTCCAGCGCCAGGCGTCGGCGCCGGGCACCGGCGAGGTGCCCGGACCGCGCAGCCCCCGGGACCGGTCGGACCACGCCGCGAGCGGTGCCGCGTGCGTCGTCGTCGTCCGGCACCGCGACCGCGGCGAGGCCGGCGACCAGGGCCGCCACCTCGACGTCGTCGGGTCGCCGCGCACGACGTGCACGTGCGCGGGCCCCCGCTCGTCGTCACCCGTCGTCCTCCTCGTCGTCGCCTCAAGCCCTCGAAATCCGCCGGCTCGCCGCGCGACGTCGCCCACTCGACGACGTCGTAGCCGGCCTCGATGAGGTGCGTCGCGAGGTCCTCGCCGCCGCGTCGAGCAGGTCGATCACGCCGTCCAGGCGTGGCGTCACCGCCGCGCGCCGCGACGACGAAGCCGAGGTAGAACGACTCCGCCGCCCTCGGGCAGTCTCGGACTCGA
This sequence comes from uncultured Actinomycetota bacterium, assembly GCA_963795145.1. Lineage (GTDB taxonomy): Bacteria > Actinomycetota > Actinomycetes > Actinomycetales > Cellulomonadaceae > Pengzhenrongella. The sequence goes on along the minus strand of CAWCGP010000005.1, from coordinate 283,796 downwards.
TGAGCTCGTCGGGCTCGTCGGCGCCTCCTCCGGCTCCCACACCGACGACGTGAGGTCGGGTGCATGCCGAGCGAGCGTGCAGCGTGTCGAACAGGGCGGCGTTCAGGTGCCCCACCTTGACTCGAGGGCGAGCACCCGCGGGTCCTCGTCCGCCTCCGCCGCGCCGAACTCCGCGCGCACGCCCACCGCCGTCTCCACGTAGTCGTGCAGCGCAGCCGCCAGCGCGTCGACGGCACGGTGCATCGGCTCCGTGTCGACGCGGCCCATCGGCGCCGGGCCGTGGGTGGCGTCCTCGCTGCGGCTCATCGCTCCAGTTCCTCGCATCCGCGGTTCCTCGACATGCTCGCTGCGCTCGCAGCGCCTCCCGCCGTCACAGCGGGATGTTGCCGTGCTTCTTCGGCGGAGGCTCGCTCGCTTGGTGCGCAGCGCGCGCAGCGCACGGCACCACCTGGACGCGGGTCTCGGACGGCTCGATGACCGCGTCGACGTAGCCGCGCTCGGCGGCGTCCCACGGGTTGACGATGGCGTCCTCGTACTCGCGCGGTCAGCCGGGCGCGCTCGGCCTCGACGTCGCCGCCGGCGTCCGCGACCGTCTTCAGCGCGCCCGCGCTGCAGGATGTTCACGGCGCCGCTCGCGCCCATGACGGCGATCTGCGCGGTCGGCCAGGCGAGGTTGACGTCGGCGCCGAGCTGCTTGGAGCCCATGACGATGTAGGCGCCGCCGTACGCCTTGCGCGTGATGACGTGACCAGCGGGACGGTCGCCTCGGCGTACGCGTAGATCAGCTTGGCGCCGCGGCGGATGATGCCGTTCCACTCCTGCTCCGTCGCCGGGCAGGAAGCCGGGCACGTCCACGAACGTCAGCACCGGGATGTTGAACGCGTCGCAGGTCCGCACGAACCGCGCGGCCTTCTCGGCGGCGTCGATGTCGAGCGTGCCCGGCCATCGGCAGCGGCTGGTTGGCGACGATGCCGACCGACTGGCCCTCGACGTGCCCGAAGCCGATCGAGCACGTTCTGGTCGCGTACAGCGGCTGGACCTCGAGGAAGACTCCGTCGTCCAGGACGTGCTCGACGGCCGTGCGCATGTCGTACGGCTGGTTGTCGCGGTCCGGGACCAGCGTGTCGAGCGCCTCGTCGGCCTCGGTGACCTCCAGCGGCAGCGTCGTCGTCCGTGCGGGAACGTCGGCGGGTCGGAGAGGTTGTTCGCGGGCAGGTAGCACGAGCAGCTGCCTGCACGTAGTCGATGGCGTCGTCCTCGTCGGCTGCCCAGGTAGTGCGCGACGCCGGACCGCGAGTTGTGCGTCTGCGCGCCGCCGAGCTCCTCGAAGCCGACGTCCTCGCCGGTCACCGCGCGGATGACGTCCGGGCCGGTGATGAACATGTTGGACGTCTGGTCGGCCATGACGATGAAGTCGGTCAGGGCGGGGGAGTACACCGCGCCGCCCGCGCTCGGGCCGAGGATCAGGGAGATCTGCGGGATGACGCCGGACGCCGCGACGTTGCGCCGGAAGATCTCCGCGAACTGCGTCAGGCGCCGCGACGCCCTCCTGGATGCGGGCGCCGCCGCCGTCGCGGATGCCGATCAGCGGCACGCCCGGTGCGCAGCGCGAGGTCCATGACCTTGGTGATCTTCTGGCCGTGCACCTCGCCGAGCGAGCCGCCGAACACGGTGAAGTCCTGGGAGTAGACGCACACCGGCGGCCGTCCACGGTCCCGTAGCCCGGTCGACGACGCCGTCGCCGGGCATGCGCTTCTTCTCCAGCCCGAAGTTGCGTCGAGCGGTGCTTGGCGAACGCGTCGAGCTCGGTGAAGCGACCCGGCGTCCAGGAGCGCGTCGATGCGCTCGCGGGCGGTCTGCTTGCCGCGCGCGTGCTGCTTCTCGGCGGCGACGGCCTCGGGGGCCACCGTCGCGCCGTGCAGCCGCGCCTGCAGGTCCGCGACGCGGTCCGCCGTGGTCAGGGTGGTGGGGGTCTGGGGCGCGTCCTGCGCGGGGTCCGTCGGAGCGGAGGTTCCGTGGGTCACCGTCCGAGACTAGTTCGGGCGGGCGATCGGGCCGGTGGAGGTCCGGGACCGTGTTGCCCGCCCGGGCTGGTGGGGTCCCGACAACCGGCGCGACGTGTCCGGCGGACGTGTCGGGCGGACGTGTCGGGCGGGCGTGTCCTGCGGACCTGTCGGGAACCGACCGGCCGCGCCAGGATGAACCCGTGACGACTCCCACGCCCGACGACCGGACCCCCCTGCGCGAAGAGGTGCTGCGCGAGCGCCTCCTGGCCCCCGCCGGGCCGCTCGCCCACCTCCGCCTGGTCGACCGGGCCGGGTCGACGAACTCCGACCTCGCGGCGGCGGTCCGCGACGACCCCGCGACGGGGACCGGTGTCGCCCTGCTGGTGACCGAGCACCAGGTGGACGGCCGGGGCAGGTCCGGCCGCACCTGGGAGACGCCCCCGGCCGCCGCGCTGACGTTCTCGCTCGCCCTGCGCCCCACCGCTCCGGCGGAGACCTGGGGGTGGCTGCCCCTCCTGGTCGGCGTCGGCGTGGTCCGCGCCCTGCGCTCGGTGACCGGGGTGACCGGCGGGGTCAAGTGGCCGAACGACCTCATCGTGGACGTCCCGGGCGCCCCCGAGATCGAGGGCTGGGGGACCGAGCGCAAGCTCGGCGGCATCCTCGTCGAGCTGGTCGGGACGCCGTCCGGGCCGGTCGCCGTCGTCGGGGTGGGCCTGAACGTCTCCCAGCGCGCCGACGAGCTGCCGGTGCCGACCGCTCAGTCCCTCACCGGCGTGGGCGCGCGCGCGGTGGACCGCGAGGCCCTGCTCGTCGCCTGCGTCACCGGGGTGACCGGTCTCGTCGACCGCTGGGACGCCGCCGGCGGGGACGCCCGGGCGTCCGGCGTGGCGGACGAGGTCGCCGCGAGCTGCACGACCCTCGGGCGGACCGTCCGGGTGGAGCTGCCCGGGGACGCCCGGCTGGAGGGGTCGGCCACCGGTCTCGCGCCGGACGGCGCCCTGCTGGTGCGGGACGCGGTCGGGCAGGTCCGGGCCGTGCGGGCCGGTGACGTCCGGCACCTGCGGTCCGCCGGGGGCCCGTCGGACGGCTGACGCCGGACCGGCCACCCACGCGGGTGGCTCGCCCAGGCGGCGTCCGGACCGCGGGCGATAGCCTGGCCGGGTGCCACACGACGCCACGGAGGGTCCCGCGCCCGTCCCGAGCCGGCCGTCGACCGTCGGCGACCTCGAGGCGTCGCTGCTCGGGGGGGATCGCACCCTGACGATGCGGGACCTCGTGGACCGCGCCGGGCCGCGCGTCACGCCCGACGACGTCCAGCTCTTCTGGCGCGTGATGGGACTCCCGCACGCGGACACCGACGAGGAGCTGTTCACCGAGGACGACGCCGCCGCGATCGCGCGCCTGGCCGAGCTGGAGCGCTCCGGGCAGATCGACCGCCGCACCTCCATCACCCTGACCCGGGCGCTGGGCCACCAGTGCGAGCGCCTCGTGCTGTGGCAGGTCGAGGCGCTCGTCGAGGACGTGATGCAGCGGCGTCATCTCGACGACACCAGTGCCCGGCTGGTCGTGCTGGACCGGCTCACCGACCTCGCGCCGGTCCTCGAGGCGCAGCTCATGCACTCCTGGCGTCGGCACCTGGCCGCGATCGCGGGCCGGTTCGCCGCGGAGTTCGGCGAGGCGCGGGCCACCGAGCAGGCCGACCCGGCCGCCCTCCCGCTCGCGCGCGCCGTCGGGTTCGCGGACATGGTGTCGTTCACCCGGCGGACCGCCGGCCTGGGCTCGACCGACCTCTCCGCGTTCGTCCAGCGGTTCGAGACGGCGGCGCGGGACATCGTGTCGGCCGCCGGCGGCCGCGTCGTCAAGACGATCGGCGACGCCGTCCTGTTCATCGCCGACGACGTCGTCACCGGCGCGAACGTCGCGCTGGGGCTGGCACGCCGGCTCGGCGGCGAGCTCGACGTCGCCGACGACGGTGGCGGGCGCGCCGACGGTCCGCGCGGCGTCACCCCGGTGCGCGTCGGGTTCGTGCAGGGCCGGGTGCTGTCCCGGTTCGGCGACGTCTTCGGCGCCTCGGTCAACGTCGCCGCCCGGCTCACCGACATCGCGCAGCCGAGCACCGTGCTCACCGACGAGACGACCGCCGCGCTCCTGGCCGGCGACGACCGCTTCCGCCTCGAGCCGCAGCCGCCCCGCGAGCTCTCGGGACTCGGGACGATCGCACCGGTCCTGGTCCGCGCCGCCTGAGGCCGCTCAGCCGCGGTCGACCGGCGCGTCCCCGGGCTCGTCGACGCGGCTGTCGACGCGGCTGTCGACGGGGCTCCCGATCGGGTCCACCGGGCGGATGAGCTCGGGACCGTCGTTGCGCACCGCGTTGACCGCGGTCGACACCGGGGTCGCCTCCAGCCGGGGCGGCGGGGTGGCGAGCAGCGCCGCGGCGCCGTCGGCGTCGACCGCGGGGTCGAGCCAGGCGTCCCACGCGTCCGGGAGCAGCATGATCGGCTGCCGGTCGTGGATGTGCCCGAACTCGTCGACCGCGGTCGTCGTGATCACCGTGGTCGTGACGAGCCAGCGGTCGGGGTCGTCGTCGGCGCGGGTCGGGTCCTTCCAGAACTCGTAGAGCCCGGCCATCGCGATCGGCGAGCCGTCGGCGGTGTGGAGGTAGTACGGCTGCTTCGCCCGCTTCGGTGCGCCCTCGGCCGGCGGCTGCCACTCGTAGTAGCCGTCCGCGGGCAGCAGTGCCCGGCGCACCGCCATCGCGCGCGCGAATGCCGGCTTGGTGGCCACGGTCTCGGCACGGGCGTTGATCATCCGGGACCCGATCGCCGGGTCCTTGGCCCAGGACGGCACCAGCCCCCACCGCGCCAGCCGCATGCTGCGCTCGATGGCGCCCTGGGTGCCGTCCTCCAGGCGCTCGGGCCGCTCGACGACCATCCGCACGCCGTCGGTCGGGGCGACGTTCCACGACGGGGGGAGGAGCCGGACGTCGTCGGCCACCGAGGTGAGCGCGAAGGCGTCGGCCAGATCCTGGGCCTCGCGGAAGGAGGCGTAGCGACCGCACACCCGCCCAGCGTGCCACGAGCCACCGACACGCGGCCGAGGCTGTGACGGCGGGCCCGACGGCGGCCGCGAGAGGTGTCCAGACTCACGGTCGTATCGATTCGACCAGGCGGTGTCCGGGTGGGAGGATGGGTCGCGATGAGCTCCGTCGCCCACGACACCCGCCCCGCCCTCCCTGCCTACCGGCCGAACGCGAAGTACGTGCTTCTGCTGGGCTCGATGACCGCGCTGCCCGCCCTGGCCACGGACATCTACCTCCCGTCCCTGCCGGACGTCGCCCGCGAGTTGGGCACCACGGCCACCGCGGTCCAGCTGACGATGACGTCCACCCTCATCGGTGGCGCGGTCGGCCAGCTCGTCATCGGCCCGCTGTCGGACAAGTTCGGGCGCCGGCTGCCGGTGCTCGTCGGGCTCACGCTGCACGTGCTCACGTCGCTGCTGTGCTCGATCGCCCCGAACATCGAGGCGCTCATCGGGCTGCGGGCCGTGCAGGGGTTCTTCAACGCGTCGGCCACCGTCGTGGCGATGGCGGTGATCCGGGACCGCTTCGTCGGGTCGGACGCGTCCCGCCTCATCTCCCGCCTCATGCTCGTCATCGGCGTGGCCCCGCTGTTCGCGCCCTCGCTCGGCGGCGTCATCGCCGGGGAGTTCGGCTGGCGCGCGGTGTTCGTCGCGCTCGCGGTGTTCGGCGTCGGGCTGTGGCTGGTGGTCTGGCGCCGCCTGCCCGAGACGCTCCCGGCCGAGCGTCGTCGTGAGGGCGGTCTGCGCACCGCGCTCGGCGGCTACCGGCAGCTCCTGCGGGACCGGCACTTCGTCGCCCTGGCCGTCCTGCCGGGGCTGGCCATGGCGGCGCTGTTCGCCTACGTCGTCGGGTCGCCGTTCGCGCTCCGCGAGGAGTACGGGCTGTCCGCGCACCAGTTCGCGCTGCTGTTCGCCGTCAACGGGTTCGGGCTCGTCGCGGGCGCGCAGGTCAACGCGTCCCTGGTGAGGCGGATGGCGCCGATCCGCATCCTGCGGGTCGCGCTGCCGGTCGTGCTCGTCCTGGCGCTGGTGCTCCTGGTCGTCGTCGCGACCGACACCGGCGGCCTGATCGGCCTGCTCGTGGTGCTCTTCGCGCTGCTGACCTTCGTCAACTTCATCGCGCCGAACGCCTCGGCGCTCGCGCTCGGCCGGCACGGCGAGATGGCCGGGACGGCGGCCGCGTTCATCGGGTCCCTGCAGGCGGGGGTCGCGGGTGGCATCAGCCCGCTGGTCGGCGTCCTGGGCGGCGACGCGGTCGCGATGGCGCTCGTCATGACCGGCAGCACCGCCGTCGCGTTCGTCGTGCTGGCGGTCGCGACGCCCGCCTACCGCCGTGGCGGGTGGCACATGGCGGCCTGAGGCCGCCGCTGCTCAGAGCGCCGACCGACCCGGTCAGCCCAGCCCGGCCGCGCCCGCGAGGCCGCCGGCCAGGACGAGCCCGAGCGACGCCCACGCGGTGACGACCCACCAGCCGGACGGCTGGTCGGTGTGCCGGTGGGGGAGCTCGTGGTGCGCCATGCCCCGACGATCGGCCGTCGCCCGCCGGCGGGGAAGTGTCCGCGCGGGTGAGGTCGCCCGACGCGCGTGAAGTTGACCCGGACGGCCGAACGTCCGCCCCCCGGGCTCAGCCCGCGGACTCCTCCAGCCGCGCGCGGAGCGCGTCCATCGCCTCCGCGAGCCGGTCGAGGCCGGCCGCCGCGACGCCGTCGACGGAGGCGGCGGCCTCGTCGAGCCGGGCGCGCGCGTCGTCGAGCGCCGCCTCGGCCTCGGCGCGGGCCGCCGCGGCCTGCGGCACCTCCTCGTCGAGGGCCTCGGTCGCCTGCGCGATGGCCTCGCCGGAGGTCCGGACCGCGTCCTCGACGTCCGAGCGGGCCTCCGGGTCCAGGTCGTCGATCTGGGAGCCGACGTCGTCGAGGGCCGAGCGTGCCTCGTCGGCAGCGGCGCGCGCCCCCTCGACGACCTCGTCGACCGACGCGCGGACCTCGTCCAGCTCGGGGCTCTCCCCGGAGCAGCCGGTGACCGCCGTGAGCACGGCGACCACGGCCGCGACGGCGAGGGTGGTGGGACGCGTGGTGCGCACGGGAGCCTCCGGGCTTCAGCCCGCCGCCGGCGGGGGGACGAAGAGGCAGAACGGGTGCCCGGCCGGGTCGGCGTAGACGCGCAGCGGCTCCGCCGGGTCGTCGGTCCGGTCGAGCCGGAGTCGGGCGCCGAGCTCGGTCGCCCGGGCGTGCTGGGCCTCCAGCGCCTCGCGGGTGGGCACGGTGAGGTCCAGGTGGAGCTGCTGCGGGACCGGGCCCTCCGGCCACGTGGCCGCCGGCAGTGCGGCGACCTGCTGGAACGCCAGTGCCGTCCCGGAGGTGCCCCGCAGCACGAGCCAGTCCTCGCCGTGGGGGTCCGGCTCGCCGGCCGCGGGCGGCTCGTCGCCGGCGCGGTAGGTCAGGCCGAGCAGGCGGCGGTAGAACTCCGCCAGCCCGCGTGCGTCGGTGGTGTCGAGCACCACCGAGACGAGCTGGGGGTGGCCGGTCGAGGCGTCGTCGTGCACGAAGGTCCTCCCTCCCGCCGGGGTCGCCGCCGGCCGCCCGGCTGTCCCGGACATCGTCGCACCGTCCGGACGGCGGCGTCCCGACGGCGCCGCCGGCAGGGTCAGCCGCTGCGGCGCGCCCTCGTGCCCGCGGGGCTCTCCCCGGTCTCGAAAGAGCTCCCGGGCCGGGCCGACGACGAGCGGTCCGGGTCGCCGACGACGGCGTGGTTCTCGTCGGCGTCGTCGACCTGGGCCAGCACGTGCCGCATCGCCTCGAGCGGGCGTCCGGCGGCGTCGGCGTCCGGCGTCGCCTGGGCGCGGCGCTCCCGGGTGGTGACGGCGTCGCCGTCGAGGTCGGGCGCGATGATCCACGAGGCCCCCTTCGGCGTCCCGGCCAGGCCGGCGACGAGCCCGTCGGTGTCGAACACCACGCGGCCGGACCGCTGCCACGCCCGCGAGAGGGTCGTGAGGATCTCGCCGTGCGTGCACAGCGCCGTCCCGTCGGTGTCCGGCGACTCGAGCAGGCGCAGCAGCCGGACGACCGAGCCGCGCACGGCGAGCTCCTCACGGCGCTCCACCGCCAGGCCCAACCGCTCGGCCGCCGGTGTCAGCGTCTGCACGCACCGCACGGTCGGGCTGCTCAGCAGGCGGTCGACGCCCAGCCCCCACAACTGCGGCGCGACCGATTCCGCGGCCTGTCGCTGCCCCTTGGCGCTCAGCGGTCGCAGCGCGTCCCGGTCGGCCCACCGGTGCTTGTCGCCCGCGTCGGCGTGGCGTACCAGGACGAACTTGCACCCTCCACCCGGTCTCGTCGTGCGCGACCCCGACCGCGCGCGCGGAGGACCGCGAGCCGCCCGGACGGCCGCCCGGGAGGTCGGTGGCGTAGCATCGACACGCGTCGATGCACCGAGCGCCGCGCACGCGCCGACCAGGGTCAGTGGGTCGAGGAGGAGGAGCACGTGAGCGTCGTCCGGGAGCTGCCGGTCCTGTCCATGCCGCGGGTCGAGCAGTGCTGCGCGCCCCTGCGGTCCGCCCCGCTCGACCCGGACGAGGCGACGGAGCTCGCGCGCCGGTTCGCCGCGCTCGCGGACCCGGTGCGCCTGCGGCTGCTGAGCCTGCTCGCGACCGCCGCCGGGGGCGCCGTCTGCGCGTGCGACCTCGTCGAGCCGGTCGGCAAGAGCCAGCCGACGGTCAGCCACCACCTGAGGATCCTCCGGGAGGCCGGCCTCGTGACCAGCGAGAAGCGGGGGACGAACGTCTGGTATGCCGCCGTGCCGGCCGCCCTCGAGTCCCTGCGCGACGCGCTGGGGTCGGCGCGGGGCTGACCACCGGCGTCGAGCCCGCCCCCGGCGGGGCGGGCCGCGGACCCCTCAGGCGTGCGGGAACACGATGGTGACGGTCGTGCCGGGCGAGGTCTCCGGAGCACCCACCAGCACCTGACCCCCGTGGGCGGTCACGATGGCGTCGACGATCGCCAGCCCGAGGCCGTGCCCGCGCCGGCCCCGGGCCTCCGGGGCCCGGGTGAACCGGTCCAGGGCGCGGGAGCGGAAGGCCGGGTCGATGCCCGCGCCGTGGTCGGTGACGGAGATCGACGTCGCGCCGCCCGCGGCCCGCGCGTCGAGCCGGATGTCGCCGCCGCCGTGGGTCAGCGCGTTGTCGAGGAGGTTGCTCACCGCCCGGTCGAGCGACGCCGCGGCGCCGTCGACGGTCGGGGCGCCCTCGACGTGCACCTCGATGCCGCGGCCGTCGAGCGCGGCCCGGGGCCGGAACCGGTCGGCCGCCGCGTGCACGAGGGCGCCGACGTCGACGGGCGCACGCACCCCCTCGGCGTCGGCCGACGACGACGCGAGGAGCAGCAGTTCCTCGGCGAGGTCCGCGAGCCGCCGGACCTCCTCGTCGGTGGACTGCAGTGCGTCGAGCAGCTCGTCCGCGGGACGCGGCCGGGACAGTGCGAGGTCCAGCTCCAGCCGGAGCAGGGCGAGCGGCGTGCGCAGCTCGTGGCTCGCCTCGGCGACGAACCGGCGTTCGCGCCGCAGCCCTGCGTCGAGGCGGTCGAGCATGGTGTTGAGCGTCTGACCCAGGCGGTGGACCTCGTCGTGCGTCACCGGCAGGGGCAGGCGCTCGCCGGAGGTGCGCCCGGAGATCCTCGCGGCCTGCCGGCGCATCCGCTCCATGGGACGCAGCGCCGCCCCCGCGACCCCGTAGCCGGCCGCCGACGCGAGCACGACGGCCGCGGCGATCCCGACGGCCAGCTGGGAGCGGAACTCCGCCATGGCCTCGTCCAGGTCCTCCACCGACGCGCCGACGACGATGACCTGGTCGCCCTCCTCGACCGCGAGGAGCTGGGACGGCTCGGTGTCGCCGTCGAACGTGACGTCGCGTCGCACGAGGAGGTCGTCCGCCTGGGTGGCGACCGCCTCGACGGGGGAGATCAGGGACCCGGACAGCTCGGCCGAGGAGCCGAGGAGCGCCCCGTCCTCGGTGAAGACCTGGCCGAAGGCGGTGTCCGAGGCGCCGAGCGGTGCGCCGGTACGCCGCGCCGGGTCCAGCCCGGCGATGGCATCGACCTGCGCCTCGAGCGACTCCGTCACCTGCGACCGCAGCGTCGCGTCGAGCCCCTGGTGGATGAAGGCGGCCAGGGCGAGGAGGACCGCCGTCGACGTCAGCGCGAACGCGGCGGCGACCCGGACCCGGATGGGGAGGGCGAGCGTCACGGCGCGCTCCGCAGCCGGTAGCCCACACCCCGCACGGTCTCCACGTCGCTGCGGCCGAACGGCCGGTCGACCTTCTGCCGCAGGTAGCCGATGTAGACGTCGACGACGTTCGACTGCCCCTGGTAGTCGATGCCCCACGCGTGGTCCAGCAGCTGCTCGCGGGTCAGGGTCTGGCCCGGACGCCGGAGCAGCGTCTCGAGCACCGCGAACTCGCGCGCGGAGAGGATCACCTCGTCCGCACCCCGGAACACCCGACGGCTCGCCGGGTCCAGCGAGAGATCGCCCGACCGCAGGGTCACGGGCCGCTCCGTCGGCCCGCGTCGCGCGAGCGCGCGGAGCCGGGCCAGCAGCTCCTCGAAGGCGAACGGCTTCGCGAGGTAGTCGTCCGCGCCGGCGTCCAGCCCGCGGACCCGGTCCTTGAGCGCGGTGCGGGCTGTGAGCATGAGGATCGGCACCCACACGCCCCGCGCACGCAGCCGGGTGCACACCTCGAAGCCGTCCATGTCCGGCAGCATCACGTCGAGGACCACGACGTCGAAGGGCGTCCGGGTGGCACGGTCCACGCCCTCGCCACCCGTGCGACTGACCTCGACGACGTCGCCCCGCTCGCTCAGTCCGCGACGGAGCAGGCGCGCCATCTTCGGCTCGTCCTCCACGACGAGAGCCCGCATGCGCGCCATCGTAGGCGGGCCCTGGACGGTGCGGCCCTGCGTCGTCGAGGCGTCGTCGGGACGCCGACGAGGTCTCACCGTCGTCTCATGTGCGGCCCCTAGCGTCGGCCGGAAGGCGAGAGGGAGGGCGTCATGACGAGTCAGCGAACAGCCGAGCCCCCGGGGGCGGCCACGGTGCTCCATCCCGCGCCGGCCCACCACGACCCCTCGCCGGGCCCCGACCCGGCGTCGGGCCGTGACCCGGCGTCGGGCCGTGACCCGGCGTCGGGCCGTGCCCCGGTGGACCACCTCGAGCTCGCGGTCCGCACCCCTGCCCCGCCGCCGGAGATCGAGCGCCTCCTCGACCGGATCGGTCGCCTCACGGCGGACGTGACCCTGCTCGAGGAGGTCTGGGCGCAGGCCTGTGCCCTGCTGCCCACCGGGCAGGAGGTGGCCGGGACCGACGCGGAGTACGCCGCGCTCCGCCGGCGATGGGACACCGTCCGGGCCGAGCTGCCCGCCGTCCTCGATGCGCGACCGCCGGGTGACCTGCCGGACGCCGAGGACCTCGCCCACCGGCTCGCGCCGAGCCCGGTGCCGGGCGCGGCCGCCGGCGAGGCGGGCGAGGAGATGGCGCGGCCGCCGCACGAGCTGGCGGACTACCGGTCCCGACTGAGCCAGGCCCGCCACATCGCCGAGCGGGCGCGGCTCGAGCACCTCTCCCGGACGACCGGCACCGCCCTCATGACCTCGCTGGACGGCGGGCTGATCTGAGACGCCGCCGCGCCGCCCCGCCGGTGGTGCGCACCGCCCTCAGTGCAGGAGCTTGAGGCCGACGACGCAGCCGACGAGGCCGCAGAGCAGGAGCACCTTGACCACGGAGACCGTCTCGGCGCCGGTGACCATCGCGTAGCCCACGGTCAGGGCCGCGCCGATGCCGACCCAGACCGCGTACGCCGTCCCGACGGGCAGCGAGCGGAGGGCGTAGGCCAGCCCGCCCATGCTCAGCGCAAGGGTCACGGCGAACACGAGCGTCGGGGCGAGCCGGGTGAAGCCGTGCGACCGGCCGAGGGCGGTCGCCCAGACCGCCTCGAGGACGCCGGACAGGACGAGGACGAGCCAGGACATGAGGAGCCTCCACGAGGCCGTCTTGTCGCTGTCCGGGTACGGCTCCCTCGTCCGGTCGCCCACCGTCGGGGCCCTCTCCACCCTCGCAACCCGGGTCGTCGGTGGCAAGCGATCGGGCGGTGACGTCGCTCTCCACCGTCGACCCGGCCGTGTCGCGCCCGCGGATGTGGGTGGTCCCGGGCAAAGTCGGGGCGGTGCGGGACGCCGACGAGCCCGGCCACGCGAGGAGGGTCATGCCGCAGCACCTGATGTGCACCGACCGGACGGTGATCGCCGCCTACGGCGCCGCCGAGGACGCCTACTTCACCTGGCTGGACGACGTCACCGACCACCTGCGCGATCTCGGCGCCGATCCGGCCGACGTCCGGGCGTTCTACTCCCACGACGGCTACACGACGATCGCGGTCCCCGTGATCGACCCGGTCCCCGCCGGATGGATGGTGCACCCGACCGGCGGCGCGCTGCGCCCCCTCCCCGGCCCGGAGGGCGAGCCGGCTCGCGAGTGGCTGGACGTGTGGGGGACCCGTGCCGAGCCGATCCGCGTCCTCGTCGCGCGCGGGCTGCCGGCGCTGGCCGGGACACCCGGCCCGCCGCGCACGTGGGCGCGGCCGGTCGAGCACGTGTTCGACGACGTCGTCGTGGTGTCGACCGGCACGGCCGACCGGTTCGAGGGCCGCGTCGGGCCCGGGTGGAGCCCGATCCCGACCGCTCTGTTCCGGGCCATCCTCGTCGAGCACGGAGTCGCGCCCACGGTGGCCGCCTGACGAGCGTGTGCCGTCGCGCCGCCCGGGTCGGCGGCAGGGCCGAGAACACGGCGGGAGCTCGGGTCCGCCCCACCGGCACCGTCCCCGGGACGGCGCCCGAACGTCACCAGGCGTAGGCCCGCGGGGCCTCGCCCGGTCCGGGCCAGAGGCCGTCGAGCCGGTCGGCGCCCTCGTCGTCCGAGGCGACCGAGAGCGCGCCGAGGCTCGATCGCAGCTCCTCGATCGTCGTGGGTCCCACGACCGCGGCCGAGACGACCGGGTCGCGCAACGTCCAGGCGAGCGCGACCTCCACCCGCGTCCACCCGCGTCGCGCCGATCTCCCGGCACAGCCCCTCGTAGGCCTCGAGCTGGTCCCGGTGCGCCTCGACGAGCATGCGCAGTCGCCCGATGGACTCCCCGGCGGCGAGTCGTCAGGTCCGCAGGCGGGAGGAGACGGTACGCAGGTCGCCGTTCCCGCCCCGTCCGTCTCCGCCGCCTCTTCGGGCCTGCCCGTCCTGGCCGGCCCGCCCGTCGCTCCCGGCCTGCCCGTCGTTCCCGGCCTGCCGGGCCTGGCCGTCCTGCCCGGTCCGCCCGTCCCTCCCGGCACGCCCGCGCTGCCGGGCGTGCGTGGCGTCCGCGCGGCGGGCTGCCTCCCGGCGTCGGATCTCCCGGAGGACGGCGAGGAGGTCCGCACCCGCCCGGGCGCTGTCCTCGGTGGTCTGGGCGTCGAGGCGCCGTGCGATGCCGTCGCGCACGCGCGCGTCGAGCTGCGGCTTGCTCAGGGACGTGATGTCGCGCATGGCGGATCCGGTGACCGTGCGGCTGGCGGTGGCTTCACCAAGCGACCGGATCAATCTCCCACACCGACGCCCGCTCGTACACGGCAGACCGGCGATCCACGCGGATCGGCCGGCGCAGCCGGACCCGGGTGCGCGTAGGGTTTGTCGGACGACGCTGGCGAGAGGGGCGGCACGTGACTCGGCGTGACGTGGTGGTCGTCGGTGCTTCGGCAGGCGGCGTCGAAGCCCTCCGGACCCTCGTGGCGGGCCTCCCGGCCGACTTCCCCGCGACCGTGCTCGTCGTCCTGCACACGCCCGCGACGTCCCGCAGCGCGCTCGCCGCCATCCTGGACCGCTCCGGTCCGCTGCCGGCGGCCCAGGCGCAGGAGGAGGGCCTGCTCGAGCCGGGCCGCGTCCTGGTCGCCCCGCCCGACCGGCACCTCATCGTCTACGGGCGGCAGGTGACCCTCTCCCGCGGGCCGCGGGAGAACGGCCACCGGCCGGCCGTCGATGTCCTCTTCCGCTCGGCGGCCCGGGCGCTCGGTCCGCGGGTCATCGGTGTCGTCCTGTCCGGCACGCTGGACGACGGCACCGCCGGACTGGTCGCCGTCCACCGTGGGGGCGGGGCTGGGCGTCGTCCAGAGCCCGGAGGACGCGATGTACCCGAGCATGCCGCGGGCGGCCATCGCCGGCGACCATCCCCGGCACGTGCTGCCGGTCGCGCAGATCCCCGAGCTGCTCACCCGGCTCGTCCGCCGACGACGGTCGGGGGTCCGCCGCCCGTCGACGACGGCGCGGCCACGACCACGGACATGGAGATCGCAATGGCGGGCCACGACGGCGACGCGCTCAACGACCCGGACCGGCCCGGCACCTCCTCGGGGTTCGCCTGCCCGGACTGCCACGGCGTGCTCTTCGAGATCGAGGACGGTCCCGTGCACCGGTTCCGGTGCCGCGTCGGCCACGCCTGGTCGCCGCACAGCCTCGCCGCGCAGCAGACGTTCGCCGTCGAGGGGGCGCTGTGGATGGCGCTGAGGGCACTCGAGGAGAAGGCGGCGCTGGCCGACCGGATGAGCGCCGGAGCCCGTGACCGCGGCCACACCATCACAGCCCAGTCGTTCGCCGCGCAGGCGGCGGAGTCCCGCACCTCGGCCCTCGTCCTGCGGGACCTCGTCGAGCGGACCACCGCGCTGGACGCCGACGTCGACGGCGGCGCCGAGGTAGCGGCGCCGGCCACGGCCACGCGGCGGAGCGGCTGACGTGGACCGGGCCTCCACCGCGGCGTGCGCGGAGGGGCCGCCCCCCGCGGCGGACGACGAGCCCGACCCACACCTCGAGCGCCTGCTGCTCCACATCAAGGAGCAGCGCGGCTTCGACTTCACCGGGTACAAGCGGGCCAGCCTGCAACGCCGGGTGGAGCGCCGGCTGGAGGCCGTCGGCCTCGACACCTTCGAGGCGTACCTCGACCACCTCCAGGTCCACCCCGACGAGTTCGCGGCGCTCTTCGACACCGTGCTCATCAACGTCACGGCGTTCTTCCGCGACGCGGACGCCTGGGCCTACCTGCGCGAGACCGTCGTGCCCGAGATCCTCGACCGCAACCGTGGCCCGATCCGGATCTGGACCGCGGGCTGCGCGACCGGCGAGGAGGCGTTCTCCCTGGCGATGACGTTCGCCGAGGCCATGGGCCTGGCCGAGGTCCGCGAGCGGGTCAAGATCTACGCGACCGACGTCGACGAGGAGGCGCTGGCGCAGGCGCGGACCGCGGTGTACGAGGAGCGCCGGGTGCAGGACGTCCCGACCTGCCTACCTCGAGCGGTACTTCGAGCGGACCGGAGCCGGCTACGTCATCGTCGAGGAGCTGCGGCGGGCGGTGATCTTCGGCCGCAACGACCTCGTCCAGGACGCACCGATCTCCCGCGTCGACCTCCTCACGTGCCGGAACACGCTCATGTACTTCAACGCCGAGACCCAGGCACGGATGGTCCGCCGTCTGCACTTCGCGCTCGTGCCCGACGGCCTGCTCTTCCTCGGCAAGGCGGAGATGCTGCTCGCCCACGCCGAGCTGTTCCAGCCGGTCGAGCTCAAGCGGCGCTTCTTCCGCCGGGTCGGTGTGCCGCTCGGGCCGGGCCGGCGCGCTCGCGGCGGGCCGACCCGCACTGGACGGGATCCCGGGACCGACGGAGCGACTCAAGGAGGAGGCGCTGCTGGCGGGCCCGGCCGCCCAGATCGTCGTCTCCGCGACCGGGGAGCTGGTCGCAGCGAACCGGCGCGCCGAGCTCCTCTTCGGCATCGGTGCGCGGGAAGTGGGCCGCCCGTTCCACGACCTCGAGATGTCCTACCGGCCGGCCGAGCTGCGCTCGACGATCGAGGACGCGATCCGCCAGCGGCAGACCGTGTGGGTCGAGGCCGTGGAGTGGAGGCGGCCAGGAGCTGCGACCCGGTGGCGCTCGACATCCAGGTCATGCCGCTCTTCGGCTCCGCCGCCGAGATCCTCGGTGCGACCGTGGTCTTCAACGACGTCACCCGCTACCGAGCGCTCCAGGCCGAGCTCGAGGACGCCCACCGGCGGCTCGAGCTGGCGTACGAGGAGCTGCAGTCGTCGAACGAGGAGCTGGAGACGACCAACGAGGAGCTCCAGTCGACGATCGAGGAGCTGGAGACGACCAACGAGGAGCTCCAGTCGACCAACGAAGAGCTGGAGACCATGAACGAGGAGCTCCAGTCGATGAACGACGAGCTCAACGTCACGAACGAGGAGCTGCGGATGCGCAGCCTCGAGGTCTCGCAGCTCAACGACTTCACGGGGACCGTCCTCGCCGGGTTGCGCGCGGGCGTGGCCGTCGTCGACCGCGACCTGCGGATCATCGCCTGGAACAACGAGGCTGCCGAGCTGTGGGGGGTCCGGGAGGACGAGGCCATCGGCGCCGGACTCGCGGACCTCGACATCGGCCTGCCCGTCGCGCCGCTCGGTCCGCTGGTGCGGACGCAGCTCACCGGACGCGCGGAGCCCGCCGAGCGCACCCGCCTCTCCGCCGTCAACCGGCGGGGGCGCCAGGTGGAGGTGGACGTGACGGTGAGCCCGCTGCGCCGGGACGGTCAAGCCGTGTCGGGCGCGATCGTGGTCATGAGCGTCGTCGGCTGACGGACGAGGCGGAGAGCTCGGTCTGCTCGCACGAGCGCGCGCGCGAGGTCCCGGACCTTGACGTTGCGCTGCTGGCTGAGCGCGGCGAGATGCGCGAAGGCCTCGTCGGCCGTGCAGCCGCGCCGCGCCATGACGATGCCCTTGGCCTGGTCGATGACGGCGCGGGACGCCATGGCCTGGTCGAGCTGAGCGGCGACCGTCCGCAGCCGGGTGTTCTCCTCGACGGCCTCCAGCGCGACCCCGGCCGCGAGGGCGAGGACCTCGGCGGCCTGTTCCTGCGACCTGGTGAAGGCGCCGCGCGTCGGGCTGTAGCAGTTGAGGCAGCCGACCTTCTCGCCCGCCGCCACCACCGGGACGCCCATCGCCGCGACGACGGGGCAGTGCGCCCAGACCGCCCGTAGGCGAGGCCAGCGCTCCTCGCCGGTGAAGGTCGTCGACCCGCACCGTCTCGTGCTCGTCGAAAGCATCGATGCACGGACCCTCGCCGGTGCGGATCTGCAGGCCGTCGGCCGCCGAGGCCTCGTCGGCGGTCGACGCCAGCTGGCTCGGTTGCGGCGGATGACCGAGGTTGACGCTCACCCAGACGCCGTCGCCCAGGATTGCGGCCGTGGTCCGTGCGACTCCCACCAGGAGCCGTCGCGGGTCGGGGTCGGCGACCGGCAGACGCGAGATCGCCGCGACCGAGGCCGCCAGGCGGACCGGGTCGACGGCGTGGCCCGGGTCCGCGCCGCGAGCCGACGTCAGGATCATGCCCTCCACCTCGGCGGGCCGGTCCGTCGGTGCTGCCCGTCAGGACGAGGTCGACGCGCGCGCCCGTCGACCTGCGCGGGCTCAGGCCGACCCGAGCCGGAGGGGCTCACCGGCGACACGGGTCAGCGCGGTGCGGACCGTCGCCGCGGTCGGCGTCCTGCACGAAGGTCAGCAGCGGCTTGCCGACGAGGTGGACGAGCGGCACGTTGAGCGCGACCGCGGCGGCGGCGTTCGCCTCGATGATCTTGCCCGTGGCGTCCATCGTCACCATCGGCACCGGCAGCAGGGAGGCGATCCGCCGGCGCTGGGTCGCGCCGACCCGCCGTTGCCGAGCAGCTCCTCGAGCTGATCTCGCTGGACCCGCATCTCCTCGTCGGCGACCCGCAGCTCCTCGCGCGCGGTCTCGAGCTCGACCTCGATCGCGAGCTCGTCGACCCGGGACGGGTGCCCGCCGACCCGGCTCATCAGCTGGTCGAGCGCGTGCAGCTCGCCGGACATCCAGTCGAACGGGCCGTGGTCCTCGGCCAAGGGCTCGTCCACCTCGGTGGGCTCGGTGCTCATGGCGCGCACCCCCCCCGCGCTCATGTGGGACGCCTGTCGTCGTCGCTCCACCCATGGTGCAGCACCGGGAACGGGATGGCACCACGTGTGCTCGGCGACCTCCGATGGGGCGCCGCCGTCGTCCGGACGACTCGGTAGCGACCCGCCGGGGGCACCGGACGTGCGACCCAGGGCCCGGGGTGCCACGCTGATCGTCCCTTCGGGTGGAGCAGCCGCCCCGGGGCGAGTGCCGGGGACCACGATGTCCGACCACGATCTCGTGGGTCGAGAGCGCCCTGTCCCCGTGCGCGACGACCGAGGGCTGCTGCGTGGCATCGCTCACCTCGCATCCGTGGCCACCACGCCGTGCGACACCGACCACCTGCTGCGGGAGCTGTGCGTCGCAGCCGGCCACGTGATGGCGGTGCAGGGCGTCGGCGTCATGCAGACCGTCCCGGACCGGACCGACGTCGGCTACCTCCGCGTCGCGCGCGCGGAGCCCGCCGTCGCCGAGCTCGAGCGACTCCAGGAGGTGCTGCAGCGCGGACCGTGCCGGGACTCCGTCGACTCCGCGACGGTGGTGGTCGTCGACGACGTCCGCGACGCGACCGCCCGGTACGGGACATTCGCGACGCGGACGCTCGACGCCGGGCTGCGCTCGGTGGTCGCCGTGCCTCTGCTGAGCCGGGGGCGATCGTGGGGTGTGCTCGACCTCTACCGCGGCGAGCCGCGAGCCTGGAGCCCCGCCGATGTGGCCGCCGCGCGCCTGCTGGCCGACGTCGCGACGTCGTACCTCGTGATGGCGGGCGACCGCGAGGAGGCGCGCGAAGCACGGCGGGAGGTCGAGCACCGGTTGCTGCACGACGTCCTGACGGGGCTGCCGAACCGGGTCCTGCTCCACGACCGGATCGAGCAGGCGGCCGCGGCGGCGCTCCGGCACGGGACCGCGGTGGGCGTCGCGTTCCTGGACCTGGACCGCTTCAAGGTGATCAACGACTCGCTGGGCCATGCTGCGGGGGACGAGGTCCTCGTGGAGGTCGCGCGACGGCTCCGGGCGACGGTCCGCGCGCAGGACTGCCTGGCCCGCCTGGGCGGTGACGAGTTCGTCGTGCTGTGGTCCGACCTCCCGCCGGACCGGGCGGAGCGGACCCAGGCGGTGACGTCGCTGACCGCCCGCTTGCGGGCCGCCCTGCGGCGACCGGTCCACGCGGCCGGCGAGGCCGTCATGGTCACCGCGAGCATCGGCGTGACGATCCGGGCCGGCGACCAGGTCACCACGCCAGAGCGGCTCGTCCACGAGGCGGACGTCGCCATGTACGCCGCCAAGGAGGACCGGGACGCCGTCGTCGTGCGCGACCCCGGCTGACCGGGCCGCCGTCACCGCCTGTCACCGCATGTCACCGCACGGTCGGGTCGAGGCTCGCCTGCCCCTCGCTCGTCCAGTGCGCGAGGAGCAAGGTCGCGTCGTCCTGCAGCCGGACACCCCGCCGCGCGACCGTCCGGAGCACGCGGCGCACCGTCTCCGGCAGCGGCGTGGTGTCCGCGTGCTCGCGGGCGAGGAGGTCGGTCAGCCCGTCCAGCCCGAACTGCCGGTGGTCGGAGTCCCGCGCCTCCGCTCGACGCCGTCGATGAGGGGGCCCACAGCCCGGGGCGCTCGTCCGTGCCGACGACCGTGGTCAGCGTCCGGAACGCCCGGCCCGCGAGGGTGGAGTCCACCCCCAGCACCGAGCCGCGCTCGGGTCCGCCGATCGGCACGAGGACCGAGCCGGAGTGGTCGACGACGTCGGCGGTGGCTCGCACGCCGAGGACGCGGGCGGCGCGGTCGACCGCCGCCTGGAGGCTCTCGGGCGGCCGGAGGTGGGTGTCGCGCAGGACCGACGTCAGCGCGGCCAGCGGACCCGTCTCGGACTCGGGTTCGCGCGCCGGCCGGGCGTAGGGGACCCGGTGGGCGCTCGCCGGTGGAGCGGGCGCGCTCGCGCGCCTGCTCGCGGTCGTCGGCGTCCATGCCTCGACCGGTAGGGCGCGCTGCCGCGAGCGTCGACCGGACGGCTCGTGCTGCTCATGCCACCGGCGCCGCTCTCTTCGACGGCGCGTGCCCGTCTCAGGCGGGCCGCGACGCCGCCGGACTCCGCCACGGTCCGGTGGACCCGCGGACGACCAGGTGGACCCTGAGGTCGTGCTGGTGGACGGGCGCCACCAGCGGCGCCCGCAGCAGGCTCACCAGGACGTCGACCGCGGCCCGACCGGTGGCGACGGCCGGCTGGGCGACGGTGGTCAGCGGGGGAACCGTCATCGCCGAGAGCGGGTTGTCGTCGAACCCCACCACGCTCATCTCGTCCGGGACGGCCAGTCCGCGCTGCCGGAGGCGTTCGAGCAGGCCGAAGGCCACGCCGTCGTTGTACGCCAACGCCGCGGTCGCCCCGCTGGCGATGACGAGGTCGGCCGCGGCGATGCCGCCGCTGATCGACTCGCGAAAGCCGCCCACCTCGAGGAGCTCGACGTCGGGAAGGGCGGCACGGGCAGCGAGGAAGGCGTCGCGTCGCTGGCCGTTGGCCCACGCGGTGCTCGCGCCGACGTACGCGATGCGCCGGTGACCGAGGGCGCGCAGGTGGTCGAGCGCCTGGCGCACACCGTCGGCGTTGTCCACCGTGACGGCCGGGATGTCGCCGGAGCGGCGACCGACGAGCACCGTCGTCGACCCGGCAGCCAGCTCGGCCAGGGCGCCGTCCGGGCCTCGCGGCGAGCACAGGATCAGCCCGTCGACCTGGGTGGCGAGCCGGCGTGCCAGCTCGGTCTCCCGGCTGGGGTCCTCGTCGGAGTCGGCGACGATGACGGCGTAGTCGGCCTCGAGCGCCCTGCTCTGCACCCCCTTGGCGACGGAGGCGAAGTACGAGGCCTCGAGGTCGGGCACCAGGAGGCAGATCTTCCCGGTCCGGCCGGTCGTCAGCGTGCGCGCGGCGGCGTTCGGCTGGTATCCCAGTGCACGGGCGGCGTCCAGCACCTTGGCGCGGGTGCCCGGGGCGACCGACTCCGGCCGCCCCAGGGCGCGGGAGACGGTGGACACCGAGACCCCCGCGACGCGGGCCACGTCCGCTGCGACGACGTTGACGTACCGCACCTCCGCCGTCATCACCCCTCCGTCCGTCCTGTGCGCCGAGTCTGCGCCGACCCGGTGTCGCCGCGGGCGCCGCAGCCGGTGCCCGGCCGCCGTCGGGCGCCGGTCCCGAGTGAAGACGCCCATCGTGTTCCCGTCCACCCGGAGAACCCCGGAGAACCCGGAGGTGCACGGAGGTGCCGGGCCGAGTGGCGGTCTCGGCCCGGCACCCTGCGCGCCGCTACTTCGGCTGGATGCTGGAGAGGTACGGCCAGGTGTTCCCGACCTGCATCTCCACCGTGGTGTTCGCGTCCACGGCCTTGGTGTTCTGCCGGCGGAAGAACGGGGCGAAGAAGGCGTTCTCGACGACGTGCTGGTTGAGGTCCTTGCCGGCCTGCTCGGCCGTCGCCTCGTCGCCGGTGCGCAGCTGCTCGATCAGGTCCGTCACGGTCGGGTCGGCGACGTGGAAGACGTTCCACGTGGCCGTCTCGGCGATCTGGAACTGGGCGAGCTGGAAGTCCGTCGGGTCCTGCTGGAGCCGGAAGAAGGTCAGCGGGTACTTGGCCCCGAGGATGCCGGTGATGAAGTCGCCGCCGACCAGGTCCTCGTAGGTCACGTCGATGCCGATCTGGGCCAGCTGGTCGGCGACCAGCGTGAAAGTGGCGGGCGGCAGGGCCGCCGCACGGGGCATCGTGACGTCGAACCCGTCCGCGTAGCCGGCCTCCGCCATGAGCGACCTCGCCTTGTCGAGGTCGTACTCGTAGAACGAGTCCAGCTCCTCGTCGTAGCTGGAGGAGAAGGTCGGGAAGACCTGCGTCGTCACGGTGCCGTAGCCGCCACCGAGCGCCGTGAGCAGCGACTCGCGGTCGAGCGCGTAGTTGATCGCCTGGCGCACCCGGACATCCGCCAAGGCGGGGGCCAACGTGCCGTCGCGGTCGGACAGGAGCAGCCCGTCCCAGTCGAGCTCCTGCGCCTCGGCGGTGAAGCCGGCGCCCTCGACCGCCGGGATCTGCGCGTTGTCGGTGAGCGAGGAGACGTTGACCTGACCGCTCTGGATCGCGTTGAGCTGCGCCGTCGTGTCGGCGTAGACGTTCATGACGACCTTCGCGTAGTGCTGATCGTCCGGGTTCCAGTACTCCGGGTTCTGGTCGAAGACGTACGAGCTGCCGACGACCGTCTCGCCCGTGTTGTAGAGGTACGGGCCCGAGCCCACCGGCACCGTCTCGACGTCGGGCGAGGTGATCGCGTCGGCGCTCTCGACCAGGCCCGAGTTCTGGGTGAGGTAGGTCTCCAGCGCGGGGTCGGGGACGGTCATCGTGATCTCGAGCGTGGTGTCGTCCACGGCCGTCGCGTCGGCGACGTTCGCCAGGTTGGACGCGTTCGGGGAGGCGCCGGCCTTGAAGGCCAGGAGGCTCGCCGCGGCGTCCTCGGCCGTCAGGGCCGAGCCGTCGGAGAACGTCACGTCGTCGCGGAGCGTCATCGTGAGGACGGTCTTGTCCTCGTTCCAGGACCACTCGGTGGCCAGGTTCGCCACGATGGTCCCGTCGGCCTCCGCCTTGAGGAGGGAGTCGTACACCGCCTGCATGTAGGGCGACTCGTTCGCCCACCGGGCGTCCTTCGCGGCGAAGGTCGAGGCGGCGATGATCACGCCGAGGGTCAGCGTGTCGCCGCCGCCCGACCCGCCGTCGCCGTCGCCGTTCCCGCCGCCGGCATCGCCGCCGCCGCTGCAGGCCGTGAGGGTGAGCGTCGCGGCCACCGCAGCTGCGGCGGCGCGCTTCCATCCGAACATCGTCGTCCTCTTCCGTCGGAGCGCAGCCCGTCTCGGACCGTCCGCTCCAGGACACCACCGGGCGCGGAACGCGTGCAACCGTGTGCAGGATGTTGCCACGGGGGCGTCGGTGGATGGTCAAGCGCCGCGATATCTCGCCGCGTGCGAGCGCACCCGGCGGTCTGCAACCGTGTGCAGCATTGGCAAGCCGCGACCCGCGCACCCAGGGGCCGCTCAGTGTCGCGGTCGCTCCAGGGGTCGACGCCTGAGGCACGGAGCCGTGGGCTCCTTGCGGTCGTGACCGTCCCTGGGCTTACATCGTCACATGGCGATGACACAGACCCACGGCGATCAGCTGGTCGACGAGGCGGCCGCGCTGTCGGTGGCTGCGTGCCTGTTCCGCGGGTTCGGCGATCCGTCCCGGTTGGCGATCCTCCGGCACCTGACGCTCGGCGAGCACCGTGTGGTCGACCTGACCGGTCACCTCGGGCTGGCGCAGTCCACGGTCTCCCAGCACCTGGCGTGCCTGCGCGACTGCGGCCTGGTCGAGTCGCGCCCGCAGGGACGGGCCTCGGTGTTCACGCTCGCCCACCCGGAGGCGATGCTCGAGCTCCTGGCGGCGGCCGAGCGCCTGCTCGGCCTGACCGGCGACGCGGTGGCGCTCTGCCCGGTGTACGGCGTCGACTCCCCACGAGGGCGGGAGTCCACGGAGGGCGGGCTGGTGGAGGACGACGACGTGGCCGACAACGATGACCGCTGACCCAGCTGCCGACCTCGCCCTGCTGCTCTTCGCGGTCGAGTCGGTGGTCCGCGTCGTCGAGGAGCCGCCCCTGCGGCCGACCCACGCGACGGCCGACGCCAGTTGCACACGCGTCGGGCGCTTCGTCCCGGGCGCCGGGCGCGCAGCACGTGTCGGGGTGCGCTGATGGAAGCCGGGCACAGCCACGCCCACGGCACCGCGACCGGCCGGTACCGCCGGCGCCTCGTCGCGGTTCTCGCCATCACGTCGTCGGTCGTGGTCGTGCAGGTGGTGGGCGGTCTGGTCTCGGGGTCCCTGGCCCTGCTCGCCGACGCCGGGCACATGCTGACCGACGCCACCGGCATCGCGATCGCGTTGACCGCTGCGACCCTGGCCACCCGCCCGGCGACGAAGGCCCGCACCTACGGGCTGCAGCGCGCCGAGATCCTCGCCGCCCTGGCCAACGCGCTGCTGCTGGCCGGCCTCGCGATCTGGGTCATCGTCGAGGCCGTCGGGCGGTGGAGCGCCCCACCGGACGTCGCCACCGGGCTCATGCTCGTCGTCGCCGGGGCCGGCGTGGCCGCCAACGTGGCCAGCCTGCTGATCCTCCGCGGCGGCCAGACCGAGAGCCTCAACCTGCGCGGCGCCTACCTCGAGGTGCTGGGGGACCTCGTCGGCTCCGTGGCTGTCGTCGTGGCCGGCGTCGTCATCGCCACGACCGGGTACGCCCGCGCGGACGTCATCGCGTCGATCGCGATCGGCGTGCTCATCCTGCCCCGTGCCTGGTCCCTGCTGCGTGAGGTGCTCGACGTGCTGCTCGAGGCGACCCCGAGGGGCATCGACCTCGACGAGGTCCGCGAGCACATCAAGGGTGTGCGTGGGGTCGTGGACGTGCACGACCTGCATGCCTGGACCATCACCAGCGGCGTCCCCGCGCTCTCGGCGCACGTCGTGGTGGACGACGAGTGCATCGCCCGCGGCCGCGCGGGCGAGGTCCTCGACGCGCTGTCGGAGTGCCTGGGTGATCACTTCGACACCGATCACTGCACCTTCCAGCTCGAGCCCGCCGGGCACGCCGCGCGCGAGGTCACCCGGCACGACTGAGCGACCGTGTCCGTCGGCTGGTGGCACCGGCGACCCAGGCCAAGGCCGTCCCTGCGTCCAGTCCACTGGGCCTGGCATCCACCGGCACGGTCGAGGCGGTGTCGGTCAGGGCCACCAGGGCGAGACCCGCCTGTCCGCGACCCGGGCGAGGTCGAGCAGGGTCTGCGGCGCGAGCGAGGCGAGGCGAGGGCGATGCCCAGCCGAACCCGGTGCCCGTGGTCGCGGCTCATCGGGCGGCCACCGCCGTGCCGCGCACCTGAGCGACCAGGTCCCGCACCGCGGGGGCGACCTCGTCGCCGAGGAGGCGCAGAGTCCGCTCGTCGTCGCTCATCAGGACGTAAGCGCTGAAGCCGTGCTCGAGGGTGAGCGCACCCAGCTGCTCGACCCACTGGGACACCGGCCCTTGCAGGAGCCCGCCATTGGTCCCGGTGGTGAACCTCCCGCTGATGTTGAGCAGGCGGCGCACGTCGGACGGGCGGCGCCCGGCCGTGACGGCGGCCTCGTCGATGCGCACGTTCGCGTCGAGCAGGTCCTGCTGGCTCTTCATGTAGCTCAGGGACGGCAGCCACCCGTCGGCCTTCTGCCCGGTCAGCGCGAGCATGCGCGGCTTGTACGCACCCAGCCAGACCTCGACCGGGTGCGCCGGGGCCGGTCCGCGCTTGGCGCCACGGACGCCGTAGTACGTGCCGTCGACCCGCAGCGGTTGGCGGGTGGAGGTGTCCCAGACCCCGCGGATGACGTCGACGGCCTCGCTCAGGGCGGTGACCGCCTGCCCGGCGGTCAGCCGGCGCCCACCCATCGCCTCGATCGCGTCCCAGAACGCCCCGGCACCCAGGCCCAGCTCGACCCGGCCCCCGCTGAGCAGGTCCAGGCTGGCCACAGCGCGCGCGAGCACCGCCGGCGGCCGCAGCGGCAGGTTGAGCACGTTGCCGGACAGTCGGATCCGCTGGGTGCGCGCAGCGGCGTACGCCATCAGGGACCAGGTGTCCAGGAAGCCCGGCTGGTACGGGTGGTCCTGGAACGTGGCCAGGTCCAGCCCCGCCGCCTCGCTGGCGACCGCCAGCCGCACCGGGCCCTGCGGGTCGGCGTTGGTCGGGGTGATGAAGGAGCCGAACAGGAGGTCGTGCCCGTAGTCAGTCATGGTCGATCCCGACGTGGTCGCGCCACGGACGATCCGCGGCTAGACAGAACGTATGTCGAACAGATGATATTGGCAACCGACCGATGACCACGTACGGTGGTGGGGTGGCGAAGGCGTTGACGGACGGTGGCCGGCTCGGGCACGAGGAGCTGGGCTGGACGCTCGGCGTCCTCCTGCGCCACTACCAGGACGAGGTGGCCGGCGTGCTGGCTGACGTCCCGCAGGGGCACCGGGGGTTCCAGGTGCTGGCGTCGGTCGTGCATGGCGACCAGCGCAGCCAGCTTGCGCTCGCCGGCCACCTCGGTATCGACCGGACCGTGATGACCTACGTCGTCGACGACCTCGTCGCCGCCGGGCTCGTCGAGCGACAGGTCGACCCGGGCGACCGGCGCCAGCGCCGCCTGATCGCCACGACCACAGGGCGGCGGCGGCTCACGCAGCTCGAGCGCGACGTCCGGGCCGTCGAAGACCGCGCCCTGTCCAGCCTCCCCCCGGAGGACCGCGCCACCCTGCGCCACCTGCTCGCCGCAGCCGCATGCGCCATCCGACAGATCGACCCCGTCGGCGACCCCTGCGAGACCGTCGAACGGGCCATCCGACCGAGCTAGTCGATCCTCGGGCGAGGGGATCGCTGCCCCGGCCGACGAGCGCGCGGGCCTGCCCGTCCAGGACCTCGGTGTCAGGTACACGGAGCGACCGCGTGGGCACCGCCTGGTGCCCGGGCGGCCGTCCGCGGGTCGGTCAGGGACACTGGGCGACAGCAACGTCCGCTTCATCGAGGAGTTCACCGTGACCCAGGGAACTGTCCGCTGGTTCGATCCCGAGCGGGGGTTCGGCTTCATCGCACTCGGGGACGAGGCCGAGGACCTGTTCGTGCATGCGTCCGAGATCGTCGGCGACGACGGGCCGAGGGTGCTGCGAGAGGGGCAGGTGGTCGAGTTCGAGGTGGGCGAAGGGGACCGCGGCCCGCAGGCACGCCGCGTCCGGGTCACGGGCGACCAGGCCGCGGATGCACCGGTGGGCGTGCTCGGCACCGTCACCTGGTACGAGCCCGGCAAGGGATACGGCTTCATCACCCCCGACGGCGGCGGCGCCGAGATCTTCGTGCACAGCTCGGCCATCGTCGGGGGCGGCGTGATCTCGGACGGGCAGCGGGTGGCGTTCCTGGTCGTCGACGGGGAGAAGGGGCCGCAGGCCGACCATCTGCTGCCGCTCGGGGTCGAGGCCGCCGTCCAGCGGGCCGTGGCGTCCGACGGAGCGGACGGCACCGTGTCCTGGTACGACGCGGACAAGGGCTTCGGGTTCGTCGCTCCCGAGGCCGGCGGCGAGGACGTCTTCGTTCACGTCCGGGCATTGGGCGGAGGGCTGACCGACCTGTCCGAGGGCGATCGGGTGACCTACGACGTCACCGTGAGCGAGAAGGGGCCACAGGCCCGCGACGTGCGGCTCGTGCGCGGCTCGGGATATGGCGGCGCGCCGGCGGCGTCGGCCCGCGGTCGGTCGGGGCCCCCGACGGCGTCGGGCGCCCCGGCGCGCGGCGGTGAGGGCGTGGTCGCGCGCTACGACGCGGAGCGCGGTTTCGGCTTCATCACCCCGGACGCGGGAGGCGCGGACCTGTTCGTGCACGTGTCGGTCCTGAGGGGCGCTGAGGCCTTGGAGGAAGGCGATCGGGTCCGGTACAAGGTGCGTCAGAGCGAACGAGGACCACAGGCCGACCGCGTCGAGCGGCTGTGAGCACCACGGCGGTCCGGCAGACGAGCCCGACGTCGACTCCTGCGGGAGTGCGCCACAGCTGACTGCGCTCGACGCCCGAGCGACCTCGGCAGAGTCGGGCGCTGGGAGATGGGCGGCGGGCTCCCGAGGCCGCCGCCCACCGAGCCTCGAACATCGCCAGGTTCCGCTCGACCTGGCCGGCGCGCCTGTTCATGGCCGCATCGAACGGCTCCAGCGCCGCGTTCTCACCGGTGACCTGGTCGAGCGTCAGAGCGGGTGCGTCCAGCACCCAGCGAGCTGCGGGTGCGCAGCGAGCACCGCGGTGCCGAGCGAGCGGATGGCGCCCTGCTGGCGGAACAGTGCCGCGGTGTCCAGCCCGCGCCACGCACCGCCGGCCCAGACGCGGGTGCCGATCTGCAGGTGGATGTGCCGGTGCGGATCACCGGCCCGTGAGGTCTTGTGCGAGATGGTCGATCGGCACGACCTCCCGCGTACCGCGAGGGCCGATCCGGGTGACGGAGTGCTGAGCGAGCCAGGACCGGATCTCGGTCACGGCGTCCCGCTGCGCGGCGTCCAGCTCCGCGGACACCTCCGGGCGAAGGGCCGCGGCGATCGACAGGCACTTCGGCGGGGGCTATAGGGCGGAAGTCGTGCCGATCGCCGCTGGCGTCGCTGTGCCGTGCCGGCGGCCGCCGGCAGGACGACGTCATGTGCCGGCCGATGAGGAGGGTGCTGTGGGTCGGCCCGACGGCGTCGTTCCGGTGGTGGGCGAGGGTCGCTGATCCTCCCGACGCGTTCGACAGGCGATCCGACGAGAAGGCACTGCCCGGGCGAGGCGGCACCGGCTTCGCACCGCCGGGCGCGCGACGAGCAGTGCGACCTCGCCGAGGCCGGCCGCTGACCGTGGTTGCGGCTCGTGAATGGCCGATGGCCCGCCCCGGGGGACGGGCCATCGGTGAGCCGTCGCCGGCGTTGTTCGGGGGTGGGTCAGCGAAGGACCCCGCAGACCGCGGGGTCGGTGGCCTCGGCGGGAAGGGTCGGGTCGAGCTCGCTGGCCCCCTCGCGGCTGAAGCTGTAGGTGCCGTCGCCGTCGTAGTCCTGCCCGTGGATGACCACGACGCCTTCACCCTTACGGATCGCGTCGGCGATCTGGGCTGCCGTGCCGGTGCCGCCCGCGCCGGGGTAGCCGGTGCCGGCGACGTCGGTGAAGCGGATGTCGCTGCGCCGGTAGTCGAGGCGGCCGTGCTTGACGACCGGGAACCGGTCGACGGCGAGGAGGCTGGCGGGCGAGGTGTCGCCACGGGTCGTCAGGGAGACCACGACCGGGCCGTAGGCCGGGACGCCCTCGAGGGTGTTCAGGCGGCCGTCGCCGTTGGTGTCCAGGTCCAGGCCGGGGCACTCGTTCATCGCCTGCTCGCCGTAGTGGATGTGCTGGGCATGGGGGGCGTCAGGTGTCAGGCCCCGGGCCTTGACCTTGAAGCGCAGGATCTTGTCACCCTGGACGGTCACGGTGGCCTTGCCGAAGGCGCCGGAGTCGTTGAGCTCCTTCAGGTCCGCGTGGAGCGTGACCTTCTTGTCGTGCCCTCGTCGGGAGTCCGAGTCGGAGTCGTGCGCGAGTGCGGGGCCCGCACCGAGGACGCCCACGGCGCACATCGCCAGGGCCGAGGTACCGAATGTCACGAGAGAAGATCGCTTGGACACGATGCGCTCCTTGCTGTCGCAGATCGACGGACGACATTGCCCGTCTGGGACAGTTCGGAACGGCCGCGGCGCCGGATGGGTCACCTGCACCATGGTCTTTGCCTGGGTGTCACGGGAGGGGCGGCGAGCAAGCTGGTGGACCGGCTGGAGCGCGACGGGCTGGCGGCGCGGCGCGCGAACCCGGACGACCGGCGGTCCTCCCTCGTCGAGCTCACCGCTGACGGTCGGCACGTGTGGCAGCGCGGCATCGAGGTGGCCGAGCAGGGCCTGGCCGAGCACCTGCGGGACGACGCCGACGTAGCGACGGTGACAGCCGTGCTGGTCCGCCTCGACGCACGGCTGCGGGCCGGGGTCGTGGCGGTGGCGTCGTGACCGCGCGCATGCGGGCCGTTGTCGTCGACGCGCCCGGTGGTCCGGGCGTGCTGCAGGTCCGCGACGTCCCGGTGCCGCCGGTGTCGCCGGGGAAGGTCCTGGTCCGGGTGCGCGCCGTCGGGCTGAACCGGTCGGAGGTGCACTTCCGCCGTGGGCAAGCATCCTTCGGCAGCTTCCCCCGGATACCGGGGATCGAGGCGTCCGGGGTCGTCGGGTCGGCTCCGGGAGGCGAGGTGACGCCCGGGCCGCAGGTGGTGACCATGATGGGCGGGATGGGTCGCACGTTCGACGGCGGCCACGCCGAGTACGTCTCCGTCCCGGCGTCCCAGGTGATGCCGCTCACCAGCGATCTGCCGTGGGAGGTGCTCGGCGCCGTCCCCGAGATGCTGCCGACGGCGCTCGGATCGCTGTCGATCGGGGTGCGCGCCCAGCCCGGCGACACCGGGCTCGTGCGCGGCGGGACGTCGTCGGTCGGCATGGCCGTGGCGGTCCTGGACAAGCTGCGCGGGATGACCGTGCTCTCCACCACCCGCAGCGCACGCAACCTGCCGCTGCTGGAGCAGGTCGGCGTCGACCACGCGCTCGTGGACGACGCTGGATCTCGCGGCGCAGGTGCGCGAGCTGGTGCCCGATGGGGTCGACGGCGCCGTGAAGCTGATCGGGTGAACACGCTGCGCGACACGCTGCGCGACACCTCCTCGGTCCGCCCGGGCGGCACGGTGTGCTTCACCGGGATGCTGTCGGACCAGTGGACGAGACCTACCGGATCGACGAGATCGCCCAGTCCCACCGCGACCTGGAAGGCGAACGCCGTCGGCGGCAAGGCCGTGGTGATCCTGTGTACCTGACCACGACCACGACCACGACCACGACCACGACGGAGAGCTGATGCCTGATCCGCGCACCACCACCATCGACCTGACACGGCTACCCGACGGCGCCTCGCCGCGATCGGTCACCGCCGTCCCTGCCGACATCGCCGGACACCACGCTCTCCGTGTCGCGCTCACCGAGACCGCACGCCGCGGGCGACCCGGGATCGACTACGTCGACCAACCCACCTTCGTCCGCATCCCCGCCGAGTTCCGCGACGGCACCCTGCAGGTCGACGTCCTCAGCCGCCTGACGGCCGATGCCCCTGCCGACGCTCGCGCCTTCGCCGGCCTCGCCTACCGAGTCACCGGCGACGTCGACGCCTTCGAGGCGGTCTACCTGCGCCCCCTCAACGGCCGCAAGACCAACCCGCCGCCGCCGCGCGACCGCCGCGCCGTCCAGTACTTCGCGTACCCGGACCACCCGTTCGACCGCCTGCGCACCGACCACCCCGACGGCCGCTACGAAGCCGCCGCCGACATCGGCCCCGACGAATGGATCCACCTGCGCCTGGACATCCACGACACCACCGTCACCGCCACCGTCGACGGGCACCGGGTGCTCACCCTGACCGAGACCAAGGCCGCTCCCGCCACCGGCGACGTCGGGCTCTTCGTCGACATCGGCACCGAGGCCTACTTCCGCGACCTCACGATCACCGGGTGATACGCGACGCGACCCGAGCGCCACTCCGCATCTCCAGGCTCTGCGCCTCGGTCTCGCGTGAGAACAGGAAGTAACCGCTCTGCAGCGCCGTGACCGGCTGCACGGCGTGCGCACGGCGGATCGTGCCTACGCCTGCTTCGGACAGACCGAGGTGCTCGACCTTCCCGGCGGCGACGAGGTCCTTCAGCGAGGCCGCCGACGAGCTCAACGTGACCGAACGCCTCATCCGCAAGCTCATCGCGGAGGGCAACCTCGACGCGGTGGGAGTCGGCACCCGCCTGGTGCGGATCCGCCGGACCGACCTCGAGGCGCTGCTCCACCCCGGCGCTGTCCCCACAGCAGCGTGGCTGACCTCGCAGCGCTGGGGGAGTGCGGCAAGGGGAAGCCAGGAGCACGCAGCTGCGCGCTCGTGTGACCCAGCTGTGACCCGACGGGTGAAACTGCTGATCAGGGGGTGCCCGCGAAAGGACTCGAACCTTCGACCTTCTGCTCCGGAGGCAGACGCTCTATCCACTGAGCTACGCGGGCGGGCGCCGCAGGGCGGCACGGGCACCGACAGTACCGCACCTGGGAGGGTGCCGGTGAGCAGGGACGTCGCGGGCCGGTGCCGCACCCGCGCGGGCGCCGCGTCCGCAGGCGCCCGACCACCCGCCCGACCACCCGCCCGACCCCCCCACCGCCGCGCGGCGTCGTCGGCGGCGCGCGACTACCCTGCGAGCGCGCGGCCGTGCGTCGACCGCCGCTCCCACCGCCCCGGCGCCCCGCCCGGGCCCCCGTCCGAACCGAAGCCGGTGCCCGCATGCCCGAGTCCGTCCCCGCCGCCGCGTGGCGCGGGCGGTGGGTCGTCCTCGTGGGCATCCTGCTCGTCGCCCTGAACCTGCGGATCGCGGTCGCCGCCGTCTCGCCCATCCTCGACGTCGTCCGGCAGGACGTCGCCCTCGACGACACGCTCGCCGGTGTCCTCGGAGCCGTCCCGCTCGCGTCGTTCGCGGTCTTCGGGTCGATCGCCCCGCTCGTCGCCCGACGGCTCGGCCTGGAGCCGACGCTCGTCGCGGCGATGCTGCTCTCCGCGGCGGGCGAGGTGGTGCGGTCGGTCGCGACGACGCCGACGGCGTTCCTGGGCTGGTCGGTGGTCGCGCTCGGCGGCATGGGGATGGGCAACGTCCTCCTCCCGCCGCTGGTCAAGCGCTACTTCCCGGACCGCATCGGGCCGGTGACCGCCGCCTACTCGATGGCCATGGCGGTCAGCACATCGGTACCGCCACTGGTGGCGGTGCCGCTCGCGCGGGAGCTGGGCTGGCGGGTCTCGATCGGGGTGTGGGCGGTGATCGGCTTCGTCGCCGTCGTCCCGTGGTGCATGGTCGTGGTGCGGTCCGTGACCGTACGCGCGGGCCTGCGCAGCATCCTGGCGCGCTCGCCGGGGCAGCCCACGGACCCGGACGGGCCTCCTCGGCCGGCCGGGCGCGTGTGGCGCAGCCCGCAGGCGTGGGCGATGGCCGGCGCCTTCGGGATGAACTCGCTCAACACCTACGTGGTGTTCGCCTGGCTGCCGCAGGTGCTCGCCGACGCCGGCCTGGGGGCGGAGGCAGGTGGACGCTGGCTCGGGCTGTTCGCGTTCCTCGGGCTGCCGCTGTCGTTCGTCGGGCCGATGCTCGCGGTGCGGATGCGCAACCCGTGGCCGGTGCCCGTCGTGCTGGCCTCGTGCTTCGTGGGCGGCTACCTCGGGCTGATGCTGTCCCCCGCGAGCGGAACGGCGGTGTGGATGCTCCTGCTCGGCCTCGCCCCGGGTACGTTCCCCGTGATCCTCGCGCTCATCAACCTGCGCACCCGCACCTCCGAGGGGGCGACGTCGCTCTCCGGGTTCGTCCAGGGGGTGGGGTACGCGGTGTCGGTCCCCGGGCCGGTGCTCGTCGGCGTCCTGCATGCCGCGACCGGCGGGTGGACGGCCGTGTTCGCCCTGCTCATCGCGACCGCCGTCGTCCTGGCGCTGTTCGCCGTGGTGGCCTGCCGACCGGTGGTGCTCGAGGACAGCTGGCACCCGCGGCCACGCTGACGCCGTCCCCGACGGACCGGCCGACGCACCGGCCGGATGGCGCCCGCCGGGACGTCGGGGCCCGGACGGGAGCGTCGTCCCCGCTCGGTATCCTCTGGTGGGTGACCCCCGCCGAGCTCTCCGAGGCCCTCCGCTCCGCCCTGACCGACGTCGTCGCCGACGGGACCTTCCCGGCCCTGGACCCCGCGGCCGTCCCCGCGGTGGTGCACGTCGAGCGGCCGCGGCAGCGTGAGCACGGGGACTGGGCGACCAACATCGCGATGCAGCTGGGCAAGCGCGCCGGGACGAACCCGCGCGCCTTCGCGGAGGAGCTCGCCCGCCGGCTGACCGGTGTCCCCGGCATCGGCGCCGTCGACGTCGCGGGCCCCGGATTCCTCAACATCACGCTCGACACCGCCGCCGCCGGGGGACTGGCCCGCGCGGTCGTCGAGGCGGGCAGCGCCTACGGCCGCAGCGAGACGCTCGCCGGCGAGCACATCAACCTCGAGTTCGTGTCGGCCAACCCCACCGGTCCGCTGCACATCGGAGGCGTGCGGTGGGCCGCCGTCGGCGACTCGCTCGCACGCGTCCTCACCGCGGCGGGTGCGCAGGTCGCCCGCGAGTACTACTTCAACGACCACGGCTCGCAGATCGACCGCTTCGCGCGGTCCCTCCTGGCCCGGGCGAAGGGCGAAGCGCCTCCGGAGGACGGCTACGGCGGCCAGTACATCTCCGACATCGCCGATGCCGTCCTCGCGAACCGCCGCGCCGCCGGGCAGCCCGACCCGCTCACGCTGCCCGACGACGAGGCGCAGGAGGCCTTCCGTGCGGACGGCGTCGAGCTGATGTTCGCCGAGATCAAGGCGAAGCTGCACGACTTCCGCGTCGACTTCGACGTGTACTTCCACGAGGACCACCTGCACGAGTCCGGCGCCGTCGAGAAGGCCGTGTCCCGGCTGCGCGAGCTCGGCCACATCTTCGAGGCCGACGGCGCGACGTGGCTGCGGACCACCGAGTTCGGTGACGACAAGGACCGGGTCATCATCAAGTCCGACGGTCACCACGCGTACATCTCGGGCGACCTCGCGTACTACCTCGACAAGCGCGAGCGCGGCTTCGACCGGGTCGTCATCATGCTCGGCGCCGACCACCACGGGTACATCGGCCGGATGATGGCGATGTGCGCCGCGTTCGGGGACGCCCCCGGCGTCAACCTCGAGATCCTCATCGGCCAGATGGTCAACCTCGTCAAGGACGGTGAGCCGGTCCGGATGTCGAAGCGGGCGGGCACCGTCGTGACCATCGACGACCTCGTCGACGCCGTCGGGGTGGACGCCGCGCGCTACGCCCTCGCGCGGTCCGCGGCGAACTCCTCGCTCGACATCGACCTCGACCTCCTCACCCGCGCCACGAACGAGAACCCCGTGTTCTACGTGCAGTACGCCCACGCGCGGACGGTCAACGTGGGCCGCAACGCCGCCGACCTCGGCGTCCACCGGGCCGACGGCTTCGACGGCGTCCTGCTCGACCACCCGAGCGAGACCGTGCTGCTCGGCTCGATCGCCGAGTTCCCCCGCGTGGTCGCGCAGGCCGCCGAGCTGCGTGAGCCGCACCGCGTCGCCCGGTACCTCGAGGAGCTCGCCTCCGCGTACCACAAGTGGTACGACCAGCGCCGGGTCACGCCGTTCGGCGACGAGACCGTCTCGGACGTCCACCGGACGCGCCTCTGGCTCAACGACGCGACCCGCCAGGTGCTCGCGAACGGGTTGGACCTGCTCGGCGTCACCGCGCCGGAGCGGATGTGAGCGCGGACGTCGTCCGGGGCCGGACCACGCCGGACGCGTCGGTCACGCAGGGTGTCGCCGTGAGCGTGCCCGACGGCGTCGCGCCCGGCCAGCCCGGAGCGCTCGACCCGCACGTGTGGGCGGCCGGCGTCGTCCGCGCGCCCGACGGCGCCCTTCGCGTCGCGGGCGTCGACGTGCGCGACGTCGCGCGCGAGCACGGGACACCCGCGTACGTCCTCGACGAGGACGACTTCCGCCGCCGCGCACGCACCTACCGCGAGGCGTTCACCGCTGCGTTCGCGCCGCTCGGCGTCGCCGTCGACGTGTACTACGCCGGCAAGGCGTTCCTCTCGGTGGCCGTCGCGCGCTGGGTGCACGAGGAGGGCCTGCGCGTGGACACCGCGACCGGGGGAGAGCTCGCCGTCGCCCTGCGCGCGGGCGTGCCGGGTGCGGACATCGGGTTGCACGGGAACAACAAGTCCGAGAGCGAGATCGAGCGCGCGCTCGCGGCCGGCGTCGGCCGGATCATCGTCGACTCGCTCACCGAGGTCGAGCGGGTCGCGGACGCCGCCGCGCGCAGCGGTCGCCGCGCACCGGTCATGGTCCGGGTCACGACCGGCGTGCACGCGGGCGGGCACGAGTACATCTCGACCGCGCACGAGGACCAGAAGTTCGGGCTGTCGGTGGCCGGCGGGCAGGCGATGGCGGCGCTGCGTGCGGTGCTCGCGCGCCCGGAGCTGGAGCTGCTGGGCATCCACTCCCACATCGGGTCGCAGATCCTCGACCCGGCCGGGTTCGAGGAGGCGGCCCGCACCCTGCTGCGGCTGCGCGCGGACCTGCTCGAGGCCACGGGGTACCTCATCACCGAGGTCGACCTCGGTGGCGGCTACGGCGTGGCGTACCTGCCGGGGGAGACGCCGATCGACCCCGCCGTCGTCGCCGGCCGGCTCGCCGCGACAGTCGGCGCGGTGTGCACCGACCTCGGCACGCCCGTCCCGCGGATCTCGATCGAACCCGGCCGGGCGATCGCCGGCCCGACGACCTTCACCCTGTACACCGTCGGGACGGTCAAGCCCGTCACGGTCGACGGCGAGGACGGTCCCTTCACGCGCACCTACGTGTCGGTGGACGGCGGGATGAGCGACAACCTGCGTCCGGCGCTCTACGGCGCGCAGTACACCGCGACGGTGGCCTCCCGAGTGGCGTCGCCGCAGACCACGCGCTCGCGCGTCGTGGGCAAGCACTGCGAGAGCGGCGACATCGTCGTGCACGACGTCGCCCTGCCCGACGACGTCACGCCGGGGGACCTCCTGGCCGTCCCGGTGACCGGCGCGTACGGACGATCGATGGCGTCCAACTACAACTGGGTGCCGCGGCCGCCGGTGCTGGCCGTGCGCGACGGCGTCGTGCGCGTCCTGGTGCGGCGGGAGACCGAGGACGACCTGCTCGCGCTCGACCAGGGCTGACTGGCTGACCCGCGCTCGACCGCGAGCCGTCGGGCGACATCTCATCGCAATCCACAGGTCCACCGCAGATGTGGGTCGTAGGTCGGCGACGGGGGCGTGGCGGGCGCGGGCGCGGAAGACCTCGCAGCCAAGGGCGCATGTGAGCAGGCGCAGGATCTCGAGGTTGGACCGGCGGATCCATCACCTGACGTGGTGGGGGTCGGGACAACGGCGCCACCTCCGTGGAGGCCGGCGCCCCGTTCTGCGACTACCACCACCACGAGGTCCACAGCCGGGACCTCGACGTCACCCGCATCACCGACCAACCCAGCGACGGACCACCCAGGCGGAAGCGGCGACGGCCCATCGGCGAGATCGCGCTGGGCACCACCGGACTGCTGCCACGACCTGGAGAGCACGGGCCGTGCTCGTTCCGACACGGCGTGGACCACGCCGGGCGATGCCACCCGTATCGTGAGACGCCGGGTCGGGTCCGTGTGCTCGCCGGGAGGATCACCCTGACGTCGGGCGGGCGGGCGTCGACGTCCGGTGGGGTGATCTCCCGCCCGACGGGTTGCGGGACGACCCACCGGGCGAGCAGACCAGACCAGCTCGGGGCGGTACCCGGCTACTGCACGACGTACGACTCCTGTTGGACCACACTGCACGTCGACCGATCGAGCGGACCGCGACCGACCGCGAGTCGGATCGACAGTCCGAACCACCGATG
The DNA here is from genome assembly GCA_963795145.1 of uncultured Actinomycetota bacterium. Taxonomy (GTDB): domain Bacteria; phylum Actinomycetota; class Actinomycetes; order Actinomycetales; family Cellulomonadaceae; genus Pengzhenrongella. Next base: position 246,580 of record CAWCGP010000005.1, on the reverse strand, counting down.
ACCTGGAGGACCTTGTGCCGGCCCAGCCCCTGCGGATCGCGCTGCTCGGCTGCGGAGTGGTGGGGACCCAGGTCGCCCGTCTCCTGCGCGAGCAGGCCGACGACCTGGCCGCGCGCGTCGGCGCGCCGCTCGAGCTCGTCGGGATCGCGGTCCGCGATGCCGACCGCCCGCGGGACGGCGTCGACCCGGCTCTGCTGACCACGGACGCCGAGGGTCTCGTCGAGCGGGCCGACATCGTCGTCGAGGTGATCGGCGGGCTCGAGCCCGCGCGGACGCTGCTGCTGCGCGCCGTGGCCGCGGGCGCCTCCGTGGTGACCGCGAACAAGGCGCTGCTGGCCGCCGACGGCCCGAGCCTCTACGCCGCCGCGGACGCCGCCGGTGTCGACGTGTACTTCGAGGCCGCCGTCGCCGGTGCGATCCCGATCGTCCGTCCGGTGCGTGAGTCCCTCGCGGGGGACCGCGTGCGCCGCATCGTCGGCATCGTCAACGGGACGACGAACTACGTGCTCGACCAGATGGCGACCGAGGGACTGGACCTCGACGACGCCGTGAAGCAGGCCCAGGCCCTCGGGTACGCCGAGGCGGACCCCACCGCGGACGTCGAGGGCTACGACGCGGCCGCCAAGGCCGCGATCCTCGCCTCGCTCGCGTTCCACATCCGGGTCCCGCTCGACGACGTCCACCGCGAGGGCATCACGGGCGTCACCGCCGAGGACGTCGAGTGGGCGGCCGGCACCGGCCACGTCGTCAAGCTGCTCGCGATCGCCGAGCGCACCGGCGACGGCGTCTCCGTCCGCGTGCACCCGGCGCTCGTCCCGACCAGCCACCCGCTCTCGGGCGTGCGCGGGGCGTTCAACGCCGTCTTCGTGGAGGCGGAGTCGGCCGGCGAGCTGATGTTCTACGGACGCGGCGCCGGTGGCGCACCGACCGCGTCGGCGGTGCTCGGCGACGTCGTCTCCGCCGCGCGCAACCGCGTGCTCGGCGGGCGGGGCCCGGTCGAGTCGAGCTACGCCGACCTGCCCGTGCTGCCCGCCTCGGCCGCCCTGACCCGCTACCAGGTGCGGGTCGACGTCGTCGACCGGCCCGGCGTGCTCGCCCAGGTCGCCGCGGCCCTCGCGAACCACGGCGTGTCGATCGAGGCGGTCCGCCAGACCCTGGCGCCGCCGGCGACCGTGCACCGCGCGTCCGAGACGGACCACGAGGCCGTCGCGCACCTGGTCCTCACCACCCACACCGCGACCGACGCCGCGCTCGCCGCGACGGTCGAGTCCGTCGCCGCGCTCGACTCCGTCGTCGCGGTCCGGTCCGTCCTGAGAGTCGAGGGAAGCTGATGGCGCACGTCTGGCGCGGGATCATCGCCGAGTACGCGGACCGTCTCCCGGCGCACCTGCAGCAGAAGGTGGTCACCCTCGGCGAGGGCGGGACCCCGCTCGTCCCGGCACCCGTGCTCTCCGAGCGCACCGGCGCCGAGGTGTACCTCAAGGTCGAGGGGATGAACCCGACGGGGTCCTTCAAGGACCGCGGCATGACGACGGCGATCTCGGCCGCGGCGGCGCGTGGGTCCACGGTCGTGGTGTGCGCGTCGACCGGCAACACCTCGGCCTCGGCCGCCGCGTACGCCACCGCCGCGGGGATGCTCTGCGCGGTGCTCGTGCCGGACGGCAAGATCGCGATGGGCAAGCTCAGCCAGGCCATCGCGCACGGCGCCCGCCTGCTGCAGGTCGACGGCAACTTCGACGACTGCCTCGTCGCCGCCCGCAAGCTCGCCGACGCGTACGCCGTCGAGCTGGTCAACTCGGTCAACCCGGACCGCATCGAGGGCCAGAAGACCGGCGCGTTCGAGGTCGTCGACGTGCTCGGCGACGCGCCCGACATCCACGCGCTGCCGGTCGGCAACGCCGGCAACATCACCGCGTACTGGAAGGGCTACACCGAGTACGCGGCGGACGGGCCCGCGACCCGGACGCCCGCGATGTGGGGCTTCCAGGCGGCCGGTGCGGCGCCCATCGTCGCCGGTCACCCGGTGACCCATCCCGAGACCATCGCGACCGCGATCCGGATCGGCAACCCGGCGTCCTGGCGGCAGGCCGAGAGCGCCCGCGACACCTCGGGTGGGCTCATCGAGGCGGTCACCGACGAGCAGATCCTCGCCGCGCACCGCGTCCTGTCGAGCGAGGTGGGCGTGTTCGTCGAGCCCGCCTCCGCAGCCGGCGTCGCGGGCATCCTGGCGCTCGCCGAGCAGGGCCGCGTCCCGGCAGGGGCGCGCATCGTCGTGACCGTCACAGGCCACGGCCTCAAGGACCCGCAGTGGGCCCTGCGCACCGCGGACGGCGGCGAGGTCGCCCCGATGCGCGTCAGCGCGGACGTCGTGTCCATCGCCGACGCGCTCGAGCTGTCCTGACCGCCGTGCCGCCACTCGGAGGTCGGTCCCACCTGCGGGTGCGCCGGTGAAGCTCGGTGCGCACCACGTGCGGGTGCACGTCCCGGCGACGAGCGCGAACCTCGGTCCCGGCTTCGACGCGCTCGGGCTCGCACTCGCCGTGCGGGACACGCTCGAGGTGCGCGTCCTGGGGGAGCGGCGGGTCGTCGTCGAGGTGGCCGGGGAGGGCGCCGGCGAGGTGCCGGACGGCGAGGCGCACCTGGTCGTGCAGTCCCTGCGGCTCGCCCTCGACCACGTCGGCGCGCACCAGTCCGGACTGCACCTCGTCTGCACCAACCGGATCCCGCACGGCCGGGGCATGGGCTCCTCCGCCGCTGCGGTCGTCGCGGGACTGGTCGCCGCGCGCGGGCTGATCGCCGACCCCGAGGCGCTCGACGACGACGTCGTCCTGCGCCTCGCGACCGACGTCGAGGGCCACCCGGACAACGCGGCGCCCGCGATCCTCGGCGGCGCGACGGTCGCCTGGTGCGAGCCCGGCGGTGCACGCGCCGTCGTCATCCCGACGCACGACGACCTCGCGCCCGTCGTGCTGGTGCCGGCGATGCGGCTCGCGACCTCGACCGCACGCGGCCTGCTGCCGGCGACCGTCCCGCACGCCGACGCGGCGCGGGGCGCGGGCCGGGCGGCGCTGCTCGTGCACGCCCTGGGTCAGCGCCCGGACCTGCTGCTCCCCGCCACCGAGGACCGCCTCCACCAGCACTTCCGGGCGCCCGGGATGCCCGCCACGCTCGCACTCGTGGACGCGCTGCGGTCGCGGGGCATCCCCGCGGTGGTGTCCGGCGCCGGTCCGACCGTGCTCGTCCTCGCGCGCTCGACCGGGGCGGGGACCACCGACGCCGACGACGCCGTCCGGGACGTCGTCGGCTCCGCACCGGACGACTGGCACGTCCGGGCGCCGGGCATCGACCGGACCGGTGCCGTCGTGGAGCGCCTCACCGCCTGACCGGACCGACGTGCCGGACCCGCCCATGAGGGTGAAACAGCCGGTCGGGCATGGACGTGACGGTCCCGGTGTTAGAGTGATCGAGCCCCCAGGACCTCGGCTCCACGTGACTGCGCACGGCGCAGGCAGCCAGGACCGGAGGCTCATCGACCCGCAACCCCCGACGTCGTCGTACGCCGGGTGCGAGGTTCGAGCAACGTTCCGGCCATCAGGTGCCGGACGTCGACATGCGGCCCGCCCACACCCCGAGCCGGCCGCCGACGAGGGGGAAGGATCCTTCGTGACAGACATCATCGACGCCGCCGTGAGCAGCGCTGCCCCCGAGGCAGCCGCTGCGGGCGGCAGCACCCGGGGCGGCGCGATCTCCGCGCTGCGCCTGCCCGAGCTGCAGGCCCTCGCCTCGCAGCTCGGCGTCACCGGGACGTCCCGGATGCGCAAGAGCGATCTCGTGGACGCCATCAGGACCAAGCGCGCCGGCGACACCGCCCGCACCGCTCGACCCGCAGGCGACGACGCCCCGGCCGAGCGTGCCCCGCGCCGCGCGACGCGTGCCGCTCGTCCCGCCACGGAGGCCGCACCGTCTCCCGAGCGAACCGAGGCCCAGGACCGCCCGACGACGGACGCCGACCCGCGGACCGAGTCCCGCAGCGAGCCCCGCACCGACGCCCCCACCGCGTCGCCCATCGGCGACCTCGGCGTGACCGGGCCCCCCGCTCGCCGGCAGCGCGAGGGCGAGGCCCCCGCTCGCGGCCGTCGCGACGTCGACGACGAGCGGCTTCCCCGCATCGACATCGAGCTCCCCCTGCCGGCCGACGAGCGCCGCGCCGCGCGTGCCGCCGAGGCCGGCGGGTCGCTCACCGGTGACCGCGGACCGCGCCGGTCGGGTCGCGACCGCGGCGCGCCGCGCACCGACGACGCCGGCCGGGACCGTCCGGACGTCGACGGCGGCGACGACCTCTCCCGCCAGGACCCGGCCGGCCAGGGTCGCTGGGTGACCCAGGGTGGCCAGAACGTCGGCCAGCAGGGCGCGCAGAACGGCGGCCCGCAGGGTCAGCAGGGCGGCGACGCCCAGGGCTTCGGCGGCCAGGGTCAGCGTCCCGTCCGCCAGGCCGGCCCGAACGGCTCGCAGCTGCTTCCCGGCGTCGACGGCGACGACGACGAGCGTGGCGGCCGCCGCCGGCGCAACCGCGACCGGTACCGCGATCGCGACCGCACCAAGCGCGCCCGTCCGGGTGTGCGTCAGCCCGGCGGGGAGCTCGGCGGCTACGACGAGGTCGAGGTCAGCGACGACGACGTCCTGCTCCCCGTCGCCGGCATCCTCGACATCAAGGACAACTACGCGTTCGTCCGGACGACCGGCTACCTGCCCGGCGACAGCGACGTGTACGTCTCGATGGGCCAGGTCAAGAAGGCCGGGCTCCGCAAGGGCGACGCCGTCACCGGCGCCGTCCGGCAGCCGCGCGAGGGCGACCAGCCCGACGCGAGCCAGGCCGCCAGCCAAGTTCAACGCGCTCGTCCGGCTCGACTCCGTCAACGGCGAGAGCGCCGAGCCGGCGCGCCAGCGCGCCGACTTCGGCAAGCTCACGCCGCTGTACCCGCAGGAGCGCCTGCGCCTGGAGACCGAGCCGAACGTCCTCACGACCCGCGTGATCGACCTGGTCGCGCCGATCGGCAAGGGCCAGCGCGGCCTCATCGTCTCCCCGCCGAAGGCCGGCAAGACGATCGTGCTGCAGGCGATCGCCAACGCGATCACCGCGAACAACCCCGAGGTCCACCTCATGGTCGTGCTCGTCGACGAGCGTCCCGAGGAGGTCACGGACATGCAGCGCACGGTGAAGGGCGAGGTCATCGCCTCGACCTTCGACCGGCACGCCGGCCGACCACACCACGGTCGCCGAGCTCGCGATCGAGCGTGCGAAGCGGCTCGTCGAGCTGGGCCAGCGACGTCGTCGTGCTGCTCGACTCGATCACCCGCCTGGGCCGCGCGTACAACCTCGCGGCGCCGGCGTCGGGCCGGATCCTGTCCGGTGGTGTCGACGCCGAGCGCGCTCTACCCGCCCAAGCGGTTCTTCGGCGCGGCGCGCAACATCGAGAACGGCGGCTCGCTGACCATCCTCGCCACGGCGCTCGTCGAGACCGGCTCCAAGATGGACGAGGTCATCTTCGAGGAGTTCAAGGGCACCGGCAACATGGAGCTGCGGCTCTCCCGGTCACCTCGCGGACAAGCGCATCTTCCCGGCCGTCGACGTCGACGCGTCCGGCACGCGCCGCGAGGAGATCCTCATCGCCCGCGGACGAGCTGAAGATCATCTGGAAGCTGCGCCGCGTGCATGAGCGCGCTCGACCAGCAGCAGGCGATCGAGCTGCTGCTCGTCCAGCTGCGCGAGACGCACTCGAACGTCGAGTTCCTGCTGCAGGTCCAGAAGACGACGCCGTCCGCCCCCGGGCACGGCTCGAAGGACTAGTGCACCAGCCCGGAAGATTTCGCCGTCGGGCTGCGTTCTGGCATCCTGTACGGCTGGTCACCGGTTCACGCGGAGCACGTCCGTGCCCGCGACCCGGAGACGAACCCCCCCGAGGAGAAGCACTGTGAAGAAGGACATCCACCCGTCCTACGTGGACACGACCGTGACCTGCACCTGCGGGAACACGTTCACCACGCGCTCGCACCCAGACGTCCGGCGAGATCCGCACCGACGTGTGCAGCGCCTGCCACCCGTTCTACACGGGCAAGCAGAAGATCCTCGACACCGGTGGCCGCGTGGCGCGCTTCGAGGCCCGGTACGGCAAGAAGCCCGCTGCCAAGTAGCGACCCCGACGCCGGTGGTCCGTGCCGTCGCCCTCCATGGCGGCGCACGAGGCCACCGGCGTTCGTCGTTCCCGGAGGGATGAGATGAGCGAGGACTTCGCGTCCGTCGAGCCGCTGCTCGCCGAGCACGCCGACATCGAGACGCAGCTCGCCGACCCGTCGGTCCACTCCGATGCCGGCCGGGCGAAGATGCTCGGCCGCCGGTACGCCGAGCTGGGCCAGGTCGTCGGTGCCTACCGCACCTGGCGCGCCGCGGCCGGTGACCTCGCCGACGCCACGGAGCTCGCCGAGCTCGACGAGGAGTACGCCGCGGAGCTTCCCGCGCTGCGCGAGAGCGCGGACGCCGCCGCCGAGCGCCTGCGGCGCGTGCTCGTCCCGCGCGACCCCGACGACGCCCGCGACGTCATCCTCGAGATCAAGGCGGGGGAGGGCGGCGAGGAGTCGGCCCTCTTCGCCGGCGACCTGCTGCGCATGTACCTGCGGTACGCCGAGCGACGCGGCTGGCGGACCGAGGTCCTCGAGTCCACCGAGTCGGACCTCGGCGGCTACAAGGACGTCCAGGTCGCCGTCAAGGTGAAGGGCACCCTGCAGGACCCCGCCGACGGCGTCTGGGCCAGCCTGAAGTACGAGGGCGGCGTGCACCGGGTCCAGCGCGTCCCGGTCACCGAGTCCCAGGGCCGGATCCACACCTCCGCCGCCGGCGTGCTCGTGCTCCCCGAGGTCGACGACCCGGGCGAGGTCGCGATCGACCCCAACGACCTGCGCATCGACGTCTACCGGTCGTCCGGCCCGGGGGGGCAGTCCGTCAACACCACCGACTCCGCGGTGCGGATCACGCACCTGCCGACCGGGATCGTCGTGTCGATGCAGAACGAGAAGTCCCAGCTGCAGAACCGCGAGCAGGCCCTGCGCGTGCTGCGGGCGCGCCTGCTCGCCGCGCGCGCCGAGGCCGCGTCCGCCGCCGCGTCGGAGGCCCGCCGCTCGCAGGTCCGCACCGTCGACCGGTCCGAGCGGATCCGGACGTACAACTACCCCGAGAACCGCATCGCCGACCACCGGACCGGGTACAAGGCGTACAACCTCGACGCCGTGCTCGACGGCGACCTGGACCCGGTCGTGCGGTCGGCGATCGACGCCGACGAGGCCGCGCGGCTCGCCGCGGCCGGCGCCTAGTGCCCGAGCTCGGTCCGGCCCTCCGGGACGCCGAGCGCCGGCTCGCGGCGGCCGGCGTCCCCTCGCCCCGCGTCGACGCCGAGCTGCTGGCGGCGCACCTGCTCGGCATGACGCGCGGCGAGCTCGGGGTCGCGGTCGTCCTCGGCCGCCCCGCACCCGCCGGCCTCCCCGCACTCGTCGAGCAGCGAGCGGCGCGGGTCCCGCTGCAGCACCTCGTCGGCACCGCGCCGTTCCGCGGGCTCGAGCTCGCGGTCGGTCCGGGCGTCTTCGTGCCCCGGCCCGAGACCGAGGCGGTCGCCCAGGTCGCCGTCGACGCGGCGACCGACGTCGTCCGCCGGGCCGGGACCGCCCTCGTCGTGGACCTGTGCACCGGGTCGGGCGCGATCGCGCTGGCCGTCGCGACCGAGGTGCCCGGTGCGCGGGTGCACGCGGTCGAGCTCGACGCCGCCGCGTACGCCTGGGCGGCACGCAATCTCGCCGGGAGCGCCGTCGCGCTGCACCGGGGCGACGCCCGGACCGCGCTGACCGATCTGGACGGGACGGTCGACGTCGTCGTCTCCAACCCGCCGTACGTCCCGCCGGGCGCGGTGCCGGTCGACCCCGAGGTCGCCCGGCACGACCCGGCCGTCGCGCTGTACGGGCTCGGGCCGGACGGGCTCGAGGTCCCGCGCGGCGTCGTGCGCGCGGGGGCCCGGCTGCTGCGGCCGGGCGGTCTGCTCGTCGTCGAGCACGCGGAGGTGCAGGCGGCCGACGCCCGCGCGATGGTCGACGGGACCGGGGCCTTCGAGCCGGCCGGGACCCGCCCGGACCTCACCGGGCGCCCGCGCATGGTCGTGGCCCGCCGCCGATGACGGACGACCGGGGACGAGGTCCACGGGCCCCCCTGACGGTCGTGGCACACTCGCCGTCGTGAACGCGCCCCAGACCGTCCGCGACGTCAGCGACCCGAACACCTGGGGGCCGGGGATCGACGAGGCGGTGAACGTCGTCTCGCGCGGCGGCCTCCTGGTGCTCCCGACCGACACCGTCTACGGCATCGGCGCCGACGCCTTCGACGCCGCCCGCCGTCGCCGCGCTCCTCGCCGCGAAGGGTCGCGGCCGCCAGGCACCGCCCCCGGTGCTCGTGCCGGACGTCGCGACCCTCGACGGGCTGGCGACCGACATCCCCGCCGCGGCCCGCGACCTCGTCGAGGCCTTCTGGCCGGGCGGCCTGACCCTGATCCTGCGTGCCCAGCCGTCGCTGGCGTGGGACCTCGGCGAGACCCACGGCACGGTCGCGCTGCGGATGCCCGACCACCCCGCCGCCCGCGCGGTGCTCCGCCGCACCGGGCCGCTCGCCGTCTCGAGCGCCAACCGCACCGGCGAGCCCGCCGCCCTCACGGCCCAGGAGGCGGTCGTCCAGCTCGGCTCGAGCGTGCACCTGTACCTCGACGGCGGCCGCGTCCCGGGTGGCATCGCCTCGACCATCGTCGAGGCGACGGGGGACCGGCTGCGCCTCGTCCGGGCCGGGGCGGTCACGCTCGCAGCCCTGCGGACGGTCGCACCCGTCTCGTCCGCTGACGACGAGCCGGACGACGACGCCCACCCGGACGGCGCCGGGTGAGGGTCTACCTCCTCGTCCTGCTGGTCTCCGCCGCGGTCACCTACCTGCTCACCCCGGTGGCGCGCTGGATCGCGCTGCGGACCGGGGCGATCACCGCGCTGCGCGAGCGCGACGTGCACGCCGTCCCGACGCCGCGGCTCGGCGGGGTCGCGATGCTCGGCGGCCTGGCGGCCGCGATGGCGGTCGCAAGCCAGATCCCGTTCCTCCAGGGGGTGTTCGAGGACACCCGGCAGGCCTGGGGCATCGTGGGTGCGGCGGCGATGGTGTGCCTCCTCGGCATCGCCGACGACGTGTGGGACCTCGACTGGATGACCAAGCTGGCCGGGCAGTCCCTGGCCGGCGGCTTCCTCGCGTTCCAGGGCGTGCAGCTCTACCAGTTCCCGTTCGGCGGGGGGCTGCTCGTCGGGACCTCCCGGCTCTCCCTGTTCGTCACCGTCCTCGCGGTCGTCGTCGCGATGAACGCGGTGAACTTCGTCGACGGTCTGGACGGGCTCGCGGCCGGGATGATCGCCATCGGCGGGACCGGCTTCTTCGTCTACACCTATCTCCTGGCGCGCGAGGCGAGCCCGACCGACGTCTCCAACCTGGCGACGGTGGTCATCGCGGCGCTCGTGGGTGCGTGTGTGGGGTTCCTGCCGCACAACTTCTACCCGGCGCGGATCTTCATGGGGGACTCGGGGTCCATGCTCATCGGCCTCGTCATCGCCGCCGCCGCGATCGTCGTCACGGGGCAGATCGACACCGAGCTGGTCACCGACCGGCAGACCGTCCCGGCCTACCTGCCGATCCTGCTGCCCATCGCGGTGCTCCTGCTGCCGCTCCTGGACATGGGGCTCGCGGTCGTCCGCCGCGTCGGGGCCGGCCGCTCGCCGTTCCACCCCGACCGGCTGCACCTGCACCACCGGCTGCTCGAGCTCGGTCACTCGCACCGCCGCGCGGTCGTCATCATGTACCTGTGGACCGCGGTGTTCGCCTTCGGGGCGGCCGCCCTCGTCCTCGTCTCCACCACGGCGGTCCTGTCCGGGCTCGGCGTCGCGACCGTCGTCGCCGCCCTGCTGACGCTGGGACCGCTGCGCGGCCGGGCCCGGCCCGCCGCCGGCCTCGCCGACCAACCCGAAGGGAACCGACCATGACAGGGACCAGGACCGACGCCGCCGGGGACGTCTTCCGGACCGCACTGAGGGACATGCTCGTCCTGCTGGCGGTCCTCGCGGTGCTCGGCATCGGCCTCGGCGCCCTGCTCGCCGGGACCCCCGGGGTCTGGGGAGCGGTGATCGGCGTCGGCCTTGCGCTGCTGTTCTCCGGGACGACGATCGCGTCGATGCTGCTGACGTCCCACAAGCCCGCCACGACCATGGCCGCCGTCGTCATGGGGGCGTGGCTGGCCAAGGTGGTGGTGCTCATCGCGGTGCTCGCCCTGCTGCGCGAGGAGGACTTCTACCACCGCGGAGTGCTCGCCGCGGTGCTGGTCGTCGGGGTCGTCGGCTCCGCGCTGCTGGACCTGCGCGCGGTCCGCGGGGGCCGCGTGCCGTACGTGACCCCGGCCGCCCCGGAGGGCCCGCACCAGGCCTGACCACGCCTGCGCCTGGGACGAGTCAGGGGTTCGTATGCGTTAGGCTTCCCCCGATCCATGAAGGCAAGGCCCGACGGCGCGCGTGCATGCGACCGTCCGACGGAGCCGCAACCACCGGGAGCACGCCCTGTCCAGCCTTGCGACGATCCTGCCCGCCGCTGCTGCCGGCGAGGGTGAGGGATTCCACGCCCCGACGATCGCCGACTTCTTCCCGGCACCCGTTCTCTTCGACGGCACGTTCCTCGAGGTCAACCGGCTGCAGATCGTCCGACTGATCGCCGCGCTCACCCTCGTGATCGTCATGGTGCTGATCGCGCGCCGCGCCACCCTCGTGCCGGGCCGCGCGCAGAACGTCGTCGAGATGCTGCTCGACTTCGTGCGCATCAACGTGGCGCAGGAGATCCTCGGCGACAAGGGCCGCAAGTACGTCCCCCTGCTGACCACGCTCTTCTTCGCGATCCTCGCGTTCAACCTCACCGGCGTCGTGCCGTTCCTCAACATCGCGGGGACGTCGCTCATCGGCCTGCCGCTGATGATGGCGCTGTGGGTCTACGTCATGTACCTCGGGGCGGGGATCCGCGCGCAGGGTCTGGGCGGCTTCCTCAAGTCGAACCTGTTCCCGCCGGGCGTCCCGCCGTTCATGTACGTCCTGCTGACGCCGATCGAGTTCCTCACGGTCTTCATCCTGCGGCCCGCCACGCTGGCCCTCCGACTCATGGCCAACATGGTCGCCGGGCACCTCATGCTCGTGCTGACCTTCTCGGCCACCCAGTTCTTCATCCTCGAGGCGAGCGGCGCCATGAAGGTGTTCGGTGCGCTGACCTTCGTCAGCGGCATCGCCCTCACGCTGTTCGAGGTGTTCGTGGCAGCGCTCCAGGCGTACATCTTCGTCGTCCTGACGGCCGTCTACCTCAACCTGTCGGTCGAGGCGGAGCACTAAGACGCAGATCGGGGGCCGTGGCGGTCCCCGGTCGCACGAGACGCCCCACCACCCCGGTCGGGCGCCCTACGGAAGGAACGAGAGATCGTGGACACCACCATTCTGGCCGAGGTCAACGGCAACGTCGCGACCATCGGGTACGGCCTCGCCGTCATCGGCCCCGGTATCGGTCTGGGCATCCTCATCGGCAAGACCATCGAGGGCATCGCGCGTCAGCCCGAGGTGGCCGGCCAGCTCCGTACCACCATGTTCATCGGCATCGGCTTCGTCGAGGTGCTCGGTCTGCTCGGCCTGATCACCGGCTTCCTCTTCTCATGAGCACCGCGGTCACCGCCGTCCTCGCGGCGGCCGTCGAGGAGGAGCACGCCGAGGTCGAGGGGATCTCGCTCCTGCTCCCTGCGATCTACGACATCGTCTGGTCGCTGGTGGTGCTGGCACTCATCGCCTTCGCCTTCTACCGCTTCGTGCTGCCGACGTTCCGGAAGATCCTCGACGAGCGCACGGACAAGATCCAGGGCGGCATCGCCAAGGCGGAGTCGGCCCAGGCGGAGGCCCACGCGGCTCTCGAGCGGCAGAACGCCGAGCTCGCGTCCGCGCGCGCCGAGGCGGCGCACATCCGCGAGGAGGCGCGCGCCGAGGGCACCGCGATCGTCGCGGAGCACCGCGAGCGTGCGTCGGCCGAGGCCGCGCGCATCGTCGAGACCGCGCACCGCCAGATCGAGGCCGAGCGCCAGCAGGCGTCCGTCGCCCTGCGGGCCGAGGTGGGCACGCTGGCCACCGAGCTCGCGTCGCGCATCGTCGGCGAGGCGCTGGAGGACGAGGTGCGCCAGTCGCGCGTCGTCGACCGGTTCCTCGACGAGCTCGCCGCCGCCACTCCCGCGGACGCGGGCAAGGGGAAGTGATGCGCGGGACGAGTCGGCAGTCGCTCCAGGGCGTGGCGGACCGCTTCGAGCCGGTCCTGGTCACCGCCGGGACGGGTGCCGCCGAGATCGGCGAGCAGATGTTCGCACTCGTCGACGCGCTCGACGGCAACGGCTCGCTGCGCCGCACGCTGACCGACCCGTCGATCGACGCCGAGGCGAAGGTGGCCCTGGCCCGGCGGCTGCTCGCCGACGCGCGTCCCGAGGTGGGCGACGTCGTCGCCGATCTGGTCGCCGCCCGCTGGTCGTCCGAGGACGACCTGGCGGAGTCGATCGAGGAGCTGGGCTACTGGGCGCTGCTCGCGTCGGCCGACGCCGCCGGCGACCTGTCGCGCACCGAGGAGGAGCTGTTCCAGCTCACCCGCGCGCTGACCGGTCAGCGCGAGGCCCGGCAGGCCCTGGCGGACCCGACGGCGTCGCGCGAGCGGCGTGCCGCACTGGCCGAGGCGCTCCTGGCCGGGCAGGCGGCGGACGGCACCGTCCGCATCGCCCGCCGGGCCGCGGTCTCCGGCCGGCGCCGGTTCATCGAGACGCTGACGCACGTGGGCGACCTCGCGGCCGCCCGCCGTCGTCGTCTCGTCGCCTCGGTCACCTCCCGCACGGAGCTGACCGCTGCGCAGCGCGGGCGACTGTCCGACATCCTCGGCCAGGCGTACGGCTCGGAGATCCAGGTGAACGTGTCCGTGGACCCGACGGTCCTCGGGGGACTGCGCGTCCAGGTGGGTGCCGACGTCGTCGACGCCACCGTGCTGTCCCGGCTCGACGACGCACGACGCCGGCTGGCCGGCTGACGGTCCGGTCCTCCCGCCGCACCGCAACAACTGACGTGAACGACCGCGCACGACGTGTGGTCATGACAGGAGAAGAGCAATGGCTGAGCTGACGATCCGCTCCGAGGACATCAGGGCCGCCCTGGACAGCTTCGTGAAGTCCTACGAGCCCAAGGGCGCGGTGACCGAGGAGATCGGTCGCGTCGTCCTGGCAGGCGACGGCATCGCCCAGGTCGAGGGCCTCCCGGGCGCGATGGCCAACGAGCTGCTGCGCTTCGAGGACGGCACGCTGGGCCTCGCGCTCAGCCTCGACGTGCGCACGATCGGCGTCGTGGTGCTCGGTGAGTTCACCGGCATCGAGGAGGGCCAGGAGGTCCGCCGGACCGGCGAGGTCCTGTCCGTCCCGGTCGGCGACGGCTACCTCGGACGCGTCGTGGACCCGCTGGGCGAGCCGATCGACGGCCTCGGCCCGGTCGAGACGTCCGGCCGCCGCGCGCTCGAGCTCCAGGCTCCCGGCGTGATGATGCGCAAGAGCGTCCACGAGCCGCTGCAGACCGGGCTCAAGGCCATCGACGCGATGATCCCGATCGGGCGCGGCCAGCGTCAGCTCATCATCGGCGACCGCCAGACCGGCAAGACCGCCATCGCGATCGACACGATCATCAACCAGAAGGCCAACTGGGAGACCGGCGACCCGAAGAAGCAGGTCCGCTGCATCTACGTCGCCATCGGCCAGAAGGGCTCCACGATCGCGGCCGTGCGCGGCGCCCTCGCGTCGTCCGGCGCGCTGGAGTACACGACCATCGTCGCCGCCCCGGCGTCCGACCCGGCCGGCTTCAAGTACCTCGCGCCGTACACCGGCTCGGCGATCGGCCAGCAGTGGATGTACGAGGGCAAGCACGTCCTCATCGTGTTCGACGACCTGTCGAAGCAGGCCGAGGCGTACCGCGCCGTGTCGCTGCTCCTGCGGCGCCCGCCGGGCCGCGAGGCCTACCCCGGTGACGTCTTCTACCTGCACTCCCGTCTGCTCGAGCGCTGCGCGAAGCTCAACGACGAGCTGGGTGCCGGCTCGATGACCGGTCTGCCGATGATCGAGACGAAGGCCAACGACGTCTCGGCCTACATCCCGACCAACGTCATCTCGATCACCGACGGCCAGATCTTCCTGCAGTCGGACCTCTTCAACGCCAACCAGCGCCCCGCGGTCGACGTCGGCATCTCGGTGTCGCGTGTCGGTGGCTCGGCGCAGGTCAAGGCGATGAAGTCGGTCTCCGGGACGCTCAAGCTCGACCTGGCCCAGTACCGCTCGCTCGAGGCGTTCGCCATGTTCGCCTCCGACCTGGACCCCGCTTCGCGGGCCCAGCTGACGCGCGGTGCGCGGCTCATGGAGCTGCTCAAGCAGCCCCAGTACACGCCGTACCCGGTCGAGGACCAGGTCGCGTCGATCTGGGCCGGCACCAAGGGCAAGCTCGACGACGTCCCGCTCGAGGACGTCCTGCGCTTCGAGGCGGAGCTGCTCGACCACCTGCGCCGCCACACCGAGGTCCTGAGCACGATCGCGACCACCGGGAAGCTCGAGAAGGACACCGAGGGTGCCCTGGAGTCCGCGATCGAGGACTTCCGGCGCGGGTTCCTGCTCAAGGACGGCTCGCCGCTTCTGGGCGGCAGCTCCGACGACGAGGCCGTGGACGTCGAGCAGGAGCAGATCGTCAAGCAGAAGCGGGGCTGACGCGTGGCGGGACAGCAGCGCGTCTACCGGCAGCGGATCCGGTCGACCCAGTCGCTGAAGAAGATCTTCCGCGCGATGGAGCTCATCGCGGCGTCGCGCATCGGCAAGGCACGCGCGCGGGTGACGGCGGCGACGCCGTACACCCGTGCGCTGACCCGGGCCGTCTCGGCCGTCGCGACGCACTCCGACGTCGCGCACCCGCTCACCACGGAGCGGAACGACACCAACCGGGTCGCGGTCCTCGTGGCGACGGCGGACCGCGGCATGGCCGGGGCCTACTCCGCCAGCGTGATCCGGGCGGCGGAGCGGCTCATGGACGACCTCACCGCGCAGGGCAAGGAGGTCGTCCTCTACGCGGTCGGCCGGCGTGCCGTGGGCTACTACCAGTTCCGTGGCCGTCGGATCGCGCAGAGCTGGACCGGCGGCTCGGACGCGCCGACGCTGGAGGTGGCGGACGAGATCGCCGACACGCTGCTCGAGGCGTTCACCGCCCCGGCGGACGCCGGTGGCGTCGCGGAGCTGCACGTCGTGTTCACGCAGTTCGTCAGCATGGTGAGCCAGGTGCCGCGGGTCATCCGCATGCTCCCGCTCGAGATCGTCGAGGGCGTCGCGCCGGTGGAGGACCACCGTCCGCTCCCGCTGTACGACTTCGAGCCCGGGCCCGAGGCCGTGCTGGACGCGCTGCTCCCGCGCTACGTGCGCAGCCGGATCTGGACGTGCCTCCTGCAGGCCGCGGCGTCCGAGCTGGCCGCCCGGCAGCGCGCGATGCAGACCGCGACGGACAACGCCGAGGACCTCATCCGGATGTACACGCGCCAGGCCAACCAGGCCCGGCAGGCCGAGATCACCCAGGAGATCAGCGAGATCGTCTCCGGCGCGGACGCGCTGGCCTCCTGAACGCGCTGCCCCCGCGCAGCGATCACCGAGCACATCACCGCAGCACCGACCGGGGCCTGACGGTCCAGCGAAACGAGAGATCAATGACTGCCACTGTGACCGACACCGCCTCCTCGCAGGCCCGCCAGCCCGCCGTGGGCCGCGTCGCCCGGGTGATCGGCCCCGTCGTGGACATCGAGTTCCCGGCGGACGCCATCCCCGAGATCTACAACGCGCTCACGGTCGACATCGACCTCGCGACCCGTGGCGAGGGCGTGGGCACGCTGACCATGACGCTCGAGGTCGCCCAGCACCTCGGTGACGCGCTCGTGCGCGCCATCGCGCTCAAGCCCACCGACGGCCTGGTCCGCGGCGCGATCGTCAAGGACACCGGCAAGCCGATCAGCGTCCCGGTCGGCGACGTCACCAAGGGCCACGTCTTCGACGTGACCGGCGAGGTGCTCAATCTCAAGGAGGGCGAGCAGCTCGAGATCTCCGAGCGGTGGCCCATCCACCGCAAGGCCCCGAACTTCGACCAGCTCGAGGCCAAGACCGAGATGTTCGAGACGGGCATCAAGGTCATCGACCTGCTCACGCCGTACGTCCAGGGCGGGAAGATCGGGCTCTTCGGTGGTGCCGGCGTCGGCAAGACCGTCCTGATCCAGGAGATGATCTACCGCGTCGCGAACAACCACAACGGTGTGTCGGTGTTCGCCGGCGTCGGTGAGCGCACGCGTGAGGGCAACGACCTCATCGAGGAGATGACCGAGTCCGGCGTCATCAAGCAGACCGCGCTCGTCTTCGGTCAGATGGACGAGCCGCCGGGCACCCGCCTGCGGGTCGCGCTGTCCGCGCTGACGATGGCGGAGTACTTCCGGGACGTGCAGAAGCAGGACGTGCTGCTGTTCATCGACAACATCTTCCGGTTCACGCAGGCCGGCTCCGAGGTGTCCACGCTGCTCGGGCGCATGCCGTCCGCGGTCGGCTACCAGCCGAACCTGGCCGACGAGATGGGTCAGCTCCAGGAGCGGATCACCTCCACGCGCGGTCACTCGATCACCTCGCTCCAGGCGATCTACGTCCCCGCCGACGACTACACCGACCCGGCGCCGGCCACGACGTTCGCCCACCTGGACGCGACGACCGAGCTCTCCCGCGAGATCGCGTCCCGCGGCCTGTACCCGGCCGTCGACCCGCTGGCGTCGACGTCCCGCATCCTCGACCCGCGCTACGTGGGCCAGGCGCACTACGACACCGCGACCCGGGTCAAGACGATCCTGCAGCGCAACAAGGAGCTCCAGGACATCATCGCGATCCTCGGTGTCGACGAGCTGTCCGAGGAGGACAAGACCGTCGTCGGCCGCGCGCGCCGCATCCAGCAGTTCCTGTCGCAGAACACCTACATGGCCGAGCAGTTCACCTCGGTCCCCGGGTCGACGGTCCCGATGTCCGAGACGGTCGAGGCGTTCTCGAAGATCGCCGACGGCGAGTTCGACCACATCTCGGAGCAGGCGTTCTTCAACATCGGCGGGCTCGAGGACCTCGAGCGCAACTGGGCGCGGATCCAGAAGGACTACGGGCTCTGAGCCGTCGGCCGGCCTGACCTGCACCTGATCCGTACCCCACGAAGGAGTACCTGTGGCACACCTGGACGTCGACCTCGTCGCGGCCGACCGGACCGTCTGGTCGGGGGAGGCGAGCATGGTCAGCGCGCCGGCCGCCGACGGCGAGGTCGGCATCCTGCCGGGGCACACGCCGCTCCTCGCCGTGCTCCGGCGCGGCGAGGTGCGGATCACCCCCGTGTCGGGCCAGGTCGTGCACGCGGCGATCGAGGCGGGGTTCATCTCCGTCGACGCCGACCGCGTGACCGTGGTCACCGACCTGGCCCCGCGCGGCGCCGCCGGCCCGTCCGCGCACTGACCACGCCGCGCCCGGGGTGACCAGCTACGTCGCTGCCGTGCTGGGCGCGGTCGTCCTCGTGCTCCTCGTCACGGCGGTGCTCGGCGCCTGGCGTCTGCGCGTGCTGTCCGGCCGCATCGGCTCGTTCGAGTGCGCGGCCCGGACCGCGGGCCGTCAACCCGGCGCGACCGGGGACGCGCGGGACGAGCCGGGCCCGGCCTGGACCGCGGGCATCGCGCACTACGGCGCCGGCCGGATCGACTGGTGGCGGTCGTGGTCGCTCGCGCCGCGTCCGTCGCACACGTGGCGGCGCAGCGAGCTCACGATCGTCAGCCGGGCCGCGTTCGTCGGCCCGGGTGGCCAGGAGCAGCTCGTCGCGCGGTGCCGCTCCGACGACGCCGAGTTCGAGCTGACGATGTCCGTCGACGCGTTCGCGGGACTCACGGCATGGCTCGAGGCCGCCCCGCCGAGCGACATCTCGCGCGTCATCTAGGAGACCCGTGCGCCTCGTCATCGCCCGCTGCTCGGCCGACTACTCGGGCCGGCTCAACGCGCACCTGCCCCTCGCGACCCGCCTCGTGCTGGTCAAGGCGGACGGCAGCGTGCTGCTGCACTCCGACGGCGGCTCCTACAAGCCGTTGAACTGGATGAGCCCGCCGTGCTCCCTCAGCGTGAGCGACCCGGACGACGACGCCCGGTCCCGCGGCGTCGAGCAGGTCTGGTCGGTCCAGCACGCCAAGAGCGACGACCGCCTGGTCGTCGAGCTGCACGAGGTGCTGCACGACTCGGCGCACGAGCTCGGGGTCGACCCGGGTCTCGTCAAGGACGGCGTCGAGGCGCACCTGCAGATCATGCTCGCCGCGCAGATCGAGCTGCTCGGCACCGGCCACTCCCTGGTGCGGCGGGAGTTCCCGACCGCGATCGGCCCGGTGGACATCCTCGCCCGCGACGCGTCCGGCGGGACCGTGGCGGTCGAGATCAAGCGCCGGGGCGACATCGACGGGGTCGAGCAGCTGACCCGCTACCTCGAGCTCCTCAACCGTGACCCCCACCTCGCGCCCGTCCGCGGGGTCTTCGCGGCGCAGGAGATCAAGCCGCAGGCCCGGGTCCTCGCCCACGACCGGGGCATCGGGTGCCTGGTGCTCGACTACGACGCCATGCGCGGCGTCGACGACGTCGGGTCCAGACTGTTCTGATGACCGAGCCCCTGGTCCTGCGCGGCCGCGTCGTCACCCCCGACGGCGTGCTGGACGACGGCGCCGTCGTCGTCGAGGGGGACCGCCTCACCTGGGTCGGCCCGGTGTCGACGGCCACCGCGCCGCCCGCCCTCGCGGCCGCCGTCGCCGCCGCGGACGTGCCGGTGCCGGGCACGACGCTCCTGCCCGGCCTCGTCGACCTGCACAACCACGGCGGCGGGGGCGCGTCGTTCCCGGACGCCGCGACGCCCGACGACGCCCGCCGGGCGATCCGCGAGCACCTCGCGCACGGCACGACGTCGCTCGTCGCGTCCCTCGTCACCGCGGACGCCGACACCCTGCTGGCGCGCACCGCGATGCTCGCCGACCTCGCCGACGCCGGCGAGCTGGCCGGGATCCACCTCGAGGGCCCGTTCCTGTCGGCCGTCCGGTGCGGGGCGCAGAACCCGGCGGACATGCTGCCCGGCGACCCCGACCTCGTGCGGCGGGTCGCCGCGGCGGCACGCGGCCACCTCGTCACGATGACCCTCGCGCCCGAGGTCGACGGCGTCGTCGGGTCCGGGGGAGCGCTCGAGACGCTCGCCGCGGAGGGCGCGGTCCCGTCCCTGGGGCACACCGACGCCTCGGCCGAGGCGGTGGACGCCGCCGTCGCCGCCGCCCGCCGCGCGCTCGCCCGGCCCGGGGCCCGGTCGCCCCGGCCCACCGCGACCCACCTGTTCAACGGCATGCGACCGCTCCACCACCGCGACCCGGGGCCGATCGCCGCGTGCCTGGCCGCCGCGGGGCGCGGTGAGCTCGTGGTCGAGCTCATCGGGGACGGCACCCATCTCGCCGACGGCACCGTGCGCGCGGTGTTCGACCTCGTCGGTCCGGACGCGATCGCGCTGGTCACCGACGCGATGGCCGCGGCCGGCATGCCGGACGGCACGTACGACCTCGGCCCGATGCGGGTCCGGGTGGCCGACGGCGTCGCGCGACTGGCCGACGGCGACGCGATCGCCGGCGGGACCGGGCACCTCCTCGACGTCGTGCGTCGAGCCGTGGGCGCCGGCATCCCGCTCGCCGCGGCCGTGCGGTCCGCGAGCCTCACCCCCGCCGGGGTGCTCGGACGGCGCGACGTCGGTGCGCTCGAGCCGGGTCGCCGCGCGGACGTCGTCGTGACCGACGGTGACCTGGCCCCGATCGCCGTCCTGCGCGCGGGCGAGTGGGTCGTGGGGACCGCCGCGGGCTGAGCGATGACGCTCACCGACGGCTACTGGATGGCCCGCACCGGGCTGCACCCCCTGCACCCGCCGAGGTCCACGACATCGGGGCCGACGACACCGCGATGACCGTGTTCGCGCCGACCGCACGGGTCTCCCGGCGCGGCGACACCCTCGACCGGCTCCCCGGCGCGCCGACAACCCACCTCCACACCGAAGGACGCACCCGCGATGACCGACGACGCACGCACGTTCCCGCCCGACTTCCTCTGGGGCTCCGCCACGGCCGCCTACCAGGTCGAGGGAGCCGTCACCGAGGGCGGACGTGGGCCGTCGATCTGGGACACCTTCAGCCACACGCCGGGCCGGACGCTCGGCGGCGACACCGGGGACGTCGCCGCCGACCACTACCACCGGTTCCGCGACGACGTCGCGCTCATGGCCGACCTGGGCCTGCACGCCTACCGGTTCTCGATCTCGTGGTCGCGCGTCCAGCCGGGCGGCTCGGGCGCGTTCAACCCGGAGGGCATCGCGTTCTACTCCGACCTCGTCGACGCGCTGACCGAGGCCGGCGTCGCCCCCGTGGTCACGCTGTACCACTGGGACCTGCCGCAGGAGCTCGAGGACGCCGGCGGCTGGGCGAACCGCGAGACGGCCCTCCGGTTCGCCGACTACGCCGAGCGGATGGCCCGCGAGCTCGGGGACCGCATCACCGTGTGGACCACGCTCAACGAGCCGTGGTGCACGGCCTACCTCGGCTACGGATCGGGCGTGCACGCCCCCGGCCGCACCGACGGCGCCGCGGCGCTCGCGGCGGTGCACCACCTCAACCTCGCCCACGGGCTGGCCGCGCGGGCGATCCGCGGCGTGCTGGGGGAGCAGGCGCAGCTGTCGATCACGCTCAACCTGCACGTCGTCCGGCCCGACGACGCGGGCTCGGCGGCCGACCGCGACGCGGTCCGCCGGATCGAGGCGCTCGCCAACGGTGCCTTCCTCGGCCCGCTCCTCGACGGGGCGTACCCCGCCGACCTGCTCGCGGACACCGCCGCCGTCACGGACTGGGCCTTCGTCCGGGACGGCGACCTCGACCTCGTCCGCACGCCCCTGGACGTGCTGGGCGTGAACTACTACTCGACGGTCCGGGTGCGCCACCACGACGGCACCGACGAGCGTCCGCAGGACGACGGCCACGGGGCGTCGTCGGCCAGCCCGTGGATCGGCGCGACGGACGTCGCGTTCGTCCGGCAGCCCGGCCCGTACACCGCGATGGGCTGGAACATCGAGCCGGCCGGGATGACCGACCTGCTGCTGTCCCTCCGCGCCGCGTACCCCGACCAGCCGCTCATGATCACCGAGAACGGCGCCGCCTTCGACGACGAGGTGGCCCCGGACGGGCGGGTCCACGACCCGCGCCGGGTGTCCTACCTGCACGATCACATCGAGGCCGTCGGGCGGGCGATCGACGCGGGCGCGGACGTGCGCGGCTACTTCGTCTGGTCGCTCCTGGACAACTTCGAGTGGGGGTACGGCTACGAGCGACGGTTCGGGATCATCCGCGTCGACTACGACACGCTCGCGCGGACCCCGAAGGACTCCGCCCACTGGTACCGGGAGCTCGTGCGGACCGGGACGCTGCCGGCGGTCGACGCCGCGCTGCCGCTGCGCTGACCGCCCGGGCGGCGTCCCGGCCGGCCCGGCCCGGCCCGGCCCGGCCCGGCCCGGCCCGGCGGTCCGGCGGTCCGGCGGGCGCGGCTGCTCCGCGTGCGCGACCGGCCCGTCGGGCGGGGAGGATGGACCCATGCCGAGCAGCCGGAGGTCCAAGCGACGCCCGTGGGCCGAGCCGCACGCGGAGCTGGACGTCGGGCGCGCGACCGGCGGACGGCGCAGCGTGGACGGGCCCGACGGCTCCTGGACCGTCCAGCACGTCCGCGGGTCGACGAAGTCCTACCGGTGCCCGGGCTGCCAGCAGATGGTCGGCCCGGGGACGGCCCACGTCGTCGCGTGGGCGCAGGACGGCCTGTTCGGGGCCGAGCAGGCCGTCGCCGACCGCCGCCACTGGCACACCGCGTGCTGGGAGCTGCGGGGGCGTCGTCGTCCGCGGTGACTCACTAGGCTCGGACCGGTGAGCACCCAGACGCCCGACGCCGCCGGCACCGCCGCCGAGATCCGGTCGCTGTCCGTCCTGCCGGCCCGCCGCGAGGACGTCGAGCTGCACACCGCGGACGGCCTCACGCTCGTCGGCGAGCTCGCGCTCCCGCCCGAGCGCCCGCCGGTGGCGACGCTCGTGACCCTGCACCCGCTGCCGACCCACGGCGGGTACATGGACTCCCACGTGCTGCGGAAGGCCGCCTGGCGGCTGCCCGCGCTCGCCGACCTCGCGGTCCTGCGGTTCAACACCCGGGGGACGTCGTCCCCGCGCGGCACGAGCGACGGCGCGTTCGACGGCGGCGCGCGCGAGCGCTTCGACGTCGCCGCGGCGATCGAGCTCGCCGAGTTCCGCGACCTGCCACGGCGGTGGCTCGTCGGCTGGTCGTTCGGGACCGAGCTCGCGCTCATGCACGGCCGCGACCCCGCCATCGCGGGCGCGATCCTCCTGTCGCCGCCCCTGCACCGCGCCACCGACGCCGACCTCGACGCCTGGGACGCCTTCGGCAAGCCGCTCGTCGTCCTGGTGCCCGAGCTCGACGACTACCTGCGGCCGGACGCCGCGCGGGAGCGGTTCGCGCGCGTCCGCCAGGCCGAGGTGATCGGCGTCGACGGCGCGAAGCACCTCTGGGTCGGCGAGGCCGCGGTCCGGCGGGTGCTGGACGAGATCGTCCGGCACGTCCTGCCCGGCCACCCGACGCCGTTGCCGACCACCTGGGACGGCCCGGTCGTCCAGGCCGAGGAGGACTGATGACTCAGCTGCACCTGCACACCTTCGCCGCGGGGGACGGGCTGCCGCTCGTCCTGCTCCCCGGCTTCCCGCTCGACCACCGGATGTGGGCCGACGTCGCCGCGCTCATGCCGCCCGACCGCACCGTCGTGGCGGTGGACCCCCCGGGGCTGGGCCGGTCGGCGGCCGACGGTGAGCCGTCGCTGGAGAGCGCGGCCGACGCCGTCGTCGCGACCCTGGGCGCCCACGGGATCAGCCGGGCGGTCGTCGCCGGCCTCTCGATGGGCGGCTACACCGCCCTGGCCCTCGTCGAGCGGCACCCGGCGCTGGTCGCCGGGCTCGCGCTCGTCGACACCCGGTCCACCCCGGACGACGACGCCGGACGTGCGAACCGGCTCCGCGTCGCCGACGCGGTCCTCGCGGCCGGCGACGTGTCCGAGCTCAGCGGCACACCGCGCGCGCTGCTCGGTGCGCCGAACCGGGACCGCGCCGACCTCGTGGACCAGCTCGCCACCTGGATCGGCGAGCAGGCACCGGCGGGCGTCGCCTGGTCGCAGCGCGCGATGGCCGACCGGCCGGACCGGACCGCGGTCCTGTCGGGCTTCGCCGGCCCGGCGCTGGTCGTCGTCGGGGCCACCGACGACCTCACGCCTGTGGCGGCCGCCGAGCACATGGCCGCCGCCCTGCCGCAGGTCGAGCTCGTCGTGGTCCCGCGCGCCGGGCACATGACGAGCATCGAGGACCCGGCGGCCGTCGCCGCCGCCCTGACCCGGCTGCTGGGCCGGGTGAGCGGCTAGGTGTCCCCGGACAGCACCCGGGCGAGCGCGTCCGCGAGGTCGATCGACTCTCCGTCGCGCCCGCCCTTGCCGAGGATGATCGGCGGGTCGCTGGGCGGCGGCGTCACCCCGGCGAACCGGCCGCGCAGGCTCGCCGGCACGGACAGGACGTAGAACTCTCCGTCCGTGCCGATCGCCACGGTCTCGTTGCGGCGCAGGTACCAGCCCCGCAGCGGCGTCCGGTAGCGCGCGCGTCCGTCGTAGCTGCGGGCCGCGAGCGGGACCGGGGCGATGCCCCGCGCGGCGACGTCGCCGAGGAACTGCTCGATGAGGGCCCGGGCCTGGGCGGTCTCGGCGCGCTGCTGACGGGCGAGCGCCTCGGCGTGCACCTCCGCGGCCTCCCGTCGCCGCGCCTGCCAGCTGCCGTCGGGACCTCGGTCGCCGCCGGCCGTCGGGTCGGGCGTCGTCATCGCGCGCGACCCTCGTCGGCGCGCTCGTCCTCGACCGGTCCGCCGTCGACGGACGCGGCCCCGACGGCCGCGCCGCCCGACCCCTTGGCGGCGTCCGACGCGCGGGCACTGGCCGACCCGCCGGCGCGGTCCGACCCGCGGGCACCGCCCGACCCGCGGGCAGCGCCCGACCCGGCGGCGCCCTGGGACCCGGTCGGGCCGGGTGAGCGCTGCCGGTCGTACCGCTCACCGGCCTCCGACGCGCGGTCCAGCGCCTCCCGGCTCGGGACGGTCGCGTCACCCAGGAGCGCGCGCAGCTCGTCGAGGTACGCCGCGACCGCCTGACGCTGGCGCCCGAGCTCGCCGACCTCCCGCCGCGCCGTCGTCCGCTCGCGGTCGGCGGAGGTGAGGGCCTCGTCCAGTGCCCGGTCGGCCGACGCCCGGGCCTCGTCGACCAGGCGGTCCGCCGTCTGGCGCGCCTGCGAGAGCAGCTCCTGGGCCTGGGCGGCCGCGTCCCGACGGACGAGCTCGGCGTGCTCCAGCGCCCGGACCACGCGCTCCTCGGCCGCGGCGGCGTGCGCCTCGGCGTCGGCCACGAGCCGGGCGGTCCCGTCGCTCGCGACGGCGTGCCGCTCGGCCGCCTCGCGGGCGACGGCGTCCAGGCGCGCGGCGACCTCGACGTCGGCCTGGGCGACCGCCCGCCGCGCGGCCTCGAGCTGCGCGTCGGCGTCAACCCGGGCCGCGGAGAGGACCTCCGCCGCCGCCCGCTGAGCCTCCGCGCGGACCTGCGCGATCTCGACCCGGACGGCCTCGCGCAGCTCACCGACCTCCGCCTCGACCTCGGCCCTCAGTCCGGCGGCGTACCGGTCGGCGTCCCCGCGCACCGCTGCCGCGTCGGCCGTCGCGGCCCGGCGGACGTCCGCGGCCACCTGCTCCCCGGCAACGCGGAGCTCGGTGAGCTCGCGGTCGGCGGTCGCGCGCAGGGCCTCGAGCTCGCGCTCCAGGGCCGCGCGGCGCTCGCTGGCCTCGGCAGCCGTGGCGCTCCGGATGCCGGCGGCCTCGCGCTGCGCGGCGCCGATGGTCTCCTCCGCGCGGCGCCCGGCATCGACGAGTGCGCCCTCGGCGTCGGCCGCAGCCGCGCCGCGCACCTCCTCGGCCTCGCGTCGTGCGGCTGCGAGGCTCTCGGCCGCCTCGTGCTCGGCGCGAGCGGCCAGCTGCTCGGCCGCGCGCCCGGCGCGCTCGAGCGACTCCGCGGCCCGCGCCTCGGCGCGCGCGACGACGTCGGCGGACTGCTCCTCCGCGGACCGCATGAGCCGCTCGACGCGCGACCCCAGGCCCGCGTAGCTCGGGCGCTCCGCCTCGCGCACCCGGCGGTCGGCGTCCGCCAGCTCGCCGGCCGACTGGATGACCCGCGCGTCCAGGAGCTCGACCTGAGCGCGCGCGTCGGCGAGCGACTGCTCGAGCTGCCGCAGCCGGGCATCCACGGGCGCGCGGTCGTAGCCGCGGAACGCGACGACGGGGAACGGGGACTGGTCGTCCGGCACGGGGACCTCCTCGGGATCGGCGGAGCGGTCGGTCCGGGAGGCGTTCGCGACGGTGCGCCCTGCCCTCCCACGGACCGGGCGGCTGCCGCCCAGGGTATCGGCGGACGCCCGTGCGAGCGGGCGTCGCGGGGGCGGGTCCGTGGCCCGGTTCGGCCTCGTCGCGTCCCGCACCTATTCTTCAGTCGTCACCTTCCGGAAGGGCTCGTCCGTGCTGCAACGACTCATCGCCGCCGTGCTGGGCGTGCTCGGCCTGGCCGCGATCGCCCTCGGCATCGCCTCGGCGACCGCCTGGCGTGCCGACGACACGCTCACCGCCACCGCGCGGACCGCCGACGGCACCACGCTCCTCACCACGGCACCGGGGGTCCTCGAGCTCGGCGACCCGCCGGTGACCATCAGCGGGCGGGCCGCCGACGGCACGACGGTCGTCCTCGCGCTCGGGCGCGACACCGACGTGGCGGGCTGGGTCGGCGCCGACCCCCACACGGTCGTGACCGGACTGAGCGACTGGCACACGCTGTCCACCGACGTGGCGACCGAGGCCGACGAGCCGGCGACGCCCGACCCCGCGGAGACGGCGGCGCCGACGCCCACGCCCGCCGCGGCGGACGCCCCGGCGGCCACCCCGACCCCGACGCCGACCGCGCCCGCCGCGGATCCCGCGGATGCAGCGGCCGACCCCGCGGCGCCCCTGACCGCCGCCGACCCGGCCGGCAGCGACCTCTGGGTCGACGAGGCGACCGGGGACGGCAGCGCCGAGCTCGTCTGGACCCCGCGTGACGGCCGGTGGACGCTCCTGGCCGCGGCGACCGGCGAGGCTCCGGGCCCGATGACCCTCCAGCTCTCCTGGCCGCAGACGGTGACGACGCCCTGGCTGGTGCCGGGCACCGTCGGCGGCGCGGTGCTCCTGCTGCTCGCGCTGGTGCTCGCCCTGCGGGCCCGCCGCGCCGCGCGGCGCGAGGACGACTGGTACCCCGTGGGTGCGGTGGACGCCGAACCCGGGACCGCGACCGCGACGACCAGCACGGCCGTCCGGTCGGCCCCCGGCGACGTGCCCACGACGGGAGGCTCGACGATCGCCGACCCCGCCCGGTCCGCCGACGGCAGCGGACCGGTCCCCGGGGCGGACGGTCCCGAGCGGACCGACGGCCTCGGCAGCCGGGACACCGACGGGAAGGACGACCGATGACCCGCACGACCAGCGCGCGCCGCGGCTCGTTCGGCTCGCGGCGCACGGCGACCCTCGCGCTCGCCGCGTCGCTGACGCTCACCGCCTGTGCCCCGGAGCTGCCCCAGCCCGCCCCGCGCGGTGAGCCCGCCGTCCCGCCGGCCGCCGTCACGCTCGAGCAGTCCGAGCGCATCCTCGGCGCGGTGGGCGAGGTCCTCACCGCCGGCGACGCGGCCCTGTCCGCCAGCGAGCTCGCGTCCCGCGTCACCGGACCCGCCCTGGCCTCGCGGACCGCGGAGTACGCCGTCGCCGCCGCGACCGCCAGCGCCGACCCGGTGACCGCCCTGCCGCTCCAGCCGCAGACGCTGGTCGTCGCCGGCACCACCGAGTGGCCGCGCACGCAGCTGGTGGTCACCGAGCAGCCCTCGGACCTCACCAGCCCGCGGCTGCTCGTCCTGCGGCAGGAGTCGCCCCGCAGCGGGTACGCCCTCTGGGGATGGGTGCGCCTGCTGCCCGGGGTCCAGATGCCCGCCACCGCCTCGCCGGAGGTGGGCAGCGAGCCGGTCCCGGCCGACGCCAGCACGCTCGTCGCCACCCCGGCCGACGTCGTCACCCAGTACGCCGACATCCTCGGCAACGGGGACGCATCGGCCTTCGCGGCGTCCTTCGCCAAGCCGGACGCCTTCCGCGACCAGATCGCGGCCAGCCGCGCGTCGAACCAGGGGATCGCCGCCCAGGGCTCCGGCACGTTCACCGAGACCTACGCCCCGGTCCCCGACCAGCTCGTGGCCCTGGCCACCGCGGACGGAGGCGCGATCGTGGTCGCCGGCATGACGACGTCGTCCGCGCTCACCATCAGCGGAGCGTCGCTCACCGTGCCGCCCCAGTTCGCGGCCGTGTCCGGCGGCGCACTGCCGGCCAACGCCGTCCTGCGCAACAGCCTGTCGGTGGTCTACACCGACGTCGTCGCCTTCTACGTCCCGCCGGCCGGCGCCGCCGCACAGATCCAGGTCCTCGGCGCCGAGCACACCTTCACGTCCGCCTCCGGCTCGTGAGCCGGTCACCGAGGAGCAGCCACCGATGAGCCAGCCCAGCCAGCAGCCGCGTCTCGACGTGCGCGGGGCGGTCGACCTGTCAGCCCTGGCCCGCCCGGCAGCGTCGCCGGACGGTGAGGCCGGTGGGCCCCCCGCGCCGGGGCCCTACACGCTCGACGTCACCGAGGCGACCTTCGGCGAGGTGGTGCAGAGCTCGACGCAGTACCCGGTGGTCGTGCTGCTCTGGTCCGCGCGCAGCCCCTCGAGCCTCGACCTGGCTCGTGAGCTGGGGATCCTCGCCGAGCGCGCTGCCGGCGGGTTCCTGCTCGCGCGGGTCGACGTCGACGCCAACCGCCAGGTCGCCGCCGCGTTCCAGGTGCAGTCGCTGCCGTCCGTGGTGGCGGTGCTCGCGGGCCAGCCGGTCCCGCTGTTCGAGGGCTCCTACCCGGCCGAGCAGATCGCGGGCGTCCTCGACCAGCTGCTCGCGGCGGCCGCGGCCAACGGCGTCACGGGGACCGCTCCCCGGGGCGCGGGCGACGCCGCGGACCCGGCCGACGAGCCCGAGCCGGAGGAGCCGCCGCTGCCGCCGCTGCACGAGGAGGCCTACGACGCCATCGAGCGCGGGGACCTCGAAGCCGCGGCCGACGCGTACAACCAGGCGCTCCGCGAGAACCCGCGGGACGCGATGGCCCGGGCCGGGCTCGCCCAGGTCGGTCTGCTCCAGCGGACGCATGACGTCGACCCGCGGACCGCCCGGGACGCCGCGGCCCGCGACGCCCGCGACATCGACGCGCAGCTGGTGGTCGCTGACCTCGACGTCCTCGGCGGCATGGTCGACGACGCCTTCTCCCGCCTCGTGGACCTCGTCCGCGTCACCGCAGGGGAGGAGCGCGAGCGCGTGCGGGTCCGGCTGGTCGACCTGTTCGAGGTCGTCGGCGCCGAGGACCCCCGAGTCGGTCCGGCCCGGCGGGCCCTGGCGAGCGCGCTGTACTGAGCCGGCTCGGGCGCGGGGCCGTCCGGGCAGCGCGCGCGACACGCCCGGACGCACATCGCCGCAGGTCAGGCGCGGTGACTGCGGTCACCGGGGCTCGGATTGACGGCCCACGGCGACCTGCGTAGTGTTCCTCTTCGCCGCCCGACAGGGAGGAACGGACACCGGGCTCGTGAGGGCGGGTGGCTGGTCCCGGGGTGGCTTCCCTGAAGCAGTGGTGGGGCCGTTGCGATCTGTGTGGTCGTGGGGGTCTGGTTGGTGTGGGTGGGGTTGGTCGTGCCTGGTCTGGCCTGGTTCTGGTCTGGTTGACGGGGTGGGTGTGGTCGGGTAAGTTTGAGCGGTTGCCTCTTGGCGGGTCGGAAGATCTTGCGGGGTGCGCGTCCGGTCCTTGAGAACTCAACAGCGTGCCATGTAGTCGATGCCATTCGGCTTGTCGTGATGCCTTTGTGTCTGCCGTTGTGGTGGGTGTGGGGGTGTTGTGGTGGGTCTGGTTTGGTCATCGATGCCGTGCCTCTTTTTTGGGGGTGCGGTTGATTGTGGTCAGATCATTTTTGGGTGTCTGCCTGTAGCCGGGTGGGTGCCTGTTTCGTGTGTCGGTTGCTTCGGGCTTTCGGGTTCCGGGGTGCCATGTAGGCATTTACGGAGAGTTTGATTCTGGCTCAGGACGAACGCTGGCGGCGTGCTTAACACATGCAAGTCGAACGGTGATCCAGGGGCTTGCTCCTGGTGATCAGTGGCGAACGGGTGAGTAACACGTGAGTAACCTGCCCCTGACTCTGGGATAACCGCTGGAAACGGCGGCTAATACTGGATATGAGACCTTGCCGCATGGTGGGGTCTGGAAAGATTTTTTGGTCAGGGATGGGCTCGCGGCCTATCAGCTTGTTGGTGGGGTGATGGCTCACCAAGGCGACGACGGGTAGCCGGCCTGAGAGGGCGACCGGCCACACTGGGACTGAGACACGGCCCAGACTCCTACGGGAGGCAGCAGTGGGGAATATTGCACAATGGGCGCAAGCCTGATGCAGCGACGCCGCGTGAGGGATGAAGGCCTTCGGGTTGTAAACCTCTTTCAGCAGGGAAGAAGCGCAAGTGACGGTACCTGCAGAAGAAGCGCCGGCTAACTACGTGCCAGCAGCCGCGGTAATACGTAGGGCGCAAGCGTTGTCCGGAATTATTGGGCGTAAAGAGCTCGTAGGCGGTTTGTCGCGTCTGCTGTGAAAACTCAAGGCTCAACCTTGGGCTTGCAGTGGGTACGGGCAGACTAGAGTGCGGTAGGGGTGACTGGAATTCCTGGTGTAGCGGTGGAATGCGCAGATATCAGGAGGAACACCGATGGCGAAGGCAGGTCACTGGGCCGCAACTGACGCTGAGGAGCGAAAGCATGGGGAGCGAACAGGATTAGATACCCTGGTAGTCCATGCCGTAAACGTTGGGCACTAGGTGTGGGGCTCATTCCACGAGTTCCGTGCCGCAGCAAACGCATTAAGTGCCCCGCCTGGGGAGTACGGCCGCAAGGCTAAAACTCAAAGAAATTGACGGGGGCCCGCACAAGCGGCGGAGCATGCGGATTAATTCGATGCAACGCGAAGAACCTTACCAAGGCTTGACATACACCGGAAAAGTGCAGAGATGTGCTCCCCGCAAGGTCGGTGTACAGGTGGTGCATGGTTGTCGTCAGCTCGTGTCGTGAGATGTTGGGTTAAGTCCCGCAACGAGCGCAACCCTCGTCCCATGTTGCCAGCGGGTGATGCCGGGGACTCATGGGAGACTGCCGGGGTCAACTCGGAGGAAGGTGGGGATGACGTCAAATCATCATGCCCCTTATGTCTTGGGCTTCACGCATGCTACAATGGCCGGTACAAAGGGCTGCGATACCGCGAGGTGGAGCGAATCCCAAAAAGCCGGTCTCAGTTCGGATTGGGGTCTGCAACTCGACCCCATGAAGTCGGAGTCGCTAGTAATCGCAGATCAGCAACGCTGCGGTGAATACGTTCCCGGGCCTTGTACACACCGCCCGTCAAGTCACGAAAGTCGGTAACACCCGAAGCCGGTGGCCCAACCCCTTGTGGGAGGGAGCCGTCGAAGGTGGGACTGGCGATTGGGACTAAGTCGTAACAAGGTAGCCGTACCGGAAGGTGCGGCTGGATCACCTCCTTTCTAAGGAGCTCTCCTGGCCCGTCGTGACCACCTGGTGTGGTGTGGGGGGGTTGGTGAGGCCCATGCCTCGGCCGTTCGTGTCGGGGGTGGTGCTCATGGGTGGAACGTCGACTATGGGCCTGCCGTGGTGGTGGGCCGTCCCTAGTACGCCTCGTCCCTTTTGGTGGGGTGGGGTTGGATCGGGTCGGTTCGCTGGTCGGGGTGGGTGTTGGCACGCTGTTGGGTCCTGAGGGAGTCGGGCGCCGTAGGGCGTTGGGCCTCTTCACGGGCACTGGTCCTGTTCGTGCGTCGGGTCTCCTTGGGGGGGTCGGGGTGTGGCGGGGGTGGTGGCTGCGCGGACCACCGGACAGCTCGGGTGTGGTGCCTGGGTGGTGATGGTGGGGTCGTCCGTAGCTTGAGAACTGCACAGTGGACGCGAGCATCTTTTTTTGTATGTCTTTGTGGTTGAAGTTTTTAAGGGCACAGGGTGGATGCCTTGGCACTAGGAGCCGAAGAAGGACGTTGTAGCCTGCGATAAGCCTCGGGGAGTTGGCAAACGAACTGTGATCCGAGGATGTCCGAATGGGGGAACCCCGCCGGAGTCATGTCCGGTGACCCGCACCTGAATATATAGGGTGTGTGGAGGGAACGTCGGGAAGTGAAACATCTCAGTACCGACAGGAAGAGATATTCCGTGAGTAGTGGCGAGCGAAAGCGGATGAGGCCAAACCGTCCTCGTGTGATAGCCGGCAGGCGTTGCGTGGGCGGGGTTGTGGGACCTTTCAGCTGGTTCTGCCGATCCAGCAGGGAGTCAGAAAGCCGTGTCATAGTCGAAGGGTCTTGAAAGGCCCGGCACAGAGGGTGTGACCCCCGTAGACGAAATGGTGCGGCCTCCCGAGGGGGATCCCAAGTAGCACGGGGCCCGAGAAATCCCGTGTGAATCTGGCAAGACCACTTGCTAAGCCTAAATACTACCTAGTGACCGATAGCGGACAAGTACCGTGAGGGAAAGGTGAAAAGTACCCCGGGAGGGGAGTGAAATAGTACCTGAAACCGTGTGCCTACAATCCGTTGGAGCCTCCCTAGCAGGGGTGACAGCGTGCCTTTTGAAGAATGAGCCTGCGAGTTAGTGGTACGTGGCGAGGTTAACCCGTGTGGGGAAGCCGTAGCGAAAGCGAGTCCGAACAGGGCGCCTGAGTCGCGTGCTCTAGACCCGAAGCGAAGTGATCTAGCCATGGGCAGGTTGAAGCGCGGGTAAGACCGCGTGGAGGACCGAACCCACTTGGGTTGAAAACCGAGGGGATGACCTGTGGTTAGGGGTGAAAGGCCAATCAAACTTCGTGATAGCTGGTTCTCCCCGAAATGCATTTAGGTGCAGCGTCACGTGTTTCTTGCCGGAGGTAGAGCTACTGGATAGCCGATGGGCCCTACAAGGTTACTGACGTTAGCCAAACTCCGAATGCCGGTAAGTGAGAGCGTGGCAGTGAGACTGCGGGGGATAAGCTCCGTAGTCGAGAGGGAAACAGCCCAGACCACCAGCTAAGGCCCCCAAGCGTATGCTAAGTGGGAAAGGATGTGGAGTTGCACAGACAACCAGGAGGTTGGCTTAGAAGCAGCCACCCTTGAAAGAGTGCGTAATAGCTCACTGGTCAAGTGATTCCGCGCCGACAATGTAGCGGGGCTCAAGCATACCGCCGAAGCTGTGGCATTCACATGATAACCAGGCCTTCGTGGTCCAGGTGTGTGGATGGGTAGGGGAGCGTCGTGTGGCGAGTGAAGTCGCGGGGTGACCCAGCGGTGGACGCCACACGAGTGAGAATGCAGGCATGAGTAGCGAAAGACGGGTGAGAAACCCGTCCGCCGAATGACCAAGGGTTCCAGGGCCAGGCTAATCCGCCCTGGGTAAGTCGGGACCTAAGGCGAGGCCGACAGGCGTAGTCGATGGACAACGGGTTGATATTCCCGTACCGGCGAAGAACCGCCCATACCGAGCCCGGTGATGCTGACCGCCCGAAGCCCTCACCGTCCCTTCGGGGACTCGAGGTGCCGAGCGCGGGACCCGAACCGGTAGTAGGTAAGCGTATTAACAGGGGTGACGCAGGAAGGTAGCCCAGCGTGGCGATGGTTGACCACGTCCAAGGTCGTAGGGCGAGGGGTAGGCAAATCCGCCCCTCACGGAGCCTGAGAGCTGATGGTGACCCCGTATGGGGGATGATTGGGTGATCCTATGCTGCCTAGAAAAGCCTCGGCGCGAGGTTCTAGCCGCCCGTACCCTAAACCGACTCAGGTGGTCAGGTAGAGAATACCAAGGCGATCGAGAGAATCGTGGTTAAGGAACTCGGCAAAATGCCCCCGTAACTTCGGGAGAAGGGGGGCCTGAGGCGTGATCCCACTTGCTGGGGGAGCGTTCGAAGGCCGCAGAGACCAGGGAGAAGCGACTGTTTACTAAAAACACAGGTCCGTGCGAAGTCGCAAGACGATGTATACGGACTGACGCCTGCCCGGTGCTGGAAGGTTAAGAGGACGGGTCAGCCGCGAGGCGAAGCTCAGAATTTAAGCCCCAGTAAACGGCGGTGGTAACTATAACCATCCTAAGGTAGCGAAATTCCTTGTCGGGTAAGTTCCGACCTGCACGAATGGCGTAACGACTTCTCCGCTGTCTCAACCGCGAACTCGGCGAAATTGCACTACGAGTAAAGATGCTCGTTACGCGCAGCAGGACGGAAAGACCCCGGGACCTTTACTATAGCTTGGTATTGGTGTTCGGTGCGGCTTGTGTAGGATAGGTGGGAGACTGTGAAGCCGGCACGCCAGTGTCGGTGGAGTCATCGTTGAAATACCA
This sequence comes from uncultured Actinomycetota bacterium, assembly GCA_963795145.1. Lineage (GTDB taxonomy): Bacteria > Actinomycetota > Actinomycetes > Actinomycetales > Cellulomonadaceae > Pengzhenrongella. Next base: position 212,689 of record CAWCGP010000005.1, on the reverse strand, counting down.
CTCTGGTCGCTCTGGATGTCTAACCTCGGTCCGTGATCCGGATCAGGGACAGTGCCTGGTGGGTAGTTTAACTGGGGCGGTTGCCTCCTAAAATGTAACGGAGGCGCCCAAAGGTTCCCTCAGCCTGGTTGGCAATCAGGTGGCGAGTGCAAGTGCACAAGGGAGCTTGACTGTGAGACTGACAGGTCGAGCAGGGACGAAAGTCGGGACTAGTGATCCGGCGGTGGCTTGTGGAAGCGCCGTCGCTCAACGGATAAAAGGTACCCCGGGGATAACAGGCTGATCTTGCCCAAGAGTCCATATCGACGGCATGGTTTGGCACCTCGATGTCGGCTCGTCGCATCCTGGGGCTGGAGTAGGTCCCAAGGGTTGGGCTGTTCGCCCATTAAAGCGGTACGCGAGCTGGGTTTAGAACGTCGTGAGACAGTTCGGTCCCTATCCGCTGCGCGCGCAGGAAACTTGAGAAGACCTGTCCCTAGTACGAGAGGACCGGGACGGACGAACCTCTGGTGTGCCAGTTGTTCCGCCAGGAGCACGGCTGGTTGGCTACGTTCGGAAGGGATAACCGCTGAAAGCATCTAAGCGGGAAGCCTGCTTCAAGATGAGGTTTCCACGGAGCTTCGGTCCGAGAGGCTCCCAGCTAGACCACTGGGTAGATAGGCCGGATGTGGAAGCGGGGACCAACGACCCGTGAAGCTGACCGGTACTAATAAGCCGACAACTTCACCACCCATACAAAGCCTGTTGAAGTGCTACGCGTCCACTGTGCGGTTCCCGAGAGACGGGCAACCTCCCCCACCCCCGACTGACCCGGGGGGAACGGGGGTGTCCGGACATCTCCATAGAGTTACGGCGGTCATAGCGAGGGGGAAACGCCCGGTCCCATTCCGAACCCGGAAGCTAAGCCCCTCAGCGCCGATGGTACTGCACGGGAGACTGTGTGGGAGAGTAGGTCGCCGCCGGACACCCATTCATGAAAGAGCCACCCCACCCGGGGGTGGCTCTTCTTGCATTCCCGGGCGCTGTCCCTTCTGTCCCCGACGCTCGTCGGCCATCGTTCCGTCGCGGCCGGACGGTGCCGCGGTTGCCGTCCCACGTGTTTCGCTGCGTTCGCAGCTGTACCGACACCTCGAAGCAGAGTCGCTCGGGCCCGGCAATTCATCGACCACGTCAGCGCTTCGGTCACCGACGGCCGGTTCGCGGTGCCCCGCGGGGGACCCCGTCGTGCGGGACGTCAGCAGGGTCGCCGTCGGACCGCAGGACGGCGTGAGGCCGGCGATGTGGCACACGTCCCACCCGGATGACGCATGCATGCAGGGGACGCAAAGCTGCCGTGACTGTCATGCCGGTCCCGTGACCACCGAGTCCGCCGTCGCGCCCCTCGGGCTCGCGCGCCCGTCAGAAGCAGCGCGCGCCGCGCCGCGCTCGTCGACGCCGCTCGGCTCCTCGTCGGGTCGCGACGGGCTCGACGGCGTGACGGTCGAGGCCATCTGCGCCGAGGTGGGCGTCTCCGCGCGGTCGTTGCTTCAGACCACCTCGAGACGACGGACGACGCCGTGCTCGGGCCGAGCCGCTGAACCCGCTGATCCGCTCGAGCCTGTGCCATCGACCTCGTGCCGGCCCAGGAGCGCGGCAGGTACATGGGTCCGGAGGGGGCGCTGCTCGGGATCTCGGCGGTCGTCGGCCCGCGTTCTCGGCGGCTTGGGCACCGACCACCTGACGCGCGCCGACCCTCCTCGAGGAGGTCGCCCATCCGGCGTCGCGGGGAGGGTCGCCCGCGGCACGGCAACAGCAGGTGCGCTCTCGCCGACCACCGACGGCTCGCAGGCCGTCCCGTGGGGCGCGACGGCGGCGCGCCGGCCCGCCGGTAGCCTGGGCGCATGACCGCGTCCCCCGCCCACGACGCCGACGCCGGCGCGCCCGACGGCGCCGGGACGGGGGCCACCCCCGGCCCCGTCCGGCGCAAGAGGTCCGCGAAGCGTCAGCTCGCGGCGACCACGCTCGCGACCGAGTCCCTCATGGTGCTGTTCGGGACGCTCGTCGCCTACGGGCTGCGCGCCGCACCGCCGCTGGTCCTGGGCATCGCCGGCGGCGCGCTCGCGCTCGTGCTGCTGGTCCTGTCCGGGTCGCTGGGCCGGCCGGGCGGCTACCTCGCGGGCACGCTCGTGCAGGTCCCGGTGCTGGCCAGCGGGTTCGTGCTGCTGGCCGCGCCGGTGGCCGGTGCCGGCTTCGGTGCGGTCGATCCTCTTCGTCATCGCCGCACTGTTCGTCGGGCTGTGGTTCATGTCGCTGCGGCTGGGTGGGCGCATCGACCGCGAGCGCGCCGCGTACGACGCCGCGAGTCCCGCCCCCTGACCCCGCGGTCCACGGCCCGGCTCCCGCCCCGGCCGGGCCGGACGTCGGCACTCGGGGCCGTGCCGTCTCGGTAGGGTCGCACCCATGACCGAGAACGCACCCGCCATCGAGCGCACCCTCATCCTCGTCAAGCCCGACGGCGTCCGCCGCGGCCTGTCCGGGGAGGTGCTGCGCCGCGTCGAGGCGAAGGGCTACACGCTCGTGGCCGCACGAGCTGCGCACCGCCGACGACGACGTCCTGGCCGCGCACTACGCCGAGCACGAGGGCAAGCCGTTCTACGGCCCGCTCGTCGACTTCATGAGGTCCGGCCCGGTGCTCGCCGTCGTCGCCGAGGGGCAGCGCGTCATCGAGGGCTTCCGCTCGCCTCGCCGGCACCACCGACCCGACGACCGCCGCGCCCGGGCACCATCCGGGGCGACCTCGGTCGCGACTGGGGCCTCAAGGTCCAGCAGAACCTCGTGCACGGCTCGGACTCGGCCGGAGTCGGCGGCGCGCGAGATCGCGCTCTGGTTCCCGGCCCTCTGACGCCCGCCGGCCGCGGTCGCGGCTGCATCCGCGGCCAGGACGCCGGCGGGCCAGGCGCCCGCGGCCCGGGATCACCGGTCGACGGCGGCGCCGTCTCCTAGGCTGCACCCGTGCACCTCAAGACCCTGACCCTGCGCGGGTTCAAGTCGTTCGCCTCGGCGACGACCTTGAGCTTCGAGCCGGGAGTCACGTGCGTGGTCGGCCCGAACGGCTCCGGCAAGTCCAACGTCGTCGACGCGCTCGCGTGGGTCATGGGGGAGCAGGGCGCCAAGTCGCTGCGCGGCGGCAAGATGGACGACGTCATCTTCGCCGGCACGTCCGGCCGCGCGCCGCTGGGCCGGGCCGAGGTGGCCCTGACCATCGACAACTCCGACGGCGCGCTGCCGATCGAGTACACCGAGGTGACGATCTCCCGGACGCTGTTCCGCAACGGCGGCTCCGAGTACGCGATCAACGGCAGCAGCTGCCGGCTGCTGGACATCCAGGACCTGCTGTCCGACTCCGGCCTCGGGCCGCGAGATGCACGTCATCGTCGGGCAGGGCCAGCTCGACGCCGTCCTGCGCGCCACCCCGGAGGAGCGCCGCGGCTTCATCGAGGAGGCCGCCGGCGTCCTCAAGCACCGCAAGCGCAAGGAGCGCGCGCTGCGCAAGCTCGAGGCGATGCAGGCCAACCTCACCCGCCTGTCCGACCTCACCGGCGAGATCCGCCGCCAGCTCGGCCCGCTGGGCCGGCAGGCCGAGGTCGCCCGCCGGGCGCAGACCGTCCAGACCGACCTGCGCGACGCGCGGTCCCGCCTGCTCGCCGACGACCTCGCGCAGCTCGCGTCGACCCTCGAGCAGGAGCTCGCCGACGAGTCGCTGCTGCGCGCGAGCCGCGAGGAGGCCGAGGCGGCGCTCGACCGCCGCGCGTCGCCGCCTCGCCGACCTCGAGCGGGAGGCCGCGCGACGCCGCCCCGGCGCTGTCCGAGGCGAGCGAGGTCTGGTACCGGCCTGTCGTCCGCTGCGCGAGCGCGCTGCGGTCCACCTCGACCCTGGCCGTCCGAGCGGCTCCGGCTGCTCGGCTCGTCGGCGGCGCCGGCCGCCGAGCCAGGGCCGCGACCCGCAGGACCTCGAGGCGCAGGCCGAGCGCGTGCGCGCCGCGGAGGCCGAGCTGGCCGCCGAGGTCGACGCCGCCCGCGCGGCGCTGGCGACCGCCGTCGCCGAGCGGGAGCGAGGCCGAGGCGGCGTCGCTGGCCGCCGAGCAGAGCGCTCGCCACCGCGCTGCGCGGCGCCGCCGACCGCCGCGAGGGGCTCGCCCGGCTGGCCGGCCAGGTCGCCGCGCGGCGCAGCCGGGTCGAGGCGACCGAGAACGAGATCGGCCGCCTGCGCGAGGCGCTGGCCGAGGCCGAGCGCCGCGGCGCGCAGGCCACCGGCGACTTCGCCGCCCTCGAGACCCAGGTCGCCGGGCGTCGAGGAGGGCGAGGAGGGCCTCGACGCCGAGCACGAGGCGGCGGCCGACGCCGTCGAGTCGGCCACCGCGGCGCTGGCCGACGTCCGCGAGCGGCTCGCCGCCGCCGAGCGGGACCGGGCCGCCGTCGCGCTCGCGGATCGAGACCCTCGAGCTCAGCCTGGACCGCAAGGACGGCGCCGGCGCGCTGCTCGCCGCCGACGGCTGGTCGGCACCGTCGGCTCGCTGGCGGCGCTGCTGGGCATCGAGCCCGGGTACGAGGACGCGATCGCCGCCGCGCTCGGCGCCGGCCGCCGACGCCGTCGTGGTGGACTCGCGTCGACGCGGCGGTGGACGCGGTGCGGCTGGCTGCGCACCGAGGACGCCGGCCGGGCGACCCTGGTCGTCGGCCCGACCGTCGCCCGCGCGCCCCGCGCGTCGACGACGTCCCCGACGGCGCCCGCCGCGCGACCGACCTCGTCCGGGCACCCGGTCGACGTGCGGCCGGCGGTCGACGGCGCTGCTCGGCGGGCGTGGTCGTCGTGGACGACCTCGCCGCGGCCCGGGCCCTGGTCGCCGGCGACCCCGACGTCGTCGTCGTGACCCGGACCGGCGACCTGCTGTCCGGGCTGCGCGCGCCTGGGCGGCTCGGCCACCGCGCCGAGCGTGCTGCACCTGCAGGCCGCGCTCGAGGAGGCGCAGGCCGCCCGCGACGACGCCGTCGCCCGCGGGGAGCGACGCGCAGTTCGAGCTCGCCCGGCGACCGAGCGGCTCGCGCGGCGCCGAGACGCGCGTACGCCGACACGCTCGACCGGCTCAACGAGTCCGACGCCGCGCTCGCCGCGGTCGCCGAGCAGCTCGGGTCACCTGGGTGCGACCGCCCGCGCCGCGCGGGCCGAGGCGGAGCGCGTCGCAGCGGTCGCTCGCGGTCGCGACCGCAGTCGCTCGCCGCCGACGGGACGGAGCTCGCCGCGCTCACCGAGCGCCTCGCCGCCGCCGAGGCGGCGCCCGAGGAGTCCGACGAGGCCGATCGCCGACGGCACCGCCGAGCGGGACCGCCTCGCCGGCCTGGCGTCCGCGGCCCGTGCGCGGGAGACCGAGGCCCGGCTGACGCTGCGGACCAGCGAGGAGCGCGCCCGTGCGCTGGCCGGGCCGCGCGCAGTCGCTGCAGCGCGCCGCGCAGGCCGAGCGCGAGGCGCGCGCGCGGGCCGCGCAGCGCGAGGTGTCCCGCGCCCGGCAGGCGCACCGCGCCGAGGCGGTCCGGACGGGTGCCGACCGGGCGCTCGGCGTGCTCGAGGCGTCGCTGCGCGCGGCCGGCGCCGAGCGGGAGGCGGCCGAGGCGGCCCGCCGGGAGCGCGACGCGCGCTGGCCGGCCTGCGCGCCGAGGTCGACGGCCTCGCCGCCCGGCTGCGCCGAGCTCACCGACGTCGCGCACCGCGACGAGGTCGCCCGCGCACAGCAGGTCGCCCGCCTCGAGCAGCTGCAGGCCCGCGCGGTCGACGAGCTGGGCGTCGACCCGGACCTCCTCGTGGAGGAGTTCGGCCCGCACCGCGGCGTGCCCGTCGCGGCGCGCCGATCGGCGGGCGGCGACGGGGACGACGACGGGGACGGCGTCGTGCCGCGAGGCCCCTACGTCCGCGCCGAGCAGGAGAAGCGGCTGCGCGTCGGCCGAGCGGCGCTCGCCCAGATGGGCCGGGTCAACCCGCTGGCGCTGGAGGAGTTCGCGGCGCTCGAGGAGCGCCACAAGTTCCTCACCGACCAGCTCGCCGACCTGCGCAAGTCCCGCAGCGACCTGCTGCGACATCGTCAAGGAGATCGACGCGCGGGTGCGAGCAGGTGTTCGCCGACGCGTACCGCGACACCGCGGCCCAGTTCGACCTGGTCTTCCCGCGGCTGTTCCCCGGCGGCGAGGGCCGCCTGGTGCTCACCGACGCCGGACGACATGCTCACCACCGGCATCGAGGTCGAGGCCCGTCCGGCCGGCAAGAAGGTCAAGCGGCTCTCGCTGCTGTCCGGCGGCGAGCGGTCGCTGACCGCGGTCGCGCTGCTCGTGTCGATCTTCAAGGCGCGGCCCGAGCCCGTTCTACGTCATGGACGAGGTCGAGGCCGCGCTCGACGACGCCAACCTCGGGCGGCTGCTCGAGATCTTCCGCGAGCTGCGCGAGGACAGCCAGCTCATCGTCGTCACGCACCAGAAGCGGACGATGGAGATCGCGGACGTCCTGTACGGGGTCACCATGCGGGGCGACGGCGTCACCACCGTCATCAGCCAGCGCATGCGGGACGAGGTCAGCGCCTGACAGGAGGCGTCGGGCGTCCGGTCGGCGCCGACCGGACGGGCGAAAGAGCGGGCGAAGCGCGAGGCGGTGAACGTCACGCGCCGCCGGGCGGGTCGGCGCGGCGTGTCCGGCGCCGCGACCGCGATACTGGAGCGCATGCTCTCGATGGCTCGTCTCGGACGCTGCTCGCCCTCGGTGCCGCCGCGGCGGTGCTGGTCGTGGCCAGCGTCGCGGGCGGCCGGAACGCGCGACGTCCGGCGGGGTGCGGCCGCACCTTCGCGGGGACGTCCGCGCCGGGCTGCGCACGTGGCGTGCCGACGCGGTCGCGGCGACGCAGTCGCGCGCCTCCGAGCCCGCGCCGGTCGACGACCAGCGTTCGACGACTTCCTCGCCGCCACCGCCGAGCAGGACCCGGCCTACCTCGGCGTCGACGACCTGACCGAGACGCTCGGCGCGCGCCCGCGCAGCGGGCCGCACGCGGCGTCGGCGGGCTCGTCCCGCCGCTGACCGCGGCGCGGTGACCGGTGACGGGCCGGGTCACGGGCCCCGTGGGGCGGCTGCCAGAATGCGCGCGTGAACGAGACCCTCGAAGTCCTGCTGACGCTTCGGTCTGCCCGCGCTCGCCGTGGTCGGGGACGGCAGCCGGCGTGCTCGTGCGCCGCCGCGGCGGCGGCGGGACGTCGCACGCCGCCCGCCGGCACCGGTCGGCCGGGTCCACCCGCGCCGCCGCGCGGCCCGTCGCCGGCGCCGGACGGACCGCGACGGCGCGACCGTCGACGGCGAGGTGCCGACCGCCGTCGTGGCGACGCCGGACACCACCGCGGCCGCGCCCGGCCCCGGGCCAGCCTCGAGGTCCCCGAGCCCGTCCTGCGGCCGGCTCGCCCGGCTGCGCGGGCGCCTCGCGCGCTCCGGCTCGCCGCTGGGCGCCCGGCTGCTGGCCGTGCTGTCCCGCGACCACCTCACCGAGGACGACTGGGACGAGCTCGAGGAGACCCTGCTCCTGGCCGACGTCGGCGCCGGGCCCGACCGGCGAGCTGCTCGACGCGCTGCGGTCCCGGGTGCGCGTCGAGGGCGTGCGCGGACCCGTTCGCGGTCCGGATGATCCTGCGCGAGCAGCTCATCGAGCTCGTCGACCCGACGCTGGACCGCTCGCTGAACACCGTGCCGACCCTGAGCGACGACGGCGACCACCAGGTGCCCGCCGTCGTGCTCGTCGTCGGCGTGAACGGCACCGGCAAGACGACGACCGTCGGCAAGCTCGCCCGCGTGCTGGTCGCCGAGGGCAGCAGCGTCGTCCTCGGCGCCGCCGACACCTTCCGCGCCGCGGCCGCCGACCAGCTGACCACCTGGGGTGCCCGGGTCGGCGTGCCCACCGTCCGCTCCGACCGGGACGGCGCCGACCCGGCCGCGGTCGCGTTCGACGCCGTCCGCACGCGGCCGCGAGACCGGGGCCGACGTCGTCCTGGTGGACACCGCCGGCCGCCTGCAGAACAAGGCGGGCCTCATGGACGAGCTCGGCAAGATCCGCCGGGTCATCACGCAAGGAGGCCCCGCTCAGCGAGGTGCTCCTCGTCCTGGACGCGACCACCGGGCAGAACGGCCTCAACCAGGCGCGCGTGTTCGCCGAGGTCGCCGGCGTCACCGGCATCGTGCTGACCAAGCTCGACGGCACCGCCAAGGGCGGCATCGTCGTGGCGGTGCAGCGCGAGCTCGGCGTGCCGGTCAAGCTCGTCGGCCTCGGCGAGGGCGCGGACGACCTCGCGCCGTTCGACCCGGAGGACTTCGTCGACGGGCTGCTCGGCGACTCCTGACCGGCGCCGGCCGTCGACGGCGACCCGACCGCCGTCCGACGGCCCGTCACCCTCCCGGGTGGCTCGCCACCCGGACGAAACACGATCGTTTACGTGGGCGCCCGCCTTGTCACCTCGCGCGTAACGCCCTGCTGCCCGTGCGCGAAATCGCCTCCCTCGACAGTGGTGCCCGGACCGGCCGTCCGGGCTGGCGAGAGGAGAGGCAATCTCGATGGAAGTCTGGACACCGGAAACACCGCCTGGATGCTCATGGCGTCCTCGCTCGTGCTGCTGATGACGCCAGGTCTGGCGTTCTTCTACGGCGGCATGGTGCGCGGCAAGTCGCGTCCTCAACATGATGATGATGAGCTTCGGCGCGATGGGCGTCGTCGGCCTCATCTGGGTGCTCTGGGGCTACTCGATGTCCTTCGGCGCGCGACGTCGGCGGCTTCATCGGCAACCCGTTCGACTACTTCGGCCTCGCGAGCCGACCGACGAGCCGACGAGCCTCATGGCTCGACGCGTCGGGCGTCCCGGCGCTCGTCGCCGTCGCCTTCCAGGCGACGTTCGCGATCATCACGGTCGCCCTCATCAGCGGCGCGATCGCCGACCGCGTCAAGTTCGGCACCTGGCTCGTCTTCGCCGCGCTCTGGGTCACCGTCGTCTACGTCCCGATCGCCCACATGGTGTGGGGCGGCGGCTCCTCGCGGCTCGGACGGCCTCGACGCGGCATCGCACGACGGCGCCCACTGTCGGCGCCGATCGACTTCGCCGGCGGCACGGTCGTGCACATCAACGCCGGCATCGCCGGCCTCGTGCTCGCGCTCGTCGATCGGCAAGCGCCGCGGGCTTCGGCAAGCGAGCCGATGCGCCCGCACAACCTGCCGTTCGTCATGCTCGGTGCCGCCCTGCTGTGGTTCGGCTGGTTCGGCTTCAACGCCGGCTCGGAGTTCGCCGCCGACGGCACCGCGGGCCGCGCCTGGCTCAACACCCTCGTCGCGACCGGCGCCGCCATGCTCGCCTGGCTGCGTCACCGAGAAGATCCGCGACGGCCACGCCACCTCCCTGGGTGCCGCCTCGGGTGTCGTCGCCGGTCTGGTCGCGATCACCCCGGCCGCCGCGCGCGGTCGACACCGTTCGGCGCGATCGCGATCGGCGCGCGTCGCCGGCGTCCTGTGCGCCCTGGCGGTCGGCCTCAAGTACCGGTTCGGCTTCGACGACTCGCTCGACGTCGTCGGCGTCCACCTGGTCGGCGGCCTCGTCGGCACCATCGCTGCATCGGCTTCCTCGCCACCGACGCCGACAGCGCCTGGCTACCCGGACGGCGCCGTCAACGGGCTGTTCTACGGTGGTGGCGTCACGCAGCTGATCACGCAGATCATCGCGCCTGGTCGCCATGCGTCTTCGGCCGGTCTGGTCACCGTCGTCATCGCGGCTGCGTCCTCAAGGCCACCATGGGCTGGCGGATCACCGACGAGGCCGAGGTCAGCGGCATCGACCTGGCGGTCCACGGCGAGACGGCGTACGAGACGCTGGGCGCCCGCCGGACCGGCGGGCACCGGACCTACCGCCCGCGGCGAGGCCGCGTACGAGACGCACCCGGGCAGCACGACCCGGGTGACGACGGAGGCGAAGCGATGACGAAGCTCGTGACGGGGATCATCCAGCCCCACCGGCTGGACGACGTGAAGTCGGCCCTCGAGGCGGCCGGCGTGCGGGGCATGACGGTGAGCGAGGCCAGCGGCTACGGCCGCCAGCGCGGCCACACCGAGGTGTACCGCGGCGCCGAGTACACGGTCGACCTGGTGCCGAAGGTGCGGATCGAGGTCCTCGTGGAGGACGAGGACGCCACCGCTGGTGACGAAGGTGATCATCAAGGCCGCCCAGACCGGCAAGATCGGCGACGGCAAGGTCTGGGTCGTCCCCGTCGAGGACGTCGCCCGGGTCCGCACCGGCGAGCACGGCACGGACGCGCTCTAGCGGTGAGCGCCGACGCAGCCGGCTGAGCGGGCGGCGCGCGGCTGACCGGAGGACTGCCAGCGACCGGCCCGGAGGCCCCGTCACCCCTCGTCGGGGTGCGGGGCCTGCGGGCCGACCGGCTCGAGGTGGCCACCCGCCTGAGCCGGAGCGAGCCTGACCGGGGCCGCGACCGGCGGTCCGGCCTCACCGACCTGGTCACCGTCGCGGCTCGGCCGAGCTCGTGGCAGGCAGGCCACGGCCGACCTGCCGCACACCGACGGCGTCGCGCTCGGCGCCGTCGGCAGCGTGGGCCGCGGCGACGCCGGCCCGTGCAGCGACCTCGACCTGCTGCTCGTGCACGACGGCCGCGGCCGCAGCGCCGGAGGACCTCGCCGCGCTGGCCGAGCGGCTCTGGTACCCGATCTGGGACGCCGGCCTCGACCTCGACCACTCGGTCCGCTCCCTGCGCGCAGTGCCGGCAGGTGGCGTCCAAGGACCTGCCGGCCGCCGTCGGCCTGCTCGACCTGCGCCCGTGGCCGGCGACGCGCTCGTCGTGCACCGCGCCACGTCCGCGCTGCTGACCGACTGGCGGGCCGCCGCCCGGCGGCGGCTGCCCGAGCTGCTCGGCTCGACCGCGCCAGCGCGCCGAGCGTCACGGCGAGCTCGCGTACCTGCTCGAGCCCGACCTCAAGGAGGCCCGCGGCGGCATCCGCGACGCCGTCGTGCTGTCCGCGCTCGCGGCCACCTGGCTCACCGACCGGCCGCACGGCCCGGTGGACCAGCGCGTACGAGCACCTGCTCGACGTGCGCGACGCCCTGCAGGTCGTCACCCGCCGGCGCACCAACCGGCTGCTGCTGGCCGACCAGGACGAGGTCGCCGAGCTGCTCGGGGCCGGCGACGCGCGACGACCTGCTGGCGAGCATCGCCGAGGCGGGCCGGGTCATCTCCTACGCGCTCGACACCACGGTCCGCAACGCGCGCCAGGCGCTGCAGCGGCCGATGACCACCCGGCGTCCCGTGCTCGTGCGCGGCCGGCGCGGCGCCGCCGCGGCTGCGCTCGGTGGGCGAGGGCCTCGTCGAGCACGACGGCGAGCTGCTGCTCGCCGTCGGACGCCCACCCGCGAGTCCGATCCGCTGCTGTCCCTGCGGGCCGCGGCGACCGCGGCCCGCACCGGGCTCGTCGCTGTCGCCGGTGACGGTCGCGAGCCTGACCCGGACGCCGCCGCTGCCCGAGCCGTGGCCGCGCGGCCGCGCGCGAGTCGTTCGCTCGCGCTGCTCGGCACCGGCCGCGCCCAGGTGCCCGGTGTGGGAGGCGCTCGACCTCGCGGGCGTCGTCACCACCTGGATCCCGGAGTGGGCCGCCGTGCGCAACCGGCCGCAGCGCGCCGCGATCCACCGGCACACGGTCGACCGGCACCTGGTCGAGGCGGTCGCGCGGTGCCGGCCGGCATGCGCCGCGACGTGCCGCGCCCCGAGGTGCCTGCTGCTCAGCGCGCTGCTCCACGACATCGGCAAGCGCGCCGGTGCGCGCGACCACTCCGTCGAGGGGGCGCGGCTCGTCGGGCCGCTGCTCGCCCGGATGGGCATCGCCCGCGCAGGACGCCGCCGACGTGACCCGGCTCGTGCGCCACCACCTGACGCTCGCCGAGCTCGCGACCACCGCGCGACCCCGACGACCCGGCCACGCTGGCCGAGCTCCTGGACGCCGTCGACCACCGGCGCGGACCTGCTCGACGCTGCTGCGGGCGCTGACCGAGGCGGACGCGTCGGCGGCGGGGCCGACCGCCTGGACGGCGCTGGCGCGCCCGGCTCGTCGACGACCTCGCGGCGCGCGCGACGCAGGCGCTCGCCGAGGGGCGGACCGGTGCGCCCGGGTAGGCTGGGGCGTCCGTGATCGACCAGCGAACGTGAGGATCCAGCGGTGTTCGCGAGCCTGTCCGACCGACTGACCTCGACCTTCAAGAACCTGCGCACCAAGGGGCGGCTGTCCGAGGCGGACATCGACGCCACCGTGCGCGAGATCCGGCGCGCCCTGCTCGACGCCGACGTCGCGGTCACCGTGGTGCGCGCGTTCACCGCCGCGGTGCGCGAGCGGGCGCTCTCCGCCGAGGTCTCCGGCGCGCTCAACCCGGCCCAGCAGGTCGTCAAGATCGTCAACGAGGAGCTCGTCGAGATCCTCGGCGGCGCGCACCGCCCGCTGCACGCTGGCCAAGAACCCGCCGACCGTCATCATGCTCGCGGGCCTGCAGGGCGCCGGGAAGACGACGCTCGCCGGCAAGCTCGCGCTGCACCTGCGCGCGCAGGGGCACACGCCGCTGCTCGTCGCGGCCGACCTCCAGCGCCCCAACGCCGTGACCCAGCTCGCCGTCGTCGCCGAGCGCGCCGGCGTGCCGGTGTTCGCGCCGCACCCCGGCGTCGGCGGGCGAGGACGAGGTCCCGACCGGCGACCCGGTGGGGGTCGCCCGCGAGGGCGTCGCCGACGCGCGCGCACCCGCCAGCACGACGTCGTCATCGTCGACACCGCCGGCCGCCTCGGCGTCGACGCCGAGCTCATGCAGCAGGCCGCGGACATCCGCGACGCCGTCCAACCCGGACGAGACGATCTTCGTCATCGACGCGATGATCGGCCAGGACGCGGTCGACACCGCGCAGGCCTTCGCCGACGGCGTCGGCTTCACCGGCGTCGTGCTCTCCAAGCTCGACGGCGACGCGCGCGGTGGCGCCGCCCTGTCGGTCGCCTCGGTGACCGGCCGCCCCATCCTGTTCGCCTCGACCGGCGAGAAGCTCACCGACTTCGAGGTGTTCCACCCCGACCGGATGGCGTCCCGCATCCTCGACATGGGTGACGTCCTCACCCTCATCGAGCAGGCCGAGAAGGCGTTCGACGCCGACCAGGCCGAGGAGATGGCGGCCAAGCTCGCCTCGCGGCGAGGGCTTCACGCTCGAGGACTTCCTCGTCCAGATGCAGCAGCTCAAGCAGATGGGCTCGATGAAGAAGATGCTCGGCATGCTGCCGGGCATGGGCCAGATGCGCGAGCAGCTCGACAACTTCGACGAGCGCGAGATCGACCGCATCGAGGCGATCGTCCGCTCGATGACCCCGGCCGAGCGCGCACGCCCGAAGATCATCAACGGCTCGCGCCGCGCCCGGATCGCCAAGGGCTCGGGCACGACGGCGACCGACGTCAACCAGCTGCTGGAGCGGTTCGAGCGCGGCGCAGAAGATGATGGCGCAGATGAGCAAGGGCGGCGGCATGCCGGGGATGCCGGCATGCCGGCATGCCCGGGCATCGGCGGCGGCAAGAAGGCGCGCGGCAAGACCCCGCCGCCGGCCCGGGCAAGAAGGGCAAGTCCGGCAACCCGGCCAAGCGCGCCGAGCAGGAGCGGCTCGCCGCGCAGCGCGCGCGGCGGGGACCGGCGCCCGGGCCGCGCCAGGGCTCGGCCTTCGGCGCTCGGCCCGCAGGACGCCGGCGGACGACCCCGGACGACCTCGAGCTGCCCGCCGGGCTCGAGAAGTTCCTCGGTCGGTGACGGCCGGCGCGGTCGGATGCACGTGCCGGACGCCGGACCGGGGAGCCTCGCATGAGCGAGCCGCGTGCTGCACGTCGCGCGGCACGCGTCGTCCTCGACGACGACCGCGAGACCGGCGACCTCTGGGTCGTCGGCGGTCGGGTCACGTTCGAGCGCCCGACGGCGCGAGAGCGTCACCACGATCCTGCAGGGCTGGGCCGTGCCCGGCCTGGTGGACGTGCACTGCCACATCGGGCTCGGCCCCGACGGCCCGGTCGACGCGGCGACCGCCGAGGCGCAGGCGCTCGCCGACCGCGACGCCGGGACGCTGCTCGTGCGCGACGCCGGCTCGCCGCGACACCGCGTGGGTGCACGAGCGCGACGACCTGCCGCGCCTGCTGCGCGCCGGCACGCACCTGGCCCGGCCGCGAGCGGTACCTGCGCCACTACGGCCGCGAGCTCGGTCGACCCGGCCCAGCTGCCCGCGCGCGGTCGCCGAGGAGGCCGCGCGCGGCGACGGCTGGGTCAAGCTCGTCGCGGACTGGATCGACCGGGACCTCGGGCGCCGACGGCGACCTGCGCCCCCTGTGGCCCGACGACGTCCTGGCGCGGGCGGTCGCCGTCGCGCACGACCGACGGCGGCCCGGGTCACCGCGCACACCTTCGCGACCGAGGCCGTCGCCGGGCCTGCTCGCCGCCGGGCGTCGACTGCCTCGAGCACGGCACCGGCCTGACCGCCGAGCAGATCGCGAGGTGGCCGCGGCGCGGGATCGCGGTCACCCCGACGCTGCTGCAGGTCGGCCGGTTCGACGACATCGCCGCCGCGGCGGACGCGGTACCCGGTGTACGCGGCGCGGATGCGCGCCATGCACGCACCGGCGGTACCAGCACGTGCGCGACCTGCACGAGGCGGGCGTCCGGCTGCTCGTCGGCACCGACGCCGGCGGCACCATCGCGCACGGCCGGATCGCCGACGGAGACCGCCGAGCTGGTCGCGCGCGGGCGTCCCGGACGCGCGACGTCGTGGCGGCCGCGAGCTGGCGGACCCGCGACTACCTCGGCGTCCCCGGCCTCGAGGAGGGCGCGAGCGCCGACCTCGTCGTGTACGACGCCGACCCGCGCTCGGACGCGCGGTGCTCGCCGACCCGCGGGCCGTCGTCCTGCGCGGCGTCGTGGCGGCAGCCCGGCCGTAGCCGCGCGCGGTCACCGTCCGTCGACCGGGTGCGGGACGGCAGGCTGGGCGCCGACCGGTGGAGAGCACGTCCGGTGCCGGGTCGATGCCGGCCCGGCCGATCTCGGCGCATGACGAGGTGCTCGATCGGGTGGGTCAGCCCGGCGGTCGCCGGGCGTGGCGTCCATCGTGCCCGACGCCGAACGACCAGCGTCGTCACCGGGTCGACCGGCAGATCGGCCCACACGGCGGGGACGCCGTCCACGGCGGTGGTGTGGACGACGGCGAGCGACGCCGTGCCGGCGGCCGTCGCGATCGGACTGGGTCGTCGAGGGGTCCGCGTCGGGTGCCGCGTCGCGCCCCGGTCCCGAGCGACGGTGCCGGGTCGCCCCGGACGGCCGACGCAGGGCTTCGACGCGGCAGCCGCCTATCGGGTGGCGCGGCGGGTGAGACGTCCGGGTGAGGTCGTGCGCCGGTGACGTGACGCACGCCCGGTTGGGACCGTCGGCCGTCGTCTGGCAGAATGGCCCGCTGTACTCGGTGCGCGGACCCTCTAGCCGCGCGCGGAGTCCCTCGGCCGGGCTGCCGACCTGCCCCCACGGGACCGGCGCCGGGCCACCTCAGCTCACATCCAGGAGAAGACCACACCGTGGCCATCAAGATCCGTCTGAAGCGCCTCGGCAAGATCCGGCCGCCGTACTACCGCGTCGTCGTCGCCGACTCGCGCACCAAGCGCGACGGGCGCGCGATCGAGGAGATCGGCAAGTACCACCCCACCGAGGAGCCGTCGCTCATCGAGATCGACTCCGAGCGTGCGCAGTACTGGCTCGGCGTCGGCGCGCAGCCGACCGAGCAGGTCCTCGCGCTGCTCAAGGTGACCGGTGACTGGCAGAAGTTCAAGGGCCTGCCGGGCGCCGAGGGCACCCTGCGGGTCAAGGGCGAGAAGGTCGACCCGGCCGAGGCCATCGCCGCCGTCGCGGTCGACGCCGAGAAGGCCAAGGCCGCGCTTCGCCGAGAAGACGGCCTCGGCCCGCGCCGCGGCCGCCGGCCGCCGACACCTCGGACGAGCAGGCCTGATGCTCGCCGACGCGCTCGAGCACCTGGTGCGCGGCATCGTGGACCACCCGGACGACGTCCAGGTGCGCACGAAGTCGCTGCGCCGGGGCGAGCTGCTCGAGGTCCGGGTGCACCCCGAGGACCTCGGGCGCGTCATCGGCCGCGGCGGGCGCACGGCGCGCGCGCTGCGCACGGTGGTCGGTGCGCTGTCGGCCGACGGGTCGGTCCGGGTCGACGTCGTCGACGTCGACCGGCGCTGACCGCACCGCTCCACCGACCGAGGCCCGGTCCCCACGCCGGGGACCGGGCCTCGGTCGTCCCCGCGCCGTCGCGTCGCGCCGCGCCGGCCCGTCGCTCGAGCCTGTCGCCAGCCCGTCGCCAGCGAGGAGAACCATGCAGCTGACCGTCGCCCGCATCGGGCGCGCCCACGGGCTGCGGGGCGAGGTCGCGCTCGACGTGCGCACCGACAGCCCCGGGACCCGGCTCGCCGTCGGGCGGGTGCTCGCGCACCGACCCGGCCGGCGGCCGGGCCGCTGACCGTGGCGAGCACCCGCGACCAGCATGGTCGCTGGTTCGCGACGTTCGCCGAGGTCAGCGACCGCACGGCGGCCGAGGCGCTGCAGGGCGTCGAGCTCGTCGTCGACGCCGACGGGGGACGACGAGGAGGACGCCTGGTACCCGCACGAGCTCGCGGGCCTGCGCGCCGAGCTCGTGGACGGCCGGCTGCTCGGCACGATCGCGGGCCTCGAGCACCTGCCGGCGCACGACGTCCTCGTGCTGGTCGAGGAGGGCTCCGGGCGCGCGCACGCTCGTGCCGTTCGTCCGGGCGATCGTCCCGGTCGTCGACGTCGCCGGGCGGCCGCGTCGTCCTCGACCCGCCGGGCGGCCTGCTCGCGTCCGACGCGGCGAACCTCGTGGTCTCCGAGGAGACGGTGGGCGCGCGCGTCGACGCCCCGGACGGGCCGGACGGGCCCGCGGACGGTCCGGCGAGCCGGCGAGCCCGACCGCGCCGAGGGCTGACGTGCGCATCGACGTCGTCACGATCTTCCCCGCGTACCTCGCGCCGCTCGACCTGTCGCTGGTGGGCAAGGCGCGCGCGGCGCGGCCTGCTGCGACGTGCGCGTCCACGACCTGCGCGACTGGACGACCGACCGGCACCGCACCGTGGACGACACCCCGTTCGGCGGCGGCGCCGGGCATGGTCATGCGCCCCGACGTGTGGGGCGCGGCGCTCGACGACGTCCTGGACGCCGCGGGGCGCGCACCTGCTCGTGCCCGACGCCGTCGGGGGAGCGGTTCACCCAGCGGCACGGCCGAGGCGCTCGCCGGCGAGCAGCACCTCGCGATCGCGTGCGGGCGCTACGAGGGCATCGACGCGCGGGTCATGGAGCACTACCGGGGCCGCGGGACGTCCGGGTGCAGCGAGGTCTCGCTCGGCGACTACGTGCTCAACGGCGGCGAGGTCGCCGCGCTCGTCGTCGTCGAGGCCGTGGCGCGGCTGCTGCCCGGCGTCGTCGGCAACCCGCACTCGCTCGTCGAGGAGTCCCACGGCGCCGCCGGGCTGCTCGAGTACCCGGTGTACACCAAGCCGCCGACTGGGCGGGCCTCGAGGTGCCCGAGGTGCTCGACGTCCGGGCACCACGCGCGGATCGAGCGGTGGCGGCGGGACGAGGCGCTGCGCCGGACGGCCGCGCGCGCGGCCGGACCTGGTCGCCGCGCTCGACCCGGCCGGCCTGGACCGGCACGACGTCGGCGTGCTGGCGGAGCTCGGCTGGGTGCGTCGCGCCCGGACGGCGTCGCGACCGGCGCCCGGCGCGCCGACCGGAGCGCTGACCGCGCGGACGAGGCGCGGCGCACACACCCGCGGGTCGGTGCGCCGGGCCGCCGGTGTGGCAGACTGGTCGGTCGGTGCGCGCCGGTCCGGGTCCCTGCCACAGGGGAGACCGGCGCACGCCCGCGGGTCGCACGCCACCGACACACCGCTACCGATCACCACCCGGGCGCCCGGACGGGCGCCCACGACATTCGCGCCTGACCTGTGGCAGCGCGAGGAAGCGACTCACATGCACACGCTCGACGCGGTCGACGCAGCCTCGCTGCGCACCGACATCCCGGCCGTTCCGCCCCGGGGACACGCTCAAGGTCAACGTCAAGGTCGTCGAGGGCAACCGCTCCCGCGTCCAGGTCTTCCAGGGCGTCGTCATCGCCCGCCAGGGCGGCGGCGTCCGCGAGACGTTCACCGTCCGCAAGGTCAGCTTCGGCGTCGGCGTGGAGCGCACCTTCCCGGTGCACTCCCCGACGATCGAGTCCATCGAGGTCGTGACCCGCGGTGACGTCCGCCGCGCGAAGCTGTACTACCTGCGCGAGCTGCGCGGCAAGAAGGCGAAGATCAAGGAGAAGCGCGACGGCGTCCCGGCCAAGTAGGCCGCGGACGCCCGCACTGCTCGTCGACGGGCGGTCACCCTCACGGGGTGGCCGCCCGTCGTCGCGTCCGTGCCTCGATCGGCCGTCCCGGTGCACGCCGGTCGCGTCGTGACCGCGGCTCGCCGAGGGATGGCGCGCGCGGCCGGCCGACGCGTTAGGCCGCGAGGTCGCGCGGGTGGCACAGTGAGGGGGTGAGGGACCAGCCGCCGCCCGTGCCGGAGACGAGCCGCGACGGAGCCGCCCGACGGTCGCAGCCGAGCCCTCGCACGTCCGGCGAGCGCGCTGCTCCGGGAGACGGTCGTCATCCTGGTCAGCGCGCTCGTGCTGTCGCTGATCATCAAGACGTTCCTCTTCCAGGCGTTCTACATCCCGAGCGCGTCGATGCGGGAGACCCTCATCCAGGGCGACCGCGTGCTCGTCACGCAAGCTCGCCCCGGGTCCGCTCGACGTCGCACCGCGGGCGACGTCGTCGTCTTCAAGGACCCCGGCGGGTGGCTGCCGCCGCCGTTCGAGGCCGACAGCTCGGCGTTCGCGCGAGCGGCGTGACGTCGGTGCTGACCTACGTGGGCCTGCTGCCGCAGGACTCCGGCGAGCACCTCATCAAGCGCATCATCGGCCTGCCCGGGGACCACGTCGCGTCCGACGGCGTCGGGGGACCGGTCACCGTCAACGGCGTCGCCGATCGACGAGCCGTACCTGCGCCGGGCTCGGTCCCGAGCGAGGTCGAGTTCGACGTCGTCGTGCCGGACGACAGCCTGTGGGTGATGGGCGACAACCGGCAGAACTCGCAGGACTCGCGCTACCACCTCGGCGACCCGGGCGGCGGTGCCGTGCCGATCGAGAACGTCGTCGGCGTCGCGTTCGTCACCGTGTGGCCGGCCGACCGGCTCACCCTGCTGCGCAACCCCGGGGCGACCTTCGCGGACGTCCCGGCCGCGCCGTGACCGTCGCCGCCCGCGCGCCGCTCGCCGGTCCGCGGACGACGCCGACGACGCCGACGACCCGGGCACCACGCGCGGGCACCCCGCCGAGGGTGGGGCAGCGCGCCCCGCAGCGGACCCGGCCGCCGAGCCTGCGGGTCGAGAAGCGGCTGCTGCGCGACGGGCACACGCTGCTCGGCGCGTGCGACGAGGTCGGCCGCGGTGCGCTCGGCGGCCCGGTGACCGTCGGCGATCGTGCTCGTCGACGCCACGCGTGCAGCGGCCCCTGACGGGCGTCCGGGACAGCAAGCTCCTCACCCCGCGCGCGCGGGTCGCGCTGGTACCGCGCATCCGGCGCTGGGTGGTCGGGCACGCCGTCGGGCACGCGAGCCCGGTGGAGATCGACGAGCACGGCATCATCGCCGCCCTCCGGATGGCCGGGCTGGCGCGCGCTCGCCCAGCTCGCCGGCGCGGCCCGACGTCGTCCTGCTGGACGGCAACCACGACTGGCTGTCCCGACCCGCGGCAGCCCACCCTGTTCGACGACACGCCGCTCGCCGACGACGAGCCGCCGCGCGTCCGGACGATGATCAAGGCGGACCTGCAGTGCTCCTCGGTGGCCGCCGCGAGCGTGCTGGCCAAGACCGAGCGGGACGCGATCATGGTGCGGCTCGCCGCCGACCACCCCGGGTACGGCTGGGACGAGAACAAGGGCTACTCGACCGCTGCGCACGTCGAGGCGCTGCGGCGGCTCGGACCGTCCGTGCACCACCGGCAGAGCTGGCGGCTGCCGGAGCTCCTCGAGCCGGAGTGGGAGGGACTGTTCGCGGCGCCCGTGCCGGCAGCGCTCGACGGGCTCGACGTCGCGGCCGCGGCGGAGCTGCTCGACGGGCTCGAGGTGACGCTCGACCTGGACGCCCGATGACCTCGGAGGGCTGGACGGGCTCGGCGAGCCGGACGAGCTCGAGGACGACGTCGAGGACGGGACCGACGACGAGGAGCCGCTGCCCCTCGTCGGCTGAGGGGTGCCGCCTCGGCCCCGCCGAGCGTCGGCAGGCGGCCATCGCAGGCCCCGGTGCAGATCGGCCGGCAGGTCGGGGCAGGTCGGCGCGGTGCGCGCCGGGCCGTCGGCGCGACCGTCCGGGACGGCGGGACCGGAGCGATGGTCCATGATGGTGCCGTGAGCGCGGAGGATCTCGAGAACTACGAGACGGACATGGAGCTCGCCCTCTACCGCGAGTACCGCGACGTCGTGGGCCTGTTCTCGTACGTGGTGGAGACCGAGCGGCGGTTCTACCTCGCCAACCAGGTCGACCTCCAGGTGCGGTCGGCCGCGGGCGAGGTGTACTTCGAGCTGCGCCTCGGCGACGCCTGGGTGTGGGACGTCTACCGGTCCGCCCGGTTCGTGAAGTCGGTCCGGGTGGTGACCTTCAAGGACGTCAACGTCGAGGAGCTCGCCAAGGCCGAGCTCGACCTGCCGGGCGGCGGGGCCTTCCGGCGCTGACGCCGCTCGCCTCGCGTCGACCGTGAGCCCACCCGGGTGAACCGGGTCGGCCGCAGGACTTCACCCGGTGCCACGCCTCAGCACGATTGACCCCGATCGGGTGACGGTGCACAGTCGGCGCACAGGCGCCGACGGGGGACCGCGCATCGCGTGGCAGGCGCCTGGTGCCAGGGGGCCACCATGCGTGCATCGTCACGTCACGTCCGCATCAGCCGTCGTACCCGGTCCGTCCGGGGTGCTCTCGTCGCCCTCGTCGCGGCGCTCGTCGTCGGGCTCGCCGGGCCGGTCGCGGTCGCGGTCGCCGAGTCCCGCCACGGCCCCGACGCGGTCGTCCTCGAGGTCCGCGTCCCCGGCCGGACGACCGCCGGGAGCGACCTGCGGGTCACCGTGCGCGCGGTCGACGCCCGGGGCCGGGTCGTGCGGGACTACCGCGGGACCGTGGCGCTGACCTCCACGTCCGCGAGCGACGGGCTGCCGGCCACCTACGCCTTCACGACCCGCGACCGCGGCACGCACACGTTCCGCCGCGTCGAGCTCCGGACCGCCGGACCCGGGACGGTCACCGCCGCCGACGTCGCCCGTCCGGCCGTGACCGGCACCTCGCGGGACGTCGTCGTCCGGCCGGGACGCGCCCGAGAGCTCGTGGTGACCACCCCCGCCACGACCGCCGCGGGGACGCGGGCCGACGTGACCGTCACCGCGCAGGACCGCTGGGGCAACACGGCGTCGTCGTACACGGGGACGGTCGCGCTGCGGAGCACGGACACCGGCGACGGCGCCGTCGTCGAGCCACGTCGGCACCGCTTCACGCGCGCCGATGCGGGCACCGTGACGTTCACCGACCCCGTGGGCGTCGTCCTGGTGACCGAGGGCGTCCAGACCGTCAGCGCCGCCGACGTCCGGCGCCGCTGGCTGGCCGGCTCGGCGACGGTCACCGTGACCCCCGTCCCGGTCCCGACCGGCGGGCTCGAGGCCCAGGGCTGGGGCATGGACCTGTTCGGCGGCCTCGGCGACGGGGGCGAGGACGAGTACGCGACGCCGGACCTGCGGACCGTCGTCGGCGGCGCGGTCTGGACCGACGTCTCCGCCGGGGAGTTCTCGTCCGCCGGCGTCCGCGAGGACGGCACGCTCTGGGCCTGGGGCTCCATCGGGCGCGACGGCGAGTACCTCGACCAGGGCGAGCCCCTGCGCCTCGGGGACGACGCCGACTGGGCGTCGGTCGCCGGGGAGCAGGCCCTCAAGCGCGACGGCACGCTGTGGACGTGGGAGCCGACCGAGGCCGGCGGACCGCCGCTCGGGGTCCCGGTCCAGGTCGGCACGGACGCCGACTGGGCCGACGTCGCCGACGGGCTGGGCCATGTGGTCGCGCTCAAGACGGACGGGACCCTGTGGTCGTGGGGTGACACCAACCACTGGGGTCAGCAGGGCAACGGCACCGGGGAGCCGGGCCCCGCCCCCCGCCAGGTCGGCACCGACGCCGACTGGGCGTCGATCTCCGCGCACGTCTACCAGTCGGTCGCGATCAAGACCGACGGGACGCTGTGGGGCTGGGGGCTGGACCCGGCCGACGCCGCCCGCCCGGACGCCGAGCCGCGGGTCCGGACCGTCCCGGAGCAGGTGGGCACGGACTCCGACTGGGCGGTCGTCGACGCCGGGTACCTGCACACGGCCGCCCTCAAGCGGGACGGCACGCTGTGGTCGTGGGGGGACAACGCGCTCGGCGCGCTGGGTGACGGCACGACGACGTCGAGCGCGGTGCCGGTCCCGGAGTCGCGGGGCGCGACGTGGACCGCGGTCGCGGCCGGCGACGGCCTGACCGCCGCGGTGGCCACCGACGGCACGCTGTGGCGGTGGGGCAACGGTGAGCTCGGCGCGCCGTCGCCCGAGACGCCGTTCCCGGACCCCGCGCAGGTCGGGACGGACACCGGCTGGGCCGCGGTCACGGCCGACGGTCAGGACCACGTGCACGCGCTGCGGCGCTGACCAGCACGCACGGAGCACCCGCGGGCCGGGGACGCGAGGGATGCGTCCCCGGCCCGCTGTGGTGGTTCGGCGTCCACACCTCGCCACTGCGGCCCGACGACGTCGGCCCGTGCGCCGTCAGCGTGGGTCACCTCGGTGAGGAGGTGGTGGCATGCGAGCCAAGGACGCGGTCGGCCGGTACGGCGAGGACGTCGCGGCCCGGTACGTGCAGGAGGCGGGGTGGCGGCTGCTGGACCGCAACTGGCGCGGGGCCGACGGCGAGCTCGACATCGTCGCGCTGGACGGCTCGGCGCTCGTCACCGTCGAGGTCAAGACCCGTCGCGGGGTCGGCTTCGGGTACCCGGCCGAGGCGGTCACCGCGCGCAAGATCGCCCGGCTGCGGCGGCTGACCGCGCAGTGGGTCGCCGCGCACGACGTCCGGCCGGGCTCGATCCGGATCGACGTCATCGGGGTCCTGCTGCCGCGCAGCGGCGCCGCCCAGGTCGAGCACCTCGTCGGGATCCTCTGATGGGCGGCGTCTGATGGGCCTGGGACGCACGCTCGCCGTCAGCCTGCTCGGGATGTCGGGGCACCTCGTGGAGGTCGAGGCGCACCTGGCGGCGTCGGTCCCGGGTTTCACGCTCGTCGGGCTGCCGGACACCGCGCTCGCGGAGTCCCGCGACCGGGTCCGGGCCGCGGTGACGTCGTCCGGCCTCGGCTGGCCGCAGCGGCGCATCACGGTCAACCTGTCGCCGGCGTCGCTCCCCAAGGCGGGCTCGGCCTTCGACCTCGCGATCGCCGTCGCGATGCTCGCCGGAGCTGCGGTGCTGGACCCGGCGCGCGCGGCGCCCGTGGTCCACCTCGGGGAGCTCGCCCTCGACGGGCGGCTCCGTCCGGTGCGCGGGGTGCTGCCCGCGGTCGCCGCGGCGGTCGCCGCCGGCCACGTGCGGGTCGTGGTGCCGGCCGGGAACGCCGCCGAGGCCGCGCTCGTCCCGGGAGCGCAGGTGATCGGCGCGGGCAGCCTCGCCGAGGTGGCGTGGCGGCACGGCGCCGACATCCCCGAGCCGGTCCGGTCGACCGTGACCGGTCCGACGCCCGCGCCGGTGGAGCGCCCGGCGCCGCCGGACCTGGCCGACGTGCTGGGTCAGCACGAGGCCCGGGCGGCGCTCGAGGTCGCCGCTGCCGGCGGGCACCACCTGCTCATGGTCGGCCCGCCGGGCGCCGGCAAGACGATGCTCGCGTCCCGCCTGCCCGGCCTCCTTCCGGACCTGTGCGAGGACGAGGCCGTCGAGGTGACCGCCGTCCACTCGGTGGCCGGAACCTTCGACCCGGCGGGCGGGCTGCTGCGCCGTCCGCCGTTCGAGGACCCGCACCACACCGCGACCGCCGCGGCGGTCATCGGCGGCGGGTCGGGCGTCCCGCGCCCCGGCGCCGCCTCGCGGGCCCACCGCGGCGTCCTCTTCATGGACGAGGCGCCCGAGTTCTCGCCCGGGGTCCTGCAGACGCTGCGGCAGCCGCTCGAGCACGGCGAGCTGGTGATCCAGCGTGCCGGCGGGACCGCGCGCTACCCCGCCCGGTTCCAGCTCGTGCTCGCGGCGAACCCGTGCCCGTGCGGCAAGGCGGTCGGCAAGGGGCTGGACTGCGTGTGCCCGCCGATCGCCCGGCGGCGGTACTGGTCGCGCCTCTCCGGACCGCTGCTCGACCGCGTCGACCTGCAGGTCGAGGTGCACGCCGTCTCCCGGGCACAGATCGACGGCGCCGCGGAGGGTGAGAGCACGCGGCGCGGTGGCCGAGCGGGTGCTCGCCGCCCGCCGGGCGCAGGCGGCCCGGCTGGTGGGGACGCCCTGGCGCACCAACGCCGAGGTCCCGGGGCACTGGATGCGGGCCGCGCTGCGCGGCGAGCGGGGGCTGCTGACCGAGCTGGACCGGGCGCTGGACCGGGGACTGCTGAGCCTGCGCGGCGTCGACCGCGTGCTCCGGGTGGCGTGGACGCTCGCGGACCTCGCCGGCCGTCCGGCGCCGGGCCGCTCCGAGATCGGCCAGGGACTGGTCCTGCGCACCCGCGGGCAGGTCGGCGCATGACCGGGCCGGGCGGCGCAGGCGCGCCGGGAGTCCCGGGCGGTCCGGGAGCGCCGGGAGCGCCGGGAGCGCCGGGCGGGCCGGGTGTGCCGGGCGGGCCGGGTGTGCCGGGCGGGCCCGACGTGCGGAGCGGGTCGAGCAGGCCGCGGGGTCCCGCCGGGCTCGGGTCGTGGGCGGCCGACGAGCGGTGCGCGCGTGCGGCGTGGAGCCGGCTGGCCGAGCCCGGGGACGGCATCGCCGGCGCGCTCGTCGCGCTGCTCGGCGCGGTGGACGCCCTGGCCTGGGTGCGGGACGCCGTGGCGGCGGGGGACATCCCACCGCCCGACCGGGACGCTCCAGCCGACCGGCAGCCCTACTCCAGCCGGCAGTCCGACTCCGACCTGCCACCCGACCGGCCGTCCGACCGGCGGCCCGACCGGCAGCCTGACCCCGCTCGGCGGCTCGACCCCGCCGTGCGGGCACGGCTGACCGCCGCCGTGGCGCGGTGGGCGCCCCGCTGGGAGGGGCTCGACCCGCGTCGCGATCTCGACCTCGTCGACCGACTCGGGGGCCGCCTCCTGCACCCGGGCGAGCCGGGTTGGCCGCCCGGCCTGGACGACCTCGGTGCCGCGGCCCCGCCCTGCCTCTGGGTGCGCGGCGCGCCGGACCTGGCGGCGCTCGGCAGCCGCTCGGTCGCGCTCGTCGGGTCCCGGGCGTCCACCGCGTACGGCGACCACGTCGCGACCGAGCTCGCGGCGGGCCTCGCGGACCGCCGGTTCACCGTGGTGTCCGGCGGTGCGTACGGGATCGACGCGGCGGCGCACCGGGGAGCCGTCGTGGCCGGCGCCCCGACCGTCGTCCTGCTGGCGGGCGGGGTGGACCGGCCGTACCCGGCGGGGAACGCCGGGCTGCTGCGGCGGGTGCTCGACTCCGGCGGGACGGTCGCCGCCGAGGTGCCACCCGGCGCGGTCCCCAGCCGGAGCCGGTTCCTGCTGCGCAACCGCCTGATCGCCGCGGTGAGCCGGGCGACCGTCGTCGTCGAGGCGGCCTGGCGGTCCGGTGCCCTGAGCACGGCCGGGCACGCGGCCGCCCTGCTCCGGCCGGTCGGCGCGGTCCCCGGTCCCGTCACGTCGATGGCGTCCGCCGGCTGCCACCGGATCCTGCGCGACGGGTCGGCGGTGTGCGTCACGGACGCGGCCGAGGTGGCCGAGCTCGCCGGCGACGTGGGCGGAGACCTGGCGCCGACCCGGGCCGTCCCGGCGGCGGACACCGACGGGCTCGGCGAGGAGGCGCGCCGCGTGCTCGACGGCCTGCCGGTCGGACGGGCGGCGCCGGTGGCGTCGATCGCCCGCGCGTCGGGGCTCAGCGAGGCGGAGGTCCGGGGCGCGCTCGGGCTCCTCGAGCTGGCCGGGCTGGCGGTGCCCGGCGGCGGGGGATGGCGCCGCGTTCGCGGAGGCGCCGCCCCGGGCTCGCGAGCAGGAGGTGGATCGCGGTGATGTCGGTCACGGGAGCCCGGCGTCGTCGGTCGCCCGACCGGGCGACCCGGCGGGCGACCGGGCGCGCACCGCCCGCGGCGTGGACGTCGTGTTGTCGGACCGCCGACGGCGGGCCACGGTAGGCCCATGCAGCCGTCGGCCGACGTCGACGCCCCCGCGGGCGTCCCTCGACGTGTTCGGTGAGCACCTCGCACTCCAGCGGGGCCTGTCCGTGCACACGGTCCGGGCGTACCTCGGCGACCTGCGGCACCTCGCGGAGCACGCCCGGTCGCACGGGTGCCCCGATCTCGAGGACGTCGACCTGCCGGTGCTGCGGTCCTGGCTCGCCGCCATGGTGGCCCAGGGCCTCGGGCGGGCCACCCTCGCGCGCCGGGTCGCGGCCGCACGGGCGTTCTACGGCTGGGCCCAGCGCACCGGGCGGGTGGCGGTGGACCCGTCGCTGCGGCTGGCGTCGGCGCGGATCCCGGCCGCCCTGCCCACCGTCCTCGACGTCGAGCCGATGGCCCGCATGCTCGACGCCGCCCGGACCAGGGCCGAGGACGGCGACCCGCTGCACCTGCGCGACTGGTCGGCCCTCGAGCTCCTGTACGCGACCGGCGCCCGGGTCGGGGAGCTGGTCGGCGCCGACGTCGACGACGTCGACCTGGCCCAGCGCACGCTGCGGGTGCTCGGCAAGGGTGGCAAGGAGCGGGTGGTGCCGTTCGGCGTGCCGGCCGGCCGCGCCCTGGCCGCCTGGCTCACCGCCGGGCGACCGCGGCTGGCCGTGGACGGGTCGGGTCCGGCCCTGTTCCTCGGCCGCCGGGGTCGCCGGGTGGACCCGCGCCGGCTGCGGTCCGTCACGCACGACGCCGCCGCGCTGGCAGGCGTCGCCGACGTCGCCCCGCACGCCCTGCGGCACAGCGCCGCGACCCACCTGCTGGCCGGCGGCTCCGACCTGCGCAGCGTCCAGGAGGTCCTCGGGCACGCGAGCCTGTCCACGACGCAGCGGTACACGCACGTGACCGCGGAGCGGCTGCGCGACTCGTTCCGGCAGGCCCACCCGCGGGCATGAGCCGCGCGACGCGTCCGGCGCAGCGGCCACGGCCCGCCGCCCACCGAGTCCCGGATCTCGCCGAGGCGCAGCGCGGCGAGCGCCGGCTGCGCAGGTCGCCGGTGGACGCCGGGCGCGGGTAGGCAGACCCGCGCGCCGCGGCGCCGAGCGACCCGGCCGACCCGGCGCGCGCCAGAGCCCGGCCCGGGCCTCAGCCCGTGGGCAGGAGCACGACGGGGCCGCGGTCGAGCACCCACCGCATCGGGTCGAGGTAGGTGTCACCCCGGCGCAGCCCCCAGTGCAGGCAGGTCGCCGGGTCGCAGTGCCCGGGCACGTCGGAGACCGTGCCCAGCGCCTGGCCCCGGAGCACGCGCTGCCCGGTCCGGACGGACCACTGCACCGGCTCGAGGCTGGACCGCAGACCGTCCGGGTGAGTCACGGTGACGACGCCGCGGTCCACCACCGTGCCCGCGAACGACACCACCCCGGCCTGCGGTGCACGGACCGTCTGGCCGGGGTGGGCGGAGAGGTCGGCGCCCCGGTGGCCGGCCGCCCACGGCTGGGGCGGGGCGTCGAACGGGCGGACGACCACGACCGGCGGGTCGAGCGGGACCAGGAACGTGCGGACGGACGCCGCGGACGCCGGGTCACCCGGCTCGGTGGCCGGGCCGGCCGAGGGCACCTCCGCCGTCCCGGCGGATGCAGCATCCCCGCGGAACCCGCCGGGCCCGGCAGACCCGGCGGCCCCGGCGGCCCCGGCCGACTCCGGCCCGGCGCTGCTCACCATGCCGCTCACCGCGGCGCCCGACCCCGGGACCGGACCCGGGGCCACCGGTGGCGGCGACGACCCGGTCACCCCGAGCACCCCCAGACCGAGTCCGAGCGCGACGACGACCGAGCCCGCTGCTACCGCTCCCCGCACCATCCCCCGACCGTCCCCGGCGGCAGCCGCGACGGCGTCGCCCCGCCCGACCATCGGTGGACGGCGCGTCCCCGACCGGGCCCGAGGTCGGCCCGCCGCAGCGGCGCACGCCACACCGAACCCCCGCCCGGGGTCGGGTACAGTGAGGGCCGCGACCGGCCTGTGCCGGTCGACTTCGCGCGCCCACGGCCCGCCACCCCAGCCACCCAGACCCCTCGGGGTCCGCGCGGCCGGGACCGGGCCAGCTCCACAGCGGTCCGACAGCGGTCCGGCTCACGCCGGCGTCGGCCCGGACGGGCGCCAGGGGCACCGACCACCCGGTCGTTGCCGACAACCGAACGCGGGTCCCTCGCCGGACCCGCCCGCACGAGCGCGCACCCGACGGTGCGCGCCGAGAGGACGTGCCATGGCCGTCGTGACCATGCGCCAGCTGCTCGAGAGCGGTGTCCACTTCGGGCACCAGACCCGCCGCTGGAACCCCAAGATGAAGCGCTTCATCTTCACCGAGCGCAACGGCATCTACATCGTCGACCTGCAGCAGTCGCTCGGGTACATCGACACCGCCTACAACTTCGTCAAGGAGACGGTCGCCCACGGCGGCACGATCCTCTTCGTCGGCACGAAGAAGCAGGCGCAGGAGCCGGTCGCCGAGCAGGCCGCCCGCGTCGGGATGCCCTACGTCAACCAGCGCTGGCTCGGTGGGATGCTCACCAACTTCCAGACGGTGAACAAGCGGCTCCAGCGCCTCAAGGAGCTCGAGGACGATCGACTTCGACGACGTCGCCGGCTCCTCCTTCACCAAGAAGGAGCTGCTCATCATGCGCCGCGAGCGCGACAAGCTCGCGAAGACCCTCGGCGGCATCCGCGACATGGGCCGCGTGCCGTCCGCCGTGTGGATCGTCGACACGAACAAGGAGCACCTCGCCGTCGACGAGGCGCGCAAGCTCAACATCCCGATCGTCGCGATCCTCGACACCAACTGCGACCCCGACGTCGTCGACTACAAGATCCCGGGCAACGACGACGCCATCCGCGCCGTCACCCTGCTCACCCGCGTGATCGCCGACGCCGTGGCCGAGGGCCTCATGCAGCGCCACTCGGGCAAGGCCGCCGGCGCGGACGCCGCGGCGGAGCCGCTCGCCGAGTGGGAGCGGGAGCTGCTCGCCGGCTCCGAGGCCGAGCTCGCGTCGCCGTCCGCCGCGCAGGCGCCGGTCGACGCGACGCCGGGCACCGACACGGCCGACTCGGTCGTCACCACCCCGCAGACCCCGGCTCCCGAGGTCCTCGAGGACCTGACGCGAGACCGCACCGGGCGAGGCGGGCCCGGCCGAGGTCGCCACCGCACCCGGCCAGGACGCCGCTCCGGCGATCGACGCCGCCGCCGCGGGCGCCGCGCCGGAGATCGCCGCCGCGCAGGTCGACGACGCGCCGACCGACCAGGCCGCGCTGGCCCCGCTCGCCGACGAGGCCGCTCCGGTCGACGGGCAGGCCGACGCCGACCAGGCGTGACCCACCCGACGCACCCACCCACGACCGATAAGGACACGAACAACGATGGCGAACTACACCGCCGCTGACATCAAGGCGCTCCGCGAGCGCACGGGCGCCGGCATGCTCGACGTCAAGAAGGCGCTCGACGAGGCCGACGGCGACGCCGAGAAGGCGCTCGAGATCATCCGCGTCAAGGGCCTCAAGGGCGTCAGCAAGCGCGAGGGCCGCTCGGCCTCCGACGGCCTCGTCGCGGCCGACGTCTCGACCTCGGCCGAGGGCCAGGTCGGCGTCCTCGTCGAGATCAACTCCGAGACGGACTTCGTCGCGAAGAACGAGACGTTCCTCGCCCTCGCGGGCAAGGTCCTCGCGGCCGCCGTCACCAGCGGCGCGTCCGACGCGGCCGAGCTCGCGTCGACCACGGTCGACGGCGGCACGCTGCAGTCGGTCGTCGACGAGGCGGCCGCGACGCTCGGCGAGAAGATCGTCGTGCGCCGCGTCGCCCGCGTGTCCGGCGCGAACGTGGCGACCTACCTGCACAAGGTGAACAAGGACCTGCCCCCGCAGGTCGGCGTGCTGGTCGCCTCGGACGAGAAGGGCGCCGGCGTCGCCAAGGACATCGCGATGCACATCGCGGCGTACTCGCCGACGTACCTGACCCGCGAGGACGTCCCGGCCGAGGTCGTGGACTCCGAGCGCCGGATCGCCGAGGAGACCTCGCGCAACGAGGGCAAGCCGGAGGCCGCGCTGCCGAAGATCATCGAGGGCCGCCTCAACGGCTTCTTCAAGGAGAACGTGCTCGTCGAGCAGTCCTTCGCGAAGGACCCGAAGAAGACGGTCGGCCAGGTGCTCACCGAGGCCGGTGGCACGGTGACCGGGTTCGCCCGGTTCCGCGTCGGCGCCTGACGCACCGGCACAGGGGACGTGGCCCCGGTCCTTCGGGGCCGGGGCCATTTCCGCAGCAGGACCCGGCCCGCCGTCGGCGCGGTCCGGGAGCAGGGGTCGAGCAAGGAGCCGGGCGCAGCCCGCGAGTGGAGGACACGTGACGCACAGCCTCGAGGCCGAGACGCAGCCCAGGGTCGCCCGGGTCCGCGGGGTCGAC
This sequence comes from uncultured Actinomycetota bacterium, assembly GCA_963795145.1. GTDB lineage: Bacteria > Actinomycetota > Actinomycetes > Actinomycetales > Cellulomonadaceae > Pengzhenrongella. The sequence continues at coordinate 181,710 of CAWCGP010000005.1, read as the reverse complement.
CGGGACGGCGCCCGCCGGGTGCTGCTCAAGCTCTCCGGCGAGACCTTCGGCGGCGGGACCGTCGGCCTCGCGCCCGACGTCGTCCAGCGCGTGGCCGCGGAGATCGCGGTGGCCGTGCGCGCCGGCGTGCAGGTGGCGATCGTCGTCGGCGGCGGCAACTTCTTCCGCGGCGCGGAGCTGTCCCAGCGGGGCATGGACCGCGCCCGCGCGGACTACATGGGCATGCTCGGCACGGTCATGAACTGCCTGGCCCTCCAGGACTTCCTGGAGCAGGAGGGCGTCAGCACCCGCGTGCAGACGGCGATCACGATGGGCCAGGTCGCCGAGCCCTACATCCCGCTGCGCGCGATCCGCCACATGGAGAAGGGCCGCGTCGTCATCTTCGGCGCCGGTGCCGGCATGCCGTACTTCTCCACCGACACCGTCGCCGCGCAGCGCGCCCTGGAGACGCACTGCCAGGAGGTGCTCATGGGCAAGAACGGCGTCGACGGCGTGTACACCGCGGACCCGCGCATCGACCCGGCGGCGGTCAAGCTCGACCACCTCACCTACACCGACGCGCTCGTGCAGGACCTGACGGTCATGGACGCCACCGCGATGAGCCTGTGCCGCGACAACGACGTGACCATGCGCGTCTTCGGCATGAACGAGGCCGGCAACGTCACGCGGGCGCTGCAGGGTGAGAAGATCGGCACGCTCGTCACCTCCGGCTGACGGACCACCCGACCGACGCCACGCGCGGCGCACCGACCACGCCTGCGCACGAACCGACGACAAGGAGCACCGGTGATCGACGAGACCCTCTTCGAGGCCGAGGAGAAGATGGACAAGGCCGTCGAGGTGGCCAAGGAGGACTTCGCGACGATCCGCACCGGACGCGCCAACCCGGCGATGTTCACGCAAGATCACCGTCGAGTACTACGGCAGCCCGACCCCGCTGCAGCAGCTGGCGTCCTTCACGACCCCCGAGGCGCGCACCATCCTCGTCGCGCCGTTCGACAAGTCGTCGCTCGGCGCCATCGAGCGGGCCCTGCGCGACTCCGACCTGGGCGTCAACCCGTCCAACGACGGCAACGTCATCCGGGTCAACCTGCCGCTGCTGACCGAGGAGCGCCGCAAGGAGTACGTGAAGCTCGCCCGCACGAAGGCGGAGGACGCGCGGATCTCGGTCCGCAACATCCGCCGCGCGCGCCAAGGAGGAGCTGGACCGCATCGTCAAGGACGGCGAGGCCGGCGAGGACGAGGTCGCGCGCGCGGAGAAGGAGCTCGAGTCCCTCACCCGCAAGCGCGTCGAGGTCATCGACACGGTCCTGGCGACCAAGGAGAGCGAGCTCCTGGCGGTCTGATGACAGAGCTCGCCGGCACCAGCACCGGACGCCGCCCCGGGTACCCCCCGCGCCGGTCGCAACCTCCCGGTCGCGATCGGCGTCGGGCTGGCCCTGCTCGGCGTCGTCGGCGTGTCGCTGTTCCTCGTCAAGGAGCTCTTCGTCGTCGTGGCGCTCGCCGCGGTCGGTGGGTCGCTGTGGGAGCTCGCCCAGGCCTTCGGGCGGCGGGGAATTCACCTGCCCCTGCTGCCGTTGCTGGTGGGGACGGCGGGCATCCTCGTCTCGGCCTACGTGGCCGGCGAGGAGGCGCTGCTGGTCGTCGTTCGGACTCACCGCGGGCGGCGTCGTCGTCTGGCGCGTCATCGACGGGACCGGCGCCGAGGCGCTGCGGGACAGCACGGCCGCGGTGTTCGCGGCGGCCTGGCTGCCGTTCCTCGGCGGGTTCGTGATGCTCATGCTCGCCATGCCGGACGGGGCCCAGCGGGTCCTGCTGTTCGTCCTGCTGGCCGTGGCCAGCGACGTCGGCGGCTTCGTCGCCGGCGTGCTGTTCGGGCGCCACCCGTTGGCGCCGTCCGTCAGCCCCAAGAAGACGTGGGAGGGGCTGGCGGGATCGGTCCTGCTGTCCTGCCTCGTCGGGGCGGCAGGCATCACCTGGCTGCTCGGCGGAGACCCGCTGGTCGGCGCGGGGCTGCGGGCTGGCGACCGTCGCCACCGCCACCCTGGGTGATCTCGCGGAGTCCTTGATCAAGCGCGACCTCGAGCTCAAGGACATGGGCACGCTGCTGCCCGGGCACGGTGGAGTCCTCGACCGGCTCGACTCGCTGCTGCTCACCGCACCGGTCGTGTACCTGGTCCTGCTGGCGGTCCTGCCGGTGGGTGACTGACGGATGGAAGCCCCTGCCATGACGCCCTCCCCGACCGCGACCCCGGTCGCCCTCGACCTCGCCCCGCCGACGACGCGCGGCGCCCGCGGCAAGCCGCCGCGCCACTTCGTCGACCTCACCCCGGCCGAGCGCGTGCAGGCCGTGACCGACCTCGGCGAGAAGCCGTTCCGGGCCAAGCAGCTCGCGACGCACTACTTCACGCACCTCGACCCGAGCCCGGCGGCCATGACCGACCTGCCCGCCGCGAGCCGCGGACACCCTGGTCAAGGGACTCTTCCCCGAGCTCCTCACCCCGGTCCGCACGATGCGCGGCCGACGGCGGCACCACGGTCAAGACGCTGTGGCACCTGTTCGACGGCGCCAAGGTCGAGTCGGTCCTCATGCGCTACCCGAACCGCTCGACGCTGTGCGTCTCGAGCCAGGCCGGCTGCGGCATGGCCTGCCCGTTCTGCGCGACCGGCCAGCTCGGCCTGACCCGGAACCTCTCGACGGCGGAGATCGTCGAGCAGGTCCGGTGCGGCGGCCAAGTCGCTGGCCGACGGCGAGCTCCCCGGCGGCCCGTCCCGGCTGTCCAACCTCGTGTTCATGGGCATGGGCGAGCCGATGGCGAACTACAAGGCCGTCCTGGAGACCGTCCGGCGGCTGGTCGCCCCGGCGCCCGACGGCCTGGGCATGTCCGCGCGCAACATCACCGTCTCGACCGTGGGCCTCGTGCCGGCGATCGAGCGGCTCACCGAGGAGGGCATCCCGGTGACCCTCGCGGTGTCGCTGCACGCCCCCGACGACGAGCTGCGCGACGAGCTCGTCCCGATCAACACCCGCTGGAGCGTCGACGCAGACGCTCGACGCCGCGCGCCGCTACTTCGACGTCACCGGACGCCGGGTGTCCATCGAGTACGCGCTCATCCGGGACATCAACGACCACGCCTGGCGCGCGGACCTGCTGGGCGAGAAGCTCAACGCCCGCGGCAAGGGCTGGGTGCACTGCAACCCGATCCCGCTCAACCCGACGCCCGGGTCCAAGTGGACCGCGAGCGACCCCGCCGTCGAGCAGGAGTTCGTGGACCGGCTGCGTGCCCACGGCGATCCCGACGACGATCCGGGACACCCGCGGCAGCGACATCGACGGCGCGTGCGGCCAGCTGGCCGCGGAGGAGGATCCCGCCGAGTGAGTCAGCGCATGTTCCGCACGGTCTCGCGGCTGCACTCGGGGTACGACCCCGACGAGGTCGACGCGTTCTTCGACCACGCCCGGCAGGTCTACGAGGGTGCGACCGAGGGACGGCTCACCGGGCGCGACGTCCGGCACCGCGGCGTTCGACCTCGTCCGCGGCGGGTACGTCGTCGCGCCCGGTCGACGCCGCGCTGGACCGGCTCGAGGCGGCGTTCGTGGCCCGGGCACGCGAGCAGTACGTCGCCCGGCACGGCAAGGACGCCTGGATGACGCGACCTCGCCGACAGCGCCCGCACGCTGTACGGCCGGCTCAACCGGCCCGACGGCGAGCGCTTCGCGCCCGCCGCGCGGCGCGAGCCCGCCTACGACCCGGCCGACGTCGACGACCTGTGCCACCGGCTCGACCGCCTACTTCGACCACGGCACGCCGCTCACCGCCCAGGACGTCCGGCAGGCCACCTTCCGCCGCCGCCGCGGCGCCGCCGGCTACGCGGAGGCGCCGGTCGACGCGTTCTGCCGCCGCGCCGTCGAGGTGCTGCTCGGGGTGGAGTGACGTGACACCGCGCAGTGTCGTGCTGCTCGGCTCCACCGGGTCGATCGGCACCCAGGCGATCGACGTCCTGGTCCGGCACCCGGACCGCTTCCGGGTCACCGGCCTCAGCGCCGGCGGCGCCGACCCGCGGGCGCTCGCGCAGCAGGCCGTCGCCCTCGGCGCGCCGACGGTCGCCGTCGCGGACCCGGACGCCGCCGGCCCGGTGCTCGCCGCGGTCGCCGACGCCGCCTTCGCCGCGGGCCGCCCGTTCGCGGGCATCGAGCTGCTGTCCGGCCCGGACGCCGCGGCCCGGCTCGCCGCACGGGGCGCCGACGTCGTGCTCAACGGCATCACCGGCTCCGTCGGGCTCGGGCCGACGCTCGCCGCCCTCGGCGCCGGCAGCACGCTCGCCCTGGCGAACAAGGAGTCGCTCGTCGTCGGCGGGCCGCTGGTGGCCGACGCCCTGCAGCGGGACGACCAGATCGTCCCCGTCGACTCCGAGCACTCCGCGATCGCCCAGGCGCTGCGCTCGCGGCCGGGCCGGACCGAGGTCCGCCGGCTCGTCCTCACCGCCTCGGGCGGGCCGTTCCGCGGCCGCCGCCGCGACGAGCTCACCGACATCACCCCGGCGCAGGCGCTCGCGCACCCGACCTGGTCGATGGGCCCGGTGGTCACCGTGAACTCGGCGACGCTGATGAACAAGGGCCTCGAGCTCATCGAGGCGCACCTGCTGTTCGGCGTGCCGACCGACGACATCACCGTGGTCGTGCACCCGCAGTCGGTCGTGCACTCGATGGTCGAGTTCGTCGACGGCTCGACGATCGCCCAGGCGTCCCCGCCGGACATGCGCCTGCCGATCGCGCTCGGGCCTGTCCTGGCCCGACCGCCTGCCCGACGTCGCCCCGCCGTGCGACTGGACCGCCGCGACGTCCTGGACGTTCGAGCCGCTCGACGAGGTCGCGTTCCCGGCGGTCGCCCTCGCCCGGCACGCGGTGGCGGCGTCCGCCACGCACCCGGCGGTGCTACAACGCGGCGAACGAGCAGTGCGTCGCGGCCTTCCTCGCCGGCCGGGTCGGCTTCCTCGACATCGTCGACACCGTGGCGGCGGTCCTCGAGGAGCACGACGGCGCCCCGGCCGCCGGGCTGACGCTCGACGACGTCCTCGAGGCCGAGCGCTGGGCCCGCGCGCGGGCGGACGAGCGGCTCGCCCGCGGCTGAGTCCGTGCGGGGCCGGACCGCGCGACCGCGTGCCGGTGCCCGGCGAACCCCGGGCGGCGACGCTCCCGGTCCACAGGTCGGCGGGGGATGATGGCAGGGCGCGGTCGGTGCTCACCGGCCGCCGAGGGACGGAGCGGTGATGGCGTACGCGGTCGGTGTGCTCGTGATGGTGGTCGGGATCCTCGTCTCGATCGCCCTGCACGAGGTCGGGCACATGGTCCCCGCCAAGCGGTTCGGGGTCCGGGTCAGCCAGTACATGGTCGGCTTCGGCCCGACCCTGTGGTCGCGCACCCGCGGCGAGACCGAGTACGGGCTCAAGGCGATCCCGCTCGGCGGCTACGTGCGCCTCGTCGGCATGTACCCGCCGGCGCACGCGGTCGGCGACCCGCCGGTGCGCGGGTGGGTCGGCCGCCTGGTCCAGGACGCCCGCGAGTCCAGCGCCCAGGAGATCCGCCCGGGGGAGGACCACCGCGCCTTCTACCGCCTGTCCACCCCGAAGAAGCTCGTCGTCATGCTCGGCGGGCCGGTGATGAACCTCGTCATCGCCGTCGTGCTGCTCACCGTCGTGCTCGTCGGGCTTCGGGCTCGCCGGGCGCGACGACCACGGTCGGCTCGGTGTCGGACTGCGTGGTCGCCGCCGACGAGGGCGACCGCGACTGCCTGCCCACCGACCCGGTCGGCTCCGGCGGCCGCCGCGGGCATCCGTCCCGGGGACACCATCCTCGAGTTCGACGGGGCCCCGGTGGCCGAGTGGGTCGAGCTGCAGGACGCCATCCGCGCGACCGGCGGCGAGCCCGTCCCCATCGTGGTCGAGCGCGACGGCCAGCCGCGTCGAGCTCTCCGTCACCCCGCTGATCACCGAGCGCCCGGTCATCGGGCCGAACGACGGCCCCGTGCTCGACGCCGAGGGCGAGATCACCACCGAGCCGGTCGGCTTCCTCGGCCTCGGCCCGACCATGGCCCTCATCCGCGCAGCCCGTCAGCGCGGTGCCCGCCGTCGTCGGCGACGCCGTCGTGCAGCACGGTCGGGGTCGTCGTCGACCTGCCCAGCCGCATCGCGGACGTCGCGGAGGCGGCGTTCGGGACCGCGCCGCGCGACCCCGCGGGCGTCATCGGCGTCGTCGGGCATCAGCCGCGTCGCCGGCGAGGTCGCCGCCGACGGCGGCGGGTCGCTCGGCCTCGTCGGGCAGGTCGCTGACCGCTCGCTCAGCCTGATCGCGTCGCTCAACATCGCGCTGTTCGTCTTCAACCTCATCCCGATCCTCCCGCTCGACGGCGGGCACATCGCCGGGGCGCTGTACGAGGGGGCCCGGCGCCAGCTCGCCCGGGCGCGCGGGCTGCCGCGGCCCCGTCCGGCGGACATCGCCCGGATGGCCGCCGCTGACGCTCGGCATGGTCGTGGTGTTCCTCGGGCTCGGGCGTGCTGCTCGTGTACGCCGACCTCGTGCGGCCGGTCACGCTCGGCGGCTGACCGCCGGCCGGCCGCCAGCCCACCGGCCGACCGACACGCTCGTCCGGCCGCGGGACCGACCCGGTGGAGGTCGGGTGAGGGCGCGGGGGTGAAACGCGGATCACAGCCCCCAGCAGGCGATGCCCCCGGGGTGCGGGGCGATACTGGGTCGGTGAGCATCCCGATCAGCCTCGGCATGCCGGAGGCACCCGCCCCGGTCCTGGCCCCCCGCCGCCCCACCCGCAAGATCAAGGTCGGCAAGGTCGCCGTCGGCGGGGACGCGCCGGTGAGCGTGCAGTCGATGTGCACCACGCAGACGACGGACATCAACGCGACGCTGCAGCAGATCGCCGAGCTGACCGCGTCCGGCTGCGACATCGTCCGCGTCGCCGTCCCCACGCAGGACGACGCCGACGCGCTGCCGACCATCGCCCGCAAGTCGCAGATCCCGGTGATCGCCGACATCCACTTCCAGCCGAAGTACGTCTTCGCCGCGATCGACGCCGGCTGCGCGGCCGTCCGGGTCAACCCGGGCAACATCCGCAAGTTCGACGACCAGGTCAAGGAGATCGCGCGCGCGGCGACCGACGCCGGCGATCTCGATCCGGATCGGCGTCAACGCCGGCTCGCTCGACCCGCGGCTGCTGGCCAAGTACGGCAAGGCGACGCCCGAGGCGCTCGTCGAGTCCGCCGTCTGGGAGGCGTCCCTCTTCGAGGAGCACGGCTTCCACGACTTCAAGATCTCGGTCAAGCACAACGACCCGGTGATCATGGTCCGCGCCTACGAGATGCTCTCCGAGCGCGGCGACTGGCCGCTGCACCTCGGCGTGACCGAGGCCGGCCCGGCGTTCCAGGGCACCATCAAGTCCGCGACCGCGTTCGGCGCGCTGCTGAGCAAGGGCATCGGCGACACCATCCGCGTCTCGCTGTCCGCGCCGCCGGTCGAGGAGGTCAAGGTCGGCATCCAGATCCTGCAGTCGCTCAACCTGCGGCCCCGCAAGCTCGAGATCGTGTCCTGCCCGTCCTGCGGGCGCGCGCAGGTCGACGTCTACACGCTCGCCGAGCAGGTCACCGCCGGGCTCGAGGGCCTCGAGGTCCCGCTGCGCGTCGCCGTCATGGGCTGCGTCGTCAACGGACCCGGCGAGGCCCGCGAGGCCGACCTCGGCGTGGCGTCCGGCAACGGCAAGGGGCAGATCTTCGTCCGCGGCGAGGTCGTCAAGACCGTCCCCGAGTCGATGATCGTCGAGACGCTCATCGAGGAGGCGATGCGGATCGCCGAGACGATGGAGCCCGACCCGAGGACGCCGGCCCCGGTCGTCACGGTCCGCTGACCTCGGCCGTCACCGGCACGTCACCCGGGGAAGCCGGCGCGCCCCGCGGCGGCGTGGGGCACAATCACCCCATGGGACGCTGGCACGGCGCCACCCTGAGCGGCAGGGCCGCCGAGGGTCGCATGCTCGACGACACGGACGTCGAGGACGCGCTCGCCGTCTGCGCGCGCGTCCCCGTCGACTCGGTGCTGGCCGCGAGCCGCATCGCGGTGGCCGCCCGGACCGGTCTGCGGCCCGCCGGTGGCCAGCTGTGGGGCTACGAGCGCGGCGGCGACCTGGTCGCCGTCTGCTGGGCCGGTGCGAACGTCGTCCCCGTCGTGCCCGACGGCGACCCGCGCGCCCTGGACGCCTTCGCCCGGCTCGCGCGCGACCAGGGCCGGCGCTCCTCGTCGATCGTCGGGCAGGCCGACGCCGCCCTCGGGCTCTGGGAGCGTCTGCGCGACCTGTGGCCGGCGCCGCGCGAGATCCGCGCGAACCAGCCGTCGCTCGTCATCGACCACGACCCGCTGGTCGCGGCCGGACCCGGTGGTGCGGCGGTCGGTCCCGGACGAGTACGCGATCGTGCTGCCCGGCGTGCATCGCGATGTTCGCCGAGGAGGTCGGCTACTCGCCGGCCGTCCGGGCCGCACGGCCCGTACGAGGAGCGCGTGCGGACGCTCATCGCCGAGGGCCGCTCGTTCGTCCGGCTCGAGCCGACGGGACCGGATCGGCGCCCAGGTGGACTTCAAGGCCGAGCTCGGCGCCGTCGCCGGCGGCGTCGCGCAGGTCCAGGGCGTCTGGGTCGAGCCCGGCCTCCGCGGCCGGGGCCTGTCCGAGCGCGGGATGGCCGCCGTCGTGCGAGCTGACCCGGCGCGACGTCGCGCCCGACCGTCTCGCTCTACGTCAACGACTACAACGCCCGCGCGCTGGCGGCCTACCGCCGGGTCGGCTTCCGCCAGGTCGGCACGTACGCGACCGTCCTGTTCTGAGCTGCCTCTGCACGCCGGACGCCCCGACCCCGGCCGGACGTCAGCGCAGGAGCTTGGACAGCCGCCGGTCGGCGAGCGGCTTGCCGTCGGTCTGGCAGGTCGGGCAGTACTGCAGCGACGAGTCGGCGAACGACACCTCGCGCACCGTGTCCCCGCACGGCACGCCGTCCCAGCCCGGGCACGGCTGTCCGGTGCGACCGTGCACCCGCATGCCCCGCCGCTTGGCGTCCTTGAGCTCGGCGGCCGGCTTGCCCGCCGCCGCGGCGACCGCCTCGCGCAGCACGCGCAGGATCGCGCGCGTGCAGCGCCGTCGCGCCCGACGGCGTCGAACGACCGGGTCAGCGCGAACGGGCTCGTCCGCGCGGCGTGCAGGATCTCGTCGGAGTAGGCGTTGCCGATCCCGGCGATCGTCGACTGGTCGCGCAGCAGGGCCTTGATCTGCTTGTTGCGCGCGGCGAGCAGCTCCGCCGAACCGCCGCGGGCGTGAACTCCGCGGACAGCGGCTCGACCCCGAGGCGTCGCGACCGCGGGGATCTCCTGCGGGTCGCGCACCACGTGCACCGCCAGCCGCTTGCGCGTGCCGGCCTCGGTGAGGTCGAAGCCCGACGCCGTCGGCGAGCCGCACCCGCAGCGCGATGGGGGAGCGGCCGGGCGCGGACGGCGGTCGTCGGGCACGGCGTCGTACCACCGCAGCCACCCCGCGCGCGCGAGGTGGAAGACCAGGTGCAGCGCGCCGTCGGACGCCGTCCGCCGTCGGCCGGGACGGTGACGAGGTCGAGCCACTTGCCGTGCCGGGCGACGTCGGTGACGAGGTGGCCGACGAGGTCGGTCGGGGCGGGGGCGAACGTCTTGAGGGCGCTGATCGCGCCGACGTCGACGCCGGCCACGGCGACGCCGACCGTGCGCTCGCGCAGGAACCCGGCGAGCGCCTCGACCTCGGGGAGCTCGGGCATGTGCCCATGCGTGGCGCACCCGGCGCGCGCTGCTCCGGCGCCGGATCGGCGCGCCATTAGGCTGGCGCGCATGCTGCTCCGGATGTCGACCCTGTTCGTGCGCACGCTGCGCGAGGACCCGGCCGACGCCGAGGTGGCGAGCCACCGCCTGCTCGTGCGGGCCGGGTACATCCGTCGCGCCGCGCCCGGGCATCTACACCTGGCTGCCGCTGGGGCTGCGGGTGCTGCGCCAAGGTCGAGGCCGTCGTCCGCGAGGAGATGGCGGCGGCCGGCGCGCAGGAGGTCCACTTCCCGGCGCTGCTGCCCAAGGAGCCCTACGAGGCGACCGGCCGGTGGACCGAGTACGGCCCGAACATCTTCCGGCTCCAGGACCGCAAGGGCGCCGACTACCTCCTCGCGCCCGACGCACGAGGAGCTCTTCACGCTGCTGGTCAAGGACCTGTACTCCTCGTACAAGGACCTGCCGCTCGCCCTCTTCCAGATCCAGACCAAGTACCGCGACGAGGCCCGGCCCGCGCGCCGGGCTCATCCGCGGCCGCGAGTTCGTCATGAAGGACGCGTACTCCTTCGACGTCGACGACGACGGGCTGGACGCGCTCCTACGCCGCCCAGCGCGCGGCGTACCAGCGGATCTTCGACCGGCTGGGCCTGGAGTACGTCATCGTCGCGGCGACGTCCGGGGCGATGGGCGGCTCGCGCAGCGAGGAGTTCCTCACCCCGACGCGCGATCGGCGAGGACACCTTCGTGCGGTCGCCCGGGCGGGTACGCCGCGAACGTCGAGGCCGTCACCACGGTCGCCCCCGAGCCGGTCCCGTTCGACGACGCGCCGCGCCGCGCACGTCGAGGACACCCCGGACACCCCGACCATCGAGACCCTCGTCGCGCTCGCCAACGCCGCACGTCCCCCGGCCCGACCGGCCGTGGACGGCCGCCGACACCCTGAAGAACGTCGTCCTCGCGCTGCGTCACGCCGACCGGCGAGCGCGAGCTGCTCGTCGTCGGGCCTGCCCGGCGACCGCGAGGTCGACCTCAAGCGGCTCGAGGCCGGCGTCGCGCCCGCCGAGGTCGAGACCGGCGACCGAGGCCGACTTCGCCGCGCACCCCGAGCTCGTCAAGGGCTACATCGGCCCCGGCGTGCTCGGCGCGAACCGCGGCGTCGACGCCGACGGCGCGCCGGCCGGCATCCGGTACCTGCTCGACCCGCGGGTCGTGGCCGGCACCCGCTGGATCACCGGCGCGAACGAGTCCGGTCGGCACGTGTTCGACCTCGTCGCGGGCCGGGACTTCGCGGCCGCGCGGACGCGCGGAACCGATCGAGGCCGCCGAGGTCCGCGCGGGCGACCCCGCGCCGGACGGCTCGGGCCCGCTCGAGCTCGCCCGCGGCATCGAGATCGGCCACATCTTCGCGCTCGGCCGCAAGTACGCCGAGGCGCTCGGGCCTGACGGTGCTCGACCGCAACGGCAAGTCCGTCGTCGTGACGATGGGCTCCTACGGCATCGGCGTCACCCGCGTCATGGCCGCGCTCGCCGAGGCCAACCACGACGACGCCGGGCCTCGCCTGGCCCGCGCACGTCGCGCCGGCGCACGTGCACGTCGTCGCCACCGGCAAGGACCCGGCGGTGTTCGAGGCGGCCGAGTCGATCGCCGACCGAGCTGTCCGCGCGCGGCACCGAGGTCCTGTACGACGACCGGCCCAAGGTCTCGCCCGGCGTGAAGTTCGCCGACGCCGAGCTGCTCGGCGTGCCGCTGCTCGTCGTCGTCGGTCGCGGGCTGGCCGAGGGCGTCGTCGAGGTCCGCCCGCGGCGCGCCGGCCAGGCCGGGACGGGCGCCGAGCAGGTCGCCGGTCGACGACGTCGTCGAGCACGTCGCCGGGCTGGTGGAGCGCCTGCTCGCCGACGGCTGACGCCGGCGCGCGGGCACGGCGATCCCCGGCAGCCGGGCCGACCGGGCTCAGCGGCCGGCGTGCTCCGGCAGGCCGGGCAGCGCCGGGGAGCGGCGCCGCCCCAGGCCGACCGCCTGGGCGGTCGCCTCGGCGACGGCGTCGGCCAGGGCGCCGCGCGCGCCCGGGGCCGACCCGGCCGACCAGCGACGCGTAGTCCGCCGGCCAGGGTCGTCTCGAGCCCGGCGACCAGCGCGGCGGCGGCCGCGGGGTCCTCGAGCCCGCCGGGTAGCGCGTAGGCGACGCGGCGCGGGTCGAGCGCCGGTCCCGCGATCGTCGCCGGCCTCGCGCCCACGCCTGCGCCCGCTGCGCGGTGCACGGCGGCGCGCGGCGCCGGCCCGCGCGCGCAGGTCGCCGGGGTGCTTGGCCGCGACCACCTCGAGCGCGTAGCCCGCCGCGTCCTCGGCCGCGACCAGCGTGCGCGAGCGCGCTGCCGGCCACGCCCGGTCGGCAGCGCCGGCCGGCACGACGACGTCGGGCACCGGCGGTCGCGGCGAGCCCGGCCGCGGCGGCCAGCCGGGACGCCGCGAGCAGCCGCGCGGCCGGCGAGCGACCCGAGCAGGCGGGCCAGGCCGCCGTCGTGCGACCGTCGCCAGGTCGGTCCGCGCGGTCGCCGCGGCGTCGGTGAGCGCGGTCGACGACCGCCTCGACCGGGGCCGCGGCCGGGCTCGGGCGTCGGGCGCGGGGTCGGGTGCCCGGGCGTGGCCGCGGGGCCGTCCGGGCGGTCGGCGTGCTCGGTGCGGGTCCAGGCCGTCGTCGTACAGGCCGCCGAGCAGGTCCAGGTGCGTGGCGGCCTGCGTCGCGACGGCCGCCCGCGCGGCGGCGACGGGGTCGGCCGGGTCGGCCGCCGGCTCCGGCGCCGGCGCCGACGGCGGGACCGCCTCGCGAGGACCGCCAGCGCGACGGCGTCGGCGGACGCGCGCTGCCGGGCCGCCTCGTCGACGCCCGGGCGTGAGCGGCGCCGGCGGCGGGGTCTCGAGGCGCACCCCGCAGCCGGCCACGAGCGCCAGGACGAGCACGACGACGACGGCCGGGACGCGTGCGAGGCCCGCGCAGCCCGCGACGAGCGTGCGACGCGGCGGACCGGGCGGGTGCGGGAGCGGGACGCGGCGTCGGGAGGGGCTCATCGTCGCCCGATCCTGCCATGCGGCCGGGACCCCGGCGACTCGATAGGCTGGGGCCGCACAACACCACAGGGTCGGATCCGTGCAGGGTGATCCGCAGGCGACGGGGGACGATTCGATGGTGGCGCCAGCCATGACGCACCGGGTGCGGGAGGCCACCGAGCCGGTCGTCGCCGGCCGCGGGCCTCGTGCTCGAGGACGTCGAGGTGGCCCGCGCCGGCAAGCGGTCGGTGGTGCGCCTGACGATCGACCTCGGACGAGGACGCCGTCGGCAGCCTCGACCTGGACACGCCTCGCGGACGTCTCCCGCGACGTCGGGACCGCGCTGGACGAGACGGACGCCGTCGCCGGGGAGTACACGCTCGAGGTCTCGACCCCCGGCACGTCGCCGTCCGCTGACCGAGCCGCGCCACTTCAAGCGGGCCCGGACGCGGCTCGTCCGCCTGGTGCTGCGCGACGGGAGCACCGCCTTCGGCCGGCTGCGGGACGTCACGCGACGGAGCGCTCGTGCTCGGCCCGGTCGACGCCCGCACGGGTCGCGACACCGCCGGCGACGCCCACCCGGGTCGCGCTGGCCGACGTCGCCCGCGGGGCGATCGAGGTCGAGCTCTCCCGGGTGACCGACGACGACACCGACGAAGAGGGCTGACATGGACATCGACATGACGACGCTGCGGCTGCTGGAGCGCGAGCGCGACCTCAGCCTCGACGTCCTCGTCTCCGCCATCGAGCAGGCGCTGCTGTCGGCCTACCACCGCACGCCCGGCGCCCGGCAGAAGGCCCGCGTCGAGGTGGACCGCAAGACCGGGCACGTGACGGTGTGGGCGACCGACCCGCCCACGGTCGACGAGGACGGCATCGCGTCCGACCCCGGACCGGAGTACGACGACACCCCGGAGGGCTTCGGCCGGATCGCCACCGCGACCGCGCGCCAGGTCATCGTCCAGCGGCTGCGCGACGCCGAGGACGACCAGGTGCTCGGCGCCTTCCGCGGCAAGGAGGGCGAGCTCGCTCGGCGGCGTCATCCAGCAGGGCCGGGACCCGCGGGTCGTGCTCGTCGACGTCGGCGGCACCGAGGCCGTGCTGCCCGCGCACGAGCAGGTGCCCACCGAGAGGTACGTGCACGGCGAGCGGCTGCGCGCCTACGTGCTCGAGGTCACCCGCGGGACCCAAGGGGCCGTCGATCGTGCTGTCCCGCACCCACCCCAACCTCGTGCGCAAGCTGTTCGCGATGGAGGTGCCCGAGGTCGCCGACGGCACCGTCGAGATCACCGCGATCGCCCGCGAGGCCGGCCACCGCACGAAGATGGCCGTGCGCGCCCGGGTCCCGGGCCTCAACCCCAAGGGCGCGTGCATCGGCCCGATGGGCGCGCGGGTGCGGGCGGTCATGGCCGAGCTGCACGGCGAGAAGATCGACATCGTCGACCACAGCGACGACCCGGCCGAGATGGTCGCGCACGCGCTGTCGCCGGCCCGGGTGCTCTCGGTCGAGGTCGTCGACCGCGAGGCGCGCGCCGCCCGCGTCGTCGTCCCGGACTTCCAGCTGTCCCTGGCCATCGGCAAGGAGGGCCAGAACGCCCGCCTCGCCGCCAAGCTCACCGGGCTGGCGGATCGACATCCGCTCCGACGCGGCGTCCCGCCGAGGGCGAGCCGGCGCGCGGGGCCGGCCGCGGGGTGTGACCGGCGGTGGGCGAGGGCGGTAGACTGGACCACATCTGGGCCAGGTGCCCGGCACCCCCGACCTCGACCACCGGTCCCGCCCACGGGTCCGGTCCGGACGTGCGTGGGCTGCCGGACGACCGGGTCCAGGTCCGACCTGCTGCGTGTGGTCGCGACCCGGGAGGGCTCCTCCGAGCCCGTGCTCGTGGTCGACGTCCGGCGCAGCATGCCGGGACGGGGTGCCTGGCTGCACCCCGACCGCGCGTGTCTCGAGCTGGCCGCACGCCGTCGGGCGTTCGGGCGGGCCCTGCGACTCGCGGGCCCGGCGGACGCCGGTCCGGTGCGGGAGTATCTCGAGGCGTGCGCGCGTTGAGGCAGGGACGGTCCCGGGTCAGGTCCCGGGACTGGACGTGCACGTCGACTGCGACATGGGAAGCGGGTCCGAAGAGCCGATGGCTGCCCGATGAGCACTGACCGATGAGTACCCAGCGATGAGTACCCAGCACTAACCACGGTCCGACCCTGTCCTGGGCGGACCGAGACAGGGAGAGTTGTGGCCAAGGTCCGCGTCTACGAGCTCGCGAAAGAGCTCGGTGTGGAAAGCAAGACCATCATGAACAAGCTGGGCGAGCTCGGGGAGTTCGTCCGCTCGGCGTCCTCGACCATCGAGCCGCCCGTCGTGCGCAAGCTGCGCGACCTGTACCCGGCCGGTGGCGGCTCCAACGGCGCTGCGGCCCCGCGCCGTCCGCCGCGCCCGCGCGCCGCCGCCGCCGCCACCGCGGCTCCGGCCCCCGCCGCTCGCAGGCCCCGGCCGCAGCCCGCCGCGGCGGCGCCGGCCCCGCCGCTCCGGCCGCGCCTGCCGCGCCCGCCGCACCGGCGCCGGCCGCACCCGCGCCCGCAGGCGCCCGCCGCCCCGGCTGCGCCGCCCGCCGCCCCGGCTGCCCCGGCAGGCCCCGGCCCCGGCGCCCGTCGCCCCGGCGGCGCAGGCCCCCGCGCCCGGGCGCCCGGCGCGCCGCGTCCGGCGGCCCCGCGCCCGGCGGCGCCCGCCCCGGCCGCTCCGGCGGCCCGTCCCGGTGGCGCGTCGCGTCCCGGCAACAACCCGTTCGCGCCGAGCCAGGGCATGCCCCGCGGCGGCGCCGCCGGCGCGAACCAGCGTCCGGGTGCCGGCGCCGGTGGCCGGCCTCGGGTGCCCCGCGCCCCGGTGGTCCGCGTCCGGGCAACAACCCGTTCGCGCCGAGCCAGGGCATGCCCCGTCCGGGCGACCGTCGGCCCGCCCCGGACGCGGCGGCGTCCGCCGGTGCGCCGGCCGGTGCCGGCGAGCGTCCCGGCGGTCCGCGTCCCCCGGCGCGGTCCGCGTCCCGGTGGCCCGCGCCCCAACCCCGGCATGATGCCGGGCCGCTCCGCGAGCGGCGTCGGCCGTCCCGGTGAGCGTCCGGCCGCGCCCGGCCGCGGCGGCCCGGGCGGTCGTCCCGGTGGCGGCGGCGGCGGCTACGCCGGTCGTCCCGGTGGCGGTCCCGGTGGCCCCGGCGGCGCGCCCGGTGGCGGCGGCGGCTTCGCCGGTCGTCCCGGTGGCGGTGGCCGTCCCGGTGGCGCCGGTCGTGGCGCCACGCAGGGTGCGTTCGGTCGCGCCGGTGGTCGTCCCGTCCGCGGACGGAAGTCCAAGCGCGCGAAGCGCCAGGAGTTCGAGCAGATGCAGGCCCCCTCGCTGGGTGGCGTGCAGGTGCCCCGTGGTGACGGCCCGACGGTCGTCCGCCTGCGCCACGGCTCCTCGCTGAACGACTTCGCCGACAAGATCGACGCGAACCCCGCCAGCCTGGTCACGGTGCTGTTCCACCTCGGTGAGATGGCCACGGCGACGCAGTCGCTCGACGAGGACACGTTCGGCACGCTCGCGAACGAGCTCGGCTACGTCATCGAGATGGTCTCGGCCGAGGAGGAGGACCGCGAGCTGCTCGGGGCCTTCGACATCGACCTCGACGCCGAGCTGGCCGACGAGGACGACTCGCAGCTGCTCGCCCGTCCGCCGGTCGTGACCGTCATGGGTCACGTCGACCACGGGAAGACCAAGCTGCTCGACGCGATCCGTCGGACCGACGTCGTCGCCGGCGAGGCCGGTGGCATCACCCAGCACATCGGTGCCTACCAGGTGCACACCGAGCACGAGGGCATCGACCGCGCGGTCACCTTCATCGACACCCCGGGCCACGAGGCGTTCACCGCCATGCGTGCCCGTGGTGCCCAGGTCACCGACATCGCGATCCTCGTGGTCGCGGCCGACGACGGCGTGATGCCCCAGACGATCGAGGCGCTCAACCACGCCCAGGCGGCCGACGTGCCGATCGTCGTCGCGGTCAACAAGGTGGACAAGGAGGGGGCCAACCCCGCCAAGATCCGCCAGCAGCTCACCGAGTACAACCTGGTGGCCGAGGAGTACGGCGGCGACACGATGTTCGTCGACGTCTCCGCGCTCAAGCGCATGGGCATCGACGAGCTGCTCGAGGCCGTCCTGCTCACCGCGGACGCCGCGCTCGACCTGCGGGCCAACCCCGACAAGGACGCCCGTGGCGTCGCCGTCGAGGCCAACCTGGACAAGGGCCGCGGCGCGGTCGCGACCGTCCTGGTCCAGTCCGGCACGCTGCGCGTCGGCGACGCGATCGTCGCCGGCACGGCGCACGGCCGCGTCCGGGCGATGTTCGACGAGCACGGCGAGCACCGTGACCGAGGCGGGTCCGGCGCGTCCGGTCCTGGTCCTCGGGACTGGCGTCGGTGCCCGGCGCCGGCGACACCTTCCTGGTGGCGCCGGACGACCGCACCGCCCGGCAGATCGCCGAGAAGCGCGAGGCCGCCGAGCGGGCCGCGCTGCTGGCCAAGCGCCGCAAGCGCATCTCGCCTCGAGGACTTCACGCAGGCGCTCCAGCAGGGCAAGGTCGAGACGCTCAACCTGGTCCTCAAGGGTGACGTCTCCGGTGCCGTCGAGGCGCTCGAGGACGCGCTGCTCAAGATCGACGTCGGCGACGAGGTGGACCTGCGGATCATCCACCGCGGCGTCGGTGCGATCACGCAGAACGACGTCAACCTGGCGACGGTCGACAACGCGATCATCATCGGGTTCAACGTCAAGTACGCCGAGCGCGTCGAGGAGCTCGCCGACCGCGAGGGCGTGGACGTCCGGTTCTACTCGGTCATCTACCAGGCGATCGACGACGTCGAGGCGGCCCTCAAGGGCATGCTCAAGCCGGAGTACGAGGAGGCCCAGCTCGGCACCGCCGAGGTGCGCGAGGTGTTCCGCTCCTCCAAGTTCGGCAACATCGCCGGGTCGCTCGTGCGGTCCGGGTCGATCACCCGCAACACCAAGGCGCGCGTCCTGCGCGGCGGCACGGTCGTCGGGGACAACCTCACGGTCGAGTCGCTCAAGCGGTTCAAGGACGACGCCACCGAGGTCCGCGAGGGCTACGAGTGCGGTATCGGCCTCGGGTCGTTCAACGACGTCGAGATCGGTGACGTCATCGAGACGTTCGAGATGCGGGAGAAGCCCCGCGGCTGATCGGATCGAGGTCGGCGGTGCGCCCGGGTGGGGTGCGCCGCCGGCCGCACGGCGGGGCCGAGGGCACACGTGCCCCCGGCCCCGCCGCCGTCAGCGCCCCACGCCGCGACGCCCGTGCCACCCGTGCCGGCGTCGACGCCAGCACCGCCCCGCGTCCGCCCCGGCGGACGTCGGGCTCACGAGGAGGACACCGTCATGGCCGATCCCGCACGCGCGCGCAAGCTCGCCGACCGCATCCAGCAGATCGTCGCCCACCTGCTCGACACCCGGGTCAAGGACCCGCGCCTCGGCTTCGTCACCGTGACCGACGTCAAGGTGACCGGCGACCTGCAGCACGCGTCGGTCTTCTACACCGTCCTCGGGGACGACGAGTCCCGCGCGGGCACCGCCGCCGCGCTGGAGAGCGCGAAGGGACTGCTGCGCTCCGAGGTGGGCAAGCAGACCGGGATCCGGCTCACGCCGTCGCTGGAGTTCGTGCTCGACGCCGTCCCGGAGACCGCCGCCCAGCTCGACGCCGCCCTGCAGGAGGCCGCCCGCCGGGACGCCGAGGTCGCCGCCCTCGCCGCCCGCGCCGCCTACGCCGGCGACGCGGACCCGTACCGCAAGCCCGAGCCGGCGGACGACGACGGACGCCGACCGGTGACCGGCGGCGCGCCGATACCCTCGGAGCCATGACCGACACGCAGCGAGGCCGGCCGGGTGGCGCCCCGGCGGCCGCACCGCGCCGGACGGGCTCGTCGTCGTCGACAAGCCGGCCGGCTGGACCAGCCACGACGTCGTGTCGCGGATGCGCCGGCTGGCCGGGACCCGCAAGGTCGGCCACGCGGGCACGCTGGACCCGATGGCGACCGGGCGTGCTCGTCGCTCGGGATCGGCCGGGCGACCCGGCTGCTCACCTACGTGGTCGGCGCCGACAAGGAGTACACCGCGACGATCCGGCTCGGGCGTCACGACCACGACCGACGACGCCGAGGGCGAGGTCCTCGCGCGGACCGACGCGACGGCGCGTGACCCGCGACGACGTCGAGCGCGGCGGTCGGTCCCGCTGACCGGTGACATCCGCCAGGTGCCGAGCTCGGTGAGCGCGATCAAGGTCGACGGCCGGCGCGCGTACGCC
Organism: uncultured Actinomycetota bacterium; assembly: GCA_963795145.1. Lineage (GTDB taxonomy): Bacteria > Actinomycetota > Actinomycetes > Actinomycetales > Cellulomonadaceae > Pengzhenrongella. The sequence goes on along the minus strand of CAWCGP010000005.1, from coordinate 162,490 downwards.
CGCGTCCGTGCCGGGGAGGCCGTCGAGCTCGCGGACCGGCCGGTGACCGTCTCGCGGTTCGTCGTGCACGACGTGCGCCCGGTCCCCGCGGGCGGCGGGCCCGTCCCGGGCGAGAGCGCGGGGGAGGGCGCGGGGGCGAGTGCGGGGGAGCGCGCGGCGCCGCCCGCGGTCGACGTCGACGTCACGGTCGTGTGCTCGTCCGGCACCTACGTCCGAGCGCTGGCGCGCGACCTCGGCGCCGGGCTCGGCGTCGGCGGGCACCTGACGGCGCTGCGCCGGACGCGGGTCGGCGGGTACGGGCTGCGCCGTCGCCCGCACCCTGGACGAGCTCGCGGACGACGCCCGACGACGTCCCGCTGCCGGTGCTCGGCCCTGGCCGACGCCGCCCGGGCGACCTTCCCGGTGCGTGACCTCACCGACGCCGAGGCCCGCTCGCTGTCGTTCGGGCACCGGATCCCGCTGACCCCGGGCACGCCCCGCCGGGACGGTCGCCGCGATCGCCCCGGACGGCATCCTGGTCGCGCTGCTGGAGACCGCCGGCCCGCAGCTGCGGCCGGTCGTCGTCTTCGCGCCCGCCTGAGCCCTCCCGCCGCCTGCCCTCGCCCGCCTCGTCGGGACCGGTCGCGGAGCGCCCGGGTCACGGGGTCGGCGGGGCCCGCGGGCGCGGGGGAGCGGGTCGTGCCCGGCGCGTGGCAGGCTTGCGCACGCCGTCGGCCGGGTCGCGCCGGCCGTCAGGACGCCCGAGAACAGGAGCACGTGTGCACCGCTGGACCGATCTCGCCCAGGTCCCGGCCGGGTTCGGCCCGTCCGTGGTGACCCTCGGCAACTTCGACGGCGTGCACCGCGGCCACCGCAGCGTGCTGGCCCGCATGGTCAGCGACGCGCGCCGGGTCGGCGCCCAGGCCGTCGTCGTGACGTTCAGCCCGCACCCGGCGCAGGTGCACCACCCGCACGACGCGCCGCCCCTGCTCACCGGGGTCGAGGACCGGCTCGAGCTGCTCGCGGAGACGGGCCTGGACGCCGTCCTGGTGCTCAGCCCTACAGCCTCGAGTTCGCCCGGCAGTCGCCGGAGGAGTTCGTCCGCCGCTACCTCGTCGCAGGGCCTGCGTGCGAGCACCGTCGTCGTCGGCCGCGACGTGCGGTTCGGGTGGGAGCAACGCCGGGGACCTGGCGACCATGTCCGACCTGGGCGAGCGCTACGGGTTCGTCGTCGAGGTCATCGAGGACCAGGCGGCCGACCCGCGCCGGGACGGGGAGGTCCCGGTGCCGCCCGGTGACGCGGTGGCCCGCGCCGAGGCGGAGCACCTGCGGCACGTCGCCGAGCCGCTGCACCGCCGCTGGTCGTCGACCTGGGTGCGCGAGCTGCTCGCCGCCGGACGGGTGTCCGACGCCGCGGACGTGCTCGGCCGGCCGCACCGGATGCGGGGCGTCGTCGTGCACGGCGACGCGCGCGGTCGCGCGCTCGGCTACCCGACGGCGAACCTCGCGCCGTCGTCGGCCGGCATGGTCCCCGCCGACGGCGTCTACGCCGGCTGGCTGCGCGTCACGCAGCGAGCCGATGCCCGGCGCCACCGAGTGCACCCCCGAGATCGACGCCGTCCGGGCGGCCGACGCCGCACGCCGCGGCGGCCCGGTCGACGGACGTCCCGACCGCCACCCCGGACAGGTCGGCACGCCGGACGGCCGGCCTCCCGCCTGCCCGCCGCCATCTCGGTCGGCACGAACCCGACCTTCGACGGCGTCGAGACGCGGGTCGAGGCGCACGTGCTCGACCGCGACGACCTCGAGCTCTACGACCGCGAGGTCGTGCGTCGAGTTCGTCGCACGGATCCGGCCGACGCTGCGCTTCGGGTCGGTCGAGGAGCTCGTCGCGACCATGGACGGCGACGTCGAGCAGGTGCGCACGGTGCTGGCCGGCGCGCGCCCGGAGCGCCGACGGTCCTCGGGTCACGCCGGGAGCCTGTGAGTCGGCGCCGCCGTCCCCCGGCGTCGGGCGGCGCGGGGAACCTGCGGTAAAGTAGCCGACGCCGTCAGATCGGCCGCGGAACCAGAGCGCCCGGGTGGACATGCCCCGGAGCACCGCGCAGCGAGACACCCAAGGAGAGCCGTGCCCCTCGACGCAGCAACCAAGCAGTCGATCATGACCGAGTACGCCACGCACGAGGGCGACACCGGTTCCCCCGAGGTCCAGATCGCGATGCTCACGCAGCGCATCAAGGACCTCACGGAGCACCTCAAGGAGCACAAGCACGACCACCACAGCCGTCGTGGTCTGCTGCTCCTCGTCGGCCAGCGTCGTCGCCTGCTGGGCTACCTCCAGAAGGTCGACATCAACCGCTACCGGAGCCTCATCGAGCGCCTCGGTCTGCGCCGCTAGCACCACCCGCACCAGCCCGGACCTGCACGCAGGTCCGGGCTGAGTCGCATGGGGCGCACTCCCGTGCGACACCGCACCACGCAGGGCATCACGCAGAGCACCACGCAGGCACCACGCAGAGCACCACCCCCGCGCCGCACCGTCGCGTCCGGTCGCCGGCCGAGGTCCGCAGAGCACCCGCTGCTCCGCGCACGTCGACCGCTGATCGGCCGCCGACGGGCCGGCGCCTCACGAAAGAGGAGGGCACCCATGGAGGGTCCCGAGATCGAGTTCAGCGAAGCCGTCATCGACAACGGCACGTTCGGCACGCGCACCGTCCGCTTCGAGACGGGCCGCCTCGCGCGCCAGGCCGCCGGCTCCGCCGTCGCCTACCTGGACGGCGAGACGATGCTGCTGTCGGCCACCACGGCCGGCAAGTACCCGAAGGACCAGTTCGACTTCTTCCCGCTCACGGTCGACGTCGAGGAGCGGATGTACGCCGCGGGCCGCATCCCCGGCTCGTTCTTCCGCCGCGAGGGCCGCCCGTCCACCGAGGCGATCCTGGCCTGCCGCCTCATCGACCGCCCGCTGCGCCCGACCTTCGTCAAGGGCCTGCGCAACGAGGTCCAGGTCGTCATCACCGTCATGGCGCTGCACCCGGACGACGCGTACGACACGCTCGCCATCAACGCCGCGTCGCTGTCGACCCAGCTGTCCGGCCTGCCGTTCTCCGGCCCGATCGCCGGCGTGCGCATCGCGCTCGTCGACGGCCAGTGGGTCGCGTTCCCGAAGTACTCCGACAAGGAGCGCGCCGTCTTCGACATGGTCGTCGCCGGTCGCGTCGTCGCGGGCGGTCACGACGTCGCGATCATGATGGTCGAGGCCGAGGCCACCGAGGGCTCCTGGCACCTCATCTCCGAGGGCGCCACCGCGCCGACCGAGGCCGTCGTCGCCGAGGGCCTCGAGGCCGCGAAGCCGTTCCTGCGCGCGCTGTGCGAGGCGCAGGCCGACCTCGCCCGCCGTGCCGCCAAGCCGGTCCGCGACTTCCCGCGCTTCCTGGACTACCAGGACGACGCGTACGCCGCCGTCGAGTCCGCCGTCTCCGGCGACCTGCGCGCCGGCGCTGACGATCGCGGACAAGCAGGAGCGCGAGGGCCGGCTCGACGAGATCAAGGCCGCCATGGTCGCGGAGCGCTCGCCGAGCAGTTCGAGGGCCGCGAGAAGGAGCTCTCCGCGGCCTTCCGCTCCGTGCAGAAGAAGCTCATCCGCCAGCGCGTCCTCACCGACGGCGTGCGGATCGACGGCCGTGGGCTCGCGGACATCCGCACCCTCTCCGCCGAGGTCGAGGTGCTGCCGCGGGTGCACGGCTCGGCGATCTTCGAGCGCGGGCGAGACGCAGATCCTCGGCGTCACCACGCTCAACATGCTCCGCATGGAGCAGCAGCTCGACACGCTCGCGCCCGAGACGCGCAAGCGGTACATGCACAACTACAACTTCCCGCCCTACTCGACCGGTGAGACCGGCCGCGTCGGCTCGCCCAAGCGTCGCGAGATCGGCCACGGGGCGCTCGCCGAGCGCGCCCTGATGCCGGTGCTGCCGAGCCGCGAGGAGTTCCCCTACGCGATCCGTCAGGTCTCCGAGGCCCTCGGGTCCAACGGCTCGACCTCGATGGGCTCGGTCTGCGCCTCGACCCTCTCGCTGCTCAACGCCGGTGTGCCGCTGCGCGCGCCGGTCGCCGGCATCGCGATGGGCCTCATCTCCGACGAGGTCGACGGCCAGCCGCGCTACGCCGCGCTGACCGACATCCTCGGCGCCGAGGACGCGTTCGGCGACATGGACTTCAAGGTCGCCGGGACGCGGGAGTTCATCACCGCGATCCAGCTCGACACCAAGCTCGACGGCATCCCCGCCTCGGTGCTCGGCGGCGCGCTGACCCAGGCCCGCGACGCGCGCCTGGCGATCCTCGACGTCCTGGCCGAGGCCATCGACGTGCCGGACGAGATGTCGCCGAACGCGCCGCGGGTCATCGCGGTGAAGGTGCCGGTCGACAAGATCGGCGAGGTCATCGGGCCGAAGGGCAAGATGATCAACCAGATCCAGGAGGAGACCGGCGCCGACATCTCGATCGAGGACGACGGCACGGTCTACATCGGCGCCACCGACGGTCCGTCGGCGGAGGCCGCGCGGGCGGCGATCAACGCGATCGCCAACCCGCACATGCCCGAGGTCGGCGAGCGCTTCGTCGGCACCGTGGTCAAGACGACGACCTTCGGCGCGTTCGTGTCGCTGTCCCCGGGCAAGGACGGTCTGCTGCACATCTCGCAGATCCGCAAGCTCGTCGGCGGCAAGCGCGTCGAGAACGTCGAGGACGTGCTCGGCGTGGGCCAGAAGGTCCAGGTCGAGATCGGCGAGATCGACCCGCGCGGCAAGCTGTCGCTGCACGCCGTGGTCGAGGAGTCCGCCGAGGGCGGTGCCGACGGCGCGTCCGCCGACGGCGGCCGACCGCCGCGGCGGTCCCCGCGGCCGGCGCCGACGCCTGACGTGCCGCTCGACCTCCCGCTCGTGCGCGCCCGGTGACCCGGGCAGCGAGCTCTCCGCCGGGCAGGACGGCGGCGCCCTCGTGCGTCGCTCCGTCCTGCCCGGCGGGGTGCGGGTCCTGACCGAGCGCATGCCCGGGCTGCGATCCGCGACCGTCGGGGCCTGGGTCGGGGTGGGGTCGCGCGACGAGCGCGACGGCCACCACGGCTCGACCCACTTCCTCGAGCACCTGCTGTTCAAGGGCACGCAGCGCCGCGACCGCGATGGACATCGCCGAGGCGTTCGACGCCGTCGGCGGCGAGGCCAACGCGGCCACGGGCAAGGAGCACACCTGCTACTACGCCCGCGTGCTCGACGCTCGACCTGCCGATGGCGGTCGACGTCATCACCGACATGGTGACCTCCGCGCGGATCGACGCCGGCGAGCTCGAGACCGAGCGCGGCGTCATCCTCGAGGAGCTCGCGATGAACGACGACGACCCGTCGGACGTCGCGCACGAGCAGTTCGCCGCCGCGGTGCTGGGCACCCACCCGCTGGGCCGCCCGATCGGCGGCACGCCGGACACCATCAAGGCGGTCCCGCGCGACGCGGTCTGGGACCACTACCGCGAGCACTACGGCCCGCGCGACGCTCGTGGTCACCGCCGCGGGCGGCGTCGACCACGACGAGCTGTGCGCGCAGGTGCTCGCCGCGGTGCAGGCCGGCGGGCTGGCGGACCCCGGCCGGCGAGCGCCCCGCTGCCCCGGCGCGGGTCCGACGGCACGGTCGCGTCCTGCCTGCCGGCCGCCGGCGCCGAGGTCGTCGTGCGGCGCACCACCGAGCAGGCGAACGTCGTCGCTCGGCGGCCCCGGGCTGACGGCGACCGACCCGCGCCGCTTCGTGCTCTCGGTGCTCAACGCGGCGCTCGGCGGCGGCATGTCGTCGCGCCTGTTCCAGGAGATCCGCGAGAAGCGCGGCCTGGCCTACTCGACGTACTCCTTCGCCTCCGGGCACGCCGACACCGGCATCTTCGGGCTGTACGCCGGGCTGCGCGCCGGCCAAGGTCGACGAGGTCACCGCGCTGCTCGAGCAGGAGTGGGAGCGGCTCGCGCACGACGGTCTGCGACCCGGGCGAGCTCGAGCGCAGCATCGGGCAGCTCTCCGGCGGGCTCGTGCTCGGCATGGAGGACACCGGCTCGCGGATGGGCCGGCTCGGCAAGTCCGAGCTCGTCCACGGCGAGCTGCTCGGCCTCGGACGAGACGCTCGAGGCGATCCGCGCCGTCACCGCCGAGGACGTCCGCGTCCTGGCCGGCGAGCTGCACGCGATGCCGCGCTCCCGGGTCCTGGTCGGTCCGGTCGGCACGGGTCCGCGGCCTAGGTCGCCGCGCGAGCACGCAGTGCAGCTCGGGGTCAGCCGGATGACGGCGTGAGCCGGCGCACCCGGTGGCCGTGCTCGGTGCCGGCGGGCGGATGGGCGCCGCCGTGTGCGGCGCCGTCCGCGGCGCCGACGACCTGCACCTCGTCGCCGAGCTGCGCCGCGGCGACCGGCCGACCGCGCGCGCGCTGGCCGGCGCGGCGGTCGCGGTCGACTTCACCGTGCCCGACGCCACCGAGGCCAACGTGCACCTGCTCATCGACGCCGGCGTCCACGTCGTCGTCGGCGCGACCGGGTGGACCGAGGCGTCGCTCGAGCCGCGTGCGCGGACCACCTCGCGCAGACGCCCGGCGTCGGCGTGCTCGTCGCGCCGAACTTCGCGCTCGGCGCGGTGCTGGCGATGTCGTTCGCGGCGCAGGCCGCGCGGTGGTTCGAGTCCGCCGAGGTCGTCGAGCTGCACCACCCGGACAAGGTCGACGCGCCGTCCGGCACGGCGCGGCACACCGCGGCCGCGATCGCCGCCGCGCGGGCGGAGGCGGGGCTGCCCGGCATGCCGGACGCCACCGCGAGCGGGCTCGACGGGCGCGCGCGGTGCCGACGTCGACGGCGTCCGGGTGCACAGCGTCCGCCTGCGCGGCCTCGTCGCGCACGAGGAGATCCTGCTCGGCAACCCCGGCGAGCAGCTGACCATCCGGCACGACTCGTTCGACCGGGCGTCCTTCATGCCCGGCGTGCTGCTCGCGGTCCGGCGGGTGGCCGGTCGTCCCGGGCTGACCGTCGGCCTCGAGGCGCTGCTCGGGCTGGACGCCCGGTGAGCCGCCGCGCCCGGGCGGTCCTCGGCGCGGTCGCGCTCACCGCGCTGCTCGCGATCTACGTGGTCGCTGCTCGCCGGGCGCGGCGTCGCGCTGGTCGCAACCGGGTGAGCCGGTCGCCGTCGTCCTCGGGCTCGGGGTGCTCGTGCTCCCGCTGCTCGCGGTCGGGCTCGTCGTCCGGGAGTGGGCGCTGGCGGTCGCGGTGCAGCGGATGGCGGACGAGCTCGCGACGCGCGGCGACCTGCCCGAGGACACCCTGCCGCGGTCGCCGGGCGGCCGGATCGACCGGTCCGCCGCCCGTGCGGCGTTCGAGGCCGCACGGGTGGACGCCGAGGCGCACCCGGAGGACTGGGCCGCGCGGTACCGGCTCGGCTTCGCCTACGACGCCGCGGGGGACCGTCGCCGCGCCCGCGCGGCGCTCCGGCTCGCGGCGCGGCTGCGCAAGGACGCGTAGCGGCTCACGGGCCGTCCGCGCCGTCGGGCGCGTGGGCCTGGGCACCGGTCCCGGCCGGGGCCCAGGCGCGCAGCACCGACCTGCGGCATCGCGCGGGCTCGTCGCCGGTGGCGGTGAACAGGGCGACGAGCAGCTCCGGCGCGTGCTGCGCGACCGCCTCGGGTCCCAGGACGCCGTTGACGACCAGCATCGCGAGCCCGTGCCCGGCCACCCACTGCCGGGTCGCCAGCGCCCGGGCGTCCGACGAGGCGAGGAAGCGCCCCTCGGCGCGCGCGCGGTCGGCGGCGCGAACGAGTGGTGCGAACGTCCGCTCGGCGGCGACCGGGTCCTCCAGCGGTGCGGCGTCGTCGAACATCGCGCGGTAGAGGGTGGGCTCCGCGAGCGCGCTCTCGACGTACGCGACACCCAGCGCCGCGAGGTCGTGCACCGGGTCCGCCGTCTCCCGGACGGCCGACAGCCGCGCCCCGAGTCGGGTGAACCCCTCCTGGCGCACCGCGCGCCAGAGCCCGGGCATGCCGCCGAAGTGGGTGTAGACGGCCATCGTCGACCCACCGGTCCCCTCGACGACGCTGCGCAGGGTGACCGGTTCACGGGCGGCGAGCATGGCGGCGGCCCGCTCGACGATCGCGGTACGGACGGCGGGGGCGGCGACGCGGGGCACTTGCCGAGCATACATAGCAATGCTATGAATAGGGGCCCAGTCGGCCCATGACACGCCCGGCCGCGAGGCCGGGTCGAGGGAGTTCCCATGTCCGTGCAGCTCGTCGATCCCGAGACCCTGCCCACGTCCGAGCTGTACGCGCAGGCGGCGGTCGCCTCCGGCACGCGGACCGTCTACCTCGCCGGGCAGGTCGCCCGTACCGCCGCGGGCGAGCCGGTCGGGCCCGGTGACCTCGCCGCCCAGACCGAGCAGGCCTACCTCAACGTCGCTGCGGCGCTCGCGGCGGTCGGTGGCACGTTCGACGACGTCGCCAAGGTGACCCTGTACGTCGTCGACTGGGGTCCGGACAAGATGGCCGGGCTGGGGAGGGCGTCTTCCGGGCGGCCGAGCGGCTCGGTGCGGACGTCCGCAAGCCGGTGACCCTGCTCGGCGTCGCCGCGCTGGGAGAGCCCGACCTGCTCGTCGAGGTCGAGGCGGTCGCGGTCCTGGAGTGACGCGCCCGGTTCGGCCCGGCCCGCGCATCCGGGCGAGCGGAGCGCGCAGGCCCGGGCGTCAGATCGCCGCGGTCCAGCGGTGCTCGGCGACCGTCCGGACGACCGCGGGGGAGCCCTCGGGGGCGTCCGGAGCCGGCCGTCGGGCCGCTCGCCAGCTCGCGGACCGCGCCGTCGGGCCCGAGCCCGGCCGAGCGCAGGAACTGCGCGCGGGCCGTGTCGCCGTCGAGCACCCACGCCACGACGTGGTCGGCGCCGTCCTGGCGCAGCCCGTCGACGACGGCGGCGAGCAGGCGCGAGCCGTGGCCGGTCCGCTGCGACGACGGCGTGACCTCGAGCGCGAGCAGCTCGCCGCCCGGGGCGTCCAGCGGGGACCCCTCCGGCGCGGGGAGCGGCGCGACCGCCGCGAAGCCGACCACCGTCGCCCCCTCGCACGCGACCAGGACGCGGTACCCCGGGCCCGGCGGCTGGCTGATCGCGGCCGCCCAGCGCGTCCTCGAGGTCGGCCGGACGCAGGCCGCTCGAGGACGTCCTCGCCGACGACGTCGGCGTGGGTCGCGCGCCACGCGGCGAGCTGGGCGGCGGCGATGGCGACCTCGTCACCGGGCACGGCGGGGCGGACCGAGACGTCCGCGGTCTCGCGGAACAGGGCCATCAGGCGCGCGCCCGGGGCGGACGGACCGCCGACGGACGAGGGTGCGGGGCGGTCATGGCGCGGCTCCGGGGGATGACGGGCGAGGGCGGACGGCGAGGCTGATCGCCGCCGGGCGGCGCCAGCGCAGGCTATCGCCCGCGGACGCCCGGGCCGTCAGCCGCTCAGCGCGCGCAGCCCGGCCGCGGTGGCGGCGGCGAGCACGACGACGACGACGAACGGCGCCCGCAGGAGCGAGCGCGACGGCCGCGACCGCGAGCGCGGGCAGCCGTGCGTCGAGGGTGAGGTGCTGGCCGGTCGTCACCGTCTGCACGCCGACGAGCGCCGCGAGCAGCGCGACCGTCACGAGCGACGCCGTCCGGGCGACGCGCGGCGCGGCGAGCCAGTGCTCGGGGACGAGGTGGCCGACGAGCTTGATCCGCGAAGCAGACCGCGGAGGCCGCGAGGATCGCGAGCCAGGTCGCGACGTCGGGGCTCACCGGGCGGTTCCGGGTCCGGTGGCGGCGGGCCCGGGCCGCCGTTCGCGATCGGCCCCGGGGACGTCCAGCCGACCACGACCGCGACGACCGCGGCCGCGAGCACCGGGATCCCGGCCGGGACGAGCGGTGTGAGCGCGAGCGCGACGAGCAGCGCGGCCGCCGCGGTGACGCGCGCGAGGCGGCCGGCGAGCCGTGGCCACAGCAGCGCGAGGAACGCGGCGGCCGCGGCGGCGTCCAGGCCGTACCGGGTCGGGTCGCCGAGCGCGTCCCCGAGCACCGCACCGGCCAGCGTGAACGCGTTCCACAGCGCGAACACGCCCGACGCCCGTCCACCAGAACCCGGTGCGGATCGCGGCGGGCGTGCGCTGCGCGGTGCCGACCGCGGTCGACTCGTCGATCGTCAGGCTGGGCGGCGAGCGGCCGGCGCCAGCCGTGGGCGCCGAGCAGCGGCGCGACCTGCACGCCGTACAGCCCGTTGCGGGCGCCGAGCAGCCCCGCGGTGGCGATCGCCGCGGCCGGTGCGCCGCCCGCGCCGATCACCCCGATGAAGGCGAACTGCGACCCGCCGGAGAACATCAGCAGGCTCAGCGCCATGGTCTGCAGGCACGTCGAGCCCGGCCGCGACCGACAGCGCGCCGAACGAGACGCCGTAGAGGCCGGTCGCGACGGACACGCTGACGCGCCTGCCGGACGGCGCCGCGCTCCTCGGCGCTGCGGGCGGGCATCCGGCGTGGGCACGGCGGCACACCCTAGCCGCGCGACCGGACGTCCCGGCGCGGTCGGCGCACCCGCCGCGACCGCGCAACCTGACGGCCGACTCCGGGCCCCGCACGGTCCGTGCCGGACCGCCGGCTCAGAGCGCGACGTACACGCTCTCGAGGTACTCCTCGATCCCGGCCTCGCCGCCCTCGCGGCCCAGCCCGGACGACTTCACGCCGCCGAACGGCGCGCTCGCGTCCGACACCATGCCGCGGTTGATCCCGACCATGCCGGCCTCGACGCCCTCGGCGACCCGGAAGGCCCGGCCGACGTCGCGCGTGTAGGCGTAGGCGACCAGCCCGAACTCGGTCGCGTTCGCCAGCGCGAGGCCCTCGTCCTCCGAGGCGAAGGTCACGACCGGCGCGACCGGACCGAAGATCTCCTCGCGGACGGCGCGCGCGTCCGGGGTCGACGCCGGTCGAGCACGGTCGGCCGGTAGAAGTGACCCCGGGCGCTCGGGCCGGCCGCCGCCGCACGTGACCCGGGCGCCGCCGTCGACCGCCTCCTGGACGACCTCCGCGACCCGCTCGACCGCGCGCTCCTCGATGAGCGGCCCGACCGTGGTGCGCGGATCGCTGCCCGGGCCGACGACCAGGGCGCGGAACGCCTCGGTGAGCCCGGCGGTGAACTCGTCCGCGACCCGTTCGTGCACGAGGAACCGGTTCGCGGCGACGCAGGTCTGGCCGGAGTTGCGCATCTTCGCCGCGAGCGCGCCCTCGACCGCCGCCGGGACGTCGGCGTCGTCGAACACGAGGAAGGGCGCGTTGCCGCCGAGCTCCATCGACGTGCGCAGCACGCCCTGCGCGGCGCCGCGCAGGAGCGTCCGGCCGACCTCGGTCGACCCGGTGAAGGACAGCTTGCGCAGCCGCGGGTCCGCGAGCAGCGGCTCGGTCAGCGCGGCGGCCGACGACGTCGGCACGACGTTGACGACGCCGGTGGGCAGGTCCGCGGGCCCGCAGCTCGGTCCGGATCACCTCGGCGAGCAGCGCGGTGGTCAGCGGGGTGAGCGCGGCGGGCTTGACGACCACCGTGCAGCCCGCGGCCAGGGCCGGGGCGACCTTGCGGGTGATCATCGCGATGGGGAAGTTCCACGGCGTGATGAGCAGCGCCGGGACCGACGGGCCGGCGCAGGACGATCTGGTGGTTGGCGCCCGACGGCGCGGTGCGGGTCAGCCCGTCGATCCGGACGGCCTGCTCGGAGTACCAGCGCACGTAGTCGGCCGCGTAGGCCACCTCGGCCCGGGACTCCGCGAGCGGCTTGCCGCCCTCGGCCGTGATGAGCGCGGCGAGCTCCTCGGTGCGCGCGGTCAGCGTCTCGAACACCGCCCGCAGCAGCTCGGCCCGCTCGCGCGGGGCGACGTCGCGCCACGCCGGCCCGGCGGCGTGGGCGGCCGCGAGCGCGTCGAGGCCGTCCTGCGGGGTGCGCGTCGGCGACCTCGGCGAGCGTCTCGCCGGTGGCCGGGTCCGCGACCGCGAAGGTGCCGCCGCCGGCTCGCCGGGCGCCAGGTCCCGTCGACCAGGAGGCCGGTCGGGACGTGCCCGGAGAGGCCGTGCGGGAGGGTCGACGTCGTCGTGGTGACCATGCCTCCGAGTATCACGCCGTGCCTCGCCGACAGCGCCGGGTCACCCAGCGGTCGGTGCCGGGAACGCCGGCCGCGCCGACCTACGATGGCCCGCATGAGCGCGCCCCGGATCGACGTCGTGCCGCCGCCGCCATCGACCGGGAGGCCCTCGCGACCCCGTACGAGGACCTCCTGCGGCACGTCATGGCGCACGGGACGCCCAAGGCGGACCGGACCGGCACCGGGACGCGCAGCGTCTTCGGCCACCAGATGCGCTTCGACCTCGCAGCGCGGGCTTTCCTCTCGTGACCACCAAGCGCGTGCACCTGCAGGTCGATCGTGCTCGAGCTGCTGTGGTTCCTGCGCGGGGACTCCAACGTGGGCTGGCTGCGCGAGCAGGGCGTGACGATCTGGGACGAGTGGGCGCGGCCCGACGGCGACCTCGGGCCCGGTCTACGGCGTGCAGTGGCGGTCGTGGCCGACGCCCGACGGCGGCCACGTCGACCAGATCGCGCGGGTCCTGGACCAGCTGCGGTCCGACCCGGACTCGCGCCGGATCATCGTGTCGGCGTGGAACGTCGCGGACCTCGACCGCATGGCGCTCGCGCCGTGCCACGCGTTCTTCCAGTTCCACGTCGCCGACGGCCGGCTCTCCTGCCAGCTGTACCAGCGCAGCGCCGACCTGTTCCTCGGCGTGCCGTTCAACATCGCGTCCTACGCGCTGCTCACGCACATGGTCGCCCAGCAGGTCGGGCTCGAGGTGGGCGACTTCGTCTGGACCGGCGGCGACTGCCACGTCTACGACAACCACGTCGACCAGGTCGACCGAGCAGCTGTCCCGCGAGCCGTACCCGCTGCCGACGCTGCGCCTGCGCCAGGCCGCGTCGCTGTTCGACTACACGCTCGACGACGTCGAGGTCGTCGACTACCGCCACCACCCGGCCATCAAGGCGCCGGTGGCGGTGTGAGGCGCTGACGCTCGCGCTCGTCTGGGCGCAGACGCCGGCCGGCGTCATCGGGCACGACGGCGGCATCCCGTGGCACCTCCCGGAGGACCTGGCGCGGTTCCGGCAGCTGACCTCGGGTCACCCGGTGCTCATGGGCCGGGCGACGTGGGACGCCCTGCCCGCCCGCTTCCGGCCGCTGCCGGGCCGCCAGAACGTCGTCCTCACCCGGACGCCCGGCTGGAGCGCGCCCGGCGCGACCGTCGTGCGACCAGCGTCGACGACGCCCGCCGCCTGCTCGCCGGGCCGCGACGCGTGGGTCATCGGCGGCGGGCAGGTCTACGCCGCGCTGCTCGGCGCGCGCCGACCGGCTCGAGGTCACCGAGATCGACCTCGACGTGCCGGGCGACGCCTTCGCGCCCCCGGTCGACCCGGCGGTCTGGCTCCGGGAGGTCGTCGACCCGGAGACCGGGTGGCACACCTCGACGACCGGGGTCCGGTACCGGTACGTCGGCCACCGCCGCCGCTGACCGCCGCATCGGGCGGACGCGGGCGACGGGTCCCGCGCGGACCCGAGCCAGGTGGGCCCGGGCCGGGCGGTAGATTCGGGCCCATGACTGCCCCCACGACTCCCGCGCGGCCGTTCGGTGCGGTGCTGACCGCGATGGTCACGCCGATGGACCACGCGGGCGACGTCGACCTGCGCGCCGCGGCGTCGCTCGCGCGCCACCTCGTCGACCACGGCCACGACGGGCTCGTGCTCAACGGGACGACGGGCGAGTCGCCCACGACGCACGCGCCCGAGAAGGTCGACCTCATCGAGGCGGTCGTCGACGCGGTCGGCGACCGCGCGGTCGTCGTCGCCGGAGCCGGGTCCAACGACACCAAGCACGCCGTCCGGATGGCCGAGCAGGCCGCCGAGGCGGGTGCGCACGGGCTGCTCGTCGTCACGCCGTACTACTCACGCCCGTCGCAGGAGGGCGTCTACCAGCACACGGTCGCCGTCGCGGACGCCACCGACCTGCCGGTCATGCTCTACGACGTCCCCGGTCGCACCGTGGTGCGCTACACGCCCGAGACGCTGGACCGGCTCGCCGCGCACGACCGCGTCGTCGCGGTCAAGGACGCCACCGGGGACGTGTTCGCGGCCCTGCGCGGCATGCAGCGGACGGGGCTCGCCTGGTACTCCGGCGACGACCCGCTCAACCTCGCGTTCCTCACCCACGGCGCGGCGGGCGTCGTGAGCATGGTCGGTCACCTGGTCGGCGACCGGCTCGCCGCGCTGGTCCGGGCCGTCGACGCCGGTGACCTCGACGCGGCACGGGCCGAGACGGTCGCGATGCTGCCCGCGATGGACATCGTCTGCGGGTCCGGCAACGGCGCGCTGCGGGCCAAGGTCGCGCTCGAGCTGCTCGGTCTCATCCCCGGCCGGACCATGCGCCTGCCGCAGGCGACCGCGGACTCCGGCGAGGTCGACGTCGTCGCGCGCCGCGCATGCGCGCCGCGGGTCTGCTCGCCCACTGCACACCGAGAGGCCGCGATGTCCCAGCCGTTGACCGAGCTCGGCCTGCCGCCCGCCCTCGCGGAGGGGACCCTGCGCATCGTCGCCCTGGGTGGACTCGGGCGAGGTGGGCCGCAACATGGCGGTGCTCGAGTACGACGGGCCGCCTGCTCGTCATCGACTGCGGCGTGCTGTTCCCCGAGGACCACCAGCCCGGCGTCGACCTCATCCTCCCGGACTTCGACCACATCGCCGACCGCCTCGACGACATCGAGGCGATCGTGCTGACGCACGGCCACGAGGACCACATCGGCGCGGTCCCGTACCTGCTGCGGCTGCGCCGTGACATCCCGCTGGTCGGCTCGCAGCTGACGCTCGCCTTCGTCGAGGCCAAGCTGCGCGAGCACCGGATCGCCCCGCTGACCCTGGCGGTGCGCGAGGGCGTGACCGAGCGGCTCGGGGTGTTCGAGTGCGAGTTCGTCGCGGTGAACCACTCGATCCCGGACGCGCTCGCGGTCGCCGTCCGGACCCCCGCCGGCACCGTGCTGCACACCGGCGACTTCAAGATGGACCAGCTGCCCGCTCGACGGCCGGATCACCGACCTGCGCGCCTTCGCCCGGCTCGGCGAGGCCGGCGTCGACCTGTTCATGGTCGACTCCACGAACGCCGAGGTCCCCGGCTTCACCACGCACGAGCGCGAGATCGGTCCCGTGCTCGACGGCGTCTTCGCGGCCGCCGAGCGGCGCGTCGTCGTCGCGTCGTTCGCGTCGCACGTCCACCGCGTCCAGCAGGTGCTCGACGCCGCCGCGCGCACGGGCGCCGGGTCGCGCTGGTCGGCCGGTCGATGGTGCGCAACATGACGATCGCCGCCGACCTCGGCTACCTCGCGGTGCCCGACGGCGTCCTGGTCGACCAGAAGACGGTGGACGAGCTCCCGCGACGACGAGGTCGTGCTCATGTGCACGGGCTCGCAGGGCGAGCCGATGGCGGCGCTGTCCCGGATCGCCAACGGCGACCACCGGATCGCCGTCGGCCCGGGGGACACCGTGATCCTCGCGTCGTCCCTCATCCCCGGGAACGAGAACGCGGTGTACCGGGTGATCAACGGGCTCACCCGGCTCGGGGCGAAGGTCGTGCACGGCGGCAACGCGAAGGTGCACGTCTCCGGGCACGCGTCCGCCGGCGAGCTCCTCTACTGCTACAACATCGTCCGGCCGCGCAACGTCATGCCGGTGCACGGCGAGGTGCGGCACCTCGTCGCGAACGCCGCGCTCGCGGTGCAGACCGGTGTGCCGGCGCAGAACGTCGTGCTCGCGGAGGACGGCGTCGTCGTCGACCTGCGTCGACGGCAAGGCGACCGTCGTGGGCGCGGTGCGGTGCGGGCTAGTCTACGTCGACGGGTCGAGCGTCGGGGAGCCTCACCGACGCCGAGCTCAAGGACCGCCGCATCCTCGGCGAGGAGGGCTTCATCTCGATCTTCGCCGTGGTCGACTCGACCACCGGCAAGGTGCTGGCCGGCCCGCACATCCAGGCGCGCGGGTTCGCCGAGGACCACGCGGTGTTCGCCGACATCCTCCCGGAGATCACGGCGGCCCTCGAGGAGGCGCCGCACGCCGGTGGGGTGGACACGCACCAGCTGCAGCAGGTGATCCGCAGGGTCGTCGGGCGCTGGGTCAACACCCGCCTCAAGCGCCGGCCGATGATCATGCCGGTGGTCGTCGAGGCGTAGCCGCGCGCCGGCCCGCCCGGCCGCCCGGCCCGCCTCGACCGCTCGGCGCGCCGCCCGCCCGGCCCGTCGGTCGCCCGGCCCGTCGGTCAGCTCACGGCCGTCAGCGTCACCCCCCGGTGCTCGGCGAGCCGCTCGGCCTGCACGCGGATCGACTCCTCGACGCCCGCGTCCCACGACGCCCACCGGTCGACCAGCAGGCGCAGGGAGTCGCCCGCCGCCCGCGGCCGCCAGGTCCCGAGGATCTCGCCGTCGACCAGGACCGCCCCCGGGCGGCCGAGCGTCGGCCACAGCGCCTTGCGGTGCGCCGGGTCGGCCACGAGCGTCGCCCGGTCCCGCGCCTGGAGGAACAGGTCGAACGGTCCGAGCAGCCGGACGATCGGCGGGCCCCCGGCGCCGGTCGCCGGGCTGGAGGACACCGACCGCAGCACGTCGAGGTCGGCCTCGAGCACCCATCGCGGCTCGCCGTCGACGTCCACCTCGGCGGCGTCCGCGGGCCAGCGGGCCCGGACGTCCGCCAAGGGGGCGTCGAGATACCCGGCGACGTCGGCCGGCCGGGCGGCGCCGAGGTGGTGCAGGTAGCCGCGGACCGGGTCGAGCCGCTGCGGGTAGGCCACCTCGCCGTGCGACACCCCGTGCAGGTGGTCGGCCGGCCAGCGCGGGACGCGGCGCAGGACGGGCGGCGACGTGCCGGGCTCGAGCTCCAGCCCGGCGTGCAGCGTGCCGAGCCGGAACGGCATCTCGTAGAGGTGGGTGGCGTCGCACGATCCGCACAAGCGCAGGTACGGCTCGGTGACCGCGGCGGTCAGCCGGCTCGACACCACGCCCTTGACGGTGCGGTTGGCGAGCGCCCACAGCGCACCACCGGTGCCGGTGTCCTGGACACCGAGGTCCAGCACGTCGGGACCGGTGACCCGGTGCCGCACGTCCGGCTCGCGGTCGAGCCCCTGGGCGTGCACCCGGTAACGCAGGACCGCGTCGCGCCCGACCGTCACCCGCCCGCCGACCCGTGCCATGACCGCCTCCTCGCTCTCGTGACCGAGCCTGCCACCGGCCACCCACGCGCGAGCGCTCAGCCCGGTGCCGCCGCGCCCACCGCCGCCGGCCCCACCGCGAGCAGCGCGGCCCGGTAGCGCTCGGCGCGCTCGGCGCCCGGTCCCGGGCAGCAGCCCGACAGCTCGAGCTCGACCAGCCCGTGCACGAGGCCCCACAGCGTGAGCGCCCCGGGCACCGCCGCGGCGTCGGCGACCGGTGCGGGCGCGCCGTGCGCGCGCAGGACCCGGGCGACGGCGTCGACGAGCACGGCGAACGTCGGCTGGGCGGTCGCCGGCCGGACGCCGTCGTCCCGGGTCCCCGCGCCGGCGGTGTCGAACATGACGCGGTAGAAGTGCGGGTCGTCGAGCGCGCTCGCCCGGTACGCCAGGCCGAGCGCCAGCAGATCGGCCTGCGCGTCGTCCGACCGCGGCGCCGCCGCCAGGTGCGCGGCGAACCGGCGCAGCGCCTCCGCCCCGACCGCGCGCAGCAGCTCCTCCCGCCCGCCGAACAGGGCGTACACCGCCGACGCCGACGTCCCCGCGCGGGCGGCGACGTCGCGGACCGTGAGCCGCGCCGGTCCGCCGTCCGCGACGACGCGGGAGGCGACCTCGAGCAGGCGGGTGCGCAGAGCGTCGTCGTGCACGCGGGGGCGGGCCATCCGCGGAGTCTACGGTCTTGACGCGACGTTTCGTAACGGTGTTGCATAACAGTGTTACCGAACGCGGAGACGCCGGACCCGCGCCGCCGCACGACCCGAGGAGCGCACCGTGATCGAGCTGACCGAGGCGGCCCGCACGACCGCGGGCATCGTCCTGCTGACCGTGGTGGCCGTGGAGTCCGGTGGCGCCTTCCTGCTCCGGGTGGTCACCGGCGGGGTGGCGACGACCGACCTGCAGCGGCGCTTCTACCGGGCCGGTCACGCGCATGCCGGCGTGCTCGTCACGCTGGGTCTGGTGTGCCTGCTGCTCGCGGAGGCGACCTCGCTGGCGGGCGGCGGCGCGGTGGCTCGCGCAGACCGGGGTGCTGGTCGCGGCGATCCTCATGCCGGCCGGGTTCTTCTTCTCCGCGATGGGCGCCGGACGCACCCGGCCCAGCCGCTGGATCGGGCTGCTCGTGGCCGGCGCGGTCGTGCTCGCGGCGGCCGTCGTCACCCTCGCGATCGGTCTCCTGGCCGGCTGACAGCGACGGCCTCCGGCGGCCCGCCGCGCCCACCCCGTCGACGTCGCGGTGCCGGGCGGCCGCCCCCGGTGAGTCGGCGCACACGCCCGGGCGCGGGGTGTCGATCCGACGCGCCGCCCACCTGCGAGTACGTTCGGGCACTATGGCGACCCGCACGTCCTCCTCCGGCCGGTCCGCCCAGGCGACGCGCACCCGGACCCCCGCCCCGCGGGGTGCGTCGACTGGCGGCGGCTCCTCGCGCCCGCCCGGCCGGGGGGCGACCGCCGTCCCGGCGCCGCGCCGTCCCGCACTCCCGGTGCGGATGGTCCGCGGCGTGTGGATGGGGTGCGCGCACGTCGTGGGAGGCACGGCTCGCCGCATCGGGCACGGGGCCCGCGACCTCGACCCGGCGCACCGCCGCGACGGGATCGGCTTCACCCTGCTCGCGCTGGCGGTCGTCGTGGCCGCCCGCGAGTGGTGGGGCCTGGCGGGGACGACCGGCGACGTCATCCACGCGGTCGTCGCGGGGACGTTCGGCCGGGTCGGCGTCGTCATCCCGCTGGTGCTGCTCGGGCTCGCGATCCGGCTGCTGCGCCACCCCGACCGCCAGCAGGCCAACTCGCGGATCACCATCGGGCTCGCCGCGCTCGGCGTCGCCGCGTGCGCGCTCGTCCACCTCGCCACCGGGCTGCCGGCGCCGGCCGACGGCTTCGCCGCGCTGCGCGAGGCCGGCGGCATCGTCGGCTACCTCACGGCCGTGCCGCTGACCAGCGCGCTCACGCCCTGGGTCGCCGTCCCGCTGCTGCTCCTGCTCGGCTTCTTCGGCGATCCTCGTGGTCACCGCGACGCCCGTGCACATGGTGCTGCCGCGCCTGAGGTCGGGGTACCACCGGCTCACCGGGGGCGACCGGACGGCCGGCGCCGGGAGCGAGGGCGAGGACGACGACGGCCCGCTCGTCATCAACGCGGGGCACACCGCGGTGCCGGAGCCCGAGGAGCCGCCCGCTCCGCGGGGTCTGCGCCGCGCCGCCGCGAAGAAGAAGAAGCAGCAGGAGGCCGCCGAGGCCGCGGAGGCCGCCGCGCTCCTCGCCCAGTACGAGGCCGACGAGGCCTTCGAGCGTGCCGCGATCGTCGCACCCGCCGACGACGACGCCGCGCCCGACGACGCCCCGGTGGACGACGCCGCGCCGACCGCGCCGACCTCCGCCGTCTCGTCCGGGTCCGCCGGGAGCCCGGACGGCGCACGGTCCCGCGACCTCGCGGCCCCGCCCACGACGGGCGTGCCCCGCGGCGAGCAGCCGATGCTCGAGGGCGACGTCGTCTACACGCTGCCGTCCGACGAGGTGCTCGCCAAGGGTGCGCCGCACAAGGTGCGGTCGGCCGCGAACGACCGCGTCGTGGAGGCGCTCACCACCGTCCTCGACCAGTTCGAGATCGACGCCCAGGTCACCGGCTTCATGCGCGGGCCGACGGTCACCCGCTACGAGGTCGAGCTCGGCCCGGCGGTCAAGGTCGAGCGCGTCACCGCGCTGAGCAGGAACATCGCCTACGCGGTCGCGAGCGCCGACGTCCGGATCCTGTCGCCGATCCCGGGCAAGTCCGCGATCGGCATCGAGATCCCCAACACCGATCGCGAGACCGTGTCGCTCGGCGACGTGCTGCGCTCGTCCGCGGCCCGCCGCACCGAGCACCCGATGGTCATCGGCGTCGGCAAGGACGTCGAGGGCGGGTACGTCGTGGCGAACCTCGCCAAGATGCCGCACCTGCTCGTCGCGGGCGCCACCGGCGCGGGCAAGTCGAGCTTCGTCAACTCGATGATCGTCTCGATCCTCATGCGGTCCACCCCGGACGAGGTCCGGATGGTCCTCGTCGACCCCAAGCGCGTCGAGCTGACGATCTACGAGGGCATCCCGCACCTCATCACGCCGATCATCACCAACCCGAAGAAGGCCGCCGAGGCCCTCGAGTGGGTGGTGCGCGAGATGGAGGCGCGCTACGACGACCTCGCGATGTTCGGCTTCAAGCACATCGACGACTTCAACGCCGCGGTGCGGTCCGGCAAGGTGCACCCGCTGCCCGGCAGCGAGCGCAAGATCGCGCCGTACCCCTACCTGCTGGTCATCGTCGACGAGCTCGCCGACCTCATGATGGTCGCCCCGCGCGACGTCGAGGCGTCGATCCAGCGGATCACGCAGCTCGCCCGCGCCGCCGGCATCCACCTCGTGCTGGCCACGCAGCGCCCGAGCGTCGACGTCGTCACCGGGCTGATCAAGGCGAACGTCCCGTCCCGGCTCGCGTTCGCGACGTCGTCGCTCACCGACTCCCGGGTCGTCCTCGACCAGCCGGGCGCGGAGAAGCTCATCGGGCAGGGCGACGCGCTCTTCCTGCCGATGGGCGCGTCGAAGCCGATGCGCACCCAGGGGGCGTGGGTCACCGAGAGCGAGATCCACGCCGTCGTCGAGCACGTCAAGACCCAGCTCAAGCCCGTGTACCGCAAGGACGTCGTCCCCACCGTCGAGAAGAAGGCCGTCGACGAGGACATCGGCGACGACCTCGACCTGCTGCTCCAGGCCGCCGAGCTCGTCGTCACCACGCAGTTCGGCTCGACCTCGATGCTGCAGCGCAAGCTCCGGGTCGGGTTCGCGAAGGCCGGCCGGCTCATGGACCTGCTCGAGTCGCGCGAGATCGTCGGGCCGTCCGAGGGGTCCAAGGCGCGCGAGGTGCTCGTGCAGCCGGACGACCTGCCGGGCACCCTCGCGATGCTGCGCGGCGTGGCCGCCGCCCGACGAGCCGGCCGACGACGACCTCGTCGCCTCGTCGATGCCGCCGGTCGCGCACGACTACCACGACGGCGCCGACGAGGAGGACGCCGGCCGTGGGCCGGTCGCTGACCTCGGGGGGCGTGGTCGCAGCCGGCGCCGACGGGGGCGCGGGCGCCGTGCTGCGCGGTCACCCTCGGCGTCGTCGCCCTGCTGGCCCTCCTCACGCTGCTGGCGGCCGGAGTCCGGGGCCGGGGCGGGCGCGGCCCGCGCGGCGGCCGAGCGGGTGCGGGTGCGCGCGCTGACCGCCCGGCTCGAGGCGCTCGGCGACCTCACCGGGGCCGGGGTGCTGGTGCGGTCCTCGGACGGCCGCGTCGTCGAGCTGGATGAGCGCGCCGCCGATCTCCTCGGGGTGCGGGTGGCGGACGCCGTCGGGCGCCCGGTCGCCGACCTGCCGCTGACCCTCGTCGACGAGGCCGGCCGCCGCGTGCACCCGGGGGCGGTCCTCGGCGCGCGGTGGGCGCCCGCGGGTCGGCGGCCGGCTCGCCGGGGGCGCTCGTCGTCGGGGTCGGCGCGCCGGGTGCGGGACTCGGCGGGGGACTCGGCGGGGACGGGCTCGTCGCCTCGGCCGACCCCTCCGAGCCGGTCACGGTCGTCCGGCGGGTGCGGGTCGAGACCCGACCGCTGCCCGCCCTCCCCGGCGAGCGCCGGTGCCCTGCTCGTCGCGATCACCGAGGTCGGCGGCGCGGGCGGCGACCGGTCCGGGCGTCGCCCTGCACGAGGCGGCGCAGGTCGCCCCGGTCGCGCTCGCGCTCGCGGACCGGACCGGACGCGTGCGCGAGGCCAACCGGGCCTTCGCCGCGCTCGCCGGCGCGGGGCTCGAGGCCGCTGCCCGACGTCGACCTCGGCGGCGCGGACCGGCGCGGTCGGGCCGGCGACGCCTGGGCCGACGCCGCGGTGAGGCGGCTCCGCGTCGGGCGGCGGCGGGTCGCCCTCGAGCAGCGGTGGTCCCGGCGCGCGACGGTCCGCCGGTGTCGCGTGGTGCTCGACCTGGCCCTCGTGCCCCGGCGGGTCCGGACGTCGCCGTCGTCGCGCGCGACGTCACCGCGGACCGCGCGGCGCTCCGACGCCTGACCCACCGCGCGCTGCACGACCCGCTGACCGGGCTCGCCAACCGCGCCCTGCTGCTCGGCACTCTCCAGGAGGCTGCTCGAGGCGCCCGGGCGCCGACGAGCGGGTCGCGGTCCTCGCCTGCGACCTCGACGGGTTCAAGCCCATCAACGACCGGTTCGGCCACGCAGCCGGCGACGACGTGCTCGTCCACGTCGCCGGAGTCCTGCGCGCCGCGACCGGTGCGCGCGGGACGGTCGCGCGCCTCGGCGGGGACGAGTTCGTCGTCGTGCTCGAGGCCGCCGACAGTCGCGCGGGTCGCCCAGGAGGTCGCCGGCGCGATCCACGCCGGCCTGCGCGAGCCGGTACGCATCCAACGGCACCGCGTCGAGGTGCGCGCGAGCGTCGGGGTCGCGCTCGGCTCCTCGCCCGACCCCGTCCCCGGGCGCGCCCGGTCTGCTCGCCGCCGCGGACGCCGCGCTGTACCGCGCCAAGGGCGGCGGGCGGTCGCGGACCGAGGTCTACGACCCGGCCGTCGACCACGACGGCGCCCCGGCGGGCCTGGCCGCGGAGCTCGCCGGCGCCCTGGAGCGCGGCGAGATCGTCGTGCACCTGCAGCCCGTGGTCGACCTCGCCGACGGCCGCGTGGTCGGCGAGCGAGGCGCTCGTCCGGTGGGCGCACCCCGAGCGCGGCCTGCTGCCGCCGCGCGGTGTTCGGCCTCGGCGGTGCCGAGGCCGGGCATGACGGCCGCGCTCGACCGCGGCACGTGCTCGGCCGCGCGGTCGACCACCTGGCGCGGACGTCCGGCCAGCGGGACGCTGGGTCGCCGTCGTCGTCGACGGTCGAGCTGCTCGGGCGACGGGGAGCTGGTCCGGGCGCTGCTCGCCGACCTCGCCCGCCCGGGCGCGCGAGCCGCGGCCGCCTCGTCGTCGAGCTGGGCGGTGCGGCGCTCGACGACGTCGCCACCGCGTCCGGGCGACCTCGCGCGACCTCGCGATCCGCGGGCGTGCCCGTCCTGCTGCACGGCTTCGGTGCCGGGACTGCCGCCGCTCGCGCGCTGCGCGACCTGCCCGTCGACGGCGTCGTGCTCGACCCGTCCTTCACCTCGGGCGTCGTCGACGACCCGGCGCGCCGCCCGCGTCGCGCGCGGCGTCGGCCGCCCTGTGCCGCGAGCTCGGCCTGCTCGACCGTGGCGGACGGCGTCGACACGGTCCGAGCAGGCGCAGGTCCTGCGCCGAGGCCGGGTGGCGGTACGCGCCAGGGCTGGGCGTTCGGCGGGCCCGAGCCCTCGCCCTAGCGCACCCCCGCCCGGGCGGGTGCGTGCCCGCCTACCGCGGCCCGGGCACGACGACGGGTGGCGGTCCGGTCGGCGACCGGGGGCGCCGTGCGCTGGCGGTGCCCCCGGACCGACCGCGGACGCGACCCGGGCGACGCGCGCGGCGACCTCGGCCGCGGGGAGGGTCGGTGTGCCCCGCGAGATGTCGGCCAGCGCGTGCACGCGGTGCCCGCCGTCCCGGTCGACGGTGATGCCGGTCCAGCCCACCGAGACCACGCGCGCGGGCGCGCCGGCCGGCTGGACGACCTCGGCGGTCGCCAGCACGCCCGCGGCGGTGTCCGGGACGCAGCACTCGCCGTCCTGGTTCGACAGCATGTTCCCGAGGCCGTGGAGCACCCACATGCCCGCGCCACCGGGCCCGCCCGGCAGCGAGCTCCACCGGCTGCGGCACGTGGGCGTGATGACCGATGACGAGGTCGACGGCTCCGGAGGCCGCGAGCTCCTGCGCCACGGCGACCTGGCGCTGGGACGGGGCAGTCACGTACTCGACGCAGCAGTGGACGCTGGCGACCACGAGGTCGGCGCCGGCCGCCCGGGCAGCGACCGCCCGCGCCACGAGGTCGCCGGCGTCGAGGAAGGTCACGGCCCAGGGCGCGTCGGCGGGCCCGGACCCGTTGAGGTCGTAGGTCGCCGCCAGGTGGGCGACGGTGAGCGTCCGCCCGGCGCGCTCGAGCCGGTACACCTGCGCCGTGGCCGCCTCGGCGGCGCTGCGTGCGGTGCCGACATGGCCGAGCCCGGCGGCGTCGAGTGCGTCGAGCGTCGTGACGACGCCGGTCACACCGCGGTCCAGCGAGTGGTTGGACGCCGTCGAGCAGCCGTCCCAGCCGTGGGCGGCGAGCCCGGCGGCGAGCTCGCGGGGGGCACCGAACGCCGGGTAGCCCGACGGGTCGGTGCCGTCCGGCGCGATCGGGACCTCGAGGTGGCACAGCGCGAGGTCGGCACCCGCGACCCACGGGTCGAGCGGCGCGAGCAGGGGACCGAAGTCGTGGCCCGCGTCGGTCCGCGCCGACGCGACGACCGCGAGGTGCGGGAGCACGTCGCCTGCCGCGACGATCGTGAAGCGCGCGTCCGGCGGTGGCGTCGGCGTCGGGCTGGGCGTGGGGTCCGGCGACGCACCGGACGGGGTGGCCGGCCGGCTCGCCGACGGCACCGGGTCACCGCCCGCGGCGCCGTCCGTGCCCGGGCCCCCGACGAGGCCCCGCCAGGCCGCCGCCACCCCGACGACCGCGGCGCCCACGAGCAGCACCGCCACCACGACGGCGAGCGCACGACGACCCCGTCGGCGGGCGGCGGGCAGCGGCGGCACGCCTCGACCCTAACCACGGCGGGTCGGCCCGCGGAGCCCCTCGGGTGCTGGCCGGGCGCTGGTCGGGCGCCGGTCGGATGCCGGTCAGGCGGGGCCCGGACCGACCCGCCCCGACGGGCGATCGTGCCCCGGAGGCCTAGGCTGACGGGGTGGTCACCACCGCTCCGTCCCGCTGGAACGTCGCGAACGCCGTGACGATCGCGCGCATCGCTCTCGTCCCGTTCTTCGCGGTCGCGCTCCTCGCCGAGGACGGGCGGTCGGTCGACGTGGCGCCTGGTCGCGACCGGGATCTTCCTGCTCGCGGCCGTGACCGACCGCCTGGACGGCTACCTCGCGCGGCGGGACAACCTCGTCACCGACCTGGGCAAGCTCCTCGACCCCATCGCCGACAAGCTGCTCATCGGCGCCGGTCTCATCGGCCTCTCGATCCTCGGCGACCTGCCGTGGTGGGTCATCGATCGTCATCCTCGCGCGCGAGCTCGGCATCACCGCGATGCGCTTCATGGTGCTGCGGTACGCGGTCATGCCGGCGTCGTCGCGGGGGCAAGCTCAAGACCGTCCTGCAGGTCGTCGCGATCGCGCTGTTCCTCCTGCCGCTCGACGTCCTGCCGCGGTTCGTCGGGGTCCTCGCCGTCGGTCGCGATGGCCGCCGCCGTCGCGGTCACCCTCGTCACCGGGGTCGACTACGTCCGCCAGGCGCTGCGGCTGCGCCACACCGCGCACGCGTGACCGACGACGCCGTCGTGCCCCCGGCCGGGGAGCGGGTGACCGCGTCGGACGAGGGTGCCGGCCCGTCCGCGTCACGGGCCGGTTCGCGGCCGCCGACGCCGACGCCGACGCCGACGCCTTCGCCCGAAGCGCTCGCGCTGGTGTCCGCGCTGACCCGGAGCGGACGGACGATGGCGGTCGCCGAGTCGCTGACCGGCGGAGCCGTGGCGGCCGCCGTGGTCGACGTCCCCGGTGCGTCGCGGGTGCTGCGCGGTGGCGGTCGTCGCCTACGCGACCGAGCTCAAGGCGGAGCCTCCTCGACGTCGACGCCGCCCTGCTCGACCGGTCCGGGCCGGTGCACCCGGACGTCGCGGCGCAGATGGCCCGGGGCGTGCGGGCGCGGCTCGGCGCCGACCTCGGGCTCGCGACCACCGGCGTGGCCGGGCCCGCAGGATCAGGACGGACACCCGCCCGGCGAGGTCCACGTCGCCGTCGCGTGGGCCGACGGCGTCCGGGTGCGGTCGCTGCGGCTCCGCCGGCGACCGCGCGGCGGTCCGGGGCGAGGCAGCGCGGCGCGGTCCTCGGTGGCGCTCGGTGGTCGCGGAGGTGAGGGCCCGGCAGGGAACACCCAGGTGGCGTCAGCGCGTTGGGTGAAGTGTGCAGAACATTCGACCGGTGACCGGGGCTCAACCAGGCAGTCTCGGTGCTCCGGGGTACGGTAGGAACGTCCCGAGCAGGGGACGACTGAACGCGGCCGTCGTGCGACGGCCGTCATCTGGGACGACGCAGGTGGTCGCGGCCGGCGGCCGCTCGGGACACGGAGGGGGGACGCCAGATGGTGGTGCTACGCCGCGAGATCGGTGACGTGCTGCGGGATGCCCGCCAGCGCCAGGGCCGGACCCTCCGCGAGGTCTCCTCGGCGGCGCGGGTCTCCCTCGGGTACCTCAGCGAGGTCGAGCGGGGGCAGAAGGAAGCGTCCTCGGAGCTGCTGGGCAGCATCTGCGACGCGCTGGACATCCCGCTGTCGCTCGTCCTGCGTGAGGTCAGCGACCGGGTCGCGGTCGCCGAGGGTCTTCTCATCCCGGACACCGTGCCGGCAGACCTCGCGACCTCGATGGGTGTCAACGAGCCCGGTCTCGGCTGGTCCCGTGCGCGCGCCGAGCTGGCGCCCACCGGCTGACCGTCGACGACGTCGCACCGGCACCGGCTGCGACGCCCACCGACAGCTGCGAGTGCCGCGGCGACCTCCGGGTCGTCGCGGCACTCGTCTCTGCGGGGCCATGTGACTTCACGCGTCGCTCTGCCACCTGGCGGACGTCGCTCTCGGTGTCGGCGCTCCGGGGTGACCCGTCACCTCACCCCGTCACCTCACTTCCCGTCACCTCACTTCCCGTCACCTCACTTCCCGTCACCTCATGTCGGCCCTGTCGCGCGTGCGTCGATCGCGCCGGCCGGGGCCGCCTGGCACCGCGGGCAGTAGTAGATCGGGCGCTCCGTCGGCGGCTTGCGCGCCGTCCCGCGCTCGATCGGGGTGCCGCACCGGCGGCACGGACGACCCTTGCGGCTGTGCACGTAGTTCGTCATCCCGCGTGCCCCTTCGCCCGTCACCGTCGGCGGCCCGGTGGAGGCCACCGACCGGACCATGAGCGTCCGGGTCGCCAGCAGCAGCCCGGCGGGGTCCTCGAGCCGGTCGGCCGGGGTCCACGGCCAGATCCGGCGGAGGAAGAGCGGCTCCGCCGTCCAGATCGTGCCGATCCCCGCGACGACCGTCTGGTCGAGCAGCACCTCCGCGATCGGGGTGTCGACCCCGGACGGCGATCCGGCGCAGCGCCTCGGTCAGCCCGTCGGTCGGGAATGCGTCGTCGAGGATGTCCGGCCCGAGGTGACCGATGACCGTGTGCTCGTCGCGGGTGTCGACGACGTCGAGCATCCCCAGGCGGTCGCCGAGCGCGGTCCACACCGCGTTGCCCAGCACCGCGCGGAGGTACGGCCCGCGGCCGCGCGCGCCCGGGCGAGCCCGTCCGCGCGATCGCCCAGGACCCCTCCATGCGCAGGTGCGTGTGCAGCGTCCGGCCGTCGTCGAACCGGGTGAGCAGGTGCTTGCCGACCGCGACGGTGCTCAGCACGGTCCGACCGGTCGAGGTCGACCCCGACGGCGGACGGCCAGCGCAGCTCGGCACGCTCGAGGACGCGGCCCGACAGCGCCTGGTCGAGCGTGCGCGCGCTCCGGTGCACGGTGTCGCCCTCAGGCACCGGTCCCACCCCGGCTGCGCGGCTGCCGCCGCGGACCGGGCCTCACGCCGGGCTCCGGAGCCGCAGACCGCGCGGCGTCGGGCGCGAAGCCGGCACCGGTCAGCGCGCGGCCGAGCGGGCTCGACAGCTCGGTGAGCAGCTCGGCGCCGTTGGCACGCTGGATCGCCGATGCGGCCGAGCCGGCCGGCGCGGACGGCGTCGGCGAGTCCGGCCGGCGGCGATCGCCGAGCCGGTCGGGGTCGTGCGGTGAACGACAGGATGGTCCGTCCACCGCGCTCGACGTACAGCACCAGGGCGCCCGCGACGAGCACGACGACCGAGCCGGCCTTGCGGCCGGGCCGGTGCCGCCGCCCTCGGCGCGCACCGGCGACCCGCCGCGCCCGCCGGCGCGCGGCCACACCCCCGGTCGAGCCCCGCCGCCGCCGACCGCTCGCCGGAGCCGCCGGACCCACGCCGCATCCGCCGGAGCCGCCGCCGGCCCTGCGCCGACCCCGGCGCTGCCGGCAGGCCAGGCCACGCCAGCGCCGCGCCGTACGGGTTGGCCGGGTCGGTCGCGGCGAGCACGACCGCCGTCGCCGGCGCGCGGCCGCCCGCGCCCCGGGTGCCCGTCGAGACGGTCCGCCTCGTCGTCGGTCGACCGCCTCCTTGGCGTCCGCGCGCAGCTGGTCGACCGCCCCGGGCAGCGCGAACTGCGACCCGCCGAGGTGCTCGACGAAGTAGCCGCGACGCACCTGGCCCGCCTGCTCGAGCGCGGCGAGCACCTTGTAGACCAGGCCGAACTGCCCCGCGATGCCCTCCGCCGGCGCGACCGCCCGGGTCAGCACCCCGTGCCGGTCGAGCAGCTGGGCCGCCAGCGCGTGCGCTCGCACGGTCGGGTCGGTCTCCCGGGCGGGCAGCATCGACCAGCGGCCGCCGGCGTCGTGCCCCGAGACGTCACGACCGCCGACGGGGGTCGGGACAGCCCCGGCCGCAGCCCGAGCCGGGCGCCGCGCAGCATCGGGCGGGCGCGCGGGGCGGCGGGCCCGCGTGCGGTGGGCGGTGCCCGACCCGCGCCGGCCGCCGGCGCCGAGGCGGGCCCGCAGCGGGCCGAGCCCGTCGTTGGTGAGGTGCCCCGCCCAGACGAGGTCCCAGATCGCCGCCGCGACCTGGCTCTGCCCGGGTCGCAGGACGCCCTCGGGGTCGTCGCCGGCGGCCGCGCCTCGCCGCGCAGGTGGTCGGCGACCCGGGCGGCGACCGCCGGCACGAAGTACGCGCCGCCGTCGGCCGAGCACCGCCAGGACCGCGCGGTGCAGGGGCGTGTCGACCACGCCGCCCGGCTCGGTCTCGGCGAGCGGGGGCAGCGTGAGATCGGCCGTAGCCGCGGGGTGCAGGCTCACCATGCCGTCGTGCGCGGCCAGCTCGGCGTGCCCGGCCCACACGACCTCGCCGGCGGCGGTGAGCTCGTCGAGCATGGCGGGGGAGTAGTCGACGACCCGGGCGGGCAGCACGAGCGACTCCAGCGCCGACGCCGGCACCACCGTCCCGGCGAGCTGCTCGACCGCCCGGGCCAGCCCGTCGACCCCGCGCAGGCGCCCGACGCCCTGCCACCGGGGCAGGAAGACGCCCGAGCGCCCGCTGGTCGACCGGCTCGACCTCGGCCCGCAGCGCGGCCAGCGACCGGCGCCGCAGGGTGCGCAGCACCTCGGTGTCGCAGTACTCCTCGCCGCTGCCCCCGAGCACCTCGGGACGCAGCCGGCCGGACACGAGCACGCCCGCCGGACTCCAGGCGCCGCAGCACGTCGGTCGCCACCGCGATCCCGATCCCGTACCGCGCCGGCGACCTGCGCGGCCGGGAACGGGCCCCGGGTCCGGGCGTGCCGGCGCACGAGGTCGCCGAGGGGGTCGGGCACGATCTCGGTGAAGACCTCGGGCACGCCGACCGGCAGGGCGACGCCGAGCGCGTCACGCAGGCGTCCGGCGTCCTCGACCGCCGCCCACTGCTCGGTCCGGTCGCCGCCGTCGTCCGCCGGGGCCGCGCCGGCCAGACGCACCCGGATGAGGCGCCGTGCCCGCTCGAGCTCGGCGAGCCACTCGCCGACCTCGTCCCGGCACCTCGGGACGCGTGCGGGCCGCGGCCTCGGCGGTCGTGAGCGGCCCGTGCCGGCGCAGCACGTCCGCGAGGTCCTCCGCGTGCCGGGCGAGCCGGTCCGGCGCGAGGCCCATGAGCTCGGCCTCGGTGCGCTCGACGGCGGCCGGGTCGAGCAGGTCGGCGAGCTGGGACGCGCCCGCCTGGCCGAGCAGCTCGGCGAGCAGCGTCGGGTCGAGGGTGAGCGCCGCCGCGCGGCGCTCGGCCAGCGGGGCGTCGCCGTCGTACAGGAACTGGCGCGGTGTAGCCGAACAGCAGCGACTGGGCGAACGGCGACGGCGTCGGCGTCGTCACCTCGACCACGCGCACCGGCCGGCCGCGGCGTCCGCCATGAGCTCGGTGAGCGCCTCGACGTCGAAGTCGTCCTGGAGGCACTCGCGGACGGCCTCGAGCAGGATCGGGAAGTCCGGGTACTGCGCCGCGACGCTCAGCAGCTGCGACGACCGCTGGCGCTGCTGCCACAGCGGCTGGCGGCGGTCGGGACGACGTCGGGGCAGCAGCAGGGCCCGCGCCGCCGCCTCCCGGAACCGGGCGCCGAACATCGCCGACCCGCCCAGCTCCTCGCGGACCGCCTCGGCCACCTCGTCCGGCGCGACGAGCAGGTCGGCCGGGTCCAGCGCCGGACCGGCGTCGTCCCAGGACGCGGCGCCGTCCCCGACCAGCATGTCCGGCAGGCGCAGCACGATGCCGTCGTCGGCGTGCATCGCCGCGGCGTCCACCCCGTACCGCTCCCGCATCCGCGCGCCGACGACCAGCGCCCACGGGCGCGTGCACCCGCGCGCCCCACGGCGAGTGCACGACGATCCGCCAGTCGCCGATCTCGTCCCGGAACCGCTCGACGACGATCGTGCGGTCGTCGGGCACGACGCCGGTCGCCTCCACCTGCTCGCGCAGGTAGGACAGCAGGTTGTCGGCCGCCCACGGGTCGAGCCCGGCCGACTCGACCTCGGCTCGGGCCGCCTCCGGTGCCATCGGCACCACCGCCGCGCACCCACGCGCCGATCGCACGCCCGAGGTCGGCGGGCCGGCCGGGGGAGTCGCCCTTCCAGAACGGCAGCCGGCCGGGGATCCCGGGTGCCGGCGTCACGAGGACGCGGTCCGGGGTGATGTCCTCGATCCGCCAGGTGCTCGAGCCCGAGGGTGAACGTGTCCCCGACCCGGGACTCGTAGACCATCTCCTCGTCGAGCTCGCCGACCCGCTTGCCGCCGCGCAGCCGCCCGCCGCCGGCGCGCTCGTCGTCCGCCGGGACGTCGAGCCCTGGCCGTACGTCGTCGCGACCCGCTCGCGAGGAAGACGCCGTACAGCCCGCGGTCCGGGATCGTCCCGCCGCTGGTCACCGCCAGGCGCAGTGCGCCCGGGCCGCGCGCGTGAGCAGGTCGCGGGTGCGGTCCCACACGATCCGGGCGCGCAGCTCGGCGAAGTCCTCGCTCGGGTAGCGGCCCGCGAGCATGTCGAGCACGGCGCGCAGGGCGCCGTCGCCGAGCCCGGCGAACGGCGCCGACCGGCGCAGCGACGCTCGGCGAGCTCGGCGACCGTCCAGTCCTCGACGGCGACCATGGCCACGACCTGCTGGGCCAGCACGTCGAGCGGGTTGCGCAGGCACCGCGAGGTGCTCGATCTCGCCGCGGCGCATCCGCCCGGCGACCACCGCGGACGGCACGAGCTCGCCGCGGAACGTCGGGAACAGCACGCCCCGCGACACCGCGCCGACCTGGTGACCCGGCGCGGCCGATGCGCTGCAGCGCCGCTGGCCACCGACGGCGGGGACCCGACCTGGACCACGAGGTCGACCGCGCCCATGTCGATGCCGAGCTCGAGCGACGACGTCGCGACCACCGCGGGCAGCCGGCCGGCCTTGAGCTCGGTCTCGGTGCGGGTGCGCTCCGCGCGGCTCATCGAGCCGTGGTGGGCGCGGGCCAGCACCGACCGCGTCCGACGGCGGCAGCCCGGCGCCGATGCCGACCGCCGTGCCCGGACTGCGCGGGGATCGGCGGCGGCCTGCAGCGTCGCCGGGGTCGGGCACGTCCTCGCCCTGCCGGACCGGCCCAGACCTCGTTCATCCGCGCGGTCAGCCGCTCGGCGCCGCGCCGGGAGTTGGTGAAGACGAGCGTCGAGCGGTGCCCGGCGACCAGGTCGACGACCCGCTCCTCGACGTGCGGCCAGATCGACGGCCGCGGCGGCGACCCCGCGGCGGGGCCGGTCAGGTCGACCTCGCCGGCGGGCAGCGGCGGCAGGTCGTGCGCGCGGCGCCCCGGCGGCAGCGGGGCGCCGGCGAGGTCGGACAGGTCCGGCACCGGCACGACGACGTCGACCTCGATCCGCTTGGTCGACGCGGGCTGCACGACGACGACCGGCCGGCCGCCGTCCGCCGCGGTGCGCGCGCCGCCGAGGAACGACGCGACCGCGTCGACCGGGCGCACGGTGGCGGACAGCCCGATGCGCTGCGCGGGCTGCGGGCAGCATCGCGTCGAGCCGCTCGAGGGTCACCGCGAGGTGGGCGCCGCGCTTGGTCCCCGCGACGGCGTGGATCTCGTCGAGGATGACCGTGCGCACGCCCGACAGCCCCGCGCGGGCCGCCGAGGTCAGCACGAGGTAGAGCGACTCCGGGCGTGGTGATGAGGATGTCCGGCGGGCGGGTGCGCGAACGCGCGGCGCTCGTGTCGGCGGGGTGTCGCCGGTGCGCACCCCCACGGTGACGTCCGGCGCCTCGAGCCCGAGGCGGGTCGAGGCCTGCCGGATGCCGACCAGCGGCGAGCGCAGGTTGCGCTCGACGTCGGACGGCGAGTGCCTTGAGCGGCGACACGTAGAGGACGCGGCAGCGCTCGACCGGCGACTGCGGCTCGGGCTCGCCGGCTCGGGGGGACAGCAGCCCGTCCAGCGCCCAGAGGAACGCGGCGAGCGTCTTGCCGGAGCCGGTCGGCGCGACGACGAGCGCGTGCTGCCCCGAGCCGACGGCGGTCCAGGCGCCGACCTGCGCGGTGGTGGGCGCCGCGAACGCGCCGGTGAACCAGTCCCGGGTCGCCGGGGAGAACAGCGCCATCGGGTCGCGGCGCAGCGGTGTCCCCGGCGGACGGGACGACGCTGTCCGGCGAGGCACCCCGACAGTGTGGCGGCGACCACCGACATGCGCGGGTCGGGCGGCGTGACGAGGCTGGCGCCGTGCGCAACCGCGAGTTCTGGCAGCTGGTCGACGAGGTGTTCGGGCCCCGGCTACGGGCGCACCCTCGCCGGCGACCAGGTGCTCGGTGTCGCTGGACGACCGCACGGCGGCCCAGGCGCTCGAGGACGGGCGTCGAGCCGCGCACGGTCTGGCACGCGCTGTGCGACGCCATGGACGTGGCCGAGGACCGGCGCTGGGGCCAGGACGTGCGTCGGCCGGCGCCGCCGCGGCGGCTGAGCGGCGACAGCACGCGGCCCGGCGACGCGCCCGGCGTGTCGCGGCGCGTCGGCTGTCAGTCGAACACGTGTTCGGCTAGCGTGACCACAGGTGATGACGGCGGCGGCCCGTCCACACGTCGTCGAGGGGCCGCGTCGGATGTCGGTGGTCGGGCATAGCGTCGCCGCGCAAGCGACATGACCAGTCCCACAGGCGCAGCGTCCGCTGCTTTCGAGACACGAGGTGTGACATGCCCGCTCCCCAGGACCGCGAGAAGGCCCTCGAGGCCGCGCTCGGCCAGATCGACCGTCAGTTCGGCAAGGGCTCGATCATGCGCCTCGGTGACGAGGGCCGCGCCCCGGTCGAGGTGATCCCCACCGGGTCGATCGCGCTCGACATCGCGCTCGGCATCGGCGGCCTGCCGCGGGGCCGGGTCGTCGAGATCTACGGCCCGGAGTCCTCCGGCAAGACGACCGTCGCGCTGCACGCCGTGGCCAACGCCCAGCGCGGCCGGCGGCATCGCGGCGTTCATCGACGCCGAGCACGCGCTCGACCCGGAGTACGCCAAGAAGCTCGGCGTCGACACCGACGCCCTGCTCGTGTCCCAGCCGGACACCGGCGAGCAGGCGCTGGAGATCATGGACATGCTGATCCGCTCCGGCGCGATCGACATCGTCGTCATCGACTCGGTCGCCGCGCTCGTGCCCAAGGCCGAGATCGAGGGCGAGATGGGCGACAGCCACGTCGGCCTCCAGGCCCGTCTCATGTCGCCAGGCGCTGCGCAAGATCACCGGTGCGCTCAACGCCTCGGGCACGACGGCGATCTTCATCAACCAGCTCCGGGAGAAGATCGGGGTCTTCTTCGGCTCGCCCGGAGACCACCACCGGTGGCAAGGCGCTGAAGTTCTACGCCTCGGTCCGCATGGACATCCGCCGCATCGAGACCCTCAAGGAGGGCACCGACGCGGTCGGCAACCGGACCCGGGTCAAGATCGTCAAGAACAAGATGGCGCCGCCGTTCAAGCAGGCGGAGTTCGACATCCTCTACGGCGTCGGCATCTCCCGTGAGGGCGGTCTGATCGACATGGGGGTCGAGCACGGCTTCGTGCGCAAGTCCGGCGCCTGGTACACCTACGAGGGCGACCAGCTGGGCCAGGGCAAGGAGAACGCGCGGGCCTTCCTGCGCGACAACCCCGACCTGGCCGACGAGCTCGAGAAGAAGATCAAGGAGAAGCTCGGGGTGGGCGCCAAGCTCGACGCCCCCGCCGACAGCGGCCCCGCCGTCGACTTCTGAGTCCGGTGACCGCCGACGCCCGACCCGAGGTCGTCGCGCGTCGCGAGGTGACCACGCCGGAGGTGACCACGCCGCCGACGACGTCCGAACTCCCGGCGGCCCCGCCGGCGACGCCCCCGCCGGCGACGACGCGCACGTTCACCGGCGTCGCCGCCTCAGGACTCGCCGACGACGGTGCGCCGGGTGTCGGCGTCCCGGAGCGGCGGCGACCCTCGTCCCCCGACCGGTGGTCCCGGTCGACGTCGGCGGGCTCCGGCCGGGGTCCGCATCGGGTCGCCGGTCGGGCCGCGGCTCCGGTTCCCGCTCGTCCGCGCTCGCGCGACCAGGAGCCGCCGAGCACCGGCGCGGCGGCCGTCGACCCCGAGCCGGACCCGGAGTCGGTCGCGCGGTCCATCGCGCTGCGCCTGCTGACCGGTGCGCCGCGCAGCCGCGCGCAGCTCGCCGAGGCGATGGCGCGCCGTGACGTGCCGGACGAGGTCGCGGACCGGGTCCTGGACCGGTTCACCGAGGTCGGGCTCGATCGACGACGCCGAGTACGCACGGATCCTCGTGCGCTCCCGGCATGCCGACCGTGGGCTCGCCCGCCGCGCGCTGAGCGTCGAGCTGCGCCGCAAGGGCATCGACGACGAGCTCGCCGCCGAGGCGCTCGGCACCGTCGACGCCGAGCAGGAGGAGGCGACCGCCCGCGAGCTCGTGCGCCGACGGCTCGCCGCCGACCGCCGGTCTGGCGCCGGAGGTCCGCACCGCGCCGGGTGGTCGCGATGCTCGGGCCGCAAGGGGTACCCCGGCGGGCTGGCGCACCGGCTCGTGCGCGAGATGCTCGCCTCGGACGATGGCGCGGCGGGTCCCCGGCGTGGCCGGACGCGGTCGACGACGCGGCCTGGGACCCCGACGGACGAGCGCCGACTCGGACCGTGCTCGCCGACGACGTCTGAGGCCGTACCGTCACACCGGGAGCTCTCGGGGGGACGGCATGGGTGGGCAGGAGAGGTGGGGATCGTCGTCGTCGTCCTCGCGCTGGTGCGTGGGCGCGGTGACGGTGCTGCTGGCCCGGCGGTCGGTGACCGCCGCCGGGGTCGTGCGACACCGGACGCGGCGCCGGCGGCGAGCGCGCCGTGCGCGAGGCGGCGACCTGCGGGACCGCGCGTCGGGCGAGGTGGCGGACCGCGTCACCGCGCGGCCAGGAGGTCGCGGAGCTGCGCGACCGGGCGGCTCGCGGGACGCCGCGGCGAGCCCGGGACCAGGCGGAGCGGGACGCCGCGCAGCTGCGCGACGAGGACGCAGCGGGTCGCCGCAGGACGCGGACCGGCGCGCCGACGGCGTGGCCGCCCGCGAGCGCTCCCTCGCCGAGGACCGTGCCGCCGCGGCCGACCTGGCCCTGTCCCTGTCGGCGCGCGCGCTCGCCCTGGCCGAGTCCGAGCGGCAGGCCGCCGACGTCGCTCGCCCGCGCCCGCGCGGCCGCCACCGCCGAGCTCGAGAGCGTCGCCGGGCTGACCGCCGAGCCAGGCCCGCGCCCTGCTCGAGCGCCGGCTCGTCGACGAGGCCACCCACAGGCCGAGGCCGCCGTGCGCCGTGCCGAGGCCAAGGTCCGGGCCGAGGCCGAGGACCGCGCGCGGCGGATCGTCGCCACCGCGGTCCAGCGCGTCGCGGCCTCGACCAGCTCGCAGAGCGTCGTGACCCTCCTGCGGCTGCCGTCGGAGGAGATGAAGGGCCGCATCATCGGCAAGGAGGGGCGCAACATCCGCGCCTTCGAGGCGCTGACCGGGGTCAACGTGCTCATCGACGACACCCCCGACTCGGTCACGCTCTCCTGCTTCGACGCCGAGCGCCGCGAGGTCGCGCAGGTCGCGCTCGAGGCGCTCATGGCGGACGGCCGCATCAACCCGCAGCGCATCGAGGCGGCCTACGCCGACGCCCTCGCCGGGCGCCGACGAGCGGGCCATGGCGGCCGGGCACCACGCCGCCGAGCAGGCCGGCGTCGGACCGATGCACGGCGAGCTGGTCCGGACGATGGGGCGGCTGCGGCTGCGCACCTCCTACGGCCAGACCGTCCTGGCCCACCTCGTGGAGAGCGCGCTCGTCGCCGCGGCGATGGCGGCCGAGGTCGGCGCCGACGTCGAGGTCGCCCGCCGCGCCGCCTTCCTGCACGACCTCGGCAAGGCGCTCACGCCGGAGGTCCCGGGCACGCACGCCGCCGTGGGTGCCGACCTGGCCCGCCGGTGCGGCGAGAGCCGCCGTCGTCGTCAACGCGATCGCCGCGCACCACGACGAGGTGCCCGCGGAGTCCGTCGAGGCGGTCCTCGTGCAGGCCGCGGACGCGTGCTCGGCGTCCCGGCCGGGTGCCCGGCGG
Organism: uncultured Actinomycetota bacterium; assembly: GCA_963795145.1. GTDB lineage: Bacteria > Actinomycetota > Actinomycetes > Actinomycetales > Cellulomonadaceae > Pengzhenrongella. The sequence continues at coordinate 125,385 of CAWCGP010000005.1, read as the reverse complement.
GAGGAGCTGGACCAGTACGTCGAGCGGATGGACACCATCGAGAAGCTCGTCGCCGAGCACGAGGGCGTCCGCCGGGTGCTGGCGATGTCGGCCGGGCGCGAGGTCCGGGTGATCGTGGAGCCGGAGGTCGTCGACGACACCCAGATGCCCGGGCTGGCGTCGGCGATCGCCCGCCACATCGAGGCGGACCTCAGCTATCCCGGCGAGATCAAGGTGACGGTCATCCGGGAGATCCGCGCCAGCGCGACCGCCGGCTGATCGTGGATCGGTACCGATCGGGACCGGACCGCACCCGTGAGCGGGCCGGATCGCAGCCGCCAGCAGGCCGGACCGCACCGGTGAGTGGGCCGGACCGCACCCGCTTGCGCGGGCCGCTCCCGCTTGCAGGCGGACCGCTCCCGCTTGCAGGCGGACGGGTGGAGATCGCCGGACCTACCGCTGGTGGTCCTCGCCGGCCCCGCCACCGATCGCGTTGATCGCCATCACGGTCGCGTTCGGGTCGGCCGGCTTCGCCGCCGTCCTGTGGGACCGGCGCCCGATCCACACCGCGAGCCGGGACAGCGAGATGTTGACCGCGAGGTAGATGCCGGCGCCCACGACGAACAGGGCGATGTAGTAGGCGTTGCCGAAGAACTGCGCGTTGTTCTGGATCGACTTCAGCAGCTCGGGGTAGCCGACGATGAAGCCGAGCGACGAGTCCTTGAGCAGCACGACGAGCTGGGCGATGAGGCTCGGCAGCATCGGTGCGCACGGCCTGGGGCAGCAGGATCGTCAGCAGGGTCTGCCTGCGCGTGAGCCCGACGGCGTAGGCCGCCTCGGCCTGGCCCTTGGGCAGCGACGCGAGCCCGGCGCGCAGGATCTCCGCGATGATCGCCATGTTGTAGAGCGACGAGCCCGAAGACCACCGCGGTGAACGCGCTCCACGCCGAACGCCGAGCAGCCCGAACAGCATCATGAGCAGGACCGGCAGGCCGCGGAACAGCTCGACGACCGCGATCGCCGGCAGCCGGACCCAGCGCAGCCGAGCCGTCCGCCACAGCGCGAGCAGCAGGCCGAGGGCGAGTGCCAGCGGTGCCGCCAGAGCCGCGGCCTTGAGGGTCGCACCGAGGCCGACGACGACCATCGAGCGCCAGACATCGGCGGCGGTCTGGTTCTTCGGCGGCGCGAAGAGGACGTCCCACCGGTCGGCCTCGAAGATGCCCGCGACCGGCGGCGTAGCGGACCGCGAGCACGAGGAGAGCGAGCACGACCAGGCCGCCGACCACCGAGCCGATCCGCGCCCGGCGTCGCGCCGCGGGGCCGGGGACGTCGTACAGGACGGAGCTCATCGCGCGAACGCCACCTTCCGCTCGATGCCGCCGGCGACGAGGCCCGCGGGGATGGTGATGAGGAGGTAGAAGACGGCGACGCCGATGAGCGCCCAGATCGTGTCGGCCGGGTTCGCCAGCGCGATCCGCCGGCCGCTGCGCGGTGAGCTCGACCACGGCGAAGCCCGGCGGCCACCGAGGTGTTCTTGGCCAGGGCGATGAAGACGTTGATCAGCGGCGGGATCGACCGACCGGACCGCCTGGGGGAGGATCACCAGGCTCAGCGACTGGCCGAAGGTCAGGCCGATCGCCCGGGCGGCCTCGGACTGGCCCATGCCCACGCTGTTGATGCCGGACCGCACCGCCTCGGACACGAACGCCGCCGTGTAGGCGGACAGGCAGATGATCGCCGTCCAGTAGCCGAGCGGGGCGATGACGCCGAACTGCGGTGCGACGAACGCCATGAAGAAGAAGACGAGCGTCAGCGGGGTGTTGCGGAGCACCTCGACATAGACGGTCGCGAGCCCGCGCAGCGGGCGCGAGCGGCGACACGCGCATCCCGGCGAGCACGAGCCCGACGACCAGCGCGATCGAGCCGGAGACCAGCGTGAGCAGCAGCGTCGTGCGGAAGCCGGCCAGGTAGGCCGGCATGTTGTCGGGGATGATCTCCACGGACGTCCTCCAGGTGGTGCGCGTCGGGCGCGAGGGGTGGGGACGGACGGTGGGCGGAGCGGGGCCCCGCCCGACACGCCCGGTGCCCGCCGCCGCGCGGGCGAGCGGCCGGCGGGCACCGGGTGCCGGACTCAGTACCGGTCGACCGTCGGCGGCTCGGGCGTCGGCAGCACCGCGCCGGCCGTCGCCTCCCAGGCCTCGGTCCAGGACCCGTCCTCGAAGCTCTCCTCGAGCGCGTCGTTGATCCAGTCCCGGAACTCGTCGTCGTCCTTGGCGAGGCCGATGCCGTAGGGCTCCGCGGTGAACGGCTCGCCGCGCACCTCGAAGTCGCCCGAGCTGTCCGCCGCGAAGCCGGCGAGGATGACGTTGTCGGTGCTCACCGCGTCGACCTGGCCGTTGCGCAGCGGGTCGAGGCAGTCGGAGTACGCCGCCGAACGGCACGACCTCGGTCTCGGGGAAGTTCTCCAGCAGGTTCTTCTCCGGGGTCGAGCCGGCGACGGTGCAGACCTTCTTGCCGGCGAGGTCCTCCTCGCTCTGGATGTCCTCGTTGGTCGGCGAGGGTCAGGATCGACTGGCCCGCCTCGTAGTACGGCCCGGCGAACGACGACGATCTCCTTGCGGGCGTCGTTGATCGTGTAGGTCGCCACCACGATGTCGACCTGGCCGGACTCGATGAACGGCTCGCGGTTGGACGAGATCGTCTCGACCCAGTCGATGTCGTCCTCGGCGGATGCCGAGCTTCGCCGGCGATGAGCTTGGCGATCTCGACGTCGAAGCCCTGCGGCACGCCGTCCGGGCCCGATCAGGCCGAACAGCGGCTGGTCGAACTTGGTGCCGATCGTGATCGAGCCGGCCTCGGCGAGCTCGGCCATCGTCGAGCCCTCGGGGAAGTCGGCTGCCTCCTCGGTGGCGGCGCCGGTGTCGCCGGTCTCGGGCTCGGCGGCCGGGTCGTCGCCGCCGCCACAGGCGGACAGGGTCAGCGCCCCGGCGGAGAGCAGGGCGACGAGCCCTGCGTTGCGGATCTTCATGTCGCGTCTCCTTCGTCGAGCGGCCGTGGGTGCTGACCGCTGGGGGAGCGGTACCGGTGCGCGTACGGACCGGCCCGCAGCTCTTCAGTGGGTGAGGATCTTGGACAGGAAGTCCTGGGCGCGGTCGCTCCGCGGGTTCGTGAAGAAGGTCTCCGGCGTCCGCCTCCTCGACGATGCGCGCCGGCGTCCATGAACACGACGCGGTTGGCCGCCTTGCGGGCGAAGCCCATCTCGTGGGTGACGACGATCATCGTCATGCCCTCCCGCGCGAGGGACACCATGACGTCGAGGACCTCGTTGATCATCTCCGGGTCCAGCGCCGACGTCGGCTCGTCGAACAGCATGACCTTCGGGCTCATCGCCAGGGCCCGCGCGATCGCGACGCGCTGCTGCTGACCGCCGGAGAGCTGCGCGGGCAGCTTGTCGGCCTGGTTGGCGACGCCGACCCGCTCGAGCAGCGCCATCGCCTGCTTCCGGGCCTCGTCGCGCTTGACGCCCTTGGCCTTGACCGGCCCGAGCATGACGTTCTCCAGCACCGTCTTGTGGGCGAAGAGGTTGAACGACTGGAACACCATGCCGACGTCGGCCCGCAGCCGGGCCAGCGCCTTGCCCTCCGCGGGCAGGGGCTTGCCGTCGATCGCGATGGTGCCGGTGTCGATGGTCTCGAGGCGGTTGATGGTGCGGCACAGCGTCGACTTGCCCGAGCCGGACGGACCGATGACGACCACCACCTCGCCGCGGTGGACCGTGAGGTCGATGTCCCGCAGCACGTGCAGCGCGCCGAAGTGCTTGTTGACCTTCTCGCAGCACCACCAGGGGTCGCCGGACGTGGGCGGACGCGGTGTTGCCAGAGGTGCAGGAGGGGATCGGTCGACCATCCTGCGAACCTAGGCGGCGGATGTGACATGTGGCCACCTGCCCAGGTCACAGAACCGCAACGTCCCGGACACAGGGGCCCGCGCCGTACCCTGGACGGTGATGGACACCAGCCCGTTCCGCGCTCTCGAGGCGCCCGCCGCCGAGCCGTCCGTCGGCGCACCCCGACGCCGGCGTCGCGACCGCCGCGGACCTACGTCGTGCGCACCCTCGGGTGCCAGATGAACATCCACGACTCCGAGCACATGGCCGGCATGCTCGAGCAGGCGGGCTACGTGCCCGCGAGCGCCGCCGACGCCGCCCGCGGCAGCGCCGACGTCCTCGTCATCAACACGTGCGCGGTCCGGGAGAACGCGGCCGGCAAGCTCTACGGCAACCTCGGTCAGCTCGCGTCGGTCAAGCGGGCCGGCCGGGCATGCAGATCGCCGTCGGCGGGTGCCTGGCGCAGAAGGACCGCGCCGGCATCGTCGACCGGGCGCCGTGGGTCGACGTCGTCTTCGGCACGCACAACCTCGACGCCCTGCCGGTGCTGCTCGAGCGCGCGCGGCACAACGAGCGCGCGCAGGTCGAGATCGCCGAGTCGCTGCAGGTCTTCCCGTCGACCCTGCCGACCCGGCGCGAGTCGGTGTACGCGGGCTGGGTGTCGATCAGCGTCGGGTGCAACAACACCTGCACCTTCTGCATCGTCCCCCACCTGCGCGGCAAGGAGCGCGACCGCCGTCCCGGCGAGATCCTCGCCGAGGTGCAGGCCCTGGTGGACTCCGGCGCCGTCGAGGTGACCCTGCTCGGCCAGAACGTCAACAGCTACGGCGTGGAGTTCGGCGACCGCGGCGCGTTCGCCAAGCTGCTGCGCGCCTGCGGGACGGTCGACGGGCCTGGAGCGGGTCCGCTTCACCAGCCCGCACCCGGCCGCCTTCACCGACGACGTCATCGAGGCGATGGCCGCGACCCCGAACGTCATGCCGCAGCTGCACATGCCGCTGCAGTCCGGCTCGGACCGCGTGCTGCGGGCGATGCGCCGGTCCTACCGGTCCGAGCGGTTCCTCGGGATCCTCGACCGGGTGCGGACGGCCATGCCCGACGCCGCCATCACGACCGACATCATCGTCGGCTTCCCGGGGGAGACCGAGGAGGACTTCACCGAGACGCTGCGCGTCGTCGAGGCGTCCCGGTTCGCCTCCGCGTTCACCTTCCAGTACTCGCCGCGGCCCGGCACGCCCGCCGCGGACCTGCCGGACCAGCTGCCCAAGGCCGTCGTCCAGGAGCGGTACGAGCGGCTGCAGGCGCTCCAGGAGCGCATCTCCCTCGAGGAGAACGTCGCTCAGACCGGTCGGCTCGTCGAGGTGCTCGTGGCCGACGTCGACGGCCGCAAGGACGGCGCGTCCCTGCGGGTCTCGGGCCGCGCGGCGGACAACCGCCTCGTGCACTTCGCGCTGCCGCCCGACATCGGTCGCCGCCGCACGTGCGCGGCGACGCCACGGGACCGATGCGGACCCGGCCGCCGGACTCCCCGCGATCCTGCGTCGACGTCGACCCTCGCCTGCCGCGTCCCGGGAGACCTCGTCACCGTCGCCGTCACCCACGGCGCCCCGCACCACCTCGTCGCCGACTCGGCGCTCGTCGGCGGGCCGTACGCGGTGCGACGGACGCGTGCCGGCGACGCGTGGGCGTCCCGCGCGCGTGCCCGCGCCGGGCTGGGCGGGGACGACCCACGGGCACGGGGGCACGGGCGCGGCGGACCGGGCCGGTGCCGCCCGGGCGGTCCGGTCGTCCTCGGGCTCCCGACGGTCCGCACCGCCTGACGGCTGCGCGCACGGGGGGCCGCCCACCCCCCCGTGCGCGCCGTGCTCGTCAACGGTCACCGCGGGCCGACCCCGGAGACCTCAGATCCGCCCGAAGTAGTCCTCGCACGCGATGTTGTCGTTGTCGGCGTCGAGCCGGAAGAGGTCGCCGTACCCCTCGTGACGCCAGAGGTCGAACTCCCGCTGCGCCGCGACCCGGTTCGGGTAGTCGGGGCAGTTCCTGTCCGGGGGGATGGGCGGGGTGCCCTCGACCTCATCTACGGGGCTGCCCATGAGCCGCCACTGCTCGATGCTGAGGTGTCGGTACATCACGGGCGACGAGTAGTAGATCCCCCACTGGCCGAAGTACCGGAAGACGCTGTCCCCGGGCAGGCGCATGGACACCCGAGGCTTCGGGAAGCCCATCTGCTGCCAGGTCGAATAGGTCATCCTGATGCCCTCGCTGTTCGCGAGGTCCGTCATGTGGAAGATTCCCGAGTCCCAGGAGAGCTTGACGAAGCCCTCGTTCGCCAGCTGCTCGAACGGCTGGAATCCCGTCGCCTGCCACTCCGCGTAGCTGAGCAGGTGTGGGACGCCGCCGGTCGGGCCGACGAGGAAGATCTGCGTGCCGGTGGCGTATCGGTGCAGCGCGCTGCCGGCGATCCAGCCGGACGTGGTCGGAGCGGGGAACCCGGCGTACTGCCACTGCGCGAAGGTGAGCGCCAGGACCTCGGGGTCGGCCTCGGCGTCGGGCCAGGTGGTGAAGGCGTAGAGCGTCGAGGACCAGGGGTAGCGGACGACTTGCATGTCCAGAAGCACATAGGGCGCGAAGTCGTACACGTCGCGCCACCGCGCGAACGTGACCGGGACCCGCGACTGCGAGCCGTCGGCGTTCGTCACGAGCTCGTAGAGGGTTCCGGAGTACGACGTCTTGTAGAGCAGCCGCGGTGCGCAGTCGTCGAGCGCCGCCGCCAGGGCAGCCAGCTCCTCGGGGTCGACGGACAGGTCCCAGGACCACTTCACGGTCACCCAGTCGATCGCGTATCCGCACCGCGCCGCCTCGACCGGGGGCATCCAGGTGGACGGATCCTGCGTACCCCGGGCCTCGCTCGTCCGCCAGATCACCGGCAGGAGTGCGTCGTCGATCTCGAGGTCGTTGTGGAAGTCGGCCCGGTCCTGGGCGGTCCACTCGTGGGCGCCGGAGCGCCAGGCCTCGCCGAGGGGCACCGCATGGTCGACGACCAGGGAAAAGGTGTAGTCCGCGAGGTTGCCGTCCCAGACGGACCTCCACCGGCCGTAGACGACGCACCCCGGATGGACGTTCGCGGGTTTGAGCGACGTGGCCCGGAGCACCTCGGACCGGGTGTCGCACCCGTCGCCGTCCGCGTCGACCCAGGAGCCGAAGGCGCCGGTGGGCTCGACCACCGGGCTCTCCTCCTCGACGCGAAGGTCGGCGAGCAGATCGGCGGCCTTCGCCGGTGTGAGGTCGTCGAGCAGGGCGGCGGTGTCCACGGGAGCTGGGTCGGCAGCCTGCGCCGCGGTCGGCACGAGCAGGGCGGCGAGGAGTGCGGTGGCGAGCGCGGCGGCGCAGCGACGAGGGGCACGGTCGGGGGTCACGCCGAGCACCGTAGGGGGCCGCCGGGTGCCGGTGACCCCCCGCTGGGCTGTCCGAGGGACGGACTTCACCCGCGCCGCTCCAGGACGTCCCGTCCGTCCGCCCGAGCGCTGCCGCTCGACGGCCGGCGCGCTGCCCGGCGGACGGCGCGCGGGTACCGTCACCGGCCGCCGAAGTAGTCCTCGCACGCGATCCCGTCGCGGTCGGCGTCGAGCCCGAAGACGTCGCCGTACCCCTCGCTGTGCCACAGGGTGAAGTCGATCTGGGCGGCGAACCGGGAGGGGTAGTCGGGGCAGTCCTTGTCCGCCGGGCGCGGCGGCACGTCGCGGACCTCGGGCGCCGGGAAGCCCATCTGCTGCCACTGGGAGAAGTTGATCTGCCGGGTCGTCATCCCGCCCTGGTAGTAGATCTGGCGGCTCCCGAAGAAGCGGAACACACGGTCGCCGGGCAGCCGGTCGACGACCTTGGGGGTCGGGAAGCCGAGCTGTGCCCAGGCCGAGTACGTCAGCCTCGTGCCGATGTTCTGCTCCAGGTTCACCATGTGCAGGATCCCGCTGTCCCAGGAGAGCTTGACGAAGCCCTCGTTGGAACGCTCCTCGTACGGCGCGAACCTGGTGGCCTTCCACTCGGCGTAGGTGAGCGCGTGGGGGATGCCCCCTTGAGGGGCCGTGAGGAAGATCTGCGTCGCGGTGGGGTACCGGTGCAGGGTGCTGCCGGGGATCCAGTCGGTGACGACCGGTTCGGCGAAGCCGGTGTGCTGCCACTGTGGGAACGTCAGGCGCTGGACCTCCGGGGGGTCCCACTCCGACCCCGGCCAGAAGGTCGCCGCGTACAGGGTGGCGGACCACGGATACCGGACGATCATGGTCGAGGTCCGCCAGTAGGGGGCGAAGTCGTACACGTCGCGCCAGCGCTGGAACGACAGGGGGACAGGCGTGCGGGTGGTGCGGTCAGGATTGGTGACGAGCTCGTAGATCGTCCCGGCGAACGGGGTCTTGAACAGCGGCCACAGCGGGCACTCGTCGAGGACCGACGTGATCGCCGCGCGCTCGGCGGGGTCGACGGACAGGTCCACGTTCCACTTCACGATGACCCAGTCGGTCACGTAGCCGCACCGTGCGGACTCGACCGGTGGGAGCCAGGTTGAGGGGTCCTGGTCGGCGCGCGACTGGCTGACCGCCGGCGAGACCACCCGGAGCGCCCGGCCGTGCTGGACGTCGTCCGCGAAGGCGGACCGCTCCTGGGCGGTCCACGTGTGTGCTCCCGAGCGCCATGCCTCGGCGGCGGGAACGGTGCGCTCGACGACCGCCGCCGCGCCCTCCACGAGGACCTCGCCGTCCCACGGGGACTCCCACTCGCCGGAGGCCACGGTGCACGCGGTACCGAAGGTGACATCCACGAGCGACTCGGCGATGAGCACCTCCGACCGGGTGTCGCACCCGTCGCCGTCGGCGTCGGCCCAGTCGCCGAAGGCGTCTGCCGGCGGAGCGGTGGGACTCGGGGACTCGTCCCGGAGCTCGGCGAGGAGCAGGACGGCGTGGCCGGGCGTGACGTCGTCGACGGTCCAGGGCGGGATGCCCGCCGGACCGGGCGCTGCTGCCTGCGCCGTGCCAGGCACGAGCGAGACGGCGAGCAGTGCGCCGGCGAGTGCCGCGGCGGACCGGCGGGCTGAGAGGGCGGGGATCACGTCGATCACGGTAGGGGCGGCCCGGACGTCACCGACCGTCGACGACGGGGGCCTGGGCCGTCCGGGGGACGGACTTCACCCGGCGGTCGAACCTTCGCGGCGTCGCGCCGTCGTCCGGCGTCGCCCGGCGAGCGCGTCACCACCCGGCCGCGGACCTGGCACGGACGGGCCCGTCCGATCAGCCGAAATGGCTCTCGCAGGCGATGCCGTCGCCGTCACCGTCGAGCCCGAAGATGTCGCCGAACCCCTCGCTGCGCCACAGGTCGAAGTCGCGCTGCGCCGCAGCCCTGCTGGGGTAGTCCGGGCAGTCCCGGTCGGCCCTGCTGGGGATGCCACGGACCTCGGGAGCGGGGAAGCCCATCACCTGCCACTCGGCGTAGCTGATCGGCCGGGAGAGCGTGGGTCCCGTGTACCAGACCGTCCGGCTCCCGAAGGTCCGGTGCACCCGGTCACCGGCGAGCCGGCTGACGACCTGGGGGTTCGGGAACCCGTGCCGGGCCCAGGTCGCGTAGGAGATCGTCGACCCGGTCGAGGCAGCGAGGTCGGTCATGTGCACGATGGCGGCATCCCAGGACAGCTTGACGAAGCCCTCGTTCGACCGCAGGTCGTACGGGCGGAACCCGCCGGCCTGCCACTCGGCGTAGCTGAGCGCGTGGGGGGCGCCCCCGTCCGGGGCGGTGAGGAAGATCTGCGCCGAGGTGGGGTAGCGGTGCAGGCGGCTGCCCGGGAGCCAGCCGATGGCTGCCGGCGCGGGGAACCCGGCGGACTGCCACTGGCCGAACGACAGTCGATCGACCTGCCAGGCGCCCTCGCCGCCCGGCCAGCGGGTCACCGCGTAGAGCGTCGAGGACCACGGGTAGCGGACCACCTGGGTGGGCGCGGGGAGGAACGGTGCGAGCCGGTAGGCGTCACGCCACCGCGCGTAGGTGATCGGGACGGGCGCGTAGGACCCGCCGCCGGTCGTCACGAGCTCGTAGATGGTGCCCGAGTACGGCGTCTTGTACAGCGGCCACGGTGCACACCCGTCCAGCTCCGCCACGAGGCGCTCGCGCTCACCCGCGTCGACGGACAGGTTCCAGCGCGCCTTCACGACGACCCAGTCGGTGAGGTAGTCGCACCGCGCCTGCTCGACCGGAGGCAGCCACGCCGACGGGTCCCGGTCGTCGCGGGACTGGCTCACCGTCAGGCTGACCACACGGAGTGCGCGCTCGACCGCGAGGTCGTTGTGGAAGCCCGCACGCTGCTGCGCCGTCCACGCATGCGCTCCGGACTGCCAGGCCTCGGCGAGGGGGACCGCGTGCTCGACGACGGCTGCTCCGAGGTCGACCACGGCGTCGTCCCAGGCGGACCGCCACGAGCCGGCCTCGACCGTGCAGCCCGTCCCGTGGGTCAACGCGACGAGCGACTCCGCAGCGAGCACCTCGGCCCCGGTGTCGCACCCGTCGGCGTCCGCGTCCGCCCAGGAGCCGAAGGGCTCGTCGGGGGCGGGGCCCGCGCTCTCCGGCTCGACCCGCAGGCCAGCGAGCAGGACGGACACCTCCCCGGGGCGGATCGTCGGGTCGGCCGCTGTCGCCGCGGTCGGCACGAGCAGGACGGCGAGGAGGGCGGTGGTGAGCGCCGCTGCGCTGCGGCGGCGGGCACGGTCTCGGGTCACGCCGAGGACCGTACGGCCCGGAACGGCCCGCGCCCGCACCGCCACGACCGACCGCCGACCCGGCGCGGCGGACGCATCCCGAATTCACCCGCTCCGGCCGCCCCGGCCGTGCCAACCCGCCGCGGCCGGACCCGACCGTGACCGCTGACGGACCGAGCCGTCACGCGGGGTCAGTCGTCCATGCCTCCCGGCAGCAGCGAGTCGAGGACGGTGAACATCTGCACCCCGGTGCCCAGGCCGCACGCGATGAGCTGGGCGAGCTGGGTGGCGGTGACGCCGTTCTCCAGGTCGACGGACACCTCGCTGTACAGGGCGAGCTCCCCGTCCTCCTCGCGGACGTAGACCTTGGGCCAGATCCGCTCGCGGTTCCAGTCGTTCGCCGCGAGCAGCACCGACGTGCGGCGGGACGTCGGCAGCGTGCGGTGCCAGCGTCCCCGGACCTGGAGGATCTCCGAGCGCTCGCCGAGCAGCAGGAACCAGAACCGGCTGCCGTCCCAGGTCCCGGTGAGGTCGCCGTCGTCGTCGAGCAGGAAGCGGTAGCCGCGGCTGAGCAGGTAGGTGGAGATCCGGTCGCGCGTCAGCGGGGTGGCGCGCTCGCGGACCTCGTCCGCGGCCGGCTTGGGCCGCGGGTTGCCGAAGACTCGCTGGATCCAGCCGGACAGCGCGTCGGGGCTCACGGGGCCGCCGCCGCGGGGTCGGGGTACATCTCGTCGATCGCGTCGAAGAGCATGCTCCCCGTGCTCAGCCCGCAGTGCAGCAGCTGGGCGAGCTGGCCGTCCGTCACGCCGTGCTCGAGGTCGGTGGCGACCTCGGAGATGACGTGCACCATGCCGTTGTCCCGCACGCGGACGTACGCCTTGGGCCAGATGCGGTCGGCGTTCCACTCGTTGCAGGCCTCGAGCACCTCCTCGAGCCGCTCGATGGACACCTCGCGGTTCCACTGCCCGCGCACCTGGAGGATCTCCGAGCGGTCGCCGAACATGAAGAAGTAGAAGAGCCGGCCGCGCCACAGCCCGCCGAGGTCGCCGTCGTTGTCGATGAAGTAGCTGAAGCCGTTCTCCTCGAACCAGTCGACGATCCGGGCGATGCTCAGCGGCCATGGGACGTCGGGGTCGTCGTCCTGGGGTGGAGCACGCCGGACGCCCGGCCAGCGCGACCGCCTCGTCGCCGACGCGGCGTGCGCCCAGCTCGCGGGAGAGGAGGTCTCTCGACGCGGGCCTGCAGCTCGCTGTCGCTGAGGTCGCGGTGGCGACCCTCGGGGCCACGGCCGGACCACCAGCCCCGGCGACCGCCCCGGAAGAACCCCATGTCCGCACGCTACCCCCGCCCTCCGACGAGCGTCCGTTCCGCCACGACGGGTGCGCCGTCCGGGTGAGCGCAGCGACTACCGTCGGCGGCGTGCTCGTCAACGCCACCCTCGTGCCCGACACGGCGCTGCTCGTTCCCGGCACCGCGGGCGCGGCGGAGGTCCTGCGTGAGACACGCGCTGCCGCCGTCGACGCCGCCCGCGCGCTGCTCGCGGCCGCACCCTCGCGCGTCGTCGTGGTCGCGCCGGGCGCCTGCGACCGCACCCGGAGCGGTCCGTTCGCCCCGAGCCTGGCCGCCGCGGGGATCGACGACGCCGCCCTGGGCTGGGTCGCGCCGCCCCGGGACACGGTCGCCACGACGCCCCCGGCCCGCGTCGACGCCCCCGCGGCCGCGACCGCGCTGCTGCTGCTCGCCCACGCCGGCTGGACCGGTCCGGTGACGCTCGTCGAGGTCGCCCCGCCGCGGGTCGACGTCCCGGCAGGCGCGGCCCCGTCGCCGACCGTCACGGGGGCCAGGAGCACGGTCGCGCCGGGCGCCGTGTCGGACCGGGCCGACGCCCTGGCGACGTCGGCCGCGAGATGACCGCCGGACCGGACCGCGTCGCGCTGCTCGTCGCGGGGTCGCTCGGTGCACACCGCGGGCCCGGACGCGCCGCTCGCCGAGGACGACCGCGCCGCAGCCCTGGACGACGCCGTCCTCGCCGACCTCACCGACGGTGGCCCCGCCGCGCGCGCCCGGCTCGCGGCGATCGGACCGGCCCTCGTGGCCGAGCTCGCGCTGACCGCCTGGGCGCCGTGGGCGGTCGTCCTCGGTGCCGTCGGCGCGCCCTGCCGGCGGGGACCGCGGTCGGGGCGACCGTGCACCACGTCTCGCCCGCAGCCCGTTCGGCGTCACCTATCCCGTCGTGTCCTGGCGGCCCGGCATGACCGCGCTCGTCGTGGCGGTCGTCGGACCGACCGCGACCGGGAAGTCCGACCTCGGCCTCGCGCTCGCCGAGGCGCTGGACGGCGAGGTGGTCAACGCCGACGCGATGCAGCTCTACCGCGGCATGGACATCGGGACCGCCAAGCTGACCCCCGAGCAGCGGCGCGGGGTCCCGCACCACCAGCTGGACGTGCTCGACGTCGCGGAGGACGCCTCGGTCGCGCGGTACCAGACCGAGGGCCGGGCCGACCTGGCCGCGATCGCCACGCGCGGGCGGCGGGGCGTCGTCGTCGGCGGGTCGGGGCTGTACGTGCGCGCGCTGCTGGACCGGCTCGAGTTCCCGGGCACCGACGCCGCGGTCCGCGCCGAGCTCGAGGACCGCGCCGAGCGGCACGGCACCCGGCACCTGCACGACGAGCTCGCTCGCCTCGACCCGGCGGCCGCGATCGCCATCGGACCGGCGAACACCCGCCGGATCGTGCGGGCCCTCGAGGTGATCGCGATCACCGGCCGGCCGTACACGGCCAACCTGCCCGAGCAGGTCTACGAGGTGCCCGCGGTCCAGATCGGCCTGGACTGCGACCGGGCCGTCCTGGACGAGCGGGTCGAGGCCCGGGTGGACCGGATGTGGGAGCAAGGGCTGGTCACCGAGACGCTCGGTCTCGTGGCCCGGGCATGGGCCGCACCGCCGCCCGCGCCGTCGGCTACGCCGAGGTGCTCGCGCTGGTCCGCGGCGAGACCGACGAGCGGGGCGCCCGGGACGCCGTCGTCGGCAACACCCGCCGGCTGGCCCGCAAGCAGATGACCTGGTTCGGCCGCGACCCGCGCATCCACTGGCTCGACGCCCGGGACCCGGACCTCGTGACCCGGGCGCTCGACGTCGTCGCGGCGGCGGACGCCGGCACCGCCGCCGCACCCCGCGAGGCGGGTCCGGGAGGTCGCCGTACCCTGGGCTCATGACCGTGCCCGACGTCGCCCCGCGGCGATCGACGCCACCGTCACCGGAGCGAGCGGTCGCCTGGCCTTCACCAAGGGGCACGGGACCCAGAACGACTTCGTGCTCCTCGACGACCGGGACGACACCCTCGACCTCACCGCGGCGACCGTCGTCGCCCTCGCGGACCGGCGCGCCGGGATCGGCGGGGACGGGGTCATCCGGGTCGTCCCGACCGCCGCCGTCCCGGAGGGCTCCGCGCTCCTCGCGGCGGAGCCCGCGGCCCGCTGGTTCATGGACTACCGCAACGCCGACGGCTCGGTCGCCGAGATGTGCGGCAACGGCGTGCGGGTCTTCGTCGCCTACCTCGAGCGGCTCGGCCTGGCGCGCGCCCCGGAGCGCACCGCGCAGGACCCGGCGGCGGCGCTCGCGGTCGGCACCCGCGCGGGCGTCCGGTACGTGCACCGCGAGCCGGGTGACCTCTACGCCGTCGACATGGGGCCCGTGGCGGCTGACCGGCGGGGACGCCGCTGCCGTCGCCGGGTTCGACGCCGAGGTGGAGGTCGGCGGGCCTCGACGTCCGGCGGCCCGCGCTGAGCGTCGACCTCGGCAACCCGCACACCGTGCTCGCGCTGGCCGGCGAGGGCGAGCTCGCTGCCGCCGACCTCACCCGTGCGCCGGACGTCCAGCCGGTCCCGCCGCGCGGCACGAACGTCGAGCTCGTCGTGCCGCTCGGGGAGACGACGTCGCCGTCCGGCGACCTCGTCGGCCGGGTCCGGATGCGCGTGCACGAGCGCGGGGTCGGCGAGACCCGGTCCTGCGGGACGGGGGCCTGCGCCGCCGCGCTCGCGGTCCGCACCTGGGCCGGCGCCGGCGCCCCGGACGTCTGGCTCGTCGACGTGCCGGGCGGCACGCTGCGGGTGCGGGTCCTGCCGACGGCGGCCACGTCGAGCTCGCCGGGACCGCCGCGCTCGTCGCCACCGGTGAGGTCGACCTCGACGCGCTCCTCGCGGGCTGACCGGCGTCGGCCGGCGCCCGACGCCGGCGTCACACCACCGGCCTCACGCCACGGGTGTCGCATGATCCGACCGGAACAGCACCCTCCCGCCCGACGTTGACGACGGCGTGACCACGGACACCGCCCGGGAGGTCGCCCGCCTCACGGCCGGCGACCTCGGCGCCCCGCTGGGCGGTCGCGCGACCCTCGTGCAGTTCTCCAGCACCTTCTGCGCGCCGTGCCGCGCCACCCGCCGGACGCTCGAGCGCGTCGTCGCGACCGACGACGGCGTCGTGCACGTCGAGCTGGACGTCGCGGACCGCACCGACCTCGGTGAGCGGTTCGGCGTGACGACGACCCCGACCGTGCTCGTCCTGGACGCCGACGGCGCGATCGTGCGCCGCGCCTCGGGCGCCCCGACGCTCGCCCAGGCGCGCGCCGCCGTCGCGTTCGCCGCGTCGCGGCTGACCCGCGACGGGCCCAGCGCCGCGCCGCGCGCATGACCAGCCGGCCGACCCGGCCGGCGCGGTCGGCGGCTCAGCCCCGGTGCACCCGCAGGACCCGGAACCCCTTGGCGCTCGCGGCGCGCTCGACGGTCAGCGGTCCGGCGCCGGACGGCGTCACCGGGTGCAGGGCGTCGGCGAGCCACCGCTGCAGCGAGTCCGCGCCGAGGTTGCGCTGCACCACGAGGTACGCGTCGGCGTCGGCCGCGAGGCGGGGCAGCCAGCGCAGCAGCATCGCGTGCAGCGCCTCCTTGCCGACCCGGATCGGCGGGTTCGACCACAGCGCCGCGAGCGCGACGTCGTCCGGCACGTCGTCGGGGGTGACGGCGCGGACGGTGCGTCACACCGAGCCGCTCCGCGTTGCGCCGGACCAGGTCGAGGGCCCGCTCGTTGACGTCGACCGCCCACACCCGGGCCGACGGCGCCTCGAGGGCCAGCGTCAGCGCGACCGGCCCCCACCCGCAGCCCAGGTCGAGCAGGTCCCCGGACGACGGCGGCCGGGGGCACGCTGCGCAGCAGCACCTCCGTCCCCAGGTCGAGCCGGCCGGGGGAGAACACGCCGCCGGCCGTCTCGACCGTGACGTCCCGCCCCGCCAGGCGCACGCTGAGGGTGCGGCGCTCGTCGGCCGAGGCCGGCCGCGCGGTGAAGTAGTGGTCGCCCGCGTCGCCGTCGGGGCCGGGGGCGCCGGGGACGTCGGCACGCGCCGAGCCTAACGGCGGCCCGCCGGGCGTCGTCGGACCGCGCGTCCCGCCCAGCATGCGCGAGACGCCGCAGCCACGGCGGACCGGACGCTCCGCGCGCCCTCCCGGTGGCCGGCCGCGCCGGCCCGTGGCGGTCACGCTGAGGGCGAATTCTCGTCGCGACCCGTGGGGGCGCGTGTCACGCTGGACGTCGAGCGAGAGAAAGACGAGGAACCTCTGTGACCCATCCCCACATCGGACACCCGGACGCGACCGGCCGCCCCGAGGACGGCCCCGGCGACGACGTCGCGCAGCCGACCGAGGCCCGCAGCGCGCAGGACGTCGCCGGCGACGTCGTCGCGCGTGTCCTGGCCCGGGCGGGCGCCGCGGTCACCACCGGTCCCACCGGCCACACCGCCTACGACGGCGACCAGCTCGACCTCGAGGAGCGCACGTCGCTGCGCCGTGTCGCCGGGCTGTCCACCGAGCTCGAGGACGTCACCGAGGTCGAGTACCGGCAGCTGCGCCTCGAGCGCGTCGTCCTCGTCGGCGTCTGGGGCGAGGGCACCGCCCAGGACGCCGAGATCTCCCTGCGCGAGCTCGCCGCGCTCGCCGAGACGGCCGGGTCCGTCGTGCTCGACGGGCTGCTCCAGCGCCGCCGGAACCCGGACCCGAGCACCTACCTCGGCTCCGGCAAGGCCGCCGAGCTCGCCCAGCTCGTGCGCGCGTCCGGGGCGGACACCGTCGTGGTCGACGGCGACCTCGCGCCCTCCCAGCGCCGCGCGCTGGAGGACATCGTCAAGGTCAAGGTCATCGACCGGACCGCGCTGATCCTCGACATCTTCGCCCAGCACGCCAAGTCCCGGGAGGGCAAGGCGCAGGTCGAGCTGGCCCAGCTCGAGTACCTGCTCCCGCGCCTGCGCGGGTGGGGCGAGTCGATGTCCCGCCAGGCCGGTGGCCAGGTCGGCGGCGCCGGCGCCGGGATGGGCTCGCGCGGACCCGGTGAGACCAAGATCGAGCTCGACCGGCGGCGCATCCGCAACCGGATGGCCAAGCTGCGCCGCGAGATCGCCGCGATGGAGCCCGCCCGGGCGACCATGCGGTCCTCGCGCCGCAAGCACGGCATCCCGTCGGTCGCGATCGCCGGCTACACCAACGCCGGCAAGTCGTCCCTGCTCAACCGGCTGACCGGGGCGGGCGTGCTGGTCGAGAACGCGCTGTTCGCGACCCTGGACCCGACCGTGCGCCGCGCGCAGACGCCCGGACGGGCGCCTGTACACGCTCTCGCGACACGGTCGGCTTCGTCCGGCACCTGCCGCACCAGCTCGTCGAGGCGTTCCGGTCGACGCTCGAGGAGGTCGCCGAGGCCGACCTCGTGCTGCACGTCGTCGACGTCTCGCACCCCGACCCGGAGGGGCAGATCTCCGCGGTCCGGCACGTGTTCGCCGACATCCCCGGCGCCATGGACGTGCCCGAGGTCATCGTGCTCAACAAGGCCGACGTCGCCGACCCGGCCGTGGTCGCCCGGCTGCGGTCGCGCGAGGTGCACTCCGTGGTCGTCTCCGCGCACACCGGCGAGGGCATCGACGAGCTGCTCGCGCTCATCGCGGACCAGCTGCCCGCGCCCCGGCGTCGCAGGTCGACGTCGTCATCCCGTACCACCGGGGCGACCTCGTCAGCCGGGTGCACACCGAGGGCGAGATCGAGGCCGAGCAGCACACCGAGCGCGGCACCGCGCTGCGCGCCAAGGTCGACGCCGCGCTCGCGGCCGAGCTGCACGCGGCGGCCGTCGCCGCGTCCTGACGGCGGCGTCCCGGGCGCGCGTGACCGGTCCGTCCGGGGCGCGCACGGGCCCGACGGCGTCCCGGCCGGCCCCGAGGCGCACACCGCGCCCGCGGGCCGGACGGTCGACCGGTCCGCCGCGGACTAGGCTGACCCGATGCCCGTGACGTCCTCCCGACCGGCCTCCGCCCGGTCGGACGACGACGCGCCGCGCCGCCCGACGACACGCCCGACGAGGTGCCCGGCGACGCGCCGCCGCGCCACGGCGGTGACCGCCGAGGTCGACGCGCTGCTGGACCGCGCGGTCGAGCGGCTCGGTGGCGCCCGCCGTGACGGTCAGCACGCGATGGCCCGGGCGGTGGCCGAGGCGATCGACTCCGGCGAGCACCTGCTCGTCCAGGCCGGCACCGGGACCGGCAAGTCGCTGGGCTACCTGGTGCCCGCGGTGCGGCACGCGGTGCTGGAGGACGAGCGGGTCGTCGTCTCGACCGCGACGCTCGCGCTGCAGCGCCAGGTGGTGACGCGCGACCTGCCGCTGGTCGCCGAGGCGATCGCCCCCGAGCTGCCCGCGCGCGCCGCAGATCGCGCTGCTCAAGGGCTGGCACAACTACGTGTGCCGGCAGAAGGTCGCCGGCGGGTACCCGGCGGACGACCCGGGCACGCTCTCTCGCCGCTCCCGGTCGACGCGCACGGTGAGCACGCCGGCGCGGCCGATCACCCCGCTCCGCGCCGGCGGCAGCGCGGGCTCAGCCGGTGCCGCGGGCTGCCGGCGACCGCGGGCGCCGCGAGCAGCGGCTCGGCGACCTCGGTGCCCAGGTGGTGCGCGCTGCGGGCGTGGGCCGAGGAGACCGACACCGGCGACCGCGACGACCTCGTCCCGGGCGTGAGCGACCGCGCGTGGCGGCAGGTGTCGGTCACGTCGATGGAGTGCCTCGGGCCGCGCTGCTCGATGCTCGAGGAGTGCTTCCCGCACCGCGCCCGCAACCGCGCGAAGGAGGCCGACGTCGTCGTCACGAACCACGCGATGCTCGGCATCGCGGCCTCCGGGTCGCCCGGGCGTGCTGCCCGAGCACGACGTCCTGGTCGTCGACGAGGCGCACGAGCTGACCGACCGGGTGACCGCGCAGGCGACCGTCGACCTGTCGGTGTCCACGGTGGAGCACGCCGCCCGCCTGGCGCGCCGGCACGGCGGCGTCCCGACGACCGACCTCGACGCGGCGAGTGCCGCGCTCGGCGCCGTCCTGGCCGAGCTGCCCGAGGGACGGTTCGCCGACGGGCTCCCGCCGGCCGCGCGTCGACGCGGTCGCGGCGGTCCGCGACGCCGCGCGCGGGCTGCTCAGCGTGCTCAAGCCCGAGGGCGCCCCGCCGCAGGCCGCCGCCGAGGGCGGGCTGAAGATGGCGAGCGTCGTCGATGCTCGCGCTGTTCGAGATCGCCGAGCGGATGGCCGGCGACCCGGCGCGTCCGGGCCGCGACGTGCTGTGGTGCTCGCGCGGCGACGACGGCGCCGGCGGCTGGCGCGGCGGCGGCATGTCCCGCCTGCACGCGGCGCCGCTCGCGGTGAACGGACTCATCCGCACGCACCTGCTCGCCGGCCGGTCCGCCGTGCTGACGTCGGCGACGCTCGCGCTCGGCGGGACGTTCGTCCCGCTCGCCCGGGCGCTCGGGCTCGAGCGGCCGGCCCGGCGCCCCGACGCCGCTCCGGCCGGGGCCGGCGACCCCGGGACGCCCGCGCCGACCGCGGCGTCGGCACTGGTCAGCGCCGCGGCCGCGGCGGAGCAGCCCACGACCCCGGATGCCACGCCGACAGCGGCCCGCCCGGCCGGCCCGCCCGCTGCCGCTGCCACCGCGGACGAGGAGCGACCCTGGCGCGGTCTCGACGTCGGCAGCCCGTTCGACTACCGCCGGCAGGGCATCCTCTACATCGCCGCCCGGCTGCCCGCCCCGGGCCGCGAGCCCACCACCGACGCCCAGCTCGACGAGATCGCCGCGCTGGTCACCGCCGCCGGCGGCCGCACGCTCGGCCTGTTCTCCTCGCGCCGCGCGGCCATCGCGGCGGCGGAGGCCATGCGGGAGCGGCTCGACGTCCCCGTCCTCGTCCAGGGCGACGACGCGCTGCCGACCCTCGTGCGGCAGTTCGCCGAGGACCCGCGGACCTGCCTGTTCGGCACCCTGTCGCTCTGGCAGGGCGTCGACGTGCCCGGGACCGTCGTGCCAGCTCGTCCTCATCGACCGCATCCCGTTCCCGCGCCCGGACGACCCGGTCCGCTCC
The DNA here is from genome assembly GCA_963795145.1 of uncultured Actinomycetota bacterium. Classification (GTDB taxonomy): domain Bacteria; phylum Actinomycetota; class Actinomycetes; order Actinomycetales; family Cellulomonadaceae; genus Pengzhenrongella. The sequence goes on along the minus strand of CAWCGP010000005.1, from coordinate 105,366 downwards.
GCCCGCGTCGGAGGCCGTCGCCGCGGCCGGCGGCAACGGCTTCATGCAGGTCGCGGCCACGCACGCCGCGCTCCTGCTCGCCCAGGGTGCGGGCCGGCTCATCCGGAGCACGGCCGACCGCGGGGTGGTCGCCGTGCTCGACCCGCGGCTCGCGACCGCGCGCTACGGCGAGTTCCTCGCCCGCTCCCTGCCGGACTTCTGGCGCACGACCGACCGCGGCCCGGGTCGTGCGCTGCGCTCGAGCGGCTGTCCGCCTAGCCTGAGGTCGGACGGCCGGCCGCCGCCCCGAGCCGGCGTCCACCGGCGCCGGGCGTGACCTGCCCCGGAGGACCCGTGACCCCGACCGCCCGACGCCGACCCGTCCGCCGCGTCCCCGTCCGCCCTCGAGCGGCCCGCCGGCGACCGGCAGCGGCGACTCCCCGACCCGACGGACCACCAAGGTCGCCGTCGTGGGCGCCGGGGCGGTCGGCGCGACGATGGCCTACGCGATCCTCATGCGCGGTGCCGCGCGCACCGTCGCGCTCTACGACATCAACGCCGCCAAGGTCGAGGCCGAGGCGCTCGACCTCGGCCACGGCATCCAGTTCATGCCGATGGCCGACGTCGTCGGGTCGGACGACATCGCGGTCTGCGCGGACGCCGACGTCGTCGTGGTGACCGCGGGCGCCAAGCAGAAGCCCGGGCAGACCCGCATCGACCTCGCCGAGAACACGATCGACCTGGTGCGGACGATGCTGCCCGTCGCTCGTCGAGGTCGCGCCGCACGCGATCTTCGTCATGGTGACCAACCCGGTCGACATCGTGACCTACGCGGCCGGTCAAGATCTCCGGGCCTGCCGCGCGAGCAGCTCTTCGGCAGCGGGCACGGTGCTGGACTCGTCCCGGCTGCGCTACCTCGTCGCCGCCCACACCGGCGTCGCGGTGCAGAACGTGCACGCCTACATCGCGGGGGAGCACGGCGACACCGAGTTCCCGCTGTGGACCTCCGCGTCCATCGGCGGCGTCCCGCTGCTGGAGTGGCGCGGGTCGCGCAGCGCCGGACCGCTGACCGCCGAGGTGCGCGAGACGATGACGCCGCGAGGTGATCGACTCCGCCTACCGGATCATCGAGGGCAAGGGCGCCACCAACTACGCGATCGCGCTGGCCGGCTCGCGGATCATCGAGGCCGTCCTCAAGGACGAGCGCCGGGTGCTGCCGGTCTCCAGCCTGCTCGACGGCTACCACGGCATCAGCGACGTCTGCCTGTCCGTGCCGACCGTCGTCGGGCGCGGCGGTGCCGAGCGCCAGCTCGAGGTGCCCGATGTCCGACGACGAGCTGGCGAGCCTGCGCCGCTCCGCGAGCGCTGCAGTCGGTCGCGCAGGTTCGGCTCTGCGCGGCGGCCGTGCGCGGCCTCGTGACGTCGAGACGGCTCGGCGCCGCAGGGCGGCGACCAGCTCGTCGCGGGTCATGTCCCAGCGGCCGTCGAGCCCGACCTCCGACGCCCGGCGGTGCAGCTGGTCGAGCGACCACTCCTCGATCGCGTCGACCGGGGCGTCCGGCAGCGGCTCGACCGGGTGCTCGGCTCCGGTGACGGGTCGACCGGACGTCCGTGCTCGCCTCGCCGGTCCGCCACCTCGTCCGACGCGTCGCGGCGATCTCCGCCAGGGCCCGCTGGGCCTGGGTCCGGGGTCACGCAGGGTCCTGCCACGGTGTGCCTCCCTTGTCCGCATCGCGTCGGCCCAGCGTCGCCGCGTGCCCGGCGGCCCGCCGCGGCCCGGGCGCCACGGATCGGGTCGCAGCGCCGGCTGGGCCGCCCTCACGCTCGTGCGCCATGAGCGACCCGTCCCCGGCGCGGGTGCGGCCGGGGTCACAGGCTCCGCAGGACGCTGACCACGCGACCGAGCACCTGGGCGTCGTCGCCCGGGATGGGCGCGTACGCGGCGTTGTGCGGCAGCAGCCAGCACGTGGCCGTCGGCCCGCTTGAACGTCTTGACCGTGGCCTCGCCGTCGATCATCGCCGCGACGATCTCGCCGTTCTCGGCGACCGGCTGGCGCCGGACGACGACCCAGTCCCCGTCGCAGATCGCGGCGTCGACCATCGAGTCGCCGGCGACCCGGAGCAGGAACAGGTCGCCGTCGCCCACGAGCTGGCGGGGGAGCGGGAAGACGTCCTCGACCACCTGCTCGGCGAGGATCGGTCCGCCGGCCGCGATCCGGCCGACGACCGGCACGTACGACGGGGTCGGGCGCGGAGTCCTGCGGCGCGAGGTGCTCCTCGCCGAAGCTCGCCGGCCGGCTCGCCGGCCGCGGCCGCCGGACCAGGCGGCGAGTCGACCGCGAGTCGTCCGGGTGCACGACCTCGATGGCGCGCGGGCGGTTCGGGTCGCGGCGCAGGTAGCCCTTGCGCTCGAGCGCCGTGAGCTGGTGCTTGACGCTCGACGGGCTCGTCAGCCCGACGGCCTCGCCGATCTCGCGCATGCTCGGCGGGTAGCCGCGCTGCTCGACCGACGACCGGATGGTCTCCAGCACGAGCCGCTGGCGGGGCGTGAGGCCGTCGTCGCCCGCGGCGCCGTCGGGCAGGACGTGGACCGAGGCGAGGCGGCCGGAGGAGCCGGTCGACCGGTCGCGTGCCGGGGTCTTGCGAGTCTGAAGCCACCGAATCCTCCTTGGCGCCGAGCCGCCCGACCGGGCGTGTGGGTGGCTCGTGGTGCGCTGTCCGCGTGCTCGTCAGCCTAGGAGCGTCGAGGTCGGGTTTCAAACACCTGTTCGATCGTGTCTCGACGTGTCGGCGGCGAAGCGTGGTAGACATTCGTACAGACGTTCGACGAACACGTGTTCGAGGCGTCGCCAGAGAGGAGCAAGGTCATGAGCGCAGCAACGATGTCACCCGGCATGTCGGTCGGGGGAGTGGCGGTCGGGGGCGAGCTCCGACTCACGCGACGCGGTCGCCGCGTGGTGCGGACGGTCGCCGTGCTCCTCGCCGGCGGCGCGCTGCTCGGTCGGCGGGCGGGCGGTGGCCGAGGCACCGGGCTCGGCCGTCTCGGTGGACAGCTACACGGTGGGGTCGGGTGAGACGCTCTGGTCGATCGCGTCGGCGTTCACCGCGCCCGGCGAGGACGTGCGGGACACGGTCGACCAGCTCGCCGAGCTCAACGGCCGAGTGGGCAGCGACGCTGACGGCGGGGGAGCAGATCCTCGTGCCGGTCACCGACTGACCGACCGACCGACGACCGACACCGGCCCGACCGACGACCGACCGACGATCATCGCCCGACGGCACCCGTCCGGGCGTCCATCCTTGCCCCCGCCCACGGGGCCGTCTAGGTTGCTGAGGCCGGTGCGCCGGTGTGGACGGTCCGCGGCCGGCGCCGGCGACGGGTGACCGGCGCCGGATCGCCTGGAGATGGTCGGAGGCCTCGCCCGTGCACTGCCCGTTCTGCCGGCACGCCGACTCGCGTGTCGTGGACTCGCGCACCTCCGACGACGGCGCGTCGATCCGCCGGCGGCGCCAGTGCCCGCAGTGCAGCCGCCGGTTCACCACGATCGAGACGGCGAGCCTGTCCGTCGTCAAGCGGTCGGGGGCGACCGAGCCGTTCAGCCGCGAGAAGATCATCAACGGCGTCCGCAAGGCGTGCCAGGGCCGTCCGGTCTCCGAGGACGACCTGGCGCTGCTCGCCCAGCGGGTCGAGGAGATGATCCGCAGCACCGGCAGCGCGGAGCTCGACGCCTACGAGATCGGCCTGACGATCCTCGGCCCGCTGCGCGACCTCGACGAGGTGGCCTACCTGCGCTTCGCGAGCGTCTACCAGGCGTTCGACTCGCTCGACGACTTCGAGGCGGCGATCACCGTCCTGCGCGCGGAGCACGAGGCGGCGCGGGGACGCGAGGACGCCGCCGACGGCGACCCCGCGTCCGGCCGCGACCCAGCCCGCCCGCTGAGCACGGCGCCGCCGGGTCACAGGTCGCTGGACCGCGCCGCCCAGATGTTCACCCCGGCGTCGACGGCGTGCGGCGTCGATGGCGGCGAGCTCGTCGTCGGTGAAGTCGCGGCCGGTCGAGGGCGCCGAGGTTCTCGTCGAGCTGCTCGACGCTGCTCGCGCCGAGCAGGACCGACGTCACCCGCCGGTCACGCACCGCCCAGGCGATCGCCAGCTGCGCGAGCGACTGACCGCGGCGACCGCGCGATCGCGTCGAGCGCCCGCACGTGGTCGAGGTTCTCCTCGGTGAGGAACTCGGGTCGCAGCGAGCCACCCCGGGCCGCCCGGGAGTCGCTCGGGGACGCCGTCGAGGTACTTGCCGGTGAGCATCCCCTGCGCGAGCGGGGAGAAGACGATGACGCCCACGCCGGCGTCGTCGAGCACGTCGAGCAGGGACCGGTCGCCGGCCCCGGCGTCCGGGCGCTCGATCCACCGGTTGAGCATCGAGTACGACGGCTGGTGCAGGGTCAGCGTCAGGCCCAGCTCCGCGGCGACGTCGAGCGCCTCGACGGTGCGCCGCGCCGAGTACGACGAGATCCCCACGTGCGGTCGGCGCGTCCCGGAGTCCACGGCGGTCCGCAGCGCGCCGAGCGTCTCCTCGAGCGGCGTCGTCGGGTCGAACCGGTGGCTGTAGAAGAGGTCGACGTGGTCGACGCCGAGCCGGGCCAGGGACTGGTCGAGCGACGACAGCAGGTACTTGCGCGACCCGCCGCTGCCGTACGGACCGGGCCACATGTCGTACCCCGCCTTCGTGGAGAGCACGAGCTCGTCGCGGTGGTGGCGCAGGTCGGTGGCGAGCAGGCGGCCCAGCCGCTCCTCGGCCGCGCCCGGGGGCGGTCCGTAGTTGTTGGCCAGGTCGAGGTGCGTGATGCCGCGGTCGAACGCCCGCAGGACGACGTCGCGCTGGCGGTCGCGCCGGGTGCGTGGTGCCGAAGTTCTGCCACAGGCCGAGCGAGACGGCGGGCAGGTCGAGACCCGAGCGGCCGGCCCGGCGGTAGGGCATCGCGGCGTAGCGGCCGGGATCGGGGAGGTGCATGGCCCGACCGTACGTCGGCCGGCGGAGGGCCCGGCGCGCCGCCCCGTCGGCGTCGTAGCGACCCCCGGCGATTTCGGTTTGTCGCCCGCGCCGGTCGAGGGGCACGCTGGACGGCGGGCGCCGGTACCGGCGCGCAGGACACACACCCAGGAGGCACCCGTGGCGCACCCCGAGAGTCAGGACGCACCCACGCCGGCTGCGGTGAGCGAGGACGCGAAGGCGAAGTTCCGCGAGGCGCTCGAGCGCAAGAAGGCGGCCAGCCACCGGACCTCGCAGGGGTCGGGCAACACCGGCGTCCGTGCACGGCTCGGAGACGACCGGCCCGTCGCAGCGGACGTTCCGGCGCCGCTCCGGCTCCGCGTAGCACCCGACCGTCGGACCGCGCTGGACGGGCCCCGTACCGCGAGGCGGTACGGGGCCCGTCGCTGTCCGGAGCGCGTCCGGAGCGCGCCGAGAGGCGCTCGGAGTCCCGACGTCGGCCGGTGTCAGGCCAGGACGCGCAGGCGCACCGTCTGGGGCATCCGGGCGAGCGCCTCGATCGCGTCGGTGGCGACGTCGGAGCCGACGTCGGTGACCACGTAGCCGATCTCGCCGCGCGTCCCGAGCAGCTGGCCCTCGATGTTCACCCCGTGGTCGGCGAGCGTCGCGTTGACCGCGGCCAGCACGCCGGGGGTGTTGCGGTGCAGGTGGGCGATCCGCTCGATGCCCGTGCCGTGCTCGAGCGCGAGGTTGGGCAGGTTGACGCTCAGCGTCGTGGTGCCGGTGCGCGAGGTAGTCGCGGAGCTTGTTCGACACGAACTGGCCGATCGCCTCCTGCGCCTCCTCCGTCGACCCGCCGGTGTGCGGCGTGAGGATGACGTTGGGCAGGCCGCGCAGCTCCGACTCGAACGCGTCGCCCCGGCGCTTGGGCTCGACCGGGAAGACGTCGACCGCGGCGCCGGCGACGTGGCCGGACCGGATCGCGTCGCGCAGCGCGGCGTAGTCGACGACGAACCCGCGGGACAGGTTGAGGAAGATCGCGCCCGGGCCGCATGCGCGCGAACTGCGTCGGCGCCGAACAGGCCGGCGTTCCCGCTGCGGCCGTCGACGTGCAGGGTGACGACGTCGGCGGCCGTCGAGCAGCTCGTCGAGCGAGTCCATCCGGCGGGCGTTGCCCAGCGCCAGCTTCTCGGCCGTGTCGTAGAACACGACGGACATGCCGAGGTTCTCGGCGAGCACCGAGAGCTGGGTGCCGATGTTGCCGTAGCCGATGATGCCGAGCGTCCGGCCGCGGACCTCGTGGGCGCCCTCGGCCGACTTCTCCCAGATGCCGTCGTGCATCGCGCGGTCGCAGCACGGTGAGCCGGCGGGTCAGCGCGATGATGTCGGCGAGCGCGATCTCGACGACCGAGCGCGTGTTGGAGAACGGGGCGTTGAACGCCGCGACGCCGTGCGCGGCCGCGGCGGCGCAGGTCGATCTGGTTCGTGCCGATGCAGTAGGCGCCGATCGCCGAGCAGGTCCGGCGCGTTCGCCACCACCTTGTCCGTCACCTGCGGTCTTGGACCGGATGCCGAGCAGGTGCACGCCCTCGAGCGCGTCGATGAGCTCGGACTCGTCGAGGGCCCCCGTCCGGGTGGTCACCTCGATGCCCTGCGACGCCAGGATCGGAGGCGGCCAGGGGATGCAGGTTCTCGAGGAGGAGGGCGCGGAGCACGCCCCTATGGTGCGCCCGTCCGCGGAGCCGGACCAAGCCGGTCCCGCCCCTCGGAACGACCGGGGCGCGCCGGGCCGGCGCCCGGGCACGCCGGCCGGGATGGTCGGCCGCTCAGCCCGCCGGCCAGCCGGCGGGCAGCGGCGCCCGGTGCACGACCCGCAGCTGGCGCGTCGGGCGGGTCATCGCGACGTACAGGTCGCCCGCGCTCGCCGCCAGCACCCGCGGCCGGCTCCACCAGCACGACGACGTCGAACTCGAGCCCCTTGGCCTCCCGCGGCGTGAGCACGATGAGCGGCGCGTCGAGCCCGCCGCTCCGGTGCCCAGGACGTCGCCGAGCCCGGCGTGCCGACCGCCGAGCGCGACCGCCTCGACGAGCGCCGGTCGGCGACGACGACCGCGACGCGGCCGCCGTCGGCGACGTCGTCCATCCGCCCCACGGCCGCCGCCGCGTGCCGCACCGCGGCCGCCACCAGCGCGTCGTCGTCGGCCGTCGCCGGCGGCCGCGGCGCCTCCGGTGACGTGCTCGACGAGCAGCGCGTCCGGGCACCTCGCGGGCCGAGCGCAGGTCGCTCACCGGCAGGCCCGCGGCCTGCGCCACGGTCTGCGCCGCCGTCGCGACCGCCGCAGGGCGTGCGGTAGTTGACCGTCAGCTCGGACAGTCGCCACGAGCTGCGCAGGATCGGGTCGAGCATCGCGCGCCACGAGCGGGCGCCCGCCCGTGCGGTCGTCTGCGCGACGTCGCCGACGATCGTCATCGAGCGGGTCGGCACGCGGCGCAGCAGCATGCGCCAGGCCATCGCGGACAGCTCCTGCGCCTCGTCGACGACCACGTGCCCGTACGTCCAGGTCCGGTCCGCCGCGGCGCGCTCGGCGGTGGTCAGCCGGCGGACCGGTCGCGGCGAACCGGTCGGCGAGCAGCTCGGCGGACACGAGGCCGGCGTTGCCGGACGACTGCAGCACCCGGCGCGCGTACTCGACCTCGGCGGTGCGTCGCTCGGCGTCGGCGCGCGCCTGGGCCCGGGCGGCCTGGTCGTCCTCGCCGAGCAGCTCGGCCGCCTCGTCGAGCAGCGGCACGTCGGCGGCGGTCCACGGCGCGCCCGGCTCCCGCAGCAGCAGTGCGCGGTCGCGACGGGACAGCTCGGGCGCGGCGGCGGCGAGTCGGCGCGGGCTTGGTCCACAGGTCCTCGACGAGCCGCTGCGGGGTCAGCGGCATCCACGCGAGGTTGAGCGCGACCCGGATGTCGCGGGTGGTCCGCAGCTCCTCGAGGATCTCGCCGCGCTCGTCCGCCGGCACCGGATAGCCGAGCTGCTCGACGTACTGGTCGGCGAGCCGGGCGAGCATCTCCCGCACGAAGGTCACCCGGGCCATGTTGTGCGGCCGGTGGTTGCGCCGGGCCCGCGCCATCGCGTCGGACACGTCCCGCGGCGTGATGACCAGGACCGCGGCCCTCGACCTTGACCTCCTGCGGCGCGCGCGGGCACGCGCTGACGCTGCCGCACGGCCCGCGCGACGACGCCGGCCATCGCGGCGCGCCCCTTGACCTCGCGCGACCGCCTCGTCCTCGGCGCCGGTCGACGCGCGATGCCCGGGTACGAGCGCGCCGATCGTCGTGGTGACGACGCCGGTCTCGCCGAGCGACGGCAGCACCTGGTCGATGTAGCGCAGGAACACCTCGCTCGGCCCGATGAGCAGCACGCCCGAGCGCTCGAGGACCCGGCGGTGGGCGTACAGCAGGTAGGCGGCGCGGTGCAGCGCGACCGCCGTCTTGCCGGTGCCCGGGCCGCCCTGGACGACGAGGGCGCCCGCCGAGGTCGGACCGGATGATCGCGTCCTGCTCGGCCTGGATGGTCGCGACGATGTCGCCCATGCGCCCGGTCGCGGCCCGCGGCGAGAGCCGCGAGCAGCGCGCCCTCGCCGGTCAGGCCGGACAGCGCGTCGGCTGGTCGCCGTCCTCGCCGCCGAGCGCCGCGAGGTCGAGCACCTCGTCCTCGATGCCGGTGACCGAGCGACCGCGGGTGACCAGGTGCCGCCGGCGCACGACGTCGTCCCGGTGCGCGGCGGTCGCGCGGTAGAAGGCCTGCGCCGCCGGTGCCCGCCAGTCGGTGAGCATCGTCGAGTGGTCGCTCGTCGGTCAGCCCGATCCGGCCGATGTACCGCTGGGTGCCGTCGTCGAGGTCGAGCCGGCCGAACGCGAGGCGGTCCTCGACCGCCTCGAGCTGCGCGACCCGGTCCTCGTACAGGGTCGCGAAGGCGTCCCGCTCGCTGCGGTTCTGCGGGGAGCCCGGAGGGCCCGACGCGGCGGACCTCGCGCAGCCGCTCGCGCTGGTGCGCGCGCAGGGCGTCGAGGCGGCCGTACAGGGCGTCGACCCGCTCCTGCTCACCGCGCAGCTCGGCCTCGCGCCCTGCCATGGTCCCGCCCTCCGCCAGCTCGCCCGGCCCGGGGGACCGACCGCCCGTCGGTGAAAGGCGGCCGTCCATTATCCGCCGTCCGCGCGGCACGTCCACCCGCGTGTCCACGCGCGCCGGGATGGCCCGGGCGAGGCGTCCGTCCGCCGTATGCTCCCGACCGGACGGAACGGCGGCCGGAGCGCGGGACGACGAGGAGGCGGCGTGATCGGCAGCACGGCGGTCACGGCGGTCGGTGCGGTCATCCGCGTCCTGCTCGTCGAGGACGACGAGGGCGACGCGCTGCTGGTCGAGGAGCTGTTCGCCGACGCCGCCATGGACGTCGAGATCGTCCACGTGCACTCCGTCGACGCTGCCCTCCACGCCCTCGACACGGGGGTCGACTGCGTCCTGCTGGACCTCGGCCTGCCGGACGCCGCCGGTCTCGACGCCCTGGAGCGGCTGCTCGCCGGCGGCGCCCCCGCCGTCGTGGTCCTCACCGGGCTGAGCGGCACGGACCTCGGGCTGCAGGCGCTGGCCGCGGGCGCCCAGGACTACCTCGTCAAGGGCGAGGCGGACGCCGGCATGCTCGGCCGCACCGTGCGCTACGCCGTGCAGCGCCGCCGCTCGGAGGCCACCGAGCGCGAGCTCTACCGCAGCCAGGTGCGCGCCGAGGAGACCGCCCGGCTCGAGCGGGCCCTGCTGCCGACCCCGGTCGTCATCGACCCGCGCCTCGAGGTCGGCGTCGGCTACCGCGCCGGGCGCGACGGGCTGCTGGGCGGCGACTTCTACGACGTCGTCGAGCGTCCCGACGGGACCGTCCTGGCCATCGTCGGCGACGTGTGCGGGCACGGCCCGGACGCGGCGGCCCTCGGGGCGACGCTCCGCACCGCCTGGCGCACGCTCGTCCTCGCCGGCACCGCGACCGACGACATCCTGCCCCTGCTCGAGCGGGTCCTGGAGTCCGAGCGCTGGGCGGACGAGATCTTCACGACCGTCAGCCAGATCGCCGTCGCACCGGACCGGCTCGGCGCCGACCTCTACCTCGCGGGCCACCCCGTCCCGCTGCTGCTCGGGCCCCCCAGCCGGCTGCTGCCGCCCACCCGGCGCGGCCGCGCGCTCGGCGTCCCGGTGCCCGGCTCGTGGCTGCCGCAGGCCCTCGTCCTGGAGCCGCGGTGGCGGCTCATGATGTACACCGACGGCGTCATCGAGGCGACCGTGGCCGGGGGCCGCGGCGAGCGGATCGGCAAGCAGGGGCTCGTCGAGGTGGTCGACGACGCGCTGCGGGCGGGGTCGCCGGACCTCGTCGGGGACGTCATCGCGGGCGTGCGCAGCCGGCACGGCGGCCAGCTCGCCGACGACGCCGCCGCCGTCGTCCTCGGCTGGGACGGGGCCGGGGCGTGACCGGCACGAGCGTGAGCGACACGAGCGCGTCCCGCGCGAGCGTCTCCGGCACCGGCGTGCCCGGCACCGGTGCAGCCGGCACGGGCACGTCCGGCACGGCGGGGACCCACGGCAGCCGGGCGGGCCGGGCACCGGCCACCCTCCGCCAGAGCCTGCGCCGCGCCCTGGGCGTCGCCGGCGTCGCGCTCGGCGTGCTCGTGCTGTTCGCGCTGGTGTCCGTCGTCCAGGTCGTCCGGGCCCAGCAGGACGTCACCGACCTGTACTACCGCGCCGTCTCCGAGGCCAACCGCGGGTACCGCTCGCTGCTCGACGCCGAGACGGGCGTCCGCGGTTACGCCCTGACCGCGGACCCGGCCGCCCTGCAGCCGTTCACGGACGTGGTGGAGGCCGACGACGGCGGCACCACGGCCGACCTCGAGGACGACCTCGCCCGCGACGTCGAGCTCATCGAGGCCCGGGAGCGTGCGGTGGAGGTCGCGCGGACCTGGTTCGTCGAGTTCGCCCAGCCGACCGTGGCGGCGGTCGAGGCCGGCGGGACCGCGGCGGCCTCGCGGCAGGACGTCGAGCGCGGACGCGTGCTCTTCGAGGAGGTCCGGATCGCCGTCGACGACTACCTCGCGGAGATCCAGGCGCACCGGGACGTCGCGCTCGAGCGGCTCGAGACGTGGACGCGGCTCCTCGTCGCGTCCACCGCGGCCCTCGTGCTGGGCGCGCTCGCGGTCGGCGCCGGGCTGTGGGTCGTCCTGGGCCGGTCGATCACCGGGCCGCTCGCCGCCCTCGCGGCGGACACCCGCGAGGTGAGCTCCGGCGTGCTGACCCACCCCGTGCGCACGACGGGCCCGGGCGAGATCGCGGCGCTCGCGTCCGACGTCGAGACGATGCGGCAGGTGCTCGTCCGCCAGGTCGACGAGGCGGCCCGGGGGGCCGCGCGGCTGACCGACGCCCACCGCCGGCTCACCGTGCAGGCGGAGGAGCTCCAGCGCTCCAACCGCGACCTCGAGCAGTTCGCCTACGTCGCGTCCCACGACCTGCAGGAGCCGCTGCGCAAGGTCGCCAGCTTCACCCAGCTGCTGCAGAAGCGGTACGGCGGCCAGCTCGACGAGCGCGCCGACCAGTACATCGAGTTCGCCGTCGACGGCGCCAAGCGCATGCAGCGCCTCATCCAGGACCTGCTCGGCTTCTCCCGGGTCGGGCGGCTCGCCGGCGAGTCCGTCGACGTCGACCTCGCCGGCGCGCTCGCGGACGCGACGGCCAACCTCGACGAGACGATCGCCGAGGCGGACGCGACGGTCACGCACGACGGGCTCCCCGTCGTCCGGGTGGAGCGCGCTCTCGTCGTCCAGCTGCTGCAGAACCTGGTCGGCAACGCGGTGAAGTTCCGCGACCCCGCGCGGCCCCCGATCGTCCACCTGTCGGCCCGGCGGTCCGGCGACCAGTGGGAGGTCGAGTGCCGGGACAACGGCATCGGCATCGACGAGCAGTACGCCGAGCGGGTGTTCGTCATCTTCCAGCGGCTGCACCCCAAGGACAGCTACGAGGGCACCGGCATCGGCCTGTCGCTGTGCAAGCGCATCGTCGAGCACCACGGCGGGCAGATCTGGGTCGCGCCGGTCACCGACGGCGCCGGGACGAGCATCCGGTTCACGCTTCCCGCCGTCCCCCAGGACGGGCCGGCGGACCAGCCCGCCGACGGTGCGGTGCCGAGTCTCCCGACGACCAGCCTCACGACGAGCCCCACGACGAGCCCCACGATGGACCCCGTGACGAGCACCACGACCAGCGCCCCCGGGCGCGAGGAGGACCGACGACCGTGACCCCGAAGGTGATCGACGTGCTGCTGGTGGAGGACGACCCCGGCGACGTCCTCATGACGCGCGAGGCGTTCGAGGACAACAAGGTCGCCAACCGGCTCTCCGTCGTGAGCGACGGCGTGAGCGCGATGGAGTACCTCCGCAAGGAGGGCGAGTACGCGGACGCGCCGACCCCCGACCTCGTGCTCCTCGACCTCAACCTGCCCCGGATGGACGGTCGCGAGGTGCTGCAGGCGCTCAAGGAGGACGACGAGCTGCGGCGGATCCCCGTCGTCGTGCTGACGACGTCCGAGTCCGAGGAGGACGTGCTGCGCAGCTACTCGCTGCACGCGAACGCCTACGTCACCAAGCCGGTGGACTTCGACCGCTTCATCGACGTCGTGCGCCAGATCGACGAGTTCTTCGTCTCGGTGGTCCGGCTGCCGGGTCGGTAGGCCCGTGCGCGCGGCCGTGTGATGCGACGTGAGGCGACGCCCGCCCGGCAGCCGGACGGGCGGCCGGCGGGAAGGATTGGCACCCGTGCGGCGTTGACGCGTGTGCCGGAGCAGGCGGGCGCAGGCGGTCGTCCGGTGCGCCGAGCGACGTGCAGGCCAGAGCAGGTGGAGGAAGCGATGCTGGACCCCAGCGAGATCTACGAGGTGGACGCCGAGGTGGCGGACCGCCTCGCCGAGCTGTCGACGCACCTGCCCGACGGCGGTCCCGTGCTGGTCCACGCCGTGCGCGGCTTCGTCGACGCAGGCAGCGCGGGGCAGCTCGCCGCGGACCACATCCGGGACGAGCTCGAGACCGAGCGCCTCGTGACGTTCGACGTCGACCAGCTGCTCGACTACCGCTCGCGGCGCCCCCTGATGACCTTCGACGCGACGACCTGGAGCAGCTACAGCGAGCCGCACCTCACCGTCGACCTCGTCACCGACGCCGACGGCGTGCCCTTCCTGCTGCTGCACGGCGTCGAGCCGGATGTGCAGTGGGAGCGGTACGTGGCCGCGGTGCGCCAGCTCGTCGAGCGCTTCGACGTCCCGCTGACCGTCGGGGTGCACGGCATCCCGATGGGCGTCCCGCACACCCGTCCGCTGTCGGCCACCGCCCACGCCACCCGCCCCGAGCTCGTGGCCGACCACACCTCGTGGTTCGGCACGGTCCAGGTCCCGGCCAGCGCGAGCGCGCTGCTCGAGTACCGGCTCGGCGAGGCCGGCCACGACGCCCTCGGCTTCGCGGTGCACGTCCCGCACTACCTCGCCCAGTCGCCGTTCCCCCTCGCGAGCCAGACCGCGCTGCGCAACGTCGAGCGCTCGACCGGGCTCGACCTCCGCGTCCACGCGCTCGACGCCGCGGTGCAGGAGGCCAACGAGGAGATCGACCGTCAGGTCCAGGGCTCCGACGAGGTCGGCGCCGTCGTCCACGCGCTCGAGGAGCAGTACGACAGCTTCGCGCGGTCCATCGGTCGCACGAGCCTCCTGGCGGAGTCCTCCGAGATCCCCACGGCGGACGAGCTCGGCGCCGAGTTCGAGCGCTTCCTCGCCGACCAGCGCGGCGACGGTCCTGGTCAGTAGGCCTGTCCGCCACCGGTGACGGGTCGCGTTCCCGGCCGGGAACCCGGACAGGACGGACCGGCGAAACCCCTTGCCAGCGGCGCGGCGCGTGGCAGACTTCAGCGCGTTGCAGTGACGTACGGACGCTTGACCCGGCGCCTGGCTCCTCGGAGTCCGGCACCCCAGCCCGGCTCCTGGCCTGGTTGGTCCACCCGGCGAAGGACGTGTGAGGTAGGCATTGCGGCACGGCGACCGGGCAACAAGGGCTCGGTCACAGCTCGTCCTCGGATGGACAGAAGGACAGGAACATGGCACAGGGTGCTGTCAAGTGGTTCAACGCTGAGAAGGGCTACGGGTTCATCGCCCAGGACGGCGGCGGCGCCGACGTCTTCGTCCACTACTCCGCGATCGACTCCCAGGGGTACCGCTCCCTCGAAGAGGGCCAGCGGGTCGAGTTCGACATCACGCAGGGCCCCAAGGGCCCGCAGGCCGAGCAGGTCCGCCCGCTCTGAGCTCGACCGGACCGCCGCACCGGAGGCCTCGTCCCGCCAGGGACGGGGCCTCCGGTCCGTCCGGGGAGAGGGGGCGCCGCGCCGCGGTCGACGTCGCTCCCGGGCGGGACGGTCAGGCGTCGTGCAACGGCCGTGCGTCCGCGACGAACGCGTCGAGCTCCGCGCCGTGCAGCACCCGGGTCGGTGCGGGCAGCGACCGGATCGCCCGCGCGACCTCGGCCGAGCCGAGCACGCCGGAGGTGTCGCTGCCGGCCAGCACGAGGTTGCCGTACCGGCGGCCCTTGAGCTGGGCCGGCTCGGCGACGGCGGCGACGTCGCGGAACACCGCGCGCAGGGTGGCGAGCTCCGCACGTGCCCCGTCGAGCGGGGGCCGGTCGGCGCAGTTGGCCAGGTAGACGCCGCCCGGCACCAGCACGCGGGCGACGTCCCGGGTGAACTCGACCGTCCGGACGTGGGCGGGCGTGGTGTCGCCCGCGAAGACGTCCCGGACGACGACGTCGGCGCTCGCGTCCGGGCGCCGCGCGAGCTCGGCGCGGGCGTCCCCGGCCCGGATGCGCAGTGCGGGGGACCGCGGCAGGTCGAACCAGGTCCGGACGAGCTCGGCGAGGGAGGCGTCGAGCTCCACGGCGAGCTGGTGCGACCCGGGCCGCGTCGCGTCGACGTACCGCGCCAGGGTGCAGCCCGCCGCCCCGAGGTGCACGACCCGCAGGGGGTCGCCCGGCGCCCGCAGGCGGTCGAGGACGACGGCCATCTGCTGCATGTACTCGAACTCGAGCCGGGTCGGGTCCTGGAGGTCCAGGTGCGAGCTCGGTACCCCGTTGAGCACGACCGTCACGCCGGTCGGGTCGTCGCGCGTGCGGACGAGCTCGACGGTGCCCGTCGCGGTCACCACCGGTCCGTCGGGCAGCGCTCCGGGGTCTGTGGGTGGCCGGTGGGATGCTCGACGCGGGCGCCTCGCCGAGGCGCCACCGGAAGGGGCCACCGCACCACCGTAGGCGGTACGGGCCACCGAGGTGTTGACGCGTTCGAACACGTGTTCGATGATGGGAGCGGAGGTGCCGACCATGAGCCCAGCCATCCACGCCGCACCGCTGCCGAGCACGGCCGTCGACCTGCTGCGCCGCGCCGACGGCGAGCTGCTCGCCGCCCAGTTCTCCTCGACCCCCGCGGAGACCTTCACCCACGCGCACCTCGCGGCTCTGCGCGCCGCTGCCGCCGTGCTCGCGGTCCGAGGGCGGCCGACCGGTCGCCGCGCGCCGCGTACGGTGTGGGACATGCTCGCCGCCGTCGCTCCCGAGGCCGCGGACTGGGCGACCTTCTTCGCCGCCGGGGCCCGGCTGCGGCTCGCCGTGGACGCCGGGCGCTTCGACGCGGTGGACGCCGAGCACGCGGAGCGCACCCTGTCCGGCGCCGAGGACTTCCTCGACGACGTCCGCCTCCTCCTCGAGCCGGCGCCCGGGACCGGGCAGCCGGCGCCCGGCCGGCCGGGCGGCGACGCCACGGCGTCCGGCGTGCCCGGGCCGTCCGGACCGGTCGGACGCCCCGTGGTCCGCCCCCTGCGCGCGCTGCAGGCCTCGTGAGCGGGCCGGGATGAGCCGCGGACCGCGGGCGTCCGGCGTCCGCCGGGACTGGGGACCCGAGGAGGACGGCTGCTCGATCCTCCACGTCGACATGGACGCCTTCTACGCGTCGGTCGAGCTCGCGCGCCGGCCGCAGCTGCGCGGCCGTCCGGTGATCGTCGGGGGCGAGGAGCGCGCCGTCGTCCTCGCCGCGACCTACGAGGCCCGCGCGTTCGGCGTCCACTCCGCGATGCCGATGGCGACCGCGCGGCGGATGTGCCCGCAGGCGATCGTCCTGCCGCCCGACATGCACGCCTACCGGACGGTGTCCGCCGCGGTCATGGACGCGCTCGCCGACGTCACCACGCTGGTCGAGCAGATCAGCGTGGACGAGGCCTTCCTCGACGTCTCCGGGGCCCGCCGGCGCCTCGGACCGCCCACCACGATCGCGGAGCTCATCCGACGGCGCGTGCACGCCGAGCACGGCATCACCTGCTCGGTCGGCATCGCGCACACGAAGTTCGTCGCGAAGCTCGCCTCCGGCCACGCCAAGCCCGACGGCGTCCTGCTGGTGCCCCGCGCCGCGACGGTGGACTTCCTCCACACCCTGCCCGTGGGTGCGCTCTGGGGGGTCGGGGAGCGGACCGAGGCGGCCCTCGCGCGCTGGGGCGTGCGGACGGTCGCCGAGCTCGCCCACAGCGACGTGACGACGATCCAGCGCGCGGTCGGCAAGGTCGCCGGCGCGCACCTGCACGACCTCTCCTGGGGGCGCGACCCCCGGCCGGTCGAGCCCGGCCGCGTGGAGAAGAGCATCAGCGCCGAGGTGACGTTCCCGCAGGACGTCTTCGACCTCGCCGTCGTCCAGACGCAGGCGCTGACCCTCGCCGACCGGTGCGCCGAGCGGCTGCGGGCGGAGTCCTTCCTGGCCCGCACGGTGGGCATCAAGGTCCGCACCTCGGACTTCCGCACGCTGACCCGCTCGCGGACGCTGCCGACCCCGACCGACGTCGGCCGGGAGATCTTCCTCGTCGCCCGCGAGCTGCTCGCCGGGGTGGACCTGGGCGGGCTCCCGGTGCGGCTCGTGGGGGTCCGGACGGAGGGGCTCTCGCCCGCGGGAACCACTCCGCGCCAGCCGACGTTGGAGGAGGCGATGGGGGAGGACGGCGCCGCGCGACGCGACGTCGAACGAGTCATGGACCTGGTCCGGGACAAGTTCGGTCGCTCGGCGATCCTCCCGGGATCCATCACCGGCACGGGTGACACAGTCACCCTGTAGTCAACTACCGCCGATGCGTCCGGCGATCTATCCTGACCATGACCAGTCCCACCGGGGAAGTGCGGGGGTAGTGATGCCTCTGTCCGAGTACGAGCAGCGCGTACTGGAACAGATGGAGCGACAGCTCACATCTGACGACCCCAGGCTCGCCAACACGCTGCAGTCACGCGGCAGCGGGCGACGTGGGATCGGGCGCTGGCGTCCTCGTCGGGGTCGGGTTCATCGGCGGACTCCTCCTGCTCGTCGCAGGTGCCGCGATGTCCCAGCTCTGGCTCGGCGTCATCGGCTTCCTGCTGATGTTCGGCGCGGTGGCGTACGCCTTCGCCGGACCGCAGGCGTCGGGCCCCGCGGGTGTGGTCCGCAACGACGGGTCGGTGGCGCCGCGCAACCATGGCGCGAAGAAGCCGCCGCCCCGCGCCGGGCTTCATGGCCCGCCTCGAGGAGCGCTGGGACCGCCGGCGCCACGAGGGTCGCTGACCCGCCTCTCACCACCCTCACCCTTTCACGGCCGGCTCCTCGGAGCCGGCCGTCGCTGCGTCCGGGGCGGGGCGTGCGAGGCCGCCGGTCCGGCGTGGCGAGGCACGGCTCGGGGCGCCTCGGGCTTCTCAGCCCTCCGCCCGAGCACCCCGGGGGCGAGGGCGCAGGCCCGCTCCGCACGTCGGCCACGACCGGCGGCGGTGCCCGCGCGCGCCAGCCGGCGTCAGCCGTGCGCGCGTGCCCCGTGCTCGTCGCCCGCCGCGCCTCACGCAGCACGGTGGCGACCCGCTGCTCGAGCTCGGTGTGCTCCCACACGCGCGGGGCCACGGCGTACCGGTGGTCCTCGACCGCGCGGGCCAGGTCGGTGAGCGCCGAGCCGGGCCGCCGGGTCCATGGGCTCGCCGCGCCGCGCCTCGACCTGCTCGGCGACGAGGGCGACCGCCTGCCGCGGGGTGTGGGCGTCGGTCCAGACGATGCCGGTCCCGGCAAGCCGACGACGCAGGTGCGCCCAGGCCGCCTCGGGCCGCAGCTCCTCGGACACCACGAGCCGGCGCCGCAAGAAGTAGGCGGCGGCCGCGAGCAGCAGGACGACGGCGCCGGCGGAGACCGGCAGGACCCAGCCGCGCGCGTCCGCGGGCTGCGCCGTGGTGCCGCCCTGCGGGACGGGGGCGGTCGAGGGCAGGGGCGTGACCGGCACGGCCGCCGTCGGCTCGGCGTCGCCCGGCACCGGGAACTCGGACGTGACGAACGGGTCGGCCCAGCGCGGCGGGGCCCCCGACTGCACGGCCGGCGTCGGCTCGAAGCGGATCCACCCGGCGTCGGGGAAGTACAGCTCCGGCCACGCGTGGGAGTCTGGCGACCGGTGACCACGTACTCGCCGACGTCGTTCGTCTCCCCGGGAAGGTAGCCGACGGCGAGACGGGCCGGGATGTCCAGCGCCCGGGCCATCACGGTCATCGCGGTCGCGAACTGGACGCAGTAGCCGGTGCCCGACCCGAGGAAGTCCCACACGGCGTCGTCGCTGCGTGCCGGATCGACCTCGGTCGTGTACGTGAAGTTCTGCGTCGAGCGGAAGAACGACTGCAGGGTCAGGGCCTGGTCGTAGCGACCCTCGACGCCCGCGACGATCTCCTGCGCCCGGGCCCGCACGTCGTCGATGCGCGACGTCTCGGGCAGCCCCAGGTAGTCCGCGACGTCGCGCGGGTCCGCCGTGGTGGCCGACGCGCGCAGGGTGTCGGCGGTGAGGTCGAGGAGCTGCACGTCCATCGAGTACTCGAGGCCCGTGCTCGTCGGCACCGACCGGACGACCTCGTCGCGACGGGGGTCGTACGCGATCGACCCGCCGACCTCCACCGTGCGCGGCATGACCGGCACCGGCAGGCGCTCCTCGCGCAGGCCCTCGAGCCGGACGTCGAGCCGGGTCAGGGTCGGCTCGTCCTCCCCGGGCAGCTCGGGCGCGAGGTCGCGCACGGGCCAGAGGAGCTCCCCGCGCTGCGCGGACGGGACGTCGCCGGACGGGTCGGTCTCGGGCGACCAGCGCTCGCCGTCGTAGTCGCGCAGCGTGAACACGCGCAGCGGCCCGGCCGCGCACCGGGTCGGCACGGTAGGTCAGGACGACCTGCGAGGAGCGGGTGCCCAGGCTCTGGCGCATGTCGAGGTTGTCGGCGAGCTGCAGCGACCCCCCGGTCGCCGAGCCGACGTCGGGCAGGCGGACGCTCGACCAGCCGGGCAGGGCGGGCGCGACCGGGCCGATCGACCAGGGCGACGATCGTCACCGCGCCGGCGATGACCGAGCGCCGCGGTGACCTGGCGACGCTCGCTCGTCGGCGCCGCGGGCACCGTCGTCGCGGGCCGCTGCGGCCCGGCGGTGACCGCGAGCAGCAGGAGGTAGGCCAGCGCCGTCCCGAGGTAGCGCCGAGGTGCCGGCGGGACGGCCGATCACGAGCGGCGGGATCCACAGCGCGAGCAGTGCGAGGCCCGACCACGCGGGCGCGCCGAGGCCGAGCGCGATGAGCGTCGACCGCCAGCAGGACCAGGAGCGCTCCGGCGACGACGAGCACCTCGAGCGGGACGGTCGGCACCGCCGGGGGGCGCGAGGCGTCCGCCGCCTGCAGGCCGGCCCGGAGCAGGTCGCCGAAGCGGGCGACCGACTCCCGGTCGGGCAGGAGCTGGAGCCGCCCGGGTGGGCCGGCGTACGCGACGAGGAGACCGACGGTCGAGGCGACGGCTCCGACCGGGTCGGCACCCACCACGTCGCGGGTCGAGGCCCGGACGCGGTGAGCAGCCCGCCGAGGACGAGGACCGCGGCGACGCCCACCCCGAGCCAGCGGCCGGGCGCGAGGAGGTACCCGAGGGCGAACAGGCTTGCGGCGACACCGGCGGCGCACAGGCCGCCGGCGAGCCACGCACGGGGACCGCGCAGGACGTCGTTCATCGTGCCGCCGTCTCCAGGAGCCGTGTCCAGACGTCCTCCATGCTCTCACCTGGTTCGGCCGCGCACGCGTGCCAGCCGGCACGGCGCAGCGCCGCGAGCGTGACCGTCGGCGTCGCGGTGCAGCCCGCCGGTCAGGCGCGGCACGCGCACGACGGCGAACGCGTCGCTCGAGTCCGCGATGCCGGCCAGGGCGGCGCGCCCGCGGGGCCCCAGAGCGCCCACGACGGCGAGGACGAGGTCGTGGCCGGCGGTGCCGGCGGTGAGCTCGGAGGAGGCGGCGAGCAGGTCGCTCTCCGACTCGGCGTCGGTCGGTGCCGGCTCGAGGTCGATGCACCGGTCGAGCAGCTCGACCCGCCCGTTGCTGCCCGCGCCGTCCCGCACGTGCGCATGGATCGACGTCGGCCGCCCGGCCTCGTCCGGGCGGGTGGAGCGGCCCCCGAGGAGCCGCACCGGGTGCCCGGCGTCCGAGCGCGGCGAGCCCCATCGAGGCGGCCAGGGAGACGCTCCACTCGATGCCGTCCCGGTCCGGCGGGCAGGTCGACGAGGACGGTCGCGGTGCGCCGTCCGGCACGCTCGTCGCTGCGGACGAGCAGCTCGCCGCGGCGGGCCGAGCTCGCCCAGTGCACCCGGCGCAGGTCGTCGCCGACGCGATAGGTGCGCAGGCCGGCGTCGTCGGGGGAGGGGGAGCGGGCGCCGAGCGCGACGCGGTCCGGGTCGCCGACCAGCGCCCCCGCCGGGCAGGCCCAGCGCGGTCACCTGCGGCCAGACGGCCACCTCGACCGGGTCACCGAGGATCGAGCGGGTGCGCACGACGCCGAACGGGTCGGTCCGGCGGACGACGAGCGGGCCGAGCGGCCAGCGGCCGCGCCGGTCCGGGTCGAGCCCGTACGCTGAGGCCGATGCGGCCCGGCGCCCGCTCGACCCGGGCGCGCAGGGTCAGCCCGCCGGACAGCTGGCTCGCCGCCTGCTCACCCAGCTCGATCTCGGAGAGCCGGGCGCGGCCCGAGGAGTCGGTCGCGAGCACCTCGACGTGCGCGGTCGCCGGCGTGCCGGCCGAGACGGGGTTCGGCCGGACGGAGCGGAGCGACCCGCAGGGCGTGCCGGCCGCGGGTGGGGTCCACGAGCAGGACCCAGGCCGCCCCGGCCGCGACCACGAGGGGGCCGATCAGCCCGAGCCGGGTGACGTCCGTCGAGCCCCAGCCCACGCCGGAGAGGGCGAAGAGGGACCCGCCGACCAGCAGGCCCCAGCCGCGCGGCGTCGGGCGCATGATCCACATGCCCGGGGGCTCCGTCCGTCGGGGCGGGGCGTCGTCACCCCGCGGTGACCGCGCCGCGCGGTGCGCGGCGGCGGTGGGTGCGTCGGTCAGCCGGTCGCGCGGCGCGACCGGGGCGCCTCGACCGACGGGATGGGCGTGCGGGCGACGATCGCGTCGACGACGTCGACCGTGCTGCGTCCGGAGAGCCGCGACTCGGTGCTCGCGAGGAGGCGGTGCGCGAGGACGGGCTCGGCGACGTCCTGGACGTCGTCCGGCAGGACGTGGTCGCGGCCGGCCAGCGCGGCCAGCGCCTTGGCGGCGCGCAGCAGCTGGATGGACGCGCGCGGCGACGCCCCGAGGCGCAGGCCCGAGTCCGTGCGGGTCGCGGCGACGAGGTCGAGCACGTAGCCCTTGACCGCCGGGGACGCGTACAGCCGGCGCGCGCGTGGCGATCAGCCGGGCGACGTGCGCGGCGTCCGTCACGGGCTGGAGGTCGGCGAGCGGGTCGGCGACCTCCTGCCGCTCGAGCATCTCGAGCTCGGCAGCCCGGTCCGGGTACCCGACGCGTGAGCCGCGCCATGAAGCGGTCGCGCTGCGCCTCGGGCAGCGGGTAGGTGCCCTCCATCTCGACCGGGTTCTGCGTCGCGATGACGAGGAACGGCCGCGGGAGCACGTAGGAGCGTGCCGTCGACCGTCGCCTGGGACTCCTGCATGCACTCGAGCAGGGCCGACTGCGTCTTGGGCGAGGCGCGGTTGATCTCGTCGCCGATGACGATGTTCGCGAACACGGGGCCGGGACGGAACTCGAACTCGTGGGTCTGCGCGCGGAAGATGTTGACGCCGGTCAGGTCGCTCGGCAGCAGGTCCGGCGTGAACTGGATGCGGCCGACCGAGCAGTCGATGCTGCGGGCGAGCGCCTTCGCCAGCGTCGTCTTGCCGACACCCGGCACGTCCTCGAGCAGCAGGTGGCCCTCGGCCAGGAGCACGGCGACGGTGAGCCGGACGAGCTGGGGCCGGCCGGCGACGACGCGCTCGATCCCGGCGCTGATGAGGCCGGTGGTGTCGACCAGGTCGTCGAGCTCGCTGGACGACGGCACGGCTTGCAGCATGGCGACTCCCTCGAGGACTGGTCGAAGCGTAAGGGACCGCCGCGACGGCAGGGAGGAGAACCCGGGAACGTCACCCCGGTCGGTGCCACCGGGCGTGCGGCAGCGGGGCACCGGGCCGCGCCTGGCCCCACCCGGACCCAGACCCCCACATCCCTCCACCGGGCCGTGCGACGCGCCGTCCGGGCCGGCCGGTGGAAGCGCCCGGGACCACGGTCCCCGCGCTCGGCGGGCGCCGGGACGACCCGCGCGGACGGACCCTGGCCGCGCCGACCGGGCCCCGGCTGGCCCCGGTGCCCTCCACACCGCTCCACCGCGCTGGCCTGTGGCGTTGCCTCATGTCGGTCCGGAGGTGGCCGATCCTTGCCTTGTCCGTGGAGTGAAGTGGAGTACTGTGGAGAAATCGGGTGGGGCAGGGCGACGCGGGGGAGGGGCAGCCGATCATGAGCGACCTCTTCGGCGCCGGGTCCGCGATGTTCCTCGGCACGTACACGCCGCGGCTCGACGACAAGGGGCGGCTGATCCTGCCCGCCAAGTTCCGCGCCCAGCTGGCCCCGGGCCTGGTCATGACCCGAGGCCAGGAGCGATGCCTGTTCCTGCTCCCGCTGGACGAGTTCCGACGGATGCACGACCAGATCCGGCAGGCGCCCGTCACCAGCAAGCAGGCGAGGGACTACCTGCGCGTCTTCCTGTCCGGTGCCAGCGACGAGCTGCCCGACAAGCAGGGCCGCATCTCGATCCCACCGGCCCTGCGGACCTACGCCGGGCTGGACCGGGACGTCGCGGTCATCGGTGCGGGGACCCGGGTCGAGATCTGGGACCTCGCGTCGTGGGAGTCCTACCTGTCCGAGCAGGAGTCCGGCTACGCCGACACCGCGGAGGAGGTCTTCCCGAACGGACCGTTCTGAGGGACCGCCCCTCTCGTCGCGCGCCGCTCGCGCGCGCCGTCCGATGAGGTCTCCTCCCGCCCGCTCTGACGCACTTCCCCGGCGCCAGAGGGTCGGAGGGGGACCTGGTCGGACGGCCCGCCGGCCGCCGTCCCGCCCCACGTCCGCCGGACCACCGTCACCTCCACCGCACGGCCACCCCGACCCGCACGGCCGCGCCCGACCCAGCACCGCAGTCCCACCGTTCTGGAGCACCCGATGACCGAGCCGCGCGAGACGGCTGACCGGCACGTGCCGGTCATGCTCGACCGCTGCGTCGAGCTCCTCGCACCGGCGCTCGACGCGGGACGGCGCGGTGCTCGTCGACTCCACCCTCGGCATGGGCGGCCACACCGAGGCCGTCCTGGAGCGCCTCCCCGGGGTGCGGGTCATCGGCCTGGACCGCGACCCGCAGGCGCTCGAGCTCGCCGGCCGGCGGCTGGCGCGGTTCGGCGACCGCTTCGAGGGCGTCCACGCGGTCTACGACGAGATCGGCGAGGTCATCGCCGCCCGCGGCCTCACCGGCGTCCAGGCCGTGCTCATGGACCTCGGGGTCTCGTCCCTCCAGCTCGACGAGACCGAGCGCGGCTTCTCCTACGCCCAGGACGCGCCGCTGGACATGCGGATGGACCCCAGCACCGGGCCGACGGCGGCCGACGTGCTCAACACCTACGACGAGCGCGACCTGGCCCGCGTGCTGCGGGAGTACGGCGAGGAGCGCTTCGCCGCCCGGATCGCCCGCAACGTCGTCCGGGCCCGCGCCAAGGCGCCGCTCACCCGGACCGCCGAGCTCGTCGACCTGCTGCGGGCCAGCATCCCCGCGGCCACCCGCAAGACCGGCGGCAACCCCGCCAAGCGCTCCTTCCAGGCGCTGCGCATCGAGGTCAACCGCGAGCTCGAGGTGCTCGAGCGTGCCGTCCCGGCGTCGATCGAGGCGCTGGCCGTCGGCGGGCGGATCGTCGTCGAGGCCTACCACTCGCTCGAGGACCGCATCGTCAAGCGCGCGCTCGCCGCCGGCGCCACCTCCAGCGCGCCCCGAGGGGCTCCCGGTCGAGCCCGAGACGCACAAGCCGTACCTGCGGCTCGTCACCCGGGGCGCCGAGGAGGCGCCGCCGGACGAGCGCGAGCGCAACCCCCGGTCCCAGTCCGTCCGTCTCCGTGCCGCCGAGCGGCTCCGTCCCACACCCGATCACCTGAAGGGGGTGCGCCCATGAGTGCCCTGCCGCAGTCCTACGCTCCCGTCCCGCGGCCGGCGCCGGCGACGACGGCTCCGGGCCGGACCCGCTCCGGTCCGCGCCTGCGCGTCGTCCGGGCACCGGAGCACGCCCGGACCCGCGTGCCGTTCGTCCTGCTGTGCATCGCCGTCCTGGCCGGTGCGCTGCTGGGGGCGCTGGTGCTCAACACCTCGATGGCGAGCGCCGCCTACGACAAGCACGAGATGGAGATCGAGCTCGCCCAGCTCGCCCGCAGCGAGCAGGCCCTGCGCACGAGCCTCGACGCCCAGGCGTCCCCGCCGCAGCTGGCGGCCTCCGCCCGGGCCCTCGGGATGGTGCAGGCACCGCCGTCGGCGTACCTGCGGCTGGCCGACGGCGCCGTCCTCGGCACCCCGACGCGCGCCGGGGCCGCCGGGTGACCGGGCGCACCGGCCCGGACACGCGTCCGTCGCTGACCCGCGGCACCGTGGCCGGTGGCCGTGGCACCGACTCGCGCGGCACCGGGACCCGGGCCGCCGACCCCGGAGGAACCGGCGCCCGCGGTACCGACCCGCGCCGCACCGACCCGCGCGCGCGTCCGCGTCTCGAGCAGGACGGACCCCAGCCGCGTCCGACCCGGACGACCACCGCCGGCGCCCGCATGGCGGCCGGAGCCGCCCGTACCGCGGCCGGCACCGCGCGCGCCGCCGCGGGAGCCGCCCGCTCCGCCGCCGGGACCGCACGTGCGGCCGCCGGCACCGCACGCACAGCAGCCGGCACCGCACGCACAGCGGCCGGCACGGCCCGCACGGCGGCCGGCACCGCACGCACAGGAGCCGGCACCGCCCGCACGGCGGCCGGCACCGCGGCCGGGACCGCACGCACGGCGGCCGGCACCGCCCGCACCGCGGCCGGGAACGCCCGCGAGGCGGCGTCCAACGCCCGGAACGCGGCGGGCGGCACCCGCACGGCGGTCGGGACCGCCCGCACCGGCCTTGGCGGCGCCCGGCCCGTGACCGGAGCCCCGGGGACCATCGCCGGCGCCGCCCGCAGCGGCCGCGCCGAGCACCCGACCGCGCGCACCGTCGCCCACGCCGCGAGCGGAGGCGGTGGCGCCGCCGAGCCGGGGACCGCGCTCCGCCGCGGCGGACGGGCGAAGGCCGGGCCTGGCGACCCGGCCGCACGAGCCGGTCGTCGGCACGCCGTCCTCGTGAGCCTGGTGCTCGTGGTCCTCGTCGTCTTCGCCGGTCGGCTCGTCTACGTCCAGGGCCTGGTCGGCCGACACGGTCGCGGCCGAGGCGCTCGCCGGACGGATGAGCACCGCGAGCCTCGTGGCTCCCCGCGGCGAGATCACCGACGCCAACGGCGTCGCGCTGGCCACGACGGTCGAGCGGTACGTCATCTGGGTCGACCAGACGAAGATCGCCACCTGGAAGCGCACGCTCAACGGGACGGTCGTCGCCGAGGGGCCCGCGGGCGCCGCCGAGGTCCTCGCGCCGCTGCTCGGCATGGACGCGGGCGAGCTCGGCATGCAGCTGCTCGGCGACAAGACCTACGTCGAGATCCGGCGGGGCGTGCTGCCGGACGTCTGGCGCGCGATCCGCACCGAGCGCATCACCGGCGTCGAGGCGGACCGCTCGGACGAGCGGGTCTACCCGGCCGGCGCGGTCGGCGGCAACGTCGTCGGCTTCCTCAACCGCGACGGCGAGGGCCTCGCCGGGCTCGAGCGAGCCCTGGACGAGCAGCTGACCGGCGTCGACGGCACCTACCGCTACGAGCGGGGTGCCGGCGGTCAGGAGATCCCGGGCGGCGCCCGGGAGCAGACCCCGGCCCAGCCCGGTCGGGACGTGCGGACCACGCTCCTGCGCGACCTGCAGTGGAAGGCGCAGGAGGCGGTCGACCAGCAGGTCGCCACCACCGGCGCGGACTCCGGGGCGCTCGTCGCCATGGACGTCACCACCGGGGAGATCCTCGCCCTGGTCGACTCCGGCTCGGTGGACCCCAACGACCCGGGCGTGACCGCCGCGGACCGGCGTGGGTCCCGGGCCATCTCGGACGTGTTCGAGCCGGGCTCGACCGCCAAGGTCATCACGATGGCGGCGGCGCTGGAGACGGGCGTCACCGACCCGCTGCGGCAGTGGATGGTCCCGTACGAGTACACGACCGCGAACGGGCAGACCTTCAAGGACTCCCACGAGCACGACGGCATGAAGCTGACGACCACCGGCGTGCTGGCCGAGTCGTCCAACACCGGCACCGTGATGATCGGCCAGGAGATCCCGCAGCAGGTCCGGTACGACTACCTGGCCAAGTTCGGGTTCGGCACCAAGACCGGCCTGGAGCTCCAGGGGGAGTCGCCGGGCATCCTGCACCCGGCCGAGGCGTGGGACGGGCGCACGAAGTACGCCGTGCTCTTCGGCCAGGGCGTCTCGGTCAACGCGGTCCAGGCCACGCAGGTCTTCGCGACCATCGCCAACGGCGGCGTCCGGATGCCCGCCCACCTGGTGGACGTCGTACACGGACGCGGACGGCACCGTGCACCCGGCCGAGGTCGGCACGGGCACGCAGGTGGTCTCCCAGGCCACCGCGGACACGGTCCTGACGATGCTCGAGAGCGCCGTCGACGAGGGCACCGGGTCCGCGGCGGCCATCCCCGGCTACCGGGTCGCCGGCAAGACCGGCACCGCCCAGGCGTGGGGCGCCAACGGCCAGGTCGGCATCACCGCGTCCTTCATCGGCGTCGCGCCGGCGGACGACCCGCGCATCGCGGTCGCCGTCATCATGCACAACCCGCGCAGCTCGGTCTGGGGCGGGACGGTGGCGGCCCCCGTCTTCAGCGAGGTCGCCGGGTTCGCGCTCCAGCTGCTCAAGGTGCCGCCGAGCGGGTCGACACCGAACCTCTTCCCGACGACCTACGAGTGATTCGAGCGTGACCCGCCACCTGACCTGCGCGCCGGCCTGCGCGCCGGCCTGCGCATCCGCACCCACCGGACGCGTCCCGCAGCCGCGCCCGACCCGGCGTCGCGCTCCGGGGCGGGCCGGGGCGCCCGGGGTAGATTCGTCCCATGACATCTCCCGTACGGACGGATGCGCCCTGCGCATCCTGCGGCTCACGGGATCGTCGACCTCGTCACGGGGTTCGGCCTGCGCCCCGCCCCCGGCACGTCGCTCGAGACGTCGTCCGGACCGTCGTCGGAGCCGGACGCGGACCTGCACCCCGGGCGCCCACGGCCGCCGACGTCGTCGTCACCGGCGTCACCCACGCCAGCGCGCGAGGCCGAGCCGGGCGACCTCTTCGTCGCCCTGCGGGGCTTCCGCGTGCACGGCGCGACCTACGCCCGCGCCGCCGTCGACGCCGGGGCGGTCGCCGTCCTCACCGACGCGGCGGGCGCCGAGCTCGCGGCCGCGACCGGCGTGCCGGTGCTGCTCGCGGACGACCCCCGGTGCGCTCCTCGGCGACGTCGCGGCCTGGATGTACGGCCACCCGGCGCGCGAGCTGGTCGCGCGTCGGCGTCACCGGCACCAACGGCAAGACCACCACCACCTACTTCGTCGACGCCGCGCTGCGCACGGTGCACGCCAGCCACCGCCCTGCTCGGGACGGTCGAGCTGCGCATCGGCGAGCGCGCCGTCGAGAGCCCGCGCACGACGGTCGAGGCGCCCGCGCTGCACGCGCTGCTGCGGCTCGCCCGCGAGGAGGGCGCCGGCGCGGTCACCATGGAGGTGTCCAGCCACGCCCTGGCCCTGGGCCGGGTCGCACGGCACTGACGTTCGACGTCGTCGGGTTCACCAACCTCCAGCGCGACCACCTCGACTTCCACGGCGACATGGACGGGTACTTCGCCGACAAGGCGCGGCTGTTCGCGCCCGGCCAGGCCGCGCGCGGCGTCGTCGTGGTCGACGACGCCTGGGGTCGCCGGCTCGTCGGCCGAGGCCGCGATCCCGGTGGAGACCGTCGCGACGCACGTCGGCGTCGCCCGAGGGCGAGACCGCCGACTGGGCCGTGGTCGAGGCGACCATCGGGCTCGACGGCGTCGGCTCGACCTTCACGCTCCGCGGTCCGGACGGCGCCCGGCACGCCGCCGCGAGCCCGCTGCCCGGCCTGGTCAACGTGTCCAACGCGGCCCTCGCGATCGTGCTCGCCCACCGCGCCGGCGTCCCGCTGCCGGACGCCGTCGCCGCGGTCGGCGCGGCGCACGCGATCCCCGGCCGGATGGAGCGCGTCATCGAGCGCGGCGACGGCCGCCCGCTCGCGCTCGTCGACTACGCGCACACGCCCGACGCGCTCGTCCTCGCGCTCGAGGCGGTGCGCCCCATCACGCCGGGCCGGCTCGTCCTCGTCCTCGGCTCCGACGGCGACCGCGACCAGGGCAAGCGCCCGATCATGGGTGAGATCGGCGCCCGGCTCGCCGACGTCCTCGTCGTCACCGACGAGAACCCGCGCTCGGAGGACCCCGCCGCGATCCGTGCCCAGATCCTCGCCGGGGCCCTCGGAGGCGCGTCCGGACGGCACCGACATCCACGAGGCGACCTCGCGCGCCGAGGCCATCCGGGCGGCCCTCGCCCTCGCCGACGACAAGGACACGATCATCATCACCGGCAAGGGGCACGAGCCCACCCAGGAGATCGCCGGGGTGTTCCACCGGTACAACGACCGCGACGTGCTGCTCGCGGCCGTGTCGCCGCGCCACCCGCCGCGGCAGCCGGGCGGCCGACGACGAGCCTGGCCGCCGAGTGATCGCCCTCACGGCCGCCGAGGTGGCGGCCGCGACCGGCGGACGCCTGCACCCGGACGACGTCGACCCGCGCACGGTCGTGCACGGGCCGGTCGTCGTCGACTCGCGCCAGGTCGAGACCGGGTCGCTCTTCGTCGCGCTCCCCGGCGAGCACGTCGACGGGCACGACTTCGCCGCGGCGGCCGTGGCCGCGGGTGCCGCGCTCGTGCTGGCCGCCCACCCGGTCGCCGGCGCCGACGGGTCCGACCTGCCCACCGTGCTGGTCGACGACGTCGAGCGCGCCCTGGGTGACCTCGCGCGCGCGGTCCTGCTGCGGCTGCGGACCGACGACGAGACCGGCGCGACGCCGCTGTCCGTCGTGGGCGTCACCGGCTCCGTCGGCAAGACGACCACCAAGGACCTGCTCGCCCAGCTGCTCACCCCGACCGGCCCGACGATCGCGCCGGTCGCGTCGTTCAACAACGAGATCGGCCTGCCGCTGACCGTGCTGCGGGCCGACGAGCAGACCCGGTTCCTCGTCCTGGAGATGGGTGCGAGCGGGCTCGGGCACCTCACCTACCTCACCGACATCGCACCGCCCGACGTCGCCGTCGTGCTCGTGGTCGGCAGCGCGCACCTGGGCGAGTTCGGCGGGCATCGAGGCGGTCGCGCGCGCCAAGTCCGAGATCGTCGCGGGCCTGGCGCCCGGCGGGATCGCGGTGCTCAACGCGGACGACATGCGCGTGTCCGCGATGGCCTCCGCCGCCCCGGGCGACGTGCTCACGTTCGGCACCTCCGAGGACGCCGCGGTGCGGGCGACCGGCATCACGGCTCGACCGGGCCGGCCGGGCCCGTTCACGCTGACCGCCGGCGGGCCGGCGGCACCGGCCGGCGCGCCGGTCAGCTGCGCCTGGTCGGCGAGCACCACGTCCACAACGCGCTCGCCGCGGCGTGCGGTCGCGCTGCACCTGGGGCTGTCCGGTCGACGAGGTCGCCGAGCGCCTGTCCGGCGCCCGGACCGCTGAGCCCGCACCGGATGAACGTCGTCGAGCGCGCCGGACGGCGTCACCGTGATCGACGACTCGTACAACGCCAACCCGGACTCGATGCGCGCCGCGCTCAAGACGCTCGCGATCGTCGCCGGCCGCGACCGCCGGTCGGTCGCCGTCCTCGGCGAGATGCGCGAGCTCGGCGCCGGACCACCGCGCGGCGCACGAGTCGCTCGGCCTCATGGTCGTCCGGCTCAACGTCGGGCTGACCGTCGTGGTCGGCGCCGGCGCACAGCCCATCGCCGACGCCGCGCTGCGCGAGGGCTCGTGGGGCGACGAGGTCGCGTTCGTCGACGACGTCGACGCCGCGGCCGCGTTCCTCGCCGGCGAGCTGCGGGCCGGCGACGTCGTGCTGGTGAAGTCGTCCTACGGCGCCGGGCTGTGGCGGCTCGGGGACATCCTCACCGAGCCGGCGGGCACCGATGCGGCCACCGCCCGATGAGAGCGGTCCTCATCTCGGGCGGCATCGCGCTGGTCCTGTCGCTGCTCGGCACGCCGCTGTTCATCCGCTTCCTCGTGCGCAAGCAGTACGGCCAGTTCATCCGCCAGGACGGACCGACCGCGCACTTCACCAAGCGCGGGACGCCGACCATGGGCGGCGTCGTCATCATCCTCGCCACCCTGCTCGGCTGGGGCGGGGCGAGCCTGGTGACCGGCAACGTGCCCAGCGCGTCGGCGGTCCTGCTGCTGTTCCTCATGACCGGGCTCGGGCGTGGTCGGCTTCCTCGACGACTTCATCAAGATCTCGCCGGCAGCGCAGCCTCGGGCTCAGCGCGCGCTGGAAGGTCGTCGGGCAGGGGCTCGTCGGGGTGACCTTCGCCGTCGCCGCGCTGGAGTTCCCCAACCAGAACTTCCGCACCCCGGCGTCGACCCAGGTGTCCTTCATCCGGGACACCGGCATCGACCTGGCGTTCGCGGGCGCGACCGTCGGCCTCGTCCTCTTCGTGCTCTGGGCGAACTTCCTCATCACGGCCTGGTCGAACGCGGTCAACCTCACCGACGGGCTCGACGGGCTGGCGACCGGGCGTCTCGCTCATCGTCTTCGGCGCCTACGTCATCGTCTGCGTGTGGCAGTCGAACCAGAGCTGCCAGTCGATCTTCACGGTCGGCCCGCGCTGCTACGAGACGCGCGACCCGCTCGACCTCGCGGTGGTCGCCGCCGCGATCACCGGGGCGTGCTTCGGGTTCCTCTGGTGGAACGCGAGCCCGGCGAAGATCTTCATGGGCGACACCGGGTCGCTCGCCCTCGGCGGCGCGCTGGCCGGCCTGTCGATCCTCTCCCGCACCGAGATCCTCGCCGCGATCATCGGCGGGCTCTTCGTGCTCGTCGTGCTCTCCGACGTCATCCAGATCGGGTTCTTCAAGATGACCGGCAAGCGGGTGTTCAAGATGGCCCCGCTGCACCACCACTTCGAGCTGCTCCGGATGGGGCGAGGTCACCATCGTCATCCGGTTCTGGATCATCGCCGGTCTCTTCGTCGCCGCCGGGATCGGCGTCTACTACGCCGAGTGGGTCGCGGGCTGATGGCCGACGACGCCCCCATCCCGGCCTCGGAGCGCTTCGCGCCGGCCGGTCGACGGGTCCTCGTCGCGGGCTACGGCGTGTCCGGACGGGCTGCGGCCGCCGCCCTGCGCGAGCGCGGCGCCCAGGTGCGCGACCGTCGACGCGCAGCGACCCCGAGGCCGACGTCGCCGACGCCGGAGGCCTTCCTGGCCGTCCGGTGGGCCTGGACGACGTCGACCTCCTCGTCGCCTCTCCGGGATGGGCGCCGACCACCCCGCTGCTGGCCGCCGCGACGCGACCGCGGCCTGCCGGTGTGGAGCGAGGTCGAGCTCGCCTGGCGGCTGCGCGCCGACCGGACGCCCGGCCCCGACGGCGCCGGCCGCGGTCCGGCGCCGTGGCTCGCGGTGACCGGCACGAACGGCAAGACGACGACCGTCGGCATGCTCGAGTCGATCCTCACCGCGGCCGGCCGGCGCACCCTCGCGGTCGGCAACGTCGGCGACGCCCGCCGTCGCGGCCGCGACCGACCCGGACCTCGACGTGCTCGCGGTCGAGCTGTCGAGCTTCCAGCTCCACTTCACGCACTCGATGTCACCGCAGGCGGCGCCGTGCCTCAACGTCGCCGCCGACCACCTCGACTGGCACGGCACCTTCGAGGCGTACGCGGCCGCCAAGGGCCGCATCTACGAGCGCACCCAGGTCGCCTGCGTCTACAACGCCGCCGACCCGCTGACCGAGGAGCTCGTCCGGGACGCCGACGTCGTCGACGGCGCGCGTCGCGGTCGGCTTCACGCTCGGCATGCCGTCGGTCGGGCAGGTCGGGCTCGTCGAGGACGTGCTCGTCGACCGCGGCTTCGCGGCCCTGCGGCACACCCACGCCGCCGAGCTCGGCACGCTCGCCGACCTCGCGCACCTGGGCAGCGGCGAGGCGACCGACCCGCGGACCGGCGGCGTCCCGTCGCACGTCGTCGCGGACGCCCTCGCCGCGGCGGCGCTCGCGCTCGCGCACGGGGTCGAGCCGGTCGCGGTCGCGCGACGGGCTGCGCGCCTACACCCCCGGTGCGCACCGCATCCAGACCGTCGCGGTGGTCGACGGCGTCAGCGTACGTCGACGACTCCAAGGCCACCAACGCCCACGCGGCGGCCGCGTCGCTCGGCCGCCTTCCCGCCGGGCGGCGTCGTCTGGGTCGCCGGCGGACTGGCGAAGGGGGCGACCTTCGACGACCTCGTCCGCGCGCGCCGGGACCGGCTGCGCGCCGTCGTCGCTCGTCGGCGTGGACGCCGAGCCGCTCGCCGGGGCCCTGGCCCGACACGCGCCCGAGGTTCCCGTCGTCGTCGTGGATCCCGGCGACACTGGGACGGTGATGACTCGCGCCGTCGACCAGGCCCGCCGGCTCGCCCGCCCGGGTGACACCGTGCTGCTCGCACCCGCGCACGCCTCGATGGACCAGTTCCGCTCCTACGCCGAGCGCGGGGACGCCTTCGCGGCGGCCGCACGCGCGCTCGGCGACCGGTGAGCCGGGGGACCTCGTGACGCAGACGGCCGGGTACCGCCCGGCGGACCTCGGCGCGCGGCGCCGCCCGTCCGGGGACGACACAGCCGGCACGTCGAACGCTCCGGGCCGGACCCGTGGACGGCGCGACCTCGCGGGCGCGCTCGGGCACTGGAACAGCGCCGTCACCAGCTACTACCTGCTCACCGGCGCGACGACGATCCTCGTCGTCCTCGGCCTCGTCATGGTGCTGTCGAGCTCGAGCGTCGACTCGCTCGCGGACGACAAGTCGCCGTACGCCGAGTTCCTCAAGCAGGCCCAGTTCGCGATCGTCGGCGTCCCGGTGCTGCTGGGTGATGAGCCGGATGTCGGTGGCGACCCTCAAGCGGCTCGCGTGGCCGATGCTCGTCGGCGCCGGCGTGCTGCAGCTGCTCGTCTTCACGCCGCTGGGCCTGGGCGCGGGCGGGAACAAGAACTGGATCGGCGTCGGCCCGGTCACCATGCAGCCGTCCGAGGTCGTCAAGCTCGCCCTGGCGCTGTGGATCGGCGCGGTCCTGGCGCGCAAGCGCGAGCTCCTGCGGGGACTGGAAGCACGCCGTCGTGCCGGTGGTGCCGGTCGCGGGCGTCATGGTCGGGCTCGTGCTGCTCGGCAACGACCTGGGGACCGCGATGGTCCTCATGCTGCTCGTCGGCGGCGGGATGTTCCTCGCCGGCGTCCCGCTGCGGATGTTCGCGGTCGCCGGCGGCGGCCGCGGCGGTCGGCGTCGTCGGGCTGGTCACGTCGAGCCAGAACCGGATGAACCGGATCTTCGCGATGTTCAGCGACTCGTGCGACGTGACCGCCGAGTGCTACCAGACGCTGCACGGGCTGTGGGGACTGGCCACCGGCGGGTGGTGGGGCATCGGACTGGGCGCGAGCCGGGAGAAGTGGTCCTACCTGCCCGCGGCGCACAACGACTTCATCTTCGCGATCATCGGCGAGGAGCTCGGGCTGGTCGGGACGCTGCTCGTGCTCGGGCTGTTCGCCGCTGCTCGGGCTCGCGATGAGCCGCATCATCCGTCGCCACCCGGACCCGTTCGTCGCGGTCACCACGGCGGCGATCAGCGTCTGGATCGTCGGGCAGGCGCTCGTCAACATCGGCGTCGTCATCGGCCTGGCGCCGGTCATCGGCGTCCCCCTGCCGCTGGTCTCCGCCGGCGGGTCCGCGCTCATCATGACCATGGCCGCGATCGGCGTGCTCATCTCGTTCGCCCGCCAGGAGCCCGGCGCCGCCGAGGCGCTCGCCGCCCGCCCCGGCGTCGTGCGCCGGTCGCTGGCCGTCCTGGGCCGGGCCGGACGGGGTACGCGCCGATGACGGCACCCGACGACCGTCCCGCGCCGGGACCCGCTCGGCCGGCCGCGCTGCGGTCGGTGCTGCTCGCCGGCGGCGGCACCGCCGGCCACGTCAACCCGCTGCTCGCGGTCGCCGAGGAGCTGCGCCGCCGCGACCCCACGACCGACCCTGACGGTGCTGGGCACCGCCACCGGCCTCGAGGCCCGCCTCGTGCCCGAGCGCGGCCTGCCGCTCGCCCTCGTCCCGCGCGTGCCGCTGCCCCGCCGGCCGTCGCCGGACCTGCTCCGCCTTCCGGGTCGCCTGGCCGCGGCCGTGCGCGCCGCCGGTGACGCGATCGACCGGTCCGGGGCTCAGGTCGTCGTCGGGTTCGGCGGCTACGTCTCGACCCCGGCGTACCTCGCCGCGCGCCGCCGCGGCCTGCCCGTCGTCGTGCACGAGGCGAACGCGCGTCCCGGGCTCGCCAACCGGCTCGGCGCCCGCTGGGCCGCCGAGGTCGCGGTGACCTTCCCGGGGACGCGGCTGGCCCGCGCCCAGGTCGTGGGCATGCCGCTGCGCGCCGCGGTCGCCGCGCTGGCCGCCCGCCGCGACACGGACCGGGAGTCGACCCGCGCGGACGCCGCCCGCGCGCTGGGCCTGGCGCCGGACCGTCCCACCGTGCTGGTCACCGGGGGCAGCTCGGGTGCGGTCCGGCTCAACGCCGCGGTCGCGGCGGTCGCGGGGGAGCTGGTCGCCGCGGGCGCGCAGGTCCTGCACCTGACCGGCGCGGGCAAGGCCGACGCCGTCCGTGCCGTCCTCGCCGGCGCGGCGGGGTCCGGCACGCCCGCCGAGGCCACGCCCGCCGACGCCACGGCCGTGCACTACCACGTCCGCGAGTACCTCTCGGAGATGGAGCTGGCCTACGCGGTCGCCTCGCTGGTCGTGTGCCGGTCCGGTGCGGCGACCGTCTGCGAGCTCGCCGCGCTCGGCCTGCCGGCCGTCTACGTGCCGCTGCCGATCGGCAACGGCGAGCAGCGGCTCAACGCCGCGCCGCTCGTCGCCGCGGGCGGCGGCCTGCTCGTGCCCGACGACGAGCTGACCCCGGACTGGCTGCGCGCCCACGTCCTGCCGCTGCTTGCGGACCGGTCCCGGCTCGCGGCCATGGGCGCC
Organism: uncultured Actinomycetota bacterium; assembly: GCA_963795145.1. Taxonomy (GTDB): domain Bacteria; phylum Actinomycetota; class Actinomycetes; order Actinomycetales; family Cellulomonadaceae; genus Pengzhenrongella. The sequence continues at coordinate 69,565 of CAWCGP010000005.1, read as the reverse complement.
GCGGCCGCGGCGGTCGGCACGGTCGACGGCGCCGCACGGGTCGCCGACCTGGTCGAGCGCGCGGCCGCCCGCGGGGCGGGAGAGGTCCGATGAGCGCGCTGGACGGCACGCACGCCTCGGACACGACCGACACCGTCGACGCGACGACCCCCCGCGTGGCCGACCTCGGCCGCGTGCACCTCATCGGTGCGGGCGGCGCCGGCATGTCCGCGATCGCCGCGCTCCTGGTCGCTCGGGGCGTGGCCGTGAGCGGCTCGGACGCGCGGGACAGCGCCGTCCTGGTCGCGCTGCGGGACGCCGGCGTCGACGTGCACGTCGGCCACGCCGCGGCGCACGTGACCGGCGCCGACACGGTCGTGGTCTCCAGCGCGGTGCGGGAGTCCAACCCCGAGCTCGCGGCGGCACGGGCGGCCGGGCTCCGCGTGCTGCACCGCTCCCGCGCCCTCGCCGCGCTCATGGCCGACCGCCGCGCGGTCGCCGTCGCGGGGGCGCACGGCAAGACGACGACGTCGGCCATGGTCGCGGTGGCCCTCCTGGCCGCCGGGGCCGACCCGTCCTACGCCATCGGCGGCACCGTGCTCGCCGGGCTCACCGGCGACGCCGCACCGGCCGGCGGTGCCGCTCGCGGGCGCCCGGCACGGCGCGGGCACGGCCTTCGTCGCCGAGGCCGACGAGTCCGACGGCTCGTTCCTCGCCTACCGGCCGGCGATCGCGGTCGTGACGAACGTCGAGCCCGACCACCTCGACCACTACGGCACGCGCGAGGCGTTCGAGGACGCGTTCGCCGCGTTCGCCGACCGGGTGGCCGACGGCGGCGCGCTCGTCGCCTGCGCCGACGACGCCGGGTCGCGGCGCCTCCTCGACGCGGCGCGCGGCCGGCTCGCCGCGCGCGGGGTCCGGGCCGTCGGGTACGGCGAGGACCCGACGGCGGACGTCGTCGTCAGCGAGTACGCCGCGGGGCCCGGCGCGGGCTCGACCGTGCGGCTGCGCACCGCGCACCCGGACCTCGTCGTCGAGCCCGGCTCGGTGCTGGCCGTCGACCTCGAGCTCGCGGTCCCCGGCGCGCACAACGCCCTCAACGCGGCCGCGGCGTGGACCGCCGCGCGGCTGCTGGACGCCGCGCCCGCCGACGTCCGGCGCGGGCTCGCGGCGTTCGCCGGCACCGGCCGGCGCTTCGAGGACCGGGGGAGCGCGGACGGGGTCCGCGTCGTCGACGACTACGCCCACCACCCGACCGAGGTCGCGGCCCTGCTCCGGGCGGCGCGGCCGGTCGCCGCGGGCGGCCGCGTGGTCGTCCTGTTCCAGCCGCACCTGTACTCGCGCACCCGCACCTTCGCCGCAGAGTTCGCGGCGGCGCTCGGCCTGGCCGACGCTGTCGTGGTGACCGACGTCTACGCCGCCCGCGAGGACCCCGACCCGACGGTGACCGGCGCGACCATCACGGACCGCATGCCGGCGACCGGGCGGGCGGAGTTCGTCGCCGACCGGCACGTGGCCGCCGGTCGGGTGGCCGAGCTCGCGCGCCCCGGAGACCTCGTGCTCACCGTGGGCGCCGGGGACGTCACCGAGCTCGCGCCCGTCGTCCTCGCCGCCCTGGAGTCCCGTGCGGCCCGCACCGACGAACCGGACCGGTCGACGCGATGACCCCGCCCGCCCGTCCCGGCATGCCGGTGCCGCGCGGAGGACCGGCTCGGCCCGCTCCGCCGCGTCCCGTGCCGCCCCGCCCGCGCCGGACGCCGTCGACCGCGCCGGAGCCCGCGGCCGGCGCCGCCTCGCCAGCCCCGCCCTCGCCCCCGACGCCGACGCCGCCGCCCGCGCCGGCCCCGCCGCCCGCAGCCCGGGGCTCGCGGGCCGGCACCGGGCGCCCGCCGGAGCCCCGTCGTCCCGCGAGCACCACGCCCGTCCCGGCCCCCGCCGGCGAGCGGTCCCCGGACACCGGTCCGGTCGAGGTGCCGGTCGAGGCGCCGGGCACGGCACCCGTGCCGACCTCCGTCGACCTCGTCCCGCTCTCGACGACCTCGGACGCGGTGACCACCTACACCACGCGCCGCCGCGGGCTCGGCGCCTCCGCGCGGCCGGCGGTCGTGTCCAGCGGGTCGGCCGCCCGGTTCGCCGAGCGCGTGGCGATGCGCCGCCGCCTGGCGCGGCACAAGGCGTACGTCGCGGGCGCCGTCGGCGTGCTCCTCGCCGGGCTCGCCTGGCTGCTGCTGCTCTCGCCGTGGCTCGCGCTCGACGCCGACCGAGCTCGAGGTCAACGGCGCCGGGACGGTCGTGGACGTCGCCGACGTGCAGGCGGTGGTCGCGGCCGTCGACGGCGTGCCGCTCCCGCGGCTGGACACGGTCGGGCTGCGCGACCGCGTGCTCGACGTGCCGGGAGTCCGGCACGCGAAGGTGACCCGCATCTGGCCGCACGGCCTGCTGGTGTCCCTGGTGTCCCGGGAGCCCGTCGCCGCCGTCCCGCAGCGCGCTCCCGGCGGACGCACGGACGGGGCGGACGCGACGCAGCGGACGGACGCGACCGGCCGCCCCGGCCAGGCCGGCTTCGCCCTGCTGGACATCGAGGGCTTCTCGGTGGGGTGGACGTCCACCGCTCCCGAGGGGCTGCCGGTGGTCGACGTCCCGGTGGTCGCCGAGGGGCGCAACCGCAGCCTGGACGCGGTGCTCGCGATCCTCCAGGCCCTGCCGCCCGAGCTCGCCGCCGAGGTGGCGACCATCGAGGCCGCCACCCAGGACACGGTCCGGATGGGCCTGCGGGACGGCCGGACCGTCGTCTGGGGGAGCGCGTCCGACGCCGCCCTGAAGATCCGGGTGCTGCAGGCCCTGCGCGCCGCGCCCGCCGCGGCCGGGGCGCAGGAGTACGACGTCTCCGCGCCCACGCTGCCGATCACCCGCTGAGGCCCCCGGGCCGGCTCACCCCCGGCCGAGCGCCCCGCGCAGGCCCCGGGCGACCCCGCGGACGTCCCACCGACGCACGCGCGCAGATGCCCGACGGCGCTGCGGCGCGCGTCACATCGCACCGATCCGCGACACGCGCGGCGCGGTCGTTGATCCGACCCACCCCGCCGCCTACCTTCTCGGCACTGGATCTACTTGACATAACTCTAACCCTCTACCTGAGGGTGAGGGTTGAAGCAGAGCAACACACCTCGCACCAGCAGCACCACCCGCAGAACGACACGCAGAACGAGAGGCAATGACGTGGCAGCTCCGCAGAACTACCTGGCGGTCATCAAGGTGGTCGGCATCGGAGGCGGTGGCGTCAACGCCGTCAACCGCATGATCGAGGTCGGCCTCAAGGGCGTCGAGTTCATCGCGATCAACACCGACGCCCAGGCCCTCCTCATGTCCGACGCGGACGTCAAGCTCGACGTCGGCCGTGAGCTCACCCGCGGCCTCGGCGCCGGCGCGGACCCCGAGGTCGGCAAGCAGCGCCGCCGAGGACCACGCCGAGGAGATCGAGGACGTCCTGCGCGGCGCCGACATGGTCTTCGTCACCGCGGGCGAGGGCGGCGGCACCGGCACCGGTGGCGCTCCGGTCGTGGCTCGGATCGCGCGCTCGCTCGGCGCCCTGACGATCGGCGTGGTCACGCGGCCGTTCACCTTCGAGGGCCGCCGCCGGACCGTGCAGGCGGAGTCCGGCATCGACCAGCTCCGCGCCGAGGTCGACACCCTCATCGTCATCCCGAACGACCGCCTGCTGTCGATCTCCGACCGCGTCGGTCTCCGTCCTGGACGCCTTCCACTCGGCCGACCAGGTGCTCCTGTCCGGTGTGCAGGGCATCACCGACCTCATCACCACCCCGGGCCTCATCAACCTCGACTTCGCCGACGTGAAGTCCGTGATGCAGGCCGCGGGCAGCGCGCTCATGGGCATCGGCTCGGCGCGCGGCGACGACCGCGCGGTCCAGGCCGCCGAGCTGGCGATCTCCTCGCCGCTGCTCGAGGCCAGCATCGACGGCGCCCACGGCGTGCTGCTCTCGATCCAGGGTGGCAGCGACCTCGGTCTGTTCGAGATCAACGAGGCTGCCCGCCTGGTCCAGGAGGCCGCGCACCCCGAGGCGAACATCATCTTCGGTGCCGTCATCGACGACGCCCTCGGCGACGAGGTGCGCGTCACCGTCATCGCCGCCGGGCTTCGACAGCGGCGGCCCGGAGCACCGTCGCACCGCGCGCGGCGTCGGCCAGGTCGCCGGTGGGCAGCGGGCCGTGCCCGCCCCGTCGCCGGTGTCCGCGCCGGCCGGGCAGCCCGTGCAGGGGACGATCGGCACGGGGGCCCCGCTCAACAACCCGGGCCCGGCGCAGAACGTCCCGAGCCACCACGTGCCCACCGGACCGCACGGCACGCCCGTCCCGGCGTTCCTCGCCTCCGAGGTGCACGCGTCGCAGGGCGGCTCGTCGGCGGGCGTGTCGCCGAGCAACGTCGAGGTCCCGCGGGTCTTCGAGGACGACCGTCGCCGGCGGCGCGACGAGGACCTCGACATCCCCGACTTCCTCAAGTGACCGACGCGTGACCGCAGCCGGCTCGCCGGCAGGCACCCCCGGGACGGCCGTCGCCGTCCCGGGGGTGCTGTGCGTCGACCTGGGACCGGGCGTGCGCGCCGGGTTCACGGTGCGCGCGGGGGACGGCGGCGACCGGCGGAACCTCGGGCTCGGCGTCGGCGAGGACCGTGGCGCCGTCCTGGCGCGCCGGCGGGCCCTGGCCGGGTGGGCGGGCACGCCGCTGGCCTGGGTCACCCAGGTGCACGGCAGCGCGGTGCTGGTCCGGCCGCGGACCGCCGGCGACGACGGCACGCCGGTCGCCGAGGCCGACGCGATCGTCGTCGGCCGCGGGTGCCGGCGCAGGCGTCGTCGTCGCCGACTGCGTGCCCGTCCTGCTGGCCGACGCGACGGCCGGCGTCGCCGCGGCGGTCCACGCCGGCCGGCGCGGCCTGGTCGACGGCGTCGTGCAGGCGACCGTCGCCGCGATGGTCGCGGACGGTGCGCGGCCGGACCGCCTCCGGGCGGCGGTCGGGCCGGCGATCTGCGGGCGCTGCTACGAGGTGCCCGCAGCGATGCGGGACGAGGTGGCCGCCGTCGTCCCCGGCGTGGCCGCCCGCACGTCGTGGGGCACGCCCGCGCTCGACCTGCCCGCCGGCGTCGTCGCGGTCCTCGCGGGGGTGGGGGTCGACCGCGGTGGAGGCCACCGGCTGGTGCACGCTCACCGACGAGCGGTTCCACTCCCACCGCCGCTCGACCCGCACCGGGGAGCCGGCCGGCCGGTGCGCCGCGGTGGTGGCGATCCCGGACGTCAGCGGGCGTGTCGCACCCTCGTGGTAGCGAGGCCCGTTGCTAGCGTTCAGGCGCAGGACGTGCGGGGGCAGCGATGAGCAGGATCGAGAGGACGAGGCGATGGCCGGAGCACTGCGCAAGACGATGCTGTACCTCGGTCTGGCCGACGAGCGTGGCGAGCACCAGACCGAGGACTACGACGAGTACCAGGAGCTGGAGGCGGCCGTGCCGCAGGAGTACGAGGCCCAGGTGACCCCCATCCGTGCGAACGGCAGCCACGCGCTCGTCCCGACCCCCGCGCACGTCGGGTCGTCGCACGGGCACGACGCCGAGCTGCGCCGGATCACCACGGTGCACCCGCGCTCGTACAACGACGCCCGCAAGATCGGCGAGGCCTTCCGCGAGGGCACGCCGGTCATCATGAACCTCTCGGACATGGACGACGCCGACGCCAAGCGCCTCGTCGACTTCTCCGCGGGGCTGATCTTCGGCCTGCACGGGGCGATCGAGCGCGTCACCAACAAGGTCTTCCTGCTGTCGCCCGCGCACGTCGAGGTGACGGCCGAGGAGCAGGCCGTGCCCGGCGAGATGCGCGCCGGCTTCTACAACCAGAGCTGAGCTGACCCGACCCGTGGGTGTCATCGCCGACCTGGCCTCGTTCCTCATCGGCATCTTCCTGCTGCTGCTGTTCATCCGCGTCGTCTTCGACTGGATCCAGGTGTTCGCGCGCGACTGGCGACCGCCGGGGATCGTGCTGGTCGTCGCCGAGGCGGTCTACACCGTGACGGACCCGCCGCTGCGCGCGCTGCGGCGGGTCATCCCGCCGCTGTCGCTCGGCGCGATCCGGCTGGACATGGCGTTCCTCGTGCTCGTCATCCTCTGCGTGATCCTGCAGTCGGTGCTGGCACGCTTCTGACCAGGGGCTGGGCCCTCCGCTCCCGCACGTCCGGGGACGTCCGTGGTCGGCGTCCGGGCTCGGCGCACTCCGCTACGGTGAACGCGGGTGGTCGCCGGCCCCCGGTCCGACCCCGCTCGCCGCCGAGCGGCACGAACTCATCCGAGGTGACATCGATGGCAGTGCTGACCGCAGACGAGGTCCTGGACAAGAAGTTCCAGGCGACGAAGTTCCGCGAGGGCTACGACCAGGACGAGGTGGACGACTTCCTCGACGAGGTCGTCAACACCCTCCGGGCGGTCCAGGCGGAGAACGACGAGCTCAAGGACAAGCTCGCCGCCGCCGAGCGTCGGGTCGCCGAGCTGACCCGGGCGGGCGACCGGTCCGCCGACGTCGTCGAGGACGGCACGCCCGTGGCGCCCGCCGCCACCGACGACGCCGCTGGGGACGTCGCGACCTCCACGGTCGAGCTGTCCAAGCCGGCCGCGGCGACCACCGAGACGTCCGCCGCCGAGTCCGGCGCGACGGCGCCCGCCGTCGCGTCCGCCCCCGCGGCCCCGTCGCGCGCGAACGAGCCGGCCTCCGCCACCGGCATGCTCCAGCTCGCCCAGAAGCTGCACGACGACTACGTGCGCAACGGGCAGGAGGAGAGCGAGCGCCTCATCACCGACGCCCGCGAGCAGAGCACGCGCATCGTCCGCGAGGCGGAGGAGACGTCGCACCGCACGCTGTCCCAGCTCGAGCAGGAGCGCAGCCTCCTCGAGCGCAAGATCGACGAGCTCCGGGTGTTCGAGCGCGACTACCGCACGCGTCTCAAGAGCTACCTCGAGAACCTGCTCGGCGACCTCGACAACCGGGGCAGCGCGCTTCCGCCGCGGGCCGGCCAGGCCGCGGACGGCGCGTCCGGCGGGCTCTGAGCGCCGTCGTCACCGCATCGCAGCACACCACGTCGGAGCGATCCGGCGTGGTGTGTTGTGCGTCGCGAGCAGGGCGTCTACTCTCACCTGACTTCGACCAGAGGGGGCGTTCGTGATGGCTCACGACGCGATGGGCTCGACGACGACGCTGACCGACATCCCGGCCCTCGCGGAGGCCGTCCAGCAGTTCCCCGTCCGCGAGTCCGAGGAGCCGTGGACGCTCGCGGAGGTCCAGGAGATCGCCGCGGAGCTGACCGCGGAGATCGAGCGGCTCAAGGCCGAGCTGGCCGCCGCCGACGAGGTGCTGTCCAACCTCCTGCGCGACTCCGGGGACGGCGCGGGCGACGACCAGGCCGACTCCGGCTCGAGCGCGCTGGAGCGCGAGCACGAGCTGACCCTGGTGAACAACACGCGGGACCTGCTCACGCAGACGACGCACGCGCTCGCCCGGATCGGGCGCGGGACGTTCGGCACGTGCGAGTCGTGCGGCAAGGCGATCGGCAAGGCCCGCCTGCAGGCGTTCCCCCGGGCCACGCTGTGCGTGGTCTGCAAGCAGCGCGAGGAGCGTCGCTGACCGGTCCGCCCCGTGGGAGACTCGTCGGCGATGTCCAGCACCCCTGACGCGACGCCGCTCCCCGACGACGGCACCGGCACCGGCCCTGCTGCCGGGAGTGGCCGGAGCCCCGCCGCCGCGGCGCACGCCGCCGCCGCCGAACCGAGCCTCGACCCGGTCCTCGACCCGACCCTCGGCGCCGGCGGCGCGCCGGTCTCCCCGGCCCGACGCCGACGCCTCCTGCGCCTCATCGCGGTGCTCGCTGTTCTCGTGCTCGCGGTCGACCAGGCGAGCAAGGCCTGGGCGCTGTCCGCGCTGACGGAGGGCGAGCGCACGGACCTCATCGGCGACCTGCTCGGCCTCACCCTGCTGTTCAACCCGGGCGCGGCGCTCTCCATCGCGACCGGCATGACGTGGGTGCTCACGCTCGTGGCGGTCGTCGTCGTCGTGGTGACCGTGCGGGCGTCCCGGCGGATCGGGTCCCGCACCTGGGCGGTCGCGCTGGGGCTCCTCCTCGGCGGCGCGGTCGGCAACCTGGTCGACCGGTTCCTGCGCGAGCCCGGGGCCCGCGCGCGGGCACGTCGTGGACTTCATCGCGTACGGCGAACCTCTTCGTCGGCAACGTCGCGGACATCGCGATCGTCGGGGCCGCGGGGCTCATCGTGCTGCTGGCCCTGCAGGGGATCGGCCTCGACGGCTCGCGGGAGCACCACGAGCCGCAGCACCGCGCCGACCCGCACGACCCGATCCCCGCCGCGCAGCACCGCGCCACCGTCGACCGCCTCGACGGACCCCAGTGACCGAGACCCGCGCGATGCCGGTCCCGGACGGGCTCGCCGGCGAGCGGGTCGACGCCGCCATCGCGCGCCTGCTCGGGCTGTCCCGCACGCGCGCCGCCGAGATCGCCGCCGCGGGCGGCGTCCGGCTCGACGGCGTCGCGGTCGGCAAGTCCGACCGGCTGCTGCCCGGCGGCTGGCTCGAGGTCGAGCTGCCCGACGTCGCCCGCGCCGCCGGTCGACGTCGCCCCCGAGCCGGTCCCCGGCATGCGGATCGTCCACGACGACGACGACCTGGTCGTCGTCGACAAGCCGGTCGGGGTCGCGGCGCACCCGTCGCCCGGCTGGACCGGACCGACCGTCGTCGGCGCGCTCGCGGCGGCCGGCTACCGGATCTCGACGTCCGGCGCGGCCGAGCGGCAGGGGGTGGTGCACCGGCTCGACGTCGGCACGTCGGGGCTCATGGTCGTGGCCAAGAGCGAGCACGCGTACACCGTGCTCAAGCGCGCCTTCAAGGAGCGCACGGTCGACAAGGTCTACCACGCGCTCGTCCAGGGTCACCCCGAGCCGACGACGGGCACGATCGACGCCCCGATCGGCCGGCACCCCGGTGCCGACTACCGGTTCGCCGTCGTCGCGGACGGCAAGCCGTCGGTCACCCACTACGAGGTCCTGGAGATGCTCCCGGCGGCCTCGCTCGTCGAGGTGCACCTGGAGACCGGCCGGACGCACCAGATCCGCGTGCACTTCGCCGCGCTGCGCCACCCGTGCGTGGGCGACCTCACCTACGGCGCCGACCCGCGGCTCGCGGCCCGGACCGGGGTCTCGCGGCAGTGGCTGCACGCGATGCGGCTGGCCTTCGACCACCCCGCGACGGGCCGCCGGCTCGAGCTGACCAGCGAGTACCCCGCGGACCTCGCGGCCGGGCTCGCGACCCTGCGCGAGGGCTACCGCTGACGCTGCGCGGGACCCCTCGCCGGACGCCTCGCCGGACGCCCGCGCCGGACCTGCCGGACCCCCCGCCCCGATCGTCGCGGACCGTCCGCAGGCCCGTCGTGGCGCACCGGGAGCGTGGGTGGCGGCACCTAGAATCGGCGGCCATGCCCTCACCGACGTCGACGGACTTCGCGCACCTGCACGTCCACACCGAGTACTCGATGCTCGACGGCGCGGCCCGCCTCGGTGACCTGTTCGGCGAGGCGAACCGGCTCGGGCAGACGGCGCATGGCCACGACCGACCACGGGTTCGTCTTCGGTGCGTTCGACTTCTGGTCCAAGGCGAAGGCGCACGGCGATCAAGCCGATCATCGGCGTCGAGGCCTACCTGACGCCGGGCACCAGCCGGCACGACCGCACCCGCGTCGAAGTGGGGCGAGGCGCACCAGGCGTCCGACGACGTCTCCGGTGGTGGCGCGTACACCCACATGACGATGTGGGCGCGGAACACCGAGGGCATGCACAACCTGTTCCGGATGGCGTCCCTGGCGTCGCTCGAGGGCCACTTCTACAAGCCGCGGATGGACCGCGAGCTGCTGCAGACCTACGGCTCGGGACTCATCGCGTCCACCGGGTGCCCGTCGGGCGAGGTGCAGACCCGGCTGCGGCTCGGTCAGTTCGACGAGGCCGTCCGGGTGGCCGGCGAGCTGCAGGACATCTTCGGCAAGGACTACTTCTACGTCGAGCTGATGGACCACGGGCTCGACATCGAGACCCGCGTGACCAAGGACCTGCTGCGGGTCGCCGAGGCGATCGACGCGCCGCTCGTGGCCACGAACGACCTGCACTACACGAAGAAGGAGGACCACCACGCGCACGAGGTGCTCCTCTGCGTGCAGTCCGGCTCCACGCTCGCCGACCCCAAGCGGTTCAAGTTCGACGCCGAGGACTTCTACCTCAAGTCCGCCGCCGAGATGCGCCGCACCTGGGCGGACCTGCCCGAGGCCTGCGACAACACGCTCCGCATCGCCGAGCAGTGCGAGGTGGAGTTCAACACCGCCGCGAACTACATGCCGCGCTACCCCACGCCCGAGGGCGAGGACGAGACCTCCTGGTTCGTCAAGGAGGTCGAGAACGGGCCTGCACGTGCGCTACCCCGACCGGCATCCCGGACGAGGTGCGCAAGCAGGCGGTGTACGAGACCGAGGTCATCACGCCAGATGGGCTTCCCGGGGTACTTCCTCGTCGTCGCCGACTTCATCAACTGGGCCAAGGACAACGGCATCCGGGTCGGACCCGGGCGCGGGTCCGGCGCCGGCTCGATGGCCGCGTACGCCATGCGGCATCACCGACCTCGACCCGCTGCAGCACGGGCTGATCTTCGAGCGGTTCCTCAACCCCGACCGCGTCTCGATGCCCGACTTCGACGTCGACTTCGACGAGCGTCGCCGCGGCGAGGTCATCCGGTACGTCACCGACAAGTACGGCGAGGACCGCGTCGCCCAGATCGTCACCTACGGCACCATCAAGGCCAAGCAGGCGCTCAAGGACTCCTCGCGGGTCCTCGGCTACCCCTTCGCGATGGGGGAGAAGCTGACCAAGGCGATGCCGCCGTCGATCATGGGCAAGGACATCACCCTGTCCGGGCATCTTCGACCCGCCGACAAGCGGTACTCCGAGGCCGAGGAGTTCCGCCAGGTCGTCGCGGCGGACCCGGACGCCGCAGCGCGTCGTCGAGACCGCGCGCGGGCTGGAGAACCTCAAGCGCCAGTGGGGCGTGCACGCGGCCGGCGTCATCATGTCGAGCGAGCCGCTCATCGACATCGTCCCGATCATGCGCCGCGAGCAGGACGGCGCGATCATCACGCAGTTCGACTACCCCACGTGCGAGGGGCTCGGGCTGATCAAGATGGACTTCCTCGGCCTGCGCAACCTCACGATCCTCGACGACGCCCTGGCGAACATCGTGATGAACGGCAAGGAGCGCGATCGAGGTCGAGACGCTGCCGCTGGACGACCCGGCGACCTACGAGCTGCTCGGCCAGGGCGACACCCTGGGCGTCTTCCAGCTCGACGGCGGCGGCATGCGGTCGCTGCTGCGGCTCATGCGGCCGGACAACTTCGAGGACATCTCCGCCGTCGGCGCGCTGTACCGGCCGGGTCCGATGGGCGCGAACTCGCACACGAACTACGCGCTGCGCAAGAACGGGCTGCAGCCCAAGGTCACCCGATCCACCCCGAGCTCGCCGAGCCCCTCGAGGAGATCCTCGGCACGACGCACGGCCTGATCGTCTACCAGGAGCAGGTCATGGCGATCGCGCAGAAGGTCGCCGGGTACTCCCTCGGCCAGGCCGACCTGCTGCGCCGCGCGATGGGCAAGAAGAAGAAGTCCGAGCTGGACAAGCAGTTCGAGGGCTTCTCGGCCGGGATGCAGGAGCGCGGCTTCTCGATGGCCGCCGTCCAGACGCTGTGGGACATCCTGCTGCCGTTCTCCGACTACGCCTTCAACAAGGCGCACTCGGCGGCGTACGGGGTGGTGTCCTACTGGACCGCCTACCTCAAGGCGAACTACCGCACCGAGTACATGGCGGCGCTGCTCACCTCGGTGCGCGACGACAAGGACAAGTCGGCGCTCTACCTGAACGAGTGCCGGCGGATGGGGATCACCGTCCTGCCGCCGGACGTCAACTCGTCCTCGGCGAACTTCACCGCGGTCGGCGACACGACATCCGGTTCGGGCTCACGGCCGTCCGCAACGTCGGCGCGAACGTCGTCGACGCGATCGTGGCGACGCGGGAGGCGAAGGGCGCGTTCACGTCGTTCACCGACTTCCTCGACAAGGTGCCGGCGGTCGTCTGCAACAAGCGGACCATCGAGTCGCTCATCAAGGCCGGGGCGTTCGACTCGCTCGGCCACACCCGCCGCGCGCTGCTCGCTCGTGCACGAGCAGGCGGTCGACGCCGTGATCGGCGTCAAGCGCAAGGAGGCCGAGGGCCAGTTCGACCTCTTCGCCGGCGACGGCGGACGGCGCCTCCGGCTTCTCCGTCGAGGTCCCGCCGCTGCCGGACTGGGACAAGAAGCAGCGGCTCGCGTTCGAGCGGGAGATGCTCGGCCTGTACGTGTCCGACCACCCGCTGTCCGGGATCGAGCACGTGCTCGCCCAGGCCGCGGACGTGTCGATCGCGACCCTCCTGGCCGACGAGGCGCGGCCGGACGGGTCGACCGTCGTCGTCGCCGGGCTCATCACGTCCCTGCAGCGCAAGATGTCCAAGCAGGGCAACCCGTGGGCCGCCGTGACCGTCGAGGACATGGAGGGGTCCGTCGAGATCATGTTCTTCGGCGAGACCTACCTCGCGTACTCGACCGCTGCTCGCGGAGGACACCGTCGTGGTCGTCCGCGGTCGGGTCCGGCGCCGCGACGAGACCATGCAGCTGCAGGCCATCGAGGTGTCGCTGCCCGACGTCACGGCGGCGGCGGACGCCCCGGTCCTCGTGACCCTCCCGACCGCCCGCTGCACCCCGCCGGTGGTCGAGCGGCTGCGCGAGGTGCTCTCCACGCACCCCGGCGTCACCGAGGTCCACCTCAAGCTCACCAGCCCCGGTCGCGCCACCGTGATGCGGCTGGAGGAGAGCCTGCGGGTCGAGCGGTCGTCGGCGCTGTTCGGCGACCTCAAGGCCCTGCTCGGCCCGAGCTGCCTCAGCTCGTGAGCGGCGCGGTGACCGACCCCGTGCCGGTGGAGCCGGCGGGGCCCCTGGAGCCCGGCTGGCGGTGCGGACGCGACCGAGCCGGCGGACGCGCCGGACGCGCTCACCGGGGAGCGGGCCGTGCGGGCAGTGTCCCGGGTCGCGCTCAGCGAGGCGCAGCTGGCGTTCGTCACCGAGCGGCACCTGGCGACACTGAGCACCGTCCGGCCGAGCGGGGTGCCGCACGTGGTCCCGGTGGCCTTCACCTGGGACGCGGTTCACGGCCGGGCGCGGATCACCACGCGGTCGACGTCGGTCAAGGCACGCCGGGTCGCGCGCGGGGCCCCCGACGGCGGCCCGATCGCGGCCGCCCTGTGCCAGGTGGACGGACGGCGGTGGCTCACCCTCGAGGGGACGATGACGCTGTCGACCGATCGCGACGAGATCGCGGAGGCGGTCGAGCGGTACGCCGACCGGTACCGCGTGCTCGGTGAGCAGCCGCTGCGCATCGTGCTGCACCTGCAGGTCGACCGCGTCCTGGGCACCGTCCGGTAGGCGGTTGGCGGGTTCGGACCGTCCCGGCGGGTCTGAGACTCGGAGGGTCCGCCGGCTCAGCCGACGGTCGCGCCGGTCTGCCCGGTCGGCAGGTCCACCACGACGACGTCGCCGCGGTGCAGCTGCCGTCCGCGCCGGGCCTCGTCCTGGCCGTTCACCGTCACGGCGCCGTCCTCGAGCAGCTCGCGGGCGTGCGCGCCGGAGTCCGCGAGCCCCGCCAGCTTGAGGAACTGCCCGAGCCGGATGACGTCGTCGCTGATCGGCACGGTGGCCGGCACGCTGCTCATGGCGCTCATCATGCCGTCCGCCGGCTCTCCACCGGCCCTCCATCAGCCCGGCCCGGTCCCGGCCGTCGACCCGCTGCGGTCCGGCGGGACCGGCCGCCCTAGACTGGCCGTCGTGATGAACCGCCTCGACCTGCGTGGTCGCACGCTGTCCGCCCGCGAGCTCCTCGGCGTCCTGCCCCGCGCCGAGGTCGACGTCGACGCGGCGACGCATCTCGTGGCGCCCACGCTCGAGGCGGTCCGGACCCGGGGCGCCGCCGCCCTGCGCGACCTCGCCGAGCAGTTCGACGGGGTGCGCCCGGAGCACCTGCGCGTCCCTGCGGACGCCCTCGCCGCCGCGCTGGACGGCCTCGACCCCGCGGTCCGCGGTGCCCTCGAGGAGGCCATCCGCCGGGTCCGGACCGTGCACGCCGCGCAGCGTCCGGCGCCGCTCGCCGTCGAGCTGGGCCCCGGCGCGCACGTCCGGCAGCGGTGGGTCCCGGTCGACCGGGTCGGCCTGTACGCGCCCGGCGGCCTGGCGGTGTACCCGTCGTCGGTCGTCATGAACGTCGTCGCCGCGCAGGAGGCCGGCGTGCGCTCGCTCGCCGTCGCCTCCCCGCCGCAGCGCACCGAGGGCGGCCTGCCGAACGCGACGGTGCTCGCCGCGTGCGCGCTGCTCGGGGTCGACGAGGTCTACGCGGTGGGCGGGGCGCAGGCCGTGGCGATGTTCGCCTACGGCGCCGCGGGCTCCGAACCGGTCGACGGCGAGTGGCTGTGCGAGCCGGTCGACGTCATCACGGGCCCGGGCAACGTGTACGTCGCGGCCGCCAAGCGGCTCGTGCGCGGGCTGGTCGGGATCGACGCCGAGGCCGGACCGACCGAGATCGCCGTCCTCGCCGACGGCGGCGCGGACGCCGTGCACGTCGCCGCGGACCTCATCAGCCAGGCGGAGCACGACCCGATGGCCGCCGCGGTCCTGGTCACCGACTCGGTCGAGCTCGTCGGTGCGGTCGAGTCCGAGCTCGAGGACCGGGCGTCCGCCACGCCGCACACCGAGCGGGTCCGGACCGCGCTGAGCGGCCCCCAGTCGGCGATCGTGCTGGTGGACGACCTCGAGCAGGGGCTGGCGGTGGTCGACGCGTACGGCGCCGAGCACCTGGAGATCCAGACCGCCGACGCCGCCGCCGTGGCCGAGCGCGTGCGCAGCGCCGGCGCGATCTTCGTCGGCCCGTACTCGCCGGTGTCCCTGGGGGACTACATGGCCGGGTCCAACCACGTGCTGCCCACCGGCGGGTGCTCCCACTTCGCCAGCGGCCTGGGCGTGCACAGCTTCGTCAAGGCCGTCCAGGTCATCGAGTACGACTTCGACGCGCTGCGCACCGTGTCCGACCGGATCGTCGCGCTGGCCGACGCCGAGGACCTGCCGGCGCACGGCGAGGCGGTCCGCGCCCGGTTCTGACGGCCTCCCGGGGCTCTGCCGGCCGCGGTGCGGGCGGGGCCGGGGACGGCCCTGGGTGGAGCCGCGGGCGGTGGTCGCCCTGGTCCGGGCGTGCTCAGCCTCACGGGGGTTCCGGACGACGCACGCAGAACCGGGTGCCAAACTAGGCTTCCGACCCGGCCCGCGCGGTGCAGGGCCGAACCGGGACTCGTCCGCCATGCCTGCCGGCGGTGACGCGGACCGGTGTCCGCAGCTCCCTGCAGAAACCGGGTCAGCACGTGAACGGCAACGCCACCTTCCGCCACACCGGCACCGCACTCCTGGCGGTCACCGGGCTCGAAGCCCCGGTGGTCGTCCCGTCGTCCCACTTCGACGACGAGCTCGCCGGCACCCTGCGGAGGTTGCGGCTCCCGCGCGGGCTCCTGCAGCGGGTCGCGGGCGTGAAGGAGCGGCGCTGGTGGGACGCCGGCACCGCGTTCGACGACGCCGCCACCTCGGCCGGGGCGAAGGCGCTCGCCGAGTCCGGCGTCGATGCCGCCGACGTCGGCCTGCTCATCAACACCTCGGTGACGCGTGCCCACCTCGAGCCCTCCGTGGCGTCGAAGGTCCACGACGGGCTGGGCCTGCCGCCGTCGGCCCTGAACTTCGACCTCACGAACGCGTGCCTGGGCTTCGTCAACGGGCTGACCCTCGCCGCCGGGCTCATCGACTCCGGCCAGATCCGGTACGCGCTCATCGTCGACGGCGAGGACGCGCAGGCCACGCAGGAGGCCACCCTGGCCCGGCTCCAGCGGCCGGGGACCACGCGCGAGGACTACCTGCAGCAGTTCGCGACCCTGACCCTCGGGTCCGGCGCGGCCGCGGCGGTGCTCGGGCCGATCGGCGACCACCCGGGCGCGCACCGCGTGCTCGGCGGGGTCTCCCGCGCCGCGACCCAGCACCACGGGCTCTGCGTCGGCGGCATCGACGGCATGCAGACCGACGCGACCGGCCTCCTCGAGAACGGGCTGGCCCTCGTGCTCGCGGCGTGGCACGAGGCGCAGGAGGAGTGGGGCTGGACCTCGATGGACCGGTACGTCATGCACCAGGTGTCGACCGTGCACATCAAGGCGATCACCGATGCCCTCGGGCTCGACCGGCGCACCGTCCCGCTGACGTTCCCCGAGCTGGGCAACGTCGGTCCCGCGTCGCTGCCGATCACGCTGGCGGCCGAGGCGGACAAGCTGTCGTCCGGGGACCGGGTCCTGTGCATGGGCGTCGGCTCGGGGCTCAACACCGCCATGACCGAGATCGTCTGGTGACGCTCCCGCCCGGACCCGTCCTGCCCGCACAGACCCCTCCGGCCGGCCTGCCGGGGCTCGACCCGTCGTGGTCGCGCCACGTCGAGGTCCCGCGCCGACCCGCCGGGACCGAGGTCGACCCGCCGGGACCCGGCGCGTCGAGCGGCGCGGCGACCGACACCTGGCACGTCCTGGACAACGCCGCCGACCTGGCCGGCCCGCCCCGCGGCACCCTGCTGTGCGTGCACGGCAACCCGACGTGGTCCTACCTGTGGCGCGACCTGCTGCGGGCCGGCGCGGCCGCCGGGTGGCGCGTCGTCGCCGTCGACCAGCTCGGCATGGGGTTCTCCGAGCGCACCGGGCGCGTGCACCGCCTCGCGGACCGCATCGCCGACCTCGGCGCGCTGACGGCCGCGCTCGGGCTGGACGGCCCGGTCGTCACGGTCGGCCACGACTGGGGCGGTCCGGTGTCCCTCGGGTGGGCGGTCGCCCACCCCGAGCGGCTCGCCGCGGTCGTGCTGACGAACACCGCGGTCCACCAGGACCTCGACGCGCGCACGCCCGGCGCTGCTGCGGCTCGCGATGGCCCCCGGCGTCCTGCCGGCGAGCACGGTGGTGACCCCCGGGTTCCTCGAGACGACCCTCGCGATCGCGCACCCGCCGCTCGCGCCCGACGTCCGCGCCGCCTTCCGGGCGCCGTACGCGTCGCCCGACCGCCGGGCGGCGATCGGGCACTTCGTCGCGGACATCCCGGCCGACGCCGCCCATCCGAGCCGTCCGGCGCTCGAGGCGCTGGCCGACGGCGTCGCCGGCCTGCACGTCCCCGCCCTGCTGCTGTGGGGACCGCGTGACCCGGTGTTCGGCGAGCAGTTCCTCGCCGACCTGCTCCGGCGTCTGCCGCAGGCCGACGTCCACCGCTTCGAGGGCGCCGGGCACCTGCTGCCCGAGGACGCCGACGTCGCGGGTGCCGTGGTCACCTGGCTCGACGAGCGGTTCCCGGAGGTCGAGTCGGCGGGCCGTCCGACCAGCCGGGTCCGTGCCGCCGTCGACGGTGGCACGTCCGGTGCCGGTGCGGACCCGGGCGCGGCGCCGGCCACCACGTCATACCGCCCGCTGTGGCGGGCGCTCGAGGAGCGTGCGGCCGACGACGGCGTCGCCCTCGTCGAGCTCGCCCCGGCCGGCGGCGGCGGTCCACGCGCGATCCGGTGGTCCCTGCTCGCCCGCCGCGTGGACGAGCTGGCCCGCGGGCTGCGCGGCGCCGGCGTGCCGGCCCGGGCGACCGGGTGTGCCTGCTCGTGCCGCCGGGTGCCGACCTCACCGCGGTGATCTACGCCTGCCTGCGGCTGGGCGCCGTCGTCGTCGTGGCCGACGCCGGCCTCGGGCGTGCGCGGCCTGTCCCGCGCGGTCCGCGGGGCGCCCGACCCGACCTCGTCGTCGGCATCCCGCGCGCGCTCGCCGCGGCCCGCGGCGCTCGGCTGGCCGGCGCGGCGGGTCCTGGCCGGCTCGCTGCCCCTGCCGGCCCGCGCGGCGCTCGGGGTCGAGACGACGCTCGTCGAGCTGGCGCACGCCGGCCGGGCGGAGATCGCGCGCCGGCACCGCGCCGCCGCCCGAGCCCGGTCCCGACGACGACGCGGCGTCCTGTTCACCTCCGGCTCGACCGGTCCGGCGAAGGGCGTCGCGTACACGCACGCCCGCGCTCGCCGCGATGGCCCGCGCGGTCGGGGACACCTACGGCATCGGTCCCGGCACGCCGCTGGTCGCCGCGTTCGCGCCGTTCGCGCTGCTCGGACCGGCGCTCGGTGCCACGTGCGCGAGCCCGGACATGGACGTGACCTCGCCGCGGACGCTCACCGCCCGCGCGCTCGCCGACGCCGTCGCCGCGATCGACGCCGCGGTCGTGTTCGCCTCCCCGGCCGCGCTGACCAGCGTCGTGGCGGACGCGGGCTCGCTGGACGACGCCGGTCGCCGGGCGCTGGCCGGGCGTGCGCACGTTCCTGTCGGCCGGCGCGCCGGTGCCGCCCGAGCTGCTCGCCGCCGCCGGACGGCTGATGCCGCACGCCGAGCCGCACACGCCGTACGGCATGACCGAGGTGCTGCCGGTCACCGACATCAGCCTCGCCGGGATCCGCCGGCGGCCGGCGCCGGGGCGCCGGGGTGTGCGTCGGGCGTCCGGTCGCCGGCGCCGCGGTGGCGATCAGCGCCCTGGACGACGACGGCGCGGCGACCGGGCCGGTCGACCGGGCACCCGGGCGTGACCGGCGAGATCCTCGTGTCCGCCCCGCACGTCATGGCCCGGTACGACCGGCTGTGGCTCACCCACCGCGCCGATCCCGGCGCGACGCCGGCTGGCACCGCACCGGCGACGTCGGCCACCTCGACGCCGAGGGGCGGCTGTGGGTCGAGGGCCGGCTCGCGCACGTCCTCACCACGCCCCGCGGCGTGCTCACCCCGGTGCGGCCTCGAGCGTCGGGCCGAGTCCGTCGACGGCGTGGGCCGGGCCGCGGCGGTCGGCGTCGGGCCGGCGGGCGTCCAGCAGGTCGTGCTCGTCGTCGAGACGCGGCCCGCCGCCCGCCGACCCGGGCTCGCCGACCTCGACCTCACCGCGCGGCTGCGTGCCGCGCTCGACGTGCTCCCGTCCGGTGGCGGCGGTGCTCGTCGTCCCGGAGCTGCCCACGGACGTCCGTCACAACTCCAAGATCGAGCGTGCGCGGCTCGCCCGGTGGGCCGGGGGAGTGCTGGCGGGCGGCCGGGTCCGCGACCCGTGACCGCGGCCACGCCCGAGCGGGTCCTCGTCACCGGCGCGAGCGGGATGCTCGGCCGCGCGGTGGCCGCCGCGGTCCGACCGCGGGGCCACGACGTGCGGACCTTCCAGCGCGGGCCGGCGGGCGTCGCCGGGCGCGACCGACAGCGCGGCTCGGTCACCGACGCCGGCGCCGTCGCCCGTGCCGTCGACGGCCGTGCACCGCGGTGATCCACCTCGCGGCGAAGGTGACGGTCGACCGGGCCCGAGGCGGAGTTCCGCGCGGTCAACGTCGAGGGCACCCGCCTGCTGCTGCGCCGCCGCGCGCGCCGCGGGCGTGCGGCGGTTCGTCATGGTGTCGTCGCCGTCGGTCGCGCACGTCGGCTCGTCGATCGTCGGCGAGCCGGCCGGGCCGGCGGACCCGCACCGGGCGCGGGGCGCCTACGCGCGCACCAAGGCCGCCGCGGAGCTCCTCGCGCTCGCGGCGGACTCGCCCGAGATGCGCGTGCTGGCCGTCCGGCCGCACCTCGTGTGGGGACCGGGCGACACCCAGCTCGTCGAGCGGATCGTCGACCGCGCCCGCCGCGGCCGGCTGCCCGCTGCTCGGCGGCGGGCGCCGCCCTCATCGACACCACCTACGTCGACAACGCCGCGGACGCGCTCGTCGCGGCGCTCGAGGCGCCGTCGGACGCGTGGGGGCAGGCGTACGTGGTGACCAACGGCGAGCCGCGGCCGGTGCGCGACCTGCTGGCCGGGATGTGCGCGGGCGGCGGGCGTGCCGGTGCCCGCGTGGTCGGTGCCCGCCGGCGGTCGGCGCGCACCGCGGGCGGTCGTGCTCGAGGCCGTCTGGGCCGCTCGGCCGGCGTGGGGCGATGCCGCCGATGACCCGGTTCCTCGCCGAGCAGCTGTCGACCGCCCACTGGTTCGACCAGCGCCGCACCCGCGAGGCGCTGCGCTGGGCGCCGCGCGTCACGCTCGACGAGGGCTTCGCCGCGGTTGGCCGCGGACCTCGCGGGCGCCGGCGAGGCCGCCCCGCGTCGCTGACGCTCGGCCGGTCACCCGACGACGGCGCCGATGGAGAACCGCTCGCGTGCCCGGGCCCCGGCCGGTCACCCCACGGCGAGCACGAAGGGGTGCACCGCCGACGCGCCGGCCCGCCGCAGCAGCCGGGACGCCACCGTGAGGGTCCAGCCCGAGTCCGTCCGGTCGTCGACGAGGACGACCGCGCGCCCGGGCAGCCCGGCCGCGGCGGCGGGGGACAGGTGCAGCTCGAGCCGCCGGGCGACGCCGGCCAGCCGCTGGGCGGAGTTGACGTCGTGCCGGCCGGGCCCGTGTCCCGTCGACCGGCCCGATCGACCCGACCACGCGGGACGCCCGAGCCGGTGCGCGACGCCGTCGGCCAGGTGCCGGACGAGCTCGGGCCGGGTCGCCGACTCGACGACGACGACGCCCGCGGGCGCCGGGTCCGGGTGCCAGGCGTCGAGCACCTCGAGGACCGGTCGGCGCAGCGCGACCGGCAGGCCACCGTCCGTCGGCGCGCGGTCGCCCGGCGCCGGGGTCCCGACCGCCCGCGGGGTCGTCCGGGTCGCCCGCGGACGGGTCGCCGTCCGCGGCGGGCCGGCCGTCCGAGCCGGCGTCGGGCGGCGCGAACAGGTCGCGCAGCAGCCCGCCCCAGCCGATGCCGTCCATCCGGGCCACCGCCCGCCCCGTCTCCGGCCGCTCGTCCGCGGCGATGCGGCCGGAGACGTCGACACCCGAGCGCGGCCATGCCGCTCGGCCACTGGCGCCGCGGCTCGACCTCGACGCCGGGGACCGCGAGCCGCTCCCGGGCCGCCGACACCTCGTCGACGTCCGGCGCCTCGCCCGCGCTCGTGCCGCCGCACACGTCGCACCGACCGCAGCGCCAGTCGGGGTCGAGGTCGGGGTCGTCCAGCGCGTTCCGCAGGAACGCCATCCGGCAGGTGGTGGTCGCGACGTACGTCGAGCATCGCCGCCTGCTCGGCGCGGCGCGTCTCGGTGACGCGGCGGTACCGCTCGGCGTCGTACTCCCAGGGGCGGCCGGTCGCCTCCCAGCCGCCACGGACCCGGCGGACGGCGCCGTCCACGTCGAGCACCTTGAGCATGAGCTCGAGCCGGTTGCGGCGCAGGGACACCCGCGTCTCGAGGGCGGCCGTGGACAGCGTGCCCGACCGCTCGAGCGCCGCGATCGTCGCCCGCACCTCGGCCTCCGGCGGGAAGGCCATCGAGGCGAAGTAGTCCCAGATCGCGCGGTCCTCCGGGCCGGGCAGCAGCACGACCTCGGCCCGGTCGGTCGCCCGGCCCGGCGCGGCCCGACCTGCTGGTAGTACGCGATGGGCGACGCCGGTGCGCCGAGGTGCACGACGAAGGCCAGGTCCGGCTTGTCGAAGCCCATGCCCAGCGCCGACGTCGCGACCAGCGCCTTGACCCGGTTCGCGAGCAGGTCCTGCTCGGACGCCTCACGCTCGGCGGTGTCGGTCTGGCCGGTGTAGGCGCGGACCTCCAGGCCCTGCGCGCGCAGGTGCTCGGTCGACCTGCTGGGCGGCGGCGACCGTGAGGCAGTAGACGATGCCCGGAGCCCTCGATCCGCGGCAGGTGGTGCGAGAGCCAGGCGAGCTGCGCGGCCGTGCCGGGCAGCTGCGGCGACCGCGAGGTGGAGGCTCTCGCGGTCGAGCGACCCGCGCAGGACGAGCACGTCGGCGAGCGCGTCGGCCACCCCGTCGGCACGGGTCGTGCTGCCGGACCCGGCCGGTGCCCCGGACCCGCCCGGCCCGCCTGCCGGTCCCGTCGCCTGCACCCGACCGCCGGTCACGGCGAGCTGCTCGGCGACGTCGGCGGTGACCCGCGCATTCGCGGTCGCCGTCGTCGCGAGCACCGGGATGCCCGCCGGCAGGTCCGCGAGCAGCGTCCGGATGCGGCGGTAGTCCGGGTCGGAAGTCGTGACCCCAGTCGGAGATGCAGTGGGCCTCGTCGACGACGACGAGCCCCGCCGACGCCGCCAGCCGCGGCAGCACCTCCTCGCGGAAGCCCGGGTTGTTGAGCCGCTCGGGGGAGACGAGCAGGACGTCGACGTCGCCGGCCGCGATCCGCTCGTGCACCGCGTCCCACTCGGTGACGTTGGACGAGTTGATCGTCTCGGCGCGGATGCCCGCCCGCTGGGCCGCCTCGACCTGGTTGCGCATGAGGGCGAGCAGCGGGCGAGACGATGACCGTCGGGCCGGCACCCGCGGCGCGCAGCAGCGCGGTCGCGACGAAGTAGACCGCCGACTTGCCCCACCCGGTGCGCTGCACGACGAGCGCGCGGCGGTGGTCGGCGACCAGCGCCTCGATGGCCACCCACTGGTCGTCGCGCAGCCGGGCGTCCGGGTGTCCCACGAGGGCGACGAGGGCCGCCTCGGCGGCGGACCGCAACGCGTCCCGGTCGACGGCGGCGCGCCCCGCACCTGCCTCGGGGGCGGCCTCGGAGGTCGACGCGGGGGCCGTGGGGGGAGGGGTCATCCGTCGATCGTAGGCAGACCCACCCGCACGGCCGTCGACGGTCCCGAACCGCCGCCGATCCGCCACGGGTCCGGCCCGCCGAGCCGCCGCCGAGCCGCCGCCGTGCCGCCGCCGAGCCGCCGCCGAGCCGCCGCCGAGCCGCCGCCGAGCCGCCGCCGAGCCGCCGCCGAGCCGCCGCCGAGCCGCCCGATCCACCGGCCACCAGCCAGGGGCCCGAAATCCCTTCTCCCGTGAGCCGTCCTTCAATAGCCTGGACGTGCCCGGCTGCGTCCGGCCGGACATTCCTCGAGTACTCCAGAGAGAAGGTCGGCCATGAAGGCTGCCTATCGCGTTCTCGCCACGCTCGTCGCGCTCGGGATCTTCGTCCAGGCGGCGTCGATCGCGTACGCGTGGTTCGAGGTCATCAACCGGGTCGAGGGCGGCGAGGTCGTGACCAGCGACTCCGCCTTCAACGCCGGGCACGTGATCCACGGCCAGGTCGGGATGATGGTCATCCCGATCATCGCCCTGGTTCTTCTCGTGGTGTCCTTCTTCGCCAAGATCCCCGGTGGCGTGAAGATGGCCGCGATCGTCTTCGGTCTCGTCGTGCTCCAGGTGGTCCTGGCGTTCGTCTCCTTCGGCGCCCCGATCGTCGGTGCGCTGCACGGGGCCAATGCGCTCGCGATCCTCGGCGCCTCGATCGTCGCCAGCCGCCGAGCCGCCGAGCCGGCGTCGGCCGCCCCCGCGCGGACGACGAGCGGCGCCGCGGTCTGACGCGCCGGTGGGCGGTGACCGGCTGCCGGCGCCCGACCCCGGTCCGCCCGCAGCGGACGCCTTCGGCACGGCGCCCGGGCCTGACGACCTCGGTCCGAGGGCGGAGCCGTCCGACGAGCCGTCCGACGCGCCGACCGTCCCCGGTGGGTGGCGGCGCCTGCTCGTGGCGACCGCCGCCGCCGTCGCGGTCCTCGGCACCGTCGGGTGGTTCTGGGCGGGGAGCCTCGTCCCGGCCACCTACTCCGTCATGGGCACGGGGTACCCGGACGCGGGCGGGGGCGTGCTGCCCGCGGGGCACGCCGCGCACCTCGACGCCGGGTGGGAGGGACCGCCCGCGGCCCCCGGCGACGTCAGCGTCGCGGCGCTGACCGGGCCCGCGAGCGCACCGGACGTCGCCGTCACCCTGACCGCGGCCGCCGGCCGGTTCACCCTCGCCGACGGCACCGCGGTCGACGGGTTCACGCTCAACGGCGCGAGCCCGGGCCCGGTCCTCACCGCGACCCAGGGCGACGTGGTCGAGGTCTCGCTGGTCAACGCGTCCGTCCCGGACGGGGTCACGCTGCACTGGCACGGCGTCGACGTGCCCAACGCGGAGGACGGCGTCGCCGGTGTGACGCAGGACGCCGTCCGGCCGGGGGAGCAGCACGTCTACCGGTTCGTCGCCGAGGATCCCGGGACGTACTGGTACCACTCCCACCAGCTCTCCCACCGGCAGGTCCGCCTCGGCCTCCTCGGGGCGCTCGTCGTCGAGCCGGCCGGCCCCGCCGACGCCGACCCGGAGCCCCAGCCCGAGCCCCAGCCCGAGCCCGAGCCCGAGCCCGAGCCCCAGCCCGAGCCCGAGCCCGCCGACGTCGTCGCCCTCGTGCACACCTACGGCTCGACCCGCACGGTCGACGGCGCGCCTGGCGAGCGCCGGCACGTCGTCCCGCCGGGCACCACGGCGCGCGTCCGCGTGGTCAACACCGACAACGGCGCCCTGCGGGTGTGGGTCCCCGGCGCCCCGTTCCGCGTCCTCGCGGTCGACGCCCGCGACCTCCACGAGCCTGCGGCCGTCGAGGACCGGGTCGTCGTGGTGCCGGCGGGCGGGCGGGCCGACCTCGAGGTCCGGGTGCCCGACGACGGCTCGGCGGTGCGCGTCGTCCTCGGCGGCGCCGGGACCGACGTCGTCCTGGGTCCGGACGGGAGCGACCGCGCCGCAGGGCGCGGACCCCGGCGTGCCGCTCGACCTGCTCACCTACGGCACGCCGGCGGACCTCGGCTTCGACCCGGACGACGTGGACCGCTCGTTCCGGTACGCCGTGGGTCGGCGGATCGGGTTCGTCGACGGCCGGCCCGGGCTGCAGTGGACCGTGAACGGACACACCTTCCCGGACGTCCCGATGTTCGTCGTGGAGGAGGGCGACGTCGTCCGCATGACGATCTCGAACTCCAGCGGCCGGTCCCACCCCATGCACCTGCACGGCCACCATGCCGTCGTGCTGGGCCGGGACGGTGACGCCTCGACCGGGAGCCCCTGGTGGACCGACTCGCTCGAGGTACGCGACGGCGAGACGTACGAGGTGGCGTTCGTCGCCGACAACCCCGGCGTGTGGATGGACCACTGCCACAACCTGCCGCATGCGCAGCAGGGACTGGTCGCGCACCTCGTCTACGCGGGGGTCACGACGCCGTACCGGGTGGGCGGCGACGCGGGCAACCTGGCCGAGTAGCCCGGTCCGACCCCGTGGCGACCCGGGTCGGCGTCCGCCGAGCGTCGGGGACCGGCCCCCGCGACGGCGGGCCGGGGTGTCGGTGGGCCTCCCTACACTCGGGGCCGTGACCCTTCCCCTGCGTCCCGAGCTCGCGGGCCTGGAGCCGTACGGCGCCCCGCAGCTCGACGTCCCGGTGCTGCTCAACGTCAACGAGAACCCCTACCCGCCCGCGGACGACGTCGTCGCCGACATCGCGGCCGACGTCGCCGCCGCCGCGCGCGGGCCTCAACCGCTACCCGGACCGGGACTTCCTCGCGCTGCGCCACGGACCTCGCCGAGTACCTGCGCCGGGAGTCCGGCGTCGCGCCTCGCGCCGGAGCAGATCTGGGCCGCGAACGGCTCGAACGAGGTCATGCTGCACCTGCTCCAGGCCTTCGGCGGCCCCGGACGCACCGCGCTGTCGTTCGCGCCGACCTACTCGATGTACCCCGAGTACGCGCGCGACACCTCGACCGGCTGGGTGCAGGGTCGCCGCGAGGAGGACTTCACGCTCGACCCGAGGCACGCCGCGGCGACGATCGCCGAGCACGCGCCGTCCGTCGTGCTGCTCGCGAGCCCGAACAACCCGACCGGCACCGCCCTGCCGCTGGGCGACGATCGAGGCCGTGCTCGGCCGCGGCCGCACGGGTCCCGGGCGGGTGCGTCGTCGTCGTGGACGAGGCGTACGGAGAGTTCCGCCGCGCCGGGACGCCGTCGGCGCTGGAGATCCTCGCCGACCACCCGCACCTCGCGGTGAGCCGGACGATGTCCAAGGCGTTCGGGCTGGCCGGCGCCCGGGTCGGCTACCTCGCCGCCGCGCCGGCCCTGGTCGACGCGCTGCGCGTCGTGCGCCTGCCGTACCACCTGTCGGGCGTGACGCAGGCGGTCGCCCGGGCCGCGCTGCGCCACTCCACGGCGCTCATGGCGCAGGTCGGGTCGCTGCGCGACGAGCGGGACGCGACCGTCGCCTGGCTGCGCGAGCAGGGCTACGACGGTCGCCGACTCGGACGCCAACTTCGTGCTCTTCGGCCTGTTCGACGACCGGCACGCGATCTGGGAGGGTCTGCTCGGAGCGCGGGGTGCTCATCCGCGAGGTCGGGACCGCCCGGGTGGCTGCGGGTGTCGATCGGCACGCGCGAGGAGATGGCGGCCTTCCGGGCCGCCCTGGTGGAGGTGACGGCACGGTGAGTGCGAACAGCACGGCGGACACGGCGGGACCGCCCGGGACGCCCGGCACGCCCGGCACGCGGACGGGACGGGTCGAGCGCACGACGTCGGAGTCGACCGTCCTCGTCGAGCTCGACCTCGACGGCACCGGCCGGACCGAGATCTCGACGAGCGTGCCGTTCTACGACCACATGCTCACCGCGCTGGGCAAGCACTCGCTGCATCGACCTCACGGTGCGCGCGACCGGGGACACCCACATCGACGCGCACCACACCGTGGAGGACGTCGCCATCGCGCTCGGCGAGGCGCTGCGGCATCGCGCTCGGCGACAAGGCCGGCATCGGCCGGTTCGGCGACGCGCTGGTGCCGCTCGACGAGGCGCTCGCGCAGGCCGTCGTCGACGTGTCCGGCCGGCCGTACCTCGTGCACTCGGGCGAGCCCGCCGGGCAGGAGTACCACCTCATCGGCGGCCACTTCACCGGGCTCGCTGACCCGGCACGTGCTGGAGTCGATCGCCCACCACGCCGGCATCTGCATCCACATGCGGGTGCTCGCCGGCCGCGACCCGCACCACATCGTCGAGGCGCAGTTCAAGGCGCTCGCCCGCGCGCTGCGCGCCGCGGTGCAGCCGGACGCGCGGGTGGTGGGGATCCCGTCGACCAAGGGGGCGCTGTGAGCGGACCGAGCGCCCCGACGACCCGTTCGCGACGACCGTCGGATCCCGGCGCGCCCCGCGCCGGTCGCGCTCGTCCTGACGCCGGTCGCGGCGCCCGGGCCGCTCGCGGCGACGTGCGCGCTGGCCAAGGTCCGCGGTCGACGTCGTCCCGTCCGACGTCGGCGCGATCGCGGTGTGCCGCGACACGACCGGCACCGCGCCGCGTGACGCCGCGATCGCGGTCTCCCGTCTGCTCAAGGGCGTCCCGGTGGTCCTCCTCGTCAAGGACGGCGGCCGTGCGGTCGCGTCGCGGTGGATGGACGGCGAGCAGGGCGAGGACCTCAAGGCCGGGCTCGTGATGAACGGTGCGCCGGACCTCCTCGAGGACCTGCTGCTCGGGTGCCACGGCCGCGGCCGACGTGCCGGGCATGGTGTCGAGCGTGGGCCTGTCGCGGTTCCGGGCGATGCGGATGCTCGCCGCGTCGGCCCGCGCGAACCGCACGTAAACTCGGCGCCGTGACTCCCACCCCAGACGTCGTCGTCCTCGACTACGGGTTCGGCAACGTCCGGTCCGCCGTGCGCGCGCTCGAGCGCGTCGGTGCGCACGTCGAGCTGACCGCCGACCCCGACCGCCGCGACCGAGGCCGACGGGCTCGTCGTCCCCGGCGTCGGCGCGTTCGCCGCCGTCATGGAGGGGCTGGCCAAGCGTCCGCGGCGACCAGATCGTCGACCGGCGGCTCGCCGGCGGGCCGGCCCGTGCTCGGCATCTGCGTCGGCATGCAGGTGATGTTCGAGCGCGGCGAGGAGCACGGCGTCGAGGCCGCGGGTCTGGGGGAGTGGCCGGGCGTGGTCGACCGGCTCGAGGCCGACGTCGTGCCGCACATGGGCTGGTCCCCGGTCGACGTCCCCGCCGGCTCGGTCCTCTTCGAGGGGATCGAGGACGAGCGCTTCTACTTCGTGCACTCCTACGCCGCCCGCACCTTCCCGCCGCTGGGCGACGCGCGGTTCACCCCGCCGCTGGTCACGTGGTCCGAGCACGGCGGGCGGTTCGTCGCCGCCGTCGAGAACGGCCCGCTGTCCGCGACCCAGTTCCACCCCGAGAAGTCCGGCGACGCCGGCTCCCAGCTGCTCGCCAACTGGGTGGGCTCGCTGCGCTCCTGACCGCGCCCGAGCCGCCCCACCGTCCGTCCACCGAGGAGAGCACCGACCCATGTCCGACACCCCGCTCGAGCTCCTGCCCGCCGTCGACGTCGCCGCCGGCCAGGCCGTCCGCCTCGTCCAGGGCGAGGCCGGCTCGGAGACGTCCTACGGCGACCCGCTCGCCGCCGCCCTCGACTGGCAGTCCGGCGGCGCGGAGTGGGTGCACCTCGTCGACCTCGACGCCGCCTTCGGCCGCGGCTCGAACGCCGAGCTGCTCGCCGCCGTCGTCGCCGCGCTCGACGTCCGGGTGGAGATGTCCGGCGGGATCCGCGACGACGCGTCGCTCGAGCGCGCGCTCGCGACCGGCGCCGCCCGGGTCAACCTCGGCACCGCCGCGCTGGAGAACCCGGAGTGGACCGCGCGGGTCATCGAGCAGTACGGCGAGCTCGTCGCGGTCGGCCTCGACGTGCGCGGCACGACGCTCGCCGCCCGCGGCTGGACCGAGGACGGCGGCGACCTGTGGGAGGTGCTGGCCCGCCTGGACGACGCCGGCTGCGCCCGCTACGTCGTCACCGACGTCACCAAGGACGGCACGCTGCGCGGCCCGAACCTCGACCTGCTGCGCGAGGTCTGCGCGCGCACCGACGCCCCGGTCGTCGCGTCCGGCGGCATCTCGAGCCTGGACGACCTGCGCGCGCTGCGCGAGCTCGTCCCGCTCGGCGTCGAGGGCGCGATCGTCGGCAAGGCGCTGTACGCGGGCGCGTTCACGCTGCCCGAGGCGCTGGAGGTCGCGGGCCGCCCCGGCGGCGCGGGACCGGGCCGGTTCTGACCGGCCGCTCGGCCCCGACGAGGCCCCGACGAGCCCGGACCGGCCCCGATGACCGGTCGCGCCCTGCCGCCCACGTCGGCGTTCGCCGGGGACGACGGCACGACCGACCCCGCGCTCGCCGGCGTGCTGAGCCGCTACGCCGACGGCGCCGCGTCCCTGGCCGACGTCGTCGCCGCGCTCGCCCCGACCCGCGTGCTGGTGCCGGTCCTCGCCGAGCTCGAGGCTGCGGACGTCGTCGTGCACGACGGGCACGAGCACACCGTCGACAAGGAGGCGTCGGCCGGGATCGTCGCGCTGCGCACCCCTGACGGGCGCACGGCGATGCCGGTCTTCACCTCCGTCGCCGCGATGGCCGCGTGGCACCCCGACGCCCGTCCGGTGCCGAGCGGCGTGCAGCGGGCCGCGCTGTCCGCGGTCGGCGAGGGGTGGGAGGTCGTCGTCCTCGACCCGGGTGGTCCGGTGACCGCCGTCCTGCCCCGTCCCGCGGTGTGGGCGCTCGCCCGCGCCGAGGCCTGGCACCCCGCGGTGACCGGCGGCGTCGTGGCCGACGACGTCGCCGCGGCCGTCGCGTGCGGCCGTCGCCGGGGTCCCGGGGGTCGTCGACGCCGCCGCGGAGCCGGGCCGCCGGGCCGAGGTCGCCGTCGTGCTCGCGCTCGTGCCCGGGCTCGACCGCGGCCGGCTGGACGCGGTGCTC
Organism: uncultured Actinomycetota bacterium; assembly: GCA_963795145.1. GTDB lineage: Bacteria > Actinomycetota > Actinomycetes > Actinomycetales > Cellulomonadaceae > Pengzhenrongella. The sequence continues at coordinate 39,775 of CAWCGP010000005.1, read as the reverse complement.
GCCGAGGTCAACGCGCGCCTCGCGGCCGACGACACCGTGGCCGCGCGGGTCGACTCGGTCGAGCTGCGGCTCACCCGGGCGCCCACCGCGGGCTGACCCGTCGGGCCGACCGTCGGCCGACCGGCGACTCGCCGACCGGCGGTCGGCCGGCCGGACGTGCTCAGTGGTGCCGACGGCGCCGGCGCACGGCCCGGGACACCGCGACCACCGCGACCATCGCCGCGAGCTGGCCGCCGAGGATGACCCGGTTGAGGTCGAGGGCCGGACGCCAGTGCACGCCCGAGTCGTCGACGACGTAGGCCCCGACCGGGCGGACCCGGACGCCGAAGCCCCCGCCGCCGCCCTCGCCGCTGCCGTACCCGGCGTCCTTCCCGTCCGCCCCGTCCCCGCCCTCGCCGCTGCCGTACCCGGAGCCGGTGCCGCCGAGCACCTTGGCGACCGGGATGACGAGGACGCCACCGCGCTCGTAGGCCTCGCCGAACACGCGCCGGACCGTGAGCAGGTCGCGCACCGCGCGGGTGATCGCGCCGTGGTCGACCCCGCGGTGCGAGGTCCGGGACACCGTGGCGTCGTCGCCACCGGTGCCGTCCGTGCTGTCGAACCGGTCGGCGCTGAACGTGCTGTCGGTGCTTTCGGTGCTGTCGGTGCTGCTCATCGTGACCTCCCAGCGGCTCGGGACGGGCTGCCCGGCGGCCGCGCGACCGAGGGTCGTCAGCCGGTGCACGACGGCGCGTCGACGAACGCGCCGCTGTCGTCGAGCAGGACCTCTGAGCGTACTCACGGGGACGATGAAGCTCTGGTCCAGCGTGTTCTTGGCGTAGACGACGCCGACGACCCGGCCGCCCGCGTCCAGGACCGCCGAGCCGGAGCTGCCGGGCTCGACCGCGGCGTCGGTGACCAGCACCTCACCGAGGTTCTCGTTGAGCGGGTCGGTCGTCCCGCCGATCACGGTCCCGCTGGTCACCGTGAGCCGCCCGCCCTCGGGGTAGCCGACGACCGTCACCGTGTCACCGGCGACCGGGTCGGTGGGCGCGAGCTCCGGGACCGCCGGGCAGGTCGTCCGTCGTCCGGACGACGGCGAGGTCGGCCAGCTCGGCGGTGCTCGCCGTCGTCGCGGCGAGGTCCCGGCCGTCGTACGTGCTCAGCTGCAGCTCCGCGGACTCCGCGACCACGTGCCGGTTGGTGATCAGGGTCCGGGCGTCGATCGCGAAGCCGGACCCCGTCGAGACGGACCCGCACCCGACGTTGCGGATGCGGACGGCCATCCGCTGCGCCGCGTCGAAGCCGTCCGGGGAGAGGTTGCCGGTCGTCGTCGGGGTGGGCAGCGGCACCTGCGAGGGCACGAGGTCGGTGGGCGTCGGGCCGGGCATCTGCGGCACGAGGGCGCACCCCCCGAGCGTCCCGCACGCGAGCGCGAGCCCGGCCAGCCCGCGCAGGACCCGACGGTCCCTCACCGGTCGGCCAGCTCGGTCTGCAGCGCGTCGTTCGCCTCCGACGCCGACTCGCACAGCTGGTCGACGTCCTCGCCGAAGCCCGCGAGCTGGGCCGGGTCGTAGCTCTCGGCGTCCTCGAGGTACACGATGAGCTGGTCCTGCCCCTGGACGCACCGGTCGAGCGCCGAGGCGACGATCCCCGCCGCCTCGCTCACCCGGGCCTGGTAGTCCAGCAGCTGGGCCTGCGCCTCGCGGTCGTCCCCGATCTGCGCCTTCTCGTCCGCGAGCACGGTGATGCGCTCCTGGGCCGTGGCGAGCTGGTCGCGGACCCCTTGCAGCTCGCCGCGCACACCCTCGAGCTCCGCGCGGGTGGTCACGAGGTCGGTGCCGATGAGCCGCGCCTGGTCCTCGGTCCACTGCACCCGCTCGGCGTAGGCGGTCGTCGTCGTGTAGAGGTAGCCGGCCGCGCCGAGGGACGCGAGCAGCGCGAGCACGAGGAGCACGACCGGCCACCGACGACGACGTCGTGGCCGGGGTCCGGGGGTGGTCTCGGCTGCGGGGTCGACCTCGGGGCCGGGCTCCGTCGCTCCCGCCGGCACGCCCGGCGTCCCCGGCGTGACCCGCGTGACCGGGGTGACCCGCGTGACCGGGGTGCCCGGCGTGACCGGTGTGCCCGGTGCAGCCGGCGGGGTCGGGGTGGTCGGTGCGGCCGGCCGCGCCGGCGAGGTGCCGGGGGGTGCGCCGGCGTCGGGGACGAGCGAGGCGGGCGTGGCCGGACCGGGTGCCGCGTCGGCGTCGACCGACGTCGCGGCCGCTCCGGTCACGGCGGCGGGCGGTGGGCCGGCCGCGGCGGCGTCCGAGCGGGCGCCCCGGCCGCGGGCGGCGCTCGGCCCGCGCTGCGCGGGCAGCTCGGCCGTCGGCTCGTCGGTCACGCCGTCAGGATAGGCACCGGGCTGCCCCCCCGGACCGTCCCGCGGCACGCGACCGTCGACCGGGCCGGGTGATATCCGCGTGCCGGTCGTCGGAGGCGTCTGGGATCATCGTCGGCATGCTCCTCGCCCCCTACGGGCGCCTCCTCGGGCGCCCTGCTGTGCTGCGCCTCGTGCTCGTCTCGCTCGTGGCCCGGCTGCCGCACGCCGCGGTGGGGGTGGTGCTCACGCTGCACGTCGTCGTGACCCTCGACCTCGGGTACGCCCGGGCCGGCGTGGTCGCCGCGGCGATGACGGTCGGCATGGCGGTCGGCGCGCCGTGGCGGGGCCGCCGGGTCGACCGTCTGGGCCTGCGCCGCGCGCTGCTCCCCTCGGTGATCGTCGAGGCGGGGGTGTGGGCGTCGGCGCCCTTCCTCTCCTACGGCGCGCTGCTCGCGGCCGCGGTGCTCGCCGGCCTGTTCATGGTCCCGGTGTTCTCGGTGATCCGGCAGTCGCTGTCGGTGCTCGTGCCGCCGGCCGAGCAGCGGACGGCGTTCGCCCTCGACTCGGTGGTCACCGAGCTGTCGTTCATGCTCGCGCCCGTCCTCGGCGTGCTGCTCGCCACGGCCTGGTCGACGACGGCCGCGCTCGTGGCCGTCGGCATCGCGACCGTGGGCGCGGGCGCACTCCTCATGTGGTTCGACCCGCCCACACGGACGGCGTCGCCCGACGGCGCCGTGGCGTCGCGGCCGGGGCACCCGCACGGTCCCCGGTGGTCCGTGCTCAGCCCCACGCTCCTGGTGACGCTGCTCGCGGCGAGCGCCGCCTCGCTGGTGCTGACCGGCACCGACGTCAGCATCATCGCCTCGCTCGAGGAGTGGGACCGCGTCGGGGACACCGGCTGGATGATCGCGCTCTGGGCCGGGGGATCGGTGATCGGAGGCGTCCTCTACGGAGCGGGTCACCGCGCCTTCTCACCGCTGGCGCTCGTGCTCGCGCTGTCGCTGCTGACCGTCCCTGCCGCGCTCGCCGGCACGCCGCTGCTGCTCGCGGTCGGCGTCGTGCTCGCCGGGCTGCCGTGCGCGGCCGCGCTCTCGTCGATCAACGCGACCCTCGTCCGGCTCGTCCCGGAGGAGCGGCGCGGGGAGGTCATGGGGTGGAGCGGCACCGCGATGACCGTCGGCTCGGCCCTCGGGGCGCCGGTCTGCGGAGCCCTCATCGACCGCGCCGGCGCGAGCTGGGGCTTCCTCGCGGCGGGTGCGGTGGGTGCGGTCGTCGCCGGCGGTGGGCTGATCGTCCTGCGCCTCGCGCGCACCTCGCGGGCGACCACGGCCGCGCGCGCGACCGCGGCCGTGCGGCCCGTCGACGTGCCCGTCCCCGACGCTCCGGCGGCCGCCGCGGTGGTGGCACCGACCGGGGTGCCGGCCGACGTCGCGCCCGCCGAGCCGGATGGCCGCGTGCCGACCGCCCCGCTGGGCTGAGCGGCCGACGCCGGTCGAGGCCCTCGCACGCGACCGTCGCCCGGTCGGCCCACCACCCTCGGGTGAGACCCGCGGTCGACGGGGTGACACCCGGGGACGGCCCGGAGCTCACCGCCGCCGACGTCGACCCGGACCAGAGCCCGGCCCGGACCGTGGACGAGTTCTGCGGCTCGGTCGAGCTCGACGTCGACCCCGTCGCGCAGACCGTGACGCTGACCGCGCCCGCCGACGAGGTCGGCTGCGAGATCGGCATCCTCGACATCGCGGTGCACAGCCCGGAGATCGACCTGTTCAGCGTCGTGTCGCACGACCTGCTCCGGTACGACCCGGAGACCGGGGTCGCGGAGGGCGACGGTCCGCGCGGGATCGTCTTCGTCACCTGGCGGGCGTTCGAGGGCGAGGTCCTCGTGCTGACGGACGGCGTGACGCAGCTCCACCACGACCTCGTCGCCGACGCGGAACCGCAGCCGACCCCGGAGCCCGCCCCCGAGCCGCCCCCGGCCCCGGCGGCTCCGAGCCCCGATCCCGAGCCGGCTCCCGCCGAGCCCGCCCGCCCGGTCGTCGCCCAGCCGACGTTCACCGGCTGACGGCGCACCGGGTGCACGGACCGGCGGGTCAGCTCACGTAGCCGGTGAGCTTCTCGCCGGGGCCCTCGCCGGGGGCGTCCGGGAACGGCGAGGCCTCGCGGAACGCGAGCTGCAAGGTCCGCAGGCCGTCCCGCAGCGACCGGGCGTGCTGGTTGCCCAGGTCCGGCGCGCTCGCGGTGACCAGCGCGGCGAGCGCCGTGATGAGCTTGCGGGCCTCGTCCAGGTCGAGGAAGTCCGCCCCGCGCGCGTCCGGGGTGTCCTCGGACAGGCCGCACTTGACCGCAGCGGCGCTCATGAGGTGCACGGCCGCGGTCGTGATGACCTCGACGGCGGCGACGTCCGCGATGTCGCGCGTCGCGGCGGCGGTGGGGTCGGGCGTCCCGTCGGTCGGGTCGGATGTCGGGTCGGTGGTGGGGGTCTGGGACATGCGCCCGAGTCTCTCACCGCCGGTCGGCCCGCCCGTGCCCGAGCGAACTCGTCCCGGCTCGGCCGAGCACGTCCCGTCCCCGCCCGGGGCGAGCGCCCGGAGCACGTCCCGCCCCGCCCCGAGCGAACGCCCGGAGCACCCGCGCCGGCCGGGGAGACCGTCGTCACGCCCACCCCCTCGGACCGCGGCCGCGCGGCGATGCTAGGCTGGCTTCCGACCGACTGGTGAGCTGTGCCCGCACACGTGCGGATGCGGCCCACCGGTGCACAAGTGGAGCTGATCCCACCCGCGCGCCGACTGTCCCAGACGACAGGTGCCGGGTCCGGTCCGAGAGGGCACGTCACGGATCTCCGGGACGTGTGCTCGGGTCGCGACTGCCCTCGGGCGGGTCGCGCCGTCGGATCCATCGGCCCTCGCCTGTGCCCGCGGACGAGGGCCTTTCTCGTCTGCGGTGGACCACACTGCGAGTACGAGGAGCACCACATCAGCGAGCCCCGCATCAACGATCGGATCCGCGTCCCCGAGGTCCGGCTCGTCGGCCCGAACGGGGAGCAGGTCGGCATCGTCCGCGTGGAGGACGCTCTGCGTCTGGCGCAGGAGTCGGACCTCGACCTGGTCGAGGTCGCCCCCGACGCCCGCCCGCCCGTCTGCAAGCTCATGGACTTCGGCAAGTTCAAGTACGAAGCCGACATGAAGGCGCGCGAGGCCCGGCGCAACCAGACGAACACGGTCCTCAAGGAGATCCGTTTCCGGCTGAAGATCGACCCGCACGACTACGGCACGAAGAAGGGCCACGTCGAGCGGTTCCTCAAGGCCGGCGACAAGGTCAAGGTCATGATCATGTTCCGTGGCCGCGAGCAGTCGCGCCCGGAGATGGGCATCCGCCTGCTGCAGCGCCTCGCCGACGACGTCGCCGAGCTCGGCTTCATCGAGAGCTCGCCGAAGCAGGACGGCCGCAACATGATCATGGTGCTCGGCCCGACCAAGAAGAAGGCGGAGCAGAAGCAGGAGCAGCGCCGAGCGGCGCGCGACTCCGAGCCGCAGGGGCCGGTCGACCGCGCCACGGCGCCGTCGGCTCCCGCCGTGTCGGCCCCGGTGGTCGTCGCCCCCGCGAGCCCGGCCGCCGAGCCGCAGGTCGAGGTCGAGGTCGCGGCTGCCGCCCCGGCGGCGAGCCCGGCCCCCGCGCCGGTGGCTCCGGTCGAGGCGCCCGCCGCGACGGCTGCCCCCGTCGGGGCACCGGCCGCTCCGGCGCCGCGTCCGGCAGCGGCGGCCCCGCGTCCGGCAGCGGCAGCTCCGCGTCCGGCCGCCGCGGCCCCGCGCCCGGCCGCTGCGGCTCCCCGTCCGGCAGCGGCGGCCCCGCGTCCGGCGTCGGCGGCTCCGCGTCCGGCAGCCGCCGCGCCGCGTCCGGCGTCGCCCGCGCCGCGTCCGGCGAGCCCTGCCGAGCCGGCCGCTGCCACGCCGCGACCGGCTCCGGCTCCGGCGCCGACCCCCACGCCGCGTCCGACCCCGGCGGCGGTCACGCCGGTGCCGGCGAAGCCCGGCGCCCGGCCGGGCGCCGCCAAGCCGGGGGCCCCGCGGCCGCCGGCGGCCGGCACGGCCTGACCCAGACAGACCCGCACCGCGCGGGCACCCACCGGTGCCCGCCACGACCGAGTCGCGCACCAGGACGCGCGATGAGACGACAGGAGAAACGGCAGCCATGCCGAAGAACAAGACGCACTCCGGTGCGAAGAAGCGCTTCCGGATCACCGGGAGCGGCAAGGTCATGCGCGAGCAGGCTGGCGCGCGTCACCTGTTCGAGCACAAGTCGAGCCGCCGCACGCGTCGTCTCGCCGGCGACCTCGTGGTCGCTCCCGCCGACGCCCCCAAGATCAAGAAGCTGCTCGGCAAGTGAGCCGACCGGGCGCCTTGCGCGCCCGTCGACCCACTCGCTGAGCCCAGAGACGTAAGGAGCATCACGTGGCACGCGTGAAGCGGGCGGTCAACGCCCACAAGAAGCGCCGCACGACCCTCGAGCGCGCGGCCGGTTACCGCGGCCAGCGCTCGCGCCTGTACCGCAAGGCGAAGGAGCAGGTCACCCACTCCCTCGTCTACTCCTACCGCGACCGCAAGGCGCGCAAGGGGGACTTCCGCAAGCTGTGGATCCAGCGGATCAACGCGGCGTCGCGGGCGCAGGGCCTGACCTACAACCGCCTCATCCAGGGCCTCAAGGCCGCGGGTGTCGAGGTCGACCGTCGCGTGCTGGCCGACATGGCGGTCAACGACGTCGCGTCGTTCAACACCCTCGTCGAGGTGGCCAAGGCCGCCCTGCCCGAGGACGTCAACGCGCCGGTCGCGGCGGCCTGAGCACGCGGCACCGCGCCACCACCGAGCAGCACACCGTCGAACGCCCGGACACCGGCCGACCTCGCATGACGACGTCGCCGGCCGCGCCCCAGCTGACCAACCCCCGCGCCGAGCGGGTGAAGGCGGTGCGGGCGCTGTCCGGGCGTTCGGTGCGTCTGCGCACCGGGCGCTTCCTCGTCGAGGGACCGCAGTCCGTCCGGGAGGTCGTCCGGGAGGCGGCCGACCGCGTGCGTGACCTCTACGTCGCGCCGTCGGCCGCCGAGCGGTACGCCGAGGTGGTCGACGACGCGGCCGCGCGCGGCGTGCGCGTCCACACCGCGACCGACGAGGTCCTGGCGGCGATGAGCCCGGACGCCCAGGGCCTGCTCGCCGTCGCCGAGACCCACGACCCGGGGCTGGGCGCGGTCCTGGCGACCGGCCCCCGCCTGGTCGCCGTCCTGGCCCGGGTCCGCGACCCCGGGAACGCGGGCACCGTCATCCGGGCCGCCGACGCCGCGGGTGCGGACGCCGTCGTGCTCACCGCGGAGAGCGTCGACGTGCACAACCCCAAGGTCGTCCGGTCCACCGCCGGGTCGCTGTTCCACCTGCCGGTGACCGCGGGTGAGTCGCTCGAGGAGGTCACCGGCGCGCTGCGGGCCGCGGGCCTGCAGGTGCTCGCCGCCGACGGCGCGGGCGAGCACGACCTCGACGACCTGCTCGACGCCGTCGGGCAGGAGGGGGTGCCGGTCGACCTGTCCCGCCCCACCGCGTGGGTGTTCGGCAACGAGGCCTGGGGCCTGCCCGACGGCGGACCGCGCGCTGGCCGACGCCGTCGTGCGCGTGCCCGATCCGCGGGCGCGCGGAGTCGCTCAACCTCGCGACGGCTGCCACGGTGTGCCTGTACGCCTCGTCCCGCGCCCAGCGCTGACGGCGTCGGGAGAGACACCGCTCCGCCGACGCGTCACCGGTCCGGGCCCGCGGCAACGCACCGAGACAGCAGGGAGGCGGTCGTGCGCCTGTTCGCCGCCGTGCAGCCGCCCGCAGACGTGCTCGCGCACCTCGAGCACGCGCTCGACGTCGTCCGCGGGCCGGGTCGAGGAGGTCGGCGGCGCCGGCCCGCTGCGCTGGGCGCCGTCCGACGACCGGCACGTCACGCTGGCGTTCTTCGGTGAGGTCCCGGCCGGGACCGCGCTCGAGATCGAGCACGGCCTGGCCCGGGTCGCGTCCGAGCACGAGCCTTTCCGGGCGTGCGCTGCGCGGCGCCGGGGTCTTCGACCGGCGCGTCTTCTGGATCGGCGTCGGCGGGGACGTCGACGTGCTGGCGTGCCTTGACCGCGGACTGCGTCGACCTCGGGACCGAGGTCACCGGCCGCACGGACAGCCGGGTCAGGTCCCGGGCGCACCTGACCGTGGCCCGCGTGCGGAGCCAGGCGCGCGCCCGTGCCCGCCCATACCCGCGCCGCGGCGCGGAGTCGCCCGACGGCGCCGGGTGGACGCGCGTCGACCGCACCGGCCGGACCGGTCGCACGGGTCGGACCGGCCGTCCGGGCGACGCCGGCGACGCGGGCGGCGACCCGGTCGCCGGTCTCGCGCACGCGCTCGCGGTCTACGCGGGCCCGGAGTGGACGGTCGACCGCTTCGCGCTGCTCTCCTCACGGCCCGGCGAGGGGCGGGGCGGCGGCCCGCTGTACGGCGTCGAGGCGACGTACCCCCTCGGGAGGACGCCGGCGCGGAGCGCTCGACGCGAATGCGGGAGACCCCCTCGGACGAGCGCCCCTAGACTCCTCGGGGCCGCGGGTCCGTCACGCCGGCCGTCGCTCCTCCCGGAAGGCTCGGATGTCCACGCCAGAACCGCCCGCCCGCCCGCCCGTGTCGCCCCTGGACGCGGCCGCGGTCGAGGCCGCACTCGCCGAGGCGCTCGCCGCCGTCGTCGCCGCGGGCGACCTCGACGAGCTCAAGGCCGCCCGGCTCGCGCACGCGGGGGACCGGAGCCCGCTCGCGCTCGCGAACCGGGAGATCGGGCGGCTCGCACCGGCCGACAAGGCGGTCGCCGGCAAGCTGCTGGGGACCACCCGCGGTCGGCTGGCCGCCGCGATCGCCGAGCGCCAGACGGCGCTCGAGGCCGAGCGCGACGACGCGCGTGCTGGTCGAGGAGGCCGTCGACGTCACCCTGCCCGTGGACCGCACGCCGCGAGGCGCCCGGCACCCGCTCGAGCTGCTCCAGGAGCGGGTCGCCGACATCTTCGTCGCGATGGGCTGGGAGATCGCCGAGGGCCCCGAGGTCGAGGCCGAGTGGTTCAACTTCGACGCCCTGAACTTCGGGCCGGACCACCCCGCGCGGCAGATGCAGGACACCTTCTTCGTCGCGCCCGCCGACGCCGGCCTCGTGCTGCGCACCCACACCTCGCCGGTGCAGGCCCGCACCCTGCTCGTCCCGCGAGCTGCCCGTCTACATCGCCTGCCCGGGCAAGACGTTCCGGACCGACGAGCTCGACGCGACCCACACCCCGGTCTTCCACCAGGTCGAGGGGCTCGCCGTCGACAGGGGCCTGACGATGGCCCACCTCAAGGGCACCCTCGACCACTTCGCCCGCGTGATGTTCGGCCCCGAGGCCCGGACGCGCCTGCGGCCGTCGTTCTTCCCGTTCACCGAGCCGAGCGCCGAGATGGACCTGTGGTTCCCGCAGAAGAAGGGCGGGCCCGGCTGGATCGAGTGGGGCGGCTGCGGCATGGTCAACCCGAACGTGCTGCGGGCCTGCGGCGTGGACCCCGAGGTCTACTCCGGCTTCGCCTTCGGCATGGGGATCGAGCGCACGCTCATGCTCCGCCACGGCGTCACCGACATGCGCGACATGGTCGAGGGCGACGTCCGCTTCTCCCAGCAGTTCGCTGGAGTCCTCTGATGCCCCGCATCCCCCTGTCCTGGCTCGCCGAGCACGTCGCGCTGCCCGCCGACCGCGACCGCCGCGACCCTCGCCGCCGACCTCGTCCGGGTGGGGCTCGAGGAGGAGGCCATCCACCCCGCCGCCGTGGCCGGGCCGCTCGTCGTCGGCGAGGTGGTCGAGCTGACCAAGGAGCCGCAGCGGAACGGCAAGACGATCAGCTGGTGCCGGGTCGACGTCGGCACGCACGGCGAGCCGCGCGAGGACGGCACGTTCGGCCCGCGGGGCATCGTGTGCGGCGCGCACAACTTCGAGGTCGGCCATCGCGTCGTCGTCGCCCTGCCGGGCGCCGTGCTGCCGGGGCCGTTCGCCATCGCCTCCCGCAAGACCTACGGGCACGTGTCGGACGGCATGATCTGCTCGGCCCGCGAGCTCGGGCTGGGCGACGACCACGACGGCATCATCGTGCTGTCCCGGCTCGGCCTGGACGCCGAGCCGGGGACCGACGCGCGCGAGCTGCTCGGGCTCGGCGAGGAGGTCCTCGAGATCAACGTGACGCCCGGACCGCGGCTACTGCTTCGCGATGCGGGGCGTGGCACGCGAGTACGGGCACGCGACCGGTGCGGCGTTCATCGACCCGGGCCTCCCGGGCACGGTCACGGATGCGGCCGCCGCGACGCGCCCGGCGGGGGGCGGCTTCGCCGTCGAGCTGGCCGACGACGCCCCGATCGACGGCACCGCGGGGTGCGACCGGTTCGTCGCGCAGGTCGTCCGCGGGGTGACCGCGTCCGCGCCGTCGCCGTCATGGATGCAGCGCCGCCTCACGCAGGCCGGCATGCGCCCGATCTCGCTCGCGGTCGACGTCACGAACTACGTCATGCTCGACCTCGGCCAGCCGCTGCACGCCTACGACCTCGGCTCGCTCGCCGAGCCGATCGTCGTCCGGCGGGCGCGTCCGGGCGACGCGCTGACCACGCTGGACGGCACGGCGCGCACGCTCGACCCCGAGGACCTCGCTCATCACCGACAGCGCGGGCGGCCGCCCGGGCGGTCGGGTGCTCGGGCTCGCCGGCGTCATGGGCGGCGCCGACACCGAGGTCAGTGCCGCGACGACCGACCTGCTGATCGAGGCGGCGCACTTCGACCCGGTCTCGCGTCGCGCGCACCAGCCGCCGCCACCGCATCCCGAGCGAGGCTGCCAAGCGGTTCGAGCGCGGCGTCGACCCGGCGGTCGCACGGGTCGCGGTCGCGCGGGTCGTCGACCTCCTCGTCGAGCACGGTGGCGGCGTGCCGGACGACGCCGTCACCGACGTCGACCGCACGCGCACCGCCGGCGACTCTCACGCTGCCGGCGGACCTGCCCGCGCGGCTCGTCGGGGTGCCGTACACCGCCGACGAGGTCCGCGAGACCCTGGAGACGATCGGCTGCACCGTGCGAGCGCGGCCGGCGACGCGCTCGCCGTCACGGTCCCGACCTGGCGGCCGGACCTGCGCGTGCCCGGTCGACCTGGTCGAGGAGGTCGCCCGGCTGCGCGGGTACGACGCGATCCCGTCGGTGCTGCCGACCGCCCCCGGCGGGCCGCGGCCTCACCGAGGGGCAGCGGGCCGCGCCGGGCCGTCGCCCGCGCGCTCGCCGCCGACGGGTGGACCGAGGTGCTCTCGTACCCGTTCGTCGGCGCCGAGCAGCACGACGCGCTCGGCCTGCCCGCGGACGACGACCGGCGCCGCGCCGTGCGCCTGGTCAACCCGCTCGCGGACACCCACCCGGAGATGCGGACGAACCTGCTGACCACCCTGCTGGACACCGCGCGCCGCAACGTGGGCCGGGGTGCCGGCGACGTGGCGATCTACGAGATCGGCCTCGTGACCCGGCCGGTGGCCGACGCGCCGGCGCGCGCCGCGGCTGCCCGGCGGCGTCCGGCCGTCGGACGCGGAGCTGGCCGCGATCGCACGCCGCCGTCCCGCCGCAGCCGCGCCGGGTCGCCGGCGTCCTCGCCGGTGCCCGGGAGCGGGCCGGCTGGTGGGGCCCGGGTCGCCACGCGGACCACGCCGACGCGATCGCCGCCGCCCGGCTCGTGGCCGGGACGGTCGGCGTCGACGTGCACGCGCGGGCCGACGCACGGGCACGCACCGTGGCATCCCGGGCGCACCGCCCGGCTCGAGCTGGCCGACGGCACCCTCGTCGGGCACGCCGGCGAGCTGCACCCGCAGGTGCTCGCCCGCCTCGACCTGCCCGCCCGTGCGGTGGCCTTCGAGGTGGACCTCGACGTCGCTGCTCGGTGCGGCGCCGCACGAGCCGCTGCAGGCCGCGCCGGTGTCGCCGTTCCCGGTCGGCAAGGAGGACCTCGCCCTCGTGGTCGACGCCGACGTGCCGGCCGACGACGTCCTCGCCGCGGTCCGCGACGGCGCGGGGGAGCTGCTCGAGGAGCTGCACCTGTTCGACGTCTTCACGGGGCCGCAGGTCGGCGACGGGCAGGAAGTCGCTCGCGTTCTCGCTACGGCTGCGTGCCGCCGGACCGGACGCTGACCGCGCAGGACGCCGCCGGGGTCCGGGAGGCCGCCGTGGCCGAGGCCGGCCGCCGCGTCGGTGCGGTGCTGCGCGGCACCTGACCGCGCGTCGGCGGGTGCTCAGGCGCCCCGGGACGTCGAGCCGCGCACGACGATGCGGCACGGCAGGGTCTCCACCCCGCGCGCCGGCACTTCGGGGGTCCCGGGCTCGACGCCCGCCGGCGCGTCCGGGCCCCCGCCGATCGCCTCGAAGAGGCGCTGCGCCGCACGGCGCCCGAGGCTCTCGAAGTTCATGTCGACGGTCGTCAGGCCCGGTCGGGCCCCGGCGACCATGGGCTCCCAGTTGTCGAACCCCATGACGGCGACGTCCTGCGGGATCGCGACGCCGCGGTCGCGCAGCGCGTCCATGACGCCCCGCGCGATCTGGTCGCTGCCGCACAGGATCGCGTCGACGTCGGGCTCGGCCGCCAGCAGGGTGTGCGCCGCCGCGCGTCCCCACTCCTCGGTCCAGCTCCCGTACCGGACGTGGTCGCCGGCCAGCCGGAGCCCGGCGTCCTCGAGGGCCGCGTGCGACCCGGCGGCGCGGTCCCGGGCGGCGGCGTAGGTGACGTCGCCGGAGATGTGCGCGATCCGGCGGTGGCCGGTCGTCACCAGGTGCTCGACGGCGAGCCGGCCGGCGCCCACGTTGTCCGGCACGAGCGAGACGTCGTCCGGGTCGGCCGACGGCGCGTAGGCGTAGACGACCGGCACCGGGCAGGTCCCGGCCGATCGACGGCCGCGGGTTCGTGGTGCTGCCGACCACGATGAGCCCGTCGACGCGCCGGCCGAGCAGCGCCTTGAGGTGGTACTGCTCGCGGATCGCGTCCCCCCGCGCGTCGCACAGGAAGACCGACATCCGGCCGGCGCCGAAGGCGTCCTCGGCACCCATGAGGATCGGGATCGAGAAGCGGCCGTCGAGGTCGTGGGTGAGCAGCCCGACGGTCCCGGTCTGGCCGGCGAGCATCGCCTGGGCCAGCGTGTTCGGCGTGAACGAGATCCGCTCGGCCGCCTCGACCACGCGCCGGCGCGTGTCCGGGTGCACGTGGTCCCGGCCGTTGAGCGCCTTGGAGGCCGTCGCCACCGAGACGCCCGCGAGCTGGGCGACGTCCCGGAGGGTGGCGCTGCGCGGCCGCGGCGGCGTGCCCGTCCCTGCCATGCCTGCCCCCTGGTGTCCCGCGCCGACCCGCGCGATGCGGCGAAATGCTGAGCACATCGTAGGGCCGTTGACGACCCGGATCTGCTGGTGCTAACGTTCCGAAAAGCATTTCGGAGTGTTTCGTCCGGACGGGGCACAGCTGCCCTCGTCCGCACACCGCCGATCGCGACGCCCGCGCCGCACCAGTTCCGCGAGCACCACCACCCGCACGACCACCACCCGACCCGCCGCCGACGCCGTCGTCCGCGGTCGGCGCCACCCGAGGAGATCCGTTGAGACTCGACATCACGGCCCGGACCCACCGGACCACCCCCGCGACCGCCCGCCGGCGCGTCCTCTCCCTCGCCTCCGTCACGCTCGCCGGGAGCCCTCGCGCTCACCGCCTGCGGCACCGGGACCGGCACCGAGGGTGCGGACCCCGCAGCAGGGGGCGCCGCGACCGACGCCGCCGGCGGCGGCGACGGCACCCTGACCGTCTGGCACTACTTCAGCGCCGACAACCAGGTCGCGCTCATGGACCAGTACGCCTCGATGTTCGAGGAGACCCACGACGGCGTCACGGTCGAGAACGTCTTCGTCCCGTACGACCAGATGAACACCAAGCTCATCTCCGCCGCCGGCTCGTCCACCGGGCCCGACGTCGTCGTCTTCAACGGCGCCGAGGCGTCCACCCTCGCGCTCGGCGGGGCGCTCGCGCCGCTGGACGAGCAGTGGTCCGCGTTCGCGGAGGCCGACCAGTTCCCCGAGTCGGTCATCCACCAGGTGGACGGCACGACCTACGCCGTCCAGGGCTACGTCAACCTGCTCGGCCTCTGGTACAACGCCGACATCCTCGCCGAGATCGGCGTCGAGCCGCCCACGACGCTCGACGAGCTCGAGGCCGCGATGGCCGCCGCCGCCGAGGCCGGCCACCGGGGTATCACCCTCTCCGGCCTGCCGCAGTCGCAGGGCGAGTGGCAGGCCTATCCCTGGCTCAGCGCCGAGGGCTTCGACTACGAGAACCTCGACGCGTCCGCGCTCGAGGCCGGGCTGGGCCGCGTGCGCGGCTGGGTCGAGAACGGCTGGCTCACGCAGGAGGCCGTCACCTGGGACCAGACCGTCCCGTTCCAGCAGTTCTCGGCCGGTGGCGTCGCCTTCGCCGAGAACGGCAACTGGCAGATCGGTACGGCCGAGGCCGACGCGCAGTTCGAGTACGGCGTCGTCCCGCTCCCGGTGGGCGACGACGGCGGGGTCTACCTGGGCGGCGAGGGCGAGGCCATCGGCGCCTTCAGCGACGACCCCGACCTCGCGTGGGAGTACCTGGCCGAGACGTACTTCGGCGTCGAGGGCCAGGTCGCGGCCGCCGAGCTCGTCGGCAGCATCCCGGCCCGGCTCGACGCCGCGCAGGACGAGTCGGTGACCGGCAACCCGCTGCTCGAGCCGTTCGCGAAGACCATCGCGGACCATGGCGCCAACTACCCGTCGTCGAACATCCCGCCGGAGGCCGTCGCCGACCTGCAGCTGACCGTGGGCCAGGCCTGGAGCGCCGTCCTCGGTGGCCAGACCGACCCCGCGGACGCCGCGTCGTCCACGGTCGCCACGCTGCAGGGCCTCCTCCAGAAGTAGGCCGCTCGCCCGGGCACCGCTCGGTCCGAGCACCGCTCACCGCCGCCCGGGCGCCGGGGCCTCGGCCCCGGCGCCCGCGCCGCCCGCCTCACGACGCCGCCCGCCTCAGGACGCCGCCCGCCTCAGGACGCCGCCCGCCTCAGGACGCCGCCCGCTCCGCGACGGCCCCGCAGAACGACGACCGCCCTCCACGACGACGAGGAGACCGACATGACTGCACCCCCGGCGCCGGCGGTCGCACCGCCCGCTGCCCCGGCCGACCGACCCGCCCGGCGGGGGCGCCGGCCCCGGTCCGGCCGGCAGGTCCGGCTCGCGTTCCTGCTGCCCGCCGCGGTCTTCCTGGCCATGTTCAGCGTCTACCCGCTGGTCCAGCTGGTGCGCATGAGCGTCAGCGCGGTGTCCTCGGCGACGCTCGGGAGCGAGTGGCTGTTCACCGGGCTCGAGAACTTCCGCGCGAGCTTCGTCACCGGGGACGGTGCCGACGCCCTGCGACGCACCGCGGTGTTCGTCCTCATCGTCACCGTGCTGGGCATGGTCGGCGGCCTCGCCGGCGCGATCGCCCTGCGCACCGCCGGACGCTGGTCCGGCTTCCTGCTCGGCCTCATGGTGTTCGTCTGGGCGCTGCCGCCGGTCGTCAACGGCAGCGTCTGGAAGTTCCTCCTCGGGGACGCCGGGCTGGTGAACGTCGTCGTCATGGGGCTCGGGCTGCGGGACACGCCCGTCCCGTTCCTCTACGACCAGTACTGGGCGCTGGTCGCGGTCGCGTTCGTCAACTCGTGGGCGGTGGTGCCGTTCAACGCGCTCGTGTTCCGGGCCGCGCTCATGAACATCTCGCCCGGAGGTCTTCGAGGCCGCCGCGCTCGACGGCGCGAACCGCTGGCAGGAGATCCGCCACATCATGCTGGCCGCCGTCCGGCCGACGACCCTCGTGCTGCTCATCCTCACGATCGTCTACGCCTTCCGGAGCTTCGACTTCATCTACGTCATGACGTACGGCGGTCCGGGGACGGCGACCAACACCCTGCCCTTCCTCGGCTACCTGCAGGCGTTCGTCCGGTTCGACTTCGGCCTCGGCTCCGCCACGTCGATCGTCACCGTGCTGTTCGTCCTGGTCCTCGCCGCGGTCTACGCCCGCAGCATCCGCCGAGAGGAGTCCGAGTCGTGAACACCACCACCGGACCGGTCACCGGCGCCGTGAAGGCGCTGCTCACCCTGGTCTACGGCGTCCCGATCCTGTGGATCGTGCTGACGTCCTTCAAGAGCTCGGCCGACGTCTTCGGCACCCAGGCGGCGTTCCTCTTCCGTCCGGTGATCACGGCCTACGTCGAGGCCCTCGACGGCGCGCTGGTGGACGCCCTGATCCAGTCGGTGGTCATCGCCACCGGGACGACGGCGCTCGTGCTGCTCATCGCGATCCCCGCGGCCTACGGCCTGGCCCGGACCTCCGGCCCGATCACGACGTTGGGGCTCGGCCTGCTCATCGTCCTGCAGATGATGCCGCAGACGGCCACGGTCATCCCGCTGTTCCAGATCTTCGGCGACTGGCGGATGCTCGACAGCACCGCCGGCGTCATCGTCGCCGACGCGGCCCTGCTCATCCCGTTCGCGGTCCTGCTGCTGCGCCCGTTCTTCCGGGCCGTGCCGCCGTCCCTCGAGGAGGCCAGCTCGATCGACGGCGCCTCGGTGCTGCGGACGTTCCTCGCGATCGTCCTGCCGGTCGCCCGCAACGGCGTCTTCACGGTGGGCACGCTGATCTTCCTGCTGTCCTGGGGCGAGTTCCTGTACGCGGTGAACTTCTTCCTGTCGCCCGGCAGCTACCCGCTCAGCGCGCTGCTCGCGCAGCAGGTGTCGGCGTTCGGCATCGACTGGCCCGGCCTCATGGCGCTGTCGGTCATGACGTCGATCCCGATCCTCCTCGTCTTCGCGGCCACGTACCGCCTGCTGCGCGACGGCCTCACCGTCGGCGCGGTCAAGTGACCGCGCCGCCGCCGCGGCCCCCGTCCACCACGTCCGCACCACCCCAGGAGCCCGTCATGTCCCGCACGCCCGACACCGCCCCGCTCGCCCTCGCGACGCGGCCCGACGCCGGCCGTCCCGTCGCCCCCTCGGCCGGACGGCTGCGCCCCCTCGGCCTCGGCGAGGTCACCATCGACGGCGGTCCGTGGGCCGACATGCAGGCTCGCAACGCGACCGTGATGATCGAGCACTGCGAGGACTGGGTCGAGCGGATGGGCTGGACCGTCAACTTCGACCTCGCCGTGCACGGCGGGCTGCCCGAGGGGCGCCGGGGACGGGAGTTCTCCGACTCGGACG
Source organism: uncultured Actinomycetota bacterium (assembly GCA_963795145.1). Classification (GTDB taxonomy): domain Bacteria; phylum Actinomycetota; class Actinomycetes; order Actinomycetales; family Cellulomonadaceae; genus Pengzhenrongella. The sequence goes on along the minus strand of CAWCGP010000005.1, from coordinate 22,111 downwards.
TCTACAAGCTCATGGAGGCCATGGCCTGGGAGATCGGCCGGACCGGCGACGCCGCGATGGACGAGCGCTTCCGAGCCCTGGTCGCGCGGATCGAGCCCGTCCAGGAGGCCGACGGCTACCTCAACACCATGTGGGGCCGGCCGGGCCAGGGCGCGCGGTACTCCGACCTGCAGTGGGGCCACGAGCTGTACTGCGCCGGGCACCTCATCCAGGCCGCGGTCGCCCGGGCGCGGACGCACGGCGAGGACGAGTTCGTCCGGCTCGCGATCCGCAACGCGGACCACGTCTGCGAGGCGTTCGGACCGGACGGGATCCAGAGCGTCGACGGCCACCCCGAGGTCGAGGTCGCGCTCGTCGAGCTCTACCGGCTCACCGGGGAGCGCCGCTACCTCGACACCGCGCGGCTCCTCGTCGACCGGCGTGGCCACGGCGTGCTCGGCGACATCGAGTTCGGCGCGCAGTACTACCAGGACGACCAGCCGGTGCGCGAGACGCCGGTGATGACCGGGCACGCCGTGCGCGCCCTGTACCTCGCCGCCGGCGCGGCGGACCTCGCCCTGGAGACCGGCGACGACGAGCTGCTCGCCGCGATCACGTCGCAGACGCTCACCACGCTCGCCCGCCGGACCTACCTCACCGGCGGCATGGGTGCCCACCACGAGGGCGAGTCGTTCGGGCAGGACTACGAGCTGCCGCCGGACCGCGCGTACTCCGAGTCCTGCGCCGGCGTCGCCTCGGTGATGCTCAACCACCGGCTGCTGCTGGCCACCGGCGAGGCCGTGCACGCCGACGCCGTCGAGCGCGCCCTGTACAACGTCGTCGCGGCCTCGCCCGCGCAGGACGGGCACGCCTTCTACTACACGAACACGCTGCACCAGCGCGTCCCGGGGAGCGTCCCGGACACCGACGTCGCGAGCCCGCGGGCGTCGTCGAGCCTGCGTGCGCCGTGGTTCGAGGTGTCCTGCTGCCCGACCAACGTGGCGCGCACCGTCGCGTCGCTCGGCTCGTACCTCGCGTCCGTCGACGACGACGGCGTCCAGCTGCACCAGTACGCCCCGGCGACCGTGCGTGCCGCCCGGCCGTCCGGTGACGTCACCCTGCGCGTCGAGACGGCGCTACCCGGCGGACGGCCGCGTCGTGGTGACCGTCCTCGAGGCGCCCGGCGACGCCTGGACGCTCGGCCTGCGGGTCCCGGCGTGGGCGCAGGGCGCCACGCGTCACGGTCGGCGACGACCGTCGCGACGTCACCCCCGGGTACGCGACCGTGTCCCGTGCCTTCGCACGCGGGCGACGTCGTCACGCTCGACCTGCCGGTGGTCGCGCGGTGGACCCACCCCGACCCGCGGGTCGACGCGGTCCGCGGCCAGGTCGCCGTCGAGCGGGGACCGGTCGTCCTCGCGCTGGAGTCCACCGACCTGGGCGCGAGCGTCAACCACGTCGAGGTGCGCACGGACGAGGCGCCGGTCGAGCGCGACGGCGTCGTGCTCGTCCCGGCCTCGACCCTCGATCTCGCGGACCCGAGCTGGCCGTACGGCGCCGGCGCGGACGGCGTCGTGCGCGGGGCCACCGACCGCGGGCTCGTCCCGCTGGTGCCGTACGCGTCCTGGGCCAACCGCGGTCCGTCGACGATGCGGGTGTGGATGCCGGTCTCGCGCTGACCCGCGACCTCGGCCGACGAGTCCGGGACCGGCGGCCTGCGGTGGCCCGATGGAGACGCGACCACCCGTGCGACGAGCCGGTCGTCGGGCGGGACGCCGTCGTCGCCTCCTGGCTGGGGGAGGACGAGCCCGCGTCGGCCGAGGACACCGGGGCCTCGAGCCGCGACGCACCGGGCACCCTCGAGTCGACGGACGCGCCGGACGCCGTCGACGGCGACACCGTCGTGGCCGTCGGGACGTCGAGCTACCGGGACGTGGCGGGCGGCCCGGTGGTCCGCGTGCACGACAACTGCTTCGTGATGCACGTCGACGCCCGGGGCCGCTGCCGCGAGTTCACCGAGGACGACGTCGAGCGTCCCTGAGCGGCGCCGCCGGTCAGCCCAGACCCCGGGTGTTGACGTGGAGCGCGTAGATCGACGTCGTCGCGGCCATGAACAGGCGGTTGCGGGCGCGGCCGCCGAAGGTGAGGTTGGCGCACCGCTCGGGCAGGCCGATGTGCCCGATGGCGGTGCCGTCGGGCGCGAACACGCGCACGCCGTCGAGCTCGGGCGTCCCCATGCCCCAGCCGCACCAGAGGTTGCCGTCCTCGTCCACGCGTAGCCCGTCCGGGGTGCCGTCCCCGGCGTCGACGAGGACCCGCGGCTCGCCCAGCACGCCGTCGACCACCTCGAGCTCGACGATGTCCGGGCCGGGGTCCCCGCCGGACTCGACGACGTACAGGCGCGACTCGTCCGGCGAGAACGCCAGCCCGTTCGGTGAGCGGAGCCCGGCCGCGGCGACGGACAGCTCGCCGGTCGTGCCGTCGACGCGGTACACGTGGGTCGGGAGCTCCGGCGTGGCGCGGTGGCCTTCGTAGTCGCCCGCGATCCCGAACGCGGGGTCGGTGAACCAGACGGACCCGTCGCGGGAGACGACGACGTCGTTCGGCGAGTTGAGCGGCCTGCCGTCCCAGCAGTCGGCGAGCACGGTGATCGTGCCGTCGTACTCGGTCCGGGTCACCCGCCGGGTGCCGTGCTCGCACGTGACCAGCCGACCGCCGCGGTCGCGGGTGTTGCCGTTCGCGTGGTGGGCGGGCCGGCGCCAGACGCTCACGGCGCCGGTCTCCTCGTCCCACCGCATCATCCGGTCGTTCGGGATGTCGCTCCAGATGAGGCACCGCGCGTCACCGAACCACACCGGTCCCTCGGCCCACCGGCACCCGGTCGCGAGCCGCTCGACCTTCGCGAGCGCGAGCACGTAGCGCTCGAAGCGCGCGTCGAGCACGCGCACCGCGGGGTCGGGGAGCCGGTCGGCCGCCTGCCAGGTGCTCACGGGGGTCGTCCGGGCGGAGTCGTCGGGCTGCAGCACGGTCGCATCCTGCCGCATGGGCGGCGCCGCGCCCGGCAGGCGGGCGGTCAGGCAGCCGGGCGGTGAGCGGTCGGGCGGTCAGCGGGCGAGCGCAGGGAGCCCGGCTCGGTGGTCCCGGTACCGGCGGTCGGCCTGGATCGGGACGAGCGCGGGGGGTGCGGGCGCCGGAGAGCTCGCCGGCGTGAGCGTCGGGTGGGTCTCGAGGGTGACCATGACCGTCGACCCCGCGCGGCGCATGACGATCGAGTCCAGGTCGTCGCCGATCTGGCCGTGCAGCGCTTCGAGGATGGCACCGCAGGCCGGGCTCGAGGCGTCGAGCGCGCCGTCGATGCGGTCGGCGTGGTGCAGGCGCGCCTCGTGGACGGCCACGCAGGCGAGCCGTCCGGCCTCGGCCGAGCCGCCGCGGTAGCCGTTCGCGGTCACCTCCAGCCGGGCGTGCCCTGCGGCGTCGTACTCGACGACGATCCTCGTCTCGTCCGACTCGAGCACCGTGTGCTCGCAGTACGGCGTCGCTCCCATGGTCCGGCCCCCCTCAGCTGTGTGCCTCGTCGCCACGTGCCTGGTGCTGCCCCCTCAGGTTGGCATCCGGAGGTTTCGGGGAGATGGACCGGGCGGGTCGGGTGCGTGAATCGACGTCCGTCGATCCTCTGCCCGCGCTCACGTCGTCGCAGGCGTGAGGGCGACGACGGCGAGGCGGCGGCTGACCTTCGACTGGTAGGAGTCGTAGTCGAAGACCTCCGCGGTGAGGCGTCGCCACACCTCGTCGCGCTCGGGGCCGGTGACCTCGGCGCCGACGACGGGTGTGCTCGCCCCGTCCACGGTCACGGTCGCCGTGGAGCCGGCACGGACGTTGAGCCACCAGCCCGGCTCCCAGTCCGCGCCGCCGTTGGAGGCGACGACGATCCACCGACCGCCGTCGGCGAGGTAGAGCAGGGGCGTGGTGCGCTCCTTCCCGGTCTTCCGCCCGGTCGTCGTCAGCATGAGCAGGTCGCCGCCGCGGAAGCGTCGGAGCCCCAGCCGCCGTACCACGACGTTGGCACCGCGGTTGACGAGCACGAACACGTTGCGCTGCATGCCGCGATCCTAGGGACGCCGGTGTCCCGCCCGGGTGCCTGTGCTCGCCGAGTCGACGACGGCTCCGCGAGCAGGACGACGAGCGCCCGCCACCTCCGGGGGGCGCGACCTGCCGGTGACGGGCGGCTACCGTGGGCGGCGAAGGCCCGGAGGAGGCGCACGATGCCCGAGCAACGGACCTGTCCCCACGGCGTGACGTGCGGGGTCGACAGCGAGCAGACCGATCCCGACGCCGCGTGCCGGTTCTCCGGCGGGCTCTTCGGCTGGACGCTGGCCGAGGCGACGCCCCTGACCGCCGGCGGGTCCTCCCGGGTCGCCACGCTCGACGGCGCGAGCGTCGCCGGGCCGGGCGATGCCCGGCTCACCGGCCGGGCATCGGCCGGGTCGATGGACGCCGGGACGATGATCGGAGTCCCGGGCCACGGCGCTCACCTCGCGGTGACGGTCGACCCCGGCATCCTCGAGCGGCAGGCGACGGCACCCCCGGGGTTCGCCGACGTGGTCGGCAGCCTCGCCGTGGTCGGCGCCGGCGAGCCGACCCGGTGGCACGTCACCGGCACCGTGGCCGACCGGGACGACAGCGTCGCGAGAGCCGAACGGCTGGGCGCGACCGTGGTCCGGTCGGCCGAGGACGCGTGGACGCGGAACGCCGTCGTGCGCGACCCGCAGGGCGCCGAGCTCTCCGTCAGCCAGTTCACCCTGCCGGACGGCTGGTGATGCGCGTCCTGGCCGCGACGACGGCGGGCGCGGGCCACTTCGGTCCGCTGGTCCCGTTCGCCCGGGCGTGCCTGGCCGCGGGGCACGACGTCGTCGTCGCCGCGCCGGCGTCGTTCGCCGCCGAGGTGGCCGCCGCGGGCTTCCAGCACCGGCCGTTCGCCGACGCGCCCCCGGACGTGCTGGGACGGGTGTTCGCCCGGGTCGGGGCGTTGTCGTTCGACGAGGCGAACGAGGTCGTCGTCACGGAGGTGTTCGGGCGCCTGGACGCCCAGGCCGCCCTCCCCGGTCTGCGCGACCTCGTGGCGGACTGGCGCCCGGACGTCGTCGTGCGCGAGCCGGCCGAGCTCGGGGCCTTGGCCGCCGCCCGGTCCGCCGGCGTCCCGTCGGTGACCGTGGCCATCGGCGTCGGCGAGATGCTCGAGTACCTCGCCCGCCTCATGACCGCGCCGCTCGCGGAGCTCGACGCGGCCGTCGGCCTGCCGGACGGCGCGTGCGCGGCGGCGATGCGGGCGGGGCCCACCCTCACGTGCGTACCGGTCCTCCTCGACGGAGCGGGTCGCGACACCGGCCGCCGCGACGGCGCCGACGGTCCGGTCCACCGGTTCCACGACGACGCGCTCACGTCGGCCGGCGGCGTGCTCCCGCCGGCGTGGGGCGACCCGTCGCTGCCGCTCGTCTACGTGTCGTTCGGGTCGGTCGCGGCGGGACAGCCGGGGTCGGCGAGCCTGTACGTCGCGGTCCTGGCGGCGCTCGCGGACCAGCCGGTGCGGGTGCTCCTCACCACGGGGCAGCGCATGGACCCGGCGGACCTCGGTCCGGTCCCCGCGAACGCCCGCGTCGAGCGGTGGTGGCCGCAGCGGGACGTCATGCCGCACGCCGCGGCCGTCGTCGGCCACGGCGGGTTCGGCACGACGATGGCCGCTCTCGCCGGCGGGGTGCCGCAGGTCGTCGTCCCGCTGTTCTCGACCGACCAGCGCGCCAACGCGGAGCACGTCGCGGCCATCGGGGCCGGGCTGCACCTCGGCGGACCCGAGGCGGTCGGGGACCTCCCCGCGGCGGTGGCCTCGCTCCTCGGCGACCCCGCCTACCGGACGGCCGCTCGCGCCGTCGCGGACGAGATGGCCGCGCTGCCGCCGGTCGCCGAGGCCGTGGCGCTCCTGGAGCGGATCGGCTCGCGCTGAGCCCGGGCGCCACCACGGACGACGCGCCCCACGAGGTACCGCGGCCACCACCGCGGTCGACCCAGCGCTCTCAGCGGTCCGGCACGGCGTCGACGAGCGGCACGTCCTCGGGCGCCCACGTCCTGCGCCAGGCGGTGGACGACGGCGTGAGCTCCCCGCCGCAGTGCGTGCACCGGTCGGGACTCCGCGTGGTGTGCCCGCAGTCCCGGTGCACGACGGACATCGCGATCCCGGGGTCCGCGTGCGGCCGGTGGGCGTCCCCCCACAGGGCCAGCGCGTTGAGGAGCGGGAGGGTGTCGGCGCCGGCGGGAGTCAGCACGTACTCGTCCCGGGTCCGCGAGCCGTCGACGTAGGGCGACCGACGGAGCAGGCCGTGCTCGACGAGCGCGCGGAGCCGCGAGCTGAGGACGTTGTCCGCGGCGCCCAGGGCGGTGCGGAACTCCTCGAACCGGCGCGCGCCGGACAGCGCCTGCCGCAGGACCAGGAGCGCCCAGGGGTCGCCCAGGACCTCCAGCGACCGCGCGACGGGGCAGTACCTGTCCGACCAGTCCGACCTCAGCGGCACGGTGAACTCCTCTCTTGCTCCAAGCAAGCGTAGATGGCTAGGGTCGCGCGTCAAGCGCGCCGACCGGGCGGCGCGAGGCGTGCGCCGGAGGACACATGACGACCACGACGGCCGGACGGCGCGTGCGCGGGACGCGCGGCTCCCTGCACCCCGCCCTGCTCGTCGCGGCGGTCACGTTCGTCGCCCTGCTCGGAGCGGCCGCGTTCCGGGCCGCGCCCAGCGTCCTCATGGTGCCGCTCGAGGAGGAGTTCGGCTGGTCGCGGGGTGAGCTGTCCTCCGCCGTCGGTCTCAACCTCGTGCTGTTCGGCCTGACGGCGCCGTTCGCGGCAGCTCTCATGGAGCGGTTCGGGATCCGGCGGGTCGTCGCCTCGGCGCTGACGCTCGTCGCCGCGGGCAGCGGCCTGACCGTGCTCGTGACCGCGAGCTGGCAGCTCGTGGCGCTCTGGGGCGTGCTCGTCGGCCTGGGCACGGGGTCGATGGCGCTCGTGCTGGCGGCGACCGTCGCGTCCCGGTGGTTCGTGAGTCGCCGCGGGCTGGTGATGGGGCTGCTGACCGCCGGCAGCACCATGGGCCAGCTGATCTTCCTGCCTGTCGTCGCCGTGGTCGCCGACGCCTGGGGCTGGCGCGTCGCCTCCCTGGTGATCGCCGGCGCCTCGCTCGCCGTGATCCCGCTGGTCCTGCGGTTCCTGCACGACCATCCCGCCGACCGGGGGGTGCAGGCCTACGGCGCCGTCGAGCCCGTCGAGCCCGTCGAGCCCGTGGGTCTGCCCGCGGTCGGGCTGCGGGACGCCGGCGGCCGGCGCCGCGCGCCGTGCCGTCGTCGCGCTGCGTCTGGCGGCCCGGCGCCGGACCTTCTGGGCGCTGGCCGGTGGGTTCGCCATCTGCGGGGCGACGACCAACGGGCTCATCGGGACGCACCTCATCCCGGCCGCCCACGACCACGGCATGGCGCAGACGACGGCGGCCGGCCTGCTCGCCGTCGTCGGCCTCTTCGACCTCGTGGGCACGCTGGCCTCGGGATACCTCACCGACCGGGTCGACCCCCGGCTGCTGCTCGGCGTCTACTACGCGTTCCGCGGGGCCGGACTGGTGCTGCTGCCGTTCCTGCTGTCCGACACGGTGCACCCGAGCATGCTGGCGTTCGTCGTCGTCTACGGCCTCGACTGGGTCGCGACCGTCCCGCCGACCGTGGCCCTGTGCCGGGACGCCTTCGGGGAGCACGGCACCATCGTCTTCGGGTGGGTCTTCGCCGCCCACCAGCTCGGCGCGGCCGCGGCCGCCGTGGCGGCGGGCGCCGTCCGGGACGTCACCGGCACCTACACGCTCGCCTGGCTCGGCGCCGCCGGGATGTGCGCCGTGGCGGCGCTCGTCTCCGTCCGGATCCGCGCCACACCGGTGCCGACCGCGGTGCCCGCCGCCTGACGCTGCGGCCGCGCTGACGCCGCGCCCGCGCCCGCCCTGACCGTCAGACCGCACGCGCGAGCAGTGCCACGCGCACCGATCCGCCCTTGGTCACCTGCTCGCCGACCTGCACGAACCCGAGCCGGCCGTGGAAGGCGAGCGAGCCCGGGTTCGGCGGCTCGAGATTGACCTCGCACGTCACCTCGCCCAGCCCCAGCGCGCGCGCCCGGCCGAGGACGGCGTCGTACAGCAGCCGGCCGAGCCCGCGACCGTGGGCGTGCGGCGCGACGACGATCCGGTCGACGTACAGGGAGCCCGGCCGGTGCTCGGAGAACCAGCGGTAGTTCTCGCTGGAGTAGTCCGCGCCGGGCGCGACCGCGAGCAGGAACGCCAGCGGCGCGTCGTCGTCGTCGGGGACGACGAGCGCGACGTCGCAGCCCGGGACGTGGGCCGCCAGACCGTCCGTCCCGAGGGCGTTGACCGCGGGCACGGCGGCGTCGTTGAGCACGGCGAGGGCGGGGACGTCGTCGGGCCGTACGGTGCGCGGGCGCCCCACGGCCGCGGCGGCGCCCGTCACCGCTCCACCGCCGACCACGCCCGCGCAGCGCCTGCGCGAACAGCTCGGTCGGCTGCGCGCCGGAGACCCCGAACCGCCGGTCGAGGACGAAGAACGGCACGCCGGACACCCGCACGGTGCGTCCCTCCTCGAGGTCCTCCAGCACCTCGTCGGCGCCGTCGTCGCCCGGCCAGCGACGGCCGCACGGCGTCGGGGTCCAGCCCGACGTCCGCGGCGAGCGTCCGACGAGGACGTCGTGGTCGTCGATCGCGGCCCCGCCTCGAAGTGCGCCCGCCATGAGCGCCTCGACCATCGCGTCGGCGGTCGCGGCATCCCGGCGGCGCGCCAGGTGGACGAGCCGGTGGGCGTCGAACGTGTTCGCCGGCCGGACCGTGTCGAACCGTAGCGCAGGCCGACGGTCGCGGCGATCCCGGTGACGTGCGCGAACATGTCCTCGACGGCGTCGAGCGGGATCCCCGTGGTCTCGGCGAGCATCTGGGCCTCCGTGCGGTCGGAGCCGACCGGCGCCTCGGGGGACAGCTGGTAGCTGCGCCAGCGCACCTCGACGTGCTCGCGGTGCGGGAAGGCGGCGAGCGCGGCGGCGAACCGGCGCTTGCCGATGGAGCACCACGGGCACGCGACGTCGGACCAGATCTCCACGCGCAACGGCGTCACCGGGCGCTCGGCGTGCGCTGGCGGTGACGGTGCCGTCGAGGGCGGCGCGGCTCGAGGGCGGTGGGGGTCGTCACGGGATGCAGCAGGACCTTCCCGGTCGTCGGCGCGCCCCTCGAGCGCGCGGTGCGCCTCGGCGGCGTCGGCGAGCGGGAACGTCGCGCCGACCCGGACGTCGAGCGTCCCGGCGCGCACGGCGTCGAACAGCTCGCCCGGCGCGCCAGGTGAGCTCCGTCGCGGGTCGCGACGTAGTGCGCCGAGCGTGGGGCGGGTCAGGTACAGCGACCCGCCGGCGTTGAGCCGCTGGGGGTCGACCGGCGGCACCGGGCCCGGACGACGCCCCGAACAGCGCGAGCCCGCCGCGCGGGCCGCAGCGAGGCCAGCGACGCGTCGAAGGTGTCCCGGCCGACGCCGTCGAACACGGTGTGCACGCCGGCGCCGCCGGTCAGCTCGCGCACCCGGGCCGGCAGCTCGGTCGTGAGGTCGTCCAGCTCGGTGTACCGGATGACGTCCGCGGCGCCGGCCGCCCGGGACAGCGCCTCCTTCTCGGCGGACCCGACGGTGCGTGATGACCCGGGCGCCGCGCGCCACGGCGAGCTGGGTGAGCAGCAGCCCGACGCCGCCCGCGCCGGCGTGCACGCAGCACGTCCTGCCCGGCGGCGACCGGGAAGGTCGACGTCGACGAGGTAGTGCGCGGTGAGGCCCTGCAGCGAGCAGGGCCGCGGCGACGTCGTCGGCCACGCCGTCGGGGACCGGCACGGCGTCGCGGACGGGGACGACGACCTGCTCGGCGTAGGAGCCGGGCGCCGCGCTCCAGGCGACCCGGTCGCCGACGGCGAGCTCGGTCACGCCCGTCGCCGAGCGCCTCGACGCGCGCCGGCGCCCTCGCGAGCCCACGACGTGCGGGAACGCGCACCGGGTAGACGCCGGAGCGCCGGTAGGTGTCGATGAAGTTGACCCCGGCGGCGGCGACGCGCACGAGCACCTCACCCGGTCCGGGCGACGGGGTCGGGCAGGTCGTCCAGGCTCAGGACCTCGGGTCCGCCGGCGGCGGTGGCACGGATGGCTCGCATGTCGGCGCAACCTACCCCGCGGCCGCGGTTGCCGCGGGGCCGCGCCCGGGCGCCGCGTGTGCCACGCGCCGTGACTCCCGCAGCCCGGCGTGTATGTTCATGCACATGTCGTTCTCCGTCGCGGTCGCCGGTGCCAGCGGGTACGCCGGCGGCGAGGCCCTCCGCCTCCTGCTGGCGCCACCCGGAGGCGCGGATCGGCGCGCTGACGGCCCACGGCAGCGCCGGCGACCGCCGCTCGGCGAGCACCACCCGCACCTGGTCGCGCTCGCCGACCGCGTGCTGGCAGCCGACCGACGCCCGAGACGCTCGCCGGGCACGACGTCGTCGTCCTCGGGCTGCCGCACGGCGCGTCGGGCGCGATCGCCGCCGAGCTCGGCGACGACGTCCTCGTGCTCGACCTCGGGCGCCGACCACCGGCTCACCGACGCCGCGGCGTGGACCGCCTTCTACGGCGGCGACCACGCCGGCAGCTGGCCGTACGGCCTGCCCGAGCTGCTCCACGCCGGGGAGACGACGGCGTCCGCCCAGCGCGCCGCGCTCGCGGGAGCACGCCGGGTCGCCGTCCCCGGGTGCAACGTCACCGCCGTGACCCTCGGCCTGCAGCCCGGCATCGCCGCGGGCGTGGTCGAGCCGACCGACCTCGTCGCCGTGCTCGCCAACGGGTACTCGGGCGCCGGCAAGGCCCTCAAGCCGCACCTGCTGGCGGCCGAGGCCCTGGGCGCCGCCCAGCCGTACGGCGTCGGCGGCGTGCACCGGCACATCCCCGAGATCGAGCAGAACCTCCAGGTCGCGGGCGCGCCGGCCGGCTCGGTGACGATCTCCTTCACGCCGACCCTGGTCCCGATGTCGCGCGGCATCCTCGCGACCGCGACCGCGCGGCTCGCCCCCGGCGTGGACGCCGCCAGCGGTCCGCGCCGCGTGGGAGGCCGCGTACGCCGACGAGCCGTTCGTGCACCTGCTCCCGGCCACGTCCTCGGGGGCGCTGCGGTGGCCGACGACGGCCGCGGCCCTCGGCGCCAACACCGCGCTCGTCCAGGTCGCGGTCGACGAGCGGGCGGGTCGGGTCGTCACCGTCACCGCGATCGACAACCTCGTCAAGGGCACCGCGGGCGGCGCGCGTGCAGAGCCTCAACCTCGCGCTCGGCCTGCCCGAGACGCTGGGGCTGACCACGAACGGAGTGGCGCCGTGACGGTCACCGCCCCCCGGGGGCTTCCGTGCCGCCGGCGTGACCGCCGGGCTCAAGACGTCCGGCACGGCCCGACGTCGCGCTCGTCGTCAACGACGGCCCGCTCGCCGTCGGCGCCGCGGTGCTCACGAGCAACCGGGTGCAGGCCGCGCCCGTGCTGTGGACGCGCCAGGCGCGTCATCCGACGGCGTCGTCCACGCGGTCGTCCTCAACTCCGGCGGTGCCAACGCCTGCACCGGCCCGGAGGGCTTCGCCGACACCCACGCGACCGCCGAGCACGCCGCCGCCGCGCTCGAGATCTCCGCCGGGGACGTGCTGGTCTGCTCGACCGGCCTCATCGGCGTCCGGCTCGCCGATGCCCGCCCTGCTCGACGGCGTCACGGCGGCTGCGGCGGCGCTCGACGCCGACGGCGGGCGACGACGCGGCCGCGCGCGATCATGACGACGGACACCGTCCCCAAGACCGTCGTCGTCGAGCGGGACGGCTGGACGGTCGGCGGCATGGCCAAGGGCGCCGGCATGCTCGCGCCCGGCCTGGCGACGATGCTCAGCGTGCTGACCACCGACGCCGTCTGCACCGCCGAGGACGCCGACGCCGCGCTGCGCGCCGCGACCCGGACGACGTTCGACCGGGTCGACTCCGACGGCTGCATGTCGACCAACGACACCGTCGCGCTGCTCGCCTCGGGCGCCTCCGGGCGTCGACCGTCACGCGCGACGAGCTCACCGAGGCCCTCACCGCGCGCGTGCGCCGACCTCGCCCGGGCGCCTGATCGCCGACGCCGAGGGCGCGAGCCACGACATCGCGGTCACCGTCACCGGCGCCGGGACCGAGGACGACGCGGTCGCGGTCGCCCGCGCCGTCACCCGGTCGAACCTGTTCAAGGCCGCCGTCTTCGGCAACGACCCCAACTGGGGCCGCGTGCTCGCCGCCGTCGGCACCGTGCCGGTCGAGGTCGGCCGCGCTTCGACGCCGACCGGATCGACGTCACGCATCAACGGCGTCAGGTGTGCCGCGCCGGCGGCGTCGGCGACGACCGCGACCGGCGTCGACCTCGCCGCCGGCCGCGAGGTGCACGTCGCTCGTCGACCTGCACGCCGGCGACGCGCGGGGCCACGGTCTGGACCAACGACCTCACGCACGACTACGTCCACGAGAACAGCGCGTACTCCTCATGAGCCAGCCGACCAGCCCAGCCCCGCGCCGAAGCAGCGCTCGACCGTGCCGGCCGTCCCGGACGACTTCCACTTCGACGTCCGGACCGACCTCTTCCCGCACCAGAAGGCCGAGGTCCTCATCGAGGCCCTGCCCTGGCTGCAGCGGTTCTCCGGCGCGCTCGTCGTCGTCAAGTACGGCGGCAACGCCATGGTCGACGACGACCTCAAGCGCGCCTTCGCGCAGGACATGGTGTTCCTGCGCCAGGTCGGGCTGCGGCCCGTCGTCGTGCACGGCGGCGGACCGCAGATCAACGCGATGCTCGACCGGCTCGGCATCGAGTCCGAGTTCCGCGGCGGCCTGCGGGTCACCACGCCCGAGGCGATGGACGTCGTCCGGATGGTGCTCACCGGCCAGGTCTCGCGCGAGCTCGTCGGCCTGCTCAACGCGCACGGCCCGTACGCCGTCGGGCTGTCCGGCGAGGACGGCGGGCTGCTGCAGGCCCGCCGGCGCACCGCCGTCGTCGGTGGCGAGAGGTCGACATCGGCCTCGTCGGCGACGTCGTCGAGGTCAACCCGGGCGCGGTGCTCGACCTGCTCGACGCCGGGCGCATCCCCGTGGTGTCCACCGTCGCGCCGGACGTCGACGACCCGACCCAGGTGCTCAACGTCAACGCCGACACCGCCGCCGCCGCGCTCGCGGTCGCGCTCGGCGCGCGCAAGCTCATCGTCCTCACCGACGTCGAGGGCCTGTACGCCGCGTGGCCGGACCGGTCGTCGCTGGTCCGGCGGATCCGGGCGTCCGCGCTCGCCGAGATGCTGCCCGGGCTCGACCAGGGCATGCGGCCCAAGATGGAGGCGTGCTGGCGCGCCGTCGCGGGCGGCGTCGGCGCGGGCCCACGTCATCGACGGACGCCAGGCGCACTCGGTGCTCGTCGAGATCTTCACCTCCGAGGGGCGTCGGCACGATGGTCCTGCCGGACGACGAGCCCAGCCCGTCCCCGTTCACCGGGGCCGTCCCGGTCGTCGTCGGCCGGACCACCGAGCGGAGGTCCTCATGAACGACGTCGCCACGCAGTCCCCCGCCGCGCTGACCGGACCGGACTCGGTCGCGGCCTGGACCGAGCGGTACACGCCACGCCGTCATGGACACCTTCGGCCCGCCGCAGCGCGTGCTCGTGCGCGGCGAGGGCGCCTACGTCTGGGACGCCGACGGCAAGCGCTACCTCGACCTCCTCGCCGGGATCGCGGTGAACGCGCTCGGGCACGCCCACCCGACGCTGACCGCGGCGATCTCCGCCCAGCTCGGCACGCTCGGGCACGTGTCGAACTTCTTCGGGACGCCGACCCAGATCGCCCTGGCGGAGCGGCTGCTCGGCCTGTGCCGGGCCCCCGAGGGCTCGCGCGTGTTCTTCACGAACTCGGGCACCGAGGCGAACGAGGCCGTCGTCAAGATGGCCCGGCGCACCGGCCGGCCGCGGATCCTCGCGCTCGAGGGCGCGTTCCACGGCCGCACGATGGGCGCGCTCGCGCTGACCGCCAAGGCCGCCTACCGCGAGCCGTTCGAGCCGCTGCCCGGCGGCGTCGAGTTCCTGCCGTTCGGTGACGTCGACGCGCTCGAGGCCGCGCTGGCCGACGACGTCGCCGCGCTGGTCGTCGAGCCCATCCAGGGCGAGGCGGGCGTCCGTCCGCTGCCGCCCGGCTACCTGGCCCGGGCGCGCGAGCTCACCGCCGCCCACGGCACGCTGCTCGTGCTCGACGAGGTCCAGACCGGCATGGGCCGGACCGGCGCGTGGCTCGCGCACCACCACCCGCACATCGGCGGCGGCATCACGCCGGACGTCGTCACCCTCGCCAAGGGCCTGGGCGGCGGGTTCCCGGTCGGCGCCGTCGTCGCGTACGGCGAGCGCGCCGCGACCCTGCTCGGCCGCGGCCAGCACGGCACGACGTTCGGCGGGAACCCGGTCGCCGCGGCGGCGGCCCTGGCCACGATCGGCGTCATCGAGCGCGACGGGCTGCTCGCGCACGTCTCGGCGATCGGCCGTCGGCTGCGCGACGGCGATCGCCGCGGCGGGCCACCCGCTGGTCGGCGGGGTCCGGGGCGAGGGCCTGCTCATCGCGGTCGAGCTGCGCGAGCCCGCCGCGGCCGCGCTCGCGGCCCGTGCGCTGGCCGCGGGGTTCATCGTCAACCCGGTGACGCCGTCGGCGATCCGGCTCGCGCCGCCGCTGATCCTCACCGCCGACCAGGCCGACGACTTCGTCGCGTTCCTCGTCGCGGACGCGGACGCGGGCGACGGCCGGCGGGTCGTCGGATGCGGCCGCGACGGCCGGCGGCGTCTGCGCGGCACGGGGGCAGCCGGTGACCCGCCACCTCCTGCGCGACGACGACCTGTCGCCCCGCCGAGCAGCGCGAGGTCCTCGAGCTCGCGCCTCGCCTGCCGGGACGGACCGGTTCATCCGCACGCCCCTCGACCGGCCCGCGGTCGGTCGCCGTGATCTTCGACAAGCCGTCGACCCGGACCCGGGTCTCGTTCCAGACCGGGCATCGCCGAGCTCGGCGGCTACCCGCTCGTGCTCGACGCCTCGACCTCCCAGCTGGGCCGCGGCGAGTCGATCGAGGACACCACGCGCGTGCTGGACCGGCAGGTCGCCGCGATCGTGTGGCGCACCTTCGGTCAGGACCGGCTCGACACGATGGCCGCGCGTCTCCCGCGTGCCGGTCGTCAACGCGCTCACCGACGAGTTCCACCCGTGCCAGATCCTCGCCGACCTGCTCACGGTCGCCCAGCACCGCGGCGGCGTCGGACGCGCTGCCCGGGCCTCGCGCTCGCGTACGTCGGTGACGGCTCGAACAACATGGCGGCGTCCTACCTCCTCGGCGGGGCGACGGCCGGCATGCACGTCCGGATCGGCACGCCGTCCGGCTACCGGCCGGACCCGGCCGTCGTCGCCGACGCCCGCCGGATCGCCGCCGCGACCGGCGGCTCCGTGACCGTCACGCACGACGCCGCCGCGGCGGCCGACGGGCGCCGACGTGCTCGCGACCGACACCTGGGTCTCGATGGGCCAGGAGGCCGAGGCCGCCGAGCGGGAGGCGCCGTTCGTGCCGTTCCGGGTCGACGAGCGCGCTGGTGGCGCGGGCGGCGCCGCGACGTGCTGCGTCCTGCACTGCCTGCCCGCCTACCGCGGCAAGGAGATCACCGCCGACGTGCTCGACGGCCCCCGCTCGGTCGTCTGGGACGAGGCCGAGAACCGGCTCCACGCCCAGAAGGCGCTGCTGGCCTGGCTGCTGGAGCAGGGCGTCGCCGGCGGACGGCAGGCACCGTGAGCGCCGCACCCGAGGCCGCCCGGCTGCCCGCCACCAAGGCGGCCCGGCACGCGCTCATCGCCACGCTGCTGTCCCGTCACCCGGTGCACTCCCAGACCGAGCTCGCGGGCCGGCTCGCCGAGGCGGGCGTCTCGCGTCACGCAGGCGACGCTGTCCCGCGACCTCGTCGAGCTGCGCGCGGTGAAGATCCGCACCGCGAGCGGCGCGCTCGCCTACGCGATCCCGGCCGAGGGCGGCGACCGCAGCCCGCAGCCGGCGCCGGACACCGAGTTCCTCGCCGCCCGGCTGGCCCGGCTGTGCGCCGAGCTGCTGGTCACCGCGGACGCGTCCGGCAACCTCGTCGTGCTGCGCACGCCGGCCGGCGCCGCCCAGTTCCTCGCCTCCGCGATCGACCACTCCGTCCTGCCCGGCGTCATGGGCACGATCGCGGGCGACGACACCGTGCTCGTCATCGCCCGCGAGCACCGGACCGAGGCGCACCGCCGGCGGCGGCGGCTCGCCGGCCCGCGCTCGCCGCACGCTTCCTCGACCTCGCCTCGCACGGCGTCGGCCGACGGCCCCCGCGCCTCCCGACGGTCCGTGCCCCGGTCCGCCGTCCACCCACGTCCACCACGAACCACTGACGAGAAGAGAACCCCCATGACTGATCGCGTCGTCCTCGCCTACTCCGGCGGCCTGGACACCTCCGTCGGCATCGGCTGGATCGCCGAGGCCACCGGCGCCGAGGTCATCGCCGTCGCCGTCGACGTCGGCCAGGGCGGCGAGGACCTGGAGGTCATCCGCCGTCGCGCCCTCGACTGCGGCGCCGTCGAGGCCTACGTCGCCGACGCCAAGGACGAGTTCGCCGCCGAGTACTGCATGCCCGCCCTGCAGGCCAACGCCCTGTACCTCGACCGCTACCCGCTGGTCTCCGCGCTCTCGCGCCCGGTGATCGTCAAGCACCTCGTCCGCGCCGCTCGCCAGTTCGGCGCGACCACGGTCGCGCACGGCTGCACCGGCAAGGGCAACGACCAGGTCCGCTTCGAGGTCGGCATCACGTCGCTCGCGCCCGACCTCGCGTGCATCGCCCCGGTGCGCGACCTCGCGCTGACCCGCGACAAGGCGATCGAGTACGCCACCACGCACGACGCTGCCGATCGAGACCACCAAGCACAACCCGTTCTCGATCGACCAGAACGTGTGGGGCCGCGCGGTCGAGACCGGGTTCCTCGAGGACATCTGGAACGCGCCGACCAAGGACGTCTACAACTACACCGACGACCCGACGTTCCCGCCGGTCGCCGACGAGGTCGTCATCCGGTTCGAGCAGGGCATCCCGGTCGCGCTCGACGGCGATCCCGGTCACCCCGCTGCAGGCGATCCAGGAGATGAACCGGCGCGCCGGCGCCCAGGGCGTCGGCCGGATCGACATCGTCGAGGACCGCCTCGTCGGCATCAAGTCCCGCGAGGTGTACGAGGCGCCCGGCGCGATCGCGCTCATCGCGGCGCACCAGGAGCTCGAGAACGTCACCGTCGAGCGGGAGCAGGCCCGGTTCAAGCGCGGCGTCGACGCAGCGCTGGACCGAGCTCGTCTACGACGGCATGTGGTTCTCCCCGCTCAAGCGCTCGCTCGACACGTTCGTCGACGACACCCAGCGCTACGTCTCCGGCGAGGTCCGCCTCGTCCTGCACGGCGGCCGCGCGACCGTCACCGGACGCCGCAGCGACGCGAGCCTGTACGACTTCAACCTCGCCACCTACGACACCGGCGACACCTTCGACCAGTCCATGCGCGAAGGGCTTCATCGAGATCTACGGCCTCACCGCCAAGCTCGCCGCCGCGCGCGACGTGCGGTTCGGCAACGGCGTGGACCTCGGCCCGGTCGCCGGCGTCCTCGAGCGCCGGCGCGCTGTCGCGGCGGGCGCGCGCCGGCACGACGTCCGGCACGACGTCCGGCACGACGTCCGGCACGGCGTCCGGCACGCCGTCCGGCACGGCGACCGGCACGCCGGGCGCCGACGTGGTCGAGCCCACGGGGGACGGCGCGCGGGTGAGCCTGTGGGGCGGCCGGTTCGCCGGCGGTCCCGCGGACGCCCTGGCCGCCCTGTCCCTCTCCACGCACTTCGACTGGCGGCTGGCCCCGCAGGACATCGCGGGGTCGGTCGCGCACGCGCGCGTCCTGCACGGCGGCCGGCCTGCTCACCGACGCCGAGCTGGACGGCGATGGTCGACGCGCTCGGCCGGCTGCGCGACGACGTCGCGAGCGGGGCCTTCACGCCGGTGCCCGCGGACGAGGACGTGCACACCGCGCTCGAGCGGGGCCTCATCGAGCGCGCCGGGCCGGACCTCGGCGGCAAGCTGCGGGCCGGCCGGTCGCGGAACGACCAGATCGCGACCCTCGTGCGGATGTACCTGCGCGAGCAGGCCCGGTCGCTCGCCGGCGCTCCTGCTCGACGTCGTCGACGCGCTGGTCGAGCAGGCCCGCGCGGCGGGCGAGGCGCCGATGCCCGGCCGCACGCACCTGCAGCACGCGCAGCCGGTCCTGCTCGCGCACCACCTGCTCGCCCACGCCTGGCCGATGCTGCGCGACGTCGAGCGCTGGGTCGACTGGGACGCCCGGGCCGCCCGGTCGCCGTACGGGTCCGGCGCGCTCGCGGGCTCGTCCCTCGGCCTCGACCCGGCCGCGGTGGCCGCCGAGCTCGGCTTCGACGGCCCGACCGAGAACTCGATCGACGGCACCGCCTCGCGCGACGTCGTCGCCGAGTTCGCCTTCGTCGCCGCGATGACCGGGGTCGACCTGTCGCGACTGGCGGAGGAGATCGTCCTCTGGGCGACGAAGGAGTTCGGCTTCGTCCGTCTCGACGACGCCTTCTCGACCGGGTCGAGCATCATGCCGCAGAAGAAGAACCCGGACGTCGCCGAGCTCGCGCGCGGCAAGGCCGGCCGCCTCGTCGGCGACCTCACCGGGCTGCTCACGACGCTCAAGGGGCTGCCGCTGGCGTACAACCGCGACCTGCAGGAGGACAAGGAGCCGGTGTTCGACCAGGTCGACACCCTGACCGTCCTGCTGCCGGCGTTCGCCGGGATGGTCGCCACGATGCAGTTCGACGCTCGGGCGGATGGCGGAGCTCGCGCCGCAGGGCTTCTCGCTGGCCACCGACATCGCCGAGTGGCTGGTCCGCCAGGGCGTCCCGTTCCGGGTCGCGCACGAGCTCGCCGGTGCCTGCGTGCGTGAGTGCGAGGAGCGCGGCGTCGAGCTGTGGGACCTGTCCGACGACGACCTCGCCCAGATCTCGCCGCACCTCACGCCCGAGGTCCGCACCGTGCTCACGGTCGAGGGCTCGCTCGCGTCCCGCGACGCGCACGGCGGGACCGCCCCGGTCCGGGTGCGCGAGCAGCTCGAGCGCGCCGCCGAGCGGGCCGCGGCGCTCCGGACGTGGACGACCACCTGACCCCGGACGGCGTGTCCGCGGGGTACTCCGGGGCGTCCGTCGGCGACCTCGCGGACCGGGTGCGCCGGGCGGCGCCGCGGCTGGGCGCGACCCGGCTCGTCGTCGTCGACGGTCCGGCCGGCTCGGGCAAGACGACGCTGGCCGGCCGGCTCGCGACCGCCCTCGACGCCCCGCGTCGTGCACGCCGACGACCTGCTCGCCGGCTGGGGCGACCTCGAGGGCTGGTGGGCCCGGCTCGACGACGGGGTGCTCGGTCCGCTCGCGACCGGCCGGCCCGGCCGCTACCGGCGGTACGACTGGGTCGCCGGCGACTTCGCCGAGTGGCACGACGTGCCCGCAGGTGACCACCTGGTCGTCGAGGGCTGCGGGGCGGCGCGCCGCGCCGCGGACGACGTCGCCGTGCTCCGGGTGTGGGTCGAGGCGCCCGACGACGTCCGGCTGGCGCGCGGGCTCGAGCGCGACGGCGCGGCGACGCGCCCGCAGTGGCTGGCCTGGATGCGCGCCGAGCGGGCGCACTTCGCGGCCCAGGCGACCCGCGAGCGGGCGGACGTCCTCCTCGACGGATGCGCGGGCACGGACCGGTGAGCCGTCCCCGGCCGGGACTGGTACGCGCGCGACCCGGGTGAGGTCGCGGCGGACCTGCTCGGTGCCCACGTGTCCACCCGGCTCCCCGGCGGCGTGGTGACCATCCGGCTCACCGAGGTGGAGGTGTACCGCGGGCAGGTCGACCCGGCGTCCCACGCGTTCCGCGGCCCGACCGCCCGGAACGCGGCGATGTTCGAGGAGCCGGGCCGCCTCTACGTCTACCGCCACCTCGGCCTGCACCACTGCGTGAACGTCGTGACCGGCGAGCCCGGCACCGCGTCGGCCGTCCTGCTGCGGGCGGGGGAGGTCGTCGACGGGCGTCGAGGTCGCCCGGGCACGCCGCGCCGCCGCCGGCGTCACCCGGTCCGACGTCGACCTGGCGCGCGGGCCGGCCCGCCTCGCGGTCGCGCTCGGGCTCGACCTCTCCGCACTCCGCGCGGACCTCACCGACCCGGCGGGGGACGTCGTCCTGCAGGTGGAGCCCGGCCGGGCACGGCTGCCGCACACGACCGGACCCCGTGTCGGCGTCTCCGGCGACGGCGCCGACCCCGACCGGTACCCCTGGCGCCTGTGGCTGCCGGGCGAGCCGACGGTCTCCGTCTTCCGTCCGGCCGGGCCACCGCGGCGGCGCGCGGAACGGGGTCGGGTCGACCGGCTGACGCGGACGGTCGGGCCGCTCGTCGCCCGCACGCGGCACACTGTGGGCCGTACCGCGAGCAGGACCCGAGAGGACGCACCCGTGACCGACATCTTCGACGAGCTCCAGTGGCGTGGGCTGGTCGCCCAGACCACCGACGAGGCCGCGCTCCGCAGCGCGCTCGCGGCCGGGCCCGTCTCGCTCTACTGCGGCTTCGACCCGAGCGCGCCGAGCCTGCACATCGGCAACCTCGTGCAGATCCTCACCGTCCGCCGGCTGCAGCTCGCGGGGCACCGTCCCTTCGCCCTGGTCGGCGGGGCGACCGGCCTCATCGGCGACCCCAAGATGGTGGGGGAGCGCACCCTCAACGCCCCCGACGTCGTGGCGGGCTGGGTCGAGCGCATCCGGCGCCAGATCGAGCCGCTCCTGGACTTCGACGGCCCCGCGGCCGCACAGATGGTCAACAACCTCGACTGGACCGCGCCGATGAGCGCGATCGACTTCCTGCGCGACGTCGGCAAGCACTACCGGCTCGGCACGATGCTCGCCAAGGACACCGTGGCCCGGCGGCTCAACAGCGACCAGGGCATCAGCTTCACCGAGTTCAGCTACCAGATCCTCCAGGGCATGGACTACCTCGAGCTGCACCGCCGCCACGGGATCTCGCTGCAGACCGGCGGGAGCGACCAGTGGGGCAACCTGCTGTCCGGGGTCGAGCTCATCCGCAAGGTCGAGGGGACCGCCGTCCACGCCGCTCACGACACCGCTCATCACCAAGGCGGACGGGACGAAGTTCGGCAAGACGGAGTCCGGGACCGTCTGGCTGGACGCCGAGATGACGAGCCCGTACGCCTTCTACCAGTTCTGGCTCAACGCCGACGACGCCGACGTCGTGCGCTACCTCAAGGTCTTCACCTTCCGGACCCGGGAGCGAGATCGACGCGCTCGGGGCCGCGGTCGCGGAGCGTCCCGGCCGCGCGGGAGGCGCAGCGGGCGCTCGCCCACGACGTCACCTCGCTGGTGCACGGCACCGCCGCGACCGACGGCGTCGTCGCGGCGAGCCAGGCGCTGTTCGGCCGGGGGGACCTGCGGGCGCTGGACGCGGCGCACGACCGCCGCGGCGGTCGCCGAGCTGCCGAGCACGACCGGCCGGCCGGGTGACCCGCTGGTCGACCTGCTCGCCGCCTCCGGGGTGGTGGCGAGCAAGGCCGCCGCCCGGCGGGCGATCGCCGAGGGCGGCGCGTCGGTCAACAACGTCAAGGTGTCCGACGACGCCGCCGTGCTCACCGAGTCCGACCTGCTCCACGGCCGGTGGGCCCTGCTGCGCCGTGGCAAGCGGACCCTCGCCGTCGTCGACGCCGGCACGTCCGAGCGGTAGCCGTCGGGTCGTCCCGGGCGCGCGCTGTGCCGGGGACGGGCCCGGCGGGCGCGACCGCCGCGCACGACGCGCCCGGAGCGGCTCCGGTGCAGGTCAGGCGCGGTGACCGGGGTCACGGCCGGCGGCTTTGACGGACCGACGAGTGCCTGCGTAATGTTGCGCCTC
>CAWCGP010000004.1:0-312113 GCA_963795145.1 uncultured Actinomycetota bacterium | reverse complement strand
CCCCAGCCCGGCCCAGTCCACGCCCACCGCGCCGGCGTCGGCCTGCTCGAGCGCGACCAGCCAGCCCGAGCCGCGGCACGGACCCCGGCCACCGGCCCTCCGGGCGCAGGCGGACGACGAGGTCGGCCGTCGAGGCGTCGACCGCCCGCCACTCGTACCGGACGGCGAACCCGCAGTCGGTGGCCGCGCCGGCGGTGCGGGCGGTCACCACGAGCGTGTCGCCGTCCACCTCGACCCGGTCGACCCGCTCGTGCAGCCGGTCCAGCGCGGCCCGGCGCCAGGCCTCGCCGTCCCCGATCGGGTCGTACCAGGACCGGCGGGCGTCGTTGTCGGTCAGCGCGCGCCAGGCGTCGACCCGCGCGAGCCGGACCGGCGTCCCGCCGATGCTCAGACCAGGCGACCGGCGTCGTCGAGCACGACCGGCCCGACCGCGTGGTGGCCGTCCGCCGTGCGGTCCACGGTGCCGGTCGCCGACGGCAGCGGCGCGGCGGCCCGCACGAGGACGTGGCCGGCGCCGAGGTCGACGTCGTCCGGGGCGCCGCCGAGAGCGCCGCCGCTCCACGACGCGGGACCGCGCGGACGACCCACCACACGGCGCTCGCCGCGGGTCGCCGCGTCGAGGGCGTCGCCGACGACGTCCCCGCGCGTCGACGACCTGGACTCGCCCGGCGCGCAGGACGTCGTCCAGCTCGCCGCGCGCGACGCACCGTCGCCGTCGGACACGAGCGTCCACTCCAGCCGCGCGTGCGCGGTGGTCGAGAACGCGTACCGGTTGCGCACCTCGAGCGTGCCCGGACGGTCCGGGCCCGCGGGTGATCCGGATCGGCGCGTACACCGCCGCGAGCTCGATCAGCCCGGGGGAGGGCGTGCGGTCGGGCAGGAGCAGGCCGTCGGCGATGAACGTGCCGTCGTGCAGCTCCTCGCCGAAGTCGCCGCCGTAGCCGTAGAACAGGCGTCCCGTCGGCGTCGCGTGCGTGGCGATGCCGTGGTCGATCCACTCCCACACGAAGCCGCCGATGAGGCGGGGGTGGGCGTCGACGAGGTCGAGGTAGTCGGTGTACGCCGCCCGGGCCGTTGCCCATCGCGTGCACGTACTCGCACAGGACGAAGGGCAGGGCGCGACGGCGGCTGTCCGCGGCGCCGTCGGGCAGGGCGTCCTCCTCGCCGCGGCCGATGAGCGCGACCTCCTGGCTGCTGGGGTACATGCGCGAGTACACGTCGACGTCGCCGCTGGCCCAGTCGCCCTCGTAGTGCAGCGGCCGGGACGTCGTCGAGGTCGCGGACGGCCCGGGACATCGCGGTCGACGTTGCGGCCCGTTGCCGGCCTCGTTGCCCAGCGACCAGATGACCACGCTGGCGTGATGGGCGTCGCGGCGGACCATGCGGGTGACCCGGTCCACCAGCAGCGGCTCCCACGTCGGGTCGTCGGTGGGGTTGCCGCGCCAGCCGATCGGCTCGAACCCGTGGGTCTCCAGGTCGTTCTCGTCGATGACGTACAGGCCGTGCTCGTCGCACAGGTCGAGGAAGTGCGGGTGCGGCGGGTAGTGGCTCGTGCGGACGGCGTTGACGTGGTGCCGCTTCATGAGCAGGACGTCGTCGAGCATCGTCTCGGGCGTGACCGCCCGGCCGCGGGTGGGCTCGAACTCGTGCCGGTTGACGCCGTAGCAGCTTGACCGGGGCGCCGTTGACGCGGAAGACGCCGTCGTCGGTGGTGACCGTCCGGAAGCCGACGCGCAGGGTGACCGTCTCGGCCGCGGTGGAGACGACGACGTCGTACAGCCGCGGGCGCTCGGCGCTCCACGGCTCGACCGGCACCGCGGACCGTCTCGCCGGCGGCGACGCCTCGACCCCGAGCTCGGCGACCCGGACCCGGACCGCGTGCCGCGCCGGCCCGGCCTGCCTCGACGTCGACCCGCAGGTCGCCCTCACCGGTGCGGTGGTCGTAGCCGGCGTGCACGGTGACGTGCTCGACGCCGCCCTCGGGCCGGTGCTCGAGGCTCACGCTGCGGAAGATGCCGGACAGCCACCACTGGTCCTGGTCCTCGACGTACGTCTGGGCCGACCACTGGGTGACGCGCACGGCGAGCACGTCGCTCGCCGCCGGCGACGCGTCCGTCACGTCGACCTCGGTGGGCAGGCGGGACCCGTGGGACTGGCGCGAGCACCTCACCGTCGACAGCGACCTCGAACCACGAGTCCACGCCCTCGAACCGCAGGACGACGCGGCCGCCCGCGCGCCACGTCGGCGGGCACGGTGAACGTCCGGCGGTACTCGCCGGTGGGGTTGGCGCGCGGCACGCGCGGCGGGTCGACCGGGATCGGGAACAGCACGTTGGTGTAGGCGGGCGTGCCGTACGGCCACGCGTCCGGCGCCCCGGCGAGCTGCCAGTGACCCGGGCACCGCGAGCTCGTCCCAGTCGTCGCCGTCGCCCCGGTCCGCCGGGTCCGCACCGGTGGTCGCCTCGGGGAAGAGGCGGAACCGCCACGCCCCGTCCAGGCTCGGCACGTCGGCGCTCGAGGCGCCGGTCGGCGGGCGGAACCGGGCGGGCCGCACCCCCTGGGGACGACGACGGACTCATGGGTCGGGCGCACAGCCATGTGCTCTCCAGTCGATGGGGTCACCTCTCGCCCCGGCGTGACCGGGGCGGACGGGCGAGTGCGCCCGTGCCCCCAGCGAACCATGCCCCGCCGACGACGCACCCACCCGCTCCATGTGCCGGAACGCCGACGCGCGCCCACCGCGCCGACGGCGGGTCGGCGACGGAGGAGGGCGTCCTAGGGACCGAGAAGGACCTCCCCCAGGACGAGCTCACCAACCCGGACGGGCAGCACGGCCTGGGCCGAGCCGGGTCACGCGTCCGGGTCGCTGCCGGAGCACGCAGGACCGAGGGGCGTCCGGCACCGGCCGGGCGCCCTTCGGGCGTTCCCGCCGCACACGACGGGGACGCACCGTCGGCACCCGTCACGCGGCGGCCGGAGGGTCTGGTCGCGCGGCGACGGTCGCCCTACCGTGGAGGACTGCCGGCTCCCCGGAGGTGGTGACGTGCAGGCCTCGGCCCTCCCCGGCGAGCCACGGCGTCCCGGCCCGCTCCGACCGCCGGCAGCCCGCGCCCTCACGCTGCTGCTCGCCCTGCTCGTCCTGCTCGCCCTGACCCTGCTCGCCCCGCTCGCCACGTCGCTGCCGCTCGCCGCGAGCGCGTCGGCCGGCGCGTCGGGCTCGGCGGCCGCGGTGAGCTCGGTAGCCACCGTGCCCGGCATCGCCGCGGCCGCGACGGCGCCGTACCGCATCGTCGTCGCCGGCTCCTCCACCACCGCGGGCTACGGCGCCTCCACCGCGGAGAAGCGCTACGTCAACCTGCTCGTCTCCGCCCTGCATGCGGAGTACGGCAAGGGTGCGCGACCGTACGTCCGGAACAGCAGCTCCGCGACGTTCGGCGCTCGGTCGTCCGTCGCCGGGGTCCACGGCTACAACGCGGGCGAGCCGGGGACGACGGCCGCCACCTATCTGACCTCCGGCGAGCGCACGAGGCTCATGCCGCTCGACCCCGACCTGGTCGTGCACATGATCGGGTCGAACGACTACAAGCAGCAGCGGCCGGTCGCCACGTACACGTCCGACGTGGCGCGAGTCGTCGCGGGGCTGAAGATCAAGACGCCGTCGGCGCGACACCTCCTCGTGCACAGCTACCAGCGTCTCGACGTCGTCCGACCGCGCATCCCTTGGTCGGCGTACGGCACCGCCCTCAAGCGGATCGCCGCCGCCGACCCCGCGCACGTGTCCGTCGTGGACCTCAGCCCGGCCTACGCCGCCGTGGGGGTACCCGGATCCGACCCGCGCAACCTCGTCGGCGGCGACCTCATCCACCAGACCGACGCCGGGCACGTCTTCATGGCCCGGCGACTGATCGACCCGGTGACCGCAGCAGGCTGAGGCGACCTCAGGGCCCCACGACCGTCACGCGGCGGGCGCCGGGCGGATCCGCCGCCGGACCCCACCGGACCCCACCGGGTCAGGGGCCGACGGCTCATCGCAGGCTGTGCACGGGCACTGCGACCGGGACCAGGGTCAGGGCTGCCGCGCCGCCGCCCCGCACCAGGCGACGGCGCTGGGCCACGGTGACCGCGAGGAGCCCGCGTCCAGGACCAGCATGACCTCCAGGACCTCCAGGACCTCCAGGACCGCGGGGAGCGCGAGCTGGGCGGTCCGCCCGATCGTCTCTCCCGCGCCGCCCCGGTTCGGGTTCGTGCCGTCCTCGGCGGTGAGGGAGTACCCCGCCAGCACCATGAACGCCGCCACCGCCACGGCGAGTGCGGCCGCTGCCGAGAGAGCGAACATGCGCACGCACGGACCGTGGCACCCGCCTCGAGCCGGGCACAGGCCCCACCGGCTGCCTAGACCTGGAGCGGGTGGGCGACGTCGAGCCGGCCGTGGTCGACGAGCCAGCGCACCGACTCGAGGATGGCCTCCTCCGGTTCGTAGCGCGGGGCGTAGCCGAGGAGGGTGCGGGCCTTGTCGATGCTGAAGCAGTGGTCGCGGACGAGGTGCTCCCAGCTCGCCTCGGCGGCGTCGGCCTCGGTGCCGTGCGGCGGAAGTCGTCCCAGGTCACCGTCCGCAGCTGCGCCCTCTGCCCGAACCACGACGCGGCGATCCGCGCGTAGCCGCGCACGTTCAGGGCCGAGGGCGCGACGATGCTGAAGTCCTCGCCGGCCGCGGCGTCGCGGCGGGCGACGGCGGCCTCGAAGCGCCTGGGCGACGTCGTCGGCGTGGACGTGGTGCAGGAGCTCGGAGCCGATCCCGGGGACGTCGATCGGCTCGCCGGCGGACAGCTTCCACCACACGGTGGGATCGAGATTGCCGAGCGGACCGATCGGCTGCCATCCGGGCCCGACGATGTGGCCCGGATGGAGCGAAGTCGTGACCAGCCCGCCGGCGCCGGTCTCCGCCCTGAGCATCTGCGTGATGGCGGCCTTGGCGATGCCGTACTCGCCGACGGGCGGGGTGCCGTTGGCCTCCGTGATCGGGCACCTTCACGCTCGGACCGTGGCGCCAGATGGAGCCGCAGTGCAGCAGGTGCCCGGTCTGCCCGCGCAGCCCGTCGACGAGCGCGGTCGCGGAGTCGAGGGTGAAGCAGATGAGGTCGACGACGACGTCCGGTCGCAGGTCGGCGACGCGGCCGGGAACGGTGCCGTCGCGGTCCTCCGCTGCCCGATCGGCGATGACCTGGCGCACCTGCTGCCAGGCGGGATCGTCGACGTAGCTCGACCGCTGTCCCGCGGCTGATCGTGACCACCTCGTGGCCGGCGCGGACGAGCCGCGGGACCAGGAACGTGCCGATGTGCCCGCTCCCGCCGATGACGACGACCCTCATCACTGCTCCCCTCGTCCGACCCGCCCGGTGGGCGCCGCGTGCCGCGTCCCGAACGTGCTCATCTCGTCGTCCTTCCCTCGCCCCAGTGAACGCGATGTCGACGGCCGGCGCACGGTCGACCCCCGACTTGCCGGGCGGGCACGGACGGGGGGCGGGGACGTGCCCGCCTCCGCGCCCGGTCGTCAGCCGGCAGGACCGCCGAGCAGCCGCCGTCGACCATGAGGTTGGCGCCGGTCACGCAGGACGCCTCGTCGCCCGCACGCGGCGGCACCCGTCCCGGGCGGAGCGCCGGCCCGACCCCGCGCCGCACGAGCGGTACCTGTGGGACGCCGGGTTCCACTGGGAGGAGTGGCTCGTCCCCGGCGACGACAGCGCGAAGGATCTCGGGGCCCTCGCCCGGCTCGACCAGGCGTCGTCGCCACGGCGTTCTACGCCCGCAGCGCCACCCTCCTGGCGCGGATCGCCGCCGTGCTCGGCGGCGCCGACGACGCCGCGCTGTGGCACCCGCGCCGTCGTGGCGAGCGACGGATCCTGGCGGTCGACGCTCGGCCCCGAGACCCGGGCGGACATCGACAAGGGCGAGACCGTCGACTTCCGCCGGGAGCTGCCGGGCTGGTCGTCGACCGGCTTCGACGACGGCGACTGGACCCCGGTCGAGGTCGGCACGCTCGACCCCGCCCGGCTGGTCGCGCCCACCGGTCCGCCGGTCCGCCGCACCCAGACCGTGCCCGTGCGCGAGATCACGACGTCCCGTCCGGGAAGACGCTGGTCGACTTCGGCCAGAACCTCGTCGGCCGCCTGCGCTTCTCGCTGCCGGACGCCCCCGCGGGCACCGAGATCACCGTCCGGCACGCGGAGGTCCTCGAGAACGGCGAGCTCGGGGTCCGCCCGCTGCGGCTCGCGGACGCGACGGACGTCATCGTGCTCGACGGCGCCGGCCCCCGGACCTGGGAGCCGCGCTTCACGTTCCACGGGTTCCGCTACGCCGAGATCACCGGCTGGCCAGGCGAGGTGACCGCCGAGGACCTCCGCGCCGTCGTCGTGCACACCGACCTGCGCCGGACCGGCACGTTCACCTGCTCCGACCCCGGCGTCGACCGCCTGCACGAGAACGTCGTGTGGGGATGCGCGGCGCGCTGCGGTCGACCGACCTGGACGAGGCGCGGGACGGCCTGCGCGGGACCGTGGTGCCGTCCGGTCGCCCCGGGGCCCTGCGGCCTCCACAGTAAGCCGGGTGAACAACACCTTCGACGTCCTGGTCATCGGCGCGGGACCCGCCGGTACCGCTGCTGCTCTGCGCGCCGCGGAGCTCGGCGCGCGGGTCGGCATCGTCGAGGGCGCCCGCACCGGCGGCACCTGCGTGAACACCGGCTGCGTGCCGACACGGGTGCTGGCCAAGACCGCCCGGCTCATGCGCGAGGTCCGCACCGCCGATGCCTACGGCATCACGGTCTCGGAGCAGGCGATCAGCTGGCGGACCACGGCAGCCCGGGTGCGGTCGACGATCCAGCGGGTACTGGACGCCAAGGACGAGCCGGACCGGCTCGCGGCCGCCGGCGTCGAGCTGATGCTCGGCGGCCGCGCTCGGTTCGTCGGGCCGCACGAGCTGCAGCTCGAGGGCTCGGCACGTCGGGTGCGCGGCGAGTCGATCATCCTGTGCGTGGGTGGCCACTCGCGCCGGCTGCCGATTCCCGGAGCCGAGCTCGCCACGGTGCCCGAGGAGGTGCTCGACCTCCACGAGGTCCCGCGTCGGCTCGCCGTCATCGGGGCCGGCAACACCGGGGCCCAGCTCGTGACGATCTTCAGCGCCTTCGGCAGCCAGGTGACCCTGCTCGAGGTCGCGCCCCGCATCCTCGCCCCGGCGGACGCCGACGTCTCGGCCGACGTCGCGCGGGCGTTCACCGAGCAGGGCGTCCGTGTCGTCACCTCGGTCGAGACGGTCGAGTCGCTCGCCCGGAACGACCTCGGCATCGCGCTCAACTGGCGTGCCGGGGGTGAGCAGCACCGCGCGACATTCGACGTCGTGATCATGGCGACGGGCTGGCCCGCGTCGATCGAGGACCTGGGCCTCGAGGCGGCCGGCGTGCACGCCGAGCGCGGTCGCATCCCGGTGGACGAGTACCTGCGGAGCAACGTGGGGCACATCTACGTGGCCGGCGACGCCAACGGCCAGGCGATGCTCGTGCAGGCCGCCCACTCCGAGGCCGAGGCCGCCGCCCGGAACGCCGTGCTCGGCGAGACCCGCCGCACGTCCCACCACCTCCTGCCGTCCGGCGGGTTCACCGACCCCGACTACGCCGGGGTCGGCCTCACCGAGGACCAGGCGCGCGAGCGGGACCGCGACTGCCTGGTCGCGACGGTGCCCTACGCGAGCATGGAGCGCGCGATCATCGACGATCGGCCACGCGGGTTCCTCAAGCTCGTCGCGGACCGCCGTCGTGAGCTCCTGCTCGGGGCGCACGCGGTGGGGGAGAACGCGGTGGAGGTGATCCAGGCGGTGACCACGTCGATGGCTGCGGGCGTCGATGTCGCGACCCTCGCCAAGGTCGAGTTCGCCTACCCGACCTACAGCGCGACCATCGGCGTCGCTGCCCGACGGCTGCTCGCGCAGCCCGCGACGCCCGAGGGCTGAGCCGCCGCACCGGGCGCGGCCCAGGCCACCGCAGCAGGCAACCTCTTGGCCCCCGGATCGGCCATCTGCGTCCAGTCCTCCAACTCGCGCACGACCCGTGCCGAGCTCCACGAGCCGGACGCGCTCGGCCGCCGGGCTTTCCGCCGCGAGATCCACAGGTCTGGACACCCGCTGGGTGCTGCCCGACTGGTCGCGCGTCGCCGCCGACGTCGAGGCCGTCCACCTCACCATGGCCGGCTACCTCACCACCGCGGGCCGTGCGGTGTCGGTCACCGACGGGATGAGCACCGCGCTGGCCGGCTGGGCGCCGGACGCGACCGTCTGGCTCGGCGACCCACCCGCGGACGACGCGTCCGCGGAGCGGAGGTGGAGCCGCACCGACGACCGGTGGACGTCCGCACCGGGCCGAGCCCCTCCGCCTCCATGAGGTGGCGACCATGGGTCTCGGCGGCGACCGAACGGGCGGTGGAGGGGCTCGCCGCCGCGGACGTGCGGGACCAGCGTCCTCCTGCGCCGGTCCTCGAGGCCGATCCGTGTGGAGGACGACGACCCGGGTCGCTGACCGCAGGTCGCGCCTCCTGCACCAGCTCCCGGCGGGCGGCGGCCATCGGCCGGTAGCGCATGACGCCGAGCCGCGTGACCGAGCAGTCGGCCCCCGGATCGGGGTCGGTGGTGATCGCGGCGACCACCGACCCCGACCGCAGCAGCCCGGCGGTGTGCTCCTCGTCGTCGCGGTGGAGATCGAACGCCACGTCGCCGATCAGCGGCGCCAGGGCGGGCAGCACCCCGGTCGCCCAGCGAGAAGCTGCGCGAGGTCGAGTTCCTGGTTGAACCCGCACGTTCACCCCGACACAGTCGTCCTCCTCGGATCGATCGCCCAGAGCACCCCGGGCGCCAGTGGTGGTTCGCGGCCGGCGCCCCCGGCGGCAGCGTCCTGTGGTTCACCGCCCTCGGCGACGGGGCGACGTTGCTGCGGCCGCTGTTCGCCACCCCACGGGCGTGGCGCGTGCTCGACGCCGTCGTCGCGCTGGTCGCGTTCGCCCTCGCCGCGTCCCTGGTGGGCGCCACGATCCAGGTCACGACGGCGCCCCCGCGGACTACGCTCGCGCCGTGCCCCCAGGTCGTCGTGCCCGCGTCCTGCTCGTCGTCGGGATCTTGCTGGCGATCACCGGCGCCGCCGTCCTCGCGTTCGTCTCCACCATGACCGTCGGCTGGTTCGCCTACGCGCCGCTGCCCGGCGTGCTCGCCACGCCGGGCGTCACCCTCGGACCGGCCCACCTGTGGGGCGCGGCGGTCGGCGCGACCGGACTGGCGGCGGCCGCCTGGGCCTGGGGCTACCTGGCCGGCCGACGGGCCGAGGGCCGGTCCTCGGCCGGAGAGCGCTCAAAACCCTCCGCACGAAGGGCGTCGTCGATGACGGACGAGAGCACCCCGAGCACGAGGCAGCCGCCGATCGCGGGCCGGGGTCCTCACGAACCTGGTTCGCTTCGAGGACACATGTGGACCGAGTGGCTGCCGGGCCGCGCGCAGCTCCCGCCGTGGGACGCCGTCATGGCCGCGACGACGCCCGTGGAGACCATCCAGCGGCACAGCCGGGCCGCGTGTCGATGAGGGCGAGCGGCACGAGCGTGAGCACGCCGGTCAGCAGGTCGAACCCCATGAGGTACAGCAGGCAGAACCCGACGGGAGGAGCAGGGCGCCGAGCGGCGTCCCGCACCCGTCACGCGCGTCGACGGGTGCGCTACGGCGCGGTCGGCGGGGGTGGCTCGGCGGACTCCGGTGAGTCCTGCACGACGAGCACGTGGGCGAGGATGTACGGCGCCGGGACGTCGTCCCCGGCGACGACGGCGGCCCGGACGCGGACCGGGACGGGGTGCCCGTCGCGATGCCGGTAGCGCTTGAGCAGGTCGTGGACGTTCTCCGCACCGGCTCGCGCCTCCTCGAGGTTGGCCCGGTCCGCGGCCCGGTCGTCCTCGACCGTGAGCCGCTCGACGGTCGTGCGGAGCACGTCCTCCGGCCGCAGCCCGAGCATCTCCGCGAACGACCGGTTGACCCGCATGAACGCGCCGTCGAGCGTGGTCATCGCCATCCCGATCGGGGCGTCGTCGAACGCGTGCCGGAAGCGCCGCTCGCTCGCGGCGGTCTCCTCCTCGGCGGCGACGACGGCGGTGACGTCCCGGGCGACGCTGAGCGACTGGTGCGGGCGGTCGTCGTGCCGGTGCACCGAGCTCGTCCGCACCTCGAGCCACCGGACGGCGTCGCCCTCCTGACCGGCAGGCTGACCGGTCGAGCCGCCGAGCGCTCGCATCCGGGCGGTGCCCTCGCGCAGGCCGCCGTCCGGGGACACTGCCGCGGCGACGTCGGCGGGCTGCAGGTGCTCGAGCACGTGCGTCCCCGCCACCTGCGCGGGCGGCGTGCCGAGCAGCCGCCCCGCGGACGACGAGGCGAACGACACGACCCCGTGCGGGTCGGTCACCAGGACCAGCTCGTCGGTGCCGGTCAGGGCCAGGGCGACGGCGTCCTCGGCGTGGGCGGCGTCGAGGAGCGGGCGCTCGAGGGTGAGCGCCGCGTCCAGCCGCGGTCCCGGGCGGGTGCGCGGCGGCGTAGTACCACCCCTGCGCGCGGTCGCAGCCGAGCGCGCTGAGCTGGCGGGCCTGCTCGACGGTCTCGACGCCCTCCGCGCACACCTGCATGCCCATCGCGTGGGCGGCGTCGACGACGAGCCGCGCGAGCACCGCGTCCTGCGCGTCGCTGGTCAGGTGCGCGACGAAGGACCGGTCCATCTTCACCAGGTCCACCGGCAGGAGCCGGAGCATCGTGATCGAGGAGTAGCCGGTCCCGAAGTCGTCCAGCGCGAGCGACACCCCGAGCGCGCGCAGGGCGCGCAGCCGGCTCCGGGTCACCTCGATGTCGTCGATCGCGGCCGTCTCGGTGATCTCCAGGCAGAGATTCCCCGGAGCCATCCCCGAGGTCTGCAGTGCCTGGGCGACGTCGCCCACGAAGTCCGCGTCGGCGAGCTGCAGGGGCGAGACGTTCACGCTCACCAGCAGGTCGGCGCCGTGCCGCACCGAGCGCCACCGGGACGCCTCCCGGCAGGCGCGGTCCAGCACCTGCCGGCCCAGGTCGAAGATGAGCCCGCTGCGCTCGGCCACCGCGATGAACCGGTCCGGCGGCACGAGCCCGAGCTCCGCGTCGTCCCAGCGGGCGAGCGCCTCGACGCCCATCACCCGGCCGGACGGAAGCTCGACGAGCGGCTGGTAGGACAGCGTGATGGCGCCCTCGGCGAGGGCCGAGCGGAGCCGGTTCTCCACCTGCCGCGTCCGGTCGACGCCGGACGACGACGACATGGGCGGCGACCACCACAGGTAGCGCCCCCCGCCGCGGGCCTTGGCCTGCCGCATCGCCGCGTCGCCGGCCGTGAGCAGGTCGACCGCCCCGAGGTCGCCGGCGTGCTCCACGGCCCGCGTCGCGAGGCCGACGCTCGCGCTCACCGTCACCTCGACCGGCGCGCCGTCACGGTCACGGGTGGTGCACGGCGCGGCGGCCGCGGCGACGACCCGCTCGGCCAGCGCCTCGACGGCAGCGACGTCGAGCGGCCCGGCGACGAGGAGCCCGAACTCGTCCCCGCCGAGTCGCGCCACGTGCACGGCCGGGCCCGCGGCGTCCCGCAGCCGGCCGGCGATCTCGACCAGCACCGCGTCGCCCACCCCCGGGCCGAAGTGCTCGTTGACGTCCCGGAACCGGTCGACGCCGACCTGCAGGAGGGTCGAGGCGCGGCCGCCCCGGGGGGCGTCGAGCACGGCCTGGACGAAGACGGCCCGCGTGGGCAGGCTCGTCAGGGGGTCGCGCGGCTGCCGGCCGGCGGGGTCGTCGCCCGCTGGCACGGCGTCGCGCCGTCCCCTCGTCGCACTTTTCACGCCCGCCCTGACTTCCCCCCGGGGTCCTCTGCCGGGACCACTCTCGCAGCAGGCCCGCCCGTCGGCCACGTGCGCGCGTCGCGCGTCCCGCCTGCGTCGGCCACCCTGGTGACGGGACGACGGTCCGCGGGCGTCCGGAGGGTGGTGACCGCGGCGCGCGACGCGGCGCGAGGCGGGACGGTGAGACGGGTGGCGGAGCGGCGCGGTGCCCGGTCGACGGGCGAGCTCGACACGTACCGCGGCATGCGGGACTTCGGGAAGACGCCCGAGCCGTCCGGGGAGCGGACGGCCCCGATCCCGGGCGCGCCGTCGCCGGCGACGGACGCGCCCACGAGGCGCTTCGTCGTCCAGCGGCACCGGGCCCGCCGGCTGCACTACGACCTGCGGTTCGAGATCGACGGCGTGCTCGTCAGCTGGGCGGTGCCCAGGGGACCGACCCTCGACCCGGCGGCGCGGCGGATGGCGGTGCACGTCGAGGACCACCCGCTGGAGTACGAGGACTTCGAGGGCGTGATCCCGGCGGGCGAGTACGGCGGCGGCGACGTCATCGTCTGGGACCGCGGCACCTGGGAGCCGCCATGCCGCCGACGACCCGGTGGCCGCCGTCGCGGCCGGCGAGCTGCACGCCGAGCTGCACGGGACGAAGCTGCGCGGGCGGTTCGTGCTCGTCCGGCGCGGCGAGCCCGACGCCGGGCGGCAAGGAGCAGTGGCTGCTGCTGCACAAGCGCGACGAGCACGCCGTCGACGGGCTGGGACGCCGAGGACCACCCGCGGTCGGTGCTGAGCGGCCGGACCAACGACGAGGTGCGCGCCGACCCCGACCGGCTGTGGCGCTCGGACCTGCCGGCGGCCGAGGCGTCGATCGAGCTGCACCCCGCGGAGATCGCCGGCCCGACCGACGACGAGCTCGCCGCCCTGCGACGACCTGGGCCGCCGGCGGGTCGTGGGACGTCTTCGGCCGGCGAGCTGCGGGTGACCAACCTCGACAAGGTGCTGTTCCCGGGCCGGCCCGGGACAGGAGCCGGTGACCAAGCGCGAGCTGCTCCGCTACGCCGCCCAGATCGCGCCGGTCGCGCTGCCGTACCTGCGCGGTCGCGCCGCTGAACATGCACCGCTATCCCGAACGGTGCCGCGACCGGCAAGGGCTTCTGGCACAAGCAGCTGCCCGAGCCACGCGCCGGAGTGGCTGCCGCGGTGGGACAACCCCGAGGCCGACGACGGCGAGACGCGCGACCTACCTCGTCGTCGACGAGCCGGCCGCGCTGGTGTGGGCGGCCAACTTCGGTGCACTCGAGTGGCACGCGTGGACGTCCCGACCGACGAGCCGCGCCGGCCGACGTACGCGCTGATCGACATCGACCCCGGCGACCGCCACGGCGTGGGACGACGTGCTCGCTGCTCGCCCGGCTGCACCGCACCGCCTTCGAGCACCTCGGCGTGCGCGCGCTGCCCAAGGTCACCGGCCGGCGCGGCATCCAGATCTGGGTGCCGATCGCGCCCGGGCCCGGCGTTCGACGAGACGCGGGCGTGGGTCGAGCAGCGTCTCGCGCACGGTCGGCGCCGTCGTCCCGGACCTGGTGAGCTGGCGCTGGGAGGTGCGCGAGCGCGGCGGCCAGGCCCGGCTCGACTACACCCAGAACGCGATCAACAAGACGCTCGTCGCGCCGTACAGCCCGCGCGCGGCGCGCCGGTGCGCCGGTCTCCGCGCCGATCACCTGGGACGAGCTCGACGAGCCCTGGCTGCGACCGGACGCGTTCACGATCCGGACGGTGCTGCGACCGGATCGCGGAGAGCGGCGACCCGTTCCGCGGCGTGCTGGCCGCCGACCAGGTGCTGCCCCGTCTCACCTGAGGCGTGACGTGCGACTCGCCGCGACGCGCTGACCTGCGGCCCGACCGCGGTTGCGGTTGCGTCACACCCGACTGTGTGCCCTGGGGGCGCCCCGGTCCCCGACGATTGCGCTGCCTTTCGCCACCCGAGGAGACCCATGACCAAGTTCGTCGTCGATGCCGGTGCTGTCCTGCATCTCGCCACCGAGGGGATCGTGGTCGGCTCCGACCACGAGCTGCTCGCCCCGACCCTCCTGCGCTCGCAGGTCCTGTCCCTGCTCCACGAGGCCGTCCAGCGCGGCGACCTCGCCGACGACGTCGCCCGTGACCGGCTGACGAAGGTCGGCCGCATCAAGATCCGCCTGCTCGGCGACGCCGCCATGCGCAAGCGCGCGTGGGAGCTCGCCGACCAGCTCGGCTGGTGGGAGACCTTCGGCGCCGAGTACGTCGCGCTGACCCAGCTGCAGGGTGACGCGCTCGTCACCACGAACCACGAGTTCGCGCGCGCCGTCGACGGCATCATCACCGTCGCGTCGGTGGACGACCTGCGCTGACGCGCCCGTCGGACCCGGCCGTCCGGCCGGTCCGACGTCCGGCCGCCCCGCGGCCGACGACCGTCGGGCTCGCGGCGCCTCACCCCTCGGGCGTGGGCGCCGCGAGCGCGCGGACCGTGTCGATCGTGTCCGCCTCGTCGGCGGGCTTGTCGTCGCGGTACCGCAGCACCCGCGCGAACCGCAGCGCCAGCCCTCCCGGGTAGCGCGTCGAGCGCTGCAGCCCGTCGAACGCGATCTCGACGACCTGCTCCGGCCGTAGCCGGACGGTCCACCCGTCGTCGTCGAGCGCCAGCTCGCCGAACCGCCGGGTCTGCCAGGCGAGCATCTCGTCGGTCATCCCCTTGAACGTCTTGCCGAGCATGACGAACCCGCCGGCCGGGTCCCGGGCCCCGAGGTGGATGTTCGACAGCTGCCCGCTCCGCCGGCCGGAGCCCCGCTCGACGGCGAGCACCACGAGGTCGAGGGTGTGCCGCGGCTTCACCTTGACCCAGGCGCTGCCGCGCCGGCCCGCCTCGTAGGGCGCCGCCGCGTCCTTGACGATCACGCCCTCCTGACCGGCCTCCACCCAGCCCGCGAACGCCCGCTCGGCCGCGGCGGCGTCGTCGGTGACGAGACGGTCCACGACGTGCCCGCCGGCGACGGCGTCGAGCACGGCCAGGCGCTCCAGCAGCGGCTCGGCCAGCAGGTCCCGGCCGTCGACGTGCAGGACGTCGAAGAAGAACGGGCTCAGCGTCGTCGCGGCGGCGAGGTCGGCGTCGCGGCTCGCGCTGCGCGCGGCGGTCTCCTGGAACGGGCGGGGCCGCCCGGTCGCGTCGAGCGCGAGGGCCTCGCCGTCGAGCACGACCGTGCGGACTGGCAGCCCGCGGACCACCGCGACGAGCTCGGGCACCCGCGCGGTGATGTCGTCCAGGCTCCGGGTGAACACCCGCACCTCGTGGCCGTCCCGGTGCACCTGCACGCGGATCCCGTCGAGCTTGGCGTCGACGACGACCGGACGACCCGCGAACCCGCCGACCGCCGTCGTCACGTCCGGTGCGGACGCGGCCAGCATCGGGCGGACCGGCCGTCCGACCGTGAGCGCGAAGCCGCCGAGCGCGGCGAGCGCCTCGTCCGGCGACGCCGCCGCGAGCGCCGCGGACGCGACCGGCTCGGTCGACCCGGCGATCATCGCCGCCCGACGGACGGCCTCCGCGCGGCACACCGGCTGCCTCGGCGACCGCGTCGAGCAGCAGCGCGTCGAGGGCTCCCTGGCGCAGGTCGCCGGTGACGAGCCCGACGAGCAGCCGCTGCTCACCGGCGGTCGCCGCCCCGAACAGCTCCGCGACCAGCGCGGACCGGGCGGTCGGCGGAGCCCGACCCGGCGAGCCCGGCCATCCGCTCGAACGCGGCGTCGACCGCGAGCACGTCGAGGGACGCCACCCCGGCCGGC
Source organism: uncultured Actinomycetota bacterium (assembly GCA_963795145.1). GTDB lineage: Bacteria > Actinomycetota > Actinomycetes > Actinomycetales > Cellulomonadaceae > Pengzhenrongella. The sequence goes on along the minus strand of CAWCGP010000004.1, from coordinate 296,382 downwards.
GTCGGGAGGCCGGCCAGCGACCGGCGGCCGATCCCGGTGCGGCGCTGCCGCAGCTCGCCGGCCGAGGTACCGGGCGACGACGGGAACCTCGCCGGGCGCGGTCCGGCGCAGCAGGTCGACGAGCAGCGCGCGCTTGGCGAGGCGCGATCGGGTGGCCGCGAGGGCCTCGGAGGTGGCGGCGACGTCGGCGAGGAGCACGCCGTTCATCCTCCTGCGGCGGGCACCGTCCCGCCGCCGGTCAGGCGCTCGTGCTCGTCAGGAGCGCTCGGCGGCCGCCCCGGCGACGGTCCACCGCGGCTGCCGGGTCGTCCGGCTCGGCTGCGCGTCGCGGATGCCCTCGACGAACAGCCGGAAGCTCCACGACGTCAGCCACTGCTTGGGCCGCCCCGGGCGGTCCTCGAGCCAGAGGGCGTGCACGTCCCGGGCGCCGGCACGCGCGAGGGCGTCGACGGAGTCCGGATCGAGGGTCCGCCCAGGGTTGCGCACGAGGGCGTCGCGCACCTCCGGGGGGAGTTGGTCCCACACGGGGGAGAAGTCGGCATGCGGCATGCCGGACGCTAACCCGATCGTGTGACGCCCGCATGACGGTCCACACGCTGCGGGCGGCCGCCGTTGCCGGCGCTCCGGCTCACCGGTCGGGCGCTTGGGTCTGACCTGCGCGAACAGCGCGAACAGTGGGGTCGGCGGGGTCGGCCGGGTCGGCGGGGTCGACCGGGTCGGCCAGACCGACCGGGCGCGCGGGTGTGGCCGGTGGACCGAGCCAGGTCTCCAGGTGCTCGCGCAGACCCGTGAGGTCGGCGCCGCCCCGGACGGCGACGTGCCCGTCCGGCCGGACCAGCAGGTGCGCAGGCCCCCTGCTTCGACGCGGACGCCGTCCTGCCCGAGCTGAGCGGACCGGTCAGGTCACCGTGACCCGCACCTCGTGCCGGCCGGTGGCGCCGTCCGGCACGACGTCCTGCAGGTCGGCCGTCTGCGTGGCGCCGGTCGCGTCCGTCGCCCGGACCCGCAGCGTGTGCGCTCCGGGCTCGGCCCGCCAGGACCACGACCACTGCCGCCAGGTGTCCACCGAGATGGCCGTGGCGAGCTCCGCCGCCGACCACGGACCGTCGTCGACCTGCACCTCGACGCCCGTGATCCCGGTGTGCTGCGCCCACGCGGTGCCGCCGACGGCGACGGTCCCGGCCGGCACGGAGGCGCCGCCGCGCGGCACCTCGATCCGCGACGACGTCTTGATCGGGCCGCGCTCGGACCACCCCCGCACGGTCCAGTAGGCGTCGCGGTCGGCGAACCGGGTCACCTCGAGGTCGGTCACCCACTTCGTCGCCGACACGTAGCCGTACAGCCCCGGGACGACCATCCGCACCGGGAACCCGTGTGCGAGCGGGAGCGGCTCGCCGTTCATCCCGACAGCGAGCAGCGCGTCGCGGTCGTCGGTCAGCGCCTCGATCGGCGTGGAGGCGGTGAAGCCGTCGACGCTCGTGGACAGCACCATGTCGGCGCCGGCGAGCGGCACGGCCCGGGCCAGGACCTCCCGCACCGGCAGCCCCAGCCAGCGGGCGTTGCCGACCAGGTCCCCGCCGACCGGGTTCGACACGCAGGTCAGCGTCACGTAGGTCTCGACCAGGTCGGCGGCCAGCAGCTCGTCCCAGGTCAGCGTGACCTCCCGCTCGACCAGGCCGTGCACGCGCAGGGACCAGGTCGACGGGTCCACCTGCGGGACGACCAGCGCCGTGTCGATCCGGTAGAAGTCCTCGTTCGCCGTGACGACGTCGACGACGCCCGGCGCCGGGGACCGCGCGCCGTCCGGCACCGCGGGCGCCCGCCGGACCGGCGCCGGCAGCCGCACGAGCTCGCGGGCCGACGACGCCGCCCTGGTCACGCCCGAGACGAGCGTGCCGCCGATGGTGGCGACCGCGGCGGCCGCGGTGACGAGCACGGCCGCCCCGAGGAAGGTGCGGCGGTCCGGCGCGTCGCGGCGCGGGTCCCGGGCGCCGGTCGCGACGCGGGGGTCGCCGTCGGGGGTGCCCGTGCCCGTGCCTGCTCGGGCGCCGCGGCCGTCGTCGTCGGCCCGGTCCACGAGGTACCGCAGGGCGAGGATCCCTGCCGCGGCGCCGGCGAGGCTGGGCGCGAACGCGAGCTGACCGGCGTCGGCGCGAGTCATCGCCGCCGCGGCCCCGACCACGCCGAGCGTGAGCACTGCGAGCGTGCCCAGGACCCGGTGACGCCGGGCCAGCAGCCCGGCACCCGCGGCCAGGACCGCGAGCACGAGCGACATCCCGACGAGCAGCGCGGTCTTGTCGTGCACGCCGAACGCCGCGATCGCGGCGTCCTTGAGCCAGCCGGGGGTGACGTCGACGAACGCGTCGCCGACGGCGAGGAGCGGCGCCGCGCCGGGCTGCACGACGGCGGCGACGAGGAACGAGACCGCGATGGTGACCGCCGCGGCGAGCACGCCCGCGAGGGCGGCCCGCCGTCGACCGGCGTCCGGTCGGGTTCGCCGCTGTTCCATGGGCTGAGCGTGACTCGTCCGGCCCCCGCTGTCACCTGCGGCGACGCCGACGGACCCGAGCCGCTCACCCGAGCGGCGCCGACCACCCCGTCCACCGCACCACGCGGGCGACGATCAGCGGTCCGGTCGGCACCCGCTCGACGTACTGCGGGTACCGCGCCTGCAGCAGGGCGACACCGGCTGCGTGCTCCGGGCCGTCGTCCACCACGCGGGCGACGGCGTCCGCGCGGACCCACCAGAGCCGGTCCCAGTCGGTGCTCCAGCCGTCGGCGAGGAACGCCACGCGCGGCTCGGCGCGGATGTTCCGCAGCCGGCGCAGGTCGGTGGTGCGCTTGGGCTTGTGGTCGACGACGACGAGCACCGCGTCCTCGTGCAGCGCGTGGACCACGGGCACCAGGTGTGGTGCGCCGTCGTCGGTGACCGTCGCGAGGTAGGCGTGCTCGGCGCCGCCGAACCGTCGGCGGCACGCGTCGTCGTCCATCGCCCCGTCCCCTCCCGTGCTCGTCAGGCGGGGTCGAGGCGGAGCATGCGCGTGCCGTGCGGCTCGACCGCGAGGTGCAGCCACTCGCCGTCGGTGTCGACGGCCTCGCCGGTCCACAGGTCGGTGACGCGTGCCCCGGCGGCGGCGCCGAGGTTGCCGAGCTGGACGTCGACCGACGTCGCGGCGTCGCCCAGGTGGAAGGCGGCGGCGTAGCGGCTCGGCGTCGTGGCCGAGTCCGCCGCCCACAGCACGAGGTCGTCCTCGCGCAGCACCTCACGGTTGCCCGACGAGTGCCGCAGCACCTCGAGGACGGCGTCGTTGCTGAGCAGCGCGATCGTCTCCGGGGACGACGTCGGCAGGTCGCCGCCCATCATCAGCGGCGAGCGGGCCATGACCCACAGCGTCACGAGGGTGCGCTGCTCGGCGGGCGTGAGCCGGCTGTGCCGGTCGTCGCCCCGCTCGGCGCGGATGCCGATGCGCCCGAGGGGGAGCATGTCGGCGTCGGGCCAGCCGGCCGTGGAGGCGTGCGGCGCCCAGCGGGCGAGCCGGCCGAAGTTCGCCCGGACGTCCTCCCAGCGGTCCCACAGGTCGTCGCAGACGCGCCACATCGTGGCGTGGGTCCGCAGGTGCGCCAGGCGCGTGGTGCCGACGTCCCGGCCGGGCGACAGGCTGAGCTCGATCGGTCGTCCGGACCGCAGGATCGCCAGGCTGTAGGCCTCGATGTCGGCGCGCTGGTACGGCCACAGCATGTCGTCGGCCTTGATGAAGTCGACTCCCCACTCGGCGAGCTGGGCCACCGCCGAGTCGTAGTACGCCTGCGCGGCGGGGTGGGTGTGGTCGAGCCCGTCGTTGTCGGGGTTCCACTCGCACCGGTTGCCGGGGTCGGCGATCTGACGCGCGGTGGCGTCCGTCCCGAGGACCGGCAGATCGCGCTCGGTCGCGACCCGGGGGATGCCGCGCATGACGTGCACGCCGAAGCGCAGGCCGAGCGCGTGCACCCGCGCCGCGAGCGGGGCGAAGCCGGCGCCGTCGGCCGCGGACGGGAACCGGTTCGGCGCGGGCTGCGGACGGCCGTGGTCGTCGACGACGAGCGGGGCGTCGTCGTTGTAGCCGTGCGCCCGGGCGGTGGGGTCGGACCACGAGATGTCGACCACCACGGTGTCCCAGCCGTGCGGCAGGAGGTGCTCGGCCATGAACCCGGCGTTGGCCAGCACCTCGGCCTCGGTCACCGTGGTCCCGTAGCAGTCCCAGCTGTTCCAGCCCATCGGCGGGGTGGCGCGGGGCGCGGGCGGGACCGGGCCGGCCATCGGCCGAGACGCGGGCGCGACCGGTCCTGCCGCCGGACCGGTGGTGGAGTGAGCGCTCACACCGGAAGCGGCCGCGGACGTCGAGGGTGCGGCGGACGGGGTACCGGGGCGGGCGCGGTCGTGGTCGGGTCGACCATGGGAGACCTCCTCGTGTCCGGCCGAAGGCTAGCGCCCGGCCGTGCTCGTCCGAGCTCGACCTGGACGCGCCCAACGCGAGCGCGCCGCACTCGCTTGCCGCGCCGACCCGGCCGCCGCACCGGCACCGGACTGGTCGGCATCGGCGTCGCCGAGCTGCGGCGCCCCTACCTGGCGACCCTCGTCGAGGCGCTGGTGGCGGAGGCGGACCGGCGAGGGATCAGCGTCGCGGTCGAGCCGAACCACGGCGACCCCGAGCGGGTCCGGTCGCTGTTCGACGCGCGCGGCCGGGTGTTCGACGGGCTCGTGCACATCGGACCCCTCGCAGCTCGGAGTCCCGACCCTCGGCGCGCTCGCGGACCGGCCGGTCGTCGTCGTGCAGGGCGGCGGGCAGGCGGAGGGCCTGGACCGGGTGGACGAGGACGTCGACGAGGCCGTCGCCCTCATCGCCCGGCACCTGGCCGTGATGGGCCGCCGTCGCCCGGTGCTGCTGGGAGCGGACCGCGCCCACCGGGCCGGCGAGGACCTCGGCGTCGTGTCCGAGGCGATGCGGGTCCGCCCTGACGACCGCGCGGCTGACCCCCGAGCCGCGCCGGTGGTCCGGATCGACGGCGTCGCCGACCGGCACGCCGGAGCCCTGGCGGCCCAGCGGCCCTCGACGAGCACCCTGACGTGGACGCGCTCCTGTGCGCGAACGACGAGGTCGCGCTCGGCGCGCTCGCCGCCCTGGCCGCGCGGGGGATCGCCGTCCCCGGCCGGGTCGCCGTCCTGGCTACGACAACCTCGACGACGGCCGCTTCTCGACCCCGACGCTCACGACGATCGACCCCGGGCCCGCCCGCCTCGCGCGGGTCGCCCTCGAGCTGCTCGCCGAGCGGCTCGCCGGGCGCGCACCCGCCCGGCCCTCCGTGGTCACGCTGCCCGCGCACCTGCTGCGGCGCGAGTCGACGCTCGGGTCGGAGGGGCCGTGAGGCGCCCGACCCTCGCCGACGTCGGCGCGGTCGCCGGGGTCTCGGCCAAGACCGTCTCGAACGTCATGCTCGGCCGCAACGAGGTCTCCGAGACGACCCGCCAGGCCGTGCTGGCCGCCGTCGCCCAGGTCGGCTACGAGGTCAACCTCGCCGGCCGGGGGCTGGCGTCCGGTCGGACCGGACGCGTCCTCGTCGTGGTGCCGAACGTCTACCAGCCCTACTTCGCCGAGGTCGCCGAGGTCGCCGAGCGGCTGATCCTCGCGCTGGAGCAGCACGGGTACACGACCATGCTGCGGATCGCGCACGACGAGGTGGCCGAGCGGGACGCGGTGCTCGGGCCGGCCACCCGTGACGTCGACGGTGTGATCCTCTGCCCGCACTCCATCCTGCCCGCGACGTCCACCCAGGAGCCGGCGCGGCCGGTGGTGCAGCTCGGCGGCGCGCCGACCCCCCGGCTGGGACTGCGTCGTCATGGGGGAGCGCGCCGGGAGCGAGGCGATCACCCGGCACCTGCTCGAGACCGGACGCCGGCGCATCGCCCTGATCTGGAACAGCGCGCCGGGCGCGACGCCGGTCGGGGACCGGTTCGACGGGTACCTCGCCGCTCTCGAGGCGTACGGGGTGCCGCGCGACGACACGCTGGTGGCCTCCGGCTCGGACTGGGACCGCCGCGCGTCCGGGTACGAGGCGATGGTCGGGCTGCTGCGGTCGGGGGCGTCGTTCGACGCGGCGCTGTGCGTCAACGACGCGATCGCCGTCGGCGCGATGCGGGCGCTGCGCCGGCACGGCGTCCGGGTGCCCCAGGACGTCGCCGTGACCGGGTTCGACGACACCGACGAGAGCGAGTTCACCGTGCCGAGCCTGTCCTCGGTCAGCCCGCGCCAGGAGGACATGGTCGCGCACGCGGTCGGCATGCTCCTCGAGCGCATCGCCGGCGTGGACGTCCCCGCGCGCGAGGTGCACACCGGCGCCCACCTCGTCGTCCGCGCCTCGTCCGCCGTCCCCGCCTGACCACGGCGCCGCCCCGCTGCGACATCCCGCACGCGTCGCGCCCGCCGGACGCAGGTGCCCACCCCGCGGTGACGGCGACGCGTCGGAAGCCATTACTGTCTCGCTATTGACAACGCTGAAGTACGCGCGGCACGATCGAGCCATCGGCCCCACGAGGGCAGCAGTCGTCCCGTTCCGCAGCACCGAGCTCCGTCTCGCAGCGCATCGACCCGGCGCAGTCGCCGGGTCGTCGTCGCTCGCCACGCTCCGCTCCGCCGGTCGCACCGCGCCGGTCGACGGCCCCCGCCGCACGCACGTCTCAAGGAGGAGATCCATGTCTCGCAACGTCCCGTCCCGCTGGTTCCGGTCCACAGGCCCCGGTGCACGTCGACGGACCCTGGTCTCGACCACCGCGTTCGTCGCGTCGTCCTCCCTGCTGCTCGCGGGCTGCGGCTCGGGCGGCGAGGACGACGCGTCCGGCGGCGGTTCGGGCGAGTCCGGTGGCGAGGAGCTGAGCATCCTCGTCGTCAAGCACCCGCTGACCCGGGCCATGGACGAGATGGGCTGGGTCAAGGAGCTCGAGAAGGCGGCTGAAGTCTCCATCGAGTGGGAAGAGGTCACCGCCGACTGGGACCAGAAGAAGTCCACGATGCTCGCGGCGGGTGACGCACCCGACCTCATCATCGGCGTCAACGCGATCACCGACTCGGACCTGGCGACCTTCCGCACGCTGTTCGAGGACCTGAGCGACGACATGGACGCGCTGCCGAACGTGCAGTCGATGTTCGACGAGGTCGACGGTGCGGAGGCGATGGCCACCCAGGCCGACGGCGCCCTCTACGCGCTGCCGAGCTGGAAGGAGTTCTGGCCCCAGGCGATCACCCGCCAGTACATCAACCAGCAGTGGCTGGACAACCTCGGCCTCGAGATGCCGACGAACTGGGACGAGCTGTTCGACGTCCTGGTCGCGTTCGAGGAGCAGGACGCCAACGGCAACGGGGACCCGGACGACGAGATCCCGTTCGACTGGGCCCCGGTGGTCACCACGGGCTATGGCTACTTCCAGCCGACGGCGCTGCTCGGCAGCACCGGCCTGCCGATCACCGGCGGCGGCGGCACCGGCTACTTCGTCGAGGACGGCGAGGTCGGCAACTTCCTCGCCGACGAGCGCTGGAAGCAGGTGCTGACGTTCCTCAACCGTGCGTGGGCGGCCGGCCTCGTCAACGAGAACGCCATCACGCAGGACTACTCCGCGTACCAGTCGGTCGCGCGCGGCTCGGGCGACACGGCCGCGGTCGGCTTCAGCTGGGGCTGGACCGCGTCGGACCGGTTCGGTGCGCAGCTCGCGCCGCAGTACACCTCGATCGCCCCGGTGCCGGCCGACGAGGGTCAGGACGCCCCGGTGACGTGGAGCTACGACTTCGAGAACCTCACGGCGAACCACGTCGTCGTGTCCGCCCAGACCGAGAACAAGGACGCCGCCCTGCGCGTCGTCAACGAGTTCTACGACCAGGACACTTCGGTGCAGGTCCTCTTCGGTGACTTCGGGACGAACGTCGACAAGGTCGACGAGACCACGTTCGAGGTGCTCCCGCCGGCCGACGGCACGAGCGACCCGTCGACCTGGAAGTGGACCTCGAGCCTCGCCGACTTCGGCCCGCTGTGGATCCGCGAGGACCTCGACCTCACCCTGCCGTCCGACCTCGCCGAGGCCGTCGAGCAGAGCGCCCCCCTCGAGGAGGCCGTCGCCAACGTCGACGTCGACGAGGACGTCCTGCCGCCCTACCTGAAGATGAGCACCGAGGACCTGAGCGCGATCGCTCTCAACGACTCGGCGATCCTCAACATCACCCAGACGAAGTTCGCCGAGTTCGTCACCCAGGGCGGCATCGAGGAGAGCTGGGACGAGTACGTCTCCCAGCTCGAGGCCTCCGGCCTGGAGCAGAACGTCGAGCTGTACCAGAAGTACTACGACGACTCCCAGGGCTGACCGCACGCTCCGGCAGGTGTCGTGCCGACCGGCCCGACACCTGCCGGACCCGGCACGACGGGATCGGCCCGCCGCCTGACCGGTGGTCGCCGACCGAGGGTGGACCGGACCTCCGCGACGACGCGGAGCCGACGAGAGAAGGCGGTGGCGAGTGTGGCGGTGACTCTGGACGAGACAGCGGCCAAGGTGCCGGGGACGACGCCGATCGGGCCGGCGCTGAAGGCCCGGCGCGGCCGAGCGCTGAACGCGCACCTGCGCACGAAGTGGCAGCTCTGGCTCATGCTGGCGCCCGCGATCCTGGTGACCGCGGTGTTCGCGTACTTCCCGATGTACGGCATCCAGCTCGCGTTCCGCGAGTTCGACTTCACCGCTGGCCTCACCGGCGGCGAGTGGGTCGGGATGAAGTACTTCAACCAGTTCTTCGCCAGCCCCTTGTTCTGGGACCTCATCCGCAACACCGTGGCGATCAGCCTCACCACCCTGGTGATCGGGTTCATCGCCCCGATCGTCCTCGCCCTTGCGGTCAACCAGATCGTCGGGATCCGCCGCAAGCGATTCACGCAGACGGCGACCTACCTGCCGCACTTCATCTCGATCGTCGTGGTCGTCGGCATGCTGCAGGTGTTCCTGTCGCCGACGTCCGGTGTGATCCCCAACTTCCTCAGCCTCTTCGGGGTGACCGAGGGGAACTACCTCGGCGACCCCGGCGCCTTCGTCCCGGTCTACGTGATCTCCGAGGTCTGGCAGCACTGCGGGTGGAACAGCATCATCTACCTCGCCGCGCTGGCCAGCATCGACACGCACCTGTACGAGGCGGCCCGGGTCGACGGCGCCAGCCGCCCGCAGATCATCCGGCACATCGACCTGCCGGCTCTCGTCCCGACCATGGTGGTGCTGTTCATCCTCAACATGGGCGGCGTGCTCAATGCCGGCTTCGAGAAGATCTTCCTCATGCAGAACCCGCTCAACCTGGCAGCTTCCGAGGTCATCTCGACGTACGTCTACAAGATCGGGATCCTGCAGAGCCAGTTCAGCTACTCCACCGCGATCGGCCTGTTCAACACGGTCATCAACTTCGCCTTCCTGGTGCTGACCAACCAGCTCGCGAAGAAGTTCGCGAACACGAGCCTGTGGTGATCGGGGCATGACCAGGACAGCGACGGGCAACCGGAGGACGACCACGATGACCACGGCGACGACATCCCTGCGACGCGGCAGGACCCCCGGTGACCTGCTGTTCTCGATCGGGCTCGGCACGTTCGTCGTGCTGGTCCTGTTCGCGACCATCTACCCGATCTACTTCGTGCTCATCGCCTCGGTGAGCGACCCGACCCTGGTCGCCACCGGCGACGTGTGGGTGGTCCCGCAGGGTCTGAGCACCTTCGGGTACGAGCAGATCCTCGCGGACGACCGCATCTGGACCGGGTACCGGAACACCATCCTGTACACGGTGGTCGGCACCGCGCTGAACCTCGTGGTGACCCTGCCGGCCGCCTACGCGCTCTCGCGGCGCGAGTTCCGCCCGCGCAAGCCGTTGATGTTCTTCTTCGCCTTCACGATGTTCTTCAGCGGCGGGCTCATCCCGACCTACCTGCTCTACCGGGACCTCAACCTGCTGGACAACTGGTTGGTGTTCGTCATCCCGTCGGCGCTGAACGTCTACAACCTCATCATCGCGCGCGCCTTCTTCGAGAACTCGCTGCCCGAGGAGCTCTTCGAGGCGGCCACGCTCGACGGCGTCGGGTACCTCCAGTTCTTCTTCCGGATGGCGATCCCGCTGTCCAAGGCGATCATCGCGGTGATCGGTCTGTACTACCTGGTGCAGCACTGGAACGACTTCTTCACCGGCCTGATCTTCGTGCGGGACTACGACAAGCAGCCGCTGCAGATCGTGCTGCGGGACATCCTGCTCTCCAACCAGGCCTTCGCCGGCGGCGCCGGTGGTGGTGGCGGGTCCGGTGGCGGTGCGTACGCCCAGCAGTTCGCCGACCAGATCAAGTACGGCGTCATCATCGTCTCCACCCTGCCCGTGCTCGCGGTCTACCCGCTCGTGCAGAAGTACTTCGAGAAGGGCGTCATGGTCGGGTCGGTGAAGGGCTGATCGACCGCCTCCTCGGGTGGCACACGCGGGCCGGCGATCTCGGCCTGCGCCTGCTCCAGCTCCACCTGCTGTGGATCGTGTGGACGCTGCGCGGCGGCGTGGTGCTGGGCGCGTTCCCGGCCACCGCGGCGGTGTACGCCGTCGTGCGGCGCGACGTCCTGCACGCCGCTCGGCACGGCGATCACGAGGCCGGCCGCCCCCGGCTGCGACAGGAGTTCGGCGCCTTCTGGCGGCAGGAGCTCGTCGCGGCGAACACCGTCGGCTATGGGGTCGCGGCGATCTGGGCGGTCCTGCTCGTCGACCGCCGACTGCTCGAGCTCGTCGACCTCGGTGCTGCGGGACCGGTCGTGGCCGGTCTGCTCTGGGTCGTGACGGCCTTCACATTCGTGCTGACGGCGGCGCTGCCGGCGCTGCAGGCGCACTTCGCGGAAGGGGCACTGCCGCTGCTGCGGCGCAGCGCGGTGCTGGTGGTCGCCCGGCCGAAGCAGGCGCTGCTCAACGCGCTCGCCGTCGGCGTGGTGCTGTGCGGCTACTACGTCGTGCCGGGCCTCGTGCCGGTGTTCGGCGTCGCGCTCGTCGCGTTCGTCTCGACGACGGCGCTCTGGGGCAGCGGGCTCATGGGCGCACCGGCCCGGTGCGCCGCCCCACTCGTCCGGTCCGACGTCGTCGTCGCGGCGCCGGTCCGCAGCAACGTCGCCGCCTGATCCGCCCCCCGCCCACCTGCTGACCACCCGCCTGCCGCCCGCGGCCCGCGGAGAGACGAGACGTCCAGTGACCCAGATGTTCGACTCGACCGGGGACGCCCTGGTGTGGCGCGGCGACGGCGAGACCCTCGTCGTCGAGCCGTGGGGACGCGACAGCGTCCGCGTCCGCTCGGCGCTCGGGGACGTCGTCGACGCCGACTGGGCACTGCTCGCGCCGGATCCCGCCGTGCACGCCGGCGCCACGATCGTCGTCGACGGCGACACCGCGACGCTGACCAACGGCCGGATCGTCGTCGTCGCGACCGCGTCGAGCGAGCGGGACTGGCAGACCGGTGCGATCCGCCACGACTGCCGGCTCGCGTTCCGGGACGTCGACGGCCGGGAGCTGTTCTCCGAGGTCGCGCCCGGCGGAGCCCTCAAGCTGCGGGCGCGGTCCTACCTGCCACTGCCCGGCGGCAGTGCTCGGACGACGCTCGCCCTCGAGACGCCGCCGGACGAGCACCTCGCGGGGATGGGTCAATACCAGCAGGACCTCATCGACCTCAAGGGCTCCACCCTCGAGCTCGCGCACCGCAACTCCCAGGTCGAGCGTCCCGTTCGTCGTGTCCAGCGCCGGCTACGGGTTCCTGTGGCACAACCCGGCGATCGGGCGGGCGACGTTCGCGACGAACCGCACCGAGTGGGTCGCCGAGGCTGCCGGCAGCTGGACTACTGGGTCACGGCGGGCGCGACGCCGGCCGCGATCAGCGCCCGCTACGCCGAGGCCACCGGCCACGCGCCGATGATGCCCGAGCACGGCCTCGGGCTTCTGGCAGTGCAAGCTGCGCTACACGAGCCAGGAGGAGCTGCTCGCCGTCGCGCGCGAGCACACCGCGGCGCGGGCTGCCGCTGGACGTCATCGTCGCCGACTTCTTCCACTGGCCCCACATGGGCGACTTCCGGTTCGAGGACGAGTTCTGGCCCGACCCCGCCGCGATGGTCGCCGAGCTCGCCGAGCTCGGGCGTCGAGCTCATGGTGTCGGTGTGGCCGCAGGTCTCGCTGGAGTCGGAGAACTTCGCCGAGATGTCCCGCCGCAACCTGCTCGTGCGCTCCGACCGGGGGATCGACGTCCAGATGTGGTTCGGCGGACCGAGCCGGTTCGTCGACGTCACGAACCCGCGAGGCGCGGCAGTTCCTCTGGGAGCGGTGCCGCGAGGGCTACGCCCGCGTACGGCATCCGGCTGTTCTGGCTCGACGAGGCCGAGCCGGAGTACGGCGTCTACGACTACGACGCCTACCGGTACCACGCCGGCCAGGGCGTCCGAGGTCGCCAACCTCTACCCCCAGGCGTTCTCCCGTGCGTTCGCCGAGGGACTCACCGACGGGCGGCGAGGACGCCGTCGTCAACCTGGTGCGGTGCGCGTGGGCGGGCTCCCAGCGGTACGGCGCGCTGGTGTGGTCCGGCGACATCCACTCCGACTTCCCGACCCTGCGCCGCCAGGTCGTCGCCGGCGTGCACATGGGGGTCGCCGGGATCCCGTGGTTCACCACCGACATCGGCGGGTTCGGCGGCGGGCGCACCGACGACCCGGCGTTCCACGAGCTGCTCGTGCGTTGGTTCCAGGTCGGCACCTTTCTGCCGGTCATGCGGTTGCACGGCGACCGCGGGCCGGCGACCGAGGTGCACGCCGCGGACGGGTCGTCCCGGCAGCCGACCGGGGCCGGCAACGAGCTGTGGTCCTTCGGCGACGGCGTCTACCCGGTCCTCGCCGCGTACGTGCGCCTGCGCGAGGACCTGCGCGACTACACCCGCGGGCTCATGGCGGCCGCGCACACCGACGGGCAGCCGGTCATGCGCGGGCTGTTCCACGAGTTCCCCGCCGACCCCGTCGCCTGGCAGGTCGCCGACCAGTACCTCTACGGCCCGTCGCTGCTCGTGGCGCCGGTGCTGGAGGCCGGGACCACGTCGCGGCGCGTGTACCTGCCGGCCGGCGCGACCTGGACCTCCGCGACGACCGGGCAGGCGCACGACGGCGGCCAGTGGGTCGACGTCGACGCGCCGCTCGCCGTCATCCCGGTGTTCACCCGCGACGGCGCGCTCCCCGAGGTCGCCGGGTGGATCCGCGCCCTCGCGGCGGAGCTCACCGCCGTCCCCTGACCCGCGTTCCCCCTCCTCTCTCGTCACCCGTCCCTCCGTCGTCCCCGCAACCCCGCTCCGCCGGAGCGCCAGCCCTGGAGGCCATCTCATGCAGGCACGTGTCTCGATCGACCCCGCGTTCGTGGTCGCCCCGGTGAACCGGAGGGTCTTCGGGTCCTTCGTGGAGCACATGGGCCGGTGCGTGTACACGGGCCTGTACGAGCCCGGTCACCCGACCGCGGACGAGCAGGGGTTCCGCGGTGACGTGCTCGCCTTGGTCCGCGAGCTGGGGGTGACGACCGTCCGGTACCCGGGGGGCAACTTCGTCTCGGGGTACAAGTGGGAGGACGGGGTCGGCCCGGTCGGGGACCGGCCCACGCGCCTGGATCCGGCGTGGCGCACGATCGAGACGAACGCGTTCGGGCTGAACGAGTTCATGGAGTGGGCCAAGCGGGCCGACGTCGAGCCGATGATGGCGATGAACCTGGGCACCCGCGGCCTGCAGGAGGCCATCGACCTGCTCGAGTACGCCAACCACCCCCAGGGCACCGCGCTGTCCGACAAGCGCATCGCCGACGGCGCCAAGGAGCCGCACGGCATCCGGATGTGGTGCCTGGGCAACGAGATGGACGGTCCGTGGCAGCTCGGCCACAAGACGGCCGACGAGTACGGGCGGCTCGCTGCCGAGACCGCCCGCGCGATGCGCCAGTTCGACAAGGACCTCGAGCTCGTCGCCTGCGGCTCCTCCAGCCGGGTCATGCCGACGTTCGGCGCCTGGGAGGCCACGGTCCTGGAGCACACCTACGACGTCGTGGACTACATCTCGGCCCACGCCTACTACCAGCTGCACGGTGACGACCGCGCCAGCTTCCTGGCGTCCTCGGTCGACATGGACCGGTTCATCGAGCAGGTCGTGGCGACCGCGGACCACGTCGGGGCGCGCCTGGGCTCGGACAAGCGGATCAACATCTCGTTCGACGAGTGGAACGTGTGGTACCTCACGCAGCTGAACAGCGGCGAGGGCGGACTGCCCGAGGACTGGACCGTCGCCCCGCGCACGAGCGAGGAGGCCTACACGGTCCTGGACGCCGTCGTGGTCGGGTCGCTGCTCATCACGCTGGTGCGCCACGCCGACCGGGTCACCGCCGCCTCGCAGGCGCAGCTGGTCAACACGATCTCCTCGATCCGCACCGAGCCGAACGGCCCGGCCTGGCGCCAGTCGATCTTCCACCCCTTCGCCCTGATGTCGAAGCACGCCGTCGGCCAGGTCCTGGACCTGCGCCTGGACGCCCCGACCCTGGCCACCGACAAGTTCGGCGACGTCCCGCTGGTCGACTCCGTCGCCACCTACGACGCCGAGGACGGCCGCGTCGCCGTGTTCGTCGTCAACCGGCACCCGTCCGAGGCCGTCTCGTTCTCGACGAGCCTGCGGGGCTTCGACGGCGGCACCCTCGTCGAGGCCGTCGTCCTGGCCGACGACGACCTGACCGCCGCCAACACCCAGGACGACCCCGACCGCGTCGTGCCCACGCCGCACCCGGCCGCGAGCGTCGTCGACCGCGTCCTGACGGCCGAGCTGCCCGCCGCCTCCTGGAGCATGTTCCTGGTGGACGTCCCGGCCTCGGCCGCCACCCCGGCACCTCGCGACGCGGCCGCACGCTCATGAGGTCCTTCCCGCTGACCGCCGTCCGGCTGCTGGACGGTCCGTTCCGGACGGCCCAGGACGCCGACGTGCGCTACGTGCTCGCGCTCGACCCGGACCGTCTCTGCGTGCCGTACCTCCGCGAGGCCGGCCTCGAGCCGGAGGTCGACGGGTACGGGAACTGGGAGGGCGACGGGATGGGCGGCCACATCGGTGGCCACTACCTCTCGGCGTGCGCCCAGCTGTGGGCGGCGACCGGCGACGACCGTCTGCGGGACCGGCTCGACCACGTGCTCGACGTGCTCGAGCGCTGCCAGGCGGCAGTCGGCACCGGCTACCTCGGCGGCGTTCCGGGCGGGCGCGCGCTGGGCGAGGAGCTCGCGGCCGGCGTCGTCGACGCCGACACCTTCAGCCTGAACGGCCGCTGGGTCCCGCTGTACAACCTCCACAAGGCGCTGGCCGGGCTCGTCGACGCCGGGGTGCACGCTGACCGCGGGCGCGCGGTGAAGATGGCGATGGGCCTGGCGGACTGGTGGCTCTCGGTGAGCCGCGGGCTGGACGACGCCGCGTTCGAGGAGATGCTGCACACGGAGTTCGGCGGGATGACCGACGCCTTCGCCCAGCTCGGGGCCCTCACCGGGCGCGGGGAGTACCTCGAGGAGGCGCGCCGGTTCGCGCACCGCGCGATCCTCGACCCGCTGGTCGAAGGGCGGGACGACCTCGACGGGCTGCACGCGAACACGCAGATCGCCAAGGTCGTCGGGTACGCACGCCTCGCCGGCGTCCTCGGGGACCGCCCGGAGGCCCGCCCGTACGCGGCCGCAGCCGGGACCTTCTGGCGGACGGTCACCGGCCGGCGGACGGTCGCGATCGGCGGCAACAGCGTCCGGGAGCACTTCCACGCCGCCGACGACTTCACTGCGACGGTCGCCGAGCGGCAGGGACCGGAAACCTGCAACACCTACAACATGCTCAAGCTCACCGGCCTCCTGCTCGAGGCCACCGACGACGCGTCGATGCTCGACTTCGCCGAGCGGGCCACGTTCAACCACGTGCTGTCCTCCCAGCACCCCGGGCGCGGCGGGTTCGTGTACTTCACGCCGCTGCGCCCCGCGCACTACCGCGTGTACTCGCAGCCGGACACGTCCATGTGGTGCTGCGTCGGCTCCGGCATGGAGAGCCACGCCCGCTACGGCGCCCTGGTCTTCGGGGACGTCGACGGCGACCTCGCGGTCAACCTCTACCTCGGCGCGACGCTGGACTGGGCGGCCCGCGGCGTCACCGTCCGGCTCGAGGCCGACCTGCTGCGGTCCGACACCGCGGTGCTCCACCTGACCGCGGCCCGCCCGGTCCGGCTCGGGCTGCGCCTGCGGCGACCGTCGTGGGCGCGCGGGGTGGAGGTCGACGTCGACGGCGAGCCGGCCGACGTCGTGGACGACCGCGGCTACCGGACCGTCCGCCGCACCTGGTCCGGCACGCACACCGTCACGCTCCGGCTGTCTGCCGGCCTCGCGGCCGAGTGCCTGCCGGACGGGTCGGCGTGGGTCGCCTACCGCTGGGGTCCGGTCGTCCTGGCCGCGCGCGCGGGCGACGACGGTCTCGACGGGCTGCTTGCCGGCGAGCAGCGGATGGGTCACGTGGCCGCCGGCCCGACTCGCCCCATGGGCGCGACCCCGGTCGTCGCCGCAGCCGACCCGCTCGACGCCGCGGTGCTCGTCGGCCGCGACCCGCTCGCCGTCGACCTCACCGTGCACGCCACCGGTCCCGGGATCACCACCGTCCGGCTCGAGCCGTTCAGCGCGATCCACGACGAGCGGTACACCCTCTACTGGCCGGTCGGCACCGACGTCCGGGCGCGGCGGGCGGAGCTCGAGGCGCTCGACCGGGCGGAGACCCCGGGCACCGTGGTCGTCGACGAGGTCGTCGCGGGGGAGCAGCAGCCCGAGTCGGACCACGGCTTCGCGGGCGAGGGCACCCGGGCGCACGCCGTCCACGGCACCCACACCCGCAGCGCCACCGGCTGGTTCTCCTACACCCTGCGCGACCCGCAGCGCCGGGCCGCCCTGCTGCGGCTGACGTTCCTCGAGCCGGACCCCGCGGCCCCCCGCGCCCACACGCTCACGGTCAACGCCACGTCCCTCGGCGAGCCCGCCCGGTCCCGCACCCCGGACGGGTCCGTGCAGCTCGACGTCCCGCTGACCGCCGCACTGCGCGGCGACGACCCCGAGGGACGGCTGGTGGTCGGCATCCATGCGAGCGACGGCCTGCCCACCCCGGAGCTGCTGCGGGTGCGCCTGGTCGGCGGCGCCGGGTCAGCGGCCCGGGTCAGGAGGTGCGGTCGGAGGCGGGGGTGCGGCCGACGCCGGCCCCGCGGCGCCGGGCGTAGACGATCGTGCCGAGCAGGCCGACCCCGCTCAGCATGAGCAGCGATGCGGTGAGCAGGTTCACCAGCGGCAGGTCGACCCCGGCGACCTCGAGCACACCGGCCGCGAGCAGCGCGACCGCACCCACGACCGCCAGGGCGGCCCGGGCCTTGCTCTGCGCGACCTCGTCCAGGCCGACCTGCGCCTTGTCCTTCGCATAGGCCAGCGGCCGGGCGGCCCACGCGAACTTCGTCGCGAGGATGGCCAGCCCGGCGGCGACGAGGACGAAGCCCGGGCCGGGCAGCACGAGGAGCGCGATCCCCGCGAGCGTCAGTGCGCCCCCGACCACCGCCACGGCAACCCGTCTCACCGAGGACCTCCCTCACCGGCCGTCCGGTCGACGTCGGCGCCACCGGTCCGCTCGGGTGTTCCGGGCGGGGGCACCACTATGCCTTCCCGGCGCGACCCCCGCCGACCAGGGCGGACCCAGGGTGACGGCCCGCACGCGGACCGTCGCGCGTGACGGGGCCCGGTCGCCGCCGCGGCGACCGGCGGTTACGGTGGCTGCGCTGCGGACACCCGGTGCGTGGCCGGAGGGAGCGCAGCGGTGGTCGACCCGACGTCCTCGCCTCCCGCCCGCGGGCGAGGAGGGGCTCGAGTCCGACGAGGGACTGCTGACGTCCCGCCCGCCGGCCACCTTCGCGCCCGTGCACACCTGGGTCATCGAGACGGTCCGCGAGCTGTCGGACCTCCGCGCGCAGATCCTCGCCGAGATCGGGACCGGCACCGTGACGGACCCGGTGCCGGAGATGAACTCGATCGCCCACCACATGGTGCTCGTCGCCTCCGAGCTGGCCACGAACGCGTTGCGGCACGGGATCCCGCCGACGATCGTCCGCCTGCTCCGCGACGGCAGCACCTACCTGCTCGACGTCGCCGACCACGACCTCCACGCCCGGCCGTACCTGGCCGGCTCCCGCCCGCCGGGTCAGGGTGGCTTCGGCCTCCAGATCGCCCGGCGCCTGGCGGTCGAGGTCGGCTGGTACGCCACGCCCACGACCAAGCACGTCTGGGCGCGCTTCCCCGTCCCCAGCTGAGGGACTCCCACCCCGGTTCGACCCCCCAGCCTCCGGCCCTCCCGCGGGTCTCTCGAGCGACCCCTCGGCCTCCCGGTGGGCCGCGCCCGCCGTGCCGCGGATGACCGGCCGTCGTCCGCCTCGGTCGCGACACGTCGGGGGGTTGACGCGGCTCCCGACGGCGGGGTCTGATGACGCCTCGGTCAGCAATGGCGCTGACCAGAGTCATGGTCGCTCTTACTCCTCGCAGGAGGCACATCCGTGTCATGTCGCATGTTCTCGAGGGCGCAACGCGCCCTCGCCGTGGTCGCCGGCGCAGGGTTGGTCGCCGGCACGCTGTCCTTCGCCGGCAGCGCGGCGGCCCTGCCGTCGGAGGCCGTTCCTGCGGGGTC
Source organism: uncultured Actinomycetota bacterium (assembly GCA_963795145.1). Taxonomy (GTDB): domain Bacteria; phylum Actinomycetota; class Actinomycetes; order Actinomycetales; family Cellulomonadaceae; genus Pengzhenrongella. The sequence goes on along the minus strand of CAWCGP010000004.1, from coordinate 277,604 downwards.
CGGCCCCGCCGTCACCTTCGAGGACGGCAACTACGTCGTCATCTACCGTGACGCGCCGTCGGCGACCTACGAGGGCGGCGTGCCCGGGCTCGCGGCGACGCGGGCAGCCGAGGGGGAGGGCTTCATCCACGGCCGCGGGCAGGTGGAGCAGTACGAGGACTACCTCGCGACGCAGCAGGCCGAGGCGCTCGCCGCGGTCGGCGCCGAGCCGGTGTACAGCTACACGACGGCGATCAATGCCTCGGCCGTGGCGCTGACCGCCGAGCAGGCGACGACGCTGTCGCAGCGCAAGGACGTGCTCGCGGTGACCCCCGACGAGGCACGGACGGTCGACACCGTCTCCTCGCCCGAGTTCCTCGGCCTCGAGGGGCGGCGTGGCATCTGGCGGCAGGTGGGTGGCGCGGAGCGTGCCGGTGAGGGCACCGTCGTCGGGATCATCGACTCCGGCTACTGGCCGGAGAGCGCCTCCTTCGCGGGCGACCCGCTGCCGACCGCACGCACCGTGACGCGGGGGCAGCCCGGTCCGGTCGTCACCCCCGCGCCCCCCGGGGGCGACTCGAGGACGACGCTCTTCCGCAAGGCCGACGGCGAGGTCTTCACCGGCGCCTGCGCGGCCGGCGAGCAGTTCCCGACGACGACCTGCAACGACAAGGTCATCTCGGCGCGGTACTTCATCAGCGGCTTCGTCGCGTCGGTCCCGACCGAGGACTGGTCGGAGACCGAGTTCCGGTCCGCCCGTGACGGCGGCGGCCACGGCAGCCACACCGCTTCCACCGCCGCGGGGAACCACGGCGTGCCGATGACGGTGGAGGGTCGCTCCTTCGGCGAGGGGTCCGGCATGGCGCCGGGCGCCAGGCTCGCGGTCTACAAGGTGTGCTGGGAGGACACGGACCCGGACACCGGTGGCTGCTACACCTCCGACTCGGTCGCGGCCATCGACCAGGCCGTCCAGGACGGCGTCGACGTGCTCAACTACTCGATCTCGGGCGCGACGACGACCGTCGTCGACGCCGTCGAGTTCGCCTTCTACGGCGCGGCGAAGGCCGGGGTGTTCGTGGCGGCGTCCGCGGGCAACTCCGGGCCGGGGTCGTCGACCGTCGCGCACAACAGCCCGTGGCTGACGACCGTCGCCGCGAGCACGCACGCCGCCTACGAGGGCACCGTCCAGCTCGGCGCCGGCGGGCCCCTGGTCGCCGGGGCGAGCATCAGCGACACCGGCGTGCCGGCGCAGACCCGCACGGTCCTCGCGGCCCAGGCCGTGGCGACCGGGTCGACCGTCGATGCGGCGCGGCTGTGCACGCCGGGGACCCTCGACCCCGCCGTCGTGACGGGCGCGATCGTGGTCTGCGACCGCGGCGTCGTCGACCGCGTGGCGAAGTCCCTCGCCGTGCAGCAGGCCGGTGGTGTCGGGGTCATCCTGGCCAACACCACCCCCGGCAGCCTGGATGCCGACTTCCACTCGGTCCCCACGATCCACGTGGACGAGGTCGCGGGCGCCGCGATCAAGACCCACGTCGCGGCCGGTGGCACCACCGCGCTCCTGCCGGGCAACCGGACCGGGGTCGCGACGCCGATCCCGCAGATCGCCGGGTTCTCCTCGCGCGGGCCGGCGCTCGCCAACGGCTCGAGCCTGCTCAAGCCGGACATCTCGGCCCCGGGGGTGAGCGTGGTCGCCGCGGTCGCGCCGCCGTCGGGCAACGGCCGGGACTTCGACCTCTACTCCGGCACGTCCATGTCGTCCCCGCACATCGCGGGCCTCGGCGCCCTCTACCTCGGGGAGCACCCTCGGTGGAGTCCCGCCGCGGTGAAGTCCGCGATGATGACGACGGCGTACGACCTGCGCGACGCCTCCGGCGCGGCGGTCGCCGACCCGTTCGCGCAGGGCGCGGGTCACGTCGACCCGACCCGGTTCCTCGAGCCCGGGCTGGTGCTGGAGTCCGGCGAGGCCGACTGGGCCCGGTTCTACACCACCCAGGGGTTCGACCTGACCGACGGGATCGGCATCGACCCGTCCGACCTCAACTACCCGTCGATCGCCGTCGGGCAGCTGGCCGGGACCCGGACGGTCGAGCGGACCTTCACCGCCGTGCGGCGCGGGACCTACGACGTCGCCGTCGACGTGCCCGGCTTCGACGTCACGGCGTCGCCGGCCCGGGTGCGGTTCACGGCTCCCGGTCAGACGCGGACCGTCTCGTTCACGTTCACGCGCAGCACCGCCGAGCTCGCCGAGTGGTCGTCCGGCTTCGTCACCCTGACGGGTCCGGAGACGGTCCGGATGCCGGTCGTGCTGCGCCCGGTGTCGGTCGCCGCACCGGCCGAGGTGAGCGGGACCGGCGCGTCCGGCTCGGTCGACGTCACGGTCGTCGCCGGGTACACCGGTGACCTCGCCGTCGAGCAGGCCGGCCTCGCCGCGGGCGCGGTGCGGACCGGGAACCTGGCGCCGAACGAGACCCTGGAGTACCGGGTCGCCGTGCCGGCGGACACGTCCCTCGCCCGGTTCGACCTCGACGCCGGCAACGACGGCGCGGACCTCGACCTGGTGGTCTACCGGATGAACGCCGCGGGCACGGCCCTCACCGCGCTCGTGGCGCAGTCCGCGACGGGGGCGGCGGACGAGCGGGTCGACCTGACCCGGCCGGCCGCCGGGTGGTACTACGTCGTGGCGACCGGCTTCGCGAACGCCACCGGGGAGACGACGACGGCGTTCACGCAGACCGACTACCTCCTCACCCCGGGGTCGACGCTCGGCGCCATGAGCGTCCAGCCGAACCCGGTCCCGGTCACCCAGGGCACCCCGAGCACGTTCGCGGTGTCGTGGAGCGGCCTCGACGCCGGGACGCCGTACCTCGGCTGGGTGGGCTACGAGGGTGCGCTCGCGCCGACCGTCGTGTCGGTGAACTGACCGCGTCCCCGGTCCGACCGAGGACCCCCGCCGGATCCGTCCGACGGGGGTCCTCGTGCGTCCGGGGTCCGGGAGGGGTTCGGGAGGCGCACGCCGTGGGGTCAGTGCGGGGCGCGGTCGTGCCGGGCCGACGCCCGACGGCGGGACGCGTGACAGACCTCGGTCAGCTGCCCGAGGCCGTGACGGTGCCCAGTGACGTGCCGCCGGTCGTGTCGCCGTCGATCGCGACGCCGGCGGTCGAGGTGCCGGCGGACGCGCCGTCGACCCACGCGGTGTACTCCGTGCCCGCGACGACGTCCGGCGAGGTGAGCGTGATCACCGACGTGGCCTTCGCGGTCGTGATCGAGGCGACGACGTCGCCGTCGGGCGAGACGAGCTGCACGACGGTCCCGACCGGTGCGGCCGAGCCGAACCCGACGAGCACCATGCCCTGGCCGGACACCTCCGGGGTGACGAGCATCCCGGCGCTGCCCGCGGCGAGCAGCGTGCCGCCGGTGACCGTGAAGGTCCCGTCGACGTCGATCGACCCGGTGCCGCTCCCGGTGTGGCCGTTGACGACGACCGTCCCGCCGGTCATCTGTGCCGCGCCGTTGGAGTCCAGCCCGTCGCCGTCCGAGCTGACGACGACGGTCCCGCAGAGGGGGCTCCAGGGGTGTCGGGGGGACTGCACCGACCCTGACCGGCGGCACTCTGCCGTCTCCGCGCACCGCCTGTGCGTCTCGTGCGAGGACGTGCCGAGAGGCCAGGAACGGGTCCCGACGGTGGGCCCCGTGGCGCAGGATCGACCTGTGCACGCCGAGATCGAGCCCGCCGAGGTCCAGCCGACCACCCCGCGTCGGGCGGTGCTGCTCGTCAATGTCCGGTCGCGCCGGGGAGCCGCCCTGCACGGCCCGGTGCGCCGCATGCTCCAGGAGCGCGGCGTCGTCGTCACCGCCGAGCACCTCGTCACCGACCCCGCGGCGCAGCTGCCGGTCCTCCTGCCGGAGATCCTCGCGGCCCGACCGCCGCTGCTCGTGGTCGGCAGCGGGGACGGGACGATCGCGAGCGTCGTCGACCACCTCGCGCACACCGACACCGTGCTCGGCTACCTGCCGCTCGGCACGACCAACAACGTCGGCCGCAGCCTGGGCCTGCCGCTGCGCCTGTCCGCCGCGGTCGACGTCGTCGCGCACGGCCGGGTCGCGCGCGTGGACCTGGGCCGGGTCGACGGCGACTGGTTCGCCAACCTCGTGAGCATCGGCGTCTCCGCCGAGGTCGCCGGGCGCACGCCGCACCGGCTCAAGCGGCACCTGGGCCGGGCCGCCTACGCGGCGACGGCCGGCGTCGCGCTCGCCCGCCACCGGCCGTTCGAGGCGGAGGTCCGCAGCGGCGGCGTCACCTGGCTCGTGCGGACCCACCAGCTCAACATCGCCAACGGACGCATGCACGGCGGCACCGTCATCGCCCGGGACGCGACCCTCGAGGACCGGCTGCTCGTCGCCTACGCGCTCGGTGGGCCGGCGCGGATCTCGACCGCCACGTCGGCCGTCCGGCAGGCGCTGACCCCGTGGCAGCCGGTGGCGCGCAAGGGCTACCTCACCGGGACGGAGTTCCTCATCAGCACGGACCGGCCGATGGCGGTCGACGTCGACGGCGAGGTGTCCGGCACGACGCCGATCCGGGTCGAGGTCACCGCGCGGGCGCTGCGGGTGCTCGTCCCGGTGTGAGCGCGCCCGCCCCCGACCGGCGGCGGGCGGCGCGATGCGTGGGCTGCCGACACGGTCCGCACAGGTGGTCCTCAGGGCGGCTCCCCACGGTAGGGGCACCCGGGAACGTCCCGGGCCACCACGCAGGGAGAGACCTGACCATGACACTCACGCAGAAGCTCGCGGCGGCCGGTGTCGCCGGGATCCTCGGCGTCACCGGGATCGCCGTGCTCGCGGCGCCGATCGCGTCCGCGACGACCACGACCGAGGAGGGGTCGACCACGAGCCGGCTGGCGGCGATCACCGAGGCGCTCGCGGGCCTGGTGACCGACGGCACCCTCACGCAGGAGCAGGCGGACGAGGTGGCGACGACGCTCGACGGGTCCGACGTCCTGCGCGGAGGCGGCGGGCACGGCGGTGGCTTCGGTCGGGGCGTGGACCTCGAGCGCCGCCGCCGAGGCGCTCGGGCTGACCACCGAGGACCTGCGCACCGCGCTCGCCGTCGACGGCACCACGCTGGCCGACGTCGCCGCGGAGCAGGGCGTCGAGACGCCGGCGCTCGTCGACGCGCTGGTCGCGGCCCAGACCGAGCGGCTCTCGCAGGCCGTCACCGACGGCCGGCTCACCCAGGCGGAGGCCGATGAGCGCATCGCCGCCCTCCCGGAGCGGGTCGCGGCGCTGATCGAGGAGGAGCCGCGCGGCGGCGGCCGCGGTCACGGGCCGCACGGCGGGGACGCCCCGGGTGCGGGGACCACCGACGACGACGCGACGGGCGACGCGGCGACCGACGCCGCGGCGTAGCAGGTCACCGGCCCTCGGGGTCACCGACGGACGAAGGCCCATCCGGCGTCGCCGGGTGGGCCCTCTGCCAGCGGCCGCCGCCGTCCCGGGTGGGGTGACCGCGGTCGGGTCCCGGCGGTCGGGCTCAGGCGGTGAGGTCCCGCCGCCGGTACGCGACCGTCCCCGCGACGACCAGCACCGCGGCGACGACGAGCATGAGCACCAGCGGCATGACCCCCGACTCGTCCGGGAGCGCGGGGACGAGCCCGCAGGGTGCGTCGTCGAGGACCGCCGGCGGCAGGTCGAACAGCTCCTCTCACGGCCGGCTCAGGGGGTCGAGGCGGGTGACGAGGGGGCGGTGCGGCGCCCCGTGCTCAGGATCTGGAGCGGGGTCGTGCTCGGGGCCGGGTCACGGGGTGGTCGGCCGGGCGGCCCGGTGTCGGCCCGGTCCCCGGCGAAGTGCAGGTAGGCGTCGAGCATCGTCGTGTCGGTGGGCAGGCCCTGCGTGTAGGGCTCGACGGTCGGCAGCCCCATCCGGTGAGGTAGCCGTGCAGCATGGCGCCGAGGTCGGTCGGGTCGTCCGGCGGGTGGATCGTGAAGTCGAGGAGCAGCGCCCCGAACGACTGGACGGTGAGGTACCGCGCGCGGTCCACCTCGGCACGGCTCGGCACCATCGCGCCGGCGGCGACCGCGACCCGGCGGTACTCCTCGGCGTCGGCGACGAAGTGCTCGACGAAGTCGTGGGCGAGGTCGCCACCGGGCTGCAGGCTGCGCAGCGCGTACCCCAGCAGCGGCGCGGACTCGTCCAGGGAGGCCAGTGCCATGAGGACGCCGTTCACGCTGCCGTCGGCGAGCGACTCCTCCTTGAGCAGGCGGATCGACGACAGCACGTGCGCATCGCACTCGACCCGCAGGCCGGCCTTGGAGCCGAAGTGGTGGAGCACCAGCGCGGGGCTGACGCCTGCGTCCTGGGCGACCGCGCGCAGCCCGACCCCGAACCCCTCCCGGCCGAACCGGAGGATCGCCGCGTCCCGGATCCGGGCCAGCGCGGTCTGGTCCTCGACGACCGTGTCGCCACCGACGGCTGCTGAACGCACGTTCAGGTTGCTCAACGGGCGTTGAGCGCCGCGCCCGAGGGACGACGCACCGCCGCTGGACGACGTCGGTGGACCGCGACAGGGCGAGGGTGGCGGCCACGACTCCGTGCCGGACGCGGCGTCGCGGGGTCGGGGGAGTGGTCAGGCGGAGTGTCTACGCATCGCGCGTATGGCGACCGGGTGTGGTGCCTGTGGCCCCGCCGAGGAGGCTTTTTTCGGCGGCGTCCGTCCACGGCCGAGCGACACGTTCAGCCCGTCGCCTTTCGGTGCTGAGGGATTCGTCGTCGACCTCGGAGTGTGGTCGACAGAGCGGTGCGACGAACCGGGCGACGGTCGGTCCGATCACCCATTGTCCGACGACGTCTCCGGGTGAAGAGCTCCGCGACAACTGGTTGTGGTGTGCGGAGGCTTTGGCTTCCTTCCTCGGCATTCATGCCGAGGGCTCCGGCGGAGGGTTCCTCCGATGGTTCACCGGATACGTGGGAGCGTTGCCGGGCCGCTGACGGCGGTCGCGGCTGCACCGGGTGACACCTACGCCGATGAACGCCGTCCGGCTGTCCACGCGCACCGAGTGCGGACCTGCGACGGGTCCGTGCCCTGACCAGCGCCGCGTCCGTACCCTGTCCAGCGCCGCAGCGTGGGCTGTGCGGTCAACGGGCATGACCGTGCGGGCCGGATGGGTGCGACGTCAGAGATCCGTGACGAGGGACCGCATGCGGTCTGCGCCGAAGCGGCAGGGAGCTCGAGCGCTCCCGAGCAATGGAGGTCCGTCGTTTCGGTCGTGCACAGGCTTGCTCATCACGGGAATTCACACAGGAACCGCGCTGTCTCCCGGCCGCATGTCAGTGGCTCGTGTTCGTCACGCCTTTGTGCGACCCCGGGTAGTGCGGCGGAACGAACGTCCACACACTCGCCGCCGATCTTCCGGCGTGTCAGTGGCTCGCTCTATTCTGACGACAGGGAAACAAGCTCGACCGTTTCGTCGATATGACACACCATCGACCGGGGTCGGGCCGACAGGAGAAGGGAGGCGGGTCGGATGAGCGAAGAGATCGAGCGTCCGGCCGCCTTCGACCCGTGGGCCGGGGTGGACGTCGCTGTGCTGCCGCCGGCACTGGCTGCTGCGGTGAGCGCGTACATGGCGTCGATCGAGGCGATCAGTGCGGCGGTCGGTGCGCGGGACCTGGACGGGCCACAGGCGCAGGTCGTCGCTGGCGCGCTGGCGGCCGGGGCCGGCCGGTCGAGCGCCCTCGGGGCGTGCCTGTTGCCGGTGGTGGAGGCGGACGGGATGTGGGCGGCGGGCGGGTCGAAGTCGTTCGCGCTCTGGGTCGCCGAGCAGCACCACCTGGCCGTGCAGACCGCCCGGGCGCAGGTGCGGCTGGGGAGGGCGTTGCGGGACCACCTGCCCCTGACGGCCGCGGCGGTGGCCGAGGGGCGGGTCACGGTCGAGCAGGCGAGGATCCTGGCCCAGCTGGGGCCGACGACCGAGCAGCGGCGCGACGCGCTGGCCGATCCGGCGAACGAGACGAACGAGGCGTTCCTGGTCCAGACCGCCCAGCAGGTCCGGGTGGACGGGCTGCGGCTGGTGATGCGCCGCTGGGCCGCGCACACCGACCCGGACGCGGACGACCGCGGGTACGTCGAGGCCAGCGACCGCGAGCACCTGGAGATCACCCGGCTCGGTGACATGGTCGACGTGTCCGGGCAGGTGACGATCCCGGTCGGGCAGGCGTTGAAGGCCGCGTTGGCGGCGCTGACGCCGGTGAGAGCACCGGACGACACCCGGTCCGCGTCCCAGCGCCGCGCGCACGCCCTGGGTGACGTGTGCCGGGTCGCCCTGGACGCCCAGCAGGCGGGAGGCAGGCGGCGCACCATCCGCCACCGGCTCGGGATCCTGGTCCCGTACGCCACCCTGCAGGACCTGGTCACCGGCGGCCGGACCCGGTGCGGCACCCAGGACGAGCCGGAGCGGCGATGGACCGGTCCGCAGCCCCTCCTTCGCCACCCGGGGCAACGTGACCGGGACCGACGTGGTCGGTGGGCCGCAGTACGAGGACGGCACCCCGATCAGCCGGGCCGCCCTCGACCTGGCGTGCTGCGACTCCGAGTTCGCCCGCTACGTCTTCGGCGCCAACTCCGAGGTGCTGGACGTGGGACGGACGCAGCGGACCTTCACCTGCGCGCGCAGGGATGCGTTGATCGCCCGGGACAAGCACTGCCGCTACCCCGGCTGCACCGCCCCACCGATCCTCTGCGACGGCCACCACCTCGACGAATGGGCCAAGCACCACGGCCGCACCGCCGTCCGCCGCGGACTCCTGCTGTGCACCTTCCACCACGGACTGGTACACCGCAAGAGCATCCAGATCACCCTCCACGGCCGACGGTTCGCCTTCACCGACCGCCACGGCCACGAGATCACCGGCGACCGCCACTCCGTCAGCCGCACGTGAGGGGACCCGCGCGAGGGAGCGCGACTGTCCGCACGCTGCCGCCGCGCACCCGACGGGCTGGAGTCCGTAGGCTCGCCTGGTGAAGACACGCGCACTGGGGCCGTTCGAGGTCTCCGCCATCGGGCTCGGCTGCATGCCCATGTCGATGAACAGCCAGCACGTCTACCCCGACCAGTCGGACGCCATCCGCACCATCCATGCCGCCCTCGATGCCGGCATCACGCTCCTCGACACCGCCGACTGCTACGCCCCGAGCTGGGACACGTTCGGCCACAACGAGGAGCTCGTGGCGAAGGCGCTGAAGAAGTACGGCACCGTGCCGGACGGCCTCGTCGTCGCCACCAAGGGCGGCATCACCCGCGGCCCGGGGGAGGCATGGGGGCGTGACGGGTCGCCCGAGTACCTGCGCACCGCGGTCGAGGGGTCGCTGCGGCGCCTCGGTGTCGACGTCATCGACCTCTACCAGTGGCACCGCCCGGACCGGACACGCGACTACGCCGAGGTCATCGGCACGTTGCGGCAGCTCGCCGATGAGGGGAAGGTCCGCGCCGTCGGGATCTCGAACGCGAACATCGACGAGATCCGGACCGCGATCGACGTCCTCGGCGACCGGGGCCTGGCGAGCGTGCAGAACGAGTTCTCGCCGCGCTACCGAGCCAGCGAGGACGAGCTCCGGTTCTGCTCCGACCACGGCGTGGCCTTCCTGCCGTGGAGCCCGCTCGGGGGGACCGGTGGTGGCGCCCGCGCGGTCGGCGACGAGTTCGCCGCCTTCGCCGAGATCGGCGATGCCCACGGCGTGAGCCCGCAGCAGGTGGTGCTGGCGTGGGAGCTGTCGTTGTCCGACCGCGTCATTCCCATCCCCGGTGCGCGACGGGCCGCCTCGGTCGTCGACTCCGCAGCGGCGGCGGACCTCACACTGAGCGCGGACGAGCTCGCCCGGTGCAGTGCGGCCGGGCGCACCGACGGCGCAAGCGGCTGACCGCATCGGCCGCTCCCGGGGGACGGCCCTGCCGGGCGCGCACGGGTCGACCCTGGTGCCGTCCGGCACCGACCGGGCGCTCCACCAGCCCGCGAGGACAGGAGGCGATGTGGCTGCAGCCGAGCCGACCGTGCCGACCACCGAGCCGACCACCGAGCCGACAGCCGAGCCGACAGCCGAGCTGACCGCCGAACCGACCGACGAGCCGGCCTCCACCGGCCGCCGGACCGGCGCGACGACGCCGCGGGCGCCCCTCACACGTCGTCGGGCGCTCGAGACGGCGGTCGCCGTCGCCGACGCGGAGGGCCTTGCCGCGCTGACCATGCGCCGCCTGGCCCGCGAGCTCGGCGTCGAGGCGATGTCGCTCTACCACCACGTCGCGAACAAGGAGGACATCCTCGACGGGATGGTCGAGCTCGTCTTCGGCGAGATCGACCTCCCGAGCGACGACGTCCCGTGGCGCGAGGCGATGCTCGACCGCGGCTTCTCGGTCCGCGCGGCCCTGACCCGCCATCCCTGGGCGATCAGCATCATGGAGTCCCGGACGTCGCCCGGGCCCGCGACACTGCGTCACCACGACGCCGTCCTGGGCTGCTGCCGGCGGGCCGGGTTCACGGTCGCGATGGCCGCGCACGCGTTCTCGCTCATGGACAGCTACATCTACGGCTTCGTCCTGCAGGAGGTGAACCTGCCGTTCGACGAGTCGAGCGACATGGGCGCCGCCGTCACCGAGATGCTGCCGACCGACTTCGGCGACGCGTACCCCTACCTGACCGAGCTCACCGTCCAGCACGTCCTGAAGCCGGGCTACCGCTACGGCGACGAGTTCGGCTACGGGCTGGGGCTCGTCCTGGTCGGCCTCGAAGCCGACGCCCAGCGCTGACGCCCTGCGCCGCGACCCCTGCCGACCCTGCCGCCCGCCCACGCGCCGCGCCCCCGATGTGGCCGACGACGCCTGCCCCTAGGGTCGTGCGCATGACGACCGACGGCCTGACCCTCGCCCGACAGAAGATGACCGACGCGGGGGTCGCTCCCGCCGCGATCGCCGCGTTCGACCGGTTCTACGGTCTCCTGCAGTCCGGCGCGACCGGCGTCATCGCCGAGGCCGACGTCACCCCGGTCCAGGACGTGCCGGTGCTCGCCGACCTGCACACGACCCCGGAGGCCGGCCACGCCGCGCTCGCCCAGACGGCGGTCATCAAGCTCAACGGCGGGCTGGGCACGTCCATGGGCCTCGACCGCGCGAAGTCCCTGCTCACGGTCCGCGACGGCGACTCCTTCCTCGACATCATCGCGAAGCAGGTGCTCGCCGCCCGCGCCGGGTCCGGCGCCCGGCTGCCCCTCCTGCTCATGGACAGCTTCCGCACCCGGGACGACTCGCTCGCGGCCCTCGCCGCCCACCCCGAGCTGCCCGTCGACGGCGTCCCGCTCGACTTCCTCCAGAACCGCGAGCCCAAGCTGCGCGCCGACGACCTCACGCCGGTCGAGTGGCCCCAGGACCCGAGCCTCGAGTGGTGCCCGCCCGGGCACGGCGACTTCTACGCCGCCCTGTACGCGTCCGGCGCCCTCGACGCCCTGCTCGACGCCGGCTTCCGGTACGCGATGGTGTCGAACTCCGACAACCTCGGGGCGACCCCCGACGCCCGCATCGCGGGCTGGTTCGCCGGCACCGGTGCGCCGTTCGCCGCCGAGGTCGTCCGCCGGACGCCGGCGGACCGCAAGGGTGGTCAGCTCGTCCGCCGCACCGCGGACGGCCGCATCATCCTGCGCGAGACGGCCCAGACCCTCCCCGAGGACAAGGACGTCGCGACCGACGGTGCCGTGCACCCGTTCGTCACCACGAACAACCTGTGGCTCGACCTCGCGGCGCTCAAGGCGGAGATGGAGCGCACGGGCGGCGTCCTCGAGCTGCCCCTCATCCGGAACGAGAAGACCGTCGACCCCACCGACAAGTCCTCGACGAAGGTCATCCAGATCGAGTCGGCCATGGGCGCCGCCATCGAGGTGTTCGAGGGCACCGCGGTCATCGAGGTCGACCGCTCGCGCTTCGTCCCGGTCAAGACGACGAACGACCTGCTGGTGCTGCGCTCCGACGTGTACCGGGCGACCGAGGACCACCGGCTCGTCGCGGTCGGCCCCGAGCCGTTCGTCGACCTGGACCCCGCCCACTACGCGACCATCGCCGCGTTCGACGAGCGGCTTCCCGTCCCGCCCTCGCTCACCGGGGCGACGTCCCTCCAGGTCCGGGGGAGCTGGACCTTCGGCCGCGACGTGGTGGTCCGGGGGGACGCCGTGCTCGCCGATCCGGGTGCCCCGGCCGAGGTGCCCGACGGCGCCGTCGTGGACGCGAGCGGCACCGTCGCCAGCGGGGGCGCTCCGGCGCACGCCTGACCGAGGCTCACCGCCCTGCGGGTGGGGCGCGTCCTCGTCCGACTCGGGCGGAAGGGGCCGTCTCCGTCGCACCGTTGACAGTCTTACGCTGTAAGTGCAAGCCTTACATCGTAAGCCCGAGCCGACGGAGGCAGGACGATGACCACCACCCAGCACAGCGGCAGCGCGACGACGGACCACCGGTCCCCGGCTGCTGACCCACCCGCGCCCGCGCCCGCGCCCGGGGCCGGATCGGGGCCCGCACCCTCGCCCGCGACGACCCCCGCGCCTCCTCTCCCCGCGACCATGCGCGCCATGGTCCAGTCGCGGTACGGCGAGGCCGAGGACGTCCTGCGCCCCACCGAGGCCGCCGCCGTGCCGGTCGCCGGACCCGGTGAGGTGCTCGTCCGGGTCGCTGCCGCCGGCGTCGACCGCGGCGTGTGGCACGTCGTCGCCGGGCTGCCGTACCCGATCCGGCTCGCCGGGTACGGGCTGCGCGCGCCGCGCACCGGGGTGCCCGGGATGGACGTGGCCGGCACGGTGGTGGCGCTCGGCCCGGGCGTGACCCGGCTGCGGGTCGGCGACGAGGTGCTCGGCGCCGGGATCGGGACGTACGCGCAGTACGCCCGCGCCCGGGAGGACCGGCTCGCGGTCCGACCCGCCGGCCTGGTTGCGGTCGAGGCCGCGGTGCTCCCGGTGTCGGGGTGCACCGCGCTGCAGGCGGTGCGCGACCACGGCCAGGTCCGGCCCAGCCACCGGGTCCTGGTCGTCGGAGCATCCGGCGGCGTCGGGACGTACGCGGTCCAGCTCGCCGTCGCGGCCGGTGCCGAGGTGACCGGCGTCTGCAGCACCGCGAAGGTCGACCACGTGCGCTCGCTCGGCGCCCACCACGTCGTCGACCGGTCCGCCGAGGAGGTCACCGACTCCGGCTCGCGCTACGACGTGATCCTCGACATCGGCGGCGGGCGCTCGCTCACCCGCCTCCGCCGCATCCTCGACCCCCGCGGCACGCTCGTCATCGTCGGCGCCGAGACCGGCGGCCGCGTGCTAGGTGGCACCGACCGTCAGCTGCGCGCGACGGCGCTGTCCCCGTTCGTGCGGCAGCGGCTCGGGACCTTCATCGGGTCGACGACGGCCGCGGACCTCGAGGAGCTCATCGGCCTGATCAGGACCGGAGCACTGCGCCCGGTCGTCGACCGCACCTTCGCGCTCACCGAGGCGCCGGCGGCGCTGCGGTACCTCCTCGACGGCAAGGTCGCCGGCAAGGTGGCGCTGCGGGTCTGAGGTGCCGGGATGCTCCCCGCACATGGTCCGCTCCCGGGCGACCCGGGTCGTCGCTGTCAGCCCGGCCTGCGGCCCACTGCCCAGCGCAGCGCGTTGACCAGCCGGTACCCGCCGTCCGGGCGGCCGAACGGCCGGGCGGCCGCGAGGACCGTCGTCGCGCCGGCCGCGAGCCCCTCGGCGTCCTCGCCGAGGAGGATCCCACGGACGAGGGCGTCGTCGTCGGGGACGTCCCAGGGCGCCGAGGCCAGGCCCGACGCGACGACCTCCAGGCCGGCCCCGCGCAGCAGCCGCTCCCAGCCGCCGGGCAGGCGCCGATCGGCGTCGGGCACGTGCGGGTCGACCGGGTCGCCGTGGGCGGCCGCCACCGCGGCCTCGACCGTGTCGAGGTCGTTCAGCCGGCCCTCCGCCCACCCGGCGACCGCCACCCGGCCGCCGGGCGCGGTCACCCGCACCGCCTCGGCCAGCGCGCCGGTCAGGTCCTCGGTGAGGTGGAGCGCGTTGACCGCGAGGACGACGTCGAACGCCGCGTCCGGCCAGGGCAGCTGCGTCGCGTCCGCGACGCGCACGTCGGCGTCCGGTGCGGCCCGCCGGGCGAGGCGCACCATGCCGGGTGCGGCATCGGCACCGGCCGCGCTCCCGCCGAGGTCGTGGACGAGGGCGAGCAGCTCACCGCTGCCGCAGCCGACGTCGAGCACGCGCGTCCCTGCCCCGACCCCGGCCGCCGCGACCAGCGCGCGACGAGCGGGGCCCGCGACGGAACCCCACAGGCGCGCCCAGTCGGCGGCCACGGCGGACCAGCCGTCGTCGGTCGGGTCCTCGTCGGCCGGGTCCTCGTCGGTCGGGTCCCCGTCGAGCACGTCCTCGTCGGGCACGTCCTCGTCGGGCCGGTCAGCGGCCGCCCGCGCCGGGCGCCCTCGCCGTCGGGACGCCGGCCGCTGCTCCCGGTCGGCTCGACCCGAGCGAGACCCCCACCTCGGCCGGGACCCCGGTGCGCACCGCGAGCAGGGCGATGTCGTCCTCGACCACGCCGTCCAGCAGCCCGAGCACGGCGTCGCACATGTCCTCGAGCGGCAGCGTCCCCAGGTAGCGGACGGCGCGCCGGAGCTGGTCGAGGCTGTGCCCGAGCGACTCGTCCCGCCGCTCGACCAGGCCGTCGGTGTACAGCAGCACGGTCGACCCGGGCTCGAGGACGGTGGTGTGGTCGCGGCGGGACACGTCGGGCAGCACGCCCAGCATGAGGTCCGCCGGCACCTCGAGCAGCTCCACGGTCCCGTCCGGCCGCACGACGAGCGGTGGCAGGTGGCCGGCGTTCGACCAGGTGAGGAGGTGCCGGTCGTCGTCGGGCGCGTACGGCCCGATCTCGGCGAGGACGAGCGTCGCGAGGGTGTCGCCCTGCAGGTCGTGGACGGCGTGATCGAGGGTGGCCAGGACGCCGGCCGGCCGCTGGTCGACGGCGTACGCGATGCCGCGCAGCAGGTTGCGCAGCTGGCTCATCGCCGCGGCCGCCTCCCGGTCGTGGCCCGAGACGTCACCCACCACGAGGCGGGTCGCGTCGCGCACGACGAACGCGTCGTACCAGTCCCCGCCGACCTGCGCGTCCTGCGCGGCGGGTCGGTAGCGGACGGCGATGTGCAGGCCGGGGGGCTGCGGCGGCTCGGTGAGCAGGGCGAGCTGCATCGTCGCCGACATGCGGGCCACCTCGGACGCCGCCCGGCGCTCCGCGTCGAGGGCCTGCAGCCGGTCCAGGGCCTGGGCGCACTGGGCGGCGAGGCTCTCCAGCAGGTCGAGCTCGTCGCGCGCCACCGGCCGCTCGTCGACCCACGAGACGGCGAGGCACCCGAGGCACTCGTCGCGGACCAGGAGCGGCAGCATCGCCCAGGACCGGTGGCCGGTGTCGGCGTACACGGTCGCCATCGCCGGGTCGAACGCGACCCCGTCGGCGGCCGTGAGCAGCAGGAGCCGCTGGCCGGTCCGCGCCGTCCAGCACGCAGGCAGCGGGCTGTCGTAGGGCAGCGAGGCGTACTTCTCCTGCACGTCGCCGCCGAGGGACGCGCTCGTGCTGAGCCGCCAGCCGCCGTCGAGCGCCCGGGAGATCACCGCGCCGCCGTCGGCCCCGAGCACCGCCATGCCGCGCCCGACGACGATCCGCTCCAGGTCCGCCAGGTTCGTCGCGGTCGCGAGCTGCAGCGCCACCTCGCCGAGGCTCGCGAGCCGGAGCGCCGCGATGTCGCGGGCGTGCTGGGCGACGCGCAGCTCCTGGAGGCGCAGGAACAGGTCGGCCTCGACCGCCTCGACCCGCTGCATCCACTCCCGGCCGCGGTCGACCTCCGCCTGCTGCCCCCGCCGCTCGAGCACGTAGTCGGTGACGTCCTCCACGCGCTGCAGCACGAGCATCGTCGCGCCGTGGTCGTCGAGCACGGGCGCACTGATGAGGGACCAGTACCGTTCCGGGACCTCCCCGGTCACCGGGTCGGTGATCCCGTACCGCTGCATCGGCATCGCGTCCACGGCCCCCGTGTCGCGGGCCCGCTCGAACGACGTCTGGACCGGGTTCCGGCCGTCGCCGTCGAGGTCGTCCGGCGTGGGCGGGAACGCCTCGAACACGGGACGGCCGACGATGTCCGCCCGGGAGCGTCCGAGCAGACTCAGGTACGCGGGGTTCGCGTCGACGATGCACAGGTCGGGCGCCATGACGAGGTAGGCGGTCGGCAGGGACTCGAACACGGCGCGGTACAGGGCCAGGTCCGGCGAGACCCGGGTGGCCTCCCCGTCGCGGGCCGACGCGATGGGGCCGGCCGGGACGCCGACCACCCGGTCGTCGACCTCCCGGGCCTCGCTCGCCACGCAGTCTCCTTGTCGCCGGTCCACCGAGAGGCCGGCTTCGCGATCCGCGCCGGTGCGGTGGCACGTCCGCGTCAGGTTAGCCCGATCGACCGCACCCGGCCCGGCCGGGCGACGTCTGCCGGCCGCGGTCAGGCGCCGGTGCAGCCCAGCGGCTCGCGGGGATCGACGGTGTCGGGGCACAGCTCGTGCGTCCAGGTGCCCGGACCGAAGGCGTCCGCGGTGCCGTCGGTGAAGACCTCCATGCCGTCGATCGAGGGGCCGACCCGGGAGTACGTGGTGATCGGGTGCCCCTCGGTCGTCGGGCGCGTGACCTCGAGCTCGGCACCTACGACCAGTCCGTCCTCGAGGCACGCCCACGCGTCGTCCGGCACGTCCTCGCCCTGGCCGAGACGCACGGGGTCGCATGCGGGGAGGGGCTCCCGCTCGGTGAAGGCCACCGGGGCGCCGTCGTCCTCGCCGACCGGGGCGCAGGACCCGAGGAGGGGGAGCAACGCGAGGAGTCCGAGCGCCGCCGAGGCTGCGGATCGCGTCATCGAGCCCTCCGTCCGGTCGCCGGGGTCCGGCCGGCGCACGCGGGGGGACGGGCGGCAGGGACGGACGACGGGACCACCGTATTCCGGGCCGCCCGCCCGGGGAGGGCGGTCTAGGTTGGGACCCGGGAGTGCGACGGAGCACCCCGCGAGGAGCATCCGTGGCCACTGCGCAGCGCTCGTCCGGACCCGGCCTGCCGGGACCCGACCGGTGACCGGAGCCGACCGGTGACGGGGCCCGCGACCCTCGGCGTCGTGGCGACGTCGCGCAAGCCGGACGAACGACGCGTCGCGCTGCACCCCCGTCACGTGTCCCGGGTCGAGGCGGACCTGCGTTCGCGGTTGGTGCTCGAGGAGGGGTACGGGGTCCGGTTCGGCGTCCCGGACGACGAGCTGTCGCCGCTGGTCGGTGCGCTCCTGCCACGCGCGGAGATCCTGCGCACGGCCGACGTCGTGCTGCTGCCGAAGCCGCAGCCCGAGGACCTCGCGGACCTGCCCCCGGGCGGGGTGCTGTGGGGATGGCCGCACTGCGTCCAGGACCGTGCGCTCACCCAGCTGGCGATCGACCGGCGCCTGACGCTCATCGCGTTCGAGGCGATGAACCACTGGGCGTCCGACGGCGCCTTCGGGCTGCACGTCTTCCACGCGAACAACGAGCTCGCCGGCTACGCCTCGGTGCTGCACGCGCTGCAGCTCGCGGGCACGACGGGCAGCTACGGGCGGCGGCTGTCCGCGGTGGTCATCGGGTTCGGCGCGACGGCGCGGGGGGCGGTCACCGCGCTGCTGGCGCACGGCGTGCACGACCTGACGGTCCTCACGCACCGGCCGGTGACGGCGGTGAGCGCCCCGATCCACGAGGCGCGCATCGTGCACCTGGAGGACGAGGACCCGGCCACGCACCTCAGCCACGTCGTCGTCGACGGCGACCGGGTCCCGCTGGCCGCCTTCCTCGCCCGGCACGACGTCGTCGTCAACTGCACGCTGCAGAATCCCGAGGCGCCCCACATGTACCTGCGCACGGCGGACCTGCCGGCGTTCCGGTCGGGCGGCCTCGTGGTCGACGTGTCGTGCGACGAGGGGATGG
The DNA here is from genome assembly GCA_963795145.1 of uncultured Actinomycetota bacterium. GTDB lineage: Bacteria > Actinomycetota > Actinomycetes > Actinomycetales > Cellulomonadaceae > Pengzhenrongella. The sequence goes on along the minus strand of CAWCGP010000004.1, from coordinate 259,596 downwards.
GCTTCGAGTGGGCACGCCCGACGACGTTCGCGGAGCCGACGTTCGTGGTGGGCGAGCACCTGCGCTACTACGCGGTCGACCACAGCCCGTCCCTGCTGTGGGACTCGGCCAGCTGGGAGATCAGCGAGGCGCTCCTGCCGTTCCTGCGGACCGTGATGGAGGGCCCGGAGTCGTGGGAGCGGGACGACACGGTCCGGCGGGCGATCGAGATCTCCGGCGGGCACGTGCTCAACCCGGCCGTGCTGTCCTACCAGCGGCGATCGCCGCTCTACCCGCACGAGGTCGACGCGGCATCGGCGTGACGGCGTCGGCGTGACGACCGCGCGGAGCCGGCGGCTGAACCGCCGTCGGGCGCGTCGGCCCGGTACCCCGGTTCATCGTCGTCGCCCCGGTGGCACGGGGGCGGTCACCACCAGGACGTCGCCCTCACGGTGCCACGCGCACGTCGTCGGCCGCCATCCGTCCGGACCGCGTCACGTTCCCGGTGCGCAGGTCGGTCGCCTCCAGCTCGTCGGCGGCCTGGACCCAGCCGGTGCGGGTCGTCTCGGTGCGCCAGCTCAGGCGCGGCGCCGGCGTGCCGACCCCGAGCGCCTCGTGCCGGTGCCCGGCGCGCAGGTCGATGACCTGGGCACCGGGCACCGGGGGAGCGGACGGAACCGGGCGGGTCACCCCTTGACGGCGCCGCTGGTCATGCCCGCGACGATCTGGCGGTTGAAGATCACGTACATGACCAGCGGCGGGATCGTGATGAGCAGGACGTTGGTGAACAGCAGGTTCCACTGGTTCCCGGCCTGCGACTGGAAGTTGTAGAGCGTCAGCTGGACGGTGGCGTTCTCAGCCCCGGGGAGGAAGTACAGCGGGTTGGCGAAGTCGTTGAACACATTGACGGCCTGCACCACGATCACCGTGATGATGACCGAGCGCAGCAGCGGGAAGACGACGCCGAAGAACAGCCGGATCGGTCCGGCGCCGTCGAGGATGGCGGCCTCGTCGAGCTCGCGCGGGATGGTCGCCATGAAGGCGCGGAAGAGCAGGACGCAGAACGGCAGACCGAACGCGACCTCGACGAGGATGAGGCCGTGCAGGGTCGCGAACAGTCCCAGGCCCTGGAGCAGCCAGATGGTCGGCACGACCGCGGGCGGGATGATGAGGCCGGCCAGGACGAGGAAGCTCACCAGACCGTTCCACCGCGTGGTGCGGCGCTGCAGCACGTAGCCCACCATCGCGGCCAGCACGACCATCAAGGTGACGCTCACGACGGTGAGGATCGTGCTGTTGATGAATGCGGTGACGAGCATCCCGTCCCGGGTCGCCATGACCTCCGCGACGTTCTCGAACAGCGCCCACTGGGTCGGCCAGGAGAACTCGAGCAGGGCGGCCTCGGTGCGGTCCTTGGCGGCCGTGACGAAGATGAACGCGAACGGGACGAGGAACACGACGATCGACGCGACGATCGCGACGAGGCCCAGGCCCCAGCGGCGTGCGGTGGTGCCCAACGAGTCCTTGTTGGGAGCCTGAGGGGGCTCCGCGGCGGCGAGGGGCCGCTCGGCGATGGTGGTCACGTCGCGTCCTCGTTCCTGTTGATCCGGAGGTAGAGCGGGACGACGATCGCGCTGACCACGAGGAAGAGCACGACGTTGCCTGCGGTGGACAGCCCGAAGAAACCGGCCTGGTACTGCTTGTAGATGACGGACCCGATGACGTCGCTGGTGAAGCCGGGGCCACCGCGGGTCATCGTCCAGATGAGGTCGAAGGACCGCAGGCCGCCGATGAGGGAGAGGATGACGACGGTCGTGGTGGCGGGGCGCGCCAGCGGCACGGTGATGTGTCGGAAGTTCTGCCACGCGGTGGCGCCGTCGACCTTGGCCGCCTCGAAGTACTCCTGCGGGATGGCCACGATGCCGGCGATGTAGATGAGGGTCGCCAGGCCGACTCCCTTCCAGATGTCGACGGCGGCGACGGACAGCAGGGCGAGGTCGGGGTTGGTGAGCCAGCCGGGTCCGGTGATGCCGAACGCGCCCAGTGACCGGTTGATCGCGCCGTCGAACGGGTCCATGAGGACCTTGAACGTGATCCCGACGCCGATCGTGGACACGAGGACCGGGAAGAACACGACGGAACGCAGGTACCCGCGGGCGATGATCTGGGACGTCAGGAGGACGGCGAGCAGCAGGCCCAGGACGACCTTGGCGCCGGACGTCACCACGGCGTAGATGAGGGTGTTGACGAAGCCCTTGACCAGGCCGGGCTCGCTGAAGAACTGGACGAAGTTGTCCAGCCCGATGAACTCCTGCTGGAACAGCGACCACCGGGTGAGGCTGAAGTAGAAGGAGGCGAAGGTCGGGACCAGGAACAGCACGGCGTAGACGACGCCCGCCGGCAGGTAGAACCACGAGGGGTACGGGCTCTTGATCCGGCCTCGCGCCTTCGACGGGCCCTTCGGGGACAGCGCCGCTGCGGCAGTGCCCGGTCGATCGAGGGTTGAGCTCATGTCGGGTCTCCAAGGGTCGGACGTGGCGCCACGACGGGAGGTCGTGGCGCCACGTCACACCGGGTCGAGGTCAGGTCACCAGCCCTCGAGGCCCAGCTGCTGTGCCTGCTTCTTGACGTCCTCGTCGTAGAGCGCGGCCCCGTCGGCGGCGGGACGGATGCCCGAGCCCACCTCGACCGTGATCTGCTCGAGGGCCGGGCCCTTGACCGGGGAGAGGAACTCGAGCGCGAGCGCGGTGTCACCCGCGTCGAAGTAGGGCTGCATGTCCTGGACCAGGCGCGGAGCGTCCTCGGGCAGCTCGCAGCCCTCGACGGTGTACGGCCCGTTGACCGCGGCGGCCTCGGCCATGATCTCGCAGCCGTCGGTGCTGGCGATGAAGTCCAGGAAGCTCTTGGCGGCGTCGAGCTCGGCGCCTTCGGTGGTCTGGGGGATGTAGAGGCCGGTGGGCGCCCACGTGGTCAGGCCGAAGCTGTCCTCACCGGGGATCGGGAACAGGCCGACGTCGTCGATGTTGTCCGGGTGGCTCGTGGCGATCACGCCCGCCGCGAAGGTCAGCATCGGGTAGTGCGCCGCCTCCCCGGTGGCGACCATCCGGACGCCGTCCTCGTAGGTCGCCGAGGCGAAGTCCTCGTTGAGGAGACCGAGCTCGTTGACCTGCTGGAGGTGCTCGAAGCCCGTGACGGCCGGGTCGTCGACGTACTTGGCCTCGTTCGCGGTGTACTTCTCGGCCCACTCGGGGTCGTCGGCGAGGACGTTGTACATGTCCCCGAGCACGAGCAGCTGGGACGTCCAGGTGTCGCTGTACGTCTGGGCGATGGGAGCCGCGGTACCGGCCTCCTTGACGGCCTCGGCGTTGGCGATGAAGTCGTCCCAGGTCTCGGGGATCTCGAGGCCGAGCTCCTCGTAGAGCGGGATGTTGTACAGCATCGCGCCGGCCATCGAGCCGCCGAACGGCGCGCCGTACATGCCGTTCTCGGTCGAGACGCTCTCGGTGAAGACCTCGAGAAGACGGCCGGCGAACTCCTCGTCCGCCAGGTTGACGAGCGTCTGGTCGGGGCTGAGCGCCTGCAGCAGCGCGCCGGAGTTGTAGATGAACACGTCGGCCATCTCGCCGGTCGACAGCCGGGTCTTGACGATGTTGTCGCCCTCGCCGCCTCCGGGGCGGCTCTCGATGGCGAACGTGACGTCGGGGTTCTGCTCCGTGTAGGCCGCGGTCAGCGCCTCGGCCTGCAGTCGGGTGTCCTCGCCGTCGTCGATGAGGAAGTCGAGCTCGACGGCTCCGCTTCCCTCGCCGCCCTCGCCGCCCTCACCACCGGAGTCGCCCCCGGAGCAGGCGGTCAGCGCCGTGGCGGCGAGCACCACGCCGGCGAGAGCCGCCGGAACCCGGCGACGCATGATGTGCAGCTTCATCCCTCTTACCTCCTCGTAAATGGGTCGGTTGGCTCAAGCAGGCGCGGCAGTGCGCCCATTGAAACGGTTCAACCGAGTCTCAACGTACGGTGGTGACCGTCCGGTCGGGAAGCCGATGGTCATCACGGTTGGGTAACGGTTCGGTCTCGTCGCCGCTGGGGACGGGCCGGGCTACACTGCGATGTTGAATCGTTTCACGAGGACGCCTGCGACGACGCAGTGCCGAGAGGACCACGATGACGACCCTTCCCCTCCCCAGCCCCGATCTCCTCCCCGACGACCGGACGCACGTCGTCTCGCTCGCGACCCAGTACGACCCGCGCCTGCTGGGCGTCCCGCTCGCGCCCGTCCGGCTCTCGTGGCAGGTGACGTCCGAGGTGCCCGACGCCCGGCAGGCCGCCTACCAGGTGTCCGTCCGGGGTGCCGTCGCGGACCCGGCCGGGACGGGTGACGGCACGTGGACCGAGCTCGACCCCGTCCCCGGCGACGACGCCGTCGCTGTGCACCCGGGCGACGACCCCCTCCGCTCCCGCGAGCGCCGCGAGTACCGGGTCCGCGTCGCGACCGACGCCGGCTGGACGGACTGGAGCGCCCCCGTCGCCGTGGAGGCCGGGCTGGCCCCCGAGGACCTCGTCGCGCAGGTCATCGACATCCCGAGCGAGGTCGCGGGGCCGGTCCCGATCCTCCGTCGCGAGCTCACGCTCCCCGCCGCGCCGGCCAGCGCGCGCCTGCACGTCAGTGCCCTCGGCGTGCTCGACATGCAGATCAACGGCCGCCCCGCGCTCGACGAGGTGCTCAGCCCCGGGTGGACGGCCTACTCCGAGCGCGTCCTGATCTCGACCGTCGACGTCACCGACCTGCTGCACGAGGGCCCGAACGCGATCGCAGGGCTCGTCGGGGACGGCTGGTACCGCGGACGGTTCGGCTTCGCCGACCGGGACCGGATCTATGGCGAGCGCATCGGCCTCCTCGCGCAGCTGGAGATCACCCTGCCGGACGGCTCGGTCCGGGTCGTCGCGACCGACGAGTCCTGGCGGGGCGGGTTCGGCGCGGTCCGGTCGGCCGGCATCTACGACGGCACCGAGATCGACCTCACCCAGGACGCGGGCGCCTTCGCGGAGGTCGGCTTCGACGACTCCTCCTGGACGCCCGCGGGCGTCGTCCCGGTGGACCGCGCGGTGTTCGAACCGCGCCTGGCCGCGCCGGTCCGGGTGGTCGAGGAGCGGCCCATGGCGCGCTCCGAGCACGCCGGCAGGGCCGCGGGCACGGTGCGGCTGGACGCCGGCCAGAACATCTCCGGCTGGGTGCGCCTGACGGTGCGCGGCGGGGCGGGTGCGACCGTCACCGTCCGGCACGCCGAGATCCTCGAGCCGTCCGGCGACCTGCACACCGCCGCGCTGCGGACCGCGAAGGCCACCGACGTCTACACGCTGGCCGACGACGCCGAGGTCACCCTCGAGCCGGTCTTCACCTTCCACGGCTTCCGCTACGCCGACGTGCAGGTGGACGGCGCGGGCGTCGAGGTCGTCTCCGCCACGGCCGTGGCGATCAGCAGCGACCTCGCCCCGCGGGCGTCCTTCTCGAGCTCCCACCCCGCGCTCGACCAGTTCCACAGCAACGTGGTGTGGTCGCAGCGGGACAACTTCGTCTCCGTGCCCACCGACTGCCCGCAGCGCGACGAGCGGCTCGGCTGGACCGGGGACGCCCAGGCCTTCGCCGCGACCGCGAGCACGCTGTTCGACGCCGAGACGTTCTGGGTCTCCTGGCTCCGCGACCTCGAGATCGACCAGGCGGACGACGGGGCCGTGGCCTCGGTGGTGCCGGACATCATCCGCCCGGACGACATGATGATGGGCGGGGAGCCGACGAACCCCATGGGCCGCGCCGGCTGGGCGGACGCCGCGACGATCGTCCCGCTGGCCGTCCACGAGTCCTACGGCAGCACGCAGGTGCTCGAGCAGCAGCTGGGCAGCATGCGCCGCTGGGTCGAGCACCTGCGCGCCCGCGCCGGTGACGACGTCGTCCTGCCGACGGAGCCGTTCCAGTACGGCGACTGGCTCGACCCGGACGCCCCCGGCGACCGCCCGTGGGACGCGAAGGTGTCGTCCGACTACGTCGCCAACGCCTTCTACGCCCGGTCCGCGCACCTGCTCGCGCGCGCCGAGACGATCGTCGGCGACGCCGACCGCGCGGCGGGGTACGCCGCCCTGGCCCGCCGGGTGGCCTCGGCCACCTGGGACCGGTGGGGGGCCGAGGCCGTCACCACGCAGACCGGCGCCGCCCTCGCGCTCGAGTTCGACCTCGCGCCGGACGAGCTCCGCGGCGAGATCGCCCGCGGGCTGGCCGCCAACGTCCGCGCAGAGGACGGCCGCATCGCGACCGGCTTCCTCGGGACGCCGCTCGTGCTCTTCGCGCTGTCCCGGTCCGGGCACCTCGCCGAGGCGTACCTCATGCTGCTGCGCCGCGAGGCGCCGTCCTGGCTGTACCAGGTGGACCAGGGGGCGACCACGGTGTGGGAGCGGTGGGACGCCATCAAGCCGGACGGGTCGATCCACGGCGGGGAGATGGACGTCGAGGGGGGCGGCAGCATGCTGTCGTTCAACCACTACGCCTACGGCGCCATGGTCGACTGGGTCTACCGGACGGTCGCCGGCCTCGCGCCCGACCCGGACGAGCCCGGCTACCGGCTCGTCCACGTGGCGCCTCGCCCCGCCGTCGGCCTCGACCGGGCCGCCGCGTCCGTCGAGACGCGCCTCGGGCGGCTCGCGATCGACTGGGTGGTGCGCGGCGACGCGATGGAGATCGAGCTCACGGTGCCGTTCGGCGCCCGCGCCGTCCTCGACCTGCCGGTCACCGAGGGGTCGACCGTCACCTGGACCAGGATGTCGGGCAGCACGATCGACGGCGCGCCGGGCGCACCGCCGGCCCGTCTCGGGCACGGCGTGCACCGGCTCGCGGTGAGCTCGCCGGCCGTGGTCGGTCCCGTCGTCGGCACCGCCGGCACCGTCGGCACCGTCGCCACCGAGGCGTCCGCATGAGCCCCGACACCGCGGCGGCGTACTCCGCGCCCCGCACGACGCCCACCCCCGCCGTCCCGGGGGGACCCGCCGTCGACCGCGTCGACACGGGCGCCCCCCACGGGTCCGACGGGGTCCCGACAGCGACCCCCGAGCTCACCTGGACGACGCGCACCGTGATCCCGGGCTGGCGGCAGGCATCCGCCGAGCTGTCCATCGAGCGCCCGTCCGGCACCGAGCGGGCGACCGTCGACGGCGACGCCTCGGTCGCCGTGCCGTGGCCGTTCGGGCCGCTCGCGCCGCGCGAGGTGGCCACCCTGCGGGTCCGCACGACCGGGACGGGCGGGGAGACGTCGCCATGGAGTGCGCCGCGCACGGTGCGCGGCAGCTTCCTGGCCGACGGCGAGTGGGTGGCCCGGCCGATCGGGCTGCCCGCCCCGGACGGGCCCGCGCAGCCGGCCCTGGCCCGGACCGAGGTCACCGTCGCCGGCGGGCTGCGGGCGGCGACGCTGTACGGCACCGCGCGCGGCGTCTACCAGGTGGCCGTCGACGGTCTCGACGTCGACGACGCCGTCATGAAGCCTGGCTGGACGCCCTACGACCTGCGCCTCGTCCACGAGACGACGGATGTGACCGCGCTGCTCACCGAGGGCACCCACGTGCTGGGCGTGCGGTTCGCGGGGGCGTGGGCCACCGAGCGCTTCGGGTTCCGCGAAGGAGCCGACCGGGTCTACGAGGAGCAGCCGCGGGTCGCCGTCCAGCTCGTCCTCGAGTACGCCGACGGCCGCCGGGAGGTCGTCGCCACGGACGGGTCGTGGCGCACGAGCACCGGACCGCTGGTCGCCAGCGGCCTGTACGCGGGGGAGTCGTACGACGCCCGGCTCGCCGACGACGCCTGGACCCGTCCGGGCTTCGACGACTCGGCCTGGGCGCCCGCCGCTGTCGGGGACGCGCTCGTCGTCCCCGCGGCGCGGACCGGACCGGCGGTCCGGCGCATCGAGACCGTCGCCGTGCGCGAGGTGCTCCGGTCGCCGTCGGGCGCGACCCTGCTCGACTTCGGCCTCAACCTCGTGGGTCGGCTCCGCATCACCGTGGAGGGCCCGCGGGGGACCACGATCACCCTGCGCCACGCCGAGGTCCTCGAGCACGGCGAGCTCGGCACCCGGCCGCTGCGCGCGGCCGCCGCCACGGACACCTACGTGCTGGCCGGCGACGGCCCGGAGGTGTGGGAGCCGGAGTTCACCTTCCACGGCTTCCGGTTCGCCCAGGTCGACGGCTGGCCCGGGGAGCTCGACCCGGCCGACGTCGTCGCCGTCGTCGTGCACAGCGACATGGAGCGCACCGGCTGGTGGACGAGCTCCCACCCGCTGGTGGACCAGCTCCACGAGAACGTCGTCACGTCCATGCGCGGCAACTTCCTCGCGCTGCCCACCGACTGCCCCCAGCGCGACGAGCGGCTCGGGTGGACGGGCGACATCCAGGTCTTCGCGCCGACGGCGGCCTTCCTCTACGACTGCCGGACCTTCCTCGGCTCGTGGCTGGAGGACCTCACGCTCGAGCAGCGCGTCGGGGGCGGGGTCGTGCCGTTCGTCGTCCCGAACGTGCTCGGACCCGCGCGGCCCGCGGCGGCCTGGGGGGACGCGGCGACCGTCGTGCCGACCGTCCTGCACGAGCGGTACGGCGACCTCGAGGTCGTCCGGCGGCAGTACCCGAGCATGGTCGACTGGGTCGACGTGCTGCTCGACCTGGCCGGTGACCGGTTCCTCTGGGAGGGGCACTTCCAGTTCGCCGACTGGCTCGACCCCGACGCCCCGCCGGACCGACCGGCCGATGCCAAGACCGACCCGGACGTCGTCGCGAGCGCCTACCTGTTCCGCTCGACGGACCTGGTGGCGCGGTCCGCACGGCTGCTCGGCCGGGACGAGGACGCCCAGCGGTACGGCGCGGTCGCCGAGCAGGTGCGGTCCGCATTCCTCGCGGAGTACGTCACCCCGGCCGGTCGGATGGTGTCCGACGCGCAGACGGCGTACGCGCTGGCCATCACGTTCGAGATCGCCCCGCCCGAGCAGCACGCCGCGCTCGGCGCCCGGCTGGCCGAGCTCACCCGGCGCTCGGGGTACCGCATCGGCACCGGGTTCGTCGGGACGCCGATCATCGCCGACGCCCTCACCCGGACCGGGCACGTCGACGTCGCTGCGCGACTGCTCACCCAGACCGAGTGCCCCTCGTGGCTGTACCCGGTGACGATGGGTGCCACGACGATCTGGGAGCGCTGGGACTCGATGCTCCCGGACGGGTCGATCAACCCGGGCCAGATGACGTCGTTCAACCACTACGCCCTGGGGGCGATCGCCGACTGGCTGCACCGGGTCGTGGCCGGGCTGGCGCCCGCGGCGCCCGGCTACCGGCGGCTGCGGGTCGAGCCGCACCCGCTGCCGGGCTTCGACCATGCGTCGGCGCGGCACCGGACGCCCTACGGCGAGGCCGCGGTCGGGTGGCGTCGCACGGACGGGGACGAGATCGAGGTGCACGCGGTCGTGCCGCCCAACACCACGGCAGAGGTCCACCTCCCGGGCCGCGCCGACGTCCTCGAGGTCGGGTCGGGCGAGCACCGCTGGACCGTCCCGCCGACGGGCCGCGACGGGTCGGCGGCTGCGGCGCCCGCCCGAGCACCCCTGTCGCTGGAGTCCAGCCTCGCGACGGTCGTCGACGACCCGGAGGCCTACGACGCGCTCTTCGAGGTGCTCCGCGCCATGGATCCGGCGGTCGCCGAGGACGTCCGGGCGCACACCGTCTGGCTCGAGCGGCGCCCGCTCGGCGAGGCGCTCGACCGGCACGTGCCGGTGCCGGTCCGTCGGCAGATCGCCGAGCGGTTCGCCGCGATCGACGCCCGACGCGCGTCCGGCGCGTCGTCGGGGCCGGACGCCGAGCTCGACGCGGTCAGATGATCGCGTCGAGCGCGTCCCCGGCCAGGACGTGCTCGATCGCCATGGTGCTCGCGCCCAGGATCCCGGCCCGGCCCTGCGCGCGGCTGGCGACGATCCGCAGGTGCTGGGTCGCCAGCGGGAGGGACCGGCGGTAGACCACCTCGCGGATGCCGGCCAGCAGGTGCTCCCCGGCCTCCGCGAGGTTCCCGCCGACGACGATCACCGACGGGTTGAGCATGCTCACGCACGCCGCGAGCACCTCGCCGAGGGCCCGGCCGGCCTCGCGGACGGCGGCGGTCGCGGTGAGGTCGCCCCCGCGCACGAGGGCGACGACGTCGGCGCTCGAGCTCGCGTCCAGCCCGGCCTCACCCAGCAGCCGGGCGACCGCGCGGCCGCTGGCGATCGCCTCCACGCAGCCGGTGTTGCCGCATCGGCAGAGCACGTCCGCGCCCCCCGGGACCGCGATGTGGCCGAGGTCGCCGGCCGCGCCCTGCGCGCCGCGACGGATGCCCCCGTCGCTGATGATGCCGGCGCCGATGCCCGTCGCGACCTTGACGAACAGCAGGTGGTCGACGTCGCGGAACTCGGTGGCGTGCTCGCCGAGCGCCATGATGTTGACGTCGTTGTCCACCAGCACGGGAGCCGGGCCGAGCAGCGCCTGCAGGCGCCCGGCGACGTCGGCGTCGTCCCAGCCGGGCATGATCGGTGGGTTGGTGGGGCGGCCGGTCTCGTGGTCGACCGGTCCGGGCAGTCCCACGCCGACGCCGACGAGCTCGGACACCGGGCGCCCCGACCGCTCGAGGAGCTCGTGCGCCATCGCGCCGACCTGCGCGAGCACGCGGTCCGGACCGTCGGCGATGGACAGCATCCGGAGGTCCTCGGCGAGCACCGCCGAGGCCAGGTCGGTCACGGCGACCCGGGCGTGCGTCGCACCGAGGTCGACGGCCAGCACCACCCGTGCCGCGGGGTTGAAGGCGAAGGTCGCCGGCGGCCGCCCACCCGTGGACACGGCCTCGCCGGTGGGAGCGACGAGCCCCGCCGAGAGCAGCTGGTCGACGCGCATCGCGACGGTCGACCGGGCCTGGCCGGAGAGGCTCGCGAGCTCCGCGCGCGTCCGCGGCCGGCCGTCCCGGAGCAGGCGGAGGGTTGCGCCCAGGTCGCCCGACCGCGTGGCGTTGACCCCCATGGCGGCAGTCAAGCACAACGGCCGGGCGTCGTCTGATAGACGGTTACGATCCTGCAACTTTTGCTTGACGCTCGACAGAACTTCTGGGACGTTGCGGTGATGGTCGACGACGACACGCCTGCGCTGCTCGTGATGCGCGGCATCGTCCAAGCACTTCGCGGGCGTCCGTGCGCTCGACGGCGTGGACCTCGACGTCCGGCCGGGCGAGGTGCACTGCCTCCTCGGCCAGAACGGGGCCGGCAAGTCGACGCTCATCAAGGTGCTCGCGGGCGCCCACCGGCCCGACGGCGGGACGGTCGAGTGGCGCGGCGAAGAGGTCCACCTGACGTCCCCGGTCGCCGCCCTGCGGACCGGCGTCGCCACGATGTACCAGGAGCTCGACGTCGTCGACGGCCTGACGGTCGCGGAGAACGTCTACCTCGGCCACGAGCTGGCCAGCGGTGGCGTCACCCGGCGCCGCGCGGCCCACGCCCGGACCCGGGAGATCCTCACCCGCCTCGGGCACGGCGACATCCCGCCGCACCGGGAGGTCGGGCACCTGTCCGCGGCCGGCAAGCAGATCGTCAGCATGGCGCGGGCGCTGTCCCACGACGCGCGGCTCATCGTCATGGACGAGCCGTCCGCCGTCCTGGACTCCGAGGAGGTCGCGAACCTGTTCCGGGTCGTGCGGGAGCTGACCGCCTCCGGCGTCGCGGTCCTGTACATCTCGCACCGGCTCGAGGAGATCCGCCAGATCGGCGACCGGATCACGGTCCTCAAGGACGGCCGGACGGTCGCGACGGGGCTGCCCGTCGCCGCCACCCCGACCCCCGAGCTCATCCGCCTCATGACCGGACGCGCCGTCGAGCAGGTGTTCCCGCCGCGGCGCACCGTCGCCCCCGACGTCGCGCCGCTGCTCGAGGTCGAGGGCCTGGGGCTGCGCGGCGTCTTCCACGACGTGTCGTTCGTGGTCCGCCCGGGGGAGGTCGTCGGGCTCGCCGGCCTCGTCGGGTCGGGCCGGTCGGAGATCCTCGAGACCGTCTACGGGGCGCGGCGGGCCACGGCCGGGCGGGTCCGGGTGGATGGCGCCGACCTGCGGCCGGGCTCGGTCTCGGCGGCGGTCGACGGCGGGATCGGGCTCGCGCCCGAGGAGCGCAAGAGCCAGGGACTGCTGCTCGACGAGCCGGTCTACCGCAACGTCACGCTCTCGACGTTCGGCCGGTTCGCCCGCGGTCCGCTCCTCGACGAGCGGGCGGAGCGGTCGGCGGCACGCGACCAGATCGCGTCCCTCGAGCTGCGCCCGGCGGACCCGGACCGCGCCGCCCGGACCCTGTCCGGCGGCAACCAGCAGAAGATCATGCTCGCCCGCTGGCTCGTCCACGGCTGCCGGTGCTGCTGCTCGACGAGCCGACCCGGGGCGTCGACGTCGGTGCCCGCGCCGAGATCTACGGCCTCATCCACGCCCTCGCGCGAGAACGGCGCCGCCGTCGTCGTCGTCTCCAGCGAGATCGACGAGGTGCTCGGGCTCGCGGACCGCGTCCTCGTCATCGCCGACGGGCGCGTCCTGCACAGCGGCCCCGCGGACCGGATCGACGAGCACCGCGTGCTCGACCTCGTCATGGAAGGAAGTGCCGCGTGAGCGACCAGATCCCCCCGTCGCTGGCCGCCGCCGGGAGCGTCCCGCCCGGACCCGGACCACCCGAGCCCGCTCGAGCGCACGGCCGCCACGTCGCACGCCGGCCTCGCCACCCCGGGCGGCGGTCGGGCGGGCGGTCGCTGGGCCTGCTCAGGGGCGGCGCGGGCCGCAACGTCGGCCTCGTGATCGCCCTCGTCGTGCTCTGCGTCGTCGGCGTCGTCACCGCGGGGGAGCGCTTCGCGAGCCTGGACAACGTCATGACGATCCTGCGGCTGGCCGCGGTCACCGGCGTGCTGAGCATCGGCATGACCTTCGTCATCACCGGCGGCGGCATCGACCTGTCGGTCGGCTCGGTGGTCGGCCTCGCGTCGGTCTGGGCCACCACGCTGGCCACCCAGACCATGGCGCAGGACACGCACTGGATCGTCATGGTGTTCACCGCGCTGGCCGTCGGGCACGGTGTGCGGGCTCGTCAACGGCGTGCTCATCGCCTACGGCAAGGTCGTGGCGTTCATCGCCACCCTGGCGATGATGGTCGCGCGCCCGCGGCCTGGCCGAGATCATCGCCAACCGGCAGACCCAGATCGTCGACGTCGACCCGTTCCTCGACGTCTTCCGGGCGGACATCCTGGGCGTCTCGGTGCTCGTGTGGATCTTCGCCGCTGGTCGCCGTCGCCGGCTGGTTCCTGCTCAACCGCACCACCTTCGGCCGGCGCACCCTGGCGGTCGGCGGCAACCCCGAGGCCGCCCGCCTCGCGGGCATCAAGGTCAACCGGCACACCGTGTACCTGTACGCGCTGTCCGGCCTCACCGCCGGCATCGCCGCGCGTCATGATGCTGGCCCGGACCACCTCGGGCTCGTCGACCCACGGCACGCTCTACGAGCTGGACGCCATCGCCGCCGTCGTCGTCGGCGGGACGCTGCTGGCCGGCGGCCGCGGCACGATCGTCGGCACCGTCCTCGGCGTGCTGATCTTCACCACGCTGACCAGACGTGTTCGTCCAGAACAACCTGTCCACGTCGGCGCAGGCGGTGGCCAAGGGCGTGATCATCGTCGTCGCCGTGCTGCTCCAGCAGCAGTTCGCCGCCCGCGCCCGCCGGACCTGACGACCGCCGCCCCCTTCGCACCCACGACCCAGAACCCCCGAGCCACCGCTCGCGATCAAGGAGGATCACCATGTCTGCTCTGCTCCCCGTGCGCTCCACCGCCCGCAGCACCCGTCGCCGTCGGTGGTGGCGGACGGCCGGGACGCTGGCCGCCGGCGCCGTCCTGCTCGCCGGCTGCACGTCCAACACCCCGCCCGAGGAGGACGACGCGCCCGCGGCGGACGGCGGCGGGGCGGCGGCGACACCTCGGTGACGCTGCCGGTGGCGGCGCCAACGACGAGACCGGCGACACCGTCGTCATCGGCTTCTCCGCGCCGGCCGCCGACCACGGCTGGATGGGCGCCATCACGTCCGCCGCCCGCGCCGAGGCCGAGAAGTTCGACGACGTCGAGCTGCTGCGTCGCCGAGGGCACCAACGACGTCAACCTGCAGATCTCCCAGGTCGAGCAGTTCATCAACGACGGCGTCGACGCCATCGTCCTGCTGCCGTTCGACGGCGCCGCGCTCACCGAGGTCGCGACCGAGGCGATGGAGGCCGGCATCACCGTCGTCAACGTCGACCGCGAGTTCTCCAGCCCGTTCGCCGCCCGGACGCACGATCCTCGGCGACAACTACGGCATGGGCGTCTCGGCCGGCACGTACATCTGCGAGCAGCTCGGCGACAACCCGGACGCCGTCGTCGCCGAGATCGCCGGCATCGACTCCCTGCCGCTGACCCAGGACCGCAGCCAGGGCTTCGCCGACGCGCTCGACGACTGCGGCCTCGACGTCGACAACCGGGTGGCCGCCGACTTCACCGTCCAGGGCGGCCAGCAGGCCGCGGCGAACCTCCTGCAGGCCGCCCCGCAGATCGACGCCCTGTGGAACCACGACGACGACCAGGGCGTCGGCGTCATGGCGGCCATCGAGGAGGCCGGGCGCGACGAGTTCCTCATGGTCGGCGGCGCCGGCTCGCGGAACGTCATGGAGGCCATCCAGGCCGGCGACACCGTGCTCCAGGCGACGGTCGTCTACCCCTCGACGCAGGCCGCCGACGGCATCCGGCTCGCCCGCCTCGCTCGTGCAGCAGAAGGCGCATCGGCGACCTCGTCGAGGTCGAGGTCCCGCGCACCATCCAGCTGCTACGCGCCGGTCGTCACCGCGGACAACGTCGAGCAGTACCTGCCGACGTCGTTCGAGTCCTGACCGCGGCGCGGTCGACCGCGGCGCCACCGCCCGCCCGGACCGCACGACCGCACGACCGCCGTCCCGCACCGGCGAGCCGCCGTGTGCGCCGAGAGTGAGGGACCGATGGTTCAGCAGGCAGGCCCCCCTGGGGGTCGGGATGGTCGGGTACGCGTTCATGGGGGCGACCCACTCGCAGGCGTGGCGGGTCGCGCCGCGGTTCTTCGACCTGCCGCTCGACCCCCGCATGATCGTCGTCGCCGGCCGCACGCCGGACGGTGTCGAGGCCGCGGCCCGCAAGCTCGGGTGGGAGGGCACGACGACCGACTGGCGCACCCTGCTGGCGCGCGACGACGTCGACCTCGTCGACATCTGCACGCCGGGCAACACGCACGCCGAGATCGCGATCGCGGCGCTCGAGGCCGGCAAGCACGTGCTGTGCGAGAAGCCGCTGGCCAACTCCGTCGACGGAGGCCGAGGCGATGGTCGCCGCGGCCGAGCGGGCCGCGGCGTCGGGCGTCCGCGTCGATGGTGGGCTTCACCTACCGCCGCGTGCCGGCGATCGCCCTGGCCCGCGAGCTGGTCGCGGAGGGCCGGATCGGGACCGTCCGGCACGTGCGCGCCGCGTACCTGCAGGACTGGATCGCCGACGAGCAGACGCCCCGCTGTCGTGGCGGCTGGACAAGGAGCAGGCGGGGTCGGGCGCGCTCGGGGACATCGGGGCGCACGTCGTCGACCTCGCGCAGCACATCACCGGCGAGCTCCTCACCGGCGTGAGCGGCCTGCTGGAGACGTTCGTCCACGAGCGGCCGGTCGCGAGCGACTTCTCCGGTCTGCACGGCTCGGCCGCGCGGGCGGTGCGCGTGGCCCGGTCACCGTGGACGACGCCGCGGTGTTCACCGGACGCCTGTCCGGCGGCGGCCTGGCGACGTTCGAGGCGACCCGGTTCGCCCACGGGCGCAAGAACGCCATCCGGATCGAGATCAACGGCTCGCGCGGGTCGCTCGCGTTCGACTTCGAGGACATGAACGTCCTGCACGTACTTCGACGCGACCGAGGACGCCCGGACCGCCGGCTTCCGCCGGATCGTGGTCACCGAGCCGGAGCACCCGTACGTGGGTGCGTGGTGGCCGGCCGGCCACGGCCTGGGCTACGAGCACGGCTTCATCCACCAGGTCGTCGACCTGGTCGGCGGCGATCGCCGCCGGCACCCAGCCGGAGCCGTCCTTCGCCGACGGGCTGCAGGTCCAGCGCGTGCTGGCCGCCGTCGAGCACAGCTCCGCGCACGAGAGCATCTGGACGCCCGTCCCCACCGACGCGACCCCTGGAGTCAGCTGACATGGCCCGACCGATCACCCTGTTCACCGGCCAGTGGGCCGACCTGCCGTTCGAGGAGGTGGCCCGGCTCGCCTCGGAGTGGGGCTACGACGGCCTCGAGGTCGCCTGCTGGGGCGACCACCTCGACGTCTGGCGAGGGGCGGAGGACGACGCCTACATCCGGGAGCGCCTCGACCTCCTCGAGAAGTACAACCTGAAGCTCTACGCGATCTCCAACCACCTCAAGGGCCAGGCGGTCTGCGACGACCCGATCGACGCCCGGCACCGCGACATGCTGCCGGACCGGATCTGGGGCGACGGCGAGCCGGAGGGCGTCCGGCAGCGGGCGGCCGAGGAGATGACGATGACCGCGCGCACCGCGGCCCGGCTCGGTGTCGAAGACCGTGGTCGGCTTCACCGGCTCGTCGATCTGGAAGTACGTCGCGATGTTCCCGCCGGTGTCGGACGAGCTCGTCGACGGCCGGCTACCGGGACTTCGCCGACCGCTGGAACCCGATCCTCGACGTGTTCGACGAGGTGGGCGTGCGGTTCGCGCACGAGGTCCACCCGAGCGAGATCGCCTACGACTACTGGACGACCGTGGCCGACGATGGAGGCCATCGGCCACCGGGAGGCGTTCGGGCTCAACTGGGACCCGAGCCACTTCGTCTGGCAGGACCTGGACCCGGTCGGGTTCCTCTGGGACTTCCGGGACCGGATCTACCACGTGGACTGCAAGGACGCGAAGCGCCAGGTCGGCAACGGGCGCAACGGGCGGATGGGCTCCCACCTGCCGTGGGCCGACCCGCGGCGCGGCTGGGACTTCGTCTCCACCGGGCACGGGGACGTGCCGTGGGAGGCGTGCTTCCGGATGCTCAACACGATCGGCTACGACGGTCCGATCTCGATCGAGTGGGAGGACGCCGGCATGGACCGGCTCGTGGGTGCGCCCGAGGCGCTCGCGTTCGTGCAGCGCCTCGCGTTCGACCCGCCGACGGCGTCCTTCGACGCGGCCTTCAGCACGCGCTGAGGACGGACGGGGAGGGCCGGGGCGGGTCGGGCGGCCGGGGCGCGCCTGGGCGGGCACGGTCCCGCGGATCCTGGGATGCTCGCCGTCGGGCCGGGGGATGACCCCTGCCCGGCGGCGGCGCGTGACGCCCGCCGTCCGGTGCAGCACGACCCGGAGGTAGGGCGTCATGGAATCGAGCAGCGTCCTGCGGCGGAAGTCCGTCGAGGACTCCCTGGCCGCGGTGGACGACCCGGAGCGCTCGCTCAAGCGGGTCCTCACCGCGTGGGACCTCGCGGTGCTCGGCGTCGCGGTCGCGGTCGGGGCCGGCATCTTCTCGGTCGGCGCCACGGCGGCGGCGAACTACGCCGGCCCCGGCGTCATCCTGTCGTTCGTCATCGCCTCGATCGTCTGCGGCCTGGCCATCATGTGCTACGCCGAGTTCGCCTCGACGCTGCCGGTCGCCGGCTCGGCCTACACGTTCTCCTACGCCACCATGGGCGAGCTCGTCGCCTGGATCATCGGCTGGGACCTCATCCTCGAGCTGCTGCTCGCCTCGGCGGTGATCGCCAAGTTCTGGGGCGTCTACCTGTCCGACGCCTTCGGCCTCTTCGGCGTCGACCTGCCGACCACGGTCCAGCTCGGGGGCGTGGCGCTGGAGTGGGGACCGGTCCTCATCGTCGCCGTGTTCACCGCCCTGCTCGTGGTCGGGACGAAGCTGAGCGCCCGCGTGAACAGCGTCTTCACCCTCATCAAGGTCGGCATCACCCTCCTCGTCATCGTGGTGGGCTTCTTCTACGTGCGGGCCGAGAACTACACGCCGTTCATCCCGCCGTCGGAGGTGGCCGAGGAGAAGAGCACGCTCGACCAGCCGCTCATCGCCTTCCTGCTGGGCTTCGAGCCGTCCACCTACGGCGTCGTCGGCGTGCTGTCCGGCGCCGCGCTGGTGTTCTTCGCCTTCATCGGGTTCGACGTCGTCGCGACCACCGCCGAGGAGACCAAGGACCCCCAGCGGGCCATCCCCCGCGGGGTGCTCGGCGGGCTCGCCCTGGTGACGGTCCTGTACATCCTCGTGACGGTCGTGGTGACCGGGATGGTGTCCTACCGCGAGCTGGCCGCGAGCGACAGCCCGTCCCTGACGACGGCGTTCGTGCTGGTCGGTGCGGACTGGGCCGGCCGGATCATCTCGGTCGGGATCCTCGTCGGGCTGACCTCGGTGCTCATGGTCCTGCTGCTCGGCCTCACCCGCGTGGTGTTCGCGATGAGCCGCGACGGGCTGCTCCCGCGTGCCGTCTCCCGCACGTCGCCCAAGTACCACACCCCGGCCCGGCTCCAGATCGGTGCGGGCATCGTCGTCGCGCTCATCGCGGGCCTGTCCCGGGTGGAGCTGCTCGAGGAGATGATCAACATCGGGACGCTCTCGGCGTTCGTGCTGGTCAGCTTCGCCGTGCCGCTGCTGCGTCGGTCGCGCCCGGACCTGCGGCGTGGGTTCCGGGTGCCCTGGTCGCCGGTGCTGCCGATCGTCTCCGGGCTGGCCTGCATCTGGCTGATGACCAACCTCACGACGCTGACCTGGCTGCGCTTCGCGGCCTGGCTCGCCGCGGGGCTCGTCATCTACGCCGTGTACTCCTACCGGCACAGCGTCCTGGCGGTGTCCCGCCGCCGCTGAGGGTGACGTCCACCGCCGGAAGGGCCAGGATCGACAGCGGGCACGGGGAGGTGTTCGGCATGGGGGTCCCACGCACTCTCGTCTCGATGGCGCTCGTCGGGATGCTGGCGCTCACCGGTTGCGGCGTCACCCGTGGCGACGACGGCGGTGAGAACCGCCGGCTGCGCATGATGATCCCCAACTCGCCCGGCGGCGGGTACGACCAGACCGGGCGCGCCGCGACCCGGGTCATGGAGACCGCGGACCTCACCGGCCGCTTCGAGATCACCAACGTCATCGGGGCGAGCGGGACGGTCGCGATGCAGCGGCTCGTCAACGAGCGTGGCGCCGAGGACCTGCTCATGACGATGGGACTCGGGGTCGTCGGTGCGACGTACACGAACGGGTCGGACGCCCGCGTGAGCGGCGCGACGCCGATCGCCCAGCTCATCGAGGACTACGAGGGGCTGATCGTGCCGGCCGACTCGCCGTTCCGGACGGTCGAGGACCTCGTCGAGGCGTGGCGCGCCGACCCCGGCAGCGTGCGGGTCGGGGGCGGGTCGAGCCCGGGCGGACCGGACCACCTGTTCCCCATGCAGCTGGCGGACGTCGTGGGCGTGGACCCGACGGAGGTCAACTACATCGTCTACGACGGCGGTGGGCCGCTGACGACGGCACTGCTCGGTGCCAAGATCGACGTCGGCACGTCCGGGGTGGGCGAGTTCGAGGGCCAGATCGCCGACGGCTCGCTGCGGGTGCTCGCGGTCTCGGGGGAGGAACGGCTCGACGGCGTCGACGCCCCGACCCTCGTCGAGTCCGGCATCGACCTCGTGTTCACCAACTGGCGGGGCGTCCTCGCTCCGCCCGGCATCCCGGACGCGGTCCGCGACCAGCACATCGCGCTGCTCGAGGAGATGCACGGCACGCCCGCCTGGCAGGAGGCGCTCGAGGCGAACGGCTGGGTGGACGCGTTCCGCACGGGCGACGAGTTCGGGGAGTTCCTCGTGGAGCAGGACGAGCGGGTGTCGGGCACGCTCACGGACCTGGGATTGCTGTGAGCCGGGGGAGGCGCTGCGAGCGCAGCGAGCAGGGCACCGCCGGCGAACCGACCGAGGATGCTGTGAGCACGGCGGCGCCCGTCGGTGCGACGGGGGCGGAGGGCGCGGGCGCGCACACGACCGGGCACCGCGTCGAGCGCGCGGACCCCGGGCCCGACCGGGCGCAGTACGCCCTGGCGGCGGTGCTCGCGGTGATCGGCGTGTGGACCGTGGTCGACTCCGCGGGCCTCGGTCCGGGGTTCGCGGACCAGGTCGTGCGGCCCGGCGCGTTCGGGTACGTCATCGGGTCGGCCCTCGTCCTGCTCGCCGTGCTGCTGGTGGTCGCGACGGCTCGCGGCGACCGCGCGGAGGGCGAGGCCGGCGAGGACGTCGACCTCGACCAGAGCACCGACTGGCGGACCCTCGCCGGGCTCGCCGGGGTCATCGTCGCGACCATCGCGCTCATCGACTGGCTCGGCTGGGCCATCGTCGGCGCGCTGCTCTTCGCCGGTGCCGCGACCGTGCTCGGCAGCCGGCGGTGGGTGCGCAACCTCCTCATCGGGACCGTGCTCTCGGTCGCGTCCTGGTACGGGTTCTACGTCGGGCTCGGGATCCCCATCCCGGCGGGCGTCCTCGACGGCATCCTCTAGGCGAAGGGCGCACGGTGATGGACGCTCTGCTCACGGGCTTCGGCTTCGCCCTCGCGCCCGAGAACCTGCTGTTCGCCGTCGTCGGCGTGCTGCTGGGCACGGCGGTCGGCGTGCTGCCCGGCATCGGCCCGGCGATGACGGTCGCGCTGCTGCTGCCGGTCACCTACAACGTCTCCCCGAGCGCGGCGCTCATCATGTTCGCCGGCATCTACTACGGCGGCATGTACGGCGGCTCGACGACGTCGATCCTGCTCAACACGCCCGGTGAGTCGTCGTCGGTCATCACGGCGCTCGAGGGCAACAAGATGGCGAAGACCGGGCGCGCGGCGCAGGCGCTCGCGACGGCCGCGATCGGGTCCTTCGTCGCGGGGACGATCAGCACCGTCCTGCTCGTGGCGCTCGCGCCCACGGTCGCCGAGTGGGTCGTCGTGCTCGGGGCGCCGTCGTACTTCGCGCTCATGCTCCTCGCCCTCGTCGCGGTCACGTCCGTGCTGGGCAGCTCGAAGCTGCGGGGGTTCATCGCGCTCGCGCTGGGCCTGGCGATCGGGCTCGTCGGCACGACGACCGGGCAGGCGCGCCTGACCTTCGACAACCCGCTGCTCGCCGACGGCATCGACATCGTCGTCGTCGCGGTCGCGATCTTCGCCGTCGGCGAGGCCCTGTGGGTGGCCGCGCACCTGCGGCGACGCCCGCTCGAGATCATCCCCGTGGGTCGCCCGTGGATGGACCGCGAGGACTGGCGGCGGTCGTGGAAGCCCTGGCTGCGCGGGACCGCCTACGGGTTCCCGTTCGGCGCGCTGCCCGCCGGCGGCGCCGAGATGCCGACGTTCCTGTCGTACATCACCGAGCGCAAGCTGGCGGGCAAGCACCGCGGGGAGTTCGGGAAGGGCGCCATCGAGGGCGTCGCCGGGCCGGAGGCGGCGAACAACGCGTCGGCCGCGGGCACGCTCGTCCCGCTGCTGGCGATCGGCCTGCCCACGACGGCGACCGCGGCCGTCATCCTCGCCGCGATGCAGAGCTACGGCCTGCAGCCCGGCCCGCAGCTCTTCGAGGCGGAGCCCGACCTCGTGTGGACCCTGCTGGCCAGCCTGTTCGTCGCCAACACGCTCCTGCTGATCATCAACCTGCCGCTGGCGCCGCTGTGGGCGCGGCTGCTGCGCATCCCGCGGCCCTACCTGTACGCCGGCATCCTGTTCTTCGCGGTGCTCGGGGCGTACAGCGTGAACTTCCAGTGGTTCGACGTCGCGCTGCTCGGGCTGTTCGGCACGCTCGGGTTCGCGATGCGACGGTTCGGGCTGCCGGTGCTGCCGCTCATCGTCGGGGTGATCCTCGGGCCGCGGCTCGAGGAGCAGCTCGGACAGGCGCTGCAGCTGTCCCGTGGGGACGTGTCCGCGCTGTGGAGCGAGCCGGTCGCGGTGATCGTCTACCTGGTGATCGCGGCGCTGCTGCTCGGGCCGCTCGTGCTGCGGCTCATCCCGGGCCGGCAGGGGCCGGAACGGCTGGAGGACGAGGTGGACGCACTCGAGGAAGAGGTGAGGTCATGACCGTCGTCGTGGGCTGGACGCCCGACGCCCGGGGGCACGCCGCCCTGGAGCGCGGCGCGCAGGAGGCACGCGTGCACGGCGAGGCGCTGCTCGTCGTCAACGCGACGAGCGGCACCTCGACCGTCGACGACCGGTTCGCCGGCTCCGCCGACGTCTCGGAGGTCCGCGCCCTGCTCGACTCGCTCGGCGTCGAGGCCGAGGTCCGCCAGCCCGTGGTGCGCGACGTCACCGAGGCGCTGCTCGAGATCGCCGAGGAGGTCGACGCGTCGGTGCTCGTCATCGGCATCCGGCACCGGTCACCGGTCGGGAAGCTGCTCATGGGCTCGACCGCCCAGCGCATCCTGCTCGACGCGCGCTGCCCTGTGCTCGCGGTGAAGGCCGCGGAGGCGCCCGGACGCTGACGAGCGGCCCCCGGCCGCGGGTCAGCAGGATTCGGGGGCGGCAGCGGCGCGGGGGCGGACAGCGGCGCGGGGACGGGCGGGGCCGGGCATCCCGGACGCGGACCGCCGACGCCGAGCGGGCAGTCGGCGGTCAGTGGGCGGGACGCCGGTAGGGCGTGGTCAGTGCACCCTCGGGGTCGAGCCGGCGCAGGATCGCGTCCGTGATGTCCGCGAGCTGGACGAGCTGGTCGCGGGAGAGGGCGTCGACGACGAGCCGGCGGACGGTCTGGACGTGCCCGGGTGCCGCGGCGACGATCTCGTCGTACCCGGCCTCGGTGAGCCGGACGTTCGACGCGCGGCGGTCGCTCGGGCACGGCCCGCGCTCGAGCAGGCCGCGGGACTCCATCCGGCTCACGACGTGCGAGAGCCGGGGGAGCGTGGCGTTCGTCCGGCTCGCGAGGGCGCTCATCCGCAGCGTGTGGTCGGGCGCCTCGGACAGCATCGCCATGACGAAGTACTCGAAGTGGGTGACGGCCCGAGTCGCGGCGCAGCTGGGAGTCCAGGGCCCCGGGGAGCAGCTCCACGACGCTGATGAAGCGCACCCACGCGGCGATCTCGTCGTCGTCCAGCCACGGCGTGCCCATGCTTCCCGAGCCTAGCGGGTAGTTGACGCTACAACCAGATGGGGTTAGCGTCTCACCCATCGGAAGTTGTCGCGACAACCAAATTCGGGAGCGTCATGACGCACGTCAGCATCATCGGGTCCGGGAACATGGGCCAGGCCATCGCCAAGGTCGTCACGGACGGGGGCAACACCGTCGAGACCCTCGGCCGCGGCGAGGCGCCCACCGGGGAGATCGTCGTCCTGGCCGTGCCCTACCCGGCCGTCGCGGGGATCGTCGCCGAGCTCGGCGACGCGCTCGCCGGCAAGGTCGTCGTCGACATCACGAACCCGCTGAACTTCGAGACGTTCGACTCGCTCGTCGTCCCCGCCGACGGCTCGGCCGCCGCCGAGATCGCGACCGCCCTCCCGCAGTCACGGGTCCTCAAGGCGTTCAACACCACCTTCGCCGCCACGCTGGCGTCCGGCACGGTGGGCTCGCTGCCCACGACCGTCCTCGTCGCCGGTGACGACGCCGACGCGAAGGCGCTGCTGTCCTCGGTCGTCGAGGCCGGCGGTCTCCGGGCCGTCGACGCGGGCTCGCTCTCCCGGGCCCGCGAGCTCGAGGCCACCGGGTTCCTCCAGCTGACCCTCGCCGTCGGCGAGAAGGTCTCCTGGACCGGTGGGTTCGGGGTCGTCGCCTGACATGCCCGAGCTCCTCTCCGACGCGACGGCCATGGACGCCGTCACCCTGCACGTCGAGGACCTGCCGGCGATGGCGTCCTACTACCGCGACGCGCTCGGCCTGACCACCCTCGCCGAGGTCGACCGCACGGTCGTCCTCGGCCGGGGCGGCACGGCCGTCGTCGTGCTCCGGCACACCCCGGGGCTGCCCCGGGCGTCGCGGAACCAGGCCGGGCTGTTCCACACCGCCGTGCTGTTCGGGACCCGCGCCGACCTCGCCGCGGCCGTCGTGACGGCGGCCCGGCACCCGCGCTCGCGGTTCGTCGGGAGCTCGGACCACCTCGTGTCGGAGGCGTTCTACTTCACCGACCCGGAGGGCAACGGCATCGAGCTGTACGCCGACCGGGACCGCTCCCAGTGGCCGGCGCAGGACGGCGAGATCCCGATGCCGTCGCTCTACCTCGACCCGCAGGGCTTCCTCGGCGAGCACCTCACCGAGGACGCCGTCGACGGCATGCACGACGCCGGCGCGAGCGTCGGGCACGTGCACCTGCAGGTCGGCGACGTCGAGACCGCGGAGCGCTTCTACGTCGACACCCTCGGGTTCGCCGTGACGTTCCGGTACACCGGCGCGCTCTTCGTCAGCGCCGGGGGCTACCACCACCACCTCGCCATGAACACCTGGAACAGCCGGGGCGCGGGCCCGCGGGCCTCGACGCTGGGACTCGGCGAGGTCGCGATCACCGTGCCGACCCGCGCCGAGCTCGACGCCGTCGCCTCGCGGCTGCGTGGGGTTGGGGTCGACGTGGCCGACGACGGCGCGACCGTCCGCACCCTCGACCCCTGGCGCAACGCGGTCGCCCTGAGCGTCGCCGCCTGACCGCTCGGCCGCCGAGTGCGACCGCTGCCCACCCGTCCCGCAGGGATGAGGTGGGCAGCGTCGCACCCGGCCGAGATGTCGGGCGTGTCAGCCCGTGATGAGCTCGCCGGGCAGCTCGTACTGGGTCTGGGCCGGCTCGGTGCCGTTCTCCACCAGGTCCTCGACGAGCTCGACGACCTGGCCGCTGATCGCCTGCCAGTCCTGCTTGACCGTCGCGCGGAACGGTCCGCCCTCCTCGATCGCGGCGAGGGCGAAGTCCTGGCCGTCGACGCCGACCACGGGCACGTCGGTCACCCCGGCCGCCTCGAGCGCCTGCGTAACGCCGAGCGCGGGCTCGTCCCAGCCGCCCCACACGCCGGTGACCGCGTCGCCGCGCGCGGTGATGACGTCCTGCATCGACGTCCGCGCGTCGTCCACCGGACCCGGCACGTTGACGTGCTTCTCCTCGAGGACCTCGATGCCGGCCTCCTCGAACACCGCGCGGGCGCCCTCGGCGCGGGCCTTGACGCCCGGGTGCGGCTCGTGGGTGAACATGACGATGCTGCCGGCGCCGCCCATGAGGTCGATGAGGGCGTTCGCGCTCTGCTCACCCAGGTCGGTGTTGTCGCTCGTGACGTTGGCCGCGATGCCCTCGGCCTCGGCGGCGTCCATCGCGAACACCGGCACGCCGGCGTCGGCCGCCGAGTTCAGGCCCAGCGAGATCTGGGTCGGGTCGCCCGAGCCGAGCACGATGGCGTCCGGAGCCTGCGCGGCGGCGTCCTGGAAGGCGCTGTTGAGCCGGTTCATGTCCCCGGCGGTGTCCACCACGCTCACGTCCCACCCCAGGGCCTCGCCCTGCTCGGTGAGGTCGTCGATGGCCTCCTTGGTCGCCGCGTTGGCCAGGTAGGGCGTGAGGACGACGACGGTCGTGGCGTCGTCCCCGCCGCCCGCAGCGGCGCCGTCGTCGGCGGCGGGCGTGCCGGAGCACGCGGTGAGGGTGAGGGCGGTGGTGAGGGCGAGCGCGGGCAGCACGGCCGCGCGGCGGGGGAGCGGGATCACGGGTGGGACCTCTCGGTGGGTGGTGCGGGAGCGTGGGGGCGGTGGATCTGCTGGTCAGTCTGCTGGTCGGTCTGCCGGTCGGTCTGCCGGTCGGGGGCCGGCGAGGGCGCCGAACGCGGGACCGAGCGCGTCGTAGAGCGCGCGGTGCGCGGGCAGCAGTCCCTCGAGCAGCGTCGCCTCGGACCCGGGGTCGGTGACCTGGTCCGGCGGCCCCCGGAAGAGCGGGCGGATGCTGTGCGGCAGGCCGAGCGCGTCGGCCGCGGTGATCGCCGCGGACGTCAGGCCGGGCTCGCCGCCCGCCACCGTGACCACCGGGACACCGAACACGGACGCCATGATCCTCCGCCACGCGGGCGACCGGGCACCGCCGCCGACGAGCGGCAGGGTGTCCGCCGCGGCGCTGCCCGCGCCGCCGGACGCCATCGCGTCCGCCGCGTGCCGCAGGTTCATCGCGACGCCGGTGAGGACCGCCAGGTAGAGGTCGACGGCCGTGGTCCCCGGCGTCATCCCGACGACGGCGCCGCGCGCCCCGGTGTCGCGCACGGGGGTCCGCTCCCCGGCGAGGCTCGGCAGGCACAGCAGCGGCTCGGGCGGTCCGGCGTCCAGGCGGGCGAGCACCCGGGCGTCGGCGTCGGCGAAGGTCGAGCCGGGCAGGTGGGTCGCGAGCGCCCAGGCAGCGGCCGACCCGGCCGACAGCACGGCGCCGATCCGCAGCCGCCGGTCCCACCCGGGCAGCACGAGGGAGTGCAGCGGGGACGGCTCCCTGGCGGGTCGGCCCGGGGCCGCGGGGGCGACCCGCGCGAACCAGCCGGTCGTCCCGAGGTAGGCGTAGGCGCTCGACGGCCCGGAGCCGACCAGCCCGTGGCTCGTCGCGCCCGCGTCGCCCATCGCGGCGACGAGCGGGATGCCGGACGGCAGGCCGAGGTGCCGCGCGCCGGCGTCGTCCAGGTGCCCGACGACGGCATCCCCGGCGCGACCGGCCTCGTCGGTGGTGGCGCGCGCCTCCGGGCGTCCGTCCGGGTGCGTGGCCCCAGGTCTGTGGCCGAGCCCGTCGACGAGCCGCGGCAGCATGTCGGGGCGCGCGCCGACGAGGGCGAGCAGGTCGTCCGCCCACGCGCGCCGGTCGACGTCGAGCAGGCCGGTCGCGGACGCCGTGACGACGTCGCACGTCGGCTCGCCGCCGGCGCGCCACAGCACGTAGCCGGCCGCGCCGAGCAGGACGGTCCGGGTCCGGTCCCACACCTCCGGGCGGTGCCGCCGCAGCCAGAGCATCTTGGCGGGCACGGTGGACGGGTCCTGCTGGTTGCCGGTGCGCCGCTCCCAGTCCCCGACGGCATCGAGGAGGTGGGCGTGCTCGGCGACGGCCCGGGTGTCGGAGTAGAGCAGGGCCGGCCCGACGGCGTCGTCGGCGTCGACGCAGACGAGGTCCTGCATCTGGCCGGTCACCGCGAGGGCGACGACGTCGCCCCGCCGGTCGCTCGTCCCGCCGCAGCGCCCCAGCGCGACCGAGGCCGCGTACCACCACTGCCGCGGGTCCTGCTCGACCCGGCCGCCCGGGCCGGTCGTCGTCTCGAGCGGGGCCTCGCCGCGCGCGTGGACGGTCCCGGCGGTGTCGAGGAGGGCGGCCTTGACGGCCGAGCTGCCGACGTCGAGGGCGGCGAGGAGCGGCTCGCCCCGGCGCGGCCCCGCTCCCGGTGAGGTCCCGGTCATGCGCGCCGCTTGCTCAGCCGGCTGAGGCTGACGGCCAGGATGATGATGACGCCGGTGAGCACCTGCTGGACGTAGCTGTTGACCTGGAGGATGTTCAGGCCGTTGCTCAGCACGCCGACGATCCCCAGGCCCACGACCGTGCCGCCGGCGGTCGGCTGGCCGGCGCGGGACAGCGTCATGCCGAGGAACACCGCGGCGATCGAGCTGAGCATGAACGGGTCGGCCGCCGTGGGGTGACCGGAGGCGAGCCGGGCCGTGAGGACGACGCCGGCCAGCGCGGCGCCGAAGCCGGACACGCAGAAGGCGGTGAACCGCACGAGCCGGGTGTTCACGCCGGACAGCTCGGCGGCCTCGGCGTTGCCGCCGACGGCGTACCACTGCCGCCCGAGGATCGTCCGGGACAGGACGAACCACACCACGAGGAGCAGCGCGCCCGCGACGACGACCGGCACCGGCACCGGGCCGAGCCGCCCCTGCCCGAGGGAGACGAAGCCCTCGGGGAGGCCGAAGATCGTGCTCCCGTCGCTGAGCAGCAGCGCGAGGCCGGTGAACGCGGTCATCGTGGCGAGGGTCGCGATGAACGCGGACAGGCCGAGGTAGGACACCAGCAGCCCGTTCACCGCACCCGCGACCAGCCCGGCGGCGAGGCCGAGCGCGGTCGCCGTCGCGGGGTCCGTCCCGCCGACCAGGAGCTGTGCGACGCCGACGCCGACCAGACTGGCCAGCGCCCCCACGGACAGGTCGAAGTCGCCGACCACCATGACGACCGTCTGGACGGCGGCGACGAGGGCGAGCACGGCGACCTGCTCCACGACGTTGGTGAGGTTGCGCGGCGTCAGGAACACCTCCGGTCGCAGGACGCCGAACAGCACGACGAGGCCGACCAGCCCGAGCAGCGTGCCGAGCGAGGCCAGGCGCGCGGGCAGGGCGGAGGGGATGCGGGTCGGGTCGGTCACTGGGCTGGCTCCCCGTAGCAGTGGTGCAGGACGGACTCCTCGTCGGACGTGCGGGCGTCGACGGTCGCGGTCAGCCGGCCCTCGTGCAGGACGGCGATCCGGTCGGCGACCCCGAGCAGCTCGAGGATCTCCGAGGAGACCACGACGACGGCGACGCCGTCGTCGGCGAGCGCCCGGATGAGCGCGTAGATCTCGGTCTTCGTGCCGACGTCGATGCCGCGGGTCGGCTCGTCGAGCAGCAGCACCCGCGGGCGCCGCTGCAGGAACTTGGCGAGCACGACCTTCTGCTGGTTGCCGCCGGACAGCTCGCGGACCGGCTGGCGCACCGACCGGGCGCGGATCCGCAGCGCCTCGACGTGCCGCTGGGCCAGGGCGCCCTCGCGGGCCCGCGAGGCCACGCCGAGCCGGCTGACCGACCGGGGGTCGGCCAGCGCGATGTTGCCCTGGATGCTCTCGGACAGGATCAGCCCCTGGCGCCGGCGCTCCTCGGGGACGAGCGCGATGCCCGCTGCCATGGCCCGGCCGACCGAGCGCGGCGCGACCGGGACGCCGTCGAGCAGCACGCGACCGCCCGCGGCGCGCTGGGCGCCCCCGACGATCCGCAGCAGCTCGCTGCGCCCGGACCCGGCGAGCCCGGCGACCCCGAGCACCTCGCCCGCCCGCACGGCGAGGTCGACGCCGCGCAGGCGGTGCCCGCGCAGGTCGTCGACGGCGAGGACGACGGCGCCGGGGGTCGCGTCCCGCGGCGCGAACACCTCGTCGGTGGACCGGCCGATCATCGCCCGGACGACGTCGTCGGTGGCGGTCCGGTCGACCGGCTTCGTCCACACGTGCCGGCCGTTGCGCAGCACGGTGACGGTGTCCGCCAGCCGGAACACCTCCTCGAGCCGGTGCGAGACGTACACGACGGCGGTCCCCGCGTCGCGCAGGCCGCGCAGCACCGTGAACAGCTGGGCGGTCTCCGCGTCGGTCAGGGCGGCCGTCGGCTCGTCGAGGACGAGCACCCGCGCGTCGCGGACCAGCGCCCGGGCCAGCGCGACCACCGTCTGCTGGACGGCGGACAGCTCGCCGACCGGGGTCCGGACCGGCACGGTCTGCCCGAGCCGGGCGAGCTGGGCGGCGGCGTCCCGCTCGAGCCGGCGCCGGTCGACGACGCCGAGCACGCCGGGCTGCCGGTGACCGAGGTAGATGTTGTCGGCGGCGTCGAGGCCGGGGACGAGGGTCAGCTCCTGCGGCAGCGCGACGATCCCCAGCGCCTGCGCGGCGCGGACCGACCCCGGCCGGTGCCGGACGCCGTCGACCTCGAGGTGGCCGTCGTCGATCGGCACGACGCCGGCCAGCATCCGGATGAGGGTCGACTTGCCGGCGCCGTTCTCGCCGAGCAGGGCGTGGATGCTGCCGCCGGCGACGTCGAACGAGACGTCGTCGACCACCCGGACCGGGCCGTAGGACTTGGTCAGGCCGTGGAGCGCGAGCAGCGGCGGTGCCACGGTCCTCCGTCCCGGGTGGTGGTCCGCCCCGGCGGGAGGACGCAGTGACGGTAGGCGCTGCGCGGCGCGGGGGCCAAGCCGGATCGGCAGGCGGACGTCCCCGGGCAGACGTCCCCGGGCAGACGTCACCGGGTGGTCCCCGGCGGACGACACCCTTCCGCCCGCCCGCCCGACGGGAGCACCATCGACCCGTCAGGCTCCGGTCGCCGTCGGCCCCCCCTCGGGGCCCACCGGGGCGTGCGGGACGGAGTCCTCGTGATCCTCGTCGTCGGAGCCACCGGCTACCTGGGTGGCCAGATCACCCGGACCCTGCTCGAGCGGGGTCGACCCGTCCGTGCCCTCGTCCGCTCGGACGCGGCGGCGGACGCTCTCCGGGAGCGAGGTGCCGAGGTCGTGCGCGGCGATCTCCAGAACCCGGGCTCGCTGCGCGAGGCGTGCGCGGGAGTCGACGCCGTCGTCACCACGGCGAACTCCGCGCAGCGCGGGGACCCGGACACGACCGAGACCGTGGACCGTCAGGGCACGATCGACCTCGTCGACGCGGCGGTCGCCGCCGGGGTCCAGCGCTTCGTCCTCACGTCCACGCTCGGCGCGGACCCGGCGAGCCCGAACCCGCTCGTCGCCGCCAAGGGGGCCGCCGAGGAGCACCTGCGGCAGGCACCGCTCGGCTGGACCGTGCTGCAGCCGAACTTGTTCATGGACGTGTGGATCCCGGCGGTGGTCGGTCCCGCCCTCGCCGGGCAGCCGGTGACCGTCGTCGGCGACGGTCGGCGCCGCCACTCGATGGTCGCCGTCCGGGACGTCGCGGCCTACGCGGTCGCGGCGCTGGAGGACGGCGTGGCGGCGCGGCAGACGATCGTCATCGGCGGCGCGGACCCCCTGTCCTGGCGGGACGTCGTCGGCGAGGTCGAGACCGCGCTCGGGCGCCCCGTCGAGGTGCGGTCGGTCGGCCGCGGCGAGCCGGTCCCTGGGCTGGACGCGACGATGAGCGGGCTGCTCACCGTGCTCGACACCTACGACTCGCCGATCGACATGACCGGGACGAGCAGCACGTTCGGGATCGCCCCGACCTCCATGTCGACCTTCGTGAGCGAGATGCTCGCCGCCCGGGCGACGACGTCGTCCTGACGCACGGCCGTGTCCGGGTCGTCGAACAGGTACCAGTCGCCCGCGCCCTCGGTCGCCACGATCCCGGGCAGGCGCTGCTCCACGGCGCGCAGCAGGCTCGCCGCGTCGGCGAGGTCGGCGGGCTCCAGCGGTTCCACGGCCCTCCTCACTGCAGGCAGAACTCGTTGCCCTCGGGGTCCTGCAGGACGACCCAGACGCTGCCCATCTCCTCCACCGGGCCGCGGACCCGGTGCGCCCCGAGGCCGACGAGCTCGGCGGCCCGGGCCTCGATGCGCTCCCGGCGCGCGTCGGCCGGGACCTCGAGCCCGCCGCCGCAGGCGACGTCGAGATGCATGCGGTTCTTCGCGGTCTTGCCCTCGGGCACCCGCTGGAAGAACAGCCGCGGCCCGACGCCGTCCGGGTCGACGACCGACCACGCGCGGTCCCGCTCCGCCTCGGCGACCCCCCGGGCCTCGAGGAACGCCTCCCACGTGGGGAAGTCCCCGGGCGGCGGCTGGTCGACGTAGCCGAGGACCTCCGCCCAGAAGGCGCCCAGCCGGCGGGGGTCCTGCGCGTCGAACGTCACCTGGAACGAGGTGGCCACGGGTCCTGCCTTCCGTCGTCGTCCCGGCGACGCTAGACCGGCCGCCGTCCGGGGCGCCACCCTCGTCGGCCCGAGGGCCGGGCGATCGTCGTCACCGCCGGACCGGATGGGTAGGGTCGGCGGAGCGCCGGTTCGGCCCCGCCACCCCCGGGGCGGGCGACTCGGCGCCGTGGAGGCCGCCCGTGGCGAAGCCAGCGATCCTCACCGTCGACGACGACCCCCAGGTCTCGGCGGCGATCGCCCGCGACCTGCGCTCGCGGTACGGCGCCGACTACCGGGTGGTGCGGGCGACGTCCGGGGAGCAGGCACTCGACGCGCTCACCACGCTGGCGCTGCGCGACCAGCCCGTCGCCCTCATCGTGGTGGACCAGCGCATGCCCCGGATGACCGGCGTCGAGCTCCTCGCCCGGGCGCGCACCCATGCGCCCGGGGCCAAGCTGCTCCTGCTCACCGCCTACGCCGACACGGCGGTCGCGATCACCGCCATCAACGAGATCGGCCTCGACCACTACCTGCTCAAGCCGTGGGACCCGCCCACGGAGCGCCTCTTCCCGGTCCTCGACGACCTGCTCGAGGACTGGCGTCGGGCGCACCCCGAGCACAGCGACGACGTCCGCGTCGTCGGTCACCGCTGGTCCGACCGCAGCCACGAGGTCAAGACCTTCCTCGCCCGCAACCACGTGCCGTACCGCTGGTACGACGTCGAGACGGACCCCGAGGGCGAGCGCCTGCGGGACCTCGCCGGTGCCACTCTCGCCGACCTGCCCCTCGTGCTGACCGCGGAGGGCCAGACCCTGCGGGCGCCGTCCCCGTACGAGGTCGCCGCGGCGCTCGGGCTGCACACCGCGGCCCAGCACGCGCTCTACGACCTGTGCATCGTCGGGGGCGGACCGGCGGGCCTCGCCGCCGCGGTGTACGCCGCGTCGGAGGGGCTGAGCACCGTCATCGTCGAGCGCGAGGCACCGGGCGGGCAGGCCGGTCAGAGCGCGGCGATCGAGAACTACCTCGGCTTCCCGCGCGGGCTGACCGGCTCCGACCTCACCGAGCGCGCCGTCGCGCAGGTGTCCCGGTTCGGCGCGGAGGTCGTCCTCGCGCGCGACGTCGTCGGCGTCGAGACACGGGGCCCGGTGCACGCCGTGCTGCTCGAGCGCGCGCAGGAGATCGAGGCCCGGGCGGTCGTGGTCGCCACCGGCGTCTCCTACCGGCGCCTGGAGGCGGCCGGCGCCGACGAGCTCACCGGTCGCGGGGTCTACTACGGCGCCACGGCCAGCGAGGCGAGCCTGGTCACGGGCGACGACGTCTACGTCGTCGGGGCCGCGAACTCCGCCGGCCAGGCGGCGCTCAACCTCGCCCGGTACGCGAAGCGCGTCGTCCTCGTGGTGCGCGGCCCGGACCTCGAACGCGCCATGTCGCGGTACCTCGTCGAGCGCATCCGCGCCACGCCCACCATCGAGGTGCGGCTGGGCAGCCGCGTCGAGCGCTGCCACGGGGACGGGCACCTGGAGGCGCTGACCCTGGTCGACGCGACGTCCGGCGCGCGGGACGACGTCCCCACGAACTCGCTGTTCGTGTTCATCGGCGCCGCGCCCCGGACCGACTGGCTCGGTCCGGGCGTGCTGCGCGACGACAAGGGCTTCGTCGTCACCGGGCCGGACCTGCGCGCTCCCGGGCGCACGTCCGCCCACGGACCCGCCTGGACGGCCGCGCGCGAGCCGCTCGCCCTCGAGACGAGCGTCCCGGGGATCTTCGCGGCGGGCGACGTCCGGCTCGACTCCATGAAGCGGGTCGCGTCGGCGGTCGGCGAGGGAGCCATGGCGGTCCACCTCGTGCACCGCTACCTGGCCATGACGTGATCACCGTCGCGGACCTGCGTCCGCTGCCGTTCTTCGGCGGGGTCACCGACGGTCAGCTCGCCGACCTGGTGGACGCCGGCCACGAGGTCCGGATCGAGCCGGGCGCGGAGCTCTTCCACGAGGGCGGGAGCGCGGACTCCTGGTGGGTCCTGGTCGACGGCGCCGCCGAGCTGGTGCGCCGGGTCGGCCGGGAGGACGTCGTCGTCGGGCGGATGGACGTCCCGGGGCGCTGGGCCGGCGGGTTCCGCGCCTGGGACGAGCACGGCGTGTACCTCGCGACCGCGCGCGGGGTCACCGCCGGCCGGGTGCTGTGCGTGCCCGCCGAGCGGCTGCGCGCGCTGTCCGACGCCTGGTTCCCCTTCGGCGGCCGGCTCATCGAGGGGCTGTACCGGACCGCCCGGACGATCGAGGCGACCGCCCGCCAGCGGGAGTCGCTGCTGACCCTGGGCACGCTCGCGGCCGGCCTGGCGCACGAGATCAACAACCCCGCCGCCGCGGCGGCCCGAGCCGTGGACGCGCTGGCCGACGCCCACCGGACCCAGCTGTCCGCGCTCGGGCGGCTGACCGATGCGGGGGTGGGTGCGCCCCCCGTCGACCTCGGGGAGCTGGACCGCCTGCGCCGCGAGCTCACCGGCCCGGTCGCCGTGCTCGACCCGCTCGCGCTCGCCGACCTCGAGGAGGAGCTCGGCGGGTGGCTCGACGACCACGACGTCGAGCGCGGGTGGGCGATCGCCCCGGCGCTCGCCGCGGCCGGGGCGGACGTCGCCTGGTGCGCGCGGGTCGCCGAGGTCGCGCCGGGTCCGGCGCTCGGCCCGGGCCTCGAGTGGGTGGCGAGCACCGTGACCGTCGAGGCGCTGCTCGCCGAGCTGCGGGAGTCGACCCGACGCGTGTCCGAGCTGGTCGCCGCGGTGCAGTCCTACTCGCGGGTCGACCGCGCCTCGCGGCAGGCCGTCGACCTCACCGAGGGGCTCGAGAGCACGCTCGTCATGCTCGGCCACAAGGCGGGCGGGGTGACGGTCGTCCGGGACCACGCCCCCGACGTCCCCCGGTGGACGTGTACCCGGGCGAGCTCAACCAGGTCTGGACGAACCTCGTGGACAACGCGCTCGACGCGATGGGCGGCTCCGGGACGCTGCGGCTGACCACGCGGCTGGACGACGACGGCGTCGTCGTCGAGGTGGGGGACAGCGGCCCGGGGATCCCCCCGGACGTGGCCGCCCGGGCGTTCGACGCGTTCTACACGACCAAGGACGTCGGCAAGGGGTCCGGGCTCGGCCTGGACATCGCTCGCCGCATCGTCGAGGAGCGGCACGGCGGGTCGATCACCATCGACTCGCGTCCGGGGGACACCGTGCTGCGGGTGAAACTTCCGCTGCACCCACGCTCCTGACACGGCGGTCCGCCCCGACGGCCCCGGCCGAACGTGTGATGCGCTGGCGGCGGCCGGACCCGCCCACCTAGCGTCGTCCCATGCGCAGAGCAGCCCAGACGACCGACACCCGCGACCAGGAGGACCTGGTCTGGCAGGCGATGCTGTCCAACCGCCTCGTCGAGGGTGTGCCGCTGGACCTGGACTCGTACTTCCACACCCCGGACGAGGCGACCGCCCGCTCGCTCGCGGACGCGCTCGGGCAGGCGCGGTTCACCGCCTCCGTCGAGGCGCACCGGGAGCGCGTCGGCCTGCTCCGGCGCCGGCGGGTGTGGTCCGTCCGGTCCACGACCCTGGTCCCGTTCGTCACCCAGGCCGCGGTCGGCAACCACGAGGAGCGCATGCTCCAGATGGCGGCGCGCTGCGGCGCCGAGTACGACGGCTGGGAGGCCCGGCCCCCGGCGTCCTGAGACGTCGCGGGCCGAGCCGGCGATCCCTGCCGACCCTCAGGACGTCGGCAGATGGCCGGCGAGGACCCGGGCCTGGTCGGTCACTCGGTCGGCGTCCGCGTCCCGCCCGAGGCGCCGGTGGTGCTCGGCCGCGTCGGGTGAGGCCGGCCCGGAGTCGGTCGCGCACGCGGCGAGCGTAGGCGGCCCGGGGCGGCCCCGGACGGGCCCTACGGTGGGCCGATGGACATGCAGAACGCGACCGGCCCGGGCACCCCGGGCGACGCCCGCCACCTCGCCGACCAGCGCGCCGATCTCCTGCGGTTCGCCGCCGGCTCCCGGCACGACCTCGGCTTCGGCTACCTCGACGAGTCCGGTGGGCTCGACCCCGCGGGAAGCCGGTCGAGCTGTGGATCACGTGCCGGATGACGCACGTCGCGGCCCTCGGCGCGCTCGCCGACGAGCCGCCGGCCCCGGGCGGGCCCGGACCGGGCCGCGCTGCTCGACCTCGCCGCGCACGGGGTCCGCGCGCTGACCGGCGCCCTGCGCGACGCCGAGCACGGCGGCTGGTTCGCCGCCGTCGGGCCGGACGGCCCGGTCGACGACGCGAAGCAGGCCTACGGGCACGCGTTCGTCGTCCTGGCGGCGTCGTCGGCGCGGGTCGCGGGCGTGCCCGACGGCGCGGACGCGCTGCTCACCGAGGCCCTCGTCGTCCAGGACCGGTACTTCTGGGACGAGGACGCCGGCCTCGTCGTCGAGGAGTGGGACCGCGCGTGGACGCACCTGGACGACTACCGCGGCGTGAACGCCAACATGCACACCGTCGAGGCGTACCTCGCGGCCGGGCGACGTCACCGGCGACGTCGTCTGGCACGAGCGCGCCGGGCGGATCGCCGCGACCGTCGCCGGCTGGGCCCGCGGCAACGACTGGCGCATCCCCGAGCACTTCGACGCGGACTGGACGCCGCTGCTCGAGCATCACCGCGACCGGCCGGCGCACCCGTTCCGCCCGTACGGCGCCACGGTCGGCCACGGGCTGGAGTGGGCGCGGCTGCTCGTCGCGGTGGACGCGGACGCTCGGGTCGGCCGCCCCGGCGGGGCTCGCGGACGCGGCGGTCGCGCTGTTCGACCGCGCCGTCGCGGACGGCTGGGCGGCGGACGGCGCCGACGGGTTCGTCTACACGACCGACTGGTCCGGCCGGCCGGTCGTCCGCAACCGGATGCACTGGGTGCTCGCGGAGGCGGTCGAGCACGGCCACGGTCCTGCACCGCGTGACGGGCGACGAGCGGTACGCCGCCGACGCCGCCCGCTGGTGGGCGTACGCCGACCGGTTACCTCGTCGACCACGAGCGCGGCTCCTGGCACCACGAGCTCGACCCGTCGAACGAGCCCACGGCCGAGACCTGGCCCGGCAAGCCGGACGTCTACCACGCCTACCAGGCCGCGGTGCTGCCGCTGGTCCCGACGACGCCGTCGTTCGCGACGGCTCTCGCGCGCCGTTGAGAACGGGTCGGTCGCCGCTGTCGATCCGGTGGTTCCCCGTTCGACGTCCGGGTGAGAGGGTCCGACCGGGACCCCGGAGCACCAGGAGACGACCATGAAGTACATGCTGATCATGCGAGCCACCGACGAGGCGCTCGCGGCGTTCGCGGACGTCGACTTCGACGAGATGCTCGAGACGATGGGCCGGTTCAACGACGAGATGATCTCGGCCGGCGTGCTCGTCGCGGCCGAGGGCCTCGACGACGCGGCCCAGGGCGTCGTCGTCGACTACTCGTCCGCAGCCGCCGGTCGTGACCGACGGGCCCTACGGCGAGACCAAGGAGCTGTTCGGCGGCTTCTGGATCCTCGACGTCGCCTCGAAGGAGGAGGCGGTCGAGTGGGCCAAGCGGGCGCCGATGGCCGGCCCGGGCATGAAGACCGAGATCCGCCGGGTCGCGAGCATCGACGAGTTCCCGCAGGACAACGTGTGGATCCAGAAGGAGCGGGCGTGGCGGGAGGCGACCGGCCAGCTGTGAGCCCGCCGGGTGGCGGCCGGGACGCGGTCGAGGCGGTGTGGCGGATCGAGTCGGCCCGGATCGTCGCGCACGCTGGCCCGCTACACCGGTGACTTCGCCGCTGGCCGAGGACCTCGCCCAGGAGGCGCTGGCCGAGGCGCTCGTCACCTGGCCCCGCGACGGCGTGCCGCGCAACCCGGCCGGGTGGCTGCTGACGGTGGGACGGCGGCGGGCCGATCGACGCGTTCCGCCGGCGCGTCGGCGCTCGACGACGCGGTACGCCGCCCTCGCCCACGACCTGGCCGAGGGCGGTGCAGGGGCGGGCGGCACGTCGGCGGGCGCCGGCGTGCCGGCCGGCGCGGACCCGGCCGACCGACCTGCTGTGGGACCCCGACCGGATCGACGACGACGTGCTGGCGCTGGTGTTCATCGCCTGCCACCCGCTGCTGTCGCCGCGAGGCGCAGGTGGCGCTGACCCTGCGGGTGCGTCGGCGGCCTCACCAGCGACGAGATCGCCCGGGCCTTCCTCGTGCCGACCGCCACGGTGCAGGCGCGGATCACCCGGGCGAAGAAGACGCTGTCGGCGGCGCAGGTGCCCTTCGAGGTGCCCGCCGCCGGACGAGCGCCGCGGAGCGGCTCGGCTCGGTGCTCAGCGTCGTCTACGTCATCTTCACCGAGGGCTCGACGGCCACGTCGGGCGACGACCTGATCCGGCCCGACCTCGCCGACGAGGCGGTCCGGCTGGCCCGGGTGCTGGCCGGCCTCGTGCCCGACGAGCCCGAGGTGCACGGCCTGCTCGCGCTGCTCGAGCTGACCGCGGCCCGGTTCCCGGCCCGCACTGCGGGCCCGACGGCGAGCCGGTGCTGCTCGAGGAGCAGGACCGGCGGCGCTGGGACCGGGCGGCGATCCGGCGCGGCCGGGCGGCGCTCGCCACCGCGGGTCGGGTCGGTCGCGGGCTCGGCGCCTACGGCGTCCAGGCGGCGATCGCCGAGTGCCACGCGGTCGCCCCGTCGGTCGAGGAGACCGACTGGGACCGGATCGTCGTGCTCTACGAGGCGCTCGGTCGGCTGGCGCCGTCGCCCGTCGTCGAGCTCAACCGGGCGGTGGCGGTCTCGATGGCCCAGGGACCGGCCGCGGGCCTGCGGGTCGTCGACGACCTCGTCGCGGCCGGGGCAGCTCGCCGGCTCCCACCTGCTGCCCAGCGTGCGGGGCGAGCTCCTCGGGCGGGTGGGGGACGTCGACGGCGCCCGCCGCGAGCTGGAGCGGGCTCTCGGCCTGTGCGAGAACGAGCGCGAGCGCGGCGTCCTGCGGCGCAGGCTGGCGGCGCTGCCCGCGTCGTCCTGAGCCCTGGCCCTGAGCAGGGAGCCCTGCGCCCGCGAGTGCCTCGCGCGGCCGCGGGGTCGCGGAGCACGATGGGTCCATGACCGGACCCGTGCCGGACGGCGCGCTGCGCTCGGTCGACAGCGTCCAGCTCCCGGTCCCGGACCTCGACGCCGGCCGCTCCGTCACCGCTGCGGACGGGACGGTCACCGGGGTCGCGTCCGCGCCGGCTGAGCCGGCCGACCCCGCCGTCCCCGCGGTCGCCGCGGACCCCTCCGCGCCCGCCGGCGTGCGGTTCCGGGCCGCGGTGCCGGGCCTGCCCGTGTCGGACGAGCGGCGCGCGGCCGCCTTCCTCGAGCGCGCCCTCGGCCTGGCCGAGCTGCAGCACGACGGGCGCGGGCTGGAGATCTTCGTGCGGGACGACGTCGAGCTGCACGTGTGGCTCGCGGACGGCAGCGCACCGGGCGCGGAGCGCCACCTCGCGGGCTCGGCGTCCTGCCGGATCGAGGTGGTGGGCGTCCGCGCGCTGTCCGAGCGGTGCCGCGAGCTGGGCGTCGTCCACCCGCAGGCGCCGCTGCGCGACCAGTGGTGGGGCACCCGCGAGTTCGGCGCGCTCGACCCCGACGGCAACCTCATCACGCTCGATGAGCGCGTCTGACGGCGGGCTCGGCGACGGCACCTTGCGGCCCGACCCGGCACGCGGCAGCGTGGCTCGGGTGCGCGACGTCGCAGCGGGACGAGGAACCGACGCCGTCCCGGCAGCGCCGGGGCGCGACGCAGCCCCGCGCCCGGTGTTCCCGGCGGTCGAGCCGACCTCCGCCGTGCACGACGCGGTCGAGCACCTCCGGGAGCGGGTCGCGGCCGACCCGGGCCTGCAGCCCGGCCCGGGGGAGGACCTGCGGGCCGAGGTCCTCCCGCGGCGGCGGGCCGACGGGTCGGTGGAGCTCCGCCGCGCCTACTGGTCCGCGCGCCGACCCGACCCCTCGTCGGCGACCGGCCTGACCGCCCGCACGCTCTACCTCGACGGCGTCACCGGGCACGAGGGGACCTACGACTTCCCGGACGACCCGGTCATGCACTGGGTCGCGGGCGAGGCGGGCGCCCTGCGCGGCCACGGCGACGACGCCCGGGTCGAGGTGCTGCGGTACATCCCGCTGCGGCGCGTGACGTTCCGCCTCACCGGCGGGGTCGGGCTGCCGCGCCGGGTGATCGCCAAGACCAAGAGCGAGAGCGGCCTGGTCCGCGCGGAGCGCGCGCTGACCGCGGCGCACGCCGCAGCCGTGGCGTCCGGCGCGGAGTTCGGCGTCCCGGCACCGATCGGGCTCGACCTGCCCCGCCGGCTGCTGTACGTCGAGGAGCTGCCCGGCCGGCCGCTCGACACCCAGCTCGACGCACTCGGGCTCGACACCGCGATGCGCCTCCTCGGCGAGCTGCACCATGGCGTGCACGCCCTGGCGGTGCCCGGCGTGGGCACCTGGACCGCGGCGGACTGGCTGGCCGCCGCCGTCGGGGCGGCGTCGCAGGTGGGGATGCTGGTGCC
Source organism: uncultured Actinomycetota bacterium (assembly GCA_963795145.1). Lineage (GTDB taxonomy): Bacteria > Actinomycetota > Actinomycetes > Actinomycetales > Cellulomonadaceae > Pengzhenrongella. Next base: position 219,499 of record CAWCGP010000004.1, on the reverse strand, counting down.
GTCGGTCGTGCCCGAGCTGGAGCGCGTGTGTGCGCGCCTCGCCGCGACCGTGCCGGACGACGCCCGCGAACTCGCGTTCTGCCAGGGCGACTTCGTGCCCGGGCAGATCCTGTCGCGGCGCGCGGGACCGCTGGTCGGTGCTCGACCTCGACGACGGCCACCTCGCCGACCCGCACAGCGAGGTCGCCTCCCTCTACACCGCGCTCGAACGGGAGCTGCCCGTGCCGGCGGACCGGGTCGAGCACGCCCGCGACACCTACGTGGCGGCGTACACGGAACGGTCCGGAGCCGCGCTGGACCCGGCCCGGTGGACGTGGTTCCGCGACCGTCGCCGAGCTGCGCTACCTGGCGCGGCGCTGCGTCAAGGGTCGCGCGGAGCCCGGCGAGGCCGAGCGGGTCCTCGCCGCGGTCGCCGGTCCGGTCCACCGCCCGACCTGACGAGCGCACCGGTCGCGTCACCCGGGCCGGGTGAGTCCGCCCGTTCGGTCACCTCGCGCCCGCCCGAGGGTTAGCGTCCGGGAGAGGGGGTTCCGCCGTCCGGCGTGCCGACCCGCGGGAGGATGCCGTGCCGACGATGCGAGCGGTTGCCGTACTGGGTCTGGGCTACGCCGGCCTGCCGATGGCGCTGGCGGCGGCGAGGGCCGGCCACGACGTCGTCGGCTTCGACGTCAGCGACAAGCGGGTCTCCGAGCTGTCCGGCGGGCACAGCCCCGTGGACGACATCACGGACGCCGAGCTCGCCGGCGTCGTCGCGACCGGCCGGATCCGCTTCACCGCCGACCCGGCGCGCCTCGACGACCGGCACACGTACGTCATCTGCGTGCCGACCCCGCTGCGGGACAAGCTGCCGGACCTGTCCATGGTGGAGTCCGCGATCGACGTCGTCGGAGCGCACCTCGCACCCGGCGACCTCGTCATCCTGGAGTCCACGACGTATCCGGGCACGACCGAGGAGTTCGTCGCCGAGCGCATCGCCGCCGTCTCCGGCCTCGTCCCGCCCGACGACGTCCACCTCGCCTTCTCACCCGAGCGCGTCGACCCGGGCAACGCGAGCTACGGGATCACCAACACGCCGCGCGTCGTCGGAGGGCTCGGTCCGGCGGCGACGCAGGACGCGTCGGACTTCTACCGGACGTTCGTCGACGACGTGCGGGAGGTCTCCAGCCCGCGGGTCGCCGAGATGGCCAAGCTGCTGGAGAACACCTTCCGGCACGTGAACATCGCGCTGGTCAACGAGATGGCGTCGTTCTGCCACGAGCTCGACATCGACCTCTGGGAGGCGATCGGGGCGGCGTCGACCAAGCCGTACGGCTTCATGCCGTTCTACCCGGGGCCGGGCGTCGGCGGGCACTGCATCCCGGTCGACCCGTCCTACCTGTCGTGGCGCGTCCGCCGTCGGCTCGGGTACCCGTTCCGCTTCGTCGAGCTCGCGACCGAGATCAACGACCGCATGCCGCACGTCGTCGAGGGCCGGATCATCGAGCTCCTCAACTCCGTCGGGCGGGCGCTGCGCGGCTCGCGCGTGCTGGTCCTGGGCGTCACCTACAAGCAGCGACATCGCCGACCTGCGGGAGACGCCGGCCGTGGACCTCGTGCGGCGCCTGCTGCTGCACGGCGCGGACGTCGCGTACCACGACCCCTACGTCGAGTCGTTCGCGGTCGACGGCATCGCGGTGCCCCGGGTGGACCCGCTCCTGCCCGACGGCGTGGCGGACACCGACCTCGTCGTCGTCCACACCGGGCACTCGGTGTACGACTGGCCGGCGATCGTCGCCGCGGCGCCGCTCGTCTTCGACACCCGCAACGCCACCGCCGGCCTGGCCGACGCCCGCATCCACAAGCTCTAGGCGGCCGCCGTGCGGAGCGTCCCCGGGGTCCCCGCGCCGCCTGTCGCCACGTCGGCCGGCACGTCCGGCGGCACGTCGGCCGGCACGACGGCCGGCACGACGGCCGGCACGTCGGCCGGCACGGCGGCTGGTGCGTCCGCCGGCACGACGACGAGCACGACGACGAGCACGACGACGAGCACGACGACGAGCACGGCGCGGGAGGCGCTGCTCGCGCCGCCGCGGTGGCTCGCCGCGGTGGCCGACGGCGCCCGGGTCGGCGCCGAGCTCGCCGGGACTCTCGCCGGCGGGCCGGTCGCCGTTGCGCCGGACGCCGGCGCGCCCTCGGACCTCCGCGGCGAGCCGCCGCCCGGTGACGGGACGGGCTCGGTGCAGGTGCTCGCGTGCGAGCTGCTCGACCTGCGCGCTCGCGGACGGCTGTGGAAGGTCCGGTACCGCGTGGCGCTCGCGGCCGCGGGGGAGCGGACCGACGTCGTCCTCACCGGCCGGGCGCTGCTCCCGGACGACCCGGGCGACCCGAGCGCGGCGGATCCCGCCCACCCGGCCGAGCCCGCGCACGCGAGGGGCCGACCCGGCGGCCCCGAGTGGCACATCACGGTGCCCGCGCTCGGGCTGGACCTGCGCACCGAGGTCACCGACCGCCGCCTGCCCACGGCGGCGCTGCTGCTCGACCCCGTCGCGGCGCTCGACGTCCTCGCGGACGGGCTCGCCGGTGCGTACCCGGGGTCGCGGCTCGCCGCGTGCACCCCGGTCGCGGTGCGCTACCTGTACGGCGCGCGGTGCACCGTGGTCTACCGCCTCACCTGGGCCGGCGCGCCCGAGGACGCCCCCTCGGTCGCGGGGGCGGTGGCCCCGGCGGGGACGCTGGCCTCCTCGGGGGACGACCGTCCGGATGCCGTCGTCGCCAAGGCGCACGCCGACGGCCAGGGGCAGGCCCTGGACGACGCCCTCCGCGCGATCTGGGCCTCCCCGCTGGCGCGGGGCGACGTCGTGCGCGTCGCGCGACCGCTGGGGTACCTGCCCGGCCCGGGGGTCCTGCTCCAGGAGGCGCTGCCCGGTGATCGCACCCTGCGCGACGTCCTCGCCGACGTCGGCGCGGGTGGTGATCCGGGGCCGGCGGTCGCGCTGCTGCGCCGGACGGCCGACGGTCTGGTCGCGCTGCACGGGTCGGGCGCGGCCGGTGCGCCGCGGCGCACCTGGGCCGACGACCTCGACCGCGCTCGCCGCACGGTGGGCCGGATCGAGGCCGGCTGGCCCGCGGCCGCCCGTGCCCTCGCGTCGCTGCTCGACGTGCTCGACGAGCGCGCGGCCGGGACGCCGCCGCGCCCCGCCCGGCCGTCGCACGGTGCGTTCCGGCCGTCGCAGGTGCTGGTCGACGGCGACCGGATCGCCTTCCTCGACGTCGACGGCTTCTGCCTGGCCGAGGCGGAGCGCGACGTCGGCCGCTTCACGAAGGCCGTGGCGAAGGCGCTGATCCCGGCGCGCACGGCGCCCGAGGCGGCGCACGTCCGTGCCCTCGAGCTCGGGCGGGAGCTCGCCGGGGTCTTCCTCGAGCGCTACGCCGCCGGTGCGCCGCTCGACCTGGAGCGGCTGCGGCTGTGGGAGGCGCTCGACGTCGTGTCGGGCCTCGCGCAGACCACCGCCACGTTCCGCCCGGGCGCTGAGCCGCTGCTGCGGCTGCTCGAGGACCCCACGGTCCCGACGTGAACCGCGACGTCTTCCCGGCGGTCGAGCCGGCATCGCCGGTGCACGACGCCCTGCAGCGTCTCCGGGACGAGGTCGCGGCGGACCCGGGCCTTGCCGTCGACGGCGACGCCCGGGTCCGCGCCGAGCTGCTCACCCGACGCGCCCCGGACGGGACGGTCGGTGTCCGGCGGTTCCTCTGGTCGGTGCAGCGACCGGATGCCGCGGTGCCCGGCGGGCTGGCGGCACGCACCCTCGTGCACGACGCGCCGTGGCCCGGGGCGGCGGACGCGGAGGTCGCCCGGGCGCGCCCCGCGTCGACCACCCTCGACTTCCCCGCCGATCCGGCGCTGACGTGGCTCGCGGACCCCTCCGGCCGGCTCACCGTCCACCCGGGCGCGGAGCGGGTGGACGTCCTGCGGTACATCCCGCTGCGCCGGGTCACGGTCCGGCTGCACGGCGTGCCGGGGCTGCCGGAGCGGGTCGTCGCCAAGACGCAGGCGCCGGCGGACCTGCGGACCGCGCACGCGGTGCTCGGCGCCGTCGGGCGTGCGGTCGACCGGATCGGCCGACCGGGACGGGCGGCCCCTCTTCCGCGTCCCACGGACGCTCGGCGCTCGACGATCGACCACCGGCTGCTGCCTCCTCGACGAGCTGCCCGGCCGCGCCCGCTGTCGCGTGCCCTGGACGCGGTCGGCGGCGACGACGTCGCGATGGAGCGCCTGGGCGCGGTCCACGCGGCGCTGCACCGCCTCGAGGTCGACGGGCTGTCGACCCACGACCGCGCGACACGGTGCGGGCCGCGGAGCGTGCGGCTGCCCAGGTCGCCGTGCTGCTGCCGTCCGTCGCCGGCCGTCTCGCGGAGGTCGTGGGGCGCCTGGCCCGGGCCGCCCCGGCCGACGGTCCGACGGTGTTCTGCCAGGGCGACCTCGTGCCGTCGCAGATCCTGTGCGACCCGACCGGCTGGTCCGTGCTCGACCTCGACGACGCCCACCACGCGGATCCGTACGCCGAGGTCGCCGCCCTGTGGGTCGCACTCCCGCGGGAGCTGTCGGTCAAGGACCCGGCGCGCGGCGAGCGGCTGCGCGAGGCGTACCTGCGGTCCTACCGCGACCACCGGACGGACCCGGCCCGCCCGGGTGCCGGCACGACGACGTCCGACGCCATCGGCACGGCGGGCGGCACGGCGGGCGGCACGGCGGCCGCCGGCTGGGACGAGGGACGGTGGCGGTGGCACCTGGCGGTCGCCCGGCTGCGGCTCGTGGCCCGGCGGGTCGTGAAGGGACGTGCGGTGCCGGGCGAGACGGAGGCGGCGCTCGACGGCCTCGACCCCGTGGCCGCGGTGCTGTGACGCGCCGACGGGACCGTGGCCGCGGGACGGGACCGCTGCGCCGCCGGCAACCGCTTCGGCACCCGGCCCGGACGGCGCCGTCAGGCCCGCAGGAGGGCCACGACGCGGGCGTGCCCCTCGAGCTCGCGCTCGAGGTCCGCGGCCCAGCCGGGCAGGTGGCGGCGCAGGTGGCGGTAGCAGCGGTTGACGAACTCGGCGTCGGCGAGCGCGGCGAGCAGCTCCGGGTCGAGCCCCGGACCCCCGGCGCCCCTCCGCGTACGTCGCGAGGAACCGGGGCACGAACCGGTCGAGGACGTCCGGACCCGGGCGGCGCAGCACGAGGTCGACGACGAGCTCGGCGAGGTCGAGCTCGGCTGGGCCGGTGGTCACCGAGTCGAGGTCGAGGAGGACCGGTCCCGCCGGGGTGAGGACGATCTGGTCCACGTGCAGGTCACCGTGCACGGTGACCGCGGCCGGCGACGGGCGCCGGCGAGCACGGGTGCCCTGTGCAGGAGTCCGGCCAGCCGCTCGGCCGCCGCCGGGTGCGCGACCGCCATCTTGGCGACCTTCTTGCGGGCCTCGTCGGCCAGCGCGGTCAGGTCGACCGTCGGCCCGGGCCCGACGCCGGCTCGCGTGCAGGTCCGCGGTCAGTGCGGCGACGTCCGCGGCGAGGGCGGCCGCCGTGCGGGCGTCGAGCCGGGCGGGCAGGCCCGGTCCCACCACCTCGCGGGTCCACAGCAGGCCGAGCGCGGGGTCGGCGCCGAGGGGCTCGGCGACCCGCAGCGGCCCCGCGGCGCGAGCCCGGTCCCACAGGGCGCCGTGGGTCGCCGCGATCGCCGCCACGTCGACGCCGTCCGCGTCGACCAGCTTGGCGAACACGGCGGTGCCGTCGTCGAGGCCGACGCGCAGCACCGCGCTCGCACGCGGCTGGTAGCGGACGACGGCGACGTCCACCACGGTGGGACTGCCGGGACCGCCCGTGCCGGCGGCTCGCGGGGACCCGCTCGCCGGGCGCACGCCGCTCGCCGCGTCCGGGGGCAGGTGCCGCTGCGCGCCGCGGGGGTCCAGGAGGTCACCGAGCAGCGGCAGCCCCGGATCGGCCGGGAACGGCCAGGCGACGACGTCGAGGTCCGGCAGGAAGCGGGCCGACGACGCCGGCCGGGCGGCGGTGGAGGCGGCCCACGCCGGGCCGCCGGTCCCGGTGGGGTGCGCCTCGAGGTACCAGGGGTGACCACCGTCCGCGGCGACGCCGTCCTGACCGCGGTGGCTGGGCGCGTCGGTCGGTACCTGGGCCGGCTCCAGCACGTAGGTGGCCCACCCGTGGCACCGCGGCGTGCCCGGCAGGTGCGGGTTGCTCAGCCGGACGTCGACGAGGCGGCAGGCCCCCAGCCCGCCGCGCAGCCCGAGGGTCGCGGCGTGCGGGGCGAGCAGCGTCGCCATCCGGTCGGCGTCCGCGAGGTCCGGGATCCACATGGCGCCTCCTCGGTCGTGCCCACCCTGGCAGAGCCGCCCGCGTCCGGGGTCGCGTTCGGCGGGCCCCCCGGCGCACGTCACCGGCGGCGACCCCGCCACGTCCCCGGAGGGCCTCCGGCCGGCGGACGGGCCGCGACCGGTGCCCTCGATGACCGGCGGGACGGCCGCCGACCGGGCGGTCCGCGTGCTCGCCGAGCCGCCCGGGTGGCTGCGCGCCGCCGTCGACGGCGACGCGGTGCTGCGTGCCCTGCGGGGCGGTGCGGAGCCGGGGCCCGACGGCCCCGACGGCTCCGCGGGCGATACCCGCGCCGACGGCTCCGCGGGCGATACCCGCGCCGCGGCTCCGCGGGCGATACCCGCGCCGACGGCTCTGCGGGCCACGTCCGCCCCGACGGCCCTGCGGACAACGACCGCACGGACGGTCCGCGGGCGACGACCGCGCCGACGGTCCCGCCGGCGACGAGGGCCCCGACGACCTCGGGGGCGAGGTCGTCGCGTGCCACCCGCTCGACGTCCGGCTCACCGGGGACGGCTGGCGCGGGCTGGTACGCGCTGACCGTGCGCGGCGCCGACGGTTCCACCCGCCGCGTGGAGGTGTCCGGGTCGCTGCGCCCGCCGGCTGCGGGCGAGGGGGCGGGTGCGGCGGTCGCCCCGGTCGGCCGGCTGGTGCCGGTCGGCGACGACGGCGACCTCCCGGCGTTCGGGGTGCTGACCGACCCGGGGGCGTCGGCGCGCCTGCTCGAGCGGATCGTCGGCGAGAGTGGGGCGACCCCGGGGTACCGGGTGGTCGGGTGCAGCGCCGCAGGTGGTCCGGCACGCCCGCGGCGCGCGGGTCACCGTCGTCCTGCGGGCCGACCTGCCCGCCGGGGCCGACCCGACCTGGCCGCGGACGGTCGTGGCGAAGGCCTACCGGGCCGACGAGGGCGCCGCCACGCACGCCGCGATGACGGCGCTGTGGGCGTCGCCGCTGGCCACCTCGCCGGCGGTCGTCGTCGCCCGCCCGCTCGGGTACGACCCGGCGCTCGGCGTGCTGCTCCAGTCCGCCGTGCCGGACGAGCGCACGCTCACCGCGCTCGTCGTCGCCGCCGTGGGCGACGGCTCCCCGGCGGCGCTCGACCGCCTGGGCGCCGCGCTCCGCCGGACCGCCGACGGGCTCGTGGCCCTGCACGCCTCGGGCGTCGAGGCGGGACCGGTGCGGACCCCGGACGTGCTCGTCGGGCGGGTCCGGCGCGCGGCGCGCCGGCTCGGCGCCGTGCTGCCCGACGGCGCGGCGACGGTCGAGGCGCTGCTCGCGCCGCTCGCCGCCGCCGCCGCCCGGCACCCGGCTGGCCCGCCCGTGCCGTCCCACGGGGGCTTCCGGCCCGCGCAGGTGCTCCTCGACGTCGACGACCGGCCCGGCTTCATCGACTTCGACGGCTTCTGCCGCGCCGAGCCCGCCTTCGACCTCGGCCGGTTCCGGGCCCGGCTGCGGGAGATCGCGCTGGCCGCACCCGGCGGGCGGGACCCCGCCCTCTCGCCCGGTCGCCGGCGGCTCGTGGACGACCTGGCCGACGTCGTCCTCGACCACTACCTCACGGCCGGCACCGGTCGCCCGGCCGCTGTCCGCGCCGGTCTCCCCGTCCGCGATTCCGGAGCGGGTCGCGCTGTGGGAGCGGCTCGAGCTCGTGACCGCCCTCGTGCAGACCTGGACCCGCGCGCAGCTGACCCGGACGCCCCCGCTCGCGGTCCTCCTGGGCGCCGACCCGCCGTCGTCCTGACCCCGGCCGCCGCGGCGAGCGGGACTCAGCTGATCGCGCTCGCCGTCCCGGCGACCTGCGCCATCGTCCGCAGCCACACCGCGGAGTGGTCGGCGACGAGCCGCAGCAGGTCGTCGAGCTCGTCGAGGTCGGTGTCGGTCATGACCGCGTGATGGAGCATGACGCCCACCGGCCGTCGGGCGCGGGCGGAGTCGGCCAGCAGCTCGCCGCGGCCCGCGCGGTCCAGCCGGACGCCCCGTCGGCGGGCGAACCAGTCGACGGTCACCGGCAGCTCGGGCAGGGCGCACCCGGGCAGCGGCGTCGCGGTGCTGTCCCGGCACAGGACCGCGAACCCGAGCTCCTCGAGGACCTGGGCGGTGGCCCCGGTGCAGCGGTTCCACGGCGGCACGAACAGCGCCCGGTCGGTGACCCCGAAGGCGTCGTGCATCGTCGCCGCGCCGCGGGCCAGGTCGGCGCGCTGCTCCTCGACCGACCGCGCCGGACCGAACTCGCAGCGCCGCCCCTCGGGCTCGTGGTTCGCGTGCGACCAGCCGTGCTGGTGCAGCGCGACCAGCCCGCCGGACGTCTCGCGCCGGTACTCGAGCTCGTCGGCCAGCCGGGTCGTGAGGACGCCCGGGATGACCGCGACGTCGAGCGGCACCCCCGCCGCGGCGAACTGGTCCATGAGCGCACGCAGCGACTCGTCGGCCCACCCGGCGTCGTCGTCGCGGAAGAACACCTCGACCGGCGCCGGGCTCTCGTCGAGCGCCAGCCGCAGCGGGTCGAGCCAGTCGCTCACGACGTCACCGCCTCGGCCAGCACCGCGCGGGGCCGCAGCCCGGCGACGATCTCGACCGTGCGGCCGGCGCCGTCCAGCCGCAGGCCGGTCGAGCCCACCCGGCCGCGCGTCACCGCGTCGCCCACCGCCGCGACCAGGCGCTCGGCCGTGAGGTCGACCTCCGCGACGACGTCCACCACGCCCAGGTCGGCGAGGCGGCTCGCGCGGCGTGTCTGCTCGTCCTCGCGCCCGTCCGCGTACGGCACGACGACCGACGGCGTCCCCGCCCCGAGCAGGTCCATGGTCGTGTTGTACCCGCACTGGCTCACGGACACCATGCTCCGCGCGATCTCACCCTCGAGATCGTCGACGAACGGCACCACCTCGAGGCAGTCCGGCGACGCCTCCCGGGCCGCCTCCAGGCGGGCGCGGGCGTCGTCGGGCAGGAAGGGCCCGGTGACCACCCTCATGGTCAGCCCGTGCGTCGCCAGGACGGCGGGGGCCGCCTGCGCCGCGACGCGGAACAGCGGGTCGCCCACGAGCCCGCCACCCGCCGACACCAGCACGCGGGGCAGCCGCTCGGCGGCACCGTCCGTCTGCGTGTCGGCTGCGGCGGAGGACCCGCGGCGCACGAAGCCCGAGTAGTGCACCGGTACGGCGAGCGGGGTCTCGGGGCCGGAAGGAGTCCTCGAGCCGCGCGAACCGCTCGTCCGCGTGCACGACGACGGCGTCCAGGTACCGGTTCGCGACGCGGGACGCGCCCTCGTCGTGCCGGGCCTGGTCGCGCCGGGACGCCACGAGGATGTCGCGCACGCTCGACACGAGCACGGGCCGGCGCGGGAGCCGCTCGGCGTGCGCGAGCAGCGGCTCGAGCTCGAACGCGAACTTGCGGCGCCCGAACGGGTAGAGCTCGATGACGACGACCTCCGGCTGGGTCGCCTCGAGCTCGCGCAGGATGACCTCGACCCGCTCGGCCTGCGCCTGCTCGACCGTCCGGTCCGGGTCGCGGCTGACGAGCGTGTAGTCCTCCCGGTGCCCGATCGGCGGGAGGGGCACGAGCCGGACGCCCGCCGGCACGCTGAGCTCGCTCGGGAACTCCCCGCCGCTGAGCAGGACGACGTCGTACCGGCTCGCGAGCGCCCCGGCGAGCGTCAGCGACCGCACGAGGTGCCCGATGCCGACCGAGTGCTGGCACCACAGCAGCAGGCGCCCGCGCGCCGGGGACGGGGTTGCGGTCACGGTGTCCTCCACGGGTCGCCGGTCGGGGAGCGGGCGAGGTCGAGGTGCCCGGTCGCGAGGCCGAGGGCGTCGTCGAGCAGCGCGGGCATCCGGGCCAGGCCCGCGGGCTGGACGCGCCGGACCGCGCGGGCGGCGCCCTGCACGAGGAGCGCGGCGGCCACGTGCCACCGCAGGGCGCCGTCGTCGGGCGAGCCGGCGTGCGCGGCGTAGGCGGCGAGGAAGCGGGCCGCGAGGACGTCGGCATGGTCGGCGGCGAGGGCGCCGAGCAGGCAGCGGCGGCGCAGGCCGGCCAGGACGGCCGCCAGGTCGGCGGCGGGGTGCCCGGCGGCCGCCTCGTCGAAGTCGACCAGCACGATCCCGCTCGGGGTGGCCAGGGCGTTGCCGAGGGAGGGGTCGCCGTGCACGGGGACGAGCAGGGGCGGTGCGGCCGGGTCGTGGGGGTCGACCGCCGCGAGCGCGGCGCAGATCCCGGCGACGGCGTCGGCGAGGTCGGGTCGCCCCACGGTCGCGTCGGCCGCCGCCGCGGCGATCCCGGTCGGCGTGAAGCGCGCGAGCGGCGGCAGGCGCCCGGCCGGCTGCGCGTGCAGGCGGGCGAGCGTCGCGCCGAGGCCCGCGAGCGCGTCGGGCAGCGCGGCCGCGGGGAGGTCGGCGACCGGGCGACCGTCGATGGGTGCGAGCACGAGGGCGCACGCCTCGGGGACGAGCGCGAGCACGGCCGGTGCGAGGCGGTCGTGCGGCCGACCGGCCAGGGTTGCCAGGTCGGCGCGATCCGCCGCGTCCCGCGCGGCCGTGGCGTCGGCGTAGACCTTCACGTACGCGAGGGTGCCGCCGTCGCCGTCGAGGCAGCGCAGGGTGGCGGACTTCTCCGGGGAGAGCGCCATGAGCCGCGTGCGGGTCCATCTCGGCCCGAGGACCGTCCGGGTCGCCCCCCGGCGCAGCCACACGTCCGGCAGGGTGGCCAGACGCCGGTCGTGGGGGAAGACCCAGGACACCGACGACGTCGCCCGGTCCGTCACCACGGCGGGCAGCCCGGTCACCGGGTCGCGGGGGGTCGCAGCCCGGGCGCTGGTCCCGTCGGTCGGGCCGTCGGCGACCCCGTCGACGGACCTGGCCGCGCCGGCCGCCTCCGCCACCTGCTCCCACCGGTCGGCAGGGACGCCGCGGGTCGAGATGACGAGCCCCTCGAGCCCGGGCCCGGCGCACAGGAGCGCCTGGACGACCCGCAGGCTGCGGCCCGGGCCGTAGCGCACCCGCCGGGTGGTCGCCGGACCGCGGGCAGCGCCGGCGACCGGCGCCGGGGCGGTCGCGCTGCCGCAGAGGAGTGCGCGGAGCCGCCGCCCGGCCGCCTCGGGGTCGAGGAGCGCGTCCCGGTGCGGGAGCGCCGGGTCCGGGGCGAGGCCGGTCCCGAGGGCGGTCGAGGTGGTCGAGGTGGTCGAGGTGCTCACGGCACCACCCCGTCCCGGCGTCGCCACCGGGGCTCCGGGACGTCCGTGGTCCCGGGGACCGACGCGAGGTGGAGCTCGTCCGTCGCGGCCCGACCGGGTCCCACGCCGGCGACCCGGACGTGGACCGTCCGGCCGTCGTCGGTGACCCGCAACCGCGGTGCCGCGGCAGAGCCGTCGTCCCCGACGGCCACAGCACGGCGACCATGCGCCGGTCCGGGGCCCCCGCGGCGGTCACGACGACGACCGGCGCGGCCTCGCGCACGCCGTACTCCGGGGCGATCCACCCGTCCTCGAGCGCCGCGTCGGCGCCCGCCGGCAGCACCAGCGCCAGGCCGGGCGCCTCGACGACGACGTCGTCGGACCGCGGCCGCACGCGCGTCCGCCCCTGCGCGGCGGGGGCGAGGTGCCAGCGCTGCGCGTAGGTGTGCGGGCTGCCGGCGGGCGCGCAGAGCGTGTCGAGGACGACCCAGTACTCCCCGGCGACGAAGGCGACCTGGCGGACGTGGACGGCGTCGTAGGCGGTGCTGGTGACCCGGCCGGCGAGCACGTCGAGGCCGGCGGACCGGTGCCGGGTGAGCAGCTCGGCGGTCGCCGCGGTGGCGCGCAGCGGCTTGCCCCGGCGGTACGGCGTCTGGTCCAGCCCGTCCACCGTCACCGTGCTGTGCGCCGCTGTGCCCTTGAACCAGTGCCGCCAGTTCGGGTCGCCCTCCGCGTAGGTGTACCGCCCGGGGTCGACGACGAGCGCGTGCCCGCCGGCGTGCGCCTCGAGGCTCAGGGCGTCGTAGTGCCCGTGGCCGCCGTCGCCGACCGGGCCGGCGTCGAGCAGCAGGTATCGCTCGTCCGGGCCGTCCCAGCCGCTGCGCTGGACCGCGTAGCCGCCGACGCCGAACTCGACGGACGTCTCGCCGGGCGGCTCGCCGACGGCACCGCCGGTCGCGGCCCACGCCAGCCCGGGCAGGTCGACGAGCGTCGACGCGAGGGCGAGGAGGTCGCGGTAGTCCCCGGTGTCGGAGTCGGACACCGCCGGGATCGTCCCGTCCGGACGCTGGACGTGCAGCGCGAACCGGCACGCGAGCCGCAGCCGCTCGTCGTACCCGGCCGGGACCGGCAGGCCGGAGCGGCGGGCGTTCTCGCGAGCGCCCACGAACGAGCGCAGCGCGACGAGGTGGTAGTGCGTCGAGCACTCGCGGTGCACGCCGTCGGACCAGACGTCGGTGAGCAGGTTGCGGCCCAGCTCGGTCCAGGCGAGGTCGACGAGGCGGCCGTCCGGGTCGAGCTCGGGCACGGCGAGCGCGACCACGAGGACCGCGTACAGCTCGAGGGTGCGGTGGTTGCGCTCCGGCGTCAGGTGCTCGACGAGGTGCGCGAGGTCCGCGCGCATCCGGCCCAGACGACGTCGACCGTCCCGGGGTCGGGCGGGAGGCCGGCCGCGACGAAGCCCTGCCACGCGTACACCCAGTTCTGCAGCCGGCGGCCGCTGACGTCGCTCGGGTCCCGACCGACCGGCACCTGCGCGACCCACGCCCGGACGAGCCGCTCCCACGCGCGCAGGTACCGCGGGTCGCCGGTCTCCCGGCCGGCGGCGGCGAGGTCGATCCCGGCGTAGAGCTTGCTCCACTCGATCGCCCACTCCTCGTCGGAGGGCAGCGGGTCGGTCGTCCAGTCCGGGTCGGGGCCGACGTCGAGCGTGGTGCCCGCGCAGGTGAAGCGCCCCGCGACGGCGTCGTCGGCGACGGCCCGGGAGTGGTGCAGACCCTCGAGCACGCAGAAGACCGGACGGAGCCGGTCCGGCGGTGCGCCCGGACCGGCACCCAGCAGCCGGCGACATCGTGGTCAACGCCGGCCCCCCGTCGGCACCGCGGCCGGCCGGACCGGCACGGCGAGAAGGCCGGCGAGCCGGGCGGCGAGCACGTCCCCGTCGAAGCGCTCCAGGACGGTGCGCCGGCCCGCATCGCCCAGGCGCGCGGCGAGGGTCGGCGTCGTCGGCCACCCGGCGCCAGGCGGCGGCCAGCGCCGCCGGGTCGTCCGGGCGGCACGAGCAGCCCGGTCACGCCGTCCTCGACGAGCTCGGGGATGCCGGACACCGTCGTGCTCACCACCGGGGTGCCGCACGCCATCGCCTCGACGAGCACGTTCGGGATGCCGTCGCGGTCGCCGTCGTCGGTGACCCGGCAGGCGAGCGACATGAGGGTCGCGTGGCGGTACAGCGCGAACAGGGCCACCGGCGCTCTGCGGGCCGACGACGCTGGACCGCGTCGCCCAGCCCGTGCCGCTCGATGAGTGCCGCGACCGCGTCGCCGTGCGGGTCCGGGTTCGCCGGCGATCGTGGCGGTGAACGCCACACCCGCGCGACGCAGCACGGCGCAGGCCTCGACGAACGTGTCGAACCCCTTCTTCGGCACGAGCCGCCCGACGCCCAGGAGGGTCAGGGTCGAGCGGCGGGACCCGGTCGAGCGCGTCGCCGACGAGGTCCGTGAAGTCCGTGCTCAGCCCGTGCTGGACGACGTGCACCGGGGTCGCTGTCCCCAGGCGGAGCAGGTGCTCGCGGTTCGCCCCGGTGCAGGTGACGACGAACCGCGCGGCCGCCGTCTTGCGGGCGAGCAGGCCGCGGCCGGGTTGAGCTCCTCGGTGTAGAGGTCCTTCGCGTGGCCGGTGAACGAGAACGGCAGCCCGGTGATCGTGGCCGCGAGCCAGGCGACGGTCGTGCTGCCGTGCGCGAAGTGCGCGTGCAGGTGGCGCACGTCCCCGGCGGTGAGCACGCGGTCGGCCAGCGCGACCGCGTACAGCCACTCCTTGACGTAGATGGCCCGGGGCCGGGACAGCGGACGTCGGCGGGCGCGCACGGCCTGGGCGGTCGCCTGCGCGGCGGACCGGGCGAACCCGGCGGGGCGGCGTCGGGCCACCCGGCCCAGCGGCGCGAGGAACGGTCGCGCGTTGCCGCGCAGCCAGCGCAGCAGCCGCCGAGTCGGTGAGGATCGTCGGTCGCGGGCAGGTACTGGGGGACGGTCCGGATGAGGTCGACGACGCGGTGCTGCTCGGGCTCGTCCGGACGCCTTGAGCACGTAGAGGCGCGAGCGGGACTCCGAGCTGCTCCAGGCGGTAGATCTCGCTCGCGACGAACGTCTCGGAGATCCGGGGGAACCCCTTGAGCACGTACGCGACCGTGCCCGGGCGGTCAGGCATACATCGCCTCCAGCCGGTCGCAGAGCGCGTCCCCGCAGACGCCGAGGTCGAAGCGCCGGACGGTCGTCTCGCGAGCGGCCGCGCCGAGCCGGCGGCGCAGCGTCGGCGTCGTCGAGGACCGTCGTGAGCGCCGCGGCGAGGGCGGTCACGTCGTCACCCGGCGGCGACGAGCAGCCCGCGTGCGCCGTGCTCGACGGCGTCGCCCGACCGCGGCGACGTCGCTGGCCACCACCGCGGCGCCGCTGGCCATCGCCTCGAGCAGGACGTTCGGCAGGCCGTCCTGGTCGCCCGTGCTGTCCACGACGCTCGGCACCACGACGACGTCGGCCCGCCGGTACTCCGCCGGCAGCGCGTCGTGGGTGCGCGTGCCGGCGAGCTCGACGCGCGTCGCGCCAGGTCGTGCTCGGCGACGAGCGCGGCGCAGCAGCGGCTCCTGCGGCCCGGTGCCGACGACGTGCAGGGTGGCCCGGTCGCGCGGGCAGCCGCGCGAAGGCGCGCGACGAGCACGTCGAACCCCTTCTTCTCGACGAGGCGGCCCACCGCCAGCACGCGCGGGCGTCGCCTCGGCCCGACCGGGGCTCGGTCCCGCGAGGTGCGCGGGTGCGCCGCGGTCCGACGTGCCGGCGCCGGGCGGGGCGAGGGCGCGGCGTGAAGCGGTCGACGTCGACCCCGTGCGGGACGAGCCACGGGTCGGGCGCCGGCGGCGCGCAGCTGGTCGGCCGACGCGCTGTTGCACGTGAGCACGCCGCGCGCCCGTCTCGGCCCGGCGCGGCCATCTCGGCGCGGCGCACCTTGCGGATGTCCAGCGCGTGCGCGCTGAAGCCGTAGGGGACGCCGAGCCGGTCGGCCGCCGCGGCGGCGACCGCGGCCGGCTCGTGCGCGAAGTACCCGTGCACGGCGGTCACCGCGCTCCGGCCCGCCGGACCGCGAGTCGGCGAGCGCCCACGAGCGCGTCGGCCTGCTGCCCGGTGTCGCCGTCGGGCAGCACGCGCACGAGGTCGCCGCAGCGACTCGACCTGCGGCTGCACGTCCGCCCAGCTGCCGGGCTTGGTCGCGAACACCGCCGCGAGCAGGCCGCGCCGCTGCAGCGCGAGCAGCTCGTTGAGCGCGAACGTCTCCGACAGGCGCGGGAACCCGCTGGTCACACCGCGATCCGGGTCACGAGGCCTGCCGGTCCGCACGCCGGTCCTCGGGTCGAGGTCCCCGGCCTGGCCCGATCCCGGCAGGGGCGCGGGCGCCACCCAGTCGAGCTCGGCCGCGAGGCCCGTCGACGAGCCCGACCCGGGGCCCACCCGAGGTCGCGCCGGGCCGCCGTCGTGTCGGCGGCCGTGCGCCGGACGTCCCCGCCCTGCACCGGCCGGGGCAGCGTCCGCAGCGGCCGCCGGCGAGCCGCTCGACCGTCGCGACGACCTCGGCGAGCGTCACCTCGGCGCCGCCGCCCGACGTTGTAGACCGGCGCGGGGCGCTCGGCGGACCCGGCCCGCACGGTCGCGTCGCACGCGTCGGTGACGAACGTGAAGTCCCGGGACTGCAGTCCGTCGCCGTAGACCGGGAACGGCGCGCCGCGCCACGACGGCGTCGCACAGGCGCCGCATGGCCATGTCCGGCCGCTGGCGGGGTCCGTAGACCGTGAAGTACCGCAGCCCGACCAGGTCGAGGCCGTCGCCCGGCGTACACCCGGGCCAGGTCCTCGCAGGCGCGCTTGGTCACCCCGTAGGGCGAGCGGGGCCGGGTCGGGTCGCTCTCGACGGTGGGGTAGCCGGGCGCGTCCCCGTACACCGACGACGACGACGCCCACACCACCCGCCGGCAGCCGGCCTCGCGGGCGCCCTCGAAGACGCGCTGCGTCGCCAGGATGTTGTCGCGGGCGTACCCGGCGAAGGTGGGTCCGAAGCTGCCGCGGACCCCGGGCTGCGCGGCGAGGTGGAAGACGGTGTCCCCCCGGCCCGAGCGCCGCGCAGCCACTCGTCCCCGCACAGGTCGGCCTCGAGCAGGCTGAACCGCGGCTCGGATCCGAGCGCGGCGAGGTTGTCCTCCTTGTCCGCGCGGTCGTAGTAGTCCGTGAACGCGTCGACCCCCGTCACGTCCCAGCCGTCCGCGGTGAGCCGCTCGGACAGGTGGGAGCCGATGAACCCGGCCGCTCCGGTCACCACGGCGCGTCGCCGGCCGCCGGTCGAGGTGCCGGACGTGGTGCCCCCGGTCATGACGGCATCCCGGTGTCGGCGACCGCGTCGGCCACGGCGACCGCATCGGTACCCGCCGCGCCGACGACGTGCTGGGTGACCCACATCCGGCGGAACACCGAGTCGCGGGCGAGCAGGGTGGCCGGGTCGGCGAGCTCGACCAGGCGGCCGTCGGCGACGACCGCCACGAGGTCGGCGCCGCGGGCCAGGGCCATGGAGTGGGTGATCATCAGGGTCGTCCGTCCCCTCATCAGCGAGGTGATGCCGGCCAGGACGTGGGCCTCGGTGGCCGCGTCGAGGCCGGACGTCGGTTCGTCCAGCACGAGCACCGGCGGGTCGCGCAGCAGCACGCGGGCGATCCCGATGCGTTGGCGCTCGCCGCCGGAGAGGTCCACGCCGCCGGGGCCCAGCAGCGTGTCGTAGCCGTCGGCGAGACCGTCGACGAAGCCCGCGGCGCCCGCGAGCTCGGCGGCGCGACGCACCTCGGCGAGCGGTGCGTGGCGGCCGTAGGCGATGTTCTCCGCGACCGTCCCGCTGAACAGGATCGTGTCCTGCAGCAGCAGTCCGACCTGGTCCCGCAGCCACGGCAGCGAGCACTCACGGATGTCGCGCCCGTCGAGCAGGACCCGTCCGCCGGCCGGGTCGTAGAACCGGGCGACGAGCGCGCCGATCGTGGACTTGCCCGCGCCCGAGGCCCCGATGAGCGCGACCCGCTGACCGGCGGGCACCCGCAGCGAGAAGTCCTCGAGCACCGCACCGCCGTGGGCGTACTCGAAGGAGACGTGGTCGAGCCGGAGGTCGCCGGTGGCGCGCCCGGTGCCCGCGCTGCCGTGCGAGACGAGGACCTCGTCGGAGTGGAGCACCTCGCCGATCCTGTCCAGCCGGGCCATCGCCCGGGCGAACCGGGTGGACTGCTTGGCGATGTCGCGCAGCGGCCGGTACAGCTTCTGGCTGTAGGAGACGAACACGACGAGGTCGCCCGGCGTGATCGACCCGCGCGCCACGCTCCAGACCCCGAGCCCCAGCACGAGCGCCGTGGAGACCGCGCCGAGCATCTCGACGATGCCGCCGAACCGGCCGTCCAGCCGGGAGACCTGGACGCCGACGGCGAGGCGGGCCCGGCTGCTGCGCTCGATGCGCTCCTGCTCGAAGTCCTCGGTCCCGAAGGCCTTGACGACCGGCATGGCCGAGAGGGTCTCGTTGGCCAGGGACGCGATCTCGCCCTCCATGGCCCGCTGCCGCTTCGCCGCCGACTTCACCTTGCGCTGGTAGTGGCGGATGACGAGGTAGAGCGGCGGCGCGACGAGGAACGCCGCCACGGTGAGCACCGGGTCCAGCCACAGGCACACCGAGAACATGCCGACGAGCAGCAGGACCGCGGACGCCAGGGTCCCGAGGGACTCGGCGAACAGGTAGCCGACGGCGTTGACGTCCCCGGTCACATGGGTCACCAGGTCGCCCTTGGCCCGGCGGGTGTGGAAGGACAGCGAGAGCCGCTGCAGCTGGGCGTAGGTCGCGACCCGCAGCTCGTGCACGATCTGCTCGCCCGCACGGTTGAGCCAGAACTCGGAGAAGTACGACGCGAGCGCGCCGACGGCCGCGATGAGCAGCACCATCCCGATGAGCAGGCCGAGCAGGCGCAGGTCGTCGCTGCGCAGTGCGAACGGCACCTCGCCCGCGCGCTCGGCGAGGCGGTCGATCGCGAACTTCAGGGGCCAGGGCGCCGCGAGCGATGCGGCCGTGAGCGCGACGGTCGACAGGCCCGCGCCGACCAGGGCCCCGGAGTGCCGGGACAGGAACGGCCGCAGCAGCCGCCAGGTGTCGGGCCGGCTGTCCGGGCGGCGGCCGTCCGCGGCGGCGTCGTCGGCGGGTGGAGGAGGCGTCAACGTGGGCTCCGGGCGCGGGCCGCGGTGACGAGAAGGTGCGCGGCCCGGTCGGCGCCGTCGAGCCAGACGCCGGCCCGGGCCAGGTCCTCCGGCGTCACGCAGTGGTCCCGGGCGAGCAGCCAGCTCACCTCGCGGGCCGCCGCGCCCTCGTCGACGACGTGCGCGAGGCCGAGCGCCGCGAGCCGGCCGGCGCGGATCGCCTGCTCCCGGCGGGGGCTGCGGCGCGGGACGAGGATGGGTCGCCGACCCGCCGCCAGGGCCTCGAGCGTCGAGTTGTACCCGGCCATGCACAGGACCGCCTCCGCGCCCGCGAACAGCGGGCCGCAGCCGCTCACGTGCTCGAGGACGGACAGCCGGCGGGCGAGTCCCGACCGCGGCCGCAGGTCGTCGACCGACCGGGCGTACGGACCGGCCGCGATGACGCCGTGCCACGCCGGGTGCAGCTCGACCAGCCGACGGCCGAGCTTGAACACCTGGGCGCCGTCCCCTCCGCCGCCGGCCGCGACCACGAGCCGACGCGGGTGGCGCTCGACGGCGGGCTCGGGCGCCACGACCCAGCCGGTGTACTCCGGGGTCATCGGCAGGCCGTACTCCGCCTCGTGGTCGACGAGGTGCGCCGCGCCGTAGACGAGTGCCCGGTGGTAGAGGTCCGCGACGCCCCGCCACCCGCTCCCGGCGATCTCACGCGCGACGACGCCGGGCTTGTCGAGCACGTCCCGCAGGCCGAGCACGAGGGTCGCGCCGTCCTCACGCGCCCGCTCCAGACCCCGGCGCAGCTCGCCGCTGGTCCCGTACGGGTGGCGGTCGACGACGACGACGTCCGGCGAGGTCCGGCGCACCTGGTCGTCGAAGATCAGCGCGCGCGCCGCGATGGCCTCGTCGAACGGCAGGGTGCCGCTCACGTACTCCCCGCTCGACCCCTTGAGCAGCGGGGGCACGCGGACGACGTCGATCCGGTCGTCCGTGCCGAGCCAGCGCAGCGTCTCCCCGACGCCGGTCACGAGCGTGATGCGGGCCGTCGGGTCGGCGGCGAGCACCGCGGCGGCGATGAGGGAGTTGCGCCGGACGTGCCCCAGCCCGTAGCCGTCGTGGCTCGAGAACAGATACCGGGTGGGCCGGTCGAGGAGGGCTCCCGGCGCAGCCGCGCCGTGCTCGACGTCCTCGTCGGTCCGCATGTCCGGTACGCCCCTCGTCGGGTGTTCGCTGCGTGCGCCCACGGTCTACCTACGCAGCCCGGTGGTCAACGGTTCACTTGTCCGGACAACCAATTCACCCGGCTGCGGTCGGCGGCCGGGCGGGGTGGACGTCGGCGCTGGTGGTGGGCGAGCCCGAGCCCCGGGGCGCGGACATGCCGCGCGACCCGGACCTCGGGCGAGGAGCTCAGGCGAGCAGGCGGTCGTGCGCGTGCGCGATGGTGTCGCGGTCCTCGGCGTCGACGTGCTTCGTGGTGTACGCGCAGAGCAGGGTGAACGACACCTGGTCCTGCAGGCCGGCCCACAGCCGCTCGAGCTGCAGGGCGCCGACGGCGTTGCCGTCGGCCCACAGGACGTCGACCATCTCGCCGAACCCGCGCAGGCCGCCGTCGGCGGCGTGGTCCCGGACGAGCGACCCGACGGTGCGGTGGAAGAGCTCGGCGTCGGGGGCGCCGTCGCGCATGAACTGCTCGAGCGTGGTGGCGGCGTCCAGCTCGACGAGCCGGCCCGCGCCCAGCGTGCGGGTCACGCCGTGCGCGTCGAGCCGGGCACGCAGGGCGCGGCGGTGCTCGGGCGTCGCGATGACGAGGCCGACGGCGCCCCGCGCCCACCCCTCGAGGAGGTAGTCCTCGAGGACGGTGAGGAGCTCGTCGTCGTGGGCGTACAGCAGCACCGCGTGCACCCAGTTCTCCTCGGCCGGGCTCGCGCCGGTGGTGTCGTGCTGCGGCGTGCGCGACGACGGGAGGTCCCCGTCGCGTGCCACGCCGGTCGGGCGCAGGTCGCTCCAGCCGCAGAACGCGCAGAGGATGAGCCATGCGCCGGAGTCGGTCCGGACGCCGCGCAGCGCCCAGAGGCGGTGGCAGTCGGGGCAGGCATGGGCGGCAACTCGTCGTCGAGTCACATGCGCCGGTCGTCGAAGCATGCGGCCAGTGTGACTCACTCCCCGACGATCACCAACACCTTCCGGATGCGCGAAAGGCTGACATGCGGTATGTGAGCGCTCATCCCGCGTCCTGCGGGACCGTCCGGGAGCGGGCGTCCGGCACCGGCCCGGCGCGCCGCGCCGCGGGGACCGGCGGGACGCCCGGGACGACGATGTAGCCGGCCCGGCTGTCGCCCAGGACGCGCATCGCGGGGTCGCCGCGGCCCCACGACCACGCGAGATGCGCGCAGACGACGGCGTCGATCTCGTCCTCCAGGAGCCGGAGCTCGCTCTTGCGCCGGGCGACCGCGACCCCGTGCCGGATCTCGGCCCACCGCTCGCTCCCGGCGAGGCCCAGCCGGTCCCCGCACACCCGCTCGAGGTGCCCGAGAAGGGCCCCGAAGGCCGCTCGCAGCGCGTCGACGTCGCGCCCGGGACGGGCCTTGTACGGCAGCACCCGGGCGAGCCCGAAGAGGACGACCATCGCCGGGTGGGGGTACACCTCGATCGCGACCGAGATCCCGGGGGCCGGCCGGACCTCGGGGTCGGTGACCCAGCCGAACCGCTCGGCGAGCACCTCGCCGCGCGGCGGGTCGAAGTGCGGGTTGGCGCGGTTCGCCGGGTAGGCACCGGCGTGGTACGGACCGAACTCGCGGGTGACCTGGGCCTCGCAGGGCCGCATGCCGGTGAGGTTCGGGACGACGAGCGGCGCGTCGATCGCCGCGACGGTGTCGCCGGGGGAGTGCTGGGCCACGAAGGCGGCGATCTCGTCGTCGGTCCGGACGGACGACGACGCCACGAGCCGGCCCGTGGCGTCGAGGGCGGCGAGGCCGGTCCGGCCGCGCGGCCCCCAGGCGAGGTCGATGCCGACGTACCCGGTCATCGCGGCGACCGTGCCTTCGGTGGAGGGGTGGGGCGAGGAGGTGGGACGAGGGGGTCGGACGAGGCGGTCCGGTGACGTCAGGCGGGCTGGGCGAGCCGGCGGGGCGCGGTGAGGGTGACGTCGACCGGCCGGTCGAGGTCGTCCAGGAGGACGACGAACACCCCGTCGGGCGCGTCGTCGTCGATCACGAAGGCGCCGCGGGCACCGCAGACGCACACCAGGTCGAGGTCGCCGTCGTCGAAGAACATGCACGCATGGAGGGTCCTGGCCATGACGCCGACGGTAGCCCCGGCCACCGACACGACCCCGACGACATGCCGCGGGAGGTGGAGGAAGCGCCGGGGGTCAGACCGGGGTGGAGGCGATCTCCACGTCGGAGGCACCCGGGCTGCCGGCGGACTGCTCCCGGCGACGGTCGAGGCGGGCCATCACCGGCGTCGCCGCGATGCCGTGCAGGAGGATCGAGCCCACGACGACCAGGGCGACGACCGCCCAGAGACGCTCGGCGGCGGGGAAGTCTGCCGTGCTCGATGGCGTAGGCGACGTAGAACAGCGACCCGACCCCGCGGACGCCGAAGAACGCGATCACCCCGCGCTCGCGCGGCCCGGTCCGGCCCGGCGTGAGCCCGACCCAGCCGGTCAGCGGCCGGATCACGAGCAGGACCGCGAGGGCGACGCCGATCTCGGGCCAGCCGACGTCGGCCAGCAGGCCGCGCGCGACGGCGCCGCCGAGGAGGACCACCACGGCGACGGTGAGCAGCCGCTCGACCTGCTCGACGAACTTGTGCAGGACCCCGTGGTACCCGTGCTCGCGCTCCTGCTGGCGGATGGTGCAGGCGCACACGAAGACCGCCACGAAGCCGTAGCCCTCGGCGAGCTCCGCCACCCCGTACGCGAGGAAGGTCGCGGCGAGCGCGACGAAGCCCTCGGACCGCTCGGTGAGACCGATCCGCTCGGACACGGACGAGAAGAAGAGCCGCCCGAGCAGCCAGCCGACGACGACGCCCGCGAGCACCCCCACCGCGAGGCGCCAGCCGAGGTCGACGAGCGCCCAGCGGCCGAGCCAGTCGCCCGGCGCGAGCCCCGAGAGGCTGATCGCGATCGCGGCGTAGGTGAACGGGAAGGCGAGCCCGTCGTTGAGCCCGGCCTCGGAGGTGAGGGCGAACCGGGCCTCGTCGTCCTCGACCTCCGAGTCCGTGACCGGCTCGCTGACCTGGACCTCCGTGGCCAGGACCGGGTCGGTCGGGGCGAGCGCGGCCGCCAGCAGCACGGCGCTCGCGGCCCCGAGCCCGAGCGCCGCCCAGCCGAGGAGGCCCGACCGCGAGCATCGACAGCGGCATCGTGACGGCGAGCAGGCGCCAGGTCGAGCTCCACGCGCGCCACCCGACGGGGCGGTTGATCGCCAGTCCGGCACCCATGAGGGAGACGAGGACGCACAGCTCGGTGAGGTGCAGCGCCGCGGTGGGGTGCGCGAGAGGGTTCGGGTCGGGCAGGCCCGGCAGGACCGTGAAGGCCACCGGCGCCGGCGGCCGAGGAACACCATCGGCATCGAGATCGGGACGCGACCCAGGAGGCGGGGCAGCAGGGCCGCCGCGAGGGTGGCGAGGCCCACCGCGGCGAACAGGGACGCGGCGCCGTCGAACTCGATCATGGGTGTCCTCGGGTGCAGCGTTGGTGGACGGGCAGAGAGCTCCACAGGGATTCCGCGGGGCGGCGGACGGAGTCCGGCGGGCCCACTGTGCCTGGCCGGACGCCGGTCCGCGCGCTCAGGGGGACGTCACGGGCGTCGATCCTGCGCCGAACCGCTCACATGTCCGAGATGCCCGCCGATGGGAAGGTCGTCGCGGGGGAGGACCCCACGACACGCAGATGAACGGTCTCGGGCGGTGGGTCCAGCACCCCACCGCGCGAGGATCGGCTCGGTCGCGGCACGCACTCCTGGTGAGGGGTGGACGGCCACGACCGGGTGGCAGTCAACGACAGCCCCCAACTGGCCGGGGGCGGTTCAAGCCGCGCGAGACAAGGACAAGCGGGCGCGGTGGGCGGTGACAGACCCGATGCTGGGTGGCGCTCCACGGCGCCCGACGGCCCGGTCTCCCCTGGGGAGGCCGGGCCGTCGTCCGTCCTGGCCCCGGTGGTCGGGTGCGGGTGTGACGCGGGACCGCGCGTGAGGCCGTCCGGGAATGTCGCCGTGGTGGTCCGCTGTTGCCCCGGCGTGCACCCCCACCTCTTCACGCCGCTGACGCTGCGCGGCACCACGTTCCCCAACCGGGTCTGGCTGGCGCCGATGTGCCAGTACTCCGCGGTCGACGGCCTGCCGGACGACTGGCACCTGGTCCACCTGGCGACCCGCGCCGTCGGCGGCTTCGGCCTCGTCCTCACCGAGGCGACCGCCGTCGTGCCCGAGGGGCGGATCAGCCCGCAGGACACCGGGATCTGGGACGACGAGCAGGTCGCCGCCTGGCGGCGCATCACCGACGTCGTGCACGCCCACGGCGCCCGCACCGGCATCCAGCTCGCGCACGCCGGGCGGAAGGCGTCGACGTTCCGGCCCTGGGACGCGCGGCACGGCTCGGTGCCCGCGGCCGACGGCGGCTGGCCGACGGTCGGTCCCTCGGACGACGCCTACCCCGGGTACGCCGACCCGGTCGCGCTGACCGAGGACGAGGTCCGGGCCGTCCCCGGCCAGTTCGCCGCGGCCGCGCGCCGCTCCCTGGCCGCCGGCTTCGACGTCGTCGAGATCCACGCCGCGCACGGGTACCTGCTGCACCAGTTCCTCTCGCCGCTGTCCAACCGGCGCACGGACGAGTTCGGCGGATCCGCGGAGAACCGCGCGCGCCTGCTCGTCGACGTGGTCGACGCCGTCCGGGTCGAGTGGCCGGACGACCGCCCCCTGTTCGTGCGCCTCTCGGCCACGGACTGGGCGGAGGGCGGCCTCACCGTCGACGACGTCGCCCAGGTCGCCAAGGAGCTCGCCGGCCACGGGGTCGACCTCGTCGACGTCTCCACCGGCGGCAACGTCCCGGCGAGCATCCCGGTCGGCCCCGGCTACCAGGTCCCGGCCGCCCGGGCGGTCCGTGCCACTGCCGGCCTGCCGGTGGCCGCGGTCGGGCTCATCGAGTCGCCCCAGCAGGCGGAGCAGGTCCTCGTCGACGGCGCCGCCGACGCCGTCCTGCTGGGCCGGGTCGCGCTGCGCGACCCCTACTGGCCGCTGCGCGCCGCGCACGAGCTCGGTGTGGCCGCGGACGACGCGCCGTGGCCCGACCAGTACCGCCGCGGCACCTGGGAGTGAGGACCGGCGTCTGAGGGGTCCTCAGACACCCGGTCGCCCCGTCGGGCGGGTGGATCTCGGTCGTCCGACCGATCCGGGCGGCGCCTCCTCAGCGGCACCGTGAGCCGGGCGAGCACACCGCTCGCCCGAGACACGGAGGACGACATGGACGGCATGCTGTGGGGACCCGGCGCCGAGGCGGAGCTGGCCTACCGGCGGGAGCGGCTCGAGGAGCTGCGCGGCGCGGGTGCCGGGCGCGCGGCGCACCGGGCCGTCCGGTCCGGCCGGCCCGGGGGGTCAGGCGTGGTCGGCGGGCGCGCCGCGCGGCACCGGCGGCGGGGCCTGGCGTCCGCGCGTGCGGTGGCGGTCCGGCCGGCGGGTGCTGCGCGTGGGTGGGCCCTGCCAGGATCGGGGGCATGGCCCGCAGCATGACGCCACCTCCGTTCGTCGCCCGCGACGGCGACGTCGCCACGGTGCTCGCGGCCCTCGACCGTGCGGCGGCGGGCGACCCGCGGGTCGTCCTCGTCGCCGGCGACGCCGGCGTCGGCAAGACCCGGCTGGTCGACCGGGTGGGCGAGCTCGCCGAGGCCCGGGGCGCGACCGTCGTCGCCACGCACTGCGTGGACCTCGGCGAGATCGGGCTGCCCTACCTGCCGTTCGCGGAGGCGCTCGCGCGTCTCCAGCGCCCCGGCGGCCCGGTGGAGCGGGTCGTCGCCGAGCGCCCCGCGCTCGGTCGGCTCCTGCCGTCCGGCAGCGGCGCACCGGTCGGCGTGCCGGTCGAGGACCAGGCCGGCCGGCTCCAGCTCTTCGACGGCATCGCCGCGGTGCTCGGCGCGTGCGGCCACCCCGGCGCGCCGCTCGTGCTCGTGCTCGAGGACCTCCACTGGGCCGACTCCTCGAGCCGGGACGTCCTCCGGTTCCTCGTCGCCCGGATGCGCGACGAGCACCTGCTGCTCGTCGGCAGCCTCCGCACCGACGACCTGCACCGTCGCCACCCGCTGCGGCCCCTGCTGGCCGAGCTCGCCCGCCATCCCCGCGTGGAGCGCGTCGACCTCGAGCCGTTCGACGCCGCCGAGCTGCGCGCGTTCTCGGTCGCCCTGACCGGCGCGGTCCCGCAGGACGACGCTCTGCGCCGGCTCGCCGAGCGGTCGGAGGGCAACGCGTACTACGCCCAGGAGCTCATCGAGGCCGGTGACGCGGGGGGCACCCTGCCCGGGTCGCTGGCCGACGTCCTGCGCGCGCGGCTCGAGCAGCTCGAGCCGGCCGTGCAGGGGCTCGCGCGGGCGGCGTCCGTGGCCGGCCGGCGGGTCGCGGAGCCGCTCCTGCGCGCGGTCGCGGCGGCCGCGACCGATCTGCCCCTCGACGGCCCCCGGTTCGACGCCGCGCTGCGCGAGGCGGTCGCCCGCAACGTGCTCGGCGGTGAGGAGGGCCGGATCGCCTTCCGGCACGCGCTCCTCGCCGAGGCCGTGTACGCCGATCTCCTGCCGGGCGAGGCCGTCGCCCTGCACGCGGCGTACCGCGACGTCCTCGTGGCGCAGCCCCAGCTCGGCTCGGCGGCCCAGCTCGCGCACCACGCCGCCCGCTCGCACGACCTGCCGACGGCGTTGCGGGCGTCCCGCGACGCGGCCCGCCAGGCGGCCGGGCTGCTGGCGCCCGCCGAGGAGCTGCGGCACCTGGAGACCGTCCTGTCCTTCTGGGACGTCGTCCCGACCGCGACGGCCGACACCGGCGAGGACCGCACCGCGCTCCTCGTCGCCGCGGCGTCCGCCGCCAGCCGGGCCGGCGAGGTGGACCGCGCCGCCGCGCTGTGCCGCCAGGCCGTCGCCGGGGTGACCGACGACCCGACCCGCCAGGCGCAGCTCCGCGCACAGCTGGCCCGCTACCTGCTCGCCGTCGACCACGACGACGAGGCGTACACGGAGGCCGGCCGCGCGCTCGCCGAGCTGCCCGACGACGCCCCCGGCGCCGCCCGGGCCTGGGTGCTCGCCGTCGTGGCGTCGACCGCGCTGGCCACCGACCGCGACGAGGAGTCCCGGGTCAGCGCCGAGGCCGCGCTCGACGAGGCACGCCGCGTCGACGCGCCGTCGGCCGAGGCCGACGCGCTCGCGACCCTGGCGGTGCTCGTGGTCGACGACCGCGTCGAGGCGGCGCGCCTGCTGACCCGGGCCCTGGCCCGCGCGCACGAGGCGGGCGACCTGGTCACCGAGCTGCGCTGCCGCTACAACCTCGTCGCCAACCAGTACTACGCGGGTGTGCTCGACGACGCCGAGGTGCTCGCGCGCTCCGGCCTGGAGATGGCACGGTCCAGCGGGCTGCTGTGGAACATCTACGGCGTCGAGCTGCTGCTGTTCGCGGACCTCGTCCGCTACGTGCGTGGGGACCTGTCGCCCCGGCCGGACGGCGGCGAGGTGCCGCCCCCGTCGGCCGCGGCGGGGCGCGCGGCGGTCGGGCTGTACGCGGCCGTGGCGCGCGGGGACGCGGACGCCGCCGAGCGCGGGCTCGCCCTGCGCCCGGAGTGGGACCGGGACGGTCTCGTCGCGCTCGTCGCGGGTGGCACCACGGTCGACGCCCTGACCTGGGCCGGGCGGCTGGACGAGGCGGTCGCGACCGCGCAGGCGGCCATCGACCACCTCGGCCGGGTGTGGGACGACTGGTTCCTCGGCGGCATCTGGCTCGCCGCGCTCGGCCTCGCCGCCCTCGCCGACGGCGCCGCGGCCGACCGGCGCGCGGGCGCCGACCCCGCGCCGCGCGTCGCGCTCGGGGACGCGCTGCTGGAGCGGGCGCTGACCACCGCGGAGCGGGGACGTCCCCGGGGCGGACGCCTGGGACCCGAGGGGCGCGCGTGGCTCGCCCGCGCCCGGGCCGAGCACTCGCGGCTCACCGGCATCGACGACCCCGGGCTCTGGTCCGCCGCGGCCGACGGGTTCGGGTACGGCTACCGGTACGAGGAGGCGCGCACGCGGTGGCGCTGGGCCGGCGCACTGCTCGCAGCCGGGGACCGGGAAGGCGCGCTCGAGCAGGCGCTGCGCGCCGAGCGGGAGGCGCGCGCGATGGGCGCCGCCCCGCTGCTGGCCGGGATCGTGGACCTGGCCCGCCGCGGGCGGCTCGAGCTGCCGGGCACCCGGCAGCCGTCGACCGAGCTGCTCACCGCGCGCGAGGCCGAGGTGCTGGCGCTGGTCGCGGGGGGTCTGAGCAACCGGCAGATCGGTGAGCGGCTGTTCATCAGCGCGAAGACCGTGAGCGTGCACGTCTCGAACCTGCTGGCCAAGCTGGGCGCGTCCGGGCGCGCGGAGGCCGTGGCGCTCGCCCACCGGCGGGGGCTCCTGTCGGCGGGTTCGGCAGGTTCGGCAGGTCCGGCAGGTCCGGCAGGGCCGGCGCACGCGGCCGGGTCGCCGGGCGCCGCAGGGTCGGCGGGGCGCACCGAGTCCACCGGGGTGCGCGTCGGGGCGCCGTGACCCCACCCCACGCCCGCGGGCCGGCGGGCCGACGCGCCGCCCGAGCCGGCGCGTCGCCCCCGACGACCGGCGCGCTCAGCCGGGCGGCGCGCTCAGCCGGGCGGGGCGGACCCGAGCCGGGGAGCGAGGGTGTTGTCGACCAGGGTCATGGCCGAGGCGATGGCCATGTGCATGTCGAGGTACTGGTAGGTGCCCAGTCGTCCGCCGAAGTAGACGTCGGGTTCGGCGGCGGCGCGCTCGCGGTAGCGGTGGAGCATGGCGCGGTCGGTGGGGGTGTTGATCGGGTAGTAGGGCTCGTCGCCCTCGTCGGCGGCGCGGGAGTACTCGCGGACCACGACGGTGCGGTCGGTGGGGTAGTGGTCGCGTTCGGGGTGGAAGTGGCGGAACTCGTGGATCCGGGTCCAGGGGACGTCGGGGTCGGCGTAGTTCATCACCGGGGTGCCCTGGAAGTCCCCGACCGGCAGCACCTGCCGCTCGAAGTCCAGGGTCCGCCACCCCAGGCGACCCTCGGCGTGGTCGAAGTACCGGTCCAGCGGCCCGGTGTACACCACCGGCCGCCCGGCCGGGACCGCGGCCCGGACGTCGAACCAGTCGGTGCCCAGGACCACGTCGATCAGGGGGTGGTCGGCCATCCGCGCCAGCCACGCGGTGTACCCGTCCACCGGTAGCCCTTCGTGGGTGTCGGCGAAGTACCGGTTGTCGAACGTGTACCGCACCGGCAGCCGGGAGATCACCTCGGCGGGCAGGTCGCGGGGGTCGGTCTGCCACTGCTTCTCGGTGTACCCGCGGATGAACGCCTCGTACAAGGGGCGCCCGATCAGCGAGATCGCCTTGTCCTCCAGGTTCGCCACCCGGGCCGGGTCGACCTGACCGGCCTGGGACCGCACGAGCGCCCGCGCCTCGTCCGGGGACAGCGCCTGGCCGAAGTACTGGCAGATCGTCCCCAGGTTGATCGGCATCGGGTACGTCTGACCCTTGCTGATCGTGTACACCCGGTGCTGGTACCCGGTGAACCCGGTGAACCGGTTCACATACCCCCACACCCGCTCGTTGGACGTGTGGAACAGGTGCGCCCCGTACCGGTGCACCTCGATCCCGGTCTCCGGGTCGACCTCGGAGTACGCGTTGCCGCCCAGGTGGTCGCGCCGCTCGACCACCACCACCCGCCGACCCAGCTCGGATGCCACCCGCTCGGCCACTGTCAGCCCGAAGAACCCCGACCCCACCACCACCAGATCCGCCGCCGCCAGCCGCTCGGCCAGACCGGCCGGCAGGCGTCCCGGGCGGGCCGTCACGCGGTCTCCTCTGACGAGGACGACGCGGCCCGGTCGGCGGCCCGGGCGGACTCCAGCAGGTCCTCCATCGAGGCGGCGATGTGGTCCCACTCCTGCCGCGCCTGCAGCTGGCGGACGCGTCGGTCCCGCTGGACGGCGTCGTCGGCGACCGCCCGCCGGCACGCGGCAGCGAACCCCGCGCCGTCGTCGGCCAGGTGGACCACGTCGGCGTAGTCCGCGACGACGTCCGGCACGCCGGTGGAGACCACCGGCAGGCCGGCGGCGAGGTACTCGAGCGTCTTGGTGGGGCTGATGCTGCGGGTGGCCTCGTTGAGGGCGAACGGCATGAGGGCGACGTCGAACCCCGCCATGACCTCGGGCAGGCGGTCGTAGGTCGCCATGCCCGGGTACTCGAGGTTGGGCCCCTGCGGCAGGTCCGCGGGGTCGATCTTCGTCACCGGGCCGACGAGCCGGACGGTCCAGTCCGGCAGCCGGCGGGCGAGCTCCGCCACCAGCACGAGGTCGAGGCGCTCGTCGAGCACGCCGACGTACCCGGCGACCGGACGGTCGTGCGGGGTGCGCAGGACGCGGCTCGCGGCGTAGTGACCGGTCTCGACGCCGCTGCGGAAGAGGTGGACGCCCTCCTGGCGCTGGCGCAGCACACCGCGGTGGAGCGACGGCCCGCCGGTGAACACGACGTCCGCCTCGGCGAGCAGGCGACGCTGCCGCAGGAGGAGGCCCTGCGGGGCGTCGCGGAACGACGCGAGGTCGTCCATGACGTCGTAGACCAGGCACCCGGCCTCGAGCCGCTGCGCGAGCTCGATCGCCATCGGGGTGTACACCCACACGTCCGGGCGGGCGGGGCGGCCCATGCGCTCGAGCGCGCGGGCGAGCAGGTCGCCGTAGCCGGCGGCCGCGGGGTTCTCGAACCCGTGGCCCGGCCCCGGCCGCTCGCCCCGGGTGGGGGCCGCGTGCGGCACGACGAGCTGCACCCGGGTCAGGCCGTCGAGCTCCTCGAAGCGCAGGGCGGGCGTGTCGACGTCGTCGACGACGGGCTCCTCGACGAACCACGTGCGCGCCCCCTGCTCGGCCCGCACACGCGCGAGGCGGGAGACGAGGTGCTGCGGGCGCTGCCAGACCCACGGCCAGCGCAGGTGGGACAGCACCACGAGATCCGGCACGTCGGCGGGCGGCGCGGCCGGTGCGGCGGCAGAGGCGGGGCGGAAGGTCGACATGGCGTGCTCCGGGAGGTCGTGCTGCGGTGCAGCGTGCGGCAGGTGGGTGCGCGGGGAGGGGACGGGCCCGCCGTCCCCGGGGTCCGGGCGCAGCGGAGGCGGTCGGTCGTCCATCGCGGTCACCTCGCTCCCCCGTCGCCGGGGGGCGAGTCGCCGCCCCCGGACCCCTGCCTGCCGGTTCCTCGTCCCGCACGACCGCGCGGCCACCGCCGTCCGTCGTCCGGTCGGCCGCCGCGACGCGAGCCCCGGCGGCCGTGGTGGAACCATAGGACGGGTCAGGCGTCGCGTCCGATCGAACCGGCGACCGCGTCCGCGGGCGGCCCCTCGGGGGCGTGCTGGGACTCCAGGGCCGGCGCTCCCGGGGAGTAGTCGCCGTAGGAGAACTCGTTGATCGCGTCGCCCGGGACGGCGGCCGCGGGCCGGGTCGTGACCGCACGGATCCGCTCGAACGGCACCTTCGGGCGGCGGTCCGCGGTGAGCAGACCGTTGCGCTCCTGCTGGGTGTCGGTGAGCTGGGTCCAGCAGAAGCCGACGACGGCGGGGCTGTCGAGCAGGGCGGTGACGAGGTCGGTGAAGCCGCGCACGAGGTGCTCGGGGTCGCGCACCGAGCCGTACCCGGTCCAACCAGCCTCCGCGCCGGCGTCCAGGTCGAGCGAGATGCCGCCGAACTCCGAGATGAGGACCGGCCGGTCGTCGCGGGACGCGCCGGACAGGAGCACGACACGGTAGGCGGGCTGGGTCCGGGTCAGGGTCAGCTCGAGCGCCTCCCAGCTGCCGTACCGCTGGCGCAGGACCGCGCCGCTCGAGGTGTAGTCGTGCACGGTGACGACGTCCGTGACCGGCTGCTCCCAGCCGTCGTTGCCGATGACGAGCCGGTCCGGGTCCACCGCCTTGGTCAGGTGGTAGAGCGACCGCACGAGGTCCTGCTGGGCCGGGGAGCGCTCCAGCGCCGGCACGCCCCAGCTCTCGTTGATGGGCACCCAGGCGATCACGCAGGGATGGCTCGAGTCACGTTCCAGGATCTCCAGCCACTCCCGCGTGAGGCGGCTGATCGTCGTCGTCGAGAACTCGTAGGCGGCCGGCATCTCGGCCCACACGAGCAGCCCGAGCCGGTCGCACCACGCCAGGAAGCGCGGGTCCTCGACCTTCTGGTGCAGCCGGACGCCGTTGAAGCCGAGGTCCTTGACGAGCTGCGACCTCCCGGCGCAGCGCGTCGGCGTCCGGTGCCGCCAGATGGGACTCCGGCCAGAAGCCCTGCGCGAGCACGAGGCGCAGGAAGTACGGACGGCCGTTGAGCAGGAGGCGGTCGCGCGAGGCGGACATCGATCGGACCGCGGTGTAGCGACCCCACGCGGTCGACGACCTCGTCGCCGGTCGAGGAGCTCGATCTCGCGCGTCGATGAGGTTGGGCTGCTCCGGGGACCACAGCAGGTCGGAGTGGCCCAGGCTCATGTCGCTCTCGGCCAGCGTGATCCGCCGCTGCGACCTCGGCGTGCGTCCACCACGTACGTGTCGTCGGCGAGCACCACGACCGCGCTGGCGCAGCACGACGCGCAGCCGCAGGTCCGAGCGACCCTCGGTGCGCACCCGCACGGTGAGGCCGACGCCGCGCGTCGTCGGCGTCCGGCCGTCCACCGCAGCGAACGGATGCGCGACCGCCGGGACCTGCTCGAGCCACACCGGCTGCCAGATGCCGGTCGTCCGGTCGTACCAGATGGCGTGCGGCTCGACGCTGCCAGTCCTGCTTGCCGCGCGGCTGGCGCAGGTCGCGTCGGGCTGTCCTCGGCGCGCACGACGACGACCTGGGTTCCCGACGGGTCGAGCGCGGAGGTGATGTCGGCCGCGAACGGGGTGTTGCCCGCCCTCGTGGAAGGCGACGGCGTGGCCGTTGACCCAGACGTGCGCCCGGTAGTCGACCGCGCCGAAGTGCAGCAGGACGCGCTTGCCCGGGCTGCGCCGTGACCGTCGATCCGGCGCCGGTACCAGACGACCGGGTGGAAGCCGGTGTCGCCGATGCCGCTCGCCCGGGACTCGAACGGGAAGGGCACCTGGATCGTCGCGGTCGAAGACGTCCCCGTCCCGTCGGTGCCACTGCTCGCTGATCCCGACGCCGCCGTCGTCGA
This sequence comes from uncultured Actinomycetota bacterium, assembly GCA_963795145.1. Classification (GTDB taxonomy): domain Bacteria; phylum Actinomycetota; class Actinomycetes; order Actinomycetales; family Cellulomonadaceae; genus Pengzhenrongella. Next base: position 186,360 of record CAWCGP010000004.1, on the reverse strand, counting down.
ACGCGAACTGCCACGGGCCGTCGAGGCTCACCCAGCCCGGTCGGGTCAGCTGCGGGCGGGGGTGCTCCAGGTCTCCCGCCAGGCCGACGGCGCCGGGCGGGCCGTCGTCGATGATGCGGGGCTCGGTCTCGAGGGCGTCGTCGCCGGGCAGGTCCGTGGGCATGCGGCTCAGCATGGTGCAGGCACGTGCCCGGAGCGCGCCGTCGTGCGACGTGGCGCCGCATCGGCCGGTGCCGGGCGTCGCGCGTGGACGCGCCGCTCACCTGCGGCTCCGCCCTCCGGCGCGCTTGTCGGAGGCGCGGATCCCCCGACCGGTGAGGTCGGTGCGCCGTTGCTAGGGTCGGCACGCCGGCGCGCTCCCGCGCGGTCCCCGGCCCCGTCCGCCGCCGCCCTCGCGGGCGGTCCCGGGCCACGGGTGCCGGTCCGGCACCGCAGCGAGCCGAGGGAGCCTGACGATGTCGACGGTCGACGGTGCGCACGAGCCGGTCCACCCCGGGTACATGGCGGACCCGTTCGTGCTGCGTACCGGCTCGGGGTACGTGGCCTACGGGACGTTCCCGCCGGAGGCGTCGGACCGCGCCGAGGGCGACCGTCGCGAGTTCCGGGTCCTCACCTCGCCGGACCTCGAGCACTGGACCGACCACGGCGGCGCCCTCGACCCGCTGCCCCGCGAGGCCGGGACCGACTACTGGGCGCCCGAGGTCGCGGAGGTCGACGGCCGGTTCTACCTCTACTACTCGGTCGGCCACGGGTTCCACGACCACCACCTGCGGGTCGCCACCGCCGACGTCGCGACCGGGCCGTTCGTCGACAGCGGCGTCGACCTCACCCCGGACGAGATCTTCGCGATCGACCCGCACCCGTACCAGGACGCCGACGGCACCTGGTACCTCTACTACGCGCACGACGTGCTCGAGGGCGACCGGGTCGGGACGATGCTCGCGGTCGACCGGCTGGTGACGATGACGCAGGTGGCGGGGGAGCCGACGACGATCCTGCGTCCCGACGCGGACTGGCAGATCTACCTGCGGCAGCGGGAGATGTACGGCGAGGTCTGGGACTGGCACACCCTCGAGGGGCCGTTCGTGCGGCGTCGCGGCGACCGCCTCTACCTGTTCCACTCCGGCGGCAACTGGGAGAACGAGACCTACGGCGTCGCGTGGGCCGAGGCCGACCACCCGATGGGCCCGTGGTCGCCCTCCCCGGAGCCTCGTCGTGTGCTCCACACGGTCGAGCCCTGGGCGATCGGCCCGGGGCACAACAGCGTCACCACCGCGCCGGACGGCTCGGACGCGATCGTCTACCACGCATGGGACGCGGCCCGGGAGCGCCGGCGGATGTACGTCGCGCCGCTGCGGTGGGACGACGACGGCCCGCACGTCCCCGGCTTCTGAGCCCGCGATGACGCCCGCGACCGGTCCCGACCGTCCCGGCGACAGCTCTGCCGGCGGGTCTGCCGTCAGCTCTGCCGATCCTCCTGAGGACCGCTCGCCCGGCGCGGGCCGCGTCGCCCTGGTGACCGGGGCGGGCCGCGGCATCGGGCGCGAGCTCGCTCTCGGCCTCGCCCGTGCCGGCTGGGACGTCGGCCTCGTCGGGCGCCGCCGTGGTCCGCTGGACGACGTCGCCGCCGCGTGCGCCGACGCGGGTGCGCGGACCGCCGTCGCGACCGCCGATCTCACGGTGCCCGACGACGCGCGCAGCGCGGTCGCCGACCTCGAGGCGGCCCTCGGCGTGCCGCACCTGCTCGTCAACAACGCCGGCGTGATCGAGGAGCGCGAGGTCCCGTTCGGCGACGACGACCCGGACGACCTCTGGCGGGTGATCGAGACGAACGTGCGCGGGCCGCTGCTCGTCACGCACGCCGTGCTGCCCGGCATGCTCGCGCGGGGGGCCGGGAGTGCCGGTACCGGCGGCGGGGTCGGCGGTCGGGTCGTCAACATCAACAGCGGCTCGGCGCACCGCGTCGCCGGGTCGTACACCGGGTACGGGATCAGCAAGGGTGCTCTCGCGCGGTTCACGACCCTCCTCGACCACCAGTACCGCGACCGGGGGCTGCGCGTCCTCGACCTCGCGCCGGGCGTGGTCGTCACCGAGATGACCCGGTCCATGCCGGTGCACGACCGGCGCACCCAGTGGACCGACCCGGCGGACGTCGTCGCGCTGCTCGTCGCGTTCGCCGAGGGGCGGCTGGACGCACTGTCCGGACGGTTCGTCCGGGCCGGCGCGGACACCGTCGAGTCGCTGCTCGCCGGCGCCGAGGCGATCGTCGCCGCGGACGCGCGCGTGCTGCGCCTCGCTCCGGCGGGACCGGACGACCCGGTCGCCTGAGGCCCGCACCGGACGACGCACGGAAGCCCCGCCGGGCCGCCGTCGCCCGCGCGTACGGTCGGGGCACGGACGCCACGTCGGCGCTGGTCAGCGTCCGGGGGCTGCACGTGCAGCGCGGCGCGACCGACGTCCTGCCGGGGCTCGACCTCACCGTCCGGCCCGGACGCCGTCGACGCGATGCCGACCCTGGCGACCGGCACCGATCTCGGAGGCGTCGGCGGAGACGTCGGCATCCTCGCGGCGTTCGTCCTCACCGCGGTCGGGGTCGCCACGGCGACGCTGCCGCGCCGGACGGCGTGACCCGTGAGGGGGCGGGCCCGAGCGGCCGGCGGTGCTGCGGGAGTGAAGGGCGACGCCGTCGTCGGCCTACGCTGGGCGCCGTGAACCGACCCGCGGCCCGCACCCCGTCCGTCCGGCCCTTCCTCGGCTCGACGTCCCGCCGCTCGGCCCCCGGCTCGACCGCCCCGCGCGGTGGCCGCCGGACGACGGCGCTGGCCGCGCTCGTCGGACTCCTGGGCCTCCTCGGCGGGACCGCCGGGCTCGCGGCGCCCGCCGTCGCCCACGACGCCCTGACCGGCTCCGACCCGTCCGACGGGTCGACGGTCGCCACGCCGCCGTCGAGCATCGACCTCACCTTCACCGGGCCGCCGCTGGGCATCGGGGCGGAGGTCCAGGTGACCGGTCCCGACGGCGGCCTCGTCGGCGCGGGGGACCTCGTCATCACCGACACGACCGTGAGCCAGCCGCTGGCCCCCGAGCTGCCCGCCGGCGCCTACGCGGTCGCGTGGCGGGTCACGTCGTCCGACGGTCACCCGATCTCGGGCGAGCTGTCCTTCACCGCGACCGAGGGCACGGTCCCGGCGCCCGACCCGACGCCGACGTCGACCGAGCCCGAGCCCAGCGCCGACCCGACCGCGGGTGCGACCGAGCCGGCACCCGACGCGACGGTGACCGAGGACCCGCCCGGGCCGGGCGCGGCCGACCCGGGCGACACCGCGGGCGACGCGGACGGCTCGAGCCCGCTGCCGTGGTTGCTCGGCGCGGTCGTGCTGCTCGCCGCGGCCGGCGCGGCGACCTGGGCGGCGCGCCGCCGATCGGGGTCCGGAACGACCCCCTGACCGGGTATTTCACCCGCTCGACACCCGAGCGAGACCGGACCTCGTCCGGACCGTGATGTGGCCTTCCTAGGCTCGGCGGCGCAGGGGTCCGTCAGGGTCCGTCGAAAGGGAGTGACCGCGATGAGGCGGTCGGTTGCAGCAGTACTCGGAGTCGTCCTCGCGGCGATGTTCGCGCTGGTGGCAGCACCGGCGTCAGCGGCGGCGCCGTACTGCGGGATCGTCTGGGGGTCCCTCGCGAAGGGCTCCTCGACGATGTCGTCGTCGCCGCTGGTCAACATCCGGTCGGGGCGCCACGCGTGCTACGACCGCCTCGTGCTGGACGTCGCCGGCAAGGGCGTGGGGTACGACGTCCGCTACGTCACCAGGTTCGAGCAGGACGGCTCGGGCTTCGTGGTCCCGGTGAACGCCGCCGGCAAGATCCAGATCATCGCGCGGGTTCCCGCGTACGACGTGAACACCGGTCGACCCACGTACCTGCCCGCGAACGAGCTGCAGGTCGTCGACGTCGGCGGGTACAGCACCTTCCGCCAGGTGGTCTGGCTGCAGAGCTTCGAGGGTCAGACCACGGTCGGGCTCGGCGTGCGGGCACGCCTGCCGTTCCGCGTGTTCGTGCTCGACGGTCCGGGCAGCGGCTCGCGACTCGTCGTCGACGTCGCGCACCGCTGGTAGACCGACCGCACAGCCCCCGGCGCGGGCCGGCCCCCAGTGCCCCGCCGGGACCCGCTCCGGCGAGCCGCGCCCCGCTCGCCGGAGCGGCGTGCGTCCGCCGGGAGCGCAGGCGTCCATCGGCGGAGCGGACGCCGTCAGAGGTAGCGCAGCGGGTCGAACTCGGTCAGCGGGATGATCCGCAGGCGCGGCAGCTGCACGTTGAAGGCGCGGACGTCGCCCTCGAGGTCGAACAGCGACAGCCCTCGCTCGGTGAGGGAGGTCAGGCCGCTGCTGGTGAACTCGCGGAAGGCGAGCAGGCCGACGCGGCGGTCGCCGTCGTCGAGCAGGCGCTCGACGTCCGGCGCGAAGTCGCCGTCGTGGCTGGCGAGCAGCACGTCGCCGGGCCGGTCGACCAGCGCCGCGAGCGTGCGCTGGATGCCGATGTCGACGACCTTCTCGTACGACTCGCCGGACAGCGGGATGGGCTGGAACCCGATCGCCATGAGCGCCTGCACGAACGACATCGGCATCGTGCCCGACGACGCGTTGAGGAAGAACAGTCCCTTGACCGGCTGGTCCCAGGTCCGCTGGGCGAAGTCGAGGATGCGCTCCCAGCGCGGCCGCTGCTCGGGCGTCGGGCGGCCGTTGAGGATCGCCGATCCCAGCGTCGCGTCGATGTTCTCGCCGTCGACCAGGACGTACGTGGTGCGCGGGCTCTCGGTCTGCACGGCCGTCAGCCTAGGCCCGGCGGTCGGGTTCACGCCGGCTGGGGTGCCGGCTGGGGTGCCGGCTCGGGGGACGACGGCGTGCCGGCGGCGGGCGCGTGGGGCGACGCCGGGGGGACCGCCTCGGTCGGTCCGACCGGGCGGACGGCGCGTCGCGGCGTCAGCGTGCGTCCCCGGGTCGGGCGTCCGGGGACGACGGCGCGGCGTCCCGCACGCGTGGGGCGACCTCGGTCCCGAGCAGGCGGATCGACTCCAGCACCTGGTCGTGCGGCAGCGTGCCGACGCTGATGTGGAGCATGAAGCGCTCGATGCCGAGGACGTCGCGCATGGCGACGATCTTCGCGGCGACGGTCTCGGGGTCGCCCAGGACGAGCGACCCGGTGCGCGAGCGCAGCGCGTCGAACGACGGTCGCGTCATGGCGCCCCAGCCGCGCTCGCGGCCGATGACCGACATCGCGTGCGCGTAGGACGGGTAGTACTCGTCGGCCGCCTGCCGGCGTGGTGGCGGCGACGTAGCCGTGGGCGTGCACGGCGATCGGCACCGGCGCGTGCCCGCCCTCGGCGACGGCGCGCCGGTGCAGGTCGGCGAGCGGGCGCGAAGGCGTCCGGGCGGCCGCCGATGATGGCCAGGGCCATCGGCAGCCCGAGCATGCCGGCCCGCACCACCGACTCCGGGTTGCCGCCGACGCCGACCCACACCGGCAGCGGCCGACTCCGGCCGCGGGTAGACGCCCTGGTCGCGCAGCGCCGCACGGTGCCGGCCGCTCCACGTCACGCGCTCGTGGTCCCGGATCGCGAGCAGCAGCCCGAGCTTCTCGGCGAACAGCTCGTCGTAGTCGTCCAGCGAGTAGCCGAACAGCGGGAACGACTCGATGAACGAGCCGCGCCCGGCCATCACCTCGGCCCGGCCGGACGAGACGGCGTCGAGGGTCGCGAAGTCCTGGAACACGCGCACCGGGTCGTCCGAGCTGAGCACGGTCACGGCGCTGGTGAGCCGGATCCGCTCCGTCCGTCCGGCGGCGGCGGCGAGCACGACCGCGGGCGCGGAGGCCGCGAAGTCGGCGCGGTGGTGCTCCCCGACGCCGTAGACGTCGAGGCCGACGCTCTCGGCGCACTCGACCTCCTCGAGCACCCGGCGCAGCCGGACGGCGTGCGGCGGTCGCTCCACCGGTCACCGGGTCGGGGTACGCCTCGGCGAAGGTCGTGATGCCCAGCTCCACGTGTGCTCCCGTGGGTCGTCGGTGTGGCCGACGGCGGGTCGCGGCGGCCGCACCATCGTGGCCTACGGCGGGGCGTCCGCCGAGCCCTCGCGGGTCGGGATCCAGCGCGGGTGCCCGACGGACGTCCCGGAGTCCCCGACGTCCCGGACGCGTCGTCGTCGGGCGGCCCGGTGTCCTCGAGCGCCGGGCGGCGGAGCACGCGCAGCCGGTCGGCGACGACCGTCGTCGTCGGCCGGTCCGGCGGGCGCGGGGGACGAGCATCGACGGTCGAGGAGCGACGCCCAGCCGCGCCCGAGGCTCGCCGGCACCTCGACCGGCTCGAGCAGCCGCGCGAGCGAGCTCGTCAGCGGCGCCCCGGTGTAGGCGCGCTCGCCGGTGAGGGCCTCGAGCAGCACCAGGCCGAGCGAGTACACGTCCGACGTCGGTCCGAGCCGTCCCCGCCGAGGGCCTGCTCCGGGCTGAGGTAGCTCGCGGTGCCGAGCGTCGCCTCGGTCGGCCGGGTGCCGGGGTCCGAGGACCCGCGCTCCGGCGCCTGCGCGATGCCGAAGTCGGCGAGCTTGACGGTGACGACCGGCGCGTCGGCGTCGCCGCGGAGCATCGACCTCGCTCGTGATGAGGACGTTGGCCGGCTTGACGTCGCGGTGCACGACCCCGGCGGCGTGCGCGTGCCCGACCGCGTCCGCGAGCTGCCGTCCGATGTCCGCGACCTCGAGCGGCGCCGAGCGGGCCCTGGGCGATGCGCTGCTGCAGGGTCGGTCCGTCGACCAGCTCCATGACGAGGAAGGCGAGGGGCTCGCGCTGCGGGCCGATGTCCGCGCCGACGTCGTACAGCGCGACGAGGCCGGGGTGCGAGAGGCCGGCCAGGACGCGCGCCTCGTCCGCGAAGCGGCGGATCTCGTGGTTCTGCGCGCCCTCGAGCGAGAAGACCTTGAGCGCGACCGGACGGCGGAGGCGGTGGTCGGTGCCCCGGAAGACGTCGCCCATGCCGCCGCTGCCGAGGTGGCCCTCGAGGCGGAAGCGGTGGCCGAGGGTGGCGCCGACGAGCACGGCGGTGTCCACCATCGGCCGATCCTCCTCGGTCGCGCGGCGCCCCGGCCGGTCGCCGCTCCACGCCCCAGGCGGTCGCCCTCGACGTCGTCCCCGTGGCACGACGCTAGAAGTGCGGTGGGCCCGGCGCATCCCGGGCGGACGTGAGCACCCGTCCGCACGCCGGCGCGCGCGACCTGACGGTGCGACGTGTCGACAAGATCACGCCCCGGCGGCGCCTCCCGACTGCATGGCGCCGCGCGCGCGCGGTGGGAGAATCCTCGGGTGTCCCTCCTCCGAGCCGATGACGCCCCGCCCCTACGACGCCCTGCTGCTGTTCTCCTTCGGTGGGCCCGAACGAGCCCGACGACGTGCTGCCGTTCCTCCGGAACGTCACGCGCGGGCAAGAACATCCCGGAGGCGCGGCTCGTCGAGGTCGGCGAGCACTACTACCACTTCGGTGGCCGCAGCCCGATCAACGAGCAGAACCTCGCGCTCATGGCCGCGCTCGCGGGCCGAGCTCGCGCGCCGCGGCGTCGACCTGCCCGGTCGCGTGGGGCAACCGCAACTGGGAGCCGTACACGACCGAGGCGCTCACCGAGCTGCGCGACGCCGGCGCCCGCGCGCGTGCTCGCGGTCGTGACCAGCGCGTACGGCGTCGTACTCCGGCTGCCGCCAGTACCGCGAGAACCTCGCCGCGGCGCTCGTCGAGCTCGGTGCGAGCACGCCGACGGGCGACGACGGCGACGCGGGCGCTCGTCGTCGACAAGCTGCGCGCACTACTTCAACCACCCGGGCTTCGTCGCGGGCCAACGTCGACGCCGTCGTCGAGGCGTACACCGAGCTGGCGCGGCAGACCGGGCGGACCTGCCGACGCTGGCGTCGTCGGCCCCGCTCGTCTTCGTCACGCACTCGATCCCGACCACGATGGAGGAGGCGTCCGGGGCGCAGCGCGCCGAGCTACTCGACGCAGCACCTCGACGTCGGCGGCCTCGTCGCCGCCGAGGTGGGGGAGCGGCTCGGGCGCGCGGTGTCCTGGACCCTGGCGTTCTGCTCGCGCTCCGGTCCGCCGAGCCAGCCGTGGCTCGAGCCGGACGTCAACGACCTGCTCGGCGAGCTGCACGCGGGCGGGCACGCGCAGCGTCGTGATGTCGCCGATCGGGTTCATCTCCGACCACATGGAGGTCGCCTACGACCTCGACACCGAGGCGACTGGAGACCGCGCGCGAGCTCGGCATGACGGCCGTGCGCGCCGGGACGGTGTCGACCCGGGCGCCGTTCGTCGAGGGTCTCGTGGACATGGTGCTCGAGCGCGCCGCCGCGGAGCGCGGCGACGAGGTCGAGCCGGTGACCGTCGGGTCGCCTCGGCGCGTGGCCGAGCCCGCTGCCGTCCCGGGCTGCTGCCGGCTGCGCGCCGGCGAGGACTCGGGCGTCCCCGCGGCCTGTGGCTCGGACCCGGCGGCGGTGACGCGTGAGCGCGGCTGCCGGTGTGGACGGGGCCTCGAGTGTGAGCGGGGCTGCTTCCGGTGTGAGCGCGGCTGCCGGTAGCGAGCGGCTGGCGGGAGCGGGTCGTCGTCGGCGACGGCGGCTCGCACGGCGGGCACGCCCCGCACCTCGCCGAGACGGTCAACGAGCTCGATCCGGTACGCGATGTGGTCGGTCTTCGCGCTCGAGGACCCGCTGCCCGACGACGCGGCCGAGCGCGCCGCCGTGGTCGCCGAGGCCGAGGCTGCCGTGCGGCCGCCGGTCGGGCGGCGACCTCGTGGTCCGCGGCTGGTACGACGTCGGCGGCCTGCGTGCCGACGCCGACCTCATGGTCTGGTGGCACGGCGAGACGATCGAGGCGGTCCAGGGCGCCTACCGGGCGCTGCGCGCAGCCGGCTCGGGCCGGCTCCTGGTGCCGGTGTGGTCGGTCGTGGCGCTGCACCGGCCGGCGGAGTTCAACCGCGGGCACGTCCCGGCGTTCCTGGCCGGCGAGGCGCCGCGCGACTACCTGTGCGTCTACCCGTTCGTGCGGTCCTACGACTGGTACCTCCTGCCCGACGACGAGCGCCGCGCCATGCTCGTCGAGCACGGGCAGGCGGCCGCGGGACTACGCCGACGTCCGGGCGAACACCCTCGCCGCGTTCGCGCTGGGTGACTACGAGTGGATCCTCGCGTTCGAGGCCGACGAGCTGCACCGCATCGTCGACCTCATGCGCGAGCTGCGGGCGACCGACGCCCGCCGGCACGTGCGCGAGGAGATCCCGTTCTACACCGGCCCGCGCGTGACCCTGGCGGCATGGGCGGACGGGCAGCCCACGGAGGACTGAGCGGCCCCTCCCTGGGCATGCGGGCGGGGAGGGAGCGGGGTACGAAGGTCGCGAGGGCGGGTCACCTGGGGGTGGCCCGCTCTCGTTCGTCGCGGGCGCTTTGCTTCGCGCTCCGTTCCGTCGCGACCCGCGGCGGGTCTGGGTGCCCGGTTCGCGGCCGTCTGGCGACGACGCTCCGCGCGGCGGGCTGGGAACCGCTCGTCCGCAGCTGCCGCATCCGCCCGGTCGTCCACCACCCCGCCAACCCGTGCCCTCGCGCGTCGTACCCCCGTCAGGCGTCGAACAGACGCTCGAAAAACCCGAGGTGGTGGAATCGACGACGATCGCCGGCCCGAGGCGGCTTGCGCCCAGGGCCGGGACGCTGCGTCGCAGCGTGGAGTGCATGGGCGGAGAGGGCTGGGGGGTCCTCGTCGGAGTGCAGACGTGGCGCGGCAGCGCCGACGTCGGTCGGCGAGTCAGACCCAGGCGGCGGTGAGGCGCTCGAGCGTGTCCACCCGGGTGGCGACGTCGTGGGTCGTGGCGGTGACGAGCAGCTCGTCCGCGCGGGTGCGGTCGACGAGCTCCTGGAGCCGGGCGACGGCCTGCTCGGAGGTCGTCGCGATCTGGGTGCCGGGCAGGCCGGCGAGGACCTCCTCGAGCGGGCCGCCCCCGAGACCGGCGAGCACCTGCTCGGCCGTGTCCGGATCGGTGATCGGACCGAGGCGACCCGTGCGCAGGCTCAGCGCCATGACGCGGCTCGGACCGGCGAGGTAGCGGGCGTCGTCGTCGGAGTCGGCGATGATCAACGACGAGCTGATCATCGCGTGCGGTGCGGCGAGCTGCGCGGACGGGCGGAACTCGGCCCGGTAGGCGGTCATCGCCTCCATGGTCTGGGTCGCGCCGAAATGGTGGGCGTAGGCGAAGCGGATGCCCAGCGCGGCGGCGAGCCGGGCGCTGAAGGTGCTCGACCCGAGCAGCCAGACCTCGGGCGTCGAACCCTGGACCGGCGTCGCCGAGAACCGACGGACGAACGGCGACAGTGGGCGACCCGTCTCCTCCTCGTGCTGCTGGCCGAGCAGGCCGAGCACGTCGAGCAGCTCGCGCGGGAAGTCCTCGGCGCCCAGACCGTCCGTCGTGCGGCGCAGCGCCGCGGCGGTCGCCGGGTCGGTGCCCGGCGCTCGACCGATGCCGAGGTCGATGCGCCCGGGGTGCAGGGCCTCGAGCATCGCGAACTGCTCGCCGACGACGAGCGGCGGGTGGTTGGGCAGCATGACCCCGCCCGAGCCGACCCGGATCCGCATCGTCGATGCCGCGAGGTGCGCGATGAGGACCGCGGGCGACGTCGACGCGACGGCCGGCATGTTGTGGTGCTCGGCGACCCAGAACCGCTGGTACCCGAGCCGGTCCGCGGCGCGAGCGAGCGCCGTGGTGGCAAGCAGGGCGTCCCGGCTGGTGCCCTCGTCGGTGACCGGCGACAGGTCGAGCACGGAGAGGGGCACCCGGGTGCGGGCGGCTGCGGACGGCGAGGCGGGGGTGGGGGCTGAAGCCAGCGAGGTGTCGGTCACGCCATGGCCAACGCGGGCGACGCCCGATCGCTTCCGGGAGGGCAGGACGCCCGGGACGACGGCGGCGCCGGCATGCCCGCAGGCACACCGGCGCCGCTGTGGCAGGACGTCAGGCGATCGTGGTGAGCCCGTCGATCCGGGTGACCTCGTCCTCGGTCAGCGTGAAGTTCAGCGCCTCGAGGTTGTGGTCGATGCGTTCGGGCGACGTCGACTTCGGGATGACGACCACGCCGTGCTCGATGTGCCAGCGCAGCACGACCTGGGCCGCGCTCACGCCGTGCGCCCGCGCGATCTCGATGAGCGTCGGGTCCTCGAGGTTGGTCCGCTTGAACGGGCTGTAGCCCTCGAGCGCGACCCCGCGCTCGGCGTGCGCGGCGACCAGGGCGGCGTCGAGGTCGCTCGGGCTCCACGGGATCTGGTTGATCGCCGGCGCCTCGCCGGTGGCCTGGACGAGCTCGTCGATCTGGGCGACCGAGTAGTTCGACACACCGATCGCGCGGACGAGGCCCTCGTCCCGCAGGGCGATGAACTGCGTCCAGGTCGACGGCGTCGCCTGCTTGTTCGGCGGCCAGTGGACGAGCCACAGGTCGACCTGGTCGACGCCCAGGTCGGTGCAGCGACGCCTCGAGCGTCTCCCGCTCGCGGCCGGCGTGGTCCGGCGGCAGCTTGGTCGTCACGAAGACCTCGCCGCGCGCGACGCCGGACGCCGCGAGCCCGCGGCCGACCTGCGACTCGTTGCCGTACGCGGTCGCGGTGTCGATGTGCCGGTAGCCCACGCTCAGGGCGTGCTCGACCGCGCGCTGGGCGTCGTCGCCCTCGGACTGCCAGGTGCCGAGGCCGAGGAGCGGGATGTCCGCGCCGCGCAACGACAGGGAAGGGATGGTGGGGGGTGTCATGACCTCATCCTCACGCGCCCGCGGTCGTCGGTCGAATCGAATCGACCCCGGCGACCGGACCGGCGCCGGAACTGGGCCGGCGTCTCGCCGGTCAGCCGGCCGAACGTCCGGGTGAACGCGGCCTGGTCGTAGAACCCGGACGCGGTCGCGACGTCGGCGAGGGGCACGTCGTCGCCGTGAGCAGCGACGCGGCGTGGTCGATGCGGGTCCGCAGCACGAGCTGCTGCGGGGAGAGCGCGAAGACCCTGCGGACCCGGCGGTCGAGGGTGGACGGCGAGCAGCCGGCCGCGGCCGCGAGGTCGGCGACGGTGAGCGGGCTCGGCGATCCGCTCGTGCACGGTCTCGACCACGCCGCGAGACGCGAGGCGACCGCGACGTCGTCGGCGTCGTGGCTGCGCAGGTCCTCGGACGCGCTCAGCAGCCCGACGACGACGCCGTCGACACGCACCGGGACCTTGGAGGTCAGGTACCAGCCGGGGACGCCGCCGGGTCGCCGGATGAGCTCGAGCACGCCGCGCAGGGTCCGTCCCGCCCAGGACCTCGCGGTCCTGGCGCGTGTAGTGCTCGGCGAGCTCGGGCGACGAACAGGTCGTGCGCGCGGCGGCCGATGACGTCGCGCCGCGACCGCTCGCGCGTCCGGTCGACGAAGACCTGGTTCACCGCGACGTACCGCCCGGTGACGTCCTTGGCGCAGAACATCGTCGCGGAGAGGTCGTCCATGAGCGGAGCATCTCCGGGCTGAGCGCACCGAGCAGCGTGCCGCCCTCCGGCCAGGTCACCGACATGCACCGATCCAACCGCCCGGCGCACCGGATCCGTACAAGACCCCGCCGCAAGGACTCGCCGACGATGGTGCGATGCCGACGACCGTGGCCCCGCTGACCGACGCCGCCCTCGCCCTCGCCGACGCGTGGGTGCGCGCCACCACCGAGGGGCAGACCGCCACCGAGCGCCGGACCACCGGCCGGCTCGCCGCGCTCGTCGCCGACCCCGCCGGACTGGAGCTGGCGCTCGGCTTCGTCGACCGGGTCGCCCGACCCGGACGACCTGCGGGTCGCGGCCCGTGAGCTCGCCGGGCTGGCGGACCGGGCGTCGGCGGCGGGCGGGTTCCTCGGCCCGGTCGACCTCGCGATGCTGCGCCTGGGCGCCGCCGTCGCGCCGGTGCTGCCGCACGTCGTCGTCCCCGCGGCCCGGCTGCGGCTGCGCCAGCTCGTCGGTCACCTCGTCGCCGACACCGGCGACCTGACGAGGCACATCGCCGCGGCCCGGGCGGACGGCTTCCGGCTCAACCTCAACCTGCTCGGCGAGGCGGTCCTCGGCGAGCGCGAGGCGGTCGCGCGGCTCGAGCGGATCACCGCGCTCGTGCGCCGGCCGGACGTCGACTACGTGTCCGTCAAGGTCTCGGCCGTCGCCAGCCAGCTCGTCACCTGGGACACCGCCGGCAGCCGCGACCGGATCGTCGAGCGGCTGCGGCCGCTGTACCGCATCGCCGCGCGCACGGGCACGTTCCTCAACCTCGACATGGAGGAGTACCGGGACCTCGCCCTGACCGTCGAGGTCTTCGAGCGACTGGTCCTCGACCCCGACCTGCTCGGCGCCGAGGCCGGGATCGTCCTGCAGGCCTATCTGCCGGACTCGCTCGCGGCGCTGGACGAGCTCACCGACATCGCGGCCCGCCGCCGCGCCGCCGGCGGAGCCCGGATCAAGGTGCGGCTCGTCAAGGGCGCGAACCTCGCGATGGAGCGCGTCGAGGCCGAGCTGCACGACTGGCCGCAGGCCCCGTTCGCGACCAAGCCCGACGTCGACGCCCACTACGTCCGCCTGCTCGACCGCGCGCTGCGCCCCGAGCGCACCCGGGACGTCCGCATCGGCGTCGCGAGCCACAACCTGTTCCACGTCGCGCTCGCGCACCTGACCGCCGCGGACCGCGGCGTCGCGCGAGGCGCTCGACGTCGAGATGCTCCAGGGCATGGCGCCGGCCCAGGCCCGGGCCGTGCGCGACGTCGTCGGCGAGCGTGCTGCTCTACACGCCCGTGGTCGCGCGCGCGGACTTCGACGTCGCCATCTCCTACCTCGTGCGCCGGCTGGAGGAGAACGCCGCGCCGCAGAACTACCTGCACGCGCTGTTCGCCCCGACGGCGCCGACGTCCGACGACGTCGAGCGTCCGCCTGGCCGGCCAGCGCGCGGCGTTCCTCGCCTCGGTGCGCGACAGCGCGCTGCCCGCCCCCGAGCGCCGCCGCGACCCCGCGCCCCGAGCCGGTCGAGCCGCCCGCCGGCGAGCCGTTCCGGCAACGCCCCGGACACCGACCCGGCCGTCGCCGGAGTCGCGCGCGTGGGCGGCCGGAGGTCGTCCCCGCGAGGTCGACGTCCCGGCCGCCGTCGAGGTCGCGTCGCTCGCGGACGTCGACGCGGCGGTCGCCCGGGCCCGCGCGCGTCGCGGACGACTGGGCCGCCACCGCCGCCCGCGACCCGCGCCGCCGTCCTGCGCCGGGCCGCGCTGCACCTCGAGCGGGCCCGCGGCGACCTCGTCGCGACGATGGTGCAGGAGGCCGGCAAGACGGTCGCGCGAGGCGGACCCCGAGGTCAGCGAGGCCGTCGACTTCGCTCGCTACTACGCCGACCGCGCCGAGGACCTCGCCGACGGCGCGGGTGCCCGGTGCCCGTGTTCCGTCCCGCACGGGCTGACCGTCGTCACGCCGCCGTGGAACTTCCCGGTCGCGATCCCGGTCGGCTCGGTGCTCGCCGCGCTCGCGGCCGGGTCGCCGGTGCTGGCCAAGCCGGCCCCGCCGACCCCGCGCTGCCTGCAGGTCGCCGCCGCGGCGATCCACCGCGCGCTGGACGACCTCGGCGTGCCGCGCGACGTCCTGCAGGTCGTCCTCGCTCCCCGAGGGCGAGGTCGGCCGGCGCCTGGTCACGCCACCCCGACGTCGCGCGCGTGCTGCTCACCGGCGTCGATCGAGACCGCCCGCATGTTCGGCGGCTGGCGGACCGACCTCGAGGTCCTCGCCGAGACGTCCGGCAAGAACGCCCTGGTCGTGACGCCGTCGGCCGACGTCGACCTCGCCGTCGCCGACGTCGTCCGGTCCGCCTTCGGCCACGCCGGGCAGAAGTGCTCCGCGGCGTCGCTGCTCGATCCTCGTCGGGTCGGTCGGGACGTCGCCGCGCCTCGCCCGCCAGCTCATCGACGCCGTCCGCTCGCTGCGGGTCGGCCCGCCGACCGACCTGGGCACGACGGTCGGCCCGCTCACCGAGCCCGCGGCGGGCAAGCTGCTGCGCGCCCTGACGACGCTCGAGCCGGGGGAGCGGTGGCTCGTCGAGCCGCGCCGCCTCGACGACGCCGGCCGCCTCTGGTCGCCGGGCGTCAAGGACGGCGTCGCGCCCGGGTCGTGGTTCCACCTCACCGAGGTGTTCGGTCCGGTGCTCGGGATCATGCGGGCCCGCACCCTCGACGAGGCGATCCGGCTGCAGAACGCCGTGCCGTTCGGCCTCACCGGCGGGCTGCACTCCCTCGACGAGGACGAGATCGCGACCTGGCTCGACCGCGTCGAGGTGGGCAACGCGTACGTCAACCGGCACATCACCGGGGCGATCGTCCAGCGCCAGCCGTTCGGTGGCTGGAAGGCGTCGGTCGTCGGGCCGGGGGCCAAGGCCGGCGGGCCGCACTACGTCGCCGGGCTGGGTCGCTGGTCGGACGCCTCGACGTCCCGCCGACGACGCCGACTGGCTCGCCTGGGCGCGCGCCGACGACGAGCGCTGGTGGCGCGAGGTGGGCGCCGTCGAGCACGACCCGAGCGGCCTCGCGGTCGAGTCAGAACGTGCTGCGGTACCGGCCGCTGCGCGCACCTCACCGTGCGGGTCGGCGCCGACGCGCGGGGCCGAGAGGTCGCCCGCGTGCTCGCCGCGGCCGAGCGGGCCGGTGTGCCGGTCGAGGTCAGCACCGCCGCAGCAGGAGGACGACGCCGTGTTCGCCGCGCGCGTCCGTCCGGGGCGGTCCCCGGACCGCATCCGCGTCGTGGGGACGTCGGCCGGGCTGCGCGAGGCCGCGCGCGAGCGGGTCGGTGACGTGACGGTCCTCGACCACCCGGTGCTCGCCGCGGCGGCGCGCGAGATGCTCACGGTGGTCCGCGAGCAGGCGGTCAGCCGGACCCGGCACCGCTACGGGCACGTCGGCCAGTTAGGCGGCGACTCCCGCACCACGAGCTCGGGGACGAAGATCACCGGCTCGACCGGCATCGGCCGCCCGCGAGCTGGTCGACGAGCAGCTCGCCCGCCCGCCGCGCCATCGCGACCACCGGGTTGATCACCGTGGTCAGCGGCGGCTTGGTCGACTCGGCGACGCCCAGGTCGTCGAAGCCGACGACGGCGACGTCGTCGGGCACGGTGAGGCCACGCTCGGCGAGGACGCCCAGCGCGCCGACCGCCATGAGGTCCGACGCGCAGAACAGCGCGTCGATGTCCGGGTGCCGGTCGAGCAGGGCGGCTCGCGGCCGCGGCTCCGCCCGCCACGGTGAAGTCGCCGGACGCCATGGCGTCGTCGGGCAGGCCGGCCGTCGCGCAGCGCCGCGCGCCACCCGGCGACGCGGTCGAGGCCGGCCGCCATGTCCTGCGGACCGGCGATGGTCGCGATCCGGCGCCGGCCGCGGGCGATGAGGTGCTCGGTCGCGATCCGGCCGCCGAGGGTGTTGTCGAGGTCGACGTGCCGGACGTCCCGGTCGCCCTCGAGAGGCCGCCCGACGAAGACGTGCGGCAGACGCGAGTCCGCCAGCGCCCGGTCGAGGTAGTCGTCCTGGTGGTGGGACACGACGATCGCGCCGTCCACGTGACCGTTGCGCAGGTACCGGGTCGCACGCGCGTTGTCGCCCGGCCGGACGATGAGCAGGACGAGCTGGAGCTCGGTGTCGGCCAGCGCGGCCGACAGGCCGTTGAGCGTGCCGGCGAAGAACGGGTCGGTGAGCACCCGCTCGTCCGGCTCCGGGACCACGAGGGCGACCGAGTCGCTGCGCCGGGTCACCAGCGCCCGCGCGGCGCGGTTCGGCGTGAAGCTCGAGCTGGGCGATCGCGCGGTCGACGGCGGCCTGCGCCTCCGGTGACACCCGCAGCCCGCCGTTGATCGCCCGGGACGCGGTGGACCGGGACACCCCGGCGAGCTCGGCCACCTGCTCGAGCGTCGCTGCTCCGGCCCGAGACCCCTCGGACATCGGTCCACCTCCTCGATCAACCGAGACCCGGCAGGGCATTCTCCCGTGCCACGTCGGCGTACCACCGCGCGCTCGCCTTCGGGGTCCGCTCCAGCGTGTCGTAGTCGACCCGGACGATGCCGAACCGCTGGTGGTAGCCCCAGGCCCACTCGAAGTTGTCCAGCAGCGACCACGCGAAGTACCCGCGGACGTCGACGCCGCGCTCGATCGCCGCGTGCACGGCCCGCAGGTGCAGGTCGACGAAGCTCGAGCCGCTCGTCGTCGTGCGACGAAGCCGCTCGCGTCCGGGACGTCGTCGTAGGCGGCGCCGTTCTCGGTGACGTAGAGCGCGACGCCGGCCGGTCCGGTGTAGTCGTCGCTGCAGGCGCAGCAGCAGCCGGGTCAGCCCCTCGGGCTGGACCTCCCAGTCCATCGCCGTGACCGGCAGCCCGCGGGGGTGGTGTGCACGTCGTCGGCCGCCGGGTAGGGCGACGACGTCGGACGTCCGGACCGGCGCCTCGCCGCGCGCGGCGTCCGGGTGCGGACGTCCGCTGACCAGGTCGCCGTGGTAGTAGTTCACGCCCAGCGCGTCGATCGGCGTGGAGATGATCGTCAGGTCGCCGTCGCGCACGTGGTCGAGCAGGCCGTACGGGGCGACGTCCTCGAGCAGGTCCTCGGGGTAGGCGCCGCGCAGGACCGGCTCGAGGAAGACCCGGTTGAACTGCGCGTCGATCCGGCGGGCCGCGTCGACGTCGGCCGGGTCCTCGGGGTCGGCCGGGTCGGCCACCGTGAAGTTCAGCGTGATGCCGAGGTCGAGCGCGGCGTCGCGCGAGCGCAGCTCCTGCACCGCCAGGCCGTGGCCGAGCAGCAGGTGGTGCGCCGCCGCCAGGCCGTCCTCGCGGCTCTGCCGACCGGGCGCGTGCACGCCGCCGGTGTAGCCGAGGAACGCCGAGCACCACGGCTCGTTGAGCGTCGTCCAGACCCCCACCCGGTCGCCGAGCGCGTCGTGCACGGTCGCGGCGTACTCGGCGAAGAGGGACGCGGTGTCGCGGTTCGCCCAGCCGCCGCGCTCCTCGAGCGCCTGCGGCAGGTCCCAGTGGTAGAGCGTCAGCCACGGCTTGATGCCGTGCGCCAGCAGCTCGTCGACGAGGCGGGAGTAGAAGTCGAGGCCCGCCGCGTTGGGCGCGCCGCCGTCGGGCCGCACCCGCGCCCAGGACGTCGAGAAGCGGTAGGAGCCGAGGTTCAGGTCGCGCATCAGCGCGACGTCGTCGCGGTACCGGTCGTAGTGACCGCACGCCACCTCGCCGTCGTGCCCGTCCAGGACGGCGCCGGGGACGCGGGCGAACGCGTCCCAGATCGAGTCCGTCCGTCCGTCGCGGTGGGCGGCGCCCTCGATCTGGTACGCGGCGGTCGCCGCGCCCCAGAGGAAGCCCGGGCGGGAAGGTCAGGGCGCCTGGTCGAGGCGCCCCCCCGAGGAGGTCCGGACGTGGACTGAATCGGTTTCATCCCTTGACCGCTCCTTGCATGATCCCGGTCACGAGCTGCCTGCCCGCGACGACGAACACCAGGACCAGCGGGATCGTGGAGGCCACGACGCCGGCCATGATGAGCGAGTAGTCCTTGAAGTACGACGCCTGCAGCAGCTGCAGCGCCACCGGGAGGGTCGGGTTGCTCGAGCCCGAGCACGATGAAGGGCCAGAAGAAGTTGGTCCACGACCCGACGAACGTGAACAGCGCGAGCATCGCCGCCGCCGGTCGGGCCGCCGGCAGGGCCACGTGCCAGAACGTCCGGATCATCGAGCACCCGTCGACCCGCGCCGCCTCGATGAGCTCGTAGGGCAGCGCCTCCTCGAGGTACTGGGTCATCCAGAACACCCCGAAGGCGGTGACCATGCCGGGGATGATGACGGCCGCGAGCTTGCCGGTCAGGTCCGAGCTCCGACATCACGATGAACAGCGGGACGATGCCGAGCTGGGTCGGCACCGCCATGGTGGCGATGACGAAGACGAGCAGCGGGCCGCGCCCGCGGAAGCGCAGCTTGGAGAACGAGAAGCCGGCCAGGGTGGAGAAGACGACGACCGAGAGCGCCGTGATCACCGAGACGATGACGCTGTTGACACAGCGCCGGCCAGAAGCTGATGTCGGACGTGATGACCCGCCCGATGTTCGCCAGCAGGTTGCCCTCCGGGATCAGCGACGGGATCGGGTTCTGCGCGATCGTCACCGCGTCCGACGACGCCAGGAGGAGCGCGTAGTAGAGGGGGTAGGCGGAGATGGCCAGGACGACGCCGAGCACGGTGTAGGTGACCCACCGCGGACGCCGGTTCGCGCCGCCGTTCCCGCCGTTCCCGACGGTCACGCCGCGTCGTCGTGCGGCAGCGCGGGCCGCCCCGGCGCCGGCGGTCTGCTGGATCATGGGGACCGAGGTCATCGCTTGCCTCCGGAGACGCGATCCGCCGGGTGAGGGCGAAGTTGATCAGCCCGATCAGCACGATGATGAGGAACAGGATCCAGGCCACCGCGGCGGCCCGGCCGAAGCTCTTCTGGGCGCCCCAGCCGAGCTCGTAGAGGTACATCGTCACGGTCATCCACTGCCGGTCCGAGCCGCCCTGACCGAGCTGGTCGAACATCCGCGGCTCGTCGAACACCTGCAGCCCGCCGATCGTCGCGGTGATGACGACGAAGATGATCGTCGGCCGCAGCATCGGCACGGTGACCGAGAGGAACTGCCGCAGCCGGCTCGGCGCCGTCGAGCACGGCCGCCTCGTAGAGGTCGCGCGGCACGGCCTGCATCGCGGCGAGGAAGATCAGCGCGTTGTAGCCGGTCCACCGGAAGTTGACCATCGTCGCGATCGCGACGTGGCTGGACAGCGGGTCGGCGTGCCACCGGACCGGACCCTGCGTCGACGAGCGCGAGCAGGGCGTTGATCATCCCGGACTGGTCCGCGAAGAGCTTGGAGAAGATGAGCGACACCGCGACCGGCGCGACCACGTAGGGCAGCAGCACGCCCATGCGCCAGAAGGTCTTGGCGCGGAGGTTGGCGTCGAGGACCGCGGCGATCGTGATCGCGCGCGAGGACCTGGGGCACCGACGACAGCAGGAAGATGCTGAACGTGTTCCGCAGCGCGGTGAGGAAGCGAGGCTGCCCGACCACGTCGACGAAGTTCTGCAGGCCCGACGAACGCGCCCTGGCCGCCGATGAGGTGCCAGTCGTGGACCGAGACGTACGCGGTGTACGCCAGCGGGAACAGCCCGGTGATCGCGAAGAGCAGGAAGAACGGGGAGATGTACAGGTAGGGCGAGAGCTTGACGTCCCACCGGCCCGCCTGCTCGGCGGAAGGCGATGCGGCGTGGCTCGCGTGGAGCGGCCGGCACCCGGGTGGGCTTCGGCGGGCTGAGGACGGACATGCGACTCCCTCGGGGCTGGTGCGGGTGGCGGGCCGGGCGGTCGGGTGGGTGACCCACCCGACCGCCGTCGGTCACCAGGCCGAGCGCCTCGTACGCCTCGAGGGCCTTCTGCCAGGACGACGCGGCGTCGTCCGTCCCGTCCACGTCCACCCGGGTGAGGGCGTCCGAGACGGTGAGGTGGATCGGGAAGTAGTTCGGTCCCTTGAACGGCGTCGCGGTGATGGCCGCGGCGCGGTTGGCGAGGATCTCGCCGGTGGGCGCGTCGTTGAAGAACGCGTTGGTGGTGCCCAGCAGGTCCGGGCTCTCGAGCGCCTCGACCTGGCTCGGGAAGGTGCCCTTCGCCGTGAAGGCCTTGATCTGCTGCTCCGGGGCCGTCAGCCAGGCGGCGAGCGCCTTGGCCTCCTCGGGGTGCTCGCTCTGCGTCGGGACCGTGAGGTAGGACCCGCCCCAGTTGCCGCCCCCGCCGGGGAAGACGTCGGCGACGTCCCAGCCGGTGACGCCGGCCGCGTTGCCCTCGACGACCCCGAGCATCCAGCCGGGGCACAGCTGCGTCGCGAACGCACCGCTCTGGAACCCGGCGGCCCAGTCGTCGCTCCACTGCAGCAGGTGGGCGGAGAGGTCGTCGTCGACGGAGGCGGTCAGGACGGCGTCGTAGATGTCCTTGACCGTGTCGTGGTCGATGCCGATCGGGGTGCCGTCGTCCTCCTCGTAGGCGTTCTCGACCTGGTTGATCATGCCCTGGTAGGTCGCGCCGGCCGAGTCGAACCAGGCCGCGTCGGACTTCGCGACGAAGTCCCGGCCGACCTCGAAGTAGCGGTCCCAGCCGCCCTCGAGCAGCTCGGCGACCTCGGCGCGGTCGGTCGGGAGGCCGGCCGCGGCGAACAGGTCGGAGCGGTAGCAGATGGCCTCGGGGCCGACGTCGGTGCCGTAGCCGAGCAGCGCGCCGTCGGCGCTGGTGGCGGCGGCGGTCTTCCAGTCGAGCCACCGGCCCTCGAGCTCGGGGTCGCTGAGGTCGACGAACATGTCGGAGTACTGGAGGAGCTCGGCGAGCCAGTCGACCTCGACCGCCTCGATGTCGGACAGGCCCGAGCCCGCCGCCAGGCGTGTGTTGAGGTTGTCGCGCGCCTCGTCCGCGGTGGCCGCCTTCTTGTGCTCGACGGTGACGCTCGGGTTGAGCTCCTCGTACTCGTCGAGCAGCTCCTCGTAGCCGAACTCGTTGAACGTCGCGACGGTCAGCGTGACCTTCTCGTCGCCGCTCCCGGCGGTGCCCGAGGCGCCGTCGCCGGTGCCGTCGGACCCCGCATCGACCCGCCGCCGCAGGCGGCGGCGAGGAGGGCGATGCCGGTGGCTCCGGCCATGAGCGCCCACGTCGTGCTCGTGGTCTTGCGCACTGTGACTCCCTTGTCTGCTCGACGGCGTCGGTGCCGTCGGTTCCGTCCGTCGGCAGCCGGCAGGCGTCCGACGGTGGCCCGGGAGGACTCGCCGTAGAGAAGCGCTCCCACCAGTCTGGTGCGGAGCGATTCCACGGCTGGAACGAGCTGTGCTGGGCCGACGCGTCGGGTGTCAACCGCCGGCCGTGGTGGTAGCGATCCCACGCGAACGACGGCGCAGGTCAGAGCGCTGCGGGGCGTGCGAACGTTACTCGTGATCGTTGCTCGCGGCGCGGGGTGGCCGGGTGGAGGTCGGCGGCTGGCCGCGCGGTCAGCGCTCGGCGAGCCAGCGGATCCCGCGGCCTGCTCGGCCTCGAGCGCCGACCGGACGGCACCGCCGCGGCCTGCTCGACGGCCGCGCCGAAGAGCGGGATCGTCGCCTTGAGCTCGCCGTCGTAGGTGAGGACGCTGCCGCCCGGCGGGCTCGGTGTCGAGCGTGACCGTCCCGGTGAGGCGGACCGGCGTCCCGCTGATCTCGACGACCACGGTGCCCCGCCGGGGGCCGGCCGGCTCGGCGGCCTCCCACGCCTCGACCTGGCGGACCTCGAGCCGGTCGACCCGACGAACGAGCGGGCCTGCGCGGGGATCTGGTCGGTCGGGCACCGAGCGCCGGGTCGCGACCGTGAAGGCGCCGTCGACCGTGCCGGTGACGTCGGCCTGCTCGACGGTCGCGCCGCTCGCCTCGACGCGAGCTCGCGCGTAGCCCGGCGTCGGCGAGCATGGCGGCGACCGTGGGCGCCGCGGCGTCGTAGCGGAGCTGGACCCGCACGTGCACGGCGGACCTCCTGGTCGGAGCGGCGACGGTTCCCGGCCGACCAGAGGTTAGCGCCCGCGCGCCGGCATCGGCGGTCCGGCCGCGAGCCGCGCGCTGCCGGGGGCCGGCGCGGGCTCGCGGCCGGCGGTCGGCTGGCGGTCGGCGGCGGTCGGGCCCGGCCGCGGCGGTCCGCGGTGCGCGACCTAGGCTGTCCGGGTGTCCACCCTGAGCGACCTGGTCTCCCGCCACGCCGACCTCGACCCCGCCGACGTCGAGTGGCTGCACCTGCTCGTGGGGGACTGGCAGGTCATCTCCGACCTGGCCTTCGCCGACCTCGTGCTGTGGCTGCCCACGCGGGCCGGCGACTTCGTCGCGATCGCCCAGTGCCGGCCGAGCACCGGCGCGACCGTGCACTACGACGACATCGTCGGGTCGAGCGCGCCGGAGGGGCAGCGGCCCCAGCTCGAGTCGCGCGCTGACCGAGCTGCGCCCGCAGCGGTCGCGGGAGCCGCGCTGGTACGGGTCGTACGCCGTGCGCGAGGAGGCCGTGCCGGTGGTGCGCAACGGGCGCGCGCTCGCCGTCGTCGCCCGGCAGACCAACCTCGGCGGTGCGCGCACGCCGAGCCGGCTCGAGCTCAACTACATCGAGGCCGCGGACGACCTCATGGGCGATGATCGGCCGCGGCGACTTCCCGCTGCCGAACGCGGCGACCGGGTCCCGGCGCGGTGCCCCGCGCGTCGGCGACGGGCTGATCCGGCTCAACTCCGAGGGCGAGGTGCTGTACGCGAGCCCCAACGCGCTCAGCTGCTTCCACCGGTTCGGCGTCATGGGGACGCTCGTCGGCCGCTCGCTCATCGAGGTCACGACGGACCTGGTCGAGCACCAGTCGCCGGTGGACGAGTCGATGCCGCTCGTGGTGATGGGGCGGGCGCCGTGGCGGACCGACCTGGAGGCGCACGGCGTCTGCCTGTCGCTGCGGGCGGTGCCCGCTCACCGAGCACGGCGAGCGGATCGGCGCCGTGCTGCTGTGCCGGGACGTCTCCGAGCTGCGGCGGCGCGAGCGCGAGCTCATCACGAAGGACGCGACGATCCGCGAGATCCACCACCGGGTGAAGAACAACCTGCAGACCGTCGCCGCCCTGCTGCGGCTGCAGGCCCGGCGGATGACGTCGCCGGAGGCGAAGGAGGCGCTCGAGGAGGCGATGCGGCGCGTCGCGACGATCGCGCTCGTGCACGAGACGCTCTCGCAGACCCTCGACGAGTCGGTCCCGTTCGACGCCCTCATGGGCCGCAGCCTGCGGCTGACGGCCGACGTCGCCTCGGCGGGCGCCCTGGTGCGCACGAAGAGCAGCGGGCACGTTCGGGATGGTCCCGGCCGAGGACGCCACCGCGCTCGCGCTCGTGCTGACCGAGCTGGTGACGAACGCCGTCGAGCACGGGCTGTCCACCGCGGAGGGCGGCACGGTCGAGATCACCGCGACCCGCGACGGCCAGGCGCTGCGCGTCGTCGTGGCCGACGACGGCGTCGGGCTCACCCCGGGCAAGGGCGCGGGGACCGGGCTGGGGACCCAGATCGTCCAGACGCTCGTGGCGAACGAGCTCAACGGCTCGATCGAGTGGCTCCCGCGGGAGGGCGGCGGGACCCAGGTCGTGTCGACGTCGGCTGCGGACGTCCAGCCTGAGCGGGACGCCGCGGCTGCGCGGGGGTGAGCGCGGTCGGCGACGCCGGCCGAGGACGACGATGCCCGGGCGACGTGGGTCGCCCGGGCATCCGGCGGGTCAGACGTCAGCTGGCGCGCGCGCTGGCGGGCCGTGCGGCGCTTGAGGGCGCGGCGCTCGTCCTCGGAGAGGCCGCCCCAGACGCCGGCGTCCTGACCGGACTCGAGGGCCCACTTCAGGCAGGTGTCGACGACCGGGCAACGACGGCACACGGCCTTCGCGTCGTCGATCTGCAGGAGGGCCGGCCCGGTGTTGCCGATCGGGAAGAAGAGCTCGGGGTCTTCGTCCAGACATGCAGCGCGGTGGCGCCAGTCCATGAGTACTCCTAGGCACAGGTCGAGCCGGCCCGGCAGGGACCGACGGCTCGGTTTGAGGGATCTGAACAAACTCTGAATAGGTTCACACCTGTCCGTCGGGTGCACAAGGGGTCACGGAGAGGTTTCGGCCACATCACCGCTGAGGTATTGCTCACACCCTGGCCTGCGGTTTCGCTCCGCGCGTCGAGCAGCGTTGCCCGGCGTACCGTCGGGTCGTGACCCGAACGACCTCGCCGACCGCCCCGAACCGTCCGAGGAGCCGACCGCAGTCGGGCGTCAGGCAATACCTCCACGGTACGACGCCCCGCCGGCTCTCGTCGCCGTTGTGCGCCCTCGTCCTGCTGCAGGCGGGCCTGCTTGCTCGGGCTCGCGGGCGCGTGGCTGGTCGACCTCGTGGGCGGCGACGTGCAGCTGCCCGCGGCGACGGTGTTCCTCGTCCTCTTCGCCCTCGGCGTCGCCGCCGTCCTGGTGCTCGCGCGCGCGCGGGCTGTGGGTCGGGCCGGCGCTGGGCGCGGTCCCCGGTGATGACCTGGCAGGTGCTCCTCGTCGTGATGTCGGTCGGGTGGCTCGGCGTCCGACCCGGCCCCGTGGGCCGTCGCGGTGCTGGTCGGCGCGCTGGCCGTGGGCGTCGGCCTGCTGCTGCCGTCGGTCGTCGCGGCGACCGTCGACCGCACGCCGGCGCCGGGCGCCGAGCTGCATCACCCGGGCCGCGCGACCTGGACCGGCACGACGTCCCGTCCTCGGACGACGACCCCGCGCCCCGGATGCATGCGGCCGGGCGGGATCGGAGCCCCAGGCGAGGTCGACGCCGAAGACCTCCGTCGCTCCCGAGCTTCGCCGGAGCGAGGACCAGCCCGCACCGCAGCGCGCGCAGCGCCGCGAGCGGACCGCGGAAGGCCACGGTGGCCGCACCGGTCTGCGCCGACGCGACCAGCACCAGCGCCCGAGGCGCTGTGCCGGGGAGTGCCGGAGCGCACCCTCCTCGACGGTCGGACCGGGGTCCGCCGCCGCACCGGCTGCACCAGGGGGGTCAGAGCCGGTGGGGCGGGCCGTCCGGGCCGCCCGCCACGAGGTCGGCGAGCCGGAGCGAGACGTCCGGGGCGCGCTGCTCGAGGGACTCGAGGTCGTCGACCATCAGCACGAGCGGGCTGCCGCTGCGGCTGCCGCTCGTCACTGCGGCCCCGAGCAGCGAGTCGAGCTTCGAGGCGACCGTCGTCGGTGCGTGACCGCAGGTCCGCGCCGGGACCCGCGCCTCGCCGAGTGCGCGGAGCGGGCCGTCGCGGGCGACGAGCAGGACGTCGGTCCCGCCGTCGAGGAGCGACCGCGCGATGGTCGCGAGCGCCGTGGACCGCCCGGACCCGGTCGGACCGACGACGAGCGCGCCGGCACCGATCGGCAGCCACACCGGGCCGGCGTCGTCCCCGCCGAGCCCGATCGGCACGCCGGCGGGACCTCGGTCGCTGCCCGAGGTCGAGAGCCCCTTCGCCGACGTCGCGTGCGGCGGCCCGATCCCGGCGGGGGCGACGGTCGGCTCTGCTTGCGCGGCGATCGCCCGGCCGAGGTCGGCCACGGTGACGTCCCACGGCACGGGCTGGAGGCGGAGCGGGCGGGTCGTGGTGGCCGTCTCCGCGTCCCACTGCCAACCCGAACCCGGCCCCGGTCGCGAACCGGCCGGCCCCGTCTCGGCGGCAGCTCGCTCGTCCGGCCGCGTCGATTCGGCCGGTCGGGTCGCCGCCGGCTCCGTCGGTCCTCGCCGCGCGGTGTCCCTGCTCCTCTCGTCAGCAGCACCGTCGCGCGGGTAGCCCGTCGAGGAGAGCGACCGGGGATCGGCGACCGCGACCTGGCACAGCGCCGGCGCCGATGACCAGGTCGCCGACCGCGGCGCCGATGGGGACCGGTCGCCGCCGGGAAGCCAGACGCCGCGCCCGGGGACACGGGCGTGCCCGACGAGCTCGGCCGGGACGCCGGACACCGACTCCGCGACCGGGTCCCCGAGCCGGAGGACGAGCCGCGCGGTGAAGGTCCGGGCCACCGACGGCGGCGGCGTGGCGGACGCCGTGGCGGCGACGCCGACTCCCCGACGCCGGCCGTCCCGGAGGAGGTCGACGAGGAGGTCCGCCGCCCGGCCGCGCGCGATCGGTTCGAGGGCGTCGAGCACCGCCTCGAGGCCGTCGATCAGGAGCAGCTGGCGGGGGCGGGTCGGCAGTCGTCTCGGCCCCGTCGCGGGTGCCGTCGGCGAGGCGGTGCCGGGGGCCCCGGTCGGCTCCGGGGTGGCGAGGAGCCGGAGGAGGCGGGCCAGGCGACGCGGGTCCTCGCCCCCGACGGTGGTGCCTCGGCACGGGTGCTCCGGCAGGTCCACGAGCGGATCGGCAGCGGTCACCGCGTGCACGTGCCAGCCCCGGTCCGAGGGCTCCGACGGCCAGCGTGCGCAGGACGGTGCTGCGGCCCGACGCCGGACCGCCGAGGGCGAGCAGCGGGCCCGTCCAGGGCGACCACGCGACCACCTCCTGGCGCCGGTGCGCCGGGTGGTCGGCCAGCGCCAGGGGGAGTGCGCCGCCGGCGCGCGCGGAGGTCGGCGACGTCGGCGTGTGCGCGGAGGAGGGGCGGTGCGCGGGCCCGTCCGGTGTGTCCGGTCCGTCGGGACCATGACCCGGGGTGGCTCGGCCGCACAGCTCGTCGAGCGCCAGGTGCTCGGGCAGGGGCGGCAGCCACGGCGCAGCGGGCCGGGGCAGCCCGGCCCGGTCGGCCGCCTCGCGCGCCGCCTGCACCCACGCGCCGGTGGGCGATGGGGGTCGGCGACGCCTGGCCGAGGACAAGGTTGGTGGCGCGACGCCGGTCGCCCCGGCTGAGCTCGGCGGAGGGTCCGCTCCGGTCGTCGTCGACCCGGCGCACCAGAGCCCGACGGCTCCGGGGGGCGGCGTCGGCGTGGGCGACCTGCAGCGGCTCCGGTCGTGCGGGTCCCCGCCGCAGCACGGCGCGTCCCACGGCGCTCGCAGGGATCGCGGCGGCGTCGGGCACGTCGACGACGTCGAGCGACTCGGAGGGGTCGGTGACCCGCAGGGCCACGCGGACCGCGAGGTTCGCCCGCAGGTCCGGCCCCACAGCCCCGCCCGGTCGCTGGGTGGCGAGGAGCAGGTGCACCCCGAGCGATCGGCCCTGGGCGGCGACCCGCAGGAGGCCCGGCACGAACGCCGGCACGTCGTCGGCGAGCGCACGGAACTCGTCCACCACGACGAGCAGGCGGGGCGGCGCCTCGGCCGGGGCGCACCGCCGGAGCGCGGCGAGGTCGGGGACCGACCAGCGGGCGAGCACCTCCTCCCGTCGCCGCAGCTCGGCCCGCATCCCGGTGAGCGCACGCGCCGCGAGTGCGGCATCGAGGTCCGTGACGAGGCCGACGACGTGCGGCAGCCGGGCGCACGGCCCGAAGCCGGCTCCACCCTTGTAGTCGACCAGGAGCATGGCGAGCTCGGTCGGGGACCGCGTGAGCGCCAGCGCGAGCACCCACGTCTGCAGCAGCCCGCTCTTGCCGGCACCCGTCGTCCCGGCGACGAGTCCGTGCGGACCGTCGCGGACGAGGTCCAGGACGAGCGGGCGTCCCCCGGCCCCGACCCCGAGCACCGCCGGAAGACCGTCGCTCCCGTCGACGCCGTCGTGAGGCGTCGCCGTGCCCGGTGCGGCGCTCGGACCGTCGCCAGGCCCGCAGGATCGACGCCGGATCGGCGGCCGGGATCCCGGGCAGGTCGGCGAGCGCGACGACGGCGGGCAGGGCCCGCCCGACGGGCGCCGTGCCGTCCGGCCCGGCGCCGTCCGGATCGCCGGCGCCGGCCTCCCGCCAGTCGAAATCCGAACGTGGGACCCCCGCTCGGCGGCGCCCGGTCAGGGCGTGGACCAGTCGGGCCTGGCGGTCGCTCCAGACGACGGAGACGCCGCACAGCGGCAGGGTGACCGGCGGCGTGCCCGGGCGGCTGAGCACGGTGGTCCGGCCGTCGGGGGACACCTCGAGCACGGTGCGGCACCAGGGCGGGACACGGGTCCCGTCGACGCCCGCCAGCAGCACGACGGGGATGCCGGACGGGATCCGCCCCCACGAACCGGTGCCGTCCGCGGCGCCGGGACCCGATCGGCCACCGCCATCGGCCGCGCCCGGGGGCCCGTCGACGACCAGGACGGCGGGGTCGCGACCGGGTGGAGGGGCGACCCACCGAGCCCAGCGCCAGACGTCGTCGTCCCGCGGATGCGCGACCACGACCAGCCCCGTGGGCGTCGTCGGCGGGGGTGACGGGCCGCCGCCGGGGCGTAGGGCGCCGTCCCGCGGCCGCACGGCAGCCGCGCCGACGGACCGGCCCACCTCGGCGCACGCCAGCAGGCGTGCCACCGCGAGCACCGGGCTCCGCGGTCCGACGACGGCGAGGCAGCCGTCGGGAGCGAGCGCTCCCAGGCCCGGCGGGACGGCCGGTCGTCCGGACCCCGTGGCCGGGTCCGAGCGTCCTCCACGGGCCACGTCCGTCACGGCTGAGGCGCCGCGCGAGCCGTCCGCGTCGGCCGGACCGGGATCGTGGCGCGTCCCCGCGCGGTCCGCACCGAGCCCGGTCGTCCACGACCCGTCGACCAGCGACGCCGTCCGCAGGTCCGCCGCGACCGGCAGGGTGGGACCCTGTCCCTCGCCGCGCCGCCCACCGGACGTCCCCGGCGGCGGGAGGCCCGCCGGGCCTCGAGCCGCGCGGAGCACCGACCTGCGAGGACACCGGCCAGCGCGGTGGCCGGCCCCACCGCGGCGAGCACGAGCAGCAGGCGGTTCCCGGTGGCCGCAGCGAGGACGGCGGCGCCCGCAGCCGGGGCGATCCAGGTCGACGGTGCGTCGAGGGACGTCAGGGACGTCCGCGGCCGGGCCCCTCGCCGCCCCGGCGGCCGCGGCGTCGCGGCGCGGAGCTCGAGCACGGTCGCGCCCAGGACGAGCCGGTCGCCCGCGACGAGCCGGCGACCCCGCCGGCGGATCGGCACCTCCCGGTCGGGGTGGCGGGCTCGGACCAGCATCGTGCCGTTGCGGGACGCGAGGTCGCGGACACGCAGCCCCCGCCGCCCGGGGACCACCTCGACCTGTCGCTCGGAGAGCGTCGGGTCGTCGAGCACGACGGACCGGCACCGAGGCCTGGCCCGCGTGCTGCCCCGCGGGCGCCGCCCCACGACGGTGCGCGCGTCGAGCGGGACCAGCCCGCCCGCATCCGGCCCGGCGACGACGGCGAGGTGCCGGGCAGCCCGGAGCGCGGCCCGGTCGAGGTCGGGCGGACCGGAGCCGATGCGCAGCACGGCGCCCGGCAGCAGCGGGAACTCGCCGGTGAGGTGGTCCTCGGCCAGGACGACGTCGTCCACCGCCAGCGGGACGGCGGTGCGTCCCGCCGATCCGGCGAGCTCGGCTCGGCCGGTCACCGCGGCCAGGTGCGGGCGGAGGTCGGCGAGGCGGGCGTCGTCGGCGACGTCGAGGTCGACCGCTAGCGAGCCGGCATGCCCGGCGAGGGTGAGGCGCACGGCGTCACCGTCGCCGGGGGCACCCCCACGGGACCGCGACGGGCCCGTGGACCCGGGGACGTCCCGAGGTTCCACAGGCCCGTCGGTCGCAGCCGGTCGCGTCGAGGCCGGCGGTCAGTCCACGGCGAGCGCCGCCACCGGCGAGGTCCGTGCGGCCGACCGACCCGGCAGCACCGACGCCAGCAGCCCCGCACCGAGGGACACGGCGAGCACGAGGACGAGGTCGGTCCACGGCACCTCGAGCCTCACGTCGCCCACCACGCCGAGGACGGTGACCGCTCCCGCCCACCCGTAGAGGACTCCGATGAGGACCCCCAGCGCGGCGCCCACGCCGGCGATGAGCATGCCCTCGACCGCGAGGGTCGTGCGCAGCTGGTTGCGGGACAGCCCGATCACGCGCAGGGTCGCGGACTCCCGACGGCGCTCGAGGACGGAGAGCGACAGCGTGTTCGCGACGCCGATGAGGGCGATCACGACGGCGACCGCCAGCAGCCCGAGCACCACGGCCAGCAGCGTGTCGATGATCCCCTCGAACATCGCCCGCTCGACGGCGGCTCCGGTGACCCGGACCGCCGTGTCGGACAGCGCGTCCTGCACCGCCGGGACGACCTGGGCCGGATCGGCCTCGTCCGTCAGCCGCACCCACGCCAGGATCGCGGGGTCCGCCACGGTGAGGGCCTCGAGGGTCGCCGGCGTCACGACGACGCCCCCGGGCAGTGTGGTGACGACGGCCGTCCGCTCGACCGCGTCCCCGGTCGGGCCGGGCTGACCGGTCGTCGGGTCGTCCACAGTCCCGCTCACCGTCAGCCTGTCCCCATCGGCGACCCCCAGGTCCTCGGCGGTGTCCTGGCCGAGGACGACGGTGTCGTCCGTGAGCCCCTCGACCATCGACGGCGTCCGCAGCACGGCGGCGGCGTCCGCCACAGGCAGCGCGAGTCCCGTGACGAAGCCCTCCGAGCCGCCCGCGGTGGTGACGACGAGCGACGCCTGGGTCAACGTGTCGACGCGCCGGACGCCGTCGACGGCCTCGACCGTCCGGACCAGCGCCGGGGTGACGAGCTCCTCGGACGTCCCTCGGGCGGCGCCGGCGCCCAGTTCCCGCCCGATCTGGACGTCGACCGGGAACTGGGCGTCGAGCTCGTTGGCCAGGGTGACCCGGGCGCTCGCCGCGCCGGTGCTCATCATCGTGACGAGCGTGACCCCGATGAGGAGCGCGGTGCTGGTGGCCGCGGTCCGGCGCGGGTTGCGGACCGTGTTGGCGGCGGCCAGCCGTGCGCTGGTGCCGCTGCGCCCGAGCAGCCGACCGCAGAGCCCGACGACGTGCGGCAGCCAGAACACCGAGCCGACGAGCACCCCGACGAAGGACAGGGCACCGCCGAGGACGCCGACACCGAGGGCGAGCACCGGGTCGATCGAGGTGCCGAGGATCATCGCGGCCCCGAGCAGCGCGAGTCCGCCGACGGTGGCGAGCGCCGCCAGGACCAGGCGTGGGAGGTTGCGTCGCTCCGAGACCGCGGGTGCGTCCGCGGGCCGGAGGGCCGCCAGCGGGGCGACCCGCGTGGCGGCGCGTGCCGGGGCGAGCGAGGCGAGCACGGTCACGACCGTCCCGACGAGGAGCGGGACCACGACCACGGCCGGGGTCAGGGTGACGCGGACGGGAGCGGGACGTCGAGATCCATCCCGCCGAGCACCCACAGCGCCCCCTGGCCGACGACGACACCCAGGACGAGCCCGGCGGTGGACGCCGCGACCCCGAGCAGGCCGGCCTCGAGCAGGACCGACCGGCGGAGCTGGCGCCGGTCCGCCCCGACGCAGCGCAGGAGCGCCAGGGTCCGCGTGCGCTGGGCGATGAGCACCTGGAACGTGTTCGAGATGACGAGCGCCGCGACCAGCAGAGCGACCGCGGCGAACCCGAGCACGACCGTCGTGAACACGTCGGCGCCGTCGGTGAGCTCGGCGGTCATGGCCTGCGCCTGCTCGTCCTTCGTGCGGACGGTCGCCCCCGCGGGGGCGGCGGCGGTCAACGACGCGCGGGCCGCCTCGAGGTCGGTGTCGTCGGCGAGGACGACCACCGCGCTGCGGTACACGAGCGCGCCGTCGGGGGACTCCGCGGTGGCCCAGCGGGCGAGGTCCGCAGCGGTGAGGACGGCCGCTCCGCCGGACTGCGCGAACGCGCCGAACGGGTCGTCGACGAGCCCGACGACCGTGAGCTCCTCGGGGCGTTCGACCCACCGGGTCTCCGAGACGGTGGCGTCCGGTGCTGCCTCGGGCGCCACGGCGTCCCCGGTCGCCGGGTCGTCGGTGGCTGCTGCACCCGTGCCCGTGCCCGTGTCCGTGCCCGTGCCCGTGCCCGTGGCACTGCCGGCGTCGCCGGCCGGGAACGCCTCCCACTCGCCGCGGTGCGCGGTCACGGTGTCGCCGATCTCGACGTCCAGCCGCTCGGCGAGCGCCGCGGGCAGGGCGACGTCCCCGGTCGACAGCGGTGCGCGCCCGTCGACGACGCGCTGGGCGTCCAGCCGCGGGTCGGAGGCCACGGCGGTGAGCTCGGGGACGACGCGGCGGGATCCGCTGCTGAGCTCGACGAACAGGCTCAGCCGCCCGTCGACCGCGGCCACGCCGTCCTGGTCGCCGAAGGTTTTCAGGTCGGCGGCCGGGAGGCCGGACTCGCCCGCGACCACGAGGTCGGCGTCGGCGTAGGACGCCGCGACGGCGTCGTAGCTGGTGCGGGTGATGACCGCGCCGGCGATGAGGGTGGCCGCGACGAACGCGGTGCCGATGGCGATCGCCAGCCCTGCGGCGGTGAGCCGCCCGAGGCTGCGTCGCATCTGGGCGAGGGTCAGGCGCAGCATCAGCGAGCCACCCGCCCCGCCGTGTCGAGGGGCGCCTCGAGCGATCGCAGGGCGTCCAGCCCGGCGAGGACCGACTCGGGCGTCGGGTTGACGATGTCGCCCGCGATCCGGCCGTCCGCGAGCATGACCACCCGGTCGGCGTACGCCGCGGCGGTCGGGTCGTGGGTCACCATGATGACCGTCCGGCCCAGCTCGCGGACCGAGCGACGCAGGAAGCTGAGCACCTCCGCACCGGCACGGGAGTCGAGATTCCCGGTGGGCTCGTCCGCGAAGACGACCTCGGGCCGGGCGATGAGGGCACGGGCGATGGCGACCCGTTGCTGCTGGCCGCCGGAGAGCTCGGCCGGTCGGTGGGACAGGCGGCCGGCCAGCCCGAGCGTGCCGACGAGCGTGTCGAACCACTCGCGCACGGACGCGTCGACCGCGGTCCCGGCGAGCTCGAGCGGGAGCAGGATGTTCTGCTCCGCCGTGAACATCGGCAGCAGGTTGAAGGACTGGAAGACGAAGCCGACCCGGTCCCGCCGCAGCCGGGTGAGGGCGGTGTCGCCCACGGCCGTGATCTCGGTCGAGCCGATGAAGGCGCTGCCGGACGACGCCGAGTCGAGCCCGGCGAGGAGGTGCATGAGGGTCGACTTCCCGGACCCGGACGGCCCCATGATCGCGGTGAACGCGCCGGCGTCGAAGTCGACGTCGACCGCGTCCAGCGCCCGGACCGCCGAGCCGCCGGTCCCGTAGACCTTCGACAGGGCGCGGGCACGGACGGCGGTGTCCGCGCTGGACGGCAGGTCGCCGGCGGAGGTGCGGGGGACGAAGGCGGTGATGTCCACGGGGGCTCCTGCGGTCGGTGGTGGGTCGCCCACGACGCTACGGAGGGGGCCGACGGTCGGGCATCGGGCCACGGTCGCGTCCCGGGTCATCCCGCGGGTGGACCTCGGCGAGGTCCGCCTCCGCCCGGGCGAGCGTCAGGTCCCGGGGTGGACGAGCCCGGTCTCGTAGGCGGTCGACGACGGCCTGGACCCGGTCGCGCGCACCGAGCTTGGCGAGGATGCGCCCGACGTGCGTCTTGACGGTCGCCTCCGCGACGAAGAGGTCCCGGCCGATCTCCGTGTTGGACCGGCCCCGCGCCATGAGGACGAGCACCTCGCGCTCGCGGTCCGTGAGTGCGGCGAGCGCGGCGCGTGCGGCGGTCCCTCGCCCGTCGGCCTGCGGCTCCTCGGGCAGGACGGTCACCAGGTGCTCGAGCAGGCGCCGGGTGCTCGACGGCGCGATGACGGCGTCCCCGGCGTGCACCGTTCGGATCGCGGCGAGCATCTCCTCCGGCTCGGCGTCCTTGAGCAGGAACCCGCTCGCGCCCGCCCGGATCGCCGCGAGCACGTACTCGTCGAGGTCGAACGTCGTGAGCACGATGACCCGTGGGGTGGCGGTGCCCGCCGTCGCGGCCTGGGTCAGCCGAGCGGTCGCCGCGAGCCCGTCCATCCGGGGCATCCGCACGTCCATGAGCACGACGTCGACGTCGGGCCGCGTCGCGCTGCCGGTCAGGAGCCGCAGCGCCTCCTCGCCGTCACCGGCCTCGCCGACGACCTCGAGGTCCGGCTGGGAGTCGATGACCATCCGGAAGCCGGCCCGGACGAGCTGCTGGTCGTCCACCAGGGCGACCCGGATCGGCACGCGGTCGTCGGCGTCGACCGTCGGGATGCGGTCGGCGGGGTGGGACGTGGTCACAGCGGCTCCTCGGCGGGCGACGGAAGGGCGGACGGCGGGGAAACGGACGGCGGAGCGGCGAGCGGCGAAGGCGGAGAGGCGGACGGCGTACGGCAGGGGCGGACGGCGAGCGGCGGAGGCGGACGGCGGTGGGCGAGGTCGAGGGGCAGACGGCGAGCGGGAGCCGGAGGCAGGGACGGCGGTCGAGGGGGACGACGGGCTCACGAGGCGGTGGGCAGGGGGAGCTCGGCGCGGACGCGGAAGCCGCCGCCGGGACGGGGACCGGCACTCACCGACCCGCCGAACATCGCCGCCCGCTCGCGCATGCCGAGCAGGCCGAGTCCGGCGCCGTCGCCCGTCGCGGCGGCGCCGCGGCCGTCGTCGGTCACCTCGAGGGTGAGCGCGTTCGCCGACCACTGCACGAGGACGGTCACCGACGGGTCGGGGCCGGCGTGCTTGAGCACGTTGGTCAGGGCCTCCTGGCAGATCCGGTACGCGGTCAGACCGGCGCCGGGCGGCAGGTGGCGCGACGTGCCCATGCGCACGAGGGACACCCGAGGCCGCTCGACCGCATCGTCTCCACCAGGCGCTCGATGTCGTGGGCCGCGGGCTGGGGGACGAGGTGGACGGGCGCGCGCCCGCCGGGCGCACGGGGCACGGCCGAAGCCCCGGCGCCCGCACCCCCACCGGAACCGCCACCCAGGCCACCGGGACCGAGCCCCGCGACCCCCAACGGCCCCGGCCGCTCCCACGGGGCCCGCGTCGTCGCGCAGGACGCCGAGGAGCCGCCGCATGTCGGAGAGCGCCGCCCGACCGGTCTCCGCGATGGTGCCGAGCGCCCGTCCGGCCGCGTCCGGGTCGGCCTGCGCGGCGTACCGGCCGCCGTCGGCCTGCGCCACGACCACCGACAGCGAGTGGGCGACGATGTCGTGCATCTCGCGCGCGATCCGGGCCCGCTCGGCCGCGGTCGCGATCTGTGCCTGCTGGTCGCGCTCGACCTCGAGCCGCTCGGCACGGTCCCGCCACGCGACGATCGTCTCCCGGCGCGCCCGTCGGACGAGGCCGGCGGCCCAGACCGCGAGCGCCGTCATCGCCGCCGAAGAGGGCGATCGACGCACCGCACTGGTCGGGTCCGTCGTGTACCCGGTGGCGAGGAGGGCCGTGGCGAGCACCACCGAGCCGACGAGCGCGCCGAGGATGGCCGTGCGGTGCGCCCACCGGGGCCCGTAGACCGTCACCGAGTACAGGGCGACCAGGACCGCGACGTCCGCAGGGACGACCAGCGGGAAGCCCAGGACGGTGTGCACCAGCCCGACGGCGTAGACGGCGACGACGGACGCGACCGGCCGACGTCGGCGCCAGGCGAGCGGCGCCACCACGAGCACCGCCCACACCGCGCTCCAGGCGGAGCCGACCGCGGTGGCGAGCGAGAGTGGCCGCGGCGACCAGGGCGAACAGGGCGGCGACGAGCACGTCGAGCGAGAACGCGTGCCGCTCGAACCACTGGTTGCCGCGCTCCCACCACCCCATCCCGCCAGCCTAGGCAGACCGGCGACGGCGGTCGTCGGCCCCCGGGCGGACGGCGCGACGAGCCGTCCACCCCCGGGTGGGCCAGGCGCCGGCCCCGTCCGTCCCCGGTCGGACGGCGACGTGCCCGAGATCAGCATGCAGCCCGCCCACGCGTGGGCGTCTCGTGACCTAGCATGGCGGAATGACGCAGGTACTGCTGGCGGAGGACGACCCCGCGATTGCCGAACCTTTGGCTCGGGCGCTCTCCCGTGAAGGCTATGACGTCGTCGTGCAAGGAACAGGTCAAGGCGCCGTCGACCACGCGGCCCAGGCGGACCTCGTCGTGCTCGACCTCGGCCTGCCGGACATGGACGGGCTCGATGTCGCGCGCGCCATCCGCAACCAGGGCCTGACCACCCCCGTGCTCGTGCTCACCGCCCGAGCCGACGAGGTCGATCTCGTCGTCGGCCTCGACGCCGGCGCCGACGACTACGTCACGAAGCCCTTCCGGCTCGCCGAGCTGCTCGCCCGGGTGCGGGCGCTGCTGCGGCGCACGCACGGGGAGCCGGTCGACGAGGACGAGCTGCACGCGCAGGACGTGCGGGTCGACGTCGCCGCGCACCGCGCCTTCCAGGGCGACCGCGAGCTGCACCTGACCGCGAAGGAGTTCGACCTCCTGCGCGTGCTCGTCGCGCGTCCGGCACCGTGGTGGCGCGCGAGACGCTCATGCGCGAGGTCTGGGGGACCGACCCGTCCGGGCTCGACCAAGACCCTCGACATGCACGTGTCCTGGCTGCGCCGCAAGCTCGGCGACGACGCCAACGCGCCGCGGTACGTCACCACCGTGCGGGGCATGGGCTTCCGGTTCGAGACCGGCGACCACGCGGCAGCGTAGCCCGTGCGCCGCCGCGTCCTGCAGGCGACGATCGCGGCGGTGACCGTGGCCGTCGTGCTGCTGGGGTTCCCGCTCGCCTTCTTCGGCGCGCAGTACGCTCGGGACAACGAGCTGCGCGAGCTCGAGACCCGGGCCGAGCAGCTGGCCGGGGCGATCGACTTCCGCCAGCTCCCGCGAGCATCGAGATCACCGAGACGACCCTCGAGGCGTACACCGGGGGCGAGCGGTCGCTCGCGGCCGACGTCACGGTGCTGCAGCCGGACGGCTCGACGCTCACCGCGGGCGAGCCCGGTCGAAGGTCGCATCGCTGTCCACGCTCGCGACCGCGGAGTCCGGCGCGACCGTCGTGCTGGTCATCTCGTGGTGGGACGTGTTCTGGCTCAGCGCGCGGGTCGTCGCGCTCGTCGTGGCCGCCGCCGTGGTCGCGTTCGGCGCCGGGATCGCGATGGCCATGTGGCAGGCGAACCGGCTCGCGGCGCCGCTGCGTCTACCTCGCGGCGTCCGCCGAGCAGCTCGGCTCGGGGCAGGTGCGGCCGCAGGTGGAGGCGTCCGGCGTCGAGGAGATCGACCTCGTCGCCGCCGAGCTGGCGCGCAGCGCCGACCGGATGGCCGGCCGGCTCGCGGCGGAGCGTCAGTTCGCCGCCGACGCCTCGCACCAGCTCCGCACGCCGCTCACCGCGCTGTCCATGCGGCTGGAGGAGATCGGCGCGGCGACCGAGAAGGCGGAGGTCCGCGAGGAGGCCCGCATCTCGCTCGAGCAGGTCGAGCGGCTGGTCGCCGTCGTGGACGACCTGCTGCAGCGGTCGCGGCGTGCCCAGGGCGGCACCACCGAGGCGCGTGCACCTCGCTCGACGTCGTGCACCAGCAGGAGGAGGAGTGGGCGCCGACGTTCGCCGCGGCGGGTCGCGAGCTGCGCATCGAGGTGTCCCGGGACGCGCACGTGCTCGCCACCCCGGGCGCGCTCGCGCAGGTGCTCGCCACGCTGCTCGAGAACTCGCTGCGTCACGGCGGCGGCGCGCACGACCGTCCGGTCCCGCCGAGTCCGGGCCGAGCGGGGCGATCGTCGTCGAGGTCGCGGACGAGGGCCCGGGCGTGCCGGACGAGCTGGCGCCGCGGATCTTCGAGCGCGGCGACGACCTCAGGCGCCGGGACGGGCCTCGGGCCTCGCGCTGGCCCGGGACCTGGTCGCCGCCGACGGCGGTCGGCTCGAGCTCGCCCAGCGCCGGCCCGCGGTCTTCGCGATCTTCCTGGCGGGCGTGCCGACGTCCCTCGACCCCGATGTCGTCCTGCCCAAGGGCTCGCTCATCTCGCCGCGCCGGATGCGCCGGCGCCGCCGCGGCGTGACCGGTCCGGGACGCCGTCGCGGGTGGGGCCGCGCCGACGGCGTGAACACCAA
Source organism: uncultured Actinomycetota bacterium (assembly GCA_963795145.1). Lineage (GTDB taxonomy): Bacteria > Actinomycetota > Actinomycetes > Actinomycetales > Cellulomonadaceae > Pengzhenrongella. The sequence goes on along the minus strand of CAWCGP010000004.1, from coordinate 147,858 downwards.
CCGCCGGTAGAGCACGTAGCGGAACGCGGTCCCGAGCACGAGGCCGACGCCGTTCGCCGCGATGTTGTCCGCGAGCGGCGAGGTCAGACCGAGCAGGTAGTGCGAGACGAAGAGGCACGTCGACCCCGATGAGGAGTCCGCCCGGCGTTGACGAGGGCGAACGCCGCGAGCTCGCGACCTCGCGCCGCGGTGCGGCGGTGCGCGAACGTCCAGTAGCGGTTGCCGAACCATGCGACCAGTGTGGCGACGACCACCGACACGCCCTTGGCCGTCAGCGGCTTCTCGCCGAGCAGCTCGCCCGGACCGAACCGCAGCAGGTTGAACAGGCCGAGGTCGACGACGTACGCGACCAGCCCGACCGAGCCGAAGCGGCTGAGCTCGGAGACCCGGACCGCCAGGCGCGCGCGCACCCGCGCGACCGCGACGGGCGCGGGTCTCGACGAGGTCGGGGGTCACTCCGCGAGCCTAAGCCGGACCGGCGCCGGACCGACCCCGCGCCGGTCAGAGCAGCGCGGCCCGCCAGCAGGTCGTCCGGTAGGGCATCTCGACGACGTCGCGGCCCGCGAGGTCCGGGTGCGTGCGGGTCAGCTCGTCGACCGCGGCGAGCAGGTCCGCGCGCTGCGCCTGCGGCAGCGTGAGGACGTTGCTGCGCGACGCGGCCAGGGTGCGCAGGTCCTGCGCCGGCATCCGGTGCGTCCAGGAGAAGGTCGCGGACTCGAGGTCGCCGAAGGCGTCGTCGAGCGTCGGGGCGCCGTGCAGCGGTTCGAGGGAGTCGCCGCGGTGGATGATCTCGGTGTAGGCGTCCACCCATCCCACCCGGTGGTCGCGGACGTTCCACGCCACGCCCAACCGGCCGCCGGGCCGCAGCACGCGCCGCAGCTCGGGCAGCGTCGTGGCCGGGTCGAACCAGTGCCAGGCCTGGCCCACGACGACGGCGTCGACGCTGCCGTCCTCGAGCGGGATCGCGTCCGAGCGGCCGCTGAGCGCCGTGGCCGCCGGGGCCGCGTCCTGGAGCTGGGCGCGCATGGCGTCGTCGGGCTCGACCGCGACGACGTCCAGCCCGAGGGCGAGCAGGCTCTCGGTGAGCTTGCCGGTGCCGGCGGCGAGGTCGAGCACGTGCCGGGCGTCCGGCCCGACCAGCCAGCGCGCCGCCTCCGCGGGGTACCCGGGCCGCGCCCGGCGGTAGGCGTCGGCCCCGAGCCCGAACGACGAGGCGCGCGCCGCGGCCGGCGCCCCGGAGCCGGAGCCCCCGGAGCGCTCGGTGTGCTCGGAGTGCTCGGAGGGGTGAGGACTGGTCACGCGCTCCAGGATGCCACCGGTCCGGTGGGCGACCGCGCCGCCGACCGCTCCTCGGGCCTCGGTTAGGCTCACGCCCCGTGGCAGCACCCGTGGTGGCAGTGGTCGGTGGTGGGCAGCTCGCCCGCATGATGGCCCCGGCGGCGACCGCCCTGGGCGTCCACCTGCGGGTCCTCGTGGAGAGCCCGACGTCGTCGGCGGCGCAGGTCGTCCCGGACGCCCCCGTCGGCGCGGCGTCGGACGTCCGCGGCGATCCGGGCGCTCGTCGAGGGCGAGCCGGCTGCCGACGTCCTGACCTTCGAGCACGAGCACGTGCCGAACGCGCTGCTCGAGGAGCTCGTCGACGCAGGGGCACCCGGTGCACCCGACGGCCGCGGCGCTCGTGCACGCGCAGGACAAGATCGTCATGCGGCGCCGGCTCACGGCGCTCGGGCGTCCCGTGCCCCCGCTGGACCGAGCTGCCCGACGCCGCCGCGCTCGACCGGCTTCCTCGCCGACGATCGGCGGCGACGGCCGTGGTCAAGACCTCGCGCGGCGGCTACGACGGCAAGGGTGTCGCGGGTCGTGCGCTCCGCCGACGACGTCGCCGACTGGTTCGCCGCCGCGGCCGCGGCGGTCCCGCTGCTCGCCGAGGAGCGGGTGCCGTTCACGCGCGAGCTGGCGGTGCTCGTCGCCCGGCGGCCGTCCGGCGAGGTCCGGGTGTGGCCGGTCGTCGAGTCGGTGCAGGTGGGCGGCGTGTGCAGCGAGGTGGTCGCGCCGGCCCCCGACCTGCGATCCCGGCACGGCGCGGGCGGCGACCGAGCTCGCCGTCGCGGTGGCCGAGGGACTGGGCGTCACCGGCGTCCTCGCCGTCGAGCTGTTCGAGGTCCCGGGCGCCGGCCCGGCGGGACGCCCCGACCGTCCTGGTCAACGAGCTCGCGATGCGCCCGCACAACTCCGGCCACTGGACCATCGACGGCGTCGGTGACCAGCCAGTTCGAGCAGCACCTGCGCGCCGTGCTCGACCTGCCGCTCGGCGAGACCCGCGCGCGCGAGCCGTGGTCGGTCATGGCCAACGTGCTCGGCAGCGCGCACGCCGACCTCGCCGGACGCCCTCGCCGCCGGTGACCGCGCTCGACCCGGGCGCCAAGGTGCACCTGTACGGCAAGGACGTCCGGCCCGGGCGCAAGCTCGGCCACGTGACCGTCACCGGCGACCGACCTGGCCGACGTCCGGGCCCGGGCGCTCGCCGCGGCCGCCGTGCTCCGCGGCGACGACGTCGTCCGCCGGCGAGGGCGGCACGACCGACCGGACCACCCCGATCGAGGAGAGCGCATGAGCCCCCAGCCGCAGGTCGGCGATCGTCATGGGATCGGACTCCGACTGGCCGCGTCATGCAGGGCGCCGCCGACGTGCTCGGCGAGTTCGGCGTGCCGGTCGAGGTCGACGTCGTCTCCGCGCACCGGATGCCCGAGGCGATGATCGCCTACGGCCGCGACGCCGCCGGTCGCGGGCTGCGCGTCGTCGTCGCCGGCGCCGGGGGAGCCGCGCACCTGCCCGGCATGCTCGCCGCGGTGACGCCGCTGCCCGTCATCGGCGTCCCGGTGCCGCTCGCGCACCTGGACGGCATGGACTCGCTGCTGTCGATCGTGCAGATGCCGGCGGGCGTGCCGGTCGCCACCGTCTCGATCGGCGGCGCGCGGAACGCCGGCCTGCTCGCGGTGCGCATCCTCGCGGCCGGCGCCGACGACGACGCCGCCCGGCTGCGGGCCGCGATGGTGGCGTTCCAGGCGGACCTGCGCGACCAGGCGACGGAGAAGGGCCGCCGGCTGCGCGACCTGTACGCGGGCGGCGCCGCGGGCTGACCCCCGGCCGACCCTGCGGACGCGGCCGGTCGCGTGCGGACGACCCGGCCACCCGCGGACGGCGGGTCGGCGTCAGCCGCGTCGCCCCGGTGGCGCGACGGCGAGGAGGTCGCCCGGCTGGCAGCCCAGGACGTCGCACACCGCGGTCAGGGTCGAGAACCGGATCGCCCGGGCCCGGTCGTTCTTCAGCACCGAGAGGTTCACCACGGTGACCCCCGCGCGCTGGGCGAGCTCGGTCAGCGTCATCCCCCGGGCGGCGAGCAGCGCGTCGAGGCGGCACACCACGCGGTGCGCCCCGGCGCCGTCCCCGCCCACCGCGCCGTCCGCGTCCTCCGGGTGCACGGTGCCGTGGGTGCCCGAGGTGCCGCCCGGCCCGGGGACCGGCACGACGTCGGGGGCGTGCCGACTCATACGAGGCCCACGGTGTCGTCGGCGATCTGCGTGCCGCGCCGGAACGCCTCGGCGACCGCGAAGCACCAGTCCGGCGACGAGCAGGGGTGCGATCTCGAGGCGGAGCCCGACGACGAACGGGCTCGCCGGGTCGACCAGCCCGAGGCGGTCGAGCACGGTGAGTGCCGCGACCTGCGGCAGCAGCGGGGCGAGCGTCCCGGCGGCCAGGATCGTCGCGGCGGTCGCGCCGATCCGGGCCGCGTTGCCGCGCCGGAACGGCCGGCCCGCGGCCAGCGAGGTGAGGACCGGCGCGAGGAGCAGCGCGCTGATGCCGACGGCGAGCCCACCGAGGGCGGCGTCGCCCCGCGCGAGGAACCCGGTCCAGCGGCTCGCGCCGGTGTTGTCCACGAGCACGAGGCCGTCCTCGACGCTCTGCAGCCGGGTGAGGTCGGGCAGGTCCACCCCGGGGACCTCGACCGGCACCGGGCCGCCCCACCCGTTGACCTCCTCGAGGACCACCGACACCGGGACGTGGACGTTCCCCGGCGCCTGCGTCGCCCCGTTGACCGCGTACCCGACGCCGCCGACGGCGGCGACGGCGCCGACGACGAGCAGGCCGGTGGCGAGCGCCCGGGTGGTCCGGGGGCCGACGAAGACGGGGTCGGTGAGTCGCTGGCGCAGCGTGGTCATGGCATCTCCTGAGGCCGAGGCATATCGACTGTCGATACGTCGCTCGTGACTCTACGTATCGATGCTCGATGGGGTCAAGGGGTGGCTCGGCGGGCGCGGCGCGGGACGGCCGCCTAGCCTGGGCAGAGTGGCCCGGACGACCCCGACCCCCGCGACGTCCGCCCCGGACGCCCAGGACGTGTCCCCGCCGCGCCCGGCGGACCCGGCGGACCGGCCGCGGCCGCCGCGGCTCGCGGGCCTCGACGGCGTCCGCTTCCTCGCCGCCGTCGGCGTCCTCGTCTACCACTACACGGTGCGGGACTCCCACGCGTGGGGGCGGCCCGCCGGCCGAGATGTTCCCCGAGCTCGGCGGCTGGGTGGTCTACGCGGCCCTCGGCCCCGAGCTCTTCTTCGTCATCAGCGGCTTCGTCATCCTCATGACCGCGTGGGGGCGCTCGGTGCCCGACGTCGTCTCGTCCCGGGTGGCGCGCCTGTTCCCCGCCTACTGGACCTGCGTGCTGCTCACCGGCGCCCTGCTGCTCTGGATCTGGCCCGGGGGCAAGGACGTGACCGGGGGACAGGTCGCCGTCAACCTCACGATGGTCCAGTCGCTCTTCGACGTGGGGAACGTCGACGGCGTCTACTGGACGCTGTGGGCCGAGCTGCGGTTCTACGCCCTCATCGTCCTGCTCACCGCGATCGGGATCACCCGCCGTCGGGTGCTGCTGTTCACGACCCTGTGGCCGGCCGCGGCGCTCGTGGCGGACGCCGTCGGGCCGGGCTGGCTGCGGACCGTCCTGGTCGCCCAGTACGCGCCGCTGTTCGCGGCCGGGATGCTCCTCTACGTGGTGCACCGGGACGGGCACGCGCGGGTCCTGTGGGCGCTGATCGCCGCGAACACCGCCGCGGCGGCCTGGCTCGTCGTCCCCGACCAGCTCGAGCAGCAGCTCCGGAACACCGGCGAGTCGCCGTCCGGGGTCGTGCTGGCGGTGCTCGTCGTCGGGTGCGTGGCCCTGGTCGGGGCCGTGACCCTCACGCCGGCGGCCCGGGTGGGCTGGGGCTGGCTGACCGCCGCGGGCGCGCTGACCTACCCGCTGTACCTCCTGCACGAGCACTGGGGCTGGTGGGTCATCGCCCACGTGTACCCCGCGGTGCCGGCGTGGGTCGCCTTCGCGCTCGCCGCGGCGATTCTCCCTCGCGCTGGCCGCCGTCGTGCACCACGGCGTCGAGCGCCGGGTCGGGCCGCCGCTGCGCCGGGCCGTGCGGCGGGGCCTCGACCGGGTGGCGGTCAGGGCGCCGGGACCCCGCCGACCGACCCCGGCGGCAGGTCCCCGTTCATGAGGTCGACGAAGAACTGCGGGGTCGCGTCCGGGTCGAGCAGGACGGTCGATCCGATGTCGCCCGGGCCGGTAGTCGGTGTCCGCGATCGGCGGGGTGCCGCGGATGCCCTCCGGGCCCGTCGCCGTCCGGAACGCGAGCGCGAGGCGGGCGAGGTCGACGATGCCCGTGCCGTCGCTCACCTGCAGGGCGCCGATCCCGGCCGACGCGAGGGACACCTGCCGCCCCGGGTGCAGGACGACCGACGGCGTCGCGGCGGAGGACGACAGCGCGGCGATCAGCTGCTGCTGACGCTTGGCCCGGCCGATGTCGCCCTCGCCGTCCGCCTTGCGCATGCGGGCGAACGCGAGCGACGTCGTGCCGTCGACGACGCGGCACCCCGGGGCGTCCCAGACGAGGCCGGAGTCGGGGTCGTCCAGGGGGAAGGCCACCTGGTTGACCGCCGGGTCCAGGCACAGCTCGACGCCGCCCAGCGCGTCGACGACGCGGGCGACGCCGCCGAGGCCGACCTCGACGTAGTGGTCGACGTGCATGCCGGTCAGGCTCCTCGACGCTCTGGACCAGCAGCGGCGCGCCGCCCCAGGAGTACGCGGCGTTGAGCTTGTTGGTGCCCTGGCCGGGGATGTCGGTGAGGGTGTCGCGCGGCAGCGAGATGAGCGCGGGCGGCCCGCTCGGCGGGACGTGGAGCACCATGATCGTGTCGGTCCGCGCGCCCTCCGTGCCGTCCTCGGCGATCCCGCCCTCACCGCCCCGGGAGTCGGAGCCGGCGAGGAGGTAGGTCGTGCCCGGCGTCCCCGCGGCCGCCGTGAGCGCGTCGACGTGCTGGATCCGGCCGTTCGCCCAGACGAGCAGGCCGACCGGCCACGCGAGCAGGAGGGCCGCCACGACCGCGGCGACGACGGCGAACCGTCGACGGCGCCCGTGCGGACGGCCGGGGGTCACCGCGGTCGCCGTCCCCAGCCGCGGGGGCGGCACCCGGTCGCCGGCGCCGCCCGCGCCGGAGTACCCGGGAGTGCCCGGGGAGCCGGCCCGCGCGGTGGTCGGGCCGGCTCCCGTGCTCGTGCCCGTGCCGGGGGCGCCGGGGCCCGAGGACCGCGGGCCGGCCGGGCGCTGCGCGGGCGCCACGGGGCGGCTGTGCCCGGAGGCGGCGGGGTAGGACGCGGGGTACGACGCGGGACGCGAAGACGCCGGACGTGCCGCGGTCGAGCTCCCGGCCGCGGGGCGCCCCACCGGGACGGCGTCGCGCGGGGACGGCGGACGAGTGCCCGACCCGGGGGTGAAGCTCGGCGGGACGGAGGACGGCGCGGGCGCCGCGGCCGGCTGGGGGGCGGACGCCGAGCCGCCGGCCGGCGGGGACGCGGGGGCAGCCGACGGGCGGCGTGGGGCCGGCGGCGCCGTCGGGCGCACCGGCTCGCCGACGGGACGGGCGGACCCGCCGACCCGGGCGCGGCTCCCGCCGGACGGACGGCCGGGGTCGCGAGCCGCGGGACGGTCAGGCACAGACGGTCGAGACGTCGTCGGCGGTGATCGCGTCCTTGCCGGGCGTCGGCGTCGGCACGGGCTCGACCGGGGCGGCGGTCTCGGTCGGCGCGGTGGGGTCCACCGGCGCGGCGGTCCCGGTCGCGGGCTGCGTGAGGGCGGGCACGTCGGCGGACAGGTTCGACCACACCTGGCGCGCCTCGTCCGCCATGACGACCCGGTTGGGGTCGGACGGCGCGGGCGCGAACGGCATGGTCATGAAGGCGATGTTGCCACTGAGGGTGCCGCGCAGGCTGAAGGCGAGGCCGGTCATCGTCGGGATCGACGCGAGATCGGGGCTCGCGGTGATCGACGAGTCGCCGCGTTGAGGAAGCCCAGCAGCTCGGGGACGTCCGTGAGCAGGTTCTTGGACTGCACCGCCTGCACGGTCGCGGCCAGCAGCTGCTGCTGGCGACCCAGGCGGCCGGTGTCGGACCCGTCGCCCACTCCCTCGCCCGTGCGGGCCCGGGCGAAGGCGAGCGCCGTCGAGCCGTCGAGCACCTGGGTGCCGGCGGTGAGGTCGAGGCCCGCCTTCGGGGACCGCATGTCGGTGGGGATGCACATCTGCACGCCGCCGAGGGCGTCGATCATGCGGATGAAGCCGGCGAAGTCGATGACGACGTAGTCGTTGATGAAGACGCCGGTGTTCTCCTCGACCGTGCGGATCGTGCACGCGGCCGCGTCGGACACCTGGCCGCTCTCGGAGCCGATCGAGAACGCCGCGTTGAACTGCCCGCGCTGCTCCCCGGACGCGGTGCCGTCGGACCGCTCGCACGACGGGATGTCGACGAGCGTGTCGCGGGGGATCGAGACGAGCTCCACCCGGCTGCGGTCGGCCGAGACGTGCATGACGATCGTGGTGTCCGACCGCATGCCCGCGACCTCGCCGCCGATGGACGCGTTCTCGCCCGCCCGGACGTCGGACCCGATGAGCAGGATGTTGAGCGCCTGCCCGGCCTTGGGGTCGTCCGGGTCGGGGGACTCGGTGACCGTGGGGGTCGGACGGTTCTCGCCGAGCAGCTCGGTGACGTCGGCGGACTCGATGTTGCCCTGGAAGCGCGTGAGCGCGGTCGCGGCGCCCGCGGCACCGAACGCGAGGACAGCGGTCACGACGAGCGCGGTGCCTCGCAGGAGTCGGTGGGACTCCGGGCGGCGGGCATGGCGGGCGACGCGCTGGCGCGCGGCAGGGCGAAGGGGCACGGAGGGAGTCTAGGCAGCGAGCCCGCGGCCCACGGGCGTGCGCCGGGCCGATTGCGTGGAGGCTGTGTGAACCCGGGCCCGACGTGCGCCCTAGCGGCCCAGCTGGGCGTACTTGGCCTCGGTGGCGTCCTTCTGCGGCCGCCACCAGGCCTCGTTCTCCTGGTACCAGGCGATGGTGGCCGCGAGGCCCTCGCGGAACCCCGCGTAGCGGGGCTCCCAGCCGAGCTCGGTGCGGAGCTTGCTCGAGTCGATCGCGTAGCGCAGGTCGTGCCCGGGGCGGTCGCTGACCAGGTCGTACGCGTCGCGGGACTGGCCGGTCAGCTCGAGGATCAGCTCGACGACCGCCCGGTTGTTCTCCTCGCCGTCCGCGCCGATGAGGTAGGTCTCGCCGATGCGCCCGCGCTCGATGATCGTCCAGACCGCGGAGTTGTGGTCCTCGACGTGGATCCAGTCGCGGACGTTCTCGCCGGTGCCGTAGAGCTTCGGCCGGACGCCGTCGATGACGTTGGTGATCTGCCGCGGGATGAACTTCTCGACGTGCTGGTAGGGCCCGTAGTTGTTCGAGCAGTTCGAGATCGTCGCCTGCACCCCGAACGACCGGACCCACGCCCGGACCAGCAGGTCGCTCGCGGCCTTCGTGGAGGAGTACGGGCTGGACGGGTTGTACGGGGTGTCCGGCGTGAACTTCGCCGGGTCGTCGAGCTCGAGGTCCCCGTAGACCTCGTCGGTCGAGATGTGGTGGAAGCGGGTCCCGTGCCGCCGCACCGCCTCGAGCAGCGTGTAGGTCCCCACCACGTTGGTCTGCACGAAGGGCCACGGGTTCGTCAGCGAGTTGTCGTTGTGCGACTCCGCCGCGAAGTGCACGACGACGTCGGCGTCGGCCACCAGGCCGTCCACCAGGTCGGCGTCGGCGATGTCGCCGCGCACGAGGGTGACGCTGTCCGCGACGGGGGCCAGGGACGCCTCGTCACCGGCGTAGGTCAGCGCGTCGAGCACCGTGACCTGGACGTCGGGACGCTCGCGCACCGTCTGGTGGACGAAGTTGGAGCCGATGAATCCGGCTCCGCCGGTGACGAGCAGGCGCACGGGTGACCTCCTGGGGTGAGTTGCCGCCGCCGAGCCTAGCGGGACCGTCCAGGCTGGCGGCCGGCTGGCGGCCGGGTGGCGGGGGGCGCCGGTCAGGCCCGGTAGCCGCCCACCGCGGGGCCGGCGACGGGGGAGAGCGAGCGCTCCACGACCGCACGGTCGACCCGGGCGCGCCGGCCGATGGCCCGCCGCTTGCGCAGCATCGTCGGCAGGAGCCGGACGTACGACGCCACGACGCGGAGCCGCAGCCGGACCGCCGGCCACGGCTGACGCCGCCGGACGGCGATCGACGCCGTCGTCAGCCCGTACCGCAGCACCGCACGCACGGCGAGGCCCGCCGTCGCGTCCTTCGTGAGCATGAGCAGCCGGTTGCGTCCGTCGTGGAAGCGGAACAGCGCGCTGCCCTCGCCGGTCGAGGCGGCGTGGACGTGGTGCACGACCGCCCCGGCGCAGTGCTCGACGCGGTACCCCGCGAGCCGCAGACGCCAGGAGAGGTCCGAGTCCTCGTAGTAGAGGAAGAAGTCCTCGTCGAACAGCCCGACGTCGCGCAGCGCGGACGTGCGCAGGACCGCGGCGGCGCCGCAGAACCCGAAGACCTCCGGGTCGGGCCGGTGCCGCGCCGCGTCGGCGAGCCAGCCGCGGTCCACCCCGTAGCCGTCGGTGCGGATCGTGTTGCCGGTGGAGTTGACCAGGGTGACCGGGCCGTCGGGGTCCGCGACCCACGTGCCGTCGGGACCGACGACGCGGGAGTCCGCCGGGTCGCCGGTGGCGGCAGGCCGGAACCGGGCCGCCAGCAGGACGGTCGCGGTCAGGGCGGCGAGGTCGTCCGGGGCCGCGCGGAGCGCGGCGACCAGGGTGGCGACGAGGTCGGGCTCGGGGACCGCGTCGTTGTTGAGCAGGACGACGAACGGCGCGTCCACCTCGCGCAGGGCGAGGTTGTTGCCGCCCGCGAAGCCGCGGTTGACCGGCGACCGGACGACCCGCACCTCGGGGTGGTGGCGCTCGACGAGGTCGGCGGTCCCGTCCGACGACGCGTTGTCGACGACGACGACCTCCATCGTCAGGTCGCCGAGCCGCTGGGCCCGCAGCCCGGCGAGGCACTCGAGCACGAGGTCCGCGGCCTCGTAGGTGACGGTCACCACGGTCACGTCCGGCGCCTCGGACCCGTCGGGCCTGGTGCCGGTGCTCATGCGCCGAGGTACGCGTCGAGGGTGCGGTCCGCGCACGCCGCCCAGGTGAACCCGGACGCCCGGTCGCGCCGGACGCTGCGTGCGGCGTCGTCGTCGACGGCGGCGAGGGCCCGGCGCAGCGCGTCGGCGAGGGCGTCGGCATCGGTCGGGGGCGCGGTCTGCGCGAGCCCGCCGGCCACCTCGCGCAGCGCGGGGATGTCGGCCGTCACCACCGGCCGTCCGCACGCCAGCGCCTCGAGCACCGGCAGCCCGAAGCCCTCGTCCAGGGACGGCAGCACGAGGGCGCGCGCGCCGGCGACGAGCGACCGCAGGTCCGGGTCGTCGAGCCACCCGGTCACGTGGACCCCCGGGCGGGCGGTCAGGCCGGTCTCGCGCCCGGCCGGGCCGGCGAGCACCAGGGCCGGGACGTCGGCCGACCCGGCGGACGCACCCGGCCCGGAGGCCGGGGCGCGCAGCCGGCCGTAGGCCTCGAGCAGGGTCGGGAGGTTCTTGCGGGGGTCGAGGGACCCGACGAAGAGGAGGTAGTCGGGGGGCAGCCCGTGCCGGGCGAGCCAGGCGCCGTCCGGGGGCAGGACGTCGAACCAGACGGCGTCGACCCCCAGGGGCGTCGCCACGACCCGGTCGGCGTCGAGCGCGTACCGCTCCCGGACGGCGGTGGCGACCGCGAGGCTCGGGGTGAGCACGGTCGCGCCCCGGGACACCGCGCGCGCCACGAGCTCGCGGTACACCAGGCTGGCGGCGCTCACGGTCGCGGCGTGGTCGACGTAGGTGAGGTCGTGGACCGTGACGACCTCGCGCGCGCGCCGGGTGGGCGGGGAGACGAAGTTCGTCCCGTGGAAGACGTCGGTGCGCCCGACGAGCGCCTCGATCGGCGGCACGTCCGACCGGCGCCACAGCTCGCGCAGGAGCCGGGCGGGCACGCGCGGGCCGACCTGGGTGACGCCGGGCGGCAGGCCCTCGAGCGCCGCCCCTCGCGCGGTCCAGGTCGTGGCCCGGATCTGCGCGTCGACGCCGCGGCGGGCCGCGGCCGCGGGCAGCTCGGCGACGAGGTGCTCGACGTACCGCCCGATCCCGGTGCGCGGACCCAGCAGCGGGGTGGCGTCGAGGGTGATCCGCACGTCGGCGATGCTCTCACGGCCGGTCCGCACGGCCCGTGCGCAGGGTGCGCCGGGTGCGAGTTGGTAGCGTTCACCGGCGTGCTCCCCGACCGCCCGACGTCGTCCCGGCCCCGGCCGCTGACCGCCGGGGCGTCGTCGCCCGCCGAGGTCCGTGAGCCGCGCGGCCCGGGCGCGTCGGCCCCCGCCGGCCTGGGCGCGTCGGCGCCCGCCGGCCTGGACGGGTCGGCGCCCGCCGGGGCGGATGCGAGCACCCCGGCCCGCCGGACGGCGCTGCACCGGGTGTCCGGCGTGCTCGACGCCGCCCTGGAGTGGTCGGTCGCGTCGTTCGCGCTCTGGACGGTGCTCTACCACCTGGCGCTCACCGGGCTGCTGCCGGCCGGCGGCGCGCTCGCCGTCTGGGCCCTGGTGTCCGCCGCCCTGGCCGTGGTGCGGGTGCGGCTGCGGTCCCGGCTGCGGCTGGGGATGCCGGCAGCGGGCACGGGCGTCGCCCTCGCGGTGGCGTCCGCCTTCGCGGTGCTCTCCGTCCTGGTCGTCCGGCCCGACCTCGACGACGCCTCCTACACGGTCCGCTCGACCTGGGTCGCCGCTCGCGGCCGGTTCCCCGCGGGCGACGTGATCTTCACCGACGACGTCTGGCCGGGACTGGTCGGCCAGACGCCCTACCTGCCGTCGGTCGAGAGCCTGCTGGGGATGCTCGCCCGGGTGACCGGCGTCCCCGCCGGGGACGTCGTGTACCGGGTCCTCGTGCCGCTCGCGTCGTTCGCCGCCGTCTGGGCGCTGTGGGGCCTGCTGCGCGCCTGGGGAGCGCGGCGGCCGGCGGCGGCCCTCGTCCTGGCGTGCGTCTTCCTGCTGTGGAGCGCGTGGGGCAACGCCGCGTGGGGCAACCTCCACCTGGTCCGGATCTGGCAGGGCAAGATCACCTTCCTCGCGGTGGTCGTGCCGCTGGCGTTCTGCTGGGCCGCGCGGTACTGGTCGGCGCCCACCGTGGCGGGCCGGCGCGCGGCACTCGTCCTGCTCGGCGCCGTCGGCGTCGTGGGCGTCGGGCTCACCCCGGCCGCGGTCTTCGTGGTCCCCGGGATCATGGCCGTGGCCGCGGTCGCCGGGCTCGTGACCCGCCGCCTGCCCGCGGCGCTCGCCCTGGTCGTCGTGGGCAGCGCCTACCCCCTGGGTGCCGGCGTCGTCACGCTCCTGCAGGGGGCGTCGGCGAGCTTCGCCCTGGGCGTCCCGGAGGACCCCTGGGCGAAGACGCTCGGCACCGGACTCCCGTTCGCGCTCGTCGTGGTGGCCGCGGCCGTCGCGCTCGCCGGCGTCGTCGTCCCCCGGGTCCTGGGGACCTGCGCCCCGCCGGGGCGGGTGACGGCGGCGGTCTCGGTGGTCGCGGGCGTCGCCATCGCCACACCGGCCCTCTACGGCCTCGCGGTCGCCGTCCTCGGGACGAACGCCATCGCCTGGCGGCTCACGTGGGTCGTCCCGGTCCCGGCGCTCGTCGGGCTGCTCGCGTGCCTGCCGCGCGGTCCGGTGCCCGTCCTCCGCGACCTGGTCCCGGCCGCGGTCGGGGTGGCCCTGGTCGTGTCCGGGACCCCCGTCTGGAGCGCGGCCAACGGGGCGGGCGTCGCGGGACCGGGGGAGTGGAAGATGCCCGCCGCCGACGTCGCCACGGCGCGCTGGATCCTCGCGACGCGCCCGGGCGACCTCTACCTGGCCCGGGCGGGCGTCGTCGCCGCGGTGGGGACGCTGTCGGCCGACGGGCGTCCGGTCGGCTCCCGGGCCGACTACCTCGTGCAGTACGCCGACCTCCCGGCCGCGCGCGCCGCCGAGCGGACGGTCCTGCAGGCCTGGGCCGACGGGACCGCGACGCCGGCCGACCTCGAGCGGGTCCCCGACGCCCTGGACGTCCTGGAGGTCGGCGTCGTCTGCCTCCCACGGACCGCGCCCGTCCCCCTCGGTCCGGGGTGGACCGAGCAGTACGCCACGGACGCGGACGTCTGCTGGGTGCGGTGAGCCGGGCCGCCCTTCGCCGGGACGCCGGTGGTCCGCTGATAGCGTGGCCGCCGCCCGCGCGACCCGGTCGAGTCGGACGCACCGTCGTGACCGCACCACACCGCAGGCAGACGCACCGCCGCACCACACCCGCACCTGACACCTCACCGGGGGACAACTGATGCCACGCGTTCGACGGCTGGTGAGCCTGCTCCGGCGGCTCCCGGGCGTGCTCCGCGCGCAGGGACCGCGCTACGTCGTGGTCCGGGCGCTCGACGCCGTGCGCTCGCGGGTGGCGCCCCAGGGGGTCACTCCCGTGGTCCGCAACGAGATCCGCATGCTCGTCCGCTACGAGGACGCCGCCGACGTCGACTGGACGGTCCAGCCGCACTGGGCCGCGAACCCGCACGTCGTGACCGACCGTCCGCTGCGGACGGCGTGGATCATGCACCCCCCGGGCGAGTCGTCCGGCGGGGCCCAGAACATCTTCCGGTTCATCGAGTACCTCGAGCGCGCCGGGCACCAGGCGACCATCTACCTGTACCACTCGTTCGACCACCAGGTGGACGTCCCCTACCTCGAGACGCTCATCAAGGGCAGCCCGTCGTACGCCGACGTCAAGGCACGCTTCCGGCTCTACACGGGCGCCGTCGCCCCGGACACCGACGCGATCTTCGCGACCGGCTGGGAGACCGCCTACCCCGTGTACCGCGACCCGTCCCCGGCCCGCCGGTTCTACTTCGTCCAGGACTTCGAGCCCGCGTTCTACCCGGTCGGCTCGGAGCACGTCTTCGCGGAGAACACCTACCGCTTCGGGTTCCACGGCATCACGGCCGGCCGGTGGCTCGCGGACAAGATCTCCGCCGAGTACGGGATGCGGGCGGACGCGTTCGAGTTCGCCGCGGACGTGCGCCACTACTCGTACGAGAACGCCGGACGCCGGGACGAGCTGTTCTTCTACGCGCGTCCGGTGACGACGCGGCGCGGCTTCGAGCTCGGTGTCATGGCGCTCGAGCACGTCGCCCGGGAGCGGCCGGACCTCGTCATCCACCTGGCCGGGTGGGACGTGTCGAGCTACGACCTCCCGTTCGCGTACGTCAACCACGCGAGCATGCGGATCACCGAGCTCAACGAGCTCTACAACCGCTGCGGCGCGGCCCTCGTGCTGTCGCTGACCAACATGTCCCTCCTCCCGCTGGAGCTGCTCGCGAGCGGCGTGATCCCGGTCCTCAACACGGGGGAGAACAACAGCAAGGTCAGCGCGAACCCGTACCTGGAGTACTGCGAGCCGACCCCGCGCGCCCTGGCGCGCACGCTCCTCGAGGTGCTGGACCGGCCGGACCAGGCCGAGCACGCGCGGAAGGCCGCCGAGAGCGTGTCGGGGCTGTCCTGGGACGCGTCCGGGACCCAGTTCGTCGACATCGTCACGGACGTCATGCGCGGGGCCGCGCGTGGCTAGGTGCCTGGTGATCGGCGGCAACGGGTTCATCGGGTCGCACGTCGTCGACGCGCTCGTCGCCCGGGGCCACACCGTCTCGGCCTTCGACCGGTTCGGCCGGCCCGGCACCCAGTTCGCCTCGGCCGGCGTCACGGTCATCCCCGGGGACTTCCTCAACGTCTCGGACGTGCGGGCGGCGGTGGAGGGGCAGGACGTCGTCCTGCACCTGCTCTCGACGACGGACCCGGCCACCGCCGAGAACGACCCCACGCTGGACATCCGCACGAACGTCCTGGCGAGCGTCGAGCTGTTCAAGTCGTGCGTGGACGCCCGCACCCCGCGGGTCGTGTTCGCCTCGACCGGCGGCGCGATCTACGGCGACCAGGACTCGACGCGGTTCAGCGAGACGGACCTGACCCTGCCGGTGTCGCCGTACGCGATCGGCAAGCTCGCGATCGAGAACTACCTGGCGTACTTCCGGCGCAAGCACGACCTCGAGTCGACCGTGTTCCGGATCTCCAACCCGTACGGCACCCGGCAGAACCCGCGCAAGCGGCAGGGCGTCATCCCGATCTTCCTGCGCCGGCTCGCCGACTCCGAGCCGGTCACCGTGTTCGGCGACGGCAGCATGGTCCGCGACTACCTGTACGTCGAGGACCTCGCGCAGATGATCGCCGAGGCCGCGCCCGCCTCGCCGCGGCACGCCGTCTACAACCTCGGCAGCGGCCGGGGCGTGAGCCTGCGCGAGATCCTCACCACGATCGCCGCGGCGACCGGCCGGGAGCCGCAGGTGGTCCACCGCCCGCTGCCGCCGACCTTCGTCGACCACGTCACCCTGGACGTCACGCGGTTCGAGTCGGAGTTCGCCAGCCGCCCGACCACCACCCTGCTGGACGGCATCTCCCGCACCTGGAAGGACATCGTCAGTGACCACGAGCACTGAGCCGGTCGAGGGGGCCACGGCGCCCGACGGCGACACCGGCGTGCTGGCCACGGTCGTCGTGCTCACCTACAACGGCGAGCAGTTCCTGCGCGAGCTGCTCGACGCCGTGAGCATCCAGCGGGTCGACGGCGAGGTCGAGGTGCTGGTCATCGACTCCGGCTCGACCGACCGGACGCTGGAGATCGTGGCGCAGTTCCCGCAGGTGCGTCTGATCGAGATCCCGAACAGCGAGTTCGGGCACGGCCGGACCCGCAACTTCGCCGCCCACGAGGCGCGCGGGCGGTACGTCGCCTACCTCACCCACGACGCGGTGCCGGCGAGCGACCGCTGGCTGTACGAGCTCCTCAAGCCCTTCGAGCTCAACCCGCGGGTGGCGGCCGTCATGGGCAAGCAGGTGCCGCGCGCGCACTGCTTCCCGCTGCTCAAGTACGAGATCAACGCCGTCTTCTCCGGCTTCGGCCCGGACTTCGGGACGGGACTGTTCTACGAGGACGACTTCGTCACGAGCGACGCGGTGCGCAACGCGGTGACGTTCTACTCCGACGTGAACTCGGCCGGCCGGCGGGACCTGCTCACCGGGCCGCTGCCCTACCGGGACGTCTCCTACGCCGAGGACCAGCTGCTCGGCCGGGACCTCGTGGCCGCGGGCTGGATCAAGGCGTACGCCCCGCGGGGCGTCGTCGTCCACTCGAACGAGCTGACGCTCGCCGAGTACGACGACCGCATGGAGGCCGAGACGCGCGGGCAGGTGGAGGTCGGCATCGACGTCGCCGTCCCGCCGTACGGCGTGGTCGCCCGGATGATCTCGCGCGGGGTGGTCCGCGACACCCTCGGCATCGTCCGGGACCGCGACTACACCCTCAAGCGCAAGGCGTACTACCTGGCGGTCAACCCGCTCTTCCACGTCCAGAAGTGGCGTGGCGTGCGGCGCGGCGCCAGTGCACCGCCGGCAGCGCCGCCGGCCCCCTGACCGGCTCGTCGCGCGCTCGTCGCGTGCCCGCCGCAGCCCTCGACAAGGAGACCCCCATGCCTGACTCCACGCCGGTCCGCTCCCTCGGGGAGGCCGACCCGCGCGGGTTCCGGGTGCTGTCCGACGCCGGCCTGGCCTACGCCGACGGTGCCGAGGAGCGCCTCGCCGAGATCGTCGCCGCCGCCTCGGACATCTCGTCGTCGTCCCAGGAGCTCGCCGAGGCGGCGACCGACTGGGGCACGACCTACTCCCTGGTCCCGACGCGCTCCAACGTCGTGCGCGCGCTCGACCTGCGACCGGAGATGCGGGTCCTGGAGATCGGGTGCGGCTGCGGCCCCATCACCCGGTACCTGGGGGAGCGGTGCGGGACGGTCGACTCCGTCGAGCCGATGCCCGCGCGCGCGACCGTCGCCGCGCTGCGCACCCGCGACCTGGACTCGGTCCAGGTCCTCGTGGGGACGCTCGACGACGTCCCGGCGGAGCCCACCTACGACGTCGTCGTCGTGGTGGGGGTCCTGGAGTACGTGGGCCAGGGGACGCTCGACCCGGCCCCGTACGCGAGCTTCCTCGCCCGGTGCCACGCCGTGCTGCGGGACGGCGGCACCCTCGTGCTGGCGATCGAGAACCCGCTCGGGGTCAAGTACGTCGCGGGTGCGGTCGAGGACCACACGAACCGCCCGTTCGACTCGCTCGAGGACTACGCGCTCATCTCCCCGGCGCGGACGTTCACTCGGCGGGCGCTCAGCGGGATGCTCGCCGAGGCGGGCTTCGGCAGCCGGTTCCTGTCGGCGTTCCCCGACTACAAGCTGCCGCGGGCCGTGATGGACGACGCGCTCTTCCGCGCCAGCGACCAGCTCGCCGAGAACCTGCCCCGGTTCCCCAGCCCGGACTACCTCGTGCCCCGCATGAACCTCGCCGACGAGGCGCTGACCTGGCGCACGCTCGTCTCCTCCGGCGTCGCGGAGCACTTCGCCAACTCGTTCCTCGTGCTGGCCACGAAGGGCGAGGGCGCCGCGCTCTGGCCGGACTCCCGGCTGGCGCTGCTGTTCAACTCCGAGCGCCGGCCCGAGTACGCGGTGCGCTGCGAGGTGACGCGCGACGGTGACGGGCTCGTGCTGGGGCGGTCGGCCCTGCACCCGGGCGTCGTGGCCGCCGACGATGCCGGGGACGTCCGGCACGCGCCCGCCGGGACCGAGGACGTCGTCGTGGGCCGGGGGCTGCTGCGGGTCGCGGTCGACGAGCCGGAGCGCCGCGGCGACCTGCTGCGGGCGTGGGCGGACCGCGTCCCCGCGGACGAGGAGTGGATGCCGGTCGACCTCGTGCCGCACAACGTCGTCGTGACGGACGGCGGCGCCCTGGTGGCGATCGACCAGGAGTGGCTCGTCCGCGGCTACGACCGCACGAGCGTGCTGGTCCGCGGCCTCGTGCTCGCGGCGACCCAGCTCGCCCAGCTCACCCGGTCCGAGCGCCTCGCGCCGTGGGGCACGGTGTCGGACGCCGTGCAGGGCATGGCCGCCGAGATCGGCCTGCTCGTCGACGACGCCACGATCGACCGGTTCGTCGAGGCCGAGTCGAGCTTCCAGGCACGGGTCAACACCACCGACGTCGAGACGGACGCGCGCCGGCTGCGGTCCGCGTCCGACCTGCGGGAGATCCTCGGGCTCACCCTCGACGACGTCCGCGGCGGCGAGCGCTTCGACGTCCAGTGGGCCCGTGCCCGCGCCGACCTGGCCCGCCACGTCGAGGTCGTCGACGAGCTCGAGGAGCGTGCCGCCGGGCTCACGGCCGAACGGGACGCGGCGGTCCGTCGGGCCGAGGCCGCCGAGGCGCTGGCCGACCGGACGTGGCGCCAGACGCCGCGCGGGATGGCGCGCCGCGCGGTCGACCGGCTGGGGCGCGTCCGCCGCTGACTCGCGGCAGGACGCGCCGGACGCGCGAGCCGCAGAACGAGGGAGGACCCCGGAGCAGGTGCTCCGGGGTCCTCCCTGCGTCCTGGCCGGCGGCGCGTCGTCAGACCCGCGGACCGGTGGGGAGCAGGGCTGCCGTGGCGGCCGTGACGGCGACCGTCTTCGCGGCGGTGCCGCCCAGGGCCGCGTACGAGGCCATGGACCCGATGGGGCGCTTGGCGCCGTCGGCGACGTGGAAGATGGTGCCGTCCGGGGTGCGCAGGAAGCGGTCGAGCGCCTGGGCGCTGCGGGGCAGCGCCGCACACGTGCTCGGGTGCAGGGTCGTGAACCCGGTGACCCGGTACGCGGCCTGGACGGTGGGGCTCACCCGGTACAGCCGACCGGAGAGGCCGAGGTAGCGGTCCGTCCCGCACTCCACGGCGGTCGTGATCTGGCCGGCGGCGAGGGTGTAGCGGGCGAGGTCCGCGGTGGACAGGACGGCCAGCCGGGAGGCGCCGATCTCGTTGGTCGGCGTGAAGGAGCCGACCGTGATGCGCGAGCTCGGGCCGTCGGTGAGGTAGACGGTGCCGTTGTCGGGGGTCTTGACCAGGGTCCCCGGGGCGACCTGGGTGGGGCCGGCGGCGAGCAGGGCCGACGACGTCCCGGGCAGGGTGTGGATGACCGGGGACGCCGACCCGCCGTTGAGGGTGATCAGGTCGGCCCAGGACCCGATGGGTCGGCGCTGGCCGGCGTACAGGTAGTAGACGGTGGCGTCGTTCTGGGACTTGAGGAACACCGTGGCGCCACGCGAGCCGGCGTCGGGGATGCGCGGCAGGACGCTGGTGGTGGCGGGCGTGCCGGGCACGGTCGCCGCGTCCGTGAGGTGGACCTTGCCGGTGGTGGTCAGCAGGTAGACCCGAGCGGTGACGACGTCCCGCACGACCGGGGGGAGCGGGGCGGTCTGCACCAGGTGGCCCAGGCTCGCCGCGTCGAGTGGCGCGACGGGCATCGACGCGATCCCGGGGGCGCGGTCGATCCCCTGGGTCAGCGGGGTGAACAGCCCACCCGCGGAGAGCACGAGGGCGCCGGTGGTGCGCGAGCGCAGCACGACCCCGTCCCGGGTGAGCGGAGCGCCGTACGGCAGGTAGGCGATGCCGGACTCGAGCAGGGTCACGGCCGTGGTGGGCAGCCCGCGCTCGACGAGGGCCGCGGTGTCGACGATCTCCCGGCGGGTGCCGCCGGTGATGTAGAACGCCTTGCCCGACGTCGTCCGGTACAGGCTCGGCATCGCCGGTCCGGCGTGGAGCCGGGCGATCTGTGCGGCCTCGAGCGGGATCGCGTCGGCGCAGCCGTACCCGAAGTCGGCGACCTGGGCGCACGTCGTCAGCGGGAGGCGGATGCCGGCGTCGACGAACGAGATGGTGCCGTCCGGCGCGAGGACGACCCGGCGGAAGGCCGGACCGGTCCGGACGGCGTCCACGGTGGCCTGCGGCAGGACCCGGACCGCGCCGAGCGGGCTGAGCGCGTTCATGAGGTCGAGGTTGGTGATCGGGTACTTCACGGACCCCGCCACGAGGTAGACCGACGCGTCGGCCGCCGTCCGGACCAGGCCGGACGCGGCGGTGGTCACCGGGGGGCCGGAGGCCGTCGCGGAGGCGACACGGTCGACGACCTCGACGGTCGCGGAGGTGCCCGTCGCCGACGCGACCCGCAGCTCGCGGGCGCCGTCGGCCGTGGTGAAGGTGGCGCCGACCGGCAGTGACGAAGCCGACGGAGTCGCCGGCGGTCATACCCAGCAGGTGGCTCACGGCCCCGGGCAGCTGCCGGTCGACGCGGTGGACGACGACGCCCGGCAGGTACCGGGTGCCCCGGAACGCCGTGCCGCGCGGCCAGCCGTAGCGGGTGGTGGCGAGGTCGGCGTCGCGGCCCACGGCGGCCCGGTTCTCCACGTAGTACGTCGCGCCGCCGGACTCGAAGGTGACGAAGCGCGTGCCGGCCGCGGAGTCGACCGCGGCCAGCGTCGCGGACCGGGTCTGGCCGGCCGGAACGGTGACGGTGGAGTAGCCGTCCAGCAGGCCGAGCGTCGCCAGGTGGGCGGCGTTGAGCAGGCCGGCGGTCCCGACCTTGATGCCCATGACGTCGTACGCGTCCCCGTAGGGGCCGGTCGCGCACTGGGCCGCGGCGCCGTCGGCGCCGGTGGAGCAGGCGGTCCGGGCGTCGGAGTGACCGAGGTTCAGCGTGTGGCCCAGCTCGTGGGAGACGACGTCCGCACGCGGCGTGATGCCCTGCGAGCCGTTGATCCACGCGGAGCCCCCGGAGGCGACGTGGGCGACGCCCGCGAAGCCGCACGCGCTCAGGTGCGGGGTGTAGGTGACGGTGTGCCGCTCCTCGTTCGCCGTGGGGTACACCCCGGCGCGGGCAGCCGTCCAGTCGAGGAGGGCGAGGATCTGGGAGTTGGTGCAGGTCGCGGTGGAGCCCCAGCCGGCGTAGGCGCCCGCCGCCGTGCGGGTACCCGGGGTGAGTGACACGGCACCGCCGGTGGAGCTCGACCAGTAGGGGCCGACGTCGGTGGAGATGTCCGTGGCCAGCGTCTCGGGCGTGACGCCGTCCGCGGCGAGCTCGTCGGCGGACTGCCCGGGCAGCAGCGCGGTGAGCACGTGGACGGTGCGGGCACCGCTCACCAGCGCCGCGACCTCGGGCGTGGCGGTGGGCTCGGGGCTGACCTCGCCCGTCGGGCCCTCGCGCAGCACCTCCACGTCGTGCACCTCGGCACCCGAGGTGGCGCCGACCATGTCCTGGTTGGCCGTGGTGACGGACCCGACCGTGACCTCCAGGACCGAGCCCGACGCGACCGACTCGACGTCGTCGGCGCGGACGATCACCGCGTCGCCGTCCTGCGGCACGACCGCGGTGATCTCGGCGTCGGTGCCGTCGAAGTGGTCGACGACGACGCGCTCGATCGTCCCGGTGACCGTGGTGCCGGACGGGGGCAGGGGCGCGTCCTGCAGGGCGGCCGTCGCCGTCGTCGGGGTGACGAGGACGAGGGCCGAGGCCAGGACGGCGAGGGTCACGCGCGCCGTGGCACGGTGGACGGACGTGGTGCTCATGGGAACGGTGTTCTCCGGGATCGTGGCGCGACGCGGCGCGCGGAGCGGGGTGGTGGCCCCGGCTCCGCGCCCGGCAGGGAGGTCAGGCGGCGGTGAGGAGGTGGTGCAGCAGCGGCCGGTCGATCGGAGGACCGGGCCGCCGTCAGGCCGCGGTCGGGAAGAGGGCGGCGGTCGCGAACGTGACGGGCAGGGTGTTGGCGGTCGTGCCACCGAGCGCCAGGTAGCCCGCCCAGGCGCCGATGGGCCGCTTGGCGCCGGCCGTCATGTGGAAGATCGTGCCGTCCGGCGTGCGCAGGAACCGGTCCAGGGGCTGGGTGCCGCGGGGCAGCGCGGCGCAGGTCGCGGGGTCCAGCGCCACGGAGGGCAGCGCGTAGGCGGCGGCGACGGTGTCGCTGACCGGGTGCAGCCGGCCGGAGAGGCCGATGAAGCGCTGCGTGCCGCAGGTGACGGCACGGGTCAGCGTCCCGGGGGTCAGCGTGTACGCCGCCAGGTCGGCGGCGGAGACGGTCCGCAGGCCGGCCGCGCCGAGCTCGTTGGTGACCGCGAACGACCCGACGGTGATGCGGCCACCGAGGCCGTCGGTCAGGTAGACCGTGCCGTTGTCCGGGGACTTCACCAGCGTGCCGGGCGGGATCTGGCCCGGTCCGGCGGGGAGCATCGCCGCGGACCCGCCGGGCAGGGTGCGGATGGCCGGGGCGGCCGAGCCGCCGTTGAGCGTGACGAGGTCGGACCACGACGCGATCGCGCGGCGCTGCCCGGCCCGCAGGTAGTAGACCGTGGCGCTGTCCTGGCCCTTGAAGAAGACCGGACCGCCGCTGCCGGCGACGTCGGGGACGCGGGCCAGGGCGGCCGAGGTCGCGGTGGCCGGGGCGGACGGGATGAGCGCGAGGTCGGTGAGGTGGACCTTGCCCGCGGTCGTCAGCAGGTAGACGCGGGAGCCGGTGGCCTCGCGGACGACCGGGGCGAGGGCCCCGGTCTGGGGCAGACGGGCCAGGCTCGCCTCGTCCAGCGCGGCGGACGGCAGGGACGCGATGCCGGCCGTGGACGCCATCCCGTGGGTGAGCGGGGTGCCCTGGCCACCGGCCGACAGCACCGTGGTGCCGCTGGTGCGGGACCGCAGCACCTCGCCGTCGGCGACCACCGGGACGCCGTACGGCAGGTTGGCGATGCCGGACTCGAGCAGGGTGACCGAGGCGTTCGGCAGCCCGGCCTGCGCCAGGGCCGTGGTGTCGGAGACCTCGCGGCGGGCGCCGTCGGCCACGTAGTAGGACTTGCCCGACGTCGTCCGGTAGAGGTTGGTCATCGCCGGGCCGGCGTGGAGCTTGGCGAGCTGGGCGTTCTGGAGGCGGGTCGCGTCGCCGCAGCCGTACCCGAAGTCGACGACCTGGCCGCAGGAGCCCATGGGCAGCCGGATCCCGGCGTCGACGAACGACACCGTCCCGCTCGGGGAGAGCACCACCCGGCGCATCGGGCCACCGGTGGTCTTGGACTCGAGGAAGCCCTCGGGGACGTAGCTGACCGGGCCGAGCGGGCCGAGAGCCGAGAGCAGCTCGCCGCTGCCGACCGGGTACTTCATCGCCCCGGACAGGACGTAGACCGTCGGGTCGGCGACGGTTCGCGCGAGGTCGGAGGCGCGGGTGTTCCACCACGACGTGCGCTGGTAGGCACCGTCCCAGGACAGCGACACGTGCACGTGGTCGGTGTGCGGGCTCGCGCCGTAGTACGCGCGCCACCCGGCCTGGGTGTCGTACGCGGCCCAGATCTGCCGGTTCCAGATGACGTACATGACGCCGAGGCGGCGGGCGTGGTAGCCCGGCTTGCCGTCGGGTCCGTCGGCCGTCAGCCAGGTGGTGAACGCGTCGCCGGCGGCCTTCTCGGCCGGGCGGTTCACGGACAGGCCCCAGTCGAAGGCCCGTCCCTCCTTGTGCTCGCTGGTGCCGCCGACCCCGCAGTCGCGGGTGATGCCGGTGTTGCGCCCGATCCCGTAGTAGTCCATCGCGAGCCGGAGGAGAGCCTGGGCGCCGGGCTTGGCGCTCGGGTCGCACGTCTTCTGCGGGACGTACGGGCTGTACCCGTCCACGGCAGCCGGGGCCGGGGCCTCCGCCGAGGGTCCGGGGGCCGAGGCGGCGACGCCGGCGGTGGCGGTGCCGCCGACCAGGGCGATCAGCAGGGCGCCGACCGCCAGTCGACGGACCGGCAGGTGACGGGCGAGCAGGCGCATGGATCGTCCTCGGGCAGGGGGAGGGGACTCCCTTCTGATCGGCCCGGTCCCGCTCGACGTGAGGACTTCGACCGGCACGGAGTATCCCAAAACAGACGAGTGACCCGAGGGAGCGGCGCGCCGGGCTGTCGGACCGGCGTGGCGCGGGTTCAGCGGTGCCGGCTCAGCGGTGCCGGCTGAGCGTTGCCGGCTGAGCGGTGCCGGCTCAGCGGTGCCGGTTCAGCGGCGCGCGCCGGTGGGGAAGAGGGCGGCGGTGGTGGTGGTGATGGTGGTGGTGTTGGTGGGGGTGCCGCCGAGGGTGAGGTAGGTGGTCATGGCGCCGATGGGGTGCTTGGTGCCGCGGGTGAGGTGGTAGATGGTGCCGTCGGGGGTGCGCAGGAACCGGTCGAGGGGTTGGGTGGCGCGGGGCAGGGCGGTGCAGGTGGTGGGGTGCACGGTGGTGGTGGTGGCGGGGTAGTGGGTGGTCATGGTGTCGGGCAGGGGGTGCAGGCGGCCGGACAGGCCGCGGTAGCGGGTGCCGCAGGTCAGGGTGGTGGTCAGGGTGCCGGGGGTCAGGGTGTACCGGGTCAGGTCGGTCGCGGGCAGGACGCGCAGGCGGGTGGCGCCGAGCTCGGCCGGGACGGTCATGGACGCCACCGTGATGCGGCGGTCGGGGCCGTCGGTGAGGTAGACGGTGGCGTTGTCGGGGGCCTTGACCAGGGTGGCGGGGGGTACCTGGACCGGGCCCAGGGGCAGCAGCCCGGCGGACCCGCCGGGCAGGGTGTGGATGACCGGGGTGGGTGATCCGGCCAGGGCGACCAGGTCGGGCCAGGACGTGACGGGGCGTCGTTGGCCGGCGTGCAGGGCGTAGACGGTGGCGGCGCCCTGGTCCTTGAACAGCACCGGGGCGCCGCTGGTGCCGGCGTCGGGGATCCGGGCCAGGAGGGTCGCGGGGGTGGTGGCCGGGGTGGCCGGGACGGTGGCGGGGTCGGTGAGGTGGACCTTGCCGGCGGTGGTCAGCAGGTAGACGCGGCCGGTGGTGGCGTCCCGGACGACCGGGGTCAGGGCGGTGGTGCGGGTCAGGCGGTCCAGGCTGGCCTGGTCCAGGGCCGCGACCGGCAGGGACGCCAGGCCCGGGGTGCGGTCCAGGCCCGCGGGCAGCGGGACGTGCTGGCCGCCGGTGGACAGGACCACGGCACCGGTGGTGCGTGAGCGCAGGACCAGGCCGTCGCGGGTGACCGGGACCCCGTACGGCAGGGACGCGATCCCCGACTCCAGCAGCGTCACCGACGCCGTGGCGATCCCGGCCTGGGTCAGGGCCGCGGTGTCGGCCACCTCCCGCCGCACCCCACCGGTGACGTAGAACGCCTTGCCCGACGTCGTGCGGTACACGTTCCGCATCACCGGACCCGGATGGAGCCGGCTGACCTGGCCGGCCTGCAAGCCGGACCGCCTGGGCGCAGGTCGTCCCGAACTGCGCCGCCTGGGCGCACGACTGCATCGGCAGCCGGATCCCGGCGTCCACGAAGGACACCGTCCCGCCCGGGTCGACCACGACCCGCCGCATGGGCGAGCCGGTCCGCTTGCTCGCCAGGTAGGCGTCCGAGACGAAGCTGACCCGACCGACCGGCCGCAGGGCCGCCAGGAGAGCAGCGTCACCGATCGGGTGCTTCACCGCGCCGGACACCAGGTAGACCGTCGGGTTCGCGGCGGTGCGCACGAGGTCGGTCACGGGCGTCGGCCATCCGGCCGCGGCGGCCTCGGCGGCCATGAGGCGGATCATCGGCAGGGCTCCGTACCCGCCGTTGCCGGGGCACGCGGTGAACGCGACGTCGCGGTGCCCGATGACCCGGGGCAGGTGCACCGTCTCGTTGCGGTACCGCGAGTTCTCGCCCTCCCCGGTGGTGTAGCTCATGGTGCCGCGCGGGTCGACCCCGTACGCGCCCAGCCGCCAGCCGATGATGTCGCCCACCGCGCGCTGCGCCGCCGCCGAGGGCGCGCTGCCGTAGGTGCCGAGCAGCGAGACCCCGACGGTCCCGGTGTTGAACCCGCCCGCGTGCACCCCGACGACGGCCTCGGACGTGCTGAACGCGCGCCCCTCGTACAGGTTGCCCCACGTGTCGACGATGAAGTTGTAGCCGATGTCGCACCAGCCCCGCGCGCTCACGTGGTACGCGGCGTCGTTGCGGATCTGCTGCATCGCCTGGGCCACGGTGGCGTAGCCGTTGCTGCCCGCGGTGTGGTGCACGACGGCGCCCACGAGCGCGTCCGCGACGTCCGGGGCGCAGGCCTGGGCCGGGGCACCCCACTCGGCGCGGGTGATGACCCGCGGCGGCTGCGCGGCCGCGGCCGCGGTCCGGACGACGCCGTCGCCCTCGACCGACAGGGCGTGGTGGGACGAGGGACCGGCAGCGGGGTCGACGCTGGGGGCGAGGACGGCGGACCCGACTGCGGGCCCGCGCGCCGGCCCGGCCATCTCCGCCGACCCGACGAGCGCCAGCCGCAGCCCCGCGGGGCCGCCCTGCGCGGAGGCGGCGAAGGCGAGCTGGACGGCGTCGGCGTCACCGACCGCGAGCGGGTCCGTCCCCCCGCGCGTCGCGTGCGCCGCATCGGGCGACCCGGCGTCCGGGGCGACGTCGGAGACCTCCAGCGGGACCCAGCTCGTCCAGGCGCCCTCGACCCGGGAGCGGACCTCGACCCGGAGCCCGTCGACGTCGGCGTCCTGCGGCCACGTGAGGCCCACCGTCTGGAACCCGTCGGCCGGCACGACGTCGCTCTCCACCCGGTCGGTCCCGACCGGGCGGTCCGCGACCACCGTCCCGTCGGTGCCCGGCGCCGGGGCGCCCGCGTCGGCGCCGGCCTCGGCCTGTGGCGCGCGCAGGGCGTCCAGGGCGCGGACGTCCCCCTCGGCGGTCACCGGCGGGACGACGACCTCGAGCTCCTCGACCGACACCTCCGGAGGCACGGTCCCCCCGGCGGCGGCGACCGACCCCGACGACCCCGACCCGGTGGCGGCGACCGGCGCCGGGGGAGCGGCGGCGGGCGGGTCCCCGACCGACCCGAGCGCCACGGACAGGGCCAGGGCGAGCGCCGGGGCGAGCTTCATGAAGGATCCGGTCCGGTGTCTCGGGTCGGAGGGCCGACGGCGGCGTGGTGCCCGGGCGTCGTCCGAGCGGCGGTCTGGTCAGAGTGCGGGGCCGGTGGGGAAGAGGGCGGCGGTGGTGGTGGTGATGGTGGTGGTGTTGGTGGGGGTGCCGCCGAGGGTGAGGTAGGTGGTCATGGCGCCGATGGGGTGCTTGGTGCCGCGGGTGAGGTGGTAGATGGTGCCGTCGGGGGTGCGCAGGAACCGGTCGAGGGGTTGGGTGGCGCGGGGCAGGGCGGTGCAGGTGGTGGGGTGCACGGTGGTGGTGGTGGCGGGGTAGTGGGTGGTCATGGTGTCGGGCAGGGGGTGCAGGCGGCCGGACAGGCCGCGGTAGCGGGTGCCGCAGGTCAGGGTGGTGGTCAGGGTGCCGGGGGTCAGGGTGTACCGGGTCAGGTCGGTCGCGGGCAGGACGCGCAGGCGGGTGGCGCCGAGCTCGGCCGGGACGGTCATGGACGCCACCGTGATGCGGCGGTCGGGGCCGTCGGTGAGGTAGACGGTGGCGTTGTCGGGGGCCTTGACCAGGGTGGCGGGGGGTACCTGGACCGGGCCCAGGGGCAGCAGCCCGGCGGACCCGCCGGGCAGGGTGTGGATGACCGGGGTGGGTGATCCGGCCAGGGCGACCAGGTCGGGCCAGGACGTGACGGGGCGTCGTTGGCCGGCGTGCAGGGCGTAGACGGTGGCGGCGCCCTGGTCCTTGAACAGCACGGGGGCGCCGCTGGTGCCGGCGTCGGGGATCCGGGCCAGGAGGGTCGCGGGGGTGGTGGCCGGGGTGGCCGGGACGGTGGCGGGGTCGGTGAGGTGGACCTTGCCGGCGGTGGTCAGCAGGTAGACGCGGCCGGTGGTGGCGTCCCGGACGACCGGGGTCAGGGCGGTGGTGCGGGTCAGGCGGTCCAGGCTGGCCTGGTCCAGGGCCGCGACCGGCAGGGACGCCAGGCCCGGGGTGCGGTCCAGGCCCGCGGGCAGCGGGACGTGCTGGCCGCCGGTGGACAGGACCACGGCACCGGTGGTGCGTGAGCGCAGGACCAGGCCGTCGCGGGTGACCGGGACCCCGTACGGCAGGGACGCGATCCCCGACTCCAGCAGCGTCACCGACGCCGTGGCGATCCCGGCCTGGGTCAGGGCCGCGGTGTCGGCCACCTCCCGCCGCACCCCACCGGTGACGTAGAACGCCTTGCCCGACGTCGTGCGGTACACGTTCCGCATCACCGAACCCGGATGGAGGTTCGCGACGAGACCCGCGTCCACGACCACCGGCGCCGCGCAGCTCATCCCGAAGTCGGCGACCTGGGCGCACGAGGTCATCGGGAGCCGGATCCCGGCGTCGACGAAGTACACCGTCCCGTCCGGCCCCACGAGGGACCGCTGCATGACCGGACCGGTGGTCTTGCGGGCGAGGAAGACGTCCGAGACGAACCCGACGGAACCGAGCGGGGACAGCGCAGCCAGCAGGTCGAGCGACGGGACGGGGTACTTCCGGTCGCCCGAGACGAGGTAGACGGTCGCGTTGCCCGAGGTGCGCAGGAGGAACGAGCTCGCCTGGGTGGACCCGAACCAGTCGGTGAACAGCCGCCAGAAGTTCCGGTTGCCGTAGGTGCTGCAGCCGTCTCCGGCCCCGTACAGGTTCGCCAGCGCCGCGGCGTTCGGCCGGTACGGCGTGTAGTTGTACAGCCCCGCCGTCGCCTGGTTGGCGATGCGCACCACGGACGTCCCGCAGGCGATGTCGGGGGACCACTGGATGACGTTGTCGCGCCCCGCGACGTAGCGGAACCGGGTCGGGTTCTCGGCGTAGTTCTGGAACTGGCGGGCGGCCATGTAGACCTGGTTGAAGAAGCCGGCGAACGCCGGGTCGCACGGCGCGGTGTCCGGGCAGCGGAAGCCGGTGGCGGCCACGTAGCTGCGCGTCGTCGGGCGGGTGCGGGTGACGAGGGAGTTCTCCTTCTCCAGGAGGACCAGCAGGGCCCGCGGGTTGAGGCCGCAGCTGCGGGCGACCCCGACCACGATCTCGGCGGCGGTCTGCGTCAGGCCACCCGGGTACCCGGTGCACAGGCCGGCCTCGGCGGGCTGGGTGCCGGTCACCGTCCGGTAGTCCTTGAGGCACGGCTGCTCGCCGGCCACGCAGGACGCGCCCTTGCTGGTCAGGAACTGCTGGACCTGGGCAGAGGTCATCGTGGTGGAGTCGAAGAACACCGCGTCGCTGACGATGTTCCCCGCGTCGAAGTCCGCGGCGTTCGCCGCGGACGCGCGCTCGGCCGGGACGACCACGGTCGCGAGCAGCGCGAGCAGGCACGCGGTGACGGCCATCGCTGCGGCGCGGACGGAGGGGCGGCGCGGGTTCATGTCGACGTCCGATCGAGGGGTGCGGCGACCCGGAGGTGCCGCGGCGAGGGGAAGGGGGTCCGGCACGCGCGGGGGGCGCCGGGCGGGTGAGGACTGCCGGGCGGTGGCGGCCCGAGCGCGGGGTCGGGCCGCGACGGGCGGTCGGGTCCGGGACGGTGTGCAGTTGCGGGCGCGGCCGGGGTCGCGGCAGGGCGGCGACCCGGCGGGACCCGCTCCGGTGCGCGTCCCGGTGCACCTGCCGGTGACCGGTGGCGTGCGGAGGCGGCGACCGCCGGCCCGTCCCCTGCACTGCCACCGTAGCCCCGCGACCTGCGGTGGGAGAGCCCCGACCGCGAGTTCACCCGCACCGGACCGGCCGCCGTCGAGGGGCCGTGACCGCCCGGTGCACCCAAGGCGTCAGACCAGCGGGCGGATGACCGCGGCGACGTCGAGCACGCCGTTGCCGAGGCTGCCGGAGGTGGCGT
This sequence comes from uncultured Actinomycetota bacterium, assembly GCA_963795145.1. Classification (GTDB taxonomy): domain Bacteria; phylum Actinomycetota; class Actinomycetes; order Actinomycetales; family Cellulomonadaceae; genus Pengzhenrongella. Next base: position 117,742 of record CAWCGP010000004.1, on the reverse strand, counting down.
CGAAGAGGGCGGCCTGGGGTTGCAGGTCGATCATCTCGGCGTTCACCTCGGCCACACCGACCCGGACGACGTACTGGCCCGCACCGAGACGCAGACCCGGCAGGTGGACCTCGACGACGTGCCGGCCCTTGCCGGGCGGCATCGGGACGCCCGAGGTCTCGGAGTTGACGTGGTAGACGCGCTGGCCCACGGGCGTCTCGATCGCGACCCCCAGCATCCAGCGCTCGATCGGCGCCAGGAGGTCGACCGTCACCCGCACCACCGCGTCGTCGCCGGGCGCGAGCTCGCGCAGCTGGGTGCCGTCGGGGCGCAGCAGCTCGACCGAGCTGATCGACCCCCGGGACCCGGCGGACTCGCCGTGGACCGCCCGGTCCTCCTCGTGCGCGCGCCGGTCTTCCTCGAACCCCTCGCGGAGGGCCTTGATGGCCACGCGGGGGACGTCGTCGACCTCGACGATCCCGTGGCGCAGCAGCACCGCCCGGTCGCAGAGGTCGCCGACCTGGTCTGCCGAGTGGCTGACCAGGACGATCGTGCGGCCCTCGGCCTGGAAGCTGCGGATCTTGTCCATGCACTTGCGCTGGAACGGCTCGTCTCCGACGGCCAGGACCTCGTCGACCAGCAGGAGGTCCGGGTCGACGTGGACGGCGACCGCGAACGCGAGCCGGACGTACATGCCGGACGAGTAGAACTTCACCTGGTTGTCGATGAACTGCTCGATGCCGGAGAACTCGACGATGTCGTCGAAGTACCGGTCGATCTCCTGCCGAGACATCCCGAGGATCGCGGCGTTGAGATAGACGTTCTCGCGGCCGGTGAGGTCGGGGTGGAACCCCGCCCCGAGCTCGAGGAGCGCGGCCAGCCGGCCGCGGCGGCGCACCGTCCCGGTGGTCGGCTGCACGATCGAGCCGACGATCTTCAGCAGGGTGCTCTTGCCCGAGCCGTTGTGGCCCATGAGGCCGATCGTCGTGCCGGCGTCGACGGACAGGTCGATGTCGCGCAGCGCCCAGAAGTCGTCGACGTGCGGGCCGCCGCGGCCGGTGCGCAGCAGCCGCTCCTTGAGCGACTTCTCCTTGTGCAGGACGAAGCGCTTGGAGACGCCGTCGACCCGGATGATCTCGGTGGCGGACGACGGCATCACAGCTCCTGCGCGAAGTTGCCCTCGAGGCGCGCGAACACCCGCTGGGCGACCCACAGGAAGACCGTGGACACCACCAGCGCGAGCGCGAGCCGTTCGGGCATGAGGGACGGGAACGGCTGGTCGGCGCCGGCGGTCCACATCCCCCGCTGGAAGGCGAGCACCGCGATGGTCACCGGGTTGGCCAGGTACAGCTGCTCGAGCAGCCCGCCCCGCAGCACGTCGGTCACGTAGGTGAAGCCGTAGACGATCGGCGAGGCCCAGAACAGGACGAGCATGACGATCTCGATGAGGTGCTGCACGTCGCGCAGGTACACGTTGCAGGCGGACAGCAGGATGCCCAGCGCGGTCCCGAACACGACCACGAGCAGGACGGCGAACGGCACGTAGAGGACGTTGCCCCACAGCGGGACGTCGCCGGCCACCACGGTCGCGATCAGCAGGACGCCGAACTGGATCGCGAAGTTGAACAGCGCGCCGCCGGTGACGCTGAGCGGGAAGATCTCCCGCGGGACGTACACCTTCTTGATCAGCCCGGCGTTCCCGACGATGGACCCGGTGCCGCCGACCGTGATCTCGTTGAAGAGGGACCAGACGGTCAGCCCGCTGAAGACGAAGATCGCGAACTGCGGGATGCCGCGCGCCATGCCGAGGAACTGGCCGAGCACGACGAAGTAGATGACGAGCTGGACGACCGGCCGCAGCAGGCTCCAGACGAAGCCCAGCGAGCTGCCCTTGTACCGGGCCCGCAGCTCCCGCCGCACCAGCAGGCCGAGGAGCTCGCGGTACTGGTAGATGTCCACGACGGAGGCCCAGGACCCACGGAAGAAGTGGGGCTGCGGTCCGACGGCCACCAGCTCCTGCGACTCGAGCCGGAGTCGGCGCTGCTCCGCGTCCGTGTCGGGCATCGCCAGTCCACCTTCTGCTGCTCGGGGCCGCGACCTCGCGTGCGTCGCACGTCACCGGCCTCGGCGGCCGGGACGACGAGCGATCCTATCCCGCGGTCCCCGGCGATCCGCGCTGGGCGACGCCGGCGGCCTCCCGGTAGACGGCGAGGGTCAGCTCCGCGGCGCGCTCCCAGGTGAAGGCGAGGGCCCGGGCACGGGACGCCGCGGCGAGGCGGTCGTGCTCGGCGCCGACCGCGCGCTCGATGCCGTGGGCGACGGCCCGGTCGTCGAGCGGGTCGACGAGCAGCCCCGCGTCGCCCGCGAGCTCGGCCGTCGAGGTGCCGGCCGAGGTCACGACCGGGAGCCCGTGCGCCATCGCCTCGGCCACCGGCAGGCCGAAGCCCTCCCAGAAGGACGGGAAGCAGAACGCCGTCGCCCCCGCGTAGGCCGCGTGCAGGTCGGCGCGCGGCAGCCGGCCCAGCACGTGGACCCGGCCGGCGAGGGCTCCGAGGTCGGCCGGGACGCCGGCGTCCCCCCACCCCGTGGGCCCGACGAGGACGAGATGCAGCCCGGGGTCGGACGGCGCGACGAGGGCGAACGCGCGCAGGAGCCCGGCGAGGTTCTTGCGCGGCTCGAGCGTGCCGCACCAGAGCAGGTACCGGGTGGGCAGGTCGTGCGTGCGCCGGAAGAGGTCGACGTCCGCCGCGGTGGGCACGTCCACCCGGACGCCGTGGTGGACGACCCGGATCCGGGCCTCGTCGATCCCGGCCGCCACGCAGTCGTCCGCGGTGACCTGGGACGGGACGATCACGAGCCGGGCCTCGCCACGGGTGCGCTCCAGGGCGCGCTCGAAGAAGCGGACGCCGCGGGCGGTGAAGTGCTCCGCGTTCCGCCGGAAGGCGAGGTCGTGCACGGTCACCACCAGGGGCGACCGGGTGGGCGGGACGGCCCAGGTGGTCGCGTGCACGACGTCCGGACGTCCGCGCAGGGTCGACTCGGCGCGGGGTGCCCGGAGGCGGTTCCAGCTCTCGTAGAGGAGGGGGCGCGGCAGGGCCGACGCCGTCGTGGGGCACGCGGGGAGCCAGTCCGCCGGGGCCGGCGCCGCGTGCCGGGCGGAGAGGCCGCGGACCCGGACGTCGTCGCGCGCCGCCAGGGCGCGGGTGAGCTCGACGACGTAGCTGCCCGACCCGCCGGGGACCGGCTGCCAGCACTGCTCGACGGTCATCGCGACGGCGAGGGGGGTGGCCATCCGGCGATGGTAGGTGGCCGCGGCGGTGCCGCCGCTCCTCGGGTCAGCGACGTCCGCGGCCCGGCGGGTCGCTCCCGACCCCGACATCGAGCCTGGGCTCGTGGGTGGGTTCGCGCGTGAGCCCGGCCGCCGGCCCGACCGTGGCCTCGTCCGCCGCCTCGTCCTGCGCCCGCGGCAGGCACATCCCGACGAGGGCGACCAGCCCGGCCACCAGCACCGCACCCAGCAGCACCGCGGGCACCGGCGGGCTCCAGGGGTCGGGGGCGGCCTCGAGGAGGCCGACGTCGGTGCCCTGCGCGTAGCGGTGCAGGTTGGCGCCGAAGGCGACCACCCCGGACAGCACCCAGGCGCCGCCGAGCACGACGACGACGCGGCGGCGGAACCGGTGCGCCCGGGCGAGGGGCGCCGCCCCTGCGAGGGCCGCCAGCACCGGCATGCCGACGGCGGCCGGGAGGAAGTAGCGGCCCTGCCAGATGATCCCGAGGTACAGCGCCTGGGACGCGTGGATGACGACCGGCAGCACCACGATCAGCGTCGCCAGGACGAGCATGACGACGCGCTGCCGGGTGCCCGCCAGCGCGAGGCCCAGCAGCACGCAGGTGCCCGTCGTGAGGGCGACGAGCATGAGGAGCCAGAGCGGGAGGTCGGTGTCGACCCACCCGAACTCGCCGATCATGTTCTCGAGGTAGGCCGACGTGTCCCCGAGGGACCACAGCGCCGCGGTCCGGAAGTCGAGCGTCGGGTGGTTGACCGCCCCGTCCGTCTCCAGGCTGCCGGCGCCCCGGGTCCAGGCGAGCGCGAGCACGGACGCCACGGCGACGACGCCGAGCCACCGCCACGTCGACCGGGTCCGCAGGACCCGCAGGCTCAGGGCCCAGGGAGCGGACGCCACGCAGGCCAGCACGATGATCGCGAGGAAGAGCGGCGAGAGGCCCCGGAGGTTGACGAAGACCGCCGCCAGCACGGCGATGGCGGCCATCCGCCGTCCGAGCCGGGTCCGGTCGGGGTCACGGATGACGACCGACAGGCTCACCCACAGGGCGAGGGCCACCGCGATCTCGAGGGCGGCCGGGTTGATGGTGCTGCCGAGGAACGCCACCATCGGCGTCACCGCGAGCAGGGTCCCGAGGGCGACCCAGCGGCCGCCCCGCACGGAGAGCGCCTGGGCGACGGCCCACGCCAGCGCGACGGCGCACAGAGCGGCGCTGACCAGCCGCATCGCGTAGAGCGTCCACAGGCCCGTCGGCACGAGCGACGGCACGCCGACGAGGACGTAGTAGGTCGGGTTGTAGCTCACCGCCGTCGAGCTGGTCGTCGTCGGCCGCGTGTAGTCCCGCGGCGGGTCGGGCACGCACCTGGCGGTCACGTCGGACCGGAAGGCGAAGCACTCGGGGAGGTGCACGACGTGCTCGAACAGCGTCGGCACCCGCACGCTCTCGGCGCCGGGGACGTCCGGGTCGAGGTCCTCACCCAGCAGCTGGCCCCGGACGACGGCCGACGCCTTCGTGGCGTGCGCCGGCTCGTCCGGCGCGGCCATGAGCGGGTTGGCCAGCGCCCACGCGGCCAGCACGGCGAAGAAGGCGACCGAGGCCAGGACGAGGTCCCGCGTCGTGGAGCGTGACGGGGAGTGCGGGGAGCCCGACGGGGAGCGTGAGGAGCCCGACGTCGAGCGCGTGGCGGCGCCCGGGGCGCCAACCGGTGAGCCCAGCGGACGGTCGGCCGCGTCGGCGACGGGTGCCGGGTGACGGGCACTCACGCGGCGGTCCCCGGCACGCTGTCGCGCCGGCCGTCGTGCCGGCCGTCGTGCCCGCCGTCGTGCCCGCCGCCGTCTCGGTCGACATGGCCGGCGTCGAGCGCGTCCCGGGCCACCGGATCGGCGGCGACCGGCTCGGGCGCGCCGCGGTCGCCGCGTCGGGCGACGAGGTACGCCGCCAGACCGAGGACGGCGGCCGCGTACGCCCCGACCAGCACGGGTGCGGGGAGCGGAGGGGCCCAGTCACCCGGCGAGGTGAGGAACCACGACCTCCCGGTGCCGCGCACGTAGCGGTGCAGGTTGACGGCGAACGCTCCCACGTGGCCCACCGCGAGCACGAGGGCCGGCAGGACGAGGACGGACCGGCCGCGCAGGGCCGGAACGCCCGCCGCGCCGTCGCGGGCCACGAACCCGGCGACCACCGGCAGCCCCACCGCGAGCGGCAGCGCGTAACGGCCCTGCCACGCCAGGGCGACGTCGTCGGTCGAGAGCGCGCGCGCGACGACCGGCACGGCGAGTGCGAGCACCCCGACACCGGCGACCGCGGCGACGTCGCGGGCCCGCGGCGCGAGGAGCACCGCGAGCAGGACGACGAAGCCGCCCCCGAGCACGAGCGCGAGGTACAGCCACTGCGGCAGCGGGGTGTCGAGCCACCCCAGCTCGCCGAGCATGCCCGTCAGGTCGGTGGGGATCCGGGCCACGGAGCGGAGCAGCCGGTCGGCGAGCGCCGCGGGCGAGTCCGGTGCGTCGAACGCGGACGCCGAGCCGGCGGCCCGGGACCACGCCGCCGAGACCGCCACGCCCACCGCGCCGACCACCACCCAGCGCCGGACCTCCCGCTCGCGCACGAGCGCGGACCACACCGGTCCGGGGCTCGCGAGGCGAGCCGCGACCACGAGGAGGACGACGTACAGCGGTCCGAGCCCGCCGGTGGCCGCGACGCCGGTCGCGAGGGCCGCGATCCCCGCGGCCTGCCGGCGGAGCTCCGACCCGTCCGGCGGCCGGACGGCGTCGGGGGGCCGGCCGAGCGCGAGCAGGCAGACCCACAGCGCGGCGGCGCAGGCGACCTCGAGGCCGGCGGGGTTCACGGCCGAGCCGAGGAACACCACCATCGGCGACACCGCGGCCAGGTAGCCGAGCGCGACCCACCGGCTGCCGGTGAGCCGGCCGAGCGAGCGCGCCCCCCAGGCCAGCGCGGCCGCGCAGAGCAGGGCGCTGACGGCCCGCATCACCGCGAAGGTCGCCGTGCCGTCCGGGAGCAGCGTCGGCAGGCCGACGACCACGTGGTACAGCGGCTTCACGTCGGTGACCCACGTCGAGGCCGTCGTCGTCGTGTCGAGGTCCGCCGGCGGGTCCGGGACGCACCCGGCCCGGGTGTTCGACTCGAACGCGAAGCACGTGGGGACGGTCAGCGCGTAGGCGTAGAGGGCGGGGACCTGCACGAGCGCGACGCCGGGGCGCTCCGGGTCGGCAGCGCCCATCGGCTGCCCGCGCACGACGGCGGCGGCGCGGACCACGTGGGCGGGCTCGTCCGGGGCGGCCATCGGCGGGTTGGCGACCACCCACAGCAGCAGCACCGCACCGAGGAGGGCGAACAGCACGCCGAACGACGTCCCGCGTCCGGCGGCGGGCCCGGTGACAGGTGCCGTGGCGGGTGCGGCGGCCGGTCCGGCGGCGGGGTCGGGGTGACCGGTCCGCCGCGCGGGAACGCCGACCGTCCGGTGCGTCACAGTGCCCCACTGTCCGTTCCTCGGCGCGCCCTGCCCCGGTGCGCCCCCGTCCGGGTCGCACTGTAGTCGACCCGCTGAGCCGGGCCGGGCCGCCCGACACGTAGGATCGGCGGTCGCACAGGGGAGCGGAGAGCACATGTCGATGCGGGTGCTGGTGGACGCCACGGCGATCCCGGCCGACCGCGGCGGGGTCGGCCGGTACGTCGACAGCCTGCTCCCCGAGCTGGCGGCCCTCGGCGTCGACCTGGTGATCGCCTGCCGGTCCGACGACGCCCCGCTGTTCGCGGCCGCCGTCCCGGCGGCGACGGTCGCCCCGGCCCCCACGCCGACGGCGCGCCGCCCGGTCCGGTTCGCCTGGGAGCAGACCGGGCTCCCGCTCCTGGTGCGCCGGACCCGCGCCGACGTGCTGCTCAGCCCGCACTACACGTCGCCGGTGCTCTCACCCGTACCGACGACGGTCACGCTGCACGACGCCACCTTCTTCAGCCACCCCGAGCTGCACACCGCCGCGAAGGGACGCTTCTTCCGCGCCGCGATCCGGCGCGCGACGCGGTCCGCGGACGCCCTCGTGGTGCCCTCCGAGGCGACCGGCCGCGAGGTGCGCCGGTATGCGGGCGGCAACCCCGCGCACTTCCACGTGGCCTACCACGGCGTCGACCACGCGGTGTTCCACCCGGTCGACGACGCGGAGCGGGCGCGGGTGGCGCGCTCGCTCGAGATCGGACCCGAGGGGTACGTGGCCTTCCTCGGGACGCTCGAGCCGCGCAAGAACGTGCCCGCGCTCGTCCGCGGGTGGACCCGCGCGGTCGCCGACCTCCCCGACCCACCCCAGCTGGTCCTCGCCGGCGGGCCGGGGTGGGACACCGACGTCGGCCCGGCGGTCGAGCAGGTGCCCGCCGGCCTGCGGGTCGTCCGGACCGGCTACCTGCCGCTGGGCGACCTCGCGGGTCTGCTCGGCGGCGCCCGCGTGGTCGCCTACCCCAGCCTCGGCGAGGGGTTCGGCCTGCCCGTGCTCGAGGCGATGGCGTGCGGCGCGGCCGTCCTGACGACCCGCGAGCTGTCGCTGCCCGAGGTGGGCGGCGACGCGGTCGCCTACTGCGGGACGGACGACGCGTCGATCGCCGCCGGGCTGCGCGCGCTGCTGGACGACGACGGACGGCGGGCGCTCCTCGCGACGGAGGCCGTCGCCCGGGCGGCGCGGTTCACCTGGGCGGAGTCGGCCCGCGCGCACGTGGCCGCCCTCGAGGCGGCCCTGCGCCGCCGGCCCCGCCGGTCGGCCCGAGGCGGACGGGTGCGGCCGGCCGCCTGACCGCCCCGGCCGGCCGCCCGGCGCTCTCAGCGGCCGGTCGTGAGGCTGTCGACGTACGCCTGCACGGCCTCGAGCGTCGGCAGCGCGCCGTCGCGCCGGGCCTCGGCGAGGGACGGGGCGTCCCGGTCCTTGTCCGACAGCTGGATCGTCAGCGGACGGCCGTCGCGTCCCGTCGTCGGCCAGTCCACGCCGATCTCGGCGTCGAGCGGGTCGACCCCGTGCTCCCGGCCGGGGGCGTAGCCGGTCGAGCACAGGTACAGCACGGTGGAGTCGTCCTCGAGCGAGAGGAACGCGTGCCCCAGCCCCTCGGAGATGTAGATCGCGCGCCGGTCGACGTCGTCCAGGAGGACCGAGTCCCACCGGCCGAACGTCGGCGAGCCGACGCGCAGGTCGACCACGACGTCGAGGACCGCCCCGCGGGCGCACGTGACGTACTTCGCCTGTCCGGGGGGCGTGTCGGCGAAGTGGATCCCGCGCAGGACCCCGGCCGCGGAGACCGAGCAGTTGGCCTGCCGCAGGTCGAGCGGGTGCCCGACCGCCTCCTCGAACGCGGTGCCCCGGAAGTACTCGAGGAAGACCCCTCGGGCGTCGCCGTGCTGCGTGGTCGTGATCTCCCACGCCCCCGGCACGGTCAGCTCGCGGAACGTCATGGTGGTCCTCTCGGTGGGTCGGCGTGCCCGTGCACCCTATCCAGCGCCGGCAGCGCACCGGCACGGCTGGGAGGTCCGGCCGGGGCGTCCGGTCCCGGCGATATGCTGCGGAGCCGTCCCGAGATCAAGGAGTGCCCGTGCGTTGGTGTGTCGTCGGTGCCGGCGGGATGCTCGGTCAGGACCTCGTCGCCCTGCTCCGTGAGCGCGGGCGACGACGTCGTCGCCCCGCCGAGGTCGGAGCTCGACGTCACCGCCCCCGGCGGGCGACGCTCGACGGCGTCGACGTCGTCGTCAACTGCGCGGCCTACACCGCCGTGGACGCCGCCGAGGAGCACGAGGCCGAGGCGTTCCGCGTCAACGCCGCCGGGGCCGCGAACCTGGCGCGAGCCGCCCGGTCGGCGGGCGCGCGCCTCGTGCACATCTCCACCGACTACGTGTTCGACGGCGCCGCGGACTCGCCGTACCCGGAGGACGCACCCTGGCGCCCCGGTCCGCGTACGGCCGGACGAAGGCCGCGGGGGAGTGGGCGGTCCGCGCCGAGGCCGCCCGACCACCTGATCGTCCGCACCGCGTGGCTCTACGGGGCCGGCGGCCCCTGCTTCCCGAAGACGATCGCCCGCGTCGCCGCCGAGCGCGGCGGTCTCGACGTCGTCGACGACCAGACCGGCCAGCCGACCTGGACCGTCGACCTCGCGGCGCTCGTCGTCCGCCTCGTCGACGCCGGCGCGTCGGCCGGGACGTACCACGGCACGTCGTCGGGCGCGGTGACGTGGCACGGGTTCGCCCAGGCCGTCGTCGGCTCCGCGGGCCTGGACCCGTCCGTCGTCCGGACCACGACGAGCGAGGCGTTCGTCCGTCCCGGCACCGCGGCCGGCCTACTCGGTCCTCGGGCACGACGCCGTCGTCGCGGCCGGTGTGGTGCCCATCGGCTCCTGGGACGAGCGGTGGCAGGCCGCCGCCGACGAGGTCCTGGGCGTCGCCCGCGCCGCACGCGACTGACCGCGGCGCGCGGCCGGCCCCGGCGCGCACACCGACCAGCGCGGCCGACGGGCGCGGCCGACCGCCTCAGCCGACCGGCTCAGCGCACGCGACCCAGCGCCTCCGGCTCGCTGCCGGGTCCCGTCTCGCTGCCCGGCCCCGACCCGTCGCCCTCGGGGCGGGTGCGGGCGGCCCGGGCCTGACGGTCGGTGCGGACCTCGAGCCGGAGCAGCGCGATCTCCTCCGCCAGCGTCCGCGTCTCCTCCTCGAGGTTCGACACCTCCGCGCTGAGCTGGATGCAGACCGCGAGCAGGACGACGAACGAGGCGGCGAACAGCAGGTTGACCGGCGTCTCGACGCCCACCAGGTCCGCGAGCCAGAACGCGAGCCGCGGGAACACCGCGACCACGACGACGGCGAGCGACAGCGCGATCCAGAGGGCCGCGTACTTCTCCCGGATGCGCCGGGTGCGCAGCAGCACGAAGAGCAGCAGGACGACGATGCCGCACAGGGCGACGGCGAACGTGTAGCCGCTCACGCCACCGCTCCTTCCGTCGTCACCGGGTCGCTCGGTCGCGACAGCGCGATCGCGAGCGCCAGGACGGCGCGCACCAGGAAGATGCCCGCCTTCACCGGGCTGTGCGAGGGACGCCCGCCGGCGCGCTCGCGCATCCGGGTGCCGACCTGGTGCACCCGCAGGCCGGCCCGGGCGGCGATCACCAGCGACTCGACGGTGTCCCCGAGGTACTCCGCCGGGTAGTTGGACGCGAAGAGCCGGATCGCGGTGCGGTTGCACGCCTTGAACCCCGAGGTCGTGTCCGTCAGGCGCGTCCGGCAGACGCGGGTGAGGACCACCGAGAGCAGGCGCATCGACCAGCGCCGCGGACCCCGCACCGTGTAGCCGCCCACCCCGGCGAAGCGGGCCCCGATGACGATGTCGGCCCCGTGCTCGACCATCGCGGCGAGCAGGGTGGCCACCTCGGCCGGGTCGTGCTGGCCGTCCGCGTCGAGCTGCACGGTCGTGTCGTAGTGCTGGCGGAACGCGTACTTGTAGCCGGCCCGCATCGCCCCGCCGACGCCCAGGTTGACCGGGAGGTCCAGCACGGTCGCGCCCGCACGCAGGGCGGCCTCGCTGGTCCCGTCGGTGGAGCCGTCGTTGACGACGAGGATGTCCGCGTCCGCCACGCGGTCCCGCACCTCCTGGACCACCGCGCCCACGGTCCCCTGCTCGTTCCACGCCGGGATGATGATGAGGAGGGACGGCTGGCGGGGCATACGCGGGACTCTACCGACGGGGGCGGGGTCCCCGGCCGAGGCCGTCGGGGAGCCGTGGCGCCGGGCCGTCGGGCGAGGTGGCGCCGCATCCCCCCTGGGTAGGATGGTCGCCGACCGCTCGACGACCCGTCGTGGCGACGGCACGAACTTTTCGGACAGGGTTGGCGGATCTGTGGGCGAGAGCGCGGCGCGGCGGGCATTCATCACCGGGATCACCGGCCAGGACGGCTCGCTACCTCGCCGAGCTGCTGCTGGCCAAGGGCTACGAGGTGCACGGGCTGATCCGGCGGGCGTCGACCTTCAACACGAGCCGCATCGACCACCTCTACGAGGACCCGCACGAGCACGGCGCCCGGCTCTTCCTCCACTACGGCGACCTGTCCGACGGCTCGCGCCTGTCCACGCTGCTCGACGCAGATCCAGCCGCGACGAGGTGTACAACCTCGCGGCGCAGTCGCACGTCCGGGTCTGCTTCGACGAGCCCGAGTACACCGGCGACACCACCGGCCTGGGCACGCACCCGGCTGCTCGAGGCGATCCGGATGATCGGGCTGGACTGCCGCTTCTACCAGGCGTCGAGCTCGGAGATGTTCGGCGCGACGCCCGCCCCCGCAGAACGAGACGACGCCGTTCTACCCGCGCTCGCCGTACGGCGTCGCCAAGGTCTACGCGTACTGGATGACCCGCAACTACCGCGAGGGCGTACGGGATGTTCGCCGTCAACGGCATCCTGTTCAACCACGAGTCGCCGCGCCGCGGCGAGACGTTCGTGACCCGCAAGATCACGCGCGCGGTGGCGCGGATCGTCGCCGGGGAGCAGGACGCGCTCTACCTGGGCAACCTCGACGCCGTCCGCGACTGGGGCTACGCGCCGGAGTACGTCGAGGCGATGTGGCGGATGCTGCAGCACGACGAGCCCACGGACTACGTCGTCGCGACGGGGACCGCTACACGGTGCGCGACTTCCTGCAGTTCTCGTTCGAGCACGTCGGCCTGGACTGGGAGCAGTACGTCCGGTTCGACGAGCGCTACCTGCGACCGACCGAGGTCGACGCCCTCATCGGCGATCCCGGCAAGGCCAAGAGCCTCCTCGGCTGGGAGCCGGCCACGCTGACGCCGGCCCTCGCCCGTCTCATGGTCGACGCCGACATCGAGGCCCTCGCCTCGAGCGGCAAGCCCTGGGTCGATCGCGTCGCGTCCCGGTGACCGCCGGCACGGTGCTCGTCGTCCTGCCCACGCTCGGCGACCGGCTCGCGCACCTCGCGCAGACGCTACGGACCGTCGACGCCCAGCGGGACCACGTCGACCTCACGCTCGTGGTGGTGCTGCCCGCGGGGGCGACCGAGGCCCGCACGCTGGCGACCGCCCACGGCGCCGTGATCGTCGAGGACCCCCGACGGGGCATCTCCGAGGCGATCAACGCGGGCATCGCCGCGGCGACGGACGAGGAGTACTACGCCTGGATCGGGGACGACGACCTCTTCCGGCCGGGCGCGCTCGGCCTGCTCCGCGCGATGCTCGAGGCGGCGCCCGACGCCGTCGTGGCCTACGGCGCGTGCGAGTACATCGACCCCGACGGTCGGGTCATCGGGCGGTCGGCGGCCGGCCGGGCGGCCCAGTGGCTGCTGCCGTGGGGGCCGGACCTCATCCCGCACCCCGGGTCGATGATCCGCCTCGACGCCCTGCGCCGGATCGGCATGTTCGACGTCGGCCTGAAATACGCGATGGACCTCGATGCGTTCCTCAAGCTGCGAGCGCTGGGACGGTTCGTCTCCACCCGGGAGACGGTCTCCGCGTTCCGGTGGCACCCGGACTCGCTGACGGTCTCCAACCGGCAGGGGTCGAGCGCGGAGGCCGAGGCGATCAAGCGCCGGCACCTGCCGGCGCCGCTCCGGCCGGTCAGCGGGCTCTGGCACACGCCCGTCAAGTGGGCGGCAGCGCTCGCCGCGCTCGGCGTCAGCCGACGGGCCCGGATGCTCGCCGCGGGTGCCCCTGAGGAGAGCAGCACATGAGGACCGACAAGGCGGCGAAGACCTACGTCGCCGGACACCGCGGCCTGGCCGGCTCCGCCATCTGGCGGCGGCTGGAGGCCGAGGGCTACACCGACCTCGTCGGGCGGACCTCCGCCGAGCTGGACCTGCGCGACCGCGACGCCACCTTCCGGTTCTTCGCCGAGGAGCGCCCCCGCCAGGTGGTCCTGGCGCGCGGCCCGCGTCGGGGGCATCCTCGCGAACGACACCTACCCGGCCGACTTCCTGTCCGAGAACCTGCGCATCCAGGTCAACGTCATGGACGCGGCGAACGACGTCGACGTCGACCGCCTCCTCTTCCTCGGGTCGTCCTGCATCTACCCCCAGCAGGCGCCCCAGCCGATCAAGGAGGAGTACCTCCTGACCGGCCACCTCGAGCCCACCAACGACGCCTACGCGATCGCGAAGATCGCCGGGATCCTCCAGGTGCAGGCCGCACGGCGGCAGTACGGCCGGCACTGGATCTCGGCCATGCCGACCAACCTGTACGGCCCCGGGGACAACTTCTCCACGGAGGGCTCGCACGTGCTGCCGGCCCTCATCCGCCGGTTCGTCGAGGCGGCCGAGACCGGTGCCCCCAGCGTGACCAACTGGGGCTCGGGCACGCCGCTGCGCGAGTTCCTGCACGTCGACGACCTCGCCTCGGCGATCGTCTTCCTCCTGGAGAACTACGACTCGCCGGAGACGATCAACGTCGGCACCGGGAGCGACCAGTCCATCCGCGACATCGCCGGGATGGTGGCCGGCGCGGTCGGCTACGGGGGCGAGATCCACTGGGACGCCAGCAAGAAGGACGGGACCCCCCGCAAGCTCCTCGACGTCTCGCGGCTGCGCGCCCTCGGCTGGGAGCCCCGGATCCCGCTCGAGGAGGGCCTGGCCCAGACGGTCGCCTGGTACCGCGAGCACCGCGCGACCGTCCGGAGCTGACCGGAGCTGACCGGAGCTGACCGGAGCCTGACCGGAGCTGACCGGAGCTGACCGGAGCCGACCGGAGCCGACCGGACGCCACGACCGTCCGCGGTCTCTCGACAGGGCGTGCGCGCCGCCCTGTGCTGGGACGACGCTCCCGGGGCGGCACGGGGTCGCTGTGTAGGATTCCCGGCGTGATCGAGACCCCCGTGCCCGTCCCTGACCATCCTCTCGACGCGGCACAGGCAGCGGAGCGACGTCGGGCTCTGCGGGCCTCGATCGACGACCTCGTCGCGCAGCACTTCGCGCTCCTCCCCGCCCTGTCGGACGACGAGTGCCCGCTCTCGGTGCCGCTCTACGGCGTCGAGGAGGTCAGCGGCGCGCTGGAGTCGCTGCTGGAGCAGAACGTCACCATGGGCGCCAAGGTGCGCGAGTTCGAGGCGAAGTTCGCCGCGATGGTCGGCACCCGGCACGCGATCATGGTCAACAGCGGCTCCTCGGCGAACCTGCTCGCACTGGCCGTCCTGGCGAGCCCGAGCCTGCCGGGAGCGCTGCGCGAGGGGGACGAGATCATCGTCCCCGCGGTCACGTGGTCGACCACGCTCGCGCCGATCCTCCAGCACGGCTGCATCCCCGTCCTGGTGGACGTCGACCCGTACACGCTCAACCTCCAGCCCGAGCGGCTGAAGGAGGCGCTGTCCGCGCGGACCCGCGCGATCATGCCGGTGCACCTGCTCGGCAACCCGGTGGACATGGACCCGCTCATGGCCTTCGCACGCGAGCACGACCTCTGGGTCGTCGAGGACACGTGCGAGTCGCTCGGGAGCACGATCGGCGACCGCCAGGTGGGCTCGTTCGGCCACTTCGGCACCTACTCCTTCTTCTTCTCGCACCACATCACCACCATCGAGGGCGGGATGCTGGTCACGGACGACGACGCGATGGCCGACCTCGCGCGCTCCATCCGCGCGCACGGCTGGACGCGGGACATGACCAACCGCGAGGAGCTCGAGCAGGCGAACCCCTGGGTCGACCCGCGGTTCCTGTTCGTCAACATCGGCTACAACCTGCGGCCCATGGAGATCCAGGGCGCGTTCGGCCTGGTCCAGCTCGACCGCCTCGAGGGCTTCAACGAGCGTCGCCGGGCCAACGCCCAGTTCCTCCTGCAGTCGCTGGCGGACCTGTCCGACGAGCTGCAGTTCGTCACCGAGCAGGAGGGTGCCCGCTCGACCTGGTTCGGCTTCACCGTCATGGTCAAGGACGCCGCGACCCGCAAGGCCCTCAGCGCCCACCTCGAGGCGCGCCGGATCGCCACCCGCCCGATCGTCGCCGGCAACCTGGCGGTCCAGCCCGCGTTCCGCGACAACCCGCACCGGACGGTGGGCACGCTCGCGTCGGCGACCCGGGTCGGCGAGCGCGGGCTGTTCATCGGCAACCACCCGAACCTCACGCAGGGCCAGCTCGACCACATCGTCGCCGGCTTCCGGAGCTTCTTCGATGGTGAGTGACCGCGAGGGGTCGCGGTCCGTCCTGTGGTTGCACAGCCACTTCCTGCTCCCCGCGGGTGGCACGAAGTTCATCTTCGAGGTGACGCGCCGGCTGGCCGAGCGCCGGCCGGTCGAGGTCCTCGTCGAGGCCGCCTCGCCCCTGTGGCGGGAGCGCTACGCGGAGACCGACGTGACCCTCCGCGAGATCGGCGGGCTGACCTCGATGAACCTCGCCTACTGGGCGGGGTTCCCGGCGTTCCTGGTCCGCGACGACCGCGCGGTCAAGGAGCGCGCACAGGGAGCCGGCGCCGTGGTGTCGAGCTTCTTCCCGATGCCCTGGCTCGGCATGCGCGCCGCCGAGCAGCAGGGCATCCCGCACGTCTCGCTGTGCTTCGAGCCGTTCCCGTTCTTCCACGACGCCGAGGTCATCGGGCTCTTCCCGCCGCCGAAGCGGGCCCTGCTGGCCTTCCTGCGCACGGGGTACGGCGGGGTGGACCGGAAGGGCACCGCGTCGGCGGACCGCCTGCTCACGCTCAACGAGTCCACGGCCGCCCAGGTCGCCCGGGTCTACGGTCGCGACGACGCCGTGTGCACCTACGCCGGGGTCGACACCGAGACGTTCCACCCCTATCCCGAGGCGGAGGTCGCGCACCTGCGCAGCCGGCTGGGGGACGGGCCCGTCGTCGTCCACTCCACGGACTTCTCGCCGATCAAGCGCACCGACCTCGCGCTGGAGGCGTTCGCGGTCGCCGCGCGCACGGTGCCGGACGCCCGGCTCGCCGTCACGACCACCCGGGAGGACGCCGGTCAGCTGGCCGCCCTGCGTCGCCGCGCCGAGGAGCTGGGGCTGGGGGATCGCGTGGTGTACCTCGGCTTCCTGCCGTTCGACGACCTGCCCCGGCTGTACTCGCTGGCGGACGCCCTCCTGCAGACCGGGACCTCGGCCGGCTCGGGCGCCACGACGATGTCCCTGCCGGTCAAGGAGGCGCTCGCGTGCGGCACCCCGGTGATCCGGTCCGGCGCGACCGAGGAGGACGTCGTCGACGGCGTGAGCGGGTTCCTCGTGGACCCGGCCGACACCGAGCAGACCGGCTCGCGGCTCGCCGTCCTGCTGGGTGACCGGGAGCGCGGCCGCCGGATGGGCGCGGCCGGGCGCGAGCGGGTCATGCGGCAGTACAACTGGGACGCCGTGGTGGACGTCGTCGAGGCGGCGGTGGACGGACCGGCCGGTGACCGTGCCGGCGGACCGGTCGGCGACCGATGAGCCGGCGCGCGTTCGTCACCGGCGTCAGCGGGTTCGCCGGGCGCCACCTCGCTGCCCACCTGGTCGCCGACGGCTGGACCGTCGAGGGCACGGTGCGGCAGCGGACCGCGGGCCTGCCCGACGTCGTCGAGCACCGGCTGGAGATCGACGACGTCGACGCGCTGCAGGTGGCGATCGCCGGCTCCGGCGCGGAGGTCGTCTACCACCTGGCTGCCGTCGTCGACACGGTCACCACCCCCGACGTCCTCGCCCTGCACCGGACCAACACCCTGGGCACGGTCGCCGTCCTCGAGGCGGCGGGCCGCGTCGGGTCGGTCGGCCGGGTCCTCGTGGCGAGCTCGGCCTTCGCCTACGGGCGCACGTCCGCCGACGAGCAGCCCGTCCGGGAGACGACGCCGCTGCGTCCCCTGACGCCGTACGGCGCCTCGAAGGTCGCCGCCGAGGCCATCGCCCGCCAGTGGGGCGCGGCCTCCGGGGTCGACGTCGTCGTGACCCGCGCGTTCCAGCACACCGGCCCGGGGCACGTGGGCAGCTACGCGCTCGCGGACTGGGCCGGTCAGCTCGCCTCCGGTGCGCGGGAGATCCGCGTCGGCAACCTCGAGGTCGCACGGGACTACCTCGATGTGCGCGACGTCGTCGCGGCGTACGTCGAGCTCATGGCCACGGGGCGTCCGGGCGAGGTGTACAACGTGGGCAGCGGTGAGCCGGTCACGATGGTCGCGCTCCTCGACGGCCTCGTGGCCGCCTTCGGTGGCACGGCGCAGGTCGTGGTCGACCGATCCCGGTTCCGTGCGGTCGACCAGCCGGAGTTCTACGCCGACGTGACCAAGCTCCGCACCGACACCGCGTGGCAGCGCCGCTACCCGCTCGAGGACACCCTCCGGGACCTGGCCGCGTGGTGGACCGCCCGCGCCGGCCGGTCGACCGACTGACTGACTGACCGACTCGACGCGAGGACCTCAGGGCGTCGACGGCGGCAGCACGTCGTCCCCGGTCGCGGTCCGGACCACGGCCAGGTGGATCGCGATCCCCACGAGCGGGCCGACGCACAGGGCGAGAACCGCGCGGTCGGCGATCGGCAGGTCGGTCAGGAGCAGCCCGGCGGACACGGCGGTGCTGACGACCCAGCCGGTCGCGTAGGCGCGGTGCCGGCCGAGGGCGAGCACGGCCGACCCGGTCAGCGTCAGGAGCGCCAGGCTCGCGGCGGCCAGGGTGAGGCCGGCCAGGAGCGCGCCGTCGACCCGGTAGGACGGGCCGAAGAATGCGGCCATGAGGGCCGGCCCGACGGCGAAGGCCGCGACCGCGCCCAGTACCGCCACGGCGAGGACCGCGCCCGCCGGCCGCAGCAGCGCGCGCGCGCCGCGGGCGCGCTCGCCGAGGAAGTGGGTGATCGCCACGCCCTGGTAGGCGTTGAGCGGCATGAGGAGGGGGGCGCGGGTCAGGCTGATCGCGAGCAGCAGGGGAGCCGCCGTCGCCCACTGCGCCTCGGTGCTGGTGAGCCGGAGCAGGACCGGGAACCCCACCACCAGCGCGGCGCTCGACGCGGCCGCGACGACCGCGTGGCCGGTCCGGACCAGGAAGGTCCGCCGGTCGCTGTCGCCGGTGGCCCTCGTGGCGCCGCGGGCCGTCCGGGAGAGCAGCAGCCCGACGAGCCACGCGGCGGCCGCCGCGCCGCTGGCCAGCTCGAGGCCGCCCGTCGACCGCCCCCACCACGCGGCCAGGCCCACGAGGACGAGCCGGCCCAGCGCCTCCGCCGCGATGAGCACCGAGCTGGCGTGCCACCGCCGCCGGCCGCTGAGCACGCCGACCATCGACAGGTGGCCGGAGTAGACGAGCGCCGCGACGCTCAGGATGACCACGAGGACGCCGGGGGACGGGCCGAGGACGGCCTCGGCCCACAGCGGCGCGGTCACCGCGACCAGCACCGCCGCGGCGGCCCCGACGAGCAGGCCGGTGGGGAGCACGCGCACCGGCGTCGTGCCGGTCGTCCGGTCGAGCTCGGCCGACCGGACCGTCCGGGTGGCCTCCTGCTGGACGCCGCCGAGCACGCCGAACACGCCGAACAGCAGGGCCCAGAACACCAGGAAGTCGGCGTTCTGCTGCTGGTCCAGCGTCCGCGCGCTGAGGACGAGGACGACGTACCCGGAGAGCGCGGAGACCAGCGAGGCCAGTCCGACGACCGCGGCGCCGCCCCGGGTGATCGCCGCCGCGCCGGGCGCCGCCTCGGTCACTTGTCGACGGAGTCCAGCAGCCCGAGCAGGTAGGTCCCGTACCCCGACTTCGTCAGCCGCTCCGCACGCGCCCGCAGCTCGTCGTCGCTGAGGAAGCCGCGCCGCCAGGCGACCTCCTCGGGCGACCCGATCTTCAGGCCCTGGCGGTGCTCGATGGTGCGCACGTAGTCCGAGGCCTCGAGCAGCGAGTCGAACGTCCCCGTGTCGAGCCACGCGGTGCCGCGCGGCAGCACCTCGACGCTGAGGCGTCCCTGCTCGAGGTAGGCGCGGTTGACGTCGGTGATCTCGTACTCGCCCCGCGCCGACGGCTCCAGGTCGCGCGCGATCGCGACGACGTCGTTGTCGTAGAAGTACAGCCCGGGCACCGCGTAGCTCGACCGCGGCTTCGCCGGCTTCTCCTCGAGCGACAGCGCGCGCCCCTGGGCGTCGAACTCGACGACGCCGTAGCTCGTCGGGTCGGCCACGCGGTAGGCGAACACGGCCCCGCCGTCGATGTGCTCGAAGCGCTCGAGCCGGGAGCCGAGCCCCGGCCCGTAGAAGATGTTGTCGCCCAGCACGAGGGCCGCGGACTCGGTGCCGACGAAGTCCGCCCCGAGCACGAACGCCTGCGCGAGCCCGTTGGGCTCGGCCTGCACGGTGTAGGTGATCGAGATCCCGAACTGCGTGCCGTCGCCCAGCAGCCGGTGGAACTGCTCGGCGTCGTGCGGGGTCGTGATGATGAGCACGTCCCGGATGCCCGCGAGGATCAGCGTGGAGAGCGGGTAGTAGATCATCGGCTTGTCGTACACGGGCACCAGCTGCTTGCTGACGCCCTGCGTGATCGGGTGAAGTCTGGTCCCTGAGCCGCCCGCCAGGATGATTCCGCGCATGGTGCTCAAGTGTGCCCTATGCGGTGCCGACACTAGGGAGGGACGTGCGGCCCGCTACCCTGAGCCGCTCACGGGATCGGACGGAGCGTTTGTGCACAGGCTGACGGGTTCACCGCGGGACTACGAGTGGGGCTCGCACTCCACCATCCAGGAGTTCCTCGGGACACCGGCGTCCGGACCGATCGCCGAGCTGTGGTTCGGCGCGCACCCCAGCGCGCCGTCCGCGGTGGCGGCGGACTCCCTCTCCGGGGCGGGCGACCTCCGGGCGCTCATCGAGACGGACCCCGGGGCCGTGCTGGGCGAGGACGTCCGCTCGCGGTTCGGGGACGGGCTCCCGTACCTGCTGAAGATCATCGCGGCGGAGCGACCGCTCTCCCTCCAGGTCCACCCGAACATCGAGCAGGCGCGCACCGCGTTCGCGGCCGAGGAGGCGCGGGGCGTCCCGCTCGACGCGCCGCACCGCAACTACCGCGACCGCAACCACAAGCCCGAGCTCGTCTACGCCGTGACACGGTTCGAGGCGCTCTGCGGGTTCCGCGCGCCCCGGCGGGCGGCCGAGCTGGTCGCGACCCTCCACGCGCCGCTCGCCGAGCGGCTCTCCGCGATCCTCCGCGCCCAGCCGACCGCCGAGGGGATCCGGGCCGCGTTCACCATGCTGCTCTCCCCGGCGACCCGGCCGTCCGCGGAGGAGGTGCAGGAGGTCGTGCTGGCGTGCGCGGCGCGCCTCGAGGCGGGCTCCACGTCGCCGCGCGCCGACCGGATCGTCATCCGGCTCGCCGAGGCCTACCCGGGGGATCCCGGTGTCGTCACCTCGCTCCTGCTCAACCCGGTGACCCTGCAGCCGGGGGAGGCCCTCTTCGTCCCGGCCGGCGGCGTGCACGCCTACCTCTACGGCACCGCGATCGAGCTCATGGCCAGCTCGGACAACGTCCTGCGCGCGGGCCTGACCCCCAAGCACATGGACGTCGACGAGCTCCTCGCGACCGTCGACTACGTCGCGGCGCCCCCGATCCGGATCGCACCCGAGCGCTTCCACGGGGCGTCACGTGTCTACTACGCGCCGGTCGACGACTTCGAGCTGTCCGTCACCACCCTCGCGGACGACGACGACGACGCGAACCACCTCCCCGGACGGGGCCCGCGGATCCTCCTGTGCCTCGACGGCGAGGTGACCGTGAGCTCGGCGGGGGACGGGACGCTCACCCTGCGGCGCGGGGACGCCGTGTTCGTCCCCGCGTCGGACGGACCGCTCACCGCGCGCGGTGCCGGCACGGTGGTCCAGGCGGACGTGCCGTAGCCGGTCCGCCGAGCCGGTACCCGTTCAGCCGGCGGTGACCCGCTCGCCGGCCGTCAGGCGCGACCGCCGGTCCGGGTCGGCGGCCAGCTCCGCGACCACGGCCGCGTCCAGGACGACGACCGACCCGTCCCCGACCAGGGTGCCGAGCACCGCGCGCAGCAGCGCGACGGTCGCCGGCCCGCGGTCCGGTCCCGCCTCCAGCAGCACCCGCTCACCGGGTGCGGTCGACGGCCCGGTCGACGGCCCGGCCGCTCCGGTCGCCCAGACCACCAGCGCGGCATGCCCGACGGCGTCCGTCCGGCCCGGGCCGGTGAGGGCGGCCTGCGCCGGGTCGACGTCCGGCGCCCAGCCGACGACGTCGCCGTAGGTCATCACGGCGCCGGCCGCGTCCACCGCCCCGCGCGGCAGGTCGCCGTCGAACGCCCGCGCCAAGGCCGGCAGCGCCACCGCCACGAGCCCGCGGCGCCCGGGGGTGGTCAGCGGGCCGGTCGGTCACCACGACGTCGGCGTCGTCCAGGCGCCGGGCCGAGCGTGATCTCGGCGCCGCACCGCCAGGCCGCGAGCGCCCACACCACCGTCCGCCAGTGCGCCGGGAGGTCGAGCCCGACCCGGACCCCGGGGGCGGCGTCGAACTCCTCGACGAGCAGGTTGGTGGTCTTCGCCACCCAGTTCGCGAGCACCGCGCCGGAGAGCTCGATCCGCTCGCCGCCGGCTCCGTACCAGGTCAGACGCGGGCGGCCGGGGTCGGCGGTCACGCGGCGCAGGACGTCGGCGACGGTGGGGGTGGCTGTCACCCGATCAGGGTAGGCGGCCCGTCGGGCGGGCCCGGGTCACAGCGATCGCGCTCCTACCATCCGTCGGCTTGACTATCGGTAACGACACGCGTGTAATTCTCTCGTAGCGCAGCATCACCCGTCGCAAGCGAGCCGGAGGCACCAGCATGTGGAATCTGCTCGACGAGGACGGCCCGTTCCCCTCGGACCACGCCCGTCCCACTCCTGAGATCGCCCCCGTGCTGCCCCTCTTCGGGGCTCCGACGGACGACCCTGCCATGGGTTGGCAGGAGCGCGCACTCTGCGCCCAGACCGACCCCGAGGCGTTCTTCCCCGAGAAGGGCGGCTCGACCCGCGAGGCCAAGCGCGTCTGCACCGGGTGCGAGGTCCGCGCCGAGTGCCTCGAGTACGCCCTCGAGCACGACGAGCGCTTCGGCATCTGGGGCGGCCTCTCGGAGCGGGAGCGGCGCAAGCTCAAGCGTCGCGTGGTCTGATCGCCTCGGCCCTGCCGGGCGCTCGCCGGGCCGCACCATGGACAGCAGGATGACCGACCCGCCGCTGCCCATCACCGGCTCGATCCCCGTCGCCCGCGGCGCGCTGGTCGCCGTGGTCGTGACGAGGGGCCGCACGCCCTGGCTCCCCGCGACCCTCGCGGCGATCGCCGCGCAGACCCGCGCACCCACGCGGGTCCTCGTGGTCGACGCCGCCCCCCGTCCGGACCCCGCCACCCGCCTGCTCCCCGCCGACGACGCCGTCGCGCGGCTGGCTCGGGGCGTCCTCGACGACGTCGCGCCCCTGTGGGCCGTCGCGGCACCCGGCGCCCGGACCTTCGGCGACGCGGTCCGGCGGGCCCTCGCCGTCCCCGGGGCAGCCCCGGCCGGTGCCGGGGCCGTGGTCGGCGGTGTCCGGTCCGCGCCGCGGACCGGCGCGATCCCGGTCGTCGGCGGGGATCGCCACCGCCCCGACCGACCCCGCACGGCGGCCACGCCGGTCGTCGGCGCCGAGCGGGGAGCCCCCCGCACCGGCGCGATCCCGACCGTCGGCGGTCGCCCGCCGGAGGTCGCGGACTGGCTCTGGCTGCTCCACGACGACTCCGCGCCCGAGCCCGACGCCCTGTCGGAGCTCCTGCGCGCCGTCGAGCACGCGCCGTCCGTGGGGGTCGCCGGCGCGAAGCAGCGCAGCTGGGACGACCCCGCGCGCCTGCTGGAGGTCGGCGTGACGACGTCCCGCCTCGGTCGCCGGATGACCGGCATCGAGGACGGCGAGGTGGACCAGGGCCAGCACGACGGCCGCCAGGACGTCCTCGGCGTCGGCCTCGCCGGCGCCCTGGTCCGGCGCGACGTGTGGGACGAGCTCGAGGGCCCGGACCCCGCGCTGGGCCCGTTCGGCGACGGGCTCGACGTGTCCCGCCGGGCCCGGCTGGCCGGTCACCGCGTCGTCGTGGTGCCGCGCGCCGTCGTCCGGCACGCGCAGGCCTCGTACGCGGGCCTGCGCGACGACGACCGGGCACCGGACCCGCGCCGGTCCTTCGCCGCCCGCCGCCGCGCGCACGTCCACGCGCGGCTCGCCTCGGTCCCGCTGCCGCTGCTGCCCCTGCAGACCCTCGTCTTCCTCGTCGCCGCCGTCGTGCGCTCGCTGCTGCGGGTGGCGGCCAAGGACGGCAGGCTCGCCGCGGCCGAGCTGGCCGCGCCGGTGGTCGCCGTCCTGCACCCGGCGCGCATGGCGCGGTCGCGGTCGGTCGCCCGCCGCGCGCGGCGCCTGCCCCGGCGGTCGCTGCGGGTGCTGCAGAACACCTGGCGCGAGGTCTTCCGCGAGGAGCGCGACAGGGCGCTGGCCCGGTCCGAGGCGCGCCGCGTCGTCCAGGCCCCGAGCGAGCTCGAGCTCGCCGAGCTGGCCGCGCTCGCGACCCGCCGGCGCCTCGGGCTGGCGGCGCTCGTGGTCGCCCTGGCCGGCCTGACGACGGCGGTCCTCGGCCCGCTCGTCGTCGCCGCGATCGGCGGCCGGACGCGCTGGTGGGCGGCGGGCTGCTGCCCGCGCGACGGCGACCTCGGCGACCTGTGGCGTGCGGCGACGCTCGGCTGGGTCCCCGCCGGTCTGGGCGTCGCGGCCGCCCGGCGGACCCGCTGCTGGCGGTCCTGCTTCCGTTCGCCGCCCTCCCCGGCGGCGGGCAGACCGCCGTCGCACGTGCTGCTCCTGGGCGGCCTGCTCGTCGCCGGGCTCGGCGCCTGGTTCGCGGCCGGCGCCGCCACCCGGTCGATCGGCCTGCGGCGTGGGTCGCCGGGGTGTGGGTCGCCGCGCCGGCGCTCGGCCTCGCGGTCGACGGCGGCCGGCTGGGCGCGGTCGTCGCGCACGCCGCGCTGCCCTGGGTCGCCCTCGGGGTGGCCCGCGCCCTCGGCGTGCAGCGCGTCGACGTCGTGGTCCCCGGGCTCGTCGACGCGCGCGCCGCGCGGCGGGACGCCGCCGGGGACGCGGATGGCGCCGGCGACGACGGCCCCGACCCGGCGCGGCCCCACCGTGGACGGCCCCGGACGGCCGGCGCCGGACGCCGGCCCCGGCCGGTCACGGGCACGGTGCCGGCGCCGACCCCCGTCCGGTCGCGGGCCGGCTCCACCGCCGTGCTCGTCCCCGCGGCCGGTGACCGCCCGACGGTGTCGGTCGTCGCACGGACGTCCGGTCCCGCGGCCGGGCCCGCCGGCCAGGGGTCGGTGACCGCCGCCGCCGCGGCCGGCCTCGCGCTCGCGGCCGCGGTCGCCGGTGCGCCGGTCCTGCTGCCCGCGGCCCTGCTCGCGCTCGTCGGGGTCGCGCTGGCCGCGCGCCGCGGACGGCGCCGCCTGCTCGTCGTCGCGTTGCCGGCACTCGCGGTCGCCGGCCCGCTCGTGGCCGACGCCGTCGTCCGCGCCGGCCGGGGCGGCTGGCGCGTCCTGCTGGCCGAGCCCGGGCTGCCGACCGCGTCCTCGGCGGCGCCCGCCTGGCAGCAGCTCCTCGCCGTGCCGGCTGTCCCGGGCCCGTCGGGCGACCCGGTCGCCGGTCTGGCCCCGCTGGTGGGCGCGGACGTCGCGTCCGTGCTGCCGCTCGTCCTCGGCGGGACGCTCGTGGTGGTCGCCCTCCTCGCGCTGCTGCGCGGCCGGACGGTCGCCCGGGGCGTCCGCGTCGGCTGGGTCGTCGCCGCGTGCGGGCTGGCCGCCGCGGTCCTCGCCGGCCGCGTCGAGACCGCCGTCGTCGACGGCGTCGTCGTGCGCGGCTGGCCGGGTGCGGGCGTGTCCCTCGCCGTCCTCGGCCTGCTACCGCCGCCGTGCTCGGTGCCGACGGTGCGCGCGGACCGGATGGCCCGGCACGCGTTCGGGTCGCGGCAGGTCGCCGTCACCGTGCTCGCCGGGCTGGCGGTGCTGGCGCCGCTCGTGCCGCTCACGGAGTGGGTCGTCCGGACCCGCGCCGCGCTGTCGGCCGCGCGACCGGGGTCGACGTCGCCGGGTCACGGGCCTCGACGGCCCGGTCGTGCCCGCCGTCGGGCAGCAGGCGCAGACCTCGGCGGCCCGCTCCCGGGTGCTCACCCTCGGCGTGCTCGAGTCCGGCGAGGTGCGGTACGGGCTGCTGCGCGGCGACGGACCGCAGCTCACCGAGCGGTCGGCCGCCGCTGCCGCGACCCGCACGGCGTGACCGGCGTCGCTCGGGCACGACCCGGCGCCGGGCTGGGCGCGCGGCTTCCCCGCCGCCGCGGAGCCGGTCGCCGTCGACGACGCGGATCGGCGAGGTCGACGCGCTCGTCGCCCGGCTCGCGACCGGGGCGGCGGGCGACCTGTCCGGGCGACCTCGGCGCGCTCGCGTCGCCGCGGTGCTGGTCCCGCCGGCGGAGGACGCGGCGCGCCGAGCCGGTCCGGTCCGCGCTCGTCGGCCGCCTGGACGCGACCGGCGGCCTCGAGCGGATCACCGAGACCCCACCGGCGTCATCTGGCGCGTCACGGCACCCGCCCCGGACGTCGCCGACCGCGCCGTCGCGGCCGAGGGCGGCGCGGACGAGGGCGGCGCGGACGACGCGACCCCCGACGACGCGACCCCCGACGACGCGACCCGACGAGCCGGTGACCGCCTGGGCCCGGCTGGTGAGCCCGGGCGGGGGTGCGGCGGCCCCCGCCGCCGTCACCGCGCTCGACGCCGGACCGCTGTCCGTCCGCACGACCGTCCCCCCGGGCGAGGACGGGCGCACCGTCGTGCTCGCCGAGCGCGCCGACGCCGGCTGGCGCGCGTGGCTCGACGGCCGACCGCTGCCCGCCGCGGACGCCGGCTGGCGCCAGGCCTTCGAGGTCGGCGACGACGGCGGCCGGCTCGTCCGTCGCGTACGCACCACTCGCCCGCCATGGCGTGGTGGGTCGTCCAGTCGGTCGTCCTCGGGCTGACCCTGCTGCTCGCGCTGCCGGTGCGGCGCCGGCGCGGAGGCCCGCGATGAGCCGGCGGAGCGGGCGGGTGGCCCGCGGGCTGACCGCGGCGGCCGTCGTCGGCGCGGTCCGGCGCGTCGCGGTGCTCGGCTCGCAGGACGCCGTGCCGCGTCGCTCGGCGCACCGCCACCCCTCGGTCGTCCGGGTCCCGGCGGCCGCGACCGCACGCTCGTCTGCCCGGGACCGCTCGCGCTGCCCGACGACGGACGTGGCCGGCGACGCGGCCTTCGACCCGACCCCGGGCCCACGGTGACGACCCAGCGCGTGGTCGTCGTCGCCGGCCGGACGACGCGGCGCGGACGACGCGACCGGCGCGCCCGTCGGCGCCGCGTCCCTGTCCCCGCTCGCCGGCGGCGGCCGCTGGTCGCGCTGGACGGCGGCGCGCGGAGACGTCGGGTGGGCGGCGCCGCGACGTCGCGTCACCGCGACCGTGCTGCGCGCCGAGCCGTCCGGTGGCGACGCACCGGCCGGCCGACCGTCGGCGGGGCGAGTGCCTCGGTGACCGCGCAGGGCGACCTGCGCGGGCTCGCGGCGGCGTCGTGCCGGCCGCCGTCCGCGAGCACCTGGCTGGTCGGCGGCAGCACCGAGATCGGCAGCAGCGCCCTGCTCGTCGTCGCCAACCCGGGCCGCACGCCGGCCGAGGTGACGGTCGAGGTGTTCGGGCCGAGCGGGCCGGTCGACGACGCCCGGCGCCACCTTCCTCGTGGCGCCCGGCGCGGAGCGTGCGCTGCTGCTCGAGGGCGTCGCCGCCGAGCAGCGCCGTCTGGCCGTCGCACGTGACGGCGGCGGGCGGGCTCGTCGCCGCGCACCGTGCAGGACAGCCGGCTCGACGGGTTCACGCCCGCGGGCGTCGACCTCGTCACGGCCGGAGCGCCACCCGCCACCCGCCAGGTGGTGCCGGGGCGTCGTCGTCCCGGCGACCGAGATCGGCGCAGGCCGACACCGCGCAGGTCCGGCTGCTGGCGCCCGGCGACGAGCGGGCCACCGTCGACGCTCACGCTGCTCGGCCCGGACGGCCCGGTGACGCTGCCCGGCGCGGAGCGCGTCGACCTCGAACCCGGCGAGGTCACCGACGTGTCGCTGGCCGGGCTGCCGGCCGGTGCCTACACCGTCGTCGTCGACGCCGACCGGCCGGTCGTCGCCGGCGCGTGCCTGACCCGGCAGGGCCCACCGGTCGAGCTCGGCGACCTGCCGACGCTCGAGCGCGCGTGGGCCGCGGCCGCCGAGCCCGGCGCCGGCGGCGTGGTCGGGGTGCCCGACGGCGTCGCCGGCGTCGTCGCGGCGATCGGCGCCGTCCGCCCGGCGGCCGGTGGGCGACGCCGCCGGGCGGGGACGGTGGCGGCGGCGAGCCGGTGTCCGGGATCGCTGCGCGTGCTGGGGACGGACGGCGACGTCCTCGCCGAGCGGCCGGTCGACGTCGACGCCGGGCTCGGGCGCCCTGGTCGACGTCGCCGCGCTCGCCGCCGGTCGTCCCGGTCGGCGCGGTCGGGGTCGTGCCGGACGCGCCGTCACCGGCCCGGCCGGCTCCGACCGCGGAGCCGGACCCGGCAGCCACGCGCGCCGGAGCCGACCTCGCCTGGGCGGTCGTCGTCTCGGTGGGCGGCGCCCAGGACGAGCTGCTGTCCGTGCTGACCCCCGTCCCGCGGCCGAGGCGGAGCCGTCGGTCCGCGTCCGGAGGTCCGCGGGCCTCCGCGACGCTCGGACTGCCCTGAGGCGTCCGGCCTAGCGGGACCGGCGCAGCTCCACGGCCTGCCGCAGCGGCGAGCCCGACGGTGATCGCCAGCCGCAGCGGCGCGTGGTACCAGCGGTCGTAGCGGTGGTGCAGGTAGCGCCGCGCGCTGGCGTGGTGTGCCGCGATCATCCGTGCCGGCCGCTCGCCGCCACGACGTCCCGCCGACGTGCGGTCACCCGGGCCGACGGGACGTACACGTTGCGCCACCCGGCGCGGCCCAGGCGCTCGCCGAGGTCGACGTCCTCGAAGAACATGAAGTAGGCCGGGTCGAAGCCGCCGACGGCCTCGAACGCCTCGCGGCGCAGCAGCAGGCACGCGCCGGACAGCCACCCGGCGTCGCGCTCGGTGGCGTCCGCCGACTCCTGGCGGCGCTGGTAGGCCCGGGTCCACGGGTTGCCCGGCCACAGCCGGGCGAAGACGCGCGTGCCCGGCGCCCTGCGTGAGCGACGGCAGCGCGCGCGCGGACGGGTAGACGGTCCCGTCCGGGTTGAGCAGGGCCGGCCCGAGGGCGCCCGCGTCGGGGTGCCGGTCGGCGGCCGCGAGCAGCGCGTCCAGCGAGCCGGGCTCCCACACGATGTCCGGGTTGACCACGACGAGCCACGGCTCGTCGCCGCCGCGGGCGCCCTCGTTGGCGGCGCGCCCGTAGCCGAGGTTGTCGCCCGTGCGCACGCACGCGACCGCCGTGCGCCGCGGCGACCCGCTCGGGCCGGTCGTCCGCCGAGCCGTTGTCGGCCAGCACGAGGTGCACGGGGCGCGTGGTGGCCGCCGCGAGCGAGTCGGCGAGGTCCTCGAGCTCGGGCCCCGGGTTGTACGTCACGCAGACGACGCGCACCGCGCGGCCGTCCGGGGCCGGCGCCGGTGCCGGTCGCGGTCGGGGGAGGGGCTCATCGCGGCCAGGCTAGTGCCCGCCGGAGTACTCGGGGTCCACCTCGTCCGGGCTGCGCGCGAGCAGGTGGGCGACCTGCTCGACGACGACGTCGCGCACCAGGTCCTCGAGCTCCTCGGCGTCCAGCGCCCGGGTCTCCACCGGCCGCCGGTAGACGACGATGCGCGGCGGCAGGCCGGCGTCGGCGGGGAAGTAGCGCCCAGCGGCACGCCGCCGTGCTCCCAGGGCGCGGGCTGCGACGGCGGGACGTCCTCGACCGCGAACTCCGCCCCGTCGAGCTGGCGGGCCCAGCGCTTCTCGAGGCGCTCGACGGCGGCCAGCACCAGGTCGTCGAACCGCTCGGCGCGGGTGCGGTAGGCGGGCAGCGACGCCGGCAGGAGGGGCCCGCGCGGGCCGCGGCCACGACGGTCGCGACGGCGGGCCGGGCTGCACGGGACCGGCCGGCCGGGCGCCGCGCGCGGTGCTCGGCTCACCCGCCCAGCGTAGCCGGGGTGCGGCCGACCCGGCCAGCCCAGGTGAGCCGTGCAGCGGTCGCGCCCGCACCGGCGCGGCGGTTCGTCGTCACCCGGACGGGCGGGTACGGTTCGCCTGTGAGATCCGTCCGTCAGTGCTCGCGCACGGCCTGCGACAGCGGCGCCGTGGCGACCCTGACGTACGTCTACTCCGACCAGACGGCGGTCCTCGGGCCGCTCGCCAACCACGCCGAGCCGCACTCCTACGACCTGTGCGCCGAGCACGCGGAGCGGCTGACCGCCCCGCGCGGCTGGGAGGTCGTGCGGCTCACCCCCGACTTCGTCCAGTCCGGGCCGAGCCCGGACGACCTGCTGGCCCTGGCCGACGCGGTGCGCGAGGCCGGTCGGCCCCGTCCCGGGCCCCGGAACCGGCTGCGCGGCCGAGACCGGGCGCCGCGGACACCTGCGCGTGCTGCGCGGAGAAGGCTGAGGACACCATGGCCCGCACCCCGAGGTCGCGCTCCGGCGCCGCCGCCCTGCCCGCGACGTTCGCCACGCCCGCCGGCGCCGTCGTCGCCGCGCGCGCCAGCACGCGCGGCGCCGACGCCGTCCCGACCCAGGGCGCACGGCGTCGCGCCGCGGCGTCCCCGCGCCGCTCGGCTCGCTGCTAGCGCGACCCCCGGCGCCGACGCCGGTGCGCGCGCTGCCCCGGTGCGTCCGTCACCCGGCTCGCCATGACCCTGACCGACGGCACCCGGTGACGTTCGTCTCCTGCCACACCTGCGAGTCGCGCACCTGGCTCGGCGCCGACGGCGTCGCCCTCGGCCTCGCCGCGGTCCTGGGCAGCGCGACCCTCGCCTGACGGTCCCCCGGACGGCCCTGCGCCGCTCGGCCGACCCCGTCGGCGTCGCCGACCGCCGGGACGCAGCGCGTGGTGCCCGTCGGTACGCTGTCGCCCGTGGCCCAGAACCCCGCGCAGAGCGCTGCCCCCGACCTGACCGCCTCATCAAGGCGTACGACGTCCGCGGGGTCGTCCCGGACCAGTTCGACGCGAGCATCGCCCGTGCCATCGGCGCCGCCTTCGCCGACGTCGTCGTCCTGCCCGACGCCCACGGCTCGGCGTCGGCGCGGGCGACGGTGCGGCCGACGCAGCGCGCGCCCCACCGTCGTGATCGGCAACGACATGCGCCCGTCCGGCCCCGAGCTCGTCGACGCCTTCGCCGACGGCCTGGCCGCCGCGCGGCGTCGACGTCGTCCGCATCGGGCTGTGCTCGACCGACGGCCTCTACTACGCCTCCGGCGCCCTGGGCATGCCGGGCGCCATGTTCACCGCGAGCCACAACCCCGCCGAGTACAACGGCATCAAGCTGTGCCGGTCCGGCGCGCGCCCGGTCGGCCAGGACTCCGGGCCTCGCCGAGGTCCGCGACCTCGCCGGCACCTACCTCGCCGACGGCGTCCCCGAGGTCGACGCCGCCGCGCGCGGGCAGGTCACCGACCGCGAGCTGCTCACCGACTACGCCGAGTTCCTGCGCTCGCTGGTCGACCTGTCCGGCATCCGCCCGCTCAAGGTCGTCGTCGACGCCGGCAACGGCATGGGCGGCCTCACCGCGCCCGCCGTGCTCGGCACCGAGCGCCGGCCTGCCCGCGCTGCCGCTCGACGTCGTGCCGCTGTACTTCGAGCTCGACGGCACGTTCCCCAACCACGAGGCCAACCCGCTCGAGCCGGAGAACCTGCGTCGACCTGCAGGCCGCCGTCGTCGAGCACGGCGCCGACCTCGGCCTGGCCTTCGACGGCGACGCCGACCGCTGCTTCGTCATCGACGAGAACGGCGACCCGGTCAGCCCGTCCGCGATCACCGCGCTGGTCGGGCTGCGCGAGGTCGAGCGCGAGCGGGCCGCGGGCCGGGACGCCGATCGTCATCCACAACCTCATCACGTCCCAGGTCGTCCCGGACCTGGTCACCGCCGCCGGCGCGACCGCGGTCCGCACGCGGGTGGGCCACTCCTTCATCAAGGCGCAGATGGCCGAGCACGACGCCGTCTTCGGCGGCGAGCACAGCGCGCACTACTACTTCCGCGACTTCTTCTTCGCCGACACCGGCATGCTCGCCGCGATGCACGTGCTGGCGGCGCTCGGCGGGCAGTCCGGCACGCTGTCCGCGCTGTCGGAGGCGTACCAGCCGTACTCCGCGTCCGGGGAGATCAACTCGCGCGTCGAGGACGTCCCGGCCGCCCGGGCCCGGGTGGTCCAGGCGTACGTCACCGACGAGGGCGCCGGCCCGGTCGACGGTCGACGAGCTCGACGGCCTGACCGGTCAGCCACTGGGACGGCCAGCCCGCGCTGGTGGTTCAACCTGCGGGCGTCCAACACCGAGCCGCTGCTGCGGCTCAACGTCGAGGCCGCCGACGAGGACGTCATGGAGAAGGTCCGCGACGACGTCCTCGCGCTGGTCCGCCAGGACACGCCGCCGGTCGCCGCCGCGGGCGTCACCGGCGCGACGGGCGTGTCCGGCGCGGACACCGCCGCGAGGGCCGGCCGCGACGCGAGCCCGGACGCCGCCCGTCGCTCGAGCCCTGGCTGCGGGACATCCTGCGCTGCCCGGTGACCGGCGCGACCCTGGTCGACGGCGTCGGGCCGGACGGCGAGCCCGAGCTGCGTCTCGACCGACCCGGACCGACCCGCTGGCCTACCCCGTGCGGGACGGCATCCCGGTCCTGCTGGCCGACGACGCGCGCCCGGTCACCCGCCACTGACCGGTTCCTGACCAGGCTCTGACCAGCCCTGTCCGCGCTCGGCGAGACCGGCCGAGCGGTCCGGTCACACCTCGCGGACGGTGCCGGCGTCGACGACCCAGCGACGGTCGACGCGGCACCGCGTCGAGCATGCGGCGGTCGTGGGTGACCAGCAGCAGCGTGCCGGTGTAGGCGGCGAGCGCCTCCTCGAGCTGCTCGATCGCCGGCAGGTCGAGGTGGTTGGTCGGCTCGTCGAGCACCAGCAGGTTGACCCCGCGGGCCTGCAGCAGCGCGAGCGCCGCCCGGGTCCGCTCGCCCGGGGACAGCGACGCGGCCGGGCCGCAGGACGTGCGCGGCCCGCAGCCCGAACTTCGCCAGCAGCGTGCGCACCTCGGCGTCCGGCCAGTCCGGCACCTCGGCGGCGAAGGCCTCGCGCAGCGGCAGCGGCGTGTCGAGGCACGCGCGCGCGCCTGGTCCACCTCGCCGACGGCGACGCTCGAGCCGAGCGACGCGTGCCCGGCGTCGAGCGGCACCCGGCCGAGCAGCGCGCCGAGCAGGGTCGTCTTGCCCGACCCGTTGGCGCCGGTCACCGCGACGCGGTCGCCCGCGTCGACGCTGCAGGTCCACCGGCCCGAGCGTGAAGTCGCCCCGCCGCACGACGGCGTCGCGCAGCGTGGCCACCACCGCGCTGCCGCGGGGCGCGGCGGCGATCTCGTAGCGCAGCTCCCACTCCTTGCGCGGCTCGGCGACCTCCTCGAGCCGCTCGATCATCCGGTCGGTCTGCCGCGCCTTGGCGGCCTGCTTCTCGGAGCCCTCGCGCTGGTGGTGGCGGATGTTCTTGTCCGGGTCGCCCTTGCGGATCGCGTTGCGGACGCCCTTGTCCATCCAGCCCCGCTGCGTCCGGCCGCGCTCCTCGAGGCTCGACCGTCGGTCGGCGTACTCCTCGTACGCCTCGCGGGCGTGCCGGCGGGCGATCTGCCCGCTCCTCGAGGTAGGCGTCGTAGCCCGCCGCCGTACACGCTGACCTGCTGCTGGGCCAGGTCGAGCTCGACGACGCTCGTCACGCACGCGGGCGAGGAACTCCCGGTCGTGGGACACCACGACGATCCCGGCCCGCTGCGCGCGGACGAACGCCTCGAGCCGGGCGAGGCCGTCCAGGTCGAGGTCGTTGGTCGGCTCGTCGAGCAGCAGCACGTCGAAGCGGGACAGCAGCAGCGCGGCCAGCCCGACCCGGGCCGCCTGCCCGCCGGACAGCCCGGTCATGGGGTGCGCGACGTCGAGGTCGCAGGCCCGAGGTCGGCGAGCACCTGCCCCGTGCGCTCCTCGAGGTCGGCCGCGCCGAGGGCCATCCACCGGTCGAACGCGAGCGCGTAGGCGTCGTCGGCCCCGGGGGCGCCCTGCGCCGAGCGCGTCGGCGGCCGCGTCGAGCGCCGCCTGCGCGGCCGCGACCCCGGTGCGCCGGGCGAGGTGCCCGGCGACGTCCTCGCCGGGTCGCCGCTCCGGCTCCTGCGGCAGCCAGCCGACGACGGCGTCGGCGGGCGAGAGCGTCACGGTGCCGGCCTCGGGGGCGTCGACGCCGGCGAGGATCCGCAGCAGGGTCGACTTGCCGGCGCCGTTCGCGCCGACCAGCCCGACGACGTCGCCCGGGCGCGACCGTCAGCGACAGGTCGGCGAACAGGGTGCGGTCGGCGAAGGCGGCGCCCACGCCGCGGGCGAGGAGGGAGGCGGTCACGGTGGACCAGTCTCGCAGGGTCAGCGGCCCTGGGCCGTGAGCCGGATCCGTCCCTCGCCGGTCAGAGCGAGCCGCCGACGTCGGCGTCCCGCAGCGCGAACCCGCGCGCCCCCTGCCACGCGCTGGCGACCATGGACCGCAGGTCCTCGTGCGCCGTCCAGCCCAGCACCTCGCGTGCCCGCCGGGGGTCCGCGACCATGCCCGCCGGGTCGCCGGGGCGCCGCGGCAGGACCGACGGCGTGACGTCCCGCCCGCTCACCTCGGCCATCGCCGCGAGGACCTCGAGGACGGTGTGCCCGACCCCGCAGCCGAGGTTGAGCACCTCGTCGACGGCGTCCGACGCGAGCAGCAGCCGCGCGGCGGCGACGTGCGCCTCGGCGACGTCCTGCACGTGGATGTAGTCCCGCACGCAGCTGCCGTCCCGGGTGGGGTAGTCGTCCCCGAACACGACCGGGCGCTCGCCCGCCTCGAGGGCGCGGATGACCAGCGGGAGGAGGTTCGTCCCGCCGGTGTCCGCCAGGGCCGGCTCCGCGCAGCCCACGACGTTGAAGTAGCGCAGGCTCACCGCGGCGAGGGCACCGGCAGCGACGGCGTCCCGGATCATCCACTCGCCGGCGAGCTTGGAGCGTCCGTAGGGGCTCTCCGGCCGCGTCGGTGCCGTCTCGTCCACGCTCGCGCCGTCCGGCGTCCCGTACACCGAGGCGCTGGAGGAGAACACGAGCCGCCGGACGTCCTCGTCCGCCATCGACTCCAGGAGGGTCAGGACGCCCCGCAGGTTCTCCCGGTAGTACCGCAGCGGCTCGGCGACCGACTCCGCGACCGACTTCCTCGCCGCCAGGTGCACGACGCCGGTCACCGCGTGGTCGCGCAGGACGCGGCGGACCAGCGCGCCGTCGAGCACGGAGCCCACGACCAGCGGGACCACGTCGGCGATCCGCTCGGCGTCCCCGGTCGAGAGGTCGTCCAGCACGACCACCCGGAGACCCGCCCGGGTCATCGCCCGCAGCACGTGGCTCCCCACGTAGCCGGCGCCCCCTGTCACGAGCCACGTCATGCGAGTGCCTTCCCTGCTGGTGCGGTGACCGGGGACCGGTGACCGCCGGTGTCGGCCGATGTGCCGGCCGACGTGCCGGCCGCGCCTGGCCGCGATGCTCCGGTCCCGGCGGGGTCAGTCCTACCACCACCGGCCGGTGGCCGGTCCGAGGCGCGCGCCGGGCCGCTCGACGGGCGCCGGACCGGGCGGGACCGGTTCGCGGGCGGGCACCGGGCGGGAACAGCCGCCCGACCCCCCGACGTTACGATGGTCAACGCACGGCGTCGGTGATGCCTACGGCCCAGAGGGGCTGCGCCGGGCGAGGTGCCGCGTGACGTCCCGGAGGGTCGTGCCTGCGCGCACCCGCGACCGTGCCCGCTCACCACCATCGGAGTGACATGACCACGCTGTCCACGCCCACCTCCCGGTCCTCGTTCGCCGAGTCCGCCGGCCGGTACAAGGTCCGTGACCTGTCCCTGGCCACCGCCGGCCGGCACCAGATCCGCCTGGCCGAGCACGAGATGCCCGGCCTCATGGCCCTGCGCGAGGAGTTCGGCGCCGCCCAGCCCCTGGCCGGCGCCCGGATCGCCGGTTCCATCCACATGACCGTCCAGACGGCGGTCCTCATCGAGACGCTCACCGCCCTCGGCGCCGAGGTCCGCTGGGCCTCGTGCAACATCTTCTCGACGCAGGACGAGGCCGCGGCCGCCGTGGTCGTCGGCCCGCAGGGCACTGTCGACGCGCCCTCCGGCGTGCCGGTGTTCGCGTGGAAGGGCGAGTCGCTCACCGAGTACTGGGAGTGCACCGAGCAGATCCTGGTGTGGCCCGGGGACGTGCGGCCGAACATGATCCTCGACGACGGCGGCGACGCCACGCTCCTCGTGCACCAGGGCGTCGAGTCCGAGCGCGTCGGTGCCGTCGCGGCCGACGCGGTGCCCGGCGACGCCGGCTACTCCGAGGAGGGCAACCTCGTCCTCGGCGTCCTGCGCCGCTCGCTCGAGGTCGACCCGCAGCGGTGGACGCGCATCGCGGCGGAGATCCAGGGCGTCACCGAGGAGACCACGACCGGCGTGCACCGCCTCTACGGGCTGCACGAGGCCGGCCGGCTGCTCTTCCCGGCGATCAACGTCAACGACTCGGTCACGAAGTCGAAGTTCGACAACAAGTACGGGATCCGCCACTCCCTGCCGGACGGCATCAACCGCGCGACCGACGTCCTCATGGGCGGCAAGCTCGCCTTCGTCGCCGGGTACGGCGACGTCGGCAAGGGTGCCGCGGAGGCGTTCCGCGGCCAGGGTGCGCGCGTCGTCGTCTCCGAGGTCGACCCGATCTGCGCCCTGCAGGCCGCGATGGACGGGTACGAGGTCGCCAGACTGGAAGACGTCGTGGGCCGAGCGGACTTCTTCATCACGACGACGGGGAACCGGGACGTCATCACCGCCGAGCACATGCAGGCGATGAAGAACAAGGCCGTCGTGGGCAACATCGGCCACTTCGACAACGAGATCGACATGGCGGGTCTCGCGGCGCTGCCCGGGGATCACGTGCACCGAGATCAAGCCGCAGGTGCACGAGTGGACTCATCCGTCCGGCACCTCGATCATCGTGCTGTCCGAGGGGCGACTGCTGAACCTCGGCAACGCGACCGGTCACCCGTCGTTCGTCATGAGCAGCTCGTTCACCAACCAGGTCATCGCGCAGATCGAGCTCTTCACGAAGCGTGAGGAGTACCCGGTCGGCGTGTACCGCCTGCCCAAGGTCCTCGACGAGAAGGTCGCCCGGCTGCACCTCGACGCGCTGGGTGCGCGCCTGACCGAGCTGTCCAAGACGCAGGCCGAGTACCTCGGCGTCGACGCGGCGGGCCCCTTCAAGCCGGAGCACTACCGGTACTGAGCCCCCGCACCGCCCGCCGGCCCGGACCGCCGGGAGCCCCCGTCCTGCGACGCGGCTCCCGGCGGTCCGTGCGTCGGGGTCGGTTCCGGTGGGTCCGGGTCGGTTCTGGTGGCTCCGGGTCGGCTCGGCAGCTCGGGGGCCGGTCAGTCCACCGGGTCGGGGATGCCGTGCGGCAGCCGGGTCAGCAGCGCCGACTCGGCCTGGGCGGCCTGGTCGGTGCGGGCCGCCGCGACGAACTCGCGGTCCCGCCGCTCGGCGAGCACCGCGGCGAGGAACGCCTCGGGGTGCGTCCCGACCGGGGGCGGCGGCGCGACGTAGCGCGACACCTCGTCGGCCAGCCGGTCGCCGAGCGCGACGCGCGAGCCCGGGTGGAGCCCGGCCGACCGGCCGAGGAACTGCCGGGCGGAGAGGGCCAGGCCGTCCGGCAGGCGCCGCATGTCCGCCGCGTGCGCCCACCCGGCGAGCCCGGCGGGCATGACCAGCGGCGGCAGCGTCCGTGCCGCGCCGCGGACCCGGACGGCGTAGGTCCCGGCGAGGATGTCGCCCACCCGCTTGCCGTGGTCGTTGAGGAGTGACGTCAGCAGGGCGATCGACCCCACGGCGATCCACAGCTCGCCGACGCCGACGAGGGCCCGCACCAGCGCCTGGCGGAACCGGACCGGGCCGCCGTCGTCCCGCACGACGCGGATGCCGGCGGCGAGCTTGCCGAGGGAACGTCCCCGGCTGAGGGTCTCGACCGTGGTGGGGACGACCACGGTGACGAGCACCAGCGCCGCGATGACCACCGCCCGGCCCGCCTGCTCGCTGACCTCGGTGCCCAGCGCGCCGGCGGCGACGACGACGCCGAGGATCACGACGCCGAGCACGACCAGGTCCAGCGCGCCGGCGAGCAGGCGGGTCGCGAACGACGCCGGTCGGGCGTCGAGCAGCACGCCCTCGCCGGTGAGGATCCCGTCGGTCGTCACCGCATCTCCTCCCCGTCTTCCGCGCCACGGCGCCCACGGCTCGGGCCCTGGCGCTGTGGCAGGGTATCGGGCGTGGACCTCGACGCCTTCGCCGCCGTGCGGGACGGGCGCTGGACGCGCCTGGAACGGCTGACCCGGCGTCGGCGGCTGACCGGCGCGGAGGCCGACGAGCTGGTCCAGCTCTACCAGTCGGTCGCCACCGACCTGTCCACCGTGCGGTCCGCCGCCCCCGATGCCGCGACCGTCGCGCGCCTGTCCGACCTGCTGGGCCGCGCGCGCAGCGCGATCGCCGGCGCCCACGAGCCCGCCTGGGGTGACGTCACCCGGTTCGTCGTCCTGTCCCTGCCGGCCGCGCTCTACCGGATCCGCTGGTGGACGGTCGCGGTCACCGTCGCGTCGCTCGCGGTCGCCGTGGTGGCCGGGTGGTGGGTCGCCACGCAGCCCGACGCCCTCGCCGCCATGGGGACCCCGGCCGACCGGCGGTCCTACGCCCAGGACGCCTTCGCGCAGTACTACGACCCGTCGCCCGGCTTCGCCGCCATGGTGTGGACGAACAACGCCTGGATCGCCGCCCAGTGCGTCGGGCTCGGGATCAGCGGGTTCTGGCCCCTGTTCGTGCTGGCGAGCAACGCCGTCAACGTCGGCGCCACGGGCGGGATGATGGCCGACGAGGGGCGCCTGGACCTGTTCCTCCAGCTCATCGCGCCGCACGGGCTGCTCGAGCTGACCGCGGTGTTCGTCGCCGGTGCGGCCGGCCTGCGGCTGTTCTGGACGTGGGTCGACCCCGGTCGGCGGCCGCGCGCCCGCGCCCTGGCGGAGGAGGCCCGGGCGCTCTTCACCGTCGCCCTCGGGCTGGTCGGGGTCCTCGGGGTCTCCGGGCTCATCGAGGGCTTCCTCACCGGCTCGGCGCTCCCGTGGGCCGTCAAGATCACCGTCGGCGCCCTCGCGCTCGCCGCGTTCTGGGTCTACGTGCTCGTGCTCGGGCGGCGCGCGGTGGCCGCGGGCCACACCGGCGACCTCGACACCGACCGCGCGGGACACGTGCTGCCGGTCGCCGGCTAACGGTCGGGCCCGGCGACCACCCGGTCCCAGCCCACGGAGGGCACCTCGGCGTCGTCGGCGAGGAACGCCACGAGGCGTGCGGCCTCCGCCTCGACCTCGGCCAGGTCGTCGTCGTCCAGGGGCACGAAAGGCGTGAGGGTGAGGACGGCGCGTCGCGCGCCGGTGCCGGCGTCCCGCTGCAGGCTCCACGAGCCCGCCACGGCACCGTCGACCAGCACGGTCCCCGGGACGGCGCCGTTGGCGCGCCACAGCAGCCGACGGTGGTCCTCGGCCACCACCCGTGTCCGGTCGTCGTGGCTCAGCAGCACGTTGTCGAACTCGGGCAGGAGCCGGACCGGGGCCGGTGTGCCGGGTCCCGGACGCGGGGCGTCCGGCAGGTCGAACAGCTCCCGGCCACTGCGGGCGCGAGGACCGGGCTCGGAGCGGAAGGCCACGAGGCGCGGGCGCAGGCGGTCGAGCACCGGCGCGAGGCGTGGCAAACCGCTCCAGACCTGCACGTCCGCGGCCGAGGCGGGACCGAACGCGCCGAGGTAGCGCACGACGAGCGCGTCCAGCGCGGCGGCGTGCGCGTCCGGGTCGGACAGGTCCACGGGCTCGCGACCCAGCCACGCCCGGGTCGTGGTCCAGGTCGTCGCGCCGGAGCGGCCCCACACCGCGCGCGGCGGGACCTGGACGAGGGGCAGCGTGCAGCGGGCCGCGTACGCGAGCGCCTTCGGGTCGACGTCGGGCCACCGGCGAGCGAGCCGCCGGCCGAGCTCGACGGTCCCGGTCGGCTGCGCCTCGACGACGTCCCGCGCGGCCACGGCGACCGCGTCCAGGTCGACGCCGGCGAGCTCGCGCGCCCATGGCTGTCCGGTGGTCAGCGAGCCGCGCAGGATCGGGTCCGTCAGGGCCGGCAGGACGAGGGCGTCGTCCGCGGTGAGCAGGTGGATCGTCCCGCGCAGGGTCGCGATGCGCACCAGGCTGCGGTCGAGCAGGCGATCGGCGAGGTGGGCGTGCGTGAACCCGGCCAGCCGCGTCCAGACCCCGGTGTAGGGCGGCCACGGCGCCTGCGCCTGGAGCCCGACGAGGTGCCGGACGAGGTCCGTCACCGTTCCGTGGTCGCGGGTCAGCAGGTGCTGCCGGGCGAGGAGGGCGCGGCCGAGCGTGCGCCGGTCGAGGGTCACCCCGCTCGCCTCGCGCGTGCCGCCGGCCGGGCCGACGTCGCCGCCGGGTCCGCCGGCGCTGGTGCCGTTCGTGTCACCGGGCTGCCGGACGGACGGCACCCCTCAGCCGCCCACGGTGTCGCCGCCGGGGGAGCCGTCCGGGGCGTCGGCCGCCGCGCGGGCCACCAGCAGCGCCCCGTACTCGGCCACGGTGAGCGTGCCGGTGAGGTCGGTGCGGGGCGGCGCGAGGAGCGACCGGACGCGGTCCCCGGTGACCAGGAGCCAGTCCGACCGGTCGGTCACGAGCGTCCCGTCCGGCCCGACGGCGCGCAGGGCGGCCGCGAGGTCGACGTCGTCGTCCCGTGCGGCGGGCTCGACCGTCCCGTCGCCCGCCGGGTCCTGCCAGACGGTGACGGTGCCGGTGGGTGCCGCGGCGGGTCCGGTCGGCGCGATCCAGGTGAGCGCGTGGGTGAGCGGCTCGGCGCCCGGGTCGCCGGCGACGAACCCGGGGTTCCACACCCAGACCCCGATCGCCGGCCCGCTCGCCCCGGCGCGCTCGAGGGCGGCGTCGACCTCGCCCGGTGACGCCACCGCCCGCGGACCGGTCCCCGGCCCGGCGGGCGCGCAGGCGGCGGCGAGCCCCGCGAGGGCGATCGCCACCGCGGTCGCGGTCGCCAGCGCCCGGTGTGCGCCGAGCGCGGCCAGCCGGGCCTCGCGGGACGTGCCGTGGTCGGTCATCCGGTGATCGTCGCCCGGCGGCCCCCCGGGCCACAAGCGCCGGACGGGGCACGCGGCCCCCGGCGCTCCGCGCCGACCGCGCGCGCACGCGGGCTCCGACCCTCCGCGCCGACCGCGCGGGCACGCGGCCGCGGGCACGCGGGCACTGACCCTCCGGACCGACCGCGCCGGGCGCGCGACGGCTACAGCCGACCGGCCGCCTTGAGCGCGAGGTACGCGTCCGCGAGCCGCGGCGCGAGGTCGTCCGGGAGCGCGTCGACGATCTCCGCGCCCCGCTGCCGGAGGCGGACGCCGGCGGCGGCGCGCTCGAGCTCGCCCCGCTCGGCGGCGGCGGCGTCGAACACCTCGTGCGCGCCGGACCGGCCGGTGCGCAGCGCGTCGACCTCCGGGTCGCGCACGGACGCGAGGACGACGGTGTGGTCATCGGTGAGCCGGCCGATGACGCCGAGCAGGCCGGACTCGACCGTCGCGGGCTCGAGCGCGGAGAGCAGCACCACGAGGGACCGCTGCGTGAGCCGGGACCGCACGACCTCCACCACCCCCGGCCAGTCGGTCTCGACCAGCGCCGGCTCCAGCGGGGCGAGGGCGTCGGCCAGCGCGGGCATGAGCCGGGGACCGTTGGCCCCGGCCACCCGGGCCCGGACCCGCCGGTCGAACGCGACGAGCTCGACGCGGTCCCCCGCCCGCGACGCCAGCGCCGCGAGCAGCAGCGCGGCCTCGATCTGGGCGTCGAGCCGCGGGGCGTCCTCGACCCGGGCGGCCGACGTGCGCGACGTGTCGAGCACGAGCAGGACGCGGCGGTCGCGCTCGGGACGCCACGTGCGCACGACCACCTCCGACCGGCGCGCCGTCGCACGCCAGTCGATCGACCGGACGTCGTCCCCGATGACGTACTCGCGCAGCGAGTCGAACTCGGTGCCCTGGCCGCGGACCTGGACCGCGGAGCGGCCGTCCATCTCACGGAGCCGGGCGAGCCGGGACGGCAGGTGCCGGCGGGACGCGAACTCGGGCAGGACCCGGAGGCGGCCCGGGACCGGGATCGAGGCCTGCCGGGCCGCGAGCCCGAGCGGTCCGAACGACCGGATCGTCACCGCGTCCGCGAGCCGGTCGCCGCGGCGGGTCGGGACCAGGACGGTCACCACGCGGCGGGACTCCCCGGGCGGCAGGTCCACGGCATGGCGGTTCACGGCGGCACCGGCGGACGGCTGCCAGGCGTCGCGGACCAGGGCCCGCAGCCGCCGCGGGCTGTGGTTGCGGAGGGTGAGCACCGACCGCGTCTGCTCGGTCAGCCGGACCGACGGCGGCAGCGACCGGGAGACTGCGACCTGGCGCGGGCGACGCCGCCAGGCCGGCGTCGACCCCGCACGCGACGACGACCAGCAGCGCCCAGAGCACGCACGGTGCCCGGCACCGGCACGAGCAGCACCGGCACCGCACCCGCCGCCGCCAGCACGACGGCGCGCCAGGTCAGGACCATGTCCGCGTCCTCCGAGGTGGGCCGGCGGCCGTCAGCGGGGGACCGGCACGGCGGCCAGGACGGTGTCCAGGACGCTCTCGGCCGTGACCCCCTCGAGCTCCGCCTCGGCCCGCAGCTGGACCCGGTGACGCAGCGTGGGGTGCGCGAGCGCCTTGATGTCGTCCGGCGTGACGTAGCCGCGACCGGACAGCCAGGCCCACGCGCGTGCCGTCGGACAGCAGCGCCGTCGCCCCGCGGGGCGACACGCCGAGGGACAACGACGGCGACTGGCGGGTCGCCCGGCACACGTCCACGGCGTAGCCGAGCACCTCGCGGGCGACCTGCACGCGCGCGACCTCGGCCCGTGCCGCGGCGAGCACGTCGTGCGTCCGCGGCCGGCCGGACGCCGGCGCCCCACAGGTCGCGGGGGTCGAACCCGGCGGCGTGCCGGGCGAGCACCTCGATCTCCTGGTCGCGCTCGGGCAGCGGCAGCACGAGCTTGAGCAGGAACCGGTCGAGCTGCGCCTCGGGCAGCGGGTAGGTGCCCTCGTACTCGACCGGGTTCTGGGTCGCGATGACGAGGAACGGGTCCGGCAGCGAGCCGCGGGACGCCGTCGACGCTGACCTGACGCTCCTCCATCGCCTCGAGGAGCGACGCCTGGGTCTTCGGGGGCGTCCGGTTGATCTCGTCGGCGAGCAGCAGGTTCGTGAACACCGGGCCCTCGCGGAACGAGAACTCGGCGGTGCGCGCGTCGTAGACGAGCGACCCGGTGACGTCCCCGGGCATGAGGTCGGGCGTGAACTGGACGCGCTTGGTGCCCAGGTCGAGCGACGCGGACAGCGTCCGCACGAGCAGCGTCTTGGCGACGCCGGGCACGCCCTCGAGCAGCACGTGCCCGCGGCACAGCAGCGCGATGACCAGCCCGGTGACCGCGGCGTCCTGCCCGACGACGGCCTTGGCGACCTCCGCGCGCACCCGGCCGAGCGCGTCGCGCAGCTCGGGCGACGGCGAGGGGACGGACGGTGCGGGTGCGGGTGCGGGTGCGGGTGCGGGGCCGGTGCGGGAGCCGGAGCCGCGGCTGGTCCAGGGGCCGGGGAGGTCGGCGCGGAGGCGCTCCCGTCCGCGTGGCCGTCCGTCGTCGTCGGCGCGGCGTGGCTGCCGGTGGGATGGGTCTCGGTCACGGGCGGTGAACCTCGCTCTCCAGGTCGTCGAGCCGGCGGGCCAGCGCGGTGAGCGTCGGCGTCGTCGGTGGGTGGTGGTCCGTACAGCAGGGCGGCGACGTCGTCGGCCGGGCGACCGGTCGCCCGGGACAGCGCGTC
Source organism: uncultured Actinomycetota bacterium (assembly GCA_963795145.1). GTDB lineage: Bacteria > Actinomycetota > Actinomycetes > Actinomycetales > Cellulomonadaceae > Pengzhenrongella. Next base: position 74,335 of record CAWCGP010000004.1, on the reverse strand, counting down.
GATGACGGCCGGTGCCGCCGCCGAGCGCGGCAGCCCCAGCCGGGCGGCCGCGCGGCGCGCCGTGCCGGCTCGCAGGGCGGCCGCGGCGTGCCCGTAGGCGCGCGAGCGACGGTACAGGCGACCGCGGCCGCGAGTGGTCTCGGCCGCCCGGACGATGACCGGCAGCGGCTCGGTGACCAGCGGCCCGAGCCGGCGGCCGCGCCAGACCGCCGCGACGAGCACGACGAGCCCGAGCTGGAGGGCGAGCGGTCCGGCCCACGGCGGCAGGAGCTCGCCGAACCCGGGCGCGGTCGGCCCGCCGAGGTCGCCGAGGTCGTCGATCGCGGGGACGTACCAGACCAGCCGGTCGGAGTCGCCGAGCAGTCGCAGGGCGAGCGCCGCGTTGCCGTCCTCCGCGAGGCGCTCGTTGGTGAGCACGCCCGAGTCCACGAGGGCCGTCACGCGGCGCTCGCCGTCGTCGACGACGAGCAGGGCGCCGGTCCCGGGCTCGCCGTCGGGCGCGGGGAAGCACACGACGGCGTCGTCGGTCAGCGCGCGGTAGCCGCCGCCCGCCGTGCGCAGCGTCCCGGCCGCCCGGGCGTCCGGGTCGGTGCACGACGCCGCGCGCTCGGTCGCCGCGGCGTCGCCCGGGGCCGACACGGCGGCGTCGGTGAGCTCGCCGAGGGTCGCGTCGTCGGGGTCGAGCAGGACGAGGTCGGACGGGGTCGCGGCGACGGCCTCGATCTGGTCGAGGGACAGCAGCGCCGTCCCGGTGACCAGCAGGGTGTCGTCGGCACCGGCCGCCGCCACGGCGTCGCCGGTGGTGCGCACGGGCACGACCTCGACGCCCTCGCGCTCGAGGATCCGGGCGAGGGCACGGGCACCGACGTCGCCGGGGTTGTCCGGTGCGAGCGGCGATGGTGGAGCGCGGGGGCTCCGGGAGCGCGGCCGCGAGCGCGACGAGCAGGACGACGAGCAGGGCGACGGCGGCCGGCCACCGCCAGCGCTGCCCGCGGAGGCGGGCGCGTCGGGCCGCGCTCGTGCCGTCACCCAGGACGGCGCCGTCGGCGGGCCCGGGCGTGCCGCCCGCCGGGGCGACCACCGGCGCGCTCACCGGGCACCGCCCCCGGCGCCCGGGACACCCGACGGGTCCGCCAGGTCCGCCGTCCGGGTCGCCGCGACCTCGGCGTCGACCGTCCGCAGCCAGGCGTCGGCGGCGGCGTCGACCGCGACCTCGCCGTAGCAGACGTCGTCGAACAGCCGGGCCGCCCGGCGCAGGTCCGCGGTGCGCGCGGGCAGCCGCGACGCCGCGGCCTCGGCGGCCTCGTCGCGCGGTGCGGCCCGGCCGCTCGTCGAGGAGCGCCCGCTCCTCGAGGGACCGGACCACCGCCCGGAAGCGCTCGAGGACTGCCGTCGACCAGTCGCCCCGGCCCGCCGCGGTGTCCGCCGCCGCCCGCAGCTCGGCGGCGGTCCGGGCGTCGTCGCCCAGGACGACGACGGACGCGGGCGCGCGGCGCGACGCGCGCACCGGGCCGGCCACCGCGAACGCGACCACGACCACGAGCCCGACGACGAGCACGATCAGCGCGCCGACCAGCGCCGGCGGCAGGCCGAGGCCGGTCGGCGCGTTCTCGAACAGCGACGCGAGCCACTCCAGGAAGCGCTCGAGCAGGCTCGGGCCCTCGTGGTAGACGGGGTCGGCGAGCTCGCGGACCGCCCACTCGCGGGCGGTCTCGGCGTCGGGGTCGACCGGGACGTCCATGACCGGTCCGCTGCCCAGCCGACCCCCCACCCAGCCGGCCACCCGTCAGGCCACCTCGCCGGCGGCCCGGGACAGCTCGACGTCCAGGCCCTCGCGGCGCATCCGGACGTCGATGTAGAGCAGCGCGAGGACCGCCGCCATGAACGAGGTGGTCAACGTGTACGCGACGACGTTCGCGATCCCGAGGATGACGATCGAGCCGAACGACGTGGACAGCGGGTCCTGGAGCAGGAACGCGCTGATCAGGGCGGCCGGCGTGGCGATGATCGAGGACACGATGGCGACCATGATCGACGTCAGCAGGTAGATGCCGAGCAGGCGCCAGAAGCTGCCGCGGGTGAGCCGCCAGCCGCGCTTCAGGGCGGTGCCGACGCCGGTGCCCTCGAGCACGAGCGTGGCGGGGACGAGCAGGATCCGGATCGAGAACCAGACCGTGGCCGCGAGCAGCACGAGGCCGCCGAGCACCCCGAGGGCCGCCACGGCGCCCCACTGCTCGGCCTGACCGAGCAGGGCGAGGACGGCGACGAACCCGCCCCACACCGCGACGATGAGGAGGGTGCTGACGAACGAGAACACGAGCAGCAGGAGCACCCGGCGCCAGGAGCGCGACCAGACCTCGCCGACGGCGATCCGCTGACCGATGACCGACCGGCTCACGGACACGATGAGCAGGCCGGTGAGCACCGTGACGGCCACGGAGACCAGGGGACTGGTCGCGGCCGCGGCGAGCGTCGGTGCGAGCGTCTCCGCGAGCCCGTTGGCACCCGTCGGGTCGAGCGTGGACGACACGTCGGCGAGCTCACCGGCGATCAGCCCGCCGACGTACCACTGCACGACGGACTGGATCGCGACCGTCACCGCGACGACGACGGCGCTGAGGCCGAACATCACGCGGGGGTTCGCCCGGATCGCCCGGAAGGCGCCGTCGAGGATCTCGCCCAGCCCGAGCGGCCGGAGCGGGATGATTCCTGGACGCGGCGCTGCCGGCCGGTACCCGCCGGGGGGCCCGTACCGGGCCGGGGCCCCGGGCGGGACGGGCGGCGCACTGGGGAACGGTCCCGGCGCCTGCCCGGGCACCGGGTGCTGCGGCGCCCAGCCCGGGCCGTACCCGGGCGGACCGGCGGTCGGCGACGTGTAGCCCGGCCCCCATCCGCCCGGGGGCGTCGGGGCCGGTGCCACCGGCTGCGTCCCTGCGGTGCCCGCCTTGTGCAGCGAGGGCGGCGAGGCTGGCGGCGAGCCGGGCGCCGACGGGTCGGATCCGGCCGCCGCTCCGGACGTCCCCGGCCCGGCCGCACCCTCGGGCCTGTCGTCGGGGACGGTCGGACCGGACGGGGTGCCGGACACCGGCGAGGCCCAGCCCGGGCGACGTCGGTTCGCTGGGGGTCGTCATGCGCGTCGGTGATCCCTCGGGGGTGGCCTGGCGGGACGCTGCCCGGCGTAGGCCGGGTCGGGCCGCCGTGGTCCGAGCCGGACCCGGCTCCGCCCATCCTTCCACGGCCCCCGCCGCGACCCGGAGCGCGACCCGGGGTGCGCACCCGCAGGTCGCGCGGCCGCCGCCGGCGCGTTTCGCCCGGTCGGACGCACTGAGGGTGCTCGCGGAGTGACGACGATGGGGCACATGAAGGGTCGCGTTCTGGTGGTCGACGACGACGTCGCGCTCGCCGAGATGATCGGCATCGTCCTGCGCTCGGAGGGCTTCGAGCCCGTCATCTGCGCCGACGGCGACGAGGCGCTGGGCATGTTCCGCTCGGTCCAGCCGGACCTCGTGCTGCTCGACCTCATGCTGCCCGGCAAGGACGGCACCGAGGTGTGCCGCCTCATCCGGGCCGAGTCGGGCGTGCCGATCGTCATGCTCACGGCCAAGAGCGACACGGTCGACGTCGTGCTGGGGCTGGAGTCCGGCGCCGACGACTACATCTCCAAGCCGTTCAAGCCCAAGGAGCTCGTCGCCCGCGTCCGGGCCCGCCTGCGGCGCAGCGACGAGCCCACGCCCGAGCACCTGACGATCGGCGACCTCGAGGTCGACGTCACCGGGCACCGGGTCACCCGCGACGGCGTCGCGATCCCGCTCACGCCGCTGGAGTTCGACCTGCTCGTCGCACTCGCCCGCAAGCCGTGGCAGGTGTTCACCCGCGAGGTCCTGCTCGAGCGGGTCTGGGGCTACCGGCACGCCGCGGACACCCGACTGGTCAACGTCCACGTGCAGCGGCTGCGCTCGAAGATCGAGGCCGACCCGGAGCGCCCCGAGATCGTCGTGACCGTGCGGGGCGTCGGCTACAAGGCGGGCGCGACCACCCGGTGAGGCGGTACTGGCGGCTCGCCCGGGTCCGCCTGCTGCGGCTGTCGCGCAGCGCGGTCCACGGTGGCGCACGTCGCTGCAGGTCCGCGTCATCACCTCGACGCTCGCGATCGGCCTGGTGACCATGGGCGTCACCGGTGGCTTCCTCTCCGACAGCATCCGCGACGGGCTCTTCGAGCAGCGGCTCGAGGAGGTGCTCAACGAGAGCGCCCGCTCGACCCGGCAGGCGCAGGACACCTTCGACGCCGCGCCCGGCGAACACCCAGGTGCAGGCCCTGTTCGTCGACCTCGTCGCAGGCGCTGCAGATCGGCGGGTCCGGGACCGCGGGACGTCATCCTCCAGCGCCCGGCCGGTCAGGGACCCGGGCTGGTGGTCAGCCCGGTGAGCGTCCCGCCGACGACCGGCTCGTCCCCCTGATCAGCGAGGAGCTGCGGGACGGGCGTCGGCGAGGGCGACGGCCAGCGCTGGCAGTCCGTCGGCGTGCCCGACGGCGACCGGGTCGAGCCGGGCGTCATGGTCGGCTCCCAGGTCGAGCTGCCCGGCAGCGGCCGGTACGAGCTGTACTACCTGTACTCGTTCGAGCCGGAGCAGGAGACCCTGCGCTTCGTGCAGGGCGTCCTCGCCGCCGGCGCGGTCGACCCTCGTCGCGCTGCTCGGCGCGATGACGTGGCTGGTCACCCGGCAGACCGTGAGCCCGGTGCGCAGCGCCGCGCGGGTCGCCGAGCGGCTCGCCGACGGCCACCTCACCGAGCGGATGACGGTGCACGGCCAGGACGAGATGGCCACCCTCGCGCGCTCGTTCAACGAGATGGCCGAGTCCCTGCAGGAGCAGATCCGCCGGATGGAGGAGCTCTCGACGCCTCCAGCGCCGGTTCGTCTCGGACGTCTCGCACGAGCTGCGCACCCCGCTGACCACGATCCGGATGGCGGGTGAGGTGCTGCACGCCGTCGCGCGAGCGCTTCGCGCCGGCGGCCAAGCGGTCCGCCGAGCTGCTCACCACCCAGCTCGACCGGTTCGAGGACCTCCTCGCCGACCTGCTCGAGATCAGCCGGTTCGACGCCGGCGCGGCGATGCTCGACGCCGAGGGCCGCGACGTGCGCGACGTCGTCGCGGCCGCCGTCGAGCAGGCGCTGCCGCTCGCCCAGGGCGAAGGGCACCTGGCTGCGGGTCGACGTGCCGGACGCCCGCTGCACCGCCGACATCGACCCCCGCCGCGTCGAGCGCATCCTGCGCAACCTGCTGGTCAACGCGATCGAGCACGCCGAGGGCACCGCGGTCGAGGTCACGGCTCGCGGCCGACCCGCACGCCGTCGCCGTCGTGGTGCGCGACCACGGCGTGGGGATGACCCGGCAGGAGGCCGACCACGTGTTCGACCGGTTCTGGCGCGCCGACCCGGCCCGCGCCCGGACCACCGGCGGCACCGGCCTGGGGCTGGCGATCTCGCTCGAGGACGCGCACCTGCACGGCGGGTGGCTGCAGGCGTGGGGCCGCCCGGGGCACGGCGCGAGCTTCCGGCTCACGCTGCCCGCGGCGCGCCGGGCATCACCCTGACCGCGTCGCCGCTGCCGCTCGTCCCGCAGGACGAGCCGGAGGACGCCCGTGCCCGCAGCTCGCGCCGACGTCGTCCGGGCCGTCGTCCCTGCCCGAGCTCGACCACCTGGAGGCCCGGTGACGCGCCTCGGCGGGCCGGGAGCTGCGGAGCGCCGTCGTCGGCCGCGAGATGCGGCGCGTCGTCGCGGCGCGTGGTCGCCGCGACGGCCGCGCTGGTCCTCGCCGGGTGCGTCTCGATGCCGACCGTCGGGCCCGGTGGGCCGGGGGGACGGCGCCGCGGACGAGCCGGGCACCGTCTTCCCGCTCGCGTACAGCCCGCCGGCCGACGCCGAGCCGATCGTCCTGGTCCAGGGCTTCCTCGCGGCGGCCGCGGCGGGCCTGGGCGACAACTACACGGTCGCCAAGCAGTACCTCACCCTGGGCGCCCGCACGGAGTGGGTCCCGGGGGCGGGCGTCGTCGTGTACTCACCCGAGCAGCACCCTGCAGTTCGCCGCGGCCGAGGACGGCTCGCAGGTGACCGCGACCCTGCCGGTCGTCGGCGCGGTCGACGCGGACGGCCGCTACACCGAGAGCCCGCCGGATGCGCTGCAGGACGTCACCTTCGACCTCGTCCGGGACGGCGGCGACCAGTGGCGCATCGCCGGGCTCGACAACGGCGTGCTCATGTCCGAGCCGATCTTCGACTCGGTGTACCGCGCGGCGCCGCTGTACTTCCTCACGCCCACCGCGCGAGCGCGCTCGTGCCCGAGGTGCGCTGGTTCCCGCAGCGGAACACCGCGACCTACGCCGTCCGCGAGCTGCTCGAGGGCCCGTCGCCCTGGCTGCGCGACGCCGTCCGGACCGCGATCCCCGAGGGCACGCGCCTCGCCGTCGAGTCGGTGCCGGTCGACGCGGAGGGCACGGCGGACGTCGACCTCTCCGCCGCCGTCGCGACCGCCGACGCGACCGACCGCGCGCTGCTCAAGGCCCAGCTCCAGCAGGTGCTCCAGCTGCCCCGGATCCGCGACCTCGACGTGTCCATCGCCGGGCGTGCCGATGGTCGAGCCACCCGCCGACGGCCTCGTCCGCGACCCGTCGCCCGGGACGGTCCTGCACGTCATCGCCGACGACCGGCTCGCTGCGGGTCGACGGCACGGAGGTCACGCCGGTCGAGGGGGTGGGCGGCCTCGGGACTGACCGCCCCGCACGGGCTGGCGCTCGGTCCGGGCGGGGTGCCGGCGGTCGCCGCTCGAGGGCACCGGCACGCTCACGCTCCTGCCGCTCGGCCGGCGTGCCCGCACGGACGCTCGCTGACCGGGACCCAGCTCGTCGAGCCGTCGGTCGACGCGGCGGGATGGATCTGGTCCGGGGAGAGCCGCGCCCGCGGGCACGCTCGCCGCACTCACCACCGACGGCGATCGTCGTCGACGTCGGCGCCGGCTGGCTCGAGGACCGGACCGTGCGCGCGCTGCAGGTGTCGCGCGACGGCACCCGGGTCGCGGTGGTCTCCAGCGGCGCCGACGGCGTCTCGGTGGACGTCGCGGGCGTCGTGCGCGACGACTCGGGCACCCCGCAGCGGCTCGGCGACCGCCTGCGGGTCGGCGCCCGGCTGCTCGACGCGACGCGACGTCGTGTGGGTCGACGAGTCGACGCTCGCGGTCCTGGGGACGAGCGGGACGATGACCGGGCCGACCGTGCACCTGGTGACCGTCGGCGGGCACGACGCCGCGCCCTGCCCTCGCTCGAGAACGTGGTCGCCGTGGCCGCCGGCCGGGGCGAGCGCGCGCTGTACGCGGTGAGCGGCTCCGGGGCGCTCTACACGCTGCGCGGGCACCTCGTGGGTCGTCGTCGTGGGCGGCCGGCGTCCGGTCGCCCGCCTTCCCGGGCTGAGCGACGCCGCGGCGGGCGCTCGGCGCGCAGACGCCGTCCCGGCGTCCGTGCCGCAGGTCCACCGCCCGACCCCAGCCGCCCCGGGCGTCGTCGGGCGCACGTCCGTCGGCGGGCGGATGTGCGACGCCGCCCGGGCCGCAGTCCGACCTCGCGCCTGGCCCCGCGCCCGGCCGCTCCCGACGCCCCGGCCGCCGCGCACCCCGGTCGCTGAGGCCGTCCCGCCGCACGGGCCGCCCGCGGTCGGCCCGCGCCGTGGCCGGCTGGGCCCGGGACCTCGCCGGGCTGGTCGTCCCGGTCGACGTGCGCCGGCTGCGGGCGGCTCGACGTCGTCCTGTGCGGCGCCGTGCCGCGCACGGCTCGCCGGGCCGCCCTGGCGGTGCGAGGACGGCGCCGGCCGGCTGGACCGCCTGGGTCGCGCGCCGCTCGCCGGTCTGGACGCTGACCGCGTACACCGGCCCGGTGCGCGAGCTCGTCGTCGCCTGGAAGGACCGCGGGCCGGCTCGACTCACCGCGCTCCTCGCCGACGCGCTCGCCGGCGCGGCGCGCGACGTCGTGGCGCCCGGGCGCTCGCTCGCCGCCGGCGTCGGCCCGCTGTGGGTCGTGCCGGCGCCGTCGTCGGCCGCAGCGCGTCGCCGTCGCGGCGTCGACCTCGTCGGCGCGTCCTGGCCGCGGCGGTCGCCCGCGGGTGCCGCGACGTCGGGCTGTCCGCGGTCGCGGCGCCCGTCCTCGCCCAGCGCCGCGGCGCGCGCGACCAGGTGGGCCTCGGCGCCCGCGACCGGCGGAGCAACGTGCGCGGCCGGGTGCGCCGTCGGCGCCGTCGCGGTCGCCGTGCCGACTGGGCAGGCCGTGCTGCTCGTCGACGACGTCCTGACGACCGGCGCCACGCTCGCCGCCTGCGACGACGTCCTGCGCGCGGCGGGTGCGCGGGTCGTCGCCGGGCTCACCCTGGCGGCGACGCCGGCACCCGGGCCGAGGGTCGCGTGGAGGACCACGCGGCCCGGGGTTACGGTGAGGCGAACGCCGGATGACGGACCGTGGTGACCGCGTCGTGAGACGCGAGGTCGCCGCTCGCACCGGGTCGGACGCAGGGGGAGGAGGTGGTGCCCGCCCGACCGCCCCGTTCGGGGTGAGTCAGCACGTCCGCCTGGCGGGAGAGCCCGCCCGAAGAACCCTGTGGAGGTCCCCATGGACATTGTCGTCGTCAGCCGGCACGCCGAGCTGCCCGAGAAGTTCCGCCGTCACGTGGAGGAGAAGCTCGCCAAGGTCGAGCAGCTCGCGCCCCGCGCGCAGCGCATCGACGTCGAGGTCACCCACGAGAACAACCCACGACTCGCCGGCATCCGGGAGCGCGTGGAGCTGACGGTGGTGGACAGCGGGCCCGTGGTGCGCGCAGAGGCCACGGCCGACGACCGGTACGCGGCCCTGGACGTGGCGATCGGGACGACTGCTCGAACGGCTGCGCCGCGACCGCGACCGGCGCAAGGATCACCGCAACAACACACCGCTGACCCCGGTCGACGTGCGCCCACCGGCGCCGGCCGACGAGGCGCCGGTGGCTCCCGCCCCCGCGCCCGGGGAAGCGGTCGAGCACGTGCTCGGGGACTCCCCGGTGGTCATCCGGGAGAAGACCCATGAGGCCCACCCGATGACCGTGGACGACGCGCTCTACGAGATGGAGATGGTCGGCCACGACTTCTACCTCTTCATCGACGCCGAGACCGCCCAGCCCTCCGTCGCCTACCGGCGGCACGGCTGGTCCTACGGCGTGATCAAGCTCGACACCCCGGTGGCGCGCGCCTCCGGCGGCGCCTCGAACGGCGTCCCCAGCCAGGCGACCGCCGGGCTGGACCGCGGCCGCGGCCGCCGGCTGACGCGACGCCCGGCCGACGCGGTAGCCCGGACGCGTCGCCCCGCGGACGTGACCGGGCCGCGAGCCGCGTCGCGGCCCGCACGTCGGTGCGGGGCGGGAGGATGAGCGCATGCTCGCCTCCCGCCCCGTCGACGTCCTGACCCTGTCCGCAGGCCCGACGGGTCGCGCTGGCCGCGCAGGGCCTGGACCGGCCCCGTCCGCCGCGCCGGCACCCGCATCACCCTGCGCCACCTCGAGGGCGTGGTCGAGCCGGCGTCGGGCTGCTGCAGATCGACTCGGTCAACGTCGTCGCCCGCGCCCACCTCGTGCCGCTGTACTCCCGGCTGGGCCCGTACGACGTCCGGCCTGCTCGACCGTGCGGCCGGCACCCCGCCGCGCCGCCTCGTCGAGTACTGGGCGCACGTCGCCTCCTACGTCCCGCCGAGCGACGTACCGGCTGCTGGAGTGGCGTCAGCGCAGGTACGCGACCGAGGCGTGGGGGTCGATCAGCGGGGTGGCGCTGAGCCACTCCACGGTGGTCGCCGAGATCCGCGCGCTGCATCGCCGAGCGCGGGCCGATGACCGCGAGCCAGGTGCACGAGCTGCTACGCGGCCGACCACCCCCGCACCCGCATCGGAGTGGGGCTGGAACTGGACGGTGGCCAAGCGGGCGCTGGAGTTCCTGTTCTTCACCGGCGAGGTGACCTCCGCCCGGCGCAACGCCGCCTTCGAGCGCCTGTACGACCTCACCGAGCGGGTGCTGCCGCCCGAGGTGCTCGCCGCACCGCCGGTCGCCGAGGACGACGCCGTGCGCGCCCTGGTGGAGATCTCGGCCCGCGCGCACGGCGTCGGCGACGCTGCGCTGCCTCGCCGACTACTTCCGGCTGCGCCAGGCCCCGACCCGGCGCGCGGTCGACGAGCTCGTCGAGGACGGCGTCCTGCTGCCGGTGACCGTGCGCGGCTGGGACCGACCCGCCTACCTGCACCGCGACGCGCGCCGGCCCCGCCGGCGACCGGGCGCGACGCTGCTCAGCCCGTTCGACCCGCTGGTGTTCGAGCGCCGACGGCTCGAGGAGCTGTTCGGCATGCGCTACCGGATCGAGATCTACGTCAAGGCGCCGGACCGCGTGCACGGCTACTACGTGCTGCCGTTCCTGCTCGGCGAGCGGCTCGCGGCGCGGGTCGACCTCAAGGCCGACCGGTCGGCGCGCGTGCTGCGCGTGCTCGCCGCGTTCGCCGAGCCCGGGGCGCCGGCGCACCGCCGCCGAGGCGCTCGCCGCGGAGCTGCGGGAGATGGCCGGCTGGCTCGGCCTGGACGACGTCGTCGTGCGCGGCGCCCGCGCGGGGCGACCTCGCGGCCGGCGCTGGACGCGGCCCTGCGGTCGGCGTCGGACCGGCGACGGCCGTGGGTCGCCGCGAGCGGCGACGGCGGCGACCCGGGTGAGCCGACCGGACGCACCCGGCGCGGTGGCCCCTCGCCTAGGATGGTCGGGTCTGTCGAGGCGCGGCCGCACGACCGGGTGCGGACCACCGGGTGCGGCCCGCGCCGAGCCAGGCGCCGACCATGTCCGCCGGCCGCCGGCCGGTGGACGCGAGAAGACCCTGGGAGTCACGCGTGCCTGCGATCCTCGAGAAGGTCCTGCGCTTCGGTGAAGGGCGGATCGTCAAGAAGCTGTCCGGCCTCGCCGACCAGGTGAACGCGCTGGAGGACGACTTCACGGCGCTGTCCGACGCCGAGCTGCGCGAGGAGACCGACCGCTTCAAGGCCCGGCTCGCCGACGGCGAGACCCTCGACGACCTGCTGCCCGAGGCGTTCGCCGCGGTGCGCGAGGCGGCGCGCCGGACGCTCGGCCAGCGGCACTTCGACGTCCAGCTCATGGGCGGGGCCGCGCTGCACCTGGGCAACATCGCCGAGATGAAGACCGGTGAGGGCAAGACCCTCGTCGCCACCGCGCCGGCGTACCTCAACGCGCTGTCGCGGCCAGGGCGTGCACGTCGTCACGGTCAACGACTACCTGGCGAGCTACCAGGCCGAGCTCATGGGTCGCGTCTACCGGTTCCTCGGCCTGACCAGCGGGCGTCATCCTCTCCGGGCAGACGCCCGCCGAGCGCCGCGAGCAGTACGCCGTGCGACATCACCTACGGCACGAACAACGAGTTCGGCTTCGACTACCTGCGCGACAACATGGCGTGGTCGCACCGAGGAGCTCGTCCAGCGCGGCCACAACTTCGCGATCGTCGACGAGGTCGACTCGATCCTCATCGACGAGGCGCGGACGCCGCTCATCATCTCCGGCCCGGCGTCCGGCGACGCCAACCGCTGGTACGCCGAGTTCGCCAAGGTGGCCCGCCGGCTGCAGGCCGACGCGCGACTACGAGGTCGACGAGAAGAAGCGCACCGTCGGCGTCCTGGAGGCCGGGCATCGAGCGGGTCGAGGACTACCTCGGCATCGACAACCTGTACGAGTCGCTCAACACCCCGCTCATCGGGTTCCTCAACAACGCCATCAAGGCCAAGGAGCTGTTCAAGCGGGACAAGGACTACGTCGTGCTCAACGGCGAGGTCCTCATCGTCGACGAGCACACCGGTCGCATCCTCGCCGGCCGCCGCTACAACGAGGGCATGCACCAGGCCATCGAGGCCAAGGAGGGCGTGGCGATCAAGGCCGAGAACCAGACGCTCGCCACGATCACGCTGCAGAACTACTTCCGCCTGTACGGCAAGCTCGCCGGCATGACCGGTACCGCCGAGACCGAGGCCGCCGAGTTCCAGGGCACCTACAAGCTCGGCGTCGTCCCGATCCCGACGAACCGGCCGATGCAGCGCATCGACCAGCGGCGACCTCGTCTACAAGGCCGAGGACGGCAAGTTCGACGCCGTCGTCGCCGACATCGTCGAGCGGCACGCGCACGGGCAGCCGGTCCTGGTCGGCACCACGAGCGTCGAGAAGAGCGAGCTGCTCTCCGCCAAGCTGAAGAAGCAGGGCGTCCCGCACGAGGTCCTCAACGCCAAGCAGCACGCGCGCGAGGCGTCGATCGTCGCCCAGGCCGGCCGCAAGGGCGCCGTCACCGTCGCGACCAACATGGCCGGCCGCGGGACCGACATCATGCTCGGCGGCAACGCCGAGTTCATGGCGATCGCCGACCTCGCCGCGCGGGGCCTGAACCCGGCCGAGACGCCGGAGGAGTACGAGGCCGCGTGGCCGTCGGCGCTGGAGAAGGCGCACGACGCCGTCAAGGCCGAGCACGACGAGGTCGTCGACGCTCGGTGGCCTGTACGTGCTGGGCACCGAGCGCCACGAGTCCCGCCGCATCGACAACCAGCTCCGCGGTCGGTCCGGCCGCCAGGGCGACCCGGGCGAGTCCCGGTTCTACCTGTCGCTGCAGGACGACCTCATGCGCCTGTTCAACTCGCAGATGGCCGAGTCGCTCATGACGCGCGCGGGGTTCCCGGACGACCTGCCGCTCGAGTCCAAGATGGTCACCCGCGGCATCCAGAGCGCGCAGTCGCAGGTCGAGGCCCGCAACTTCGAGATCCGCAAGAACGTCCTCAAGTACGACGACGTCCTGTCCCGCCAGCGCGTCGGTCATCTACGCCGAGCGGCGTCGCGTGCTCGACGGCGAGGACATGGCGCGAGCAGATCCAGCACTTCACCTCCGACGTCGTCACGGCGTACGTCACCGGCGCGACCGCCGAGGGTTCGCCCGAGACCTGGGACCTCGAGGCGCCTGTGGACGGCGCTCAAGGCGGTCTACCCGGTGTCGCATCACGGTCGAGGAGGTCGTCGAGGAGGCCGGCGGCCCGACCCGCGTGACCAGCGACGGGCTGCTGCGCCGAGCTGCTCAGCGACGCCCAGCACGCCTACGCGGAGCGCGAGGAGCAGATCGGGTCCGCCAACATGCGCCAGCTCGAGCGGCGCGTCGTGCTCAGCGTGCTGGACCGCAAGTGGCGCGAGCACCTCTACGAGATGGACTACCTCAAGGAGGGCATCGGCCTGCGCGCGATGGCCCAGCGCGACCCGCTGGTGGAGTACCAGCGCGAGGGCTTCCAGCTGTTCGGCGCGATGACCGAGGCCATCAAGGAGGAGTCGGTCGGCTTCCTGTTCAACCTCGAGGTCAAGGTCGCCGAGCCGCCGGCCGGCCCGGCCATCACTGCCGCGTCGGCCGCGCAGGCCGCGACCGGCGCCGGGGCCGCTGCCGCGGGGCCGCGCCCCGGGGCCGGCGCCGACGCCTCGCCCGTGCCCGCCGAGGGCACGCTCGTCGCGAAGGGTCTCGAGGGCCCGGACCGCAGCGCCCCGCTGCAGTACACGGCGCCGAGCGTCGACGGTGACGCGGGGGTGCGGACCGTGGTGTCCGGCGGCGCCGGGGCCACCGGCGGGTCCCCGGGGTCCGCTGCCGGCGACGGTGCGACCAGCCGGGAGGCCCGCCGCAAGGCGGAGCGGCAGGCCCGGAAGAAGAGCTGAACCCCGTCCGTGGACGTCCGCCGCTCGGTCCCTCGGGGGCCGGGCGGCGGTCGTGCGTCCGGACGGATCCGGTTGGGCGCCGGCCTCAGCCGGGTCGGACCGCCCGGACCCGGAGCGGCGTGCCCTGCTGGCAGGTGGTGACGATGTCACGGGCCAGGACGCCGTCGATCGTGACGACGTCACCGACGCGGACCAGGTCGCGCGCGCCGAGCAGCTCGTAGGTGGTGCCGTCCGCGGTGAGGACGAGGCACCCGCTCTCGACCCCGGCCTCGACCGTCCCGGTGATCGTCAGGGTCGGTCCGTCCGTGCCCGGCGTCGCGGGACGGACCGCCGGCGGAGTGATCGGCGGACTCGTGGGTGTCGTCGTCCCGCGCGGGGTCGGGCTCTCGGTCGCTCCGGGCACGGACGTCCCACCTCCCGGTTCCTCGGTGGCCTCGCGGGCGCACCCGGCCGGCGCGCCCGCCGCGAGGGCGACCGCGAACGCGATGCCGACGAGGCGTCGGCTCCTGCGGTCGGTCACCCCTCCACGGTAGTCCGCCGCTCGCCGTGACCCGGTCGGCCCGGCCGCCGCCCCGAGGTCCCGCCTCGCTGTCCGGCCGATCGCGCGTCGGAGGCGCTCAGCCGATCTCCAGGGCGGTCGTCCGCCACCGGCCCCGATGCTCCTCGACCCGCAGGGCCACCGCGCGGACGCGGGGTCCGTCGTCGACCACGACCGTGGCCTCGGCCGCGGAGTCGCCGATCCTCAGGACCCGCACCCGGCGGATCCCCGCGCGGGCCGACGACGGCGCGACCGTCGCCTCCTGCACCAGCCGGGCGCGCAGGGCGAGCCGGTCGTACACCTCGGGGGTCACCCAGCGGGTCAGCTGGGCGAGCGGGCGCACCCCGCGCAGCCCCTCGACGGCCGCCTGGACGACCGCGCAGCACAGGCGGGTCGGGTCCGGCAGCGGTTCGCCCCTCGGGACGACGGCGTCCCCCCAGGCGTCCGCGGCTCGGGCCGGCAGCCGGCGCCGCGCGAGCGCCTCGGGCGAGCCGAGCACCGGCGGTCGCTCGTGCGCCGGGGTGTCGGCCCGCAGCGGCGACGCCACGGGCTCGGTCCGAGGGACCAGCCGCACGTGCGGCCGGCTGCCGCCCGACGCGAGCTCGGCGCCCGGGCCGGGCGCCGCGTGCGTACCTCCGGCGGCGCGCGACCCAGGGTCACCGGCCACGGTGAGTGCGGGCCGGCGCGGGCTCGGCGGCCGTCCGTCGATGCCGTCCGGCATCCCGGACGGGTACGGCTCGCGGGGGAGCGGCGCGGGCGAGGCGGCGCTCACCGGACCACGCCGTCCGCCACGGCGCCGGTCGGCGCCTCGAGCCGCTGGCCCGGCCGGATGAGGTCGGGGTCCGGCCCGATGACCTCGGCGTTCGCCGCGTACCAGGCGGGCCAGGACGCCGCCACGTCCGCGTCGCTCGCGGGAGCCGGTAGGTGATCGGTCGCGATGTCCCACAGGGTGTCGCCCGCGGCGACGACCACCGTCGAGCGGGTCGCGGTCGGGTCGGTCGCCGCGACCGCCGCGGACGGCGGGTCGGCCGCTGCCGCGGCGGGCTGGGTGGGCGTGGTGACGGGCGCGGACACCGCAGCGGCCGGAGGGAGGACGGCGGCCGGACCAGAGGCGACGGTCAGACGGGGGGAATCGGTCGGGACAGAGGCGGGTGCCGCAGCAGGCGCGGTCGCCGGGACCGGGGCGGTGGCGAGGGGGGCCGGCGTACTCGCGCCGACGTCCGACGTCACCGACCAGCCCAGGTCCTCCGGCGGCGCGACCCCGACGGCGGGGAGCGCGGCTCCGGCCAGCGCGACGCCCGTCCCGGCCGAGACGGCGAGAGCCCGCCGCACGATCTCCGGCGCCGCGCGGGCGACGAGTCGCTCACCGGCGACCCACCCGCGGCCCGCGGCTCGCGCCGCTGCGCAGGCCGCTGCGACGCTGAGGCCCAGGAAGAACCAGGCCGCGAGGACGGCGCCGACGAGCACGGCCGCGAGCCCGACGACGTCCTCGATCCGCACCATCCCGGGCGCCGTCCAGGCCGCGGGTTCCCACCGGGAGGCGGTGTGGGTCACCAGCGTGAGTCCGCGCTGACCCAGCGCCGCCGTCAGGCCCCCGGTCGCCACGGCGGCCATGGCGAGGCCCGCCACACGTCGTGCCGGGACCGCGGTGCGACGTGGGGTGGCTCCGGTCACCGCCCGGAAGTGGGCAGGCGTCGCCGGGGCTGCGCGGTGCGCCCCCGGACGAGGCGAGGACTCGCGGAGCGAGGACGCGGGTCGCGCGGTGTCCGTGCTGCTGGGCATGACGTCCTCCGTCGGAGCACTTCGGTGCAGTTTGGTGTCGTTTGGTGTCGACAGGTCTACGCCGCCGCCCACGCCGGTGTCCAGGGGCGGGGCCTGGCTGTGGACGGTGCCGCCAGGCACGCGGGGTCGCCGGTGGCGGCCGGTCTCGCGCGCCCCCGACCCGGCGTGCGCCGCCTACCGTGTGCGGATGCGGTGGGAAGCGCTGTTCGCGGACATGGAGGCTCAGCTGGACGCCGCCCGGGCAGCGGAGCTCGCGGCCGACGTCGCCGACCTGACCCGGGCCGAGCGGGCCACGGTGCCGCTCGTCGCGCGCCTCCGTGCCGCGGCCGGGACGGTGCTGACCGTCCGCGTCACCGGCGGGGACGACGGTGGCGGGGACCGTGCTCGAGGTGGCGGAGCAGTGGCTGCTGCTCGGGCGACGGACCCCGCCGGGCGCTGGTCCCGCTCGCGGCGGTCCAGGCCGTGTCCGATCTGCCGGTCGCCGCGGCGCCGTCGGCCGGCGGGGTCGTCGCGCGGCGCCTGACGCTGGGGCACGCGCTGCGGGCGCTCGCCCGCGACCGGGTGGTCGTCCGGCTCGCCGTGGACGGCGGGGAGGTCGTCGGACGGCTCGACCGGGTCGGCGCCGACCACGTCGACGTCACGAGCGTCGCGGACGGGTCGGGCGGCCGGCCGCCCGGGCGGACGGCCCGGTGCTGGACGGTCCCGATCGCGGCGATCCGGGTCGTCCGGTCCGGCTGAGCCCGCGACCGGGCGGATCGTGCCCGCCGCGTGACCTCAGCGCGCCGGCTGACGCCGGCCCGCGGAGCCTCCGCGCGCCTGCCGGCGGCCTCCGCCCGCCGGGACGGTCGCCGGCCCGCGACCGGGCGGGTCAGCGCTCCGCGGGTCGGCCTCCGTGACGGCGGCGAGGTCGGACGGCTCGTGCTCGCGCCGCGCCCGGGTCTCGGCGTACATCCGCTCGATGTAGGCCTCGAGCTGCGGTCGACTCGACGCGCCACTGCAGGCGCTTGCCGATCTGGATGGCGGGCAGCTCACCGGACCGGACGAGCGCGTAGGCCTGGGCGGCGGAGATGTTGAGGATCTCCGTGACGTCGGCGAGCGTGAGGAACCGCGGCGACATGGCGGCAGTCTCGACATGCCCCGAACGGGCGACCGTCGGTTCTGCACAGGTCGCCCACGCGGGCCGCGCGGTCGGCATGATGGGCGGACCGCCGGATCTCCACAGGGCAGGACGTCCCATGGACACTCTGGGCAGCAGCCCGGCTCCGGTGCCGACCCCGGTCCACGATCGGCCCGCGGCACCGCCGACGCCCCGTCGCCGCGCGCCTGCGCCGACCCGGCTGGCGCGACCCGCGGCTGCTGGCGGGCGTCCTCATGATCGTCGGCGCCGTCGCGCTCGGCTCCTGGGTCGTCTCGGCCGCCGAGGCGAGCACGCCGGTGCTGGGTCGCCCGCGAGGCGCTCACCCCGGGCGACCGGCTCGGGAGCGGACCAGGTCGCCGTCGCCCGCGTCCGGCTCGAGGCGGCGGAGGCCGGCGCGCTACCTGGACGCGATCGGAGCCGCCTGCCCGACGACGCCGTCGCGGTCCGGGCGGTCGGCCCGGGCGAGCTCCTGCCCGCGCGCCGCGGTCGTCGAGGGCGCCGACCTCGACGTCCGCCCGGTGGCGCGTCCCGGTCACCGACCCGCCGTCGGCCGGCGTGGACGAGGGCGCGCAGGTGGACGTGTGGGTGACCCCCGAGGCGACCGACGGACGCGACCGCCGGTCCCGCGGCTGCTCGCCGAGCGGCTCACCGTCGTCGAGGTCAGCCCGCCCGACCGGTGCGCTCGCGCTGGGCGGGCAGACCGTCGTGCACGTCCTGGTGCCGACCGACGCGCTGCCCGACGTCCTCGGCGCGCTCGCCGGCCCGGCGGCGGTGCACGCGGTCCTCGTGCCGGGAACGGCCGCGGCGCCGTGACCGTCCCGGTCCTGTGCGCGCTGCGCGGAGCCCGGGAGACGGCGGTCGTCACCGCGCTCGAGGGCGCCGCCGGCCGGGTCGCGGTGACCCGGCGCTGCGCGGACCTGGCCGAGCTGCTCGGGGCCGCCGAGGCGGGCGTCGGACGGCTGGCGGTCGTCTCCGACGACCTGCCGCTGCTCGACCGGGAGGCCGTCAGCGCGGCTGCGGGAGGCTCGGTGCTGCGGGTCGTCGCCCTGGTCGACGGCGGCGACGCGGGGACGCGCGGATGCGCGCGCTCGGGGTGCACGCGGTCGTCGACGCCGCGGCGCCGGTCGCGGACGTCGGTCGCCGACGGTGCTCGCGCTCGCCGACGCGGCCGAGACGCCGCCGCGGCGCCGTGGCCGCGCCCGGCTCGGGACCGCCGGGCGCCGGTCGGCGGCCGACGTGGCCGCGGCCGGCGCCGCGACCGACCGGCGCCCGGTGCGCGCGGCACCGACGACGCACCGGGCGACCGACGGCGACGACTGTGCCGAATCGCCCGAGCCCGTGCGCGGCCGCGCTGGTCGCCGTCTGGGGGCCGACGGGTGCGCCCGGCCGCACCACGGTCGCGGTCAACCTCGCCGCCGAGCTCGCGGCGGCGTGCCGCCGCGGGCCCGCTGCCGCCGTCGACCCCCGGCCGCCCGGCCGGGGCGTCCTGCTCGTCGACGCGGACACCTACGGCGGCACGGTCGCCCAGGTCGTCGGGCTGCTCGACGAGTCGCCGGGGATCGCCGCGGCCGCCCGGGCGGCCGGGTCACGGGCACGCTCGACACCGCCGCGCTGGCCCGGCTCACCCCGATCGTCGGCACCGGACCTGCGCGTGCTCACCGGCATCTCGCGCGCCGACCGCTGGCCGGAGCTGCCCGGCGTCGTCCCTGGACGTCGTGTGGGAGGCGGCCCGCGGGCTCGCGGCGCTGGGTCGTCGTCGACTGCGGGTTCTGCCTCGAGCAGGACGAGGCGCTGAGCTACGACACGCACGCCCCGCGCCGCAACGCCGCGACGCTCGTCGGCGCTGGAGGCGGCGGACGTCGTCGTCGTCGTGGGCGGGGCGGACGCCGTCGGCATCCAGCGGCTGGTGCGCGGGTCTGGCCGAGCTCGGCGAGAGCGGGGTCGCCGCGGTCGGCCGAGCGGGTCGTGGTGGTCAACCGGGTGCGGGCGTCGGCCGCCGGGCGCCGCCCGGACCGCGCGGTCGTGACCGAGGCGCTCGCCCGCTACGCCGGCGTCGTCGACCCGCGCCTGCTGCCGGACGACCGCGACGGCGTCGACGGCGCGCTGCTGCAGGGCGCGACGCTGCGCGAGGCGCGCCCGGGCTCGCCGGTCCGGACCGCGCTCGCCGGGCTCGCCGCCGACCTCGCCGGGTCGCGCCGCCCGGTGCGGGGCGCCGACGTGGTGGCGGTCCGGTCGGCGGCCCGCGCCTGACCGGGCAGACTGGACCTCGTGCGCATCTACCTGCCGGTCACCCTGCTCGACGTCGACGCCGCCGCCGCCGGCACGTCGGGCGTGCCCACCGTCGCGGCACGCCGCGCGCACGCGGTCACCCCGGCCCTGCGCGAGCTGTTCCCGGACGAGGACGACGAGGGCCTCGAGTACGCCGCCCAGCTCGCCGCGGCGGACGACTCGCTCGACCTGGTCGGCGCCGCGGCCGACGCGCCGCGGCTGCGGGTCGTGCTGTCCGCCGACGTCGACGCCGCGCGGTCACGGTGCTCGACGACGAGATCCCCAGCGCGGTCCGGCTCACGACGCCGGTCGCGTGGACGGCGGTGGTGTGCGCGCACGTCGACGAGCCGGCCGCCACCGCGGACGTCACCGAGGCGCTGACCGGGGACGACGAGGCCGTCGAGCGCCTCGACGACCGCGACCTGCTCTGGTACGACGCGACCGAGCTCGCGACGATCCCGCGCTGAGGCGCGCGGGTGCGGGGCCGCGCGCCGCTCAGCCGATCGGCGCCCAGGGCCCGGACTGCTCGGCGGTGCGCGTCGGGGCCGAGGGCCGCGAGCGCGGCGTCGTGCAGGCGACCGTTCGTGACCAGCGCCGAGCCGCCGAACGGACCGGGCTCGCCGCGCGACGGACGTGAACCGCCCGCCCGCCTCGGTGACGATCGGGACGAGCGCCGCCATGTCGTGCAGCGCGAGCTCGGGCTCGCACGACAGGTCGACGGCTCCCTCGGCGACCAGGACGTGGGACCAGAAGTCGCCGTAGGCCCGCGTGCGCCACACCGTCCGGCGCGAGGCCGAGGAACTGCTCGAGCCGGCCCTGCTCCTCCCAGCCGCTGAGGCTCGAGTAGGACAGCGACGCGTCCGCGAGCCGGCCGACCTCGGACACGTGCAGCCGGGTGGCCGAGGACAGCGACCGGCCGCTCCAGGCGCCGGAGCCCTTCGCGGCCCACCACCGCCGCCCGAGCGCGGGGGCGCTGACCACGCCGAGCACCGGCTCGCCGTCGTCGAGCAGCGCGATGAGCGTCGCCCACACCGGCACGCCGCGGACGAAGTTCTTCGTGCCGTCGATCGGGTCGACGACCCACTGCCGCGGCCCGTGCCCGGTGTCGGGCATCTCCTCGCCGTGCACCGCGTCGCGCGGGCGGGTCCGGGCGAGCTGGGAGCGGATCATCGCCTCGGCGCTGCGGTCGGCGTCCGAGACCGGCGTGGTGTCCGGCTTGGTCTCGACCCGCAGGTCGAGCGCCTTGAACCGGGCCATGGTCAGCGAGTCGACCTGGTCGGCGATGACGTGGGCGAGGCGCAGGTCGTCGTCGTACCCGGACCGGATCATGACGTCACCGTATCCGCGGGACGTGGCCCGACCGCGTGAGCCTCGCCGGGACGGCCGCGGTCGCCCGGGGAGGAGCGACGCCGGACCGGTGGGTCAGCGGGTCTCGCGGTCGCCCGCCCCGTCGGTCGAGCTCATCGTGCCGGTCCGGCTGGCCAGCAGCCGCCGGAAGGACTCCAGGCGCGCCGACCGGGCGGCCCGCGTCTCGTCGTCCGGGGCGGCCGCCGTCGACCCACTCGTCGAGCGCGCAGTCCGGGGCGTCGTCGGCGTGCGTGCAGCCGCGCGGGCACTCGGCCGCGACCTCCGCGAGGTCCGCGAACGGCGCGAGCAGGCCGTCCACCTCGCACGTGCGCGAGGCCGAAGGACCGCACGCCCGGGGTGTCGATGACCCAGCCGCCGGGCAGGCTGCCTCGTCGCTGCTCACGTCGCCCTCGCGGTCGCCGTCGCCCCGCACCCGCGCCGGGGGCAGGCGCAGCGCGACGGCCGACGTCGAGGTGTGCCGGCCGCGTCCGGTGACGTCGTTGACCACGCCCACGGACCGGCCCGCGTCCGGGACCAGCGCGTTGACCAGCGTCGACTTGCCGACCCCGGAGTGCCCGACGAGCACCGACGTCCGGCCGGCGAGCCGGCGGCGCACGTCGTCCAGGCCGAGCCAGGCCCCGTCGCGCGTCGCGCCGGGTGACGACGACGTCGACGCCGATCGGCGCGTACATCGCGACGAGCTCGGCCGGGTCGGCGAGGTCGGCCTTGGTGAGCGCGAGGAGCACGTGCATGCCGGCGTCGTACCCGGCGACGACGCAGCGGTCGATCATCCGGGTGCGCGGCTCGGGCTCGGCGAGCGCCGTGACGATGACGAGCTGGTCGTGCGTTGGCGACGATGACCCGCTCGACCGGGTCGGTGTCGTCCGCGGTGCGGCGCAGCACGGTGGTGCGCTCGGTGATCCGCACGATCCGGCTCAGGCTGCCCGACGTCGCCCGAGGTGTCCCCGACGACGTCGACGAGGTCGCCCGGCACGACCCGGTCGCGGCCCAGCTCGCGGGCCTTCATCGCGATCGCGCGCCGCTCGCGCGGCCCGTCCGGGTCGACGAGCAGGGTGTAGCGGCCGCGGTCGACCCCGGTGACCAGGGCGCTCTCGGCGTCGGCGTGCTCGGGGCGCTGCTTGGTGCGCGGGCGCGAGCTGCGCTTGCCGGGTCGGATCCGGACGTCGGACTCGTCCGGACGGCGCGGGCTCACCCCGCCGGCCCATCCGCGCGGCCTGCCTCACGCGGCCGGCGCCCCGGCCGGGACCCCGCCGAGCATGCCGCTGCCACATGCCGACGAAGTCGGGCAGGGTCTTGCCGGTCGTGGCGACGTCCTGCACGCGGGTCCCCGGGCACGCGCAGCGCGAGCAAGGCGCCCGCGGTCGCCATCCGGTGGTCGTGGTAGGTGTGCACGACGGCGGCGCTGCAGCGGCCGCGGCGTGATGACCAGCCCGTCGGACGTCTGCTCGGCCTGACCGCCGAGCCGGGTGATCTCGGTCGCGAGCGCGGTGAGCCGGTCGGTCTCGTGGCCGCGCAGGTGCGCGATGCCGCGCAGCCGCGACGGGCCGTCGGCGAGCGCCGCGAGGGCGGCGATGGTCGGCGTCAGCTCGCCGGCGTCGTGCAGGTCGAGGTCGACGCCGCGGATCGCGCCCGTCCCGGTCACGGCGAGCACGTCGCCGTCGAGCCGCGTGGTGGCGCCCATCCGCTCGAGGATGCCGGGCAGCAGGGCGCCGGGCTGGGTGGTGCGGGCCGGCCACCCGGGCACCCGGACGGTTCCGCCGGCGACCAGCGCGGCGGCGCAGGAACGCGCCGGCGTTGGACAGGTCCGGCTCGACGCGCACGTCCCGGGCGGCGATCGGCCCCGGGGCGACCTCCCACAGCGCGGGCCGCGAGTCGTCGACGACGACGCCGGCGTCCCGCAGCACCTCCACGGTCATCTCGATGTGCGGCAGGCTCGGCAGCGTGCGGCCGGTGTGCCGCAGCTGCAGCCCGCGGCGGAACCGCGCGGCGGCCAGCAGCAGGCCGGAGACGAACTGGCTGGACGCGGTGGCGTCGACGTCGACCGGACCACCCTCGACGGCGCCCGTGCCGGTCACCGTGAACGGCAGGTGGCCGGGCTCGTCGTGGTGGGTGACCGCGACGTCGAGGGCGTGCAGCGCGACGAGCACCGGACCCATCGGCCGGGCGCGGGCGCCGGCTGTCGCCGTCGAACCGGACCGGCCCGTCGGCGAGCGCCGCGACCGCCGGGCAGGAAGCGCATGACGGTGCCGGCCAGGCCGCAGTCGATCTCGGTGCCGCCGCGCAGCGGTCCGGGCGTGACGCGCCAGTCGGACCCGTCGTCCTCGACGTCCACGCCGAGCGCACGCAGGGCCTCGGCCATGAGGAGGGTGTCGCGCGAGCGCAGGGCGCCGCGCAGCCGGCCCGGTCCGTCGGCGAGGGCCGCGAGCACGAGGTACCGGTTGGTGAGGGACTTCGAGCCGGGGACGTCGACGAGCGCGTCGAGCGGGCCGGCCGCCGTCGGCGCCGCCCAGGCCTCCTCGAACTCGTCGAACCCGTTCGACCCGTCGGCGGGCGCCGCGGAAGGTGCGTCGCCTCGGTCGCCGGACGTGCCACCGGCCCGGACCCCCGGCGGCGCCGGCGTCGGGGTCGACGTCGGCGGGCGTGCGGGAGCCCGGGCCGGGCAGCGAGGTCATGGCGCCAGGTTAGCGCCGGGCGCTCGGGGCAGGTGCCGGGGTGTCAGGCGGCGTGGTCGCGGCGGCGCCGGTCAGGCGACGACGACGACGTCCTCGACGTCCGCGCGACCGCGTGCTCCGCGGCCTTGGCCTCGGCGCGCCGGGTCCGGCGGCTGACCTTCGACGGCCTTGGCCTCGGCGCGCTCGGCCACCCCGGCGGCCTTCTCCGCGCGGGCGGCCTCCGCCTCGGCGATCTTCACGGCCCGGGCGATCGCCCGCTCGGCGATCTTCGCGGCCTTGGCGTCCTCGCGCTCGGCGAGCTGTCGCGGCCTTGGCCTCGGCCCGCGCCCGCGACCGCTTCGGCCGGTCCGACGCCGCGTCGACGGCGTCGATCGTGGCGGCCGCGGCGGCAGCCTTCGACGCCTGCTTCGCGGCCTTCGCCGCGGCCTTGCCGGTCCGAGCTCGACGGCCGCGGCCTCGGTCTTCTTGGCGTGCTTCACGGCCTTCGCGCCGGTCTCGGCGGACGCCTTCGTCGCCGTGCCGGCAGCCTTCGCGCCGCCCTTCGCGAGCCCGGCCACGCCCGGACGCCGCCCCGGCGGCGGCGAGCTGCCGGGCGTGCGACATCTTCCACGCCAGACCCGGGCGGCCCTCGCGGTCGCCGGCCGGCGATGAGGGCGGCGCCGGTGAAGAGACCGCGCCCGGAGCGCGCGCTGCTGCTGCTCCGCCTTGGCCTCCGCCGACGTCGTCCCGCTCCGCGACGCCAGCAGGTTGGCGACCACGGACGGGAAGGTGAGCAGCGCGAGCAGCACCGCGGCCACGCGCGGCGCCTTGCCGAGCGCGAGCGCGGCGCCCGCGGCGACCGTCAGGCCGCCGTGGACCTGGACGATCGTGCGCAGCTGGGGGTCGCTGGGCCGGGCGAAGCCGACCTGCTCGGCGAGTGCGTCGACACCCGCGCGCGCGGGGACGAGATGGGCGGCCGACCCGCGGACCGCGGCGGTGCCCTCGGTCACGAACCAGGCGGCCAGCATCGGTCGGGCGATCCGGCGCGGAATCATCAGTCGTCACTCTTTCGGTCGGCGGGATCCGGGGCGGGCCCGGGTGGGACGTCCACCGGCGACGCTAGCCGCTCGGCGCCCGCCCGGCAGGGGGACCGCAGGCCCGGCCTGCGACGAGGCGCCTTCCGCCACCCCCGCGGAATGCGACCGGCCCCGCCCGGGTTGCAGCTCTCGTGACCTGTGCGCTGGCGGTGCGACCGACGACGTCGTCGGACGACCCCCGTCGGGGCCGCGACGCGGATGCGGGACTAGGCTCCCTGGTGATGAGCGAGGACACGAACCGAGCACCCGAGGCGGAGGACGCCACCGCCCGCGCCGTGCGCTTCGAGGCCGAGGCCCTGGTCTACCTGGACCAGCTGTACGCCGCTGCCCTGCGCATGACGCGCAACCCGACCGACGCCGAGGACCTGGTGCAGGAGGCGTTCGCCAAGGCGTTCGCCGCCTTCCACCAGTACCGCCCCGGCACGAACCTCAAGGCGTGGCTGTACCGGATCCTCACCAACACCTTCATCAACTCCTACCGGAAGAAGCAGCGCGAGCCGCAGCAGTCTGGTGACCAGGACGTGGAGGACTGGCAGATCGCCCGGGCGGCCTCGCACACCTCCAGCGGGCTGCGGTCCGCGGAGGCGGAAGCCCTCGACCACCTGCCGGACTCGGACGTCAAGGACGCGCTCCAGCAGATCCCGGAGGACTTCCGCATCGCGGTCTACCTGGCGGACGTCGAGGGGTTCGCCTACAAGGAGATCGCCGAGATCATGGGAACCCCGATCGGCACCGTGATGTCGCGGCTGCACCGGGGAAGGCAACAGCTGCGCGAGCTGTTGAGTGACTATGCCCGTGGGCGCGGGCTCGTCGGTGCGACGGACAAGGGGAACGGGTCATGAGCGTGCAGGAGAACGCGTCGGGGGACGCGGACGTGGTCAATTGCGAGGTGGCCCTCGGCCACCTGTTCGAATTCCTCGACTCCGAGCTGCCGGAGGCGGACGCCGACCGCATCCGTGCGCACCTGGAGTACTGCGAGCCCTGCCTGGCCGAGTTCGACATCGAGGAGCACGTGCGGGCGCTGGTGAAGCGCTCCTGCTGCGAGAGCGCCCCCGTCACGCTCCATGTCCGGATCCGTGAGCACCTGACCGTCCTGCGGTCCCAGCTGACCTGAGGCCGCGTCGAGGACAGACGGAGAACGGGCCCGGTGCGAGTGATCGCACCGGGCCCGTCCTGTGTCACGACGGCTCAGGCGTTGGG
Source organism: uncultured Actinomycetota bacterium (assembly GCA_963795145.1). Taxonomy (GTDB): domain Bacteria; phylum Actinomycetota; class Actinomycetes; order Actinomycetales; family Cellulomonadaceae; genus Pengzhenrongella. The sequence goes on along the minus strand of CAWCGP010000004.1, from coordinate 48,517 downwards.
CCGCTTGCCGTGGTTCGCGCCGCTGGTCTTGCGGGCGCGACGCTTGCGTCCACGCTTGCTCATGTGTGTCTCCCTCGTCGGCTCGCCCAGTGCCTGCCCGGTCTCAGGCCGGCACGGCGTCGTCCATGTCGATCCATGGTCCCACACCGCGGGGCTCCGCTCGGCCGCAGCCGGACGACGTCGTCCCTCGCCGGGTGGGGCAGGACGCCGTCGCCGGTCGACCCACCCCGTCCGGCCGTCCGTCATCCGGGTGACGCGGCCGCCACGGGCTCCCGGCGCCCCGACCTCGGCCGATAGGCGGGATGTGACCGACCAGCCGCTGTCCGCGATCCCCCTCCTGCACGCCCTCGCGGGCACGGGCGGGTCGGACCTGCACGTCAAGGTCGGCTCCGCGCCGCGGGTCCGGGTCGACGGCCGGCTGCGCCGGCTCCAGGCGCGCGACCTCACCCCCGCCGACACGGCGCACATGGTCGCCGAGGTGCTCCCCGCCGACCTCGCCGCGCAGTTCGCCGCCACCCACGAGGCGGACTTCGCCTACTCGCTGTCCGGCGTCGGCCGCTTCCGCGTCAACGCCTACCAGGCCCGCGGGACGCTCGGCATGGTGTTCCGCCGGGTCGGGGTCGGCGCGCAGCCGCTCGCCGAGCTGGGCCTGCCCGAGGTCGTCGGCGAGCTCGCGCTCGAGCCGCGCGGCCTCGTGCTGGTGACCGGACCGACGGGGTCCGGCAAGACGACGACGCTCGCCTCGATGGTCGACCTCATCAACACGTACCGCGAGGTCAGCATCGTCACGATCGAGGACCCGATCGAGGTGCTCCACCAGGACAAGAAGGCGATCGTGTCCCAGCGCGAGGTGCGCCAGGACACCCGCGACTTCACGTCGGCGCTGCGGGCGGCCCTGCGGCAGGACCCGGACGTGATCCTGGTCGGCGAGATGCGGGACAGCGAGACCGTGCGCGCCGCGCTCTCCGCGGCCGAGACCGGTCACCTGGTGATGTCCACGCTGCACACCATCGACGCGGGGGAGACGGTCAACCGCATCGTCGACTTCTTCCCGCCGCACGAGCAGCAGCAGATCCGTGCCGCGCTCGCCCAGACGCTGCGCGGCATCATCTCCCAGCGCCTGGTCCGGCGTGCCGACGGCACGGGTCGGCAACCGGCCGTGGAGGTCATGATCAACACCGGTCGGACGGCGGAGGCGATCGTCGAGCCGTCCGAGGCGCCGCCGCTCACCCAGCTCATCCGCGAGGGCGCGTACTACAAGATGCAGACCTTCGACCAGCACCTCTTCCGGCTCGTGCGCGACGGCGCGGTCACCTACCCCGAGGCGTGCGCGGTCGCGTCCAACCCGCAGGACCTCACCGTCGAGCTGCGCGGCGCCGGCCTCGTTGCCTGACTGTCGCCCGACTGCGCACCAGACTCAGGCGGCGTCGTCCGGCAGGCCGAGCCAGGCGTGCCACCCGGTGTGCAGGACGAGCCACGCCATCATCCCGTAGCCGGCCTGACCGGGCAGGAGACCGTCACCCGCGGCGAGGTCACCGAGCCACTGCTCGTGCGTGACCAGCGGGGTGAAGGTGTCGACGTACGGCACCCGCCGCCGGTTGGCGACGTCGGCGTAGGCCGCGGACAGGTCCTCGATGCGGTCGCTGTCCTCGCTGCGGCCGGGCGGGGGGCCGACGACGAACGTCGGGACCCGGCGCGACTCCGCGACGTCCAGCACGTTGGCGAGGTTGAGCCGGCTGCGGGCGAGCGAGAGGTTGGCGTCCGAGGTCCGCGCGGCCCAGGGCCGACCACGAGCCGGTTGTCGCTGTCCGCGGAGAACCGTCGGACGGCCTCCTCCTCCCAGCGGGACGCCGAGCGCGCTGCTCGTCTCGCCGGGGACCGCCAACGTGAGGAACGTCGCGGGGACCGGGGTGTGCGTGCGCGCCGCCACCCGGCCCACCCAGCCGAGCCCCTTGGGGTCGCCCGCACCGGCCGCCAGCTCGTCACCGACCACCACCAGGCGCATCGGCAGCTCGCTCACACCATTCACCCCAGCCCGTCACTCGCCCGTCCGCGCCGTGCTCGACGCGCTCACCGGGACAGTCTGGCAGCACCGGGCAGCCGGACCGACCGCAGCGGCGGCAGGTCAAGGCGACGGCGACGGCGACCGCGACGGCGGATCAGACGCGGCGGGCGGGCCGGCCGGGGAAGGCGTCGTCGAGGGGGTGCGAGCGCGGCGGCTCGAGCGAGCCGTAGCCGTCGTGCCGGACGGCCTGGACGACCGCCGTGGCGAGCAGGACGACTCCGACGAGGATGACAAGCGACGAGGAGGCTCATGACGGGAACGCTACGACCGTCGACATGGCGCCACGAGTGGCGGGGTTGCCCCTGTTCGTCGATTTCCTGCCACACTGGTGCGATGCTCCGCTCCGTCGCCGCCATCGTCATGCCGGACGTCGCCCCGTTCGAGCTCGGGGTGGTCTGCGAGGTCTTCGGGATCGACCGGAGCGACACCGGCGGTCCCGCCTTCGACTTCACCGTGTGCACCCCGGAGCCCGGACCGATCCGGACCAAGCTCGGGCTTCGAGGTCGTCGTCGAGCGCGGGCTGGACGCCGCGGCCGACGTCGACCTCGTCGTCGTGCCGGCGTACGGCGCCCACGGCAAGGCGCCGGACGCGGTGCTGGACGTGCTCCGCGCCGCCGTCGACCGCGGGGCGTGGGTCCTGAGCGTGTGCAGCGGGTCGTTCGCGCTCGGGCAGGCCGGCCTGCTCGACGGCCGCCGGTGCACGACGCACTGGATGTACGCCGACCAGCTCGCCGCCGAGCACCCCAGCGCCGAGGTCGACCCGGCCGTGCTCTACGTCGAGGACCGCGGCGTGGTGACCAGCGCCGGGACGGCGGCCGGGATCGACGCGTGCCTGCACCTGGTCCGCCGCGAGCTGGGGGCCGCGGCCGCCGCCGCGATCGCCCGCCGGATGGTCGTGCCGCCGCACCGCGACGGCGGCCAGGCGCAGTACATCGACACCCCGCTGCCGCTCGAGGCGGACACCCTGGAGCCGCTGCTGGAGTGGATGGTCGAGCACGTCGACGAGGACCTGACCGTCGCGGACCTCGCCGCCCGGTCGCTCATGTCGGAGCGCACGTTCGCCCGCCGGTTCCGCGCCGAGACGGGGACCACGCCGGCGGCGTGGCTGACGCGGCCAGCGGGTGCTGCGGGCGCAGGAGCTGCTCGAGCGGACCGACGCCCCGGTGGAGGAGGTCGCCCGCCGGAGCGGCTTCGGCGACGGCCGCGGTGCTGCGCCACCACTTCACCCGCACGCTCGGCACGAGCCCGCTGGCCTACCGCCGGACCTTCGCCACGCCGCACCCGGACGCCCGCCCTGACGCGCGCCCGGAGGCGCGCTCGGACCTGCGCCCGGACGCGCGCGAGGCCGCCACCCGCAGGGGTGACGGCCTCGCCGCGGGCAGCGGGTGCCCGCCGTCAGCGCGCGAACGCCGCCTGGACGAGCGCGGCCTGCTCGCGCCTGGTGCTTCTTGGCCGACCCGGCGGCCGGCGACGCGGACGCCGGGCGGGACACCACCCGCAGCGTCCGGCCGACGCAGCGGCGCGAGGTTCATCGCCATGTGGCTCCAGCCGCCCTGGTTCGGCCGGCTCCTCCTGGACCCAGACGAGCTCGGCGTCGCCGAACGGGGCGAGCGCCTCGCGGATGGCGTCCTCGGCTGGAGCGGGTACAACTGCTCGAAGCGGACGATCGCCGTCCGTGGTGTCGCCGGGCTTGCTCGCGCTGCGGCGAGCGAGGTCCCAGTAGACCTTGCCCGAGCACAGCAGCACGCGGTCCACCCCGCCGGCGCGGCGGCGACGTCGTCGCCGATGACCTCCCGGAAGGTGCCGCTCGTGAAGTCCTCCACCGGCGACGACGCCGCCTTGAGGCGGAGCATCGACTTCGGCGTGAACACCACGAGCGGACGGCGCGGCCGGGCGTACGCCTGGCGGCGCAGCAGGTGGAAGTACGACGCCGGCGTCGACGGCGCGGCGACCGTCATGTTGTTCTCCGCGCACATCTGCAGGAACCGCTCGACGCGGGCCGAGGAGTGGTCCGGGCCCTGGCCCTCGAAGCCGTGCGGCAGCAGCAGGACGACGCCGCTGCGCTGCGCCCACTTCTGCTCCGCGGAGGAGATGAACTCGTCGATGACCGTCTGCGCGCCGTTGACGAAGTCGCCGAACTGCGCCTCCCACAGCACCAGCGCGTCCGGACGCTCGACCGAGTAGCCGTACTCGAAGCCGAGCGCGGCGTACTCCGACAGCGAGGAGTCGTAGACCCAGAACTTGGCCTGGTCCGCCGAGAGGTACAGCAGCGGCGTCCACTCGGCGCCGGTCTGCCGGTCGTGCATCACGGCGTGCCGCTGGACGAACGTGCCGCGCCGCGAGTCCTGGCCGGCCAGGCGCACCGGGGTGCCCTCGACGAGCAGCGAGCCGAAGGCGAGCACCTCGCCGTAGCCCCAGTCGATGCCGCCCTCGCGGGACATCTGCTCCCGCTTGGTGAGCAGCTGCGCGAGCTTCGGGTGGACCGTGAAGCCCTCCGGGCGCGCGGGTGTGGGCGTCGCCGATCCGCTCGAGCACCGACGGCGTCGACGGCGGTGCGCCAGCCGACCATCGTCCCGGCGTCCTCGCGCTGGGCCTCCGGGCGCTCCAGGCCGGCGACCGGCTCGGAGTCGGCCGGCGGGGTGTAGCCGCCCTCGCGGGTCTCGGTGAAGACCCGCTCGAGCTGCGCCTGGTAGTCCTGCAGCACCTGCTCGGCCTCGTCGAGCGTGATGTCGCCGCGGGCGACGAGCGCCTCGGTGTACAGCTTGCGGACGGAGCGCTTCGTCTCGATGAGGTTGTACATGAGCGGCTGGGTCATCGACGGGTCGTCGCCCTCGTTGTGACCGCGGCGGCGGTAGCAGACCATGTCGATGATGACGTCGCGGTCGAACTGCTCGCGGTAGTCGAACGCGAGCTCGGCGACCCGCACGCACGGCCTCGGGGTCGTCCCCGTTGACGTGGAAGATCGGGACCTGCAGGCCCTTGGCGACGTCGGTCGCGTAGAGCGTCGAGCGCGACGAGCTCGGCCCGGTGGTGAAGCCGACCTGGTTGTTGATGATGACGTGGACCGTGCCGCCGGTGCGGTACCCGCGCAGCTGCGACAGGTTGAGCGTCTCGGTGACCACGCCCTGGCCCGGCGAACGCCGCGTCGCCGTGGATGAGGATCGGCAGCACGGAGAACCCGTCGCCGCCGAGGTCGATGCGGTCCTGCTTGGCGCGCACGATGCCCTCGAGCACCGGGTCGACGGCCTCGAGGTGCGACGGGTTGGCCGCGAGGTAGACCTTGCGTCGTCGCGCCGGACTCGGCGGTGAACGTGCCCTCGGTGCCGAGGTGGTACTTCACGTCGCCCGAGCCCTGGACGGACTTGGGGTCCTGGTTGCCCTCGAACTCGCTGAAGATCTGGCCGTAGCTCTTGCCGGCGATGTTGGCCAGCACGTTGAGCCGGCCGCGGTGGGCCATGCCGATGCCGACCTCGTCCAGGCCGTTGTCGGCGGCCTTGGACAGGATCGCGTCGAGCAGCGGGATGACCGACTCGCCGCCCTCGAGCGAGAACCGCTTCTGCCCGACGTACTTCGTCTGCAGGAAGGTCTCGAACGCCTCGGCGGCGTTGAGGCGGCGCAGGACGCGCAGCTGGTCCTCGCGCGGGGTGCGGGCGTAGCCCGTCTCCAGGCGCTCCTGCAGCCACGCGCGCTGCTTGCGGTCGGCCAGGTGCATGTACTCGATGCCGATGGTGCGGCAGTAGGAGTCGCGCAGCAGGCCGAGGATGTCGCGCAGCTTCATCCGGTCCTTGCCGCCGAAGCCGCCGGTCGGGAAGGTGCGGTCCAGGTCCCACAGCGTGAGGCCGTGCGTTCTGGACGTCCAGGTCCGGGTGCCGGCGCTGGCGGTAGGCCAGCGGGTCGGTGTCGGCCATGAGGTGGCCGCGCGACCGGTAGGAGTGGATGAGCTCGGCGATCCGGCCGGGCTTGTCCTGGTCGTCGCCCGGGTCGGACGGGTCGCGGACCCAGCGGACCGGCTCGTACGGGACCCGCAGGGCCGCGAAGATCCGGTCGTAGAAGCCGTCCTGGCCGAGCAGCTTGTTCGCGACGATCCGCAGGAAGTCGCCGGACTGCGCGCCCTGGATGATCCGGTGGTCGTAGGTCGACGTCAGGGTGAGCACCTTGGAGATGCCCATCCGGTTGAGGTGCTCCTCGGACGTGCCGGCGAACTCGGCCGGGTAGTCCATCGCGCCGACGCCGACGATCGTGCCCTGGCCCGGCCATGAGGCGCGGCACCGAGTGCACGGTGCCGATGGTGCCGGGGTTGGTCAGCGAGATCGTGGTGCCCTGGAAGTCGGCGACCGTGAGCTTGCTGTTCCGCGGCGCGGCGCACGACGTCCTCGTAGGCCGCCCAGAACTGGGCGAAGTCCATCGTCGTCGGCGTTCTTGATGCTCGGGACGAGCAGCTGGCGGGTGCCGTCCGGCTTCGCGAGGTCGATCGCGAGGCCGAGGTTGACGTGCGCCGGGGTGACGACGGCGGGCTTGCCGTCCACCGAGCGTGTAGCCGGCGTTCATCGCGGGCATGTCGGCCAGCGCCTCGACGAGGGCGAACCCGATGAGGTGCGTGAACGAGATCTTGCCGCCGCGGCCGCGCAGGAGGTGGTTGTTGATGACGATGCGGTTGTCGACCATGAGCTTGGCCGGGCACCGCGCGCACCGACGTCGCCGTCGGGACCTCGAGGCTGGCCTCCATGTTCGTCACCACGCGGGCGGCGGGGCCCTTGAGCCGCTGCACCTCGTCGGTGGCGTCCTCGCCGTCCGGCGGCCGGGGGGCCGAGGCGACCGACTGCGCGTACGGCGCCGTCGCCGGCTGCGCGGTGGCGATCGGCGGGGCGGCGGCGGTGGCGTCGCTGGTCGAGGGGACCGCCTCGGGGGCGGGGGCGTCGTCGGGCGCCGGCGGCCGGGGCGGCGGGGGCGGGCGGGGGCGACGACGGCTGGCTCGCGGGTGCGGCGGTGGGGGTGGAGCCGCGCGGGGCCGGGACCGGCGTGGGCGGCGTCGCCTCGCGGGGTGGGCGTCGGCGCCGGGACGGCCTCGGTGGGCGCCAGGGCCGGCTTCTGCGGCGCGGGGACCGCCTGCTGCGCGGCCTCGGTCGGGACGGTGCCGCGGCCCGAAGTCGGCGCCGGCGCCGGTCGAGACGCGGCTGCCCGTTCACCTCCGCCTCGGTGCTCACGCCGGTGTCGGTGGGCGTGTAGTCCTCGAAGAACTCCCACCACGCGGGGTCCACCGCGTTCTTGTCCTTCAGGTACTGCTCGTACAGCTCGTCGACAAGCCATTCGTTGGCGCCGAATGCGGCCGCATCGAGTCTGGCTCAGCCTTCTGGGACACGCGAAGTTCGCCCACTTCCGCCGCGGTGCGAGTGACCGCTTCGTTGGAGATCAGGTTTCGTCCAACCCTATGCCCTTCGCCCGCGACGGGACGACCGCGGCGACGGGGCCCCGGGCGCGTCGTCGGGTGAATCCGCCACGGGCCCGGATCGGCACCTCAAGAGCCGGTCATCGGCGCGTCCGGGAGTGCTCAAGCGACAGGTCCCGCAGTCCTCGGGCCAGGCCGGCTCCGGGACTGGCGTCCCGTGCCGGCGTGCCGCCCCAGGTGCCGGTCAGGTGATGTCGCGCCGCAGCGTCAGCAGCCGGCCGAGCACCGCGAAGACGACGGCGTACGCGAGCAGCACCGCGAGTCCGCTCGGCGGACGAGAGGAGGTCGGCGGCGAGGCCGCTGTCGGCGTAGAAGGACGCCCCGGTGATCGCCTCGCCGGCGGCGCCCGGGCAGGAACTTCGCCAGGCCCTCGGCCCAGTCGAGCTGGGACATCACGACGCGCAGGATGGGCTCGACGAACTGCGTGAAGGCGAGCAGGACGACGATCACCGCGACCTGGTTGGTCAGCAGGGTGCCGAAGGCCACCCCGACGACGGTCCACACCGTCAGGGCGAGCACCGACAGCCCGGCGCTGCGCAGGACGACGGGCTCCGAGAGCGCCGGGTCCTCCCCGAGCAGCGCGAGCACCCCGGCGCCGGCGCCCACCGTGGCGAGCGTCCCGACGACGCCGAACAGCAGCCCGACGGCGATGCTCGACACCATCTTCGCCACCAGCACGACGGTCCGGCGCGGCTCGGCGAGCAGCGTCGGGGTGATGGTCTGGTGGCGGAACTCCCCGGTCATCGCCAGCGCGCCGACGATCACCGGGAACACGTACCCCAGCGACGTCGCCAGCGTGTAGATCGTCTGCGCGAGCTGTTCCGCGCCGAGCGGCTGGGCATCGGTGGCCTGCCCGCCCGCGAACGGGTTGGCCCCCGCGCCCGGGTCCTGGGTCAGCACGAACGCCATGACCGCCGCGAGGAACGCCATGTAGGCGGCCATCGCCAGCAGCAGCACCCACCACATGCGGGTCGTGACGAGCTTGCGGTACTCCGTGCGCAGCGCGGTGCCCATCACACGTCCTCCGTCCGGGCGGCATGGCGAGCGCGCCCCTGCGGCGGGGGACCCGGTTGCGCGGGGTCGGCGGGTCCGGCGGGCTCGGGGCGCCGGGGACCGGTCGGCGGACCCGCGGGGCCGCCCGGCAGCGGGTCCGGGAGGCCGCCGTCGACGAGCCGCAGGAAGATCCCCTCGAGCCCGACGTCGCGCGCGGCCAGCTCGTGCAGCTCCAGGCCGGCGGCGAACGCCCGCGCGCCCACCTCGCCGGCGTGGACCCGGCGCAGCACGACGGTGTTCGCCGGCGCGCTTCCCGGCCCGCCGGCCGACCCGCCCGGCGACCCGCCTGGCAACCCGTCCACCGACCCGCCGCCGGCCGGCTCGACGCGGTCCGTCCAGCCGGCACCGGCGACCAGCGCGTGCAGACCGGCGGCGTCGGGGGACGTGACCCGGACGGTCGGCTCGGCGAGCGCGGCCAGCTCGGCCAGCGACGAGGAGTGCACGAGGCGACCCCGGGCGATGATGACGACGTCGTCGACGGTCTGCTCGACCTCGGACAGCACGTGGCTGGAGACCAGCACCGTGCGTCCCTCGCCGGCGAGGTGCCGCAGGAACGCGCGCAGCCAGGCGATGCCCTCCGGGTCGAGGCCGTTCGCGGGCTCGTCGAGCAGCAGCACGCCCGGGTCGCCGAGCAGCGTCGTGGCCAGCGCGAGCCGCTGGCGCATGCCGAGCGAGAAGCCGCCGACCCGGCGCCGGGCGACGCCGTCGAGCCCGACGATGCGCCAGCACCTCGCGGCAGCGGGCGTCGTCGACCCCGGCCTGCGGCGCGTAGCACGCGCAGGTGGTCGAGCGCGGTGCGGCCGGGGTGGAAGCTCGCCGCCTCGAGCGCCGCGCCGACGGTGTGCATGGGCCGCTCGAGGTGGGCGTAGGTCCGCCCGCCGATCGTGGCGCTCCCCGACGGTCGGCCGCACGAGGCCGAGCAGCATCCGCAGCGTGGTCGTCTTGCCGGCGCCGTTCGGGCCGAGGAAGCCGGTCACCCGGCCCGGGCCGGACGGTGAACGACAGGTCGTCGACCGCGCGGACCGTGCCGAACGTCTTGGACAGGTGGTCGATCGCGACCGTCCGGTCGTCGGCCGTCCCGGCGAGCGCCGTCGACCCCGGCGCCGCCGTCCCCTGCGCCCGCGGTGCGAGCCCGTTCACCCTCTGACCTCCTCGAGTCCGTGCCTCACAGGACCGACGTGCCCGACGTGCCCGCCCGTGTCCGCCGGCCCGCGGCGGGCCGGCAGCGTCAGTCGCATCGTGCAGCCGGTCGGGGTGTCGGCGACCTCGACCGTCCCGCCGTGCAGGCTCACCGCCCACCGGACGATGGCCAGGCCGATGCCCGGTGCCGCCGGTCGGGATCTGGCCGGTCTGCGCCGGGCTGTTGCCGCGCGCGAACCGCTCGAAGACGAGGTGGCGCTGCTCGCGGGCGATCCCCGGCCCGTGGTCGACGACGTCGATGACGACGACGTCGCCGCGCCGGTACGCCGCGCAGCCGGACCTCCTCGCTCGGGCGGGGAGTGCCGGACGGCGTTGTGCAGCAGGTTGGCCACGACCTGGTGCAGCCGCTCGGGGTCGGCCGGGACGGTCAGGTCGGGCGGGTCGACCGTCACCGGGAACCGCAGCCCCTTCTCCGCGCCGACCAGGCCGCGCCGCCTCGGCGGCCTCGGTGAGGAAGGAGCGCAGCGGCACGTCCTGGATGTCGAGCCCGGTCGCGCCGGCCTCGACCCGGGACAGGTCGAGCAGGTAGGTCACGAGCCGGCCGAGCCGCTCGGTCTGGGCGAGCGCCGGCCTGCATCGTGGCGGGGTCCGGCTCCGAGACGCCGTCGACGATGTTCTCCAGCTGGGCCTGCAGCGCGGTGACCGGCGTGCGCAGCTCGTGCGAGACGTTCGCGACCATCTCCCGGCGCAGCAGGTCGGTGGAGGCGAGGTCCTCGGCCATCGTGTTGAACGCCTGCGGCGAGCTGCCCGACCTCGTCGCGGCTGGTGGACCGGACGCGCTGGGAGTAGTCGCCGTTCGCCATCGCGCGCGCGGCCGCCGTCATCTCCCGCAGCGGCGACGTCATGCCGCGCGCGAGGATCTGGGTGAGGACGAGCGAGATGACGATCGCGAGCGGCAGGGTGCGGGTCGGGCCGAGCGCGTAGTGCAGACCGAGCCAGGTGAGCGAGCGCCGCCATCGATGACCGTCGCCGCCACCAGCACGCCGAGCTTGATCTTGATGGAGCGGAACCGGTCCAGCGGGCGCACGTCCGGCAGCGCGGCGCGTACGGCCGTCCGCGCGTGCCGCGGGGTGACGGGCACGACCGCGACTACGTCCCGGCGGGCGGCTCGAACGCGTAGCCGACGCCGTGCACGGTCCGCACCAGGTCCGGCCCCGAGCTTGCGGCGCAGCGCCTTGACGTGGGAGTCCACGGTCCGCGTGCCGCTCGCGTCGACCCAGTCCCACACCTCGGCGAGCAGGCGCTCGCGGGTGTGGACGGTCCGCGGGCTCGACGCGAGCGTGACGAGCAGGTCGAACTCGGTCGGGGTCAGGTGGACGGGCTGGTCGCCGCGCGAGACGCGCCGCTGCGCGCGGTCGACGACGACGTCGCCGACGACGATCGGCGGCTCGGCCCGGCTCGCTGCCGGCGGCCTGCGCCGCCTGCCGTGCACGCTCGGTGCGGCGCAGCAGCGCCTTGCAGCGCGCGACGAGCTCGCGCATCGAGAACGGCTTCGTCATGTAGTCGTCCGCGCCGACGCCCAGGCCGATGAGCATGTCGGTCTCGTCGTCGCGCGCGGTGAGCATGAGGACGGGGACCGCGCGCTCGGCCTGGATGCGCCGGCACACCTCGAGCCCGTCGATGCCGGGGAGCATGACGTCCAGCACGACGAGGTCCGGGCGCAGCCGGCGCCGCGGCCTCGACCCCGGCGATGCCCGTCGCCGGCGACCTCGACGGTCCAGCCCTCGGCGGCCAGGCGGTTGGCGACCGCGGTCGCGATGGACGGCTCGTCCTCGACGACGAGCACGACGGCGGGGGAGGCGGACGTCACGGCCATGACGCCAGCCTGGCACATGCCCGCCGGCTCACCTCGCGTGGCCATCGGCCCTATCATCGGTGCCACCATGAGCAGCTCAAGTAGCGGCCGGCGGTGCGTCGTCACGACGCACCGCGCCGGCCCCTCCACTGTCGTCCCGCACGTCCGTCCGCGTCACCCCGTGGCCCGCTCGACCACCGGGTCCACGCCCGTGGTCGCGCATGCTGATCGACTGGCTGTTCATCGGCCTGGGCGTCCTGCTCACCGCGGGCACCGCGGTCTTCGTCGCCAGCGAGTTCTCCCTGGTCACCCTCGACGCCGCGATCGTCGAGAAGGGCACGAGGCCCGGGCGACCGCCGCGGCGCGTCCGTCGTCAAGGCGCTGCGGCACCTGTCCACCGAGCTGTCCGGCGCGCAGGTCGGCATCACCGTGACCACGATCCTGCTCGGCTACACGACCCAGCCCGCGGTGACGCGACCTGCTGCGCGGCGCGCTCGGGGACCTCCGCGCTCGGCGCGGCCGTCGGCGGCGCCGTCGCGGTCGTGCTCGCGATCCTGCTGGTCAACGGCTTCTCGATGCTGTTCGGCGAGCTCGTCCCGAAGAACTTCGCCCTCAGCCGCCCGCTGCCGACGGCGCGCACCGTGGCGCCGCTGCAGCGGGGGTTCACCACGCGCCCTGCAGCCCGCTCATCACGGTGTTCAACGGCAGCGCGAACGCGATCCTGCGCCGCATCGGCGTCGAGCCGCGCGAGGAGCTGTCCGGCGGCCGGTCCGCGCAGGAGCTCGCCTCGCTGGTGCGGCGCTCGGCCGAGGTCGGGACGCTCGACGAGGGCACCGCGAACCTGCTCACCAACACCATCGAGCTCGACGAGCTGACCGCGCGTCGACGTCATGACCGACCGCATGCGCATGGTCGTCGTCCGGCGCGAGCGACACGGCGGCCGACGTCGTCGCGCGCGCCCGGCAGACCGGTCACTCCCGGTTCCCGGTGATCGACGACGTCGCGCGACGACATCGTCGGCCTGGTGCAACCTGCGCCGCGCGGTCGCCGTCCCGTACGAGCGACGCGTGCGAGGTGCCCGCGGCCGCCCTCATGGTCGAGGCGCCGCGCGTCCCGGAGACGGTCCGCCTCGGCCCGCTGCTCGTCGAGCTGCGCGAGCTCGGCCTGCAGATGGCCGTCGTCGTCGACGAGTACGGCGGCACCTCCGGCGTCGTGACCTTCGAGGACGTCGTCGAGGAGATCGTCGGCGAGGTCTCCGACGAGCACGACCGCCGCCGCGCCGGCACCGCCCGCCTGGTCGACGGCTCGTGGAGCCTGCCCGGCGGCCTGCGCCCCGACGAGGTCGAGGACGTCACCGGGCTCGACGGTGCCCGAGGACGGGCCGTACGAGACGCGTCGGCGGCCTCGTCATGGCCGAGCTCGGTCGCATCCCCGCCGTCGGCGACGAGGTGCAGGTGCCCGGCGTGCGGATCCGGGTCGACGTGATGGCCGGACGGCGCGTCGAGCGCGTCCGGCTGACGGCGATCGACGAACGGAGGACGGACGCATGAGCACCACCACCGCCCTCCTGCTCGGGCGTCCTGCTGCTGGTCGGCAACGCCTTCTTCGTCGGCGCGGAGTTCGCGATCCTCTCCGCGCGGCGCTCGCTCCATCGAGCCGCTCGCCGAGGCCGGGGACCGGCGCGCCAAGACCGTCCTGTGGGCGATGGAGCACGTGTCGCTCATGCTCGCGTGCGCCCAGCTCGGCGTGACCGTGTGCTCGACGAGCCTCGGCGTCATCGCCGAGCCCGCCGCTCGCCCACCTCATCGAGGAGCCGCTGCACGCGCGTCGGGGTGAGCGACGACGCTCACCCACCCGATCGCGTTCGTCGTCGCCCTCGCCATCGTGGTGTACCTGCACGTCGTGCTGGGCGAGATGGTGCCGAAGAACCTCGCGGTGGCCGGGCCGGACAAGGCCGTCATGTGGTTCGGCCCGCCGCTGGTCTGGCTCGGCCGGCTCCTGCTCGCCGATCATCACGGCCCTCAACTGGATCGCGAACCACGTGCTGCGCACCTTCGGCGTCGAGCCCAAGGACGAGGTCGCGTCGGCGTTCACCGCCGCAGGAGGTCCAGTCCATCGTCGAGGCGTCGCAGGCCGAGGGCCTGCTCGACGACTCGCAGGGCCTCCTGTCCGGTGCGCTGGAGTTCTCCGACCGGACCGCCGGGCGACGTCATGGTGCCCGATCGAGCGGCTGCTCACCCTGCCGCCCGACGCGCACTCCCGAGGACGTCGAACGGCTCGTGGCGCGGCACCGGCTACAGCCGGTTCCCGGTCGCGACCGACGACGTCGGCGAGGGCGTGCGGCGACCGACGTCGCCGGCTACCTGCACCTCAAGGACGTCCTGTACGCGGACGAGGAGCGAGCGCGGCCGCCCGGTGCCGCGCTGGCGGGTGCGTGCGCTGGCGCGCGTCGTCGGGCCCGACGACGAGGTCGAGGAGGCGCTCGCGGTCATGCAGCGCAGCGGCGTCGCACCTCGCCCGGGTGGACCGCGACGGGCCAGCTGCGTCGGCGTCGTGTTCCTCGAGGACATCCTCGAGGAGCTCGTCGGCGAGGTGCGCGACGTCATGCAGCGCGACCCGGTGCAGCGCGAGCGCGAGCTCGGTCGGGCGCCGCGGCGCGGCTGACGCGCCCGCCGCTGCTGGCCCACGAGCCGCCGCAGCGCGCCTGAGCGCAGGCCCCACGCGGGCCGGTCGCGGGCTGTCCACCGGCCCGGCGGCGCGGTGTGGCGTTCACCACGTCGGGGGACAACCCTTGGTGGCCGGCGGAGCGGACGTTATCGTTTCGTGACCGTTCTGGTGGTCTCCTCGCTCGGCTCTCCACGGCTCGCTGCCGGCCTCGAGCGCGCCCCGGACCCGGTCGCACGGCCGTCGCGGCCGGAGGTCCAGGTCCACAGGTGAGCTCTTCTCGGAGGTGTCGTGGGGTCCCAGCACGCGGATGCACCCGTCCTGCCCGGCACGCGCCGGGCGCGTCGTGAGGCCGAGGAGCGCAGCCGTCGCTCCGGTCGCCACGGCCGTCGGCAGGCACCTCGGCAGGGTCGTCGGGTCCTCCGGTCCGGCCTGCTCACCGGCCTCGCCGCCCTCACCGTCGTGCTGCCGCTCAGCGGCTCGGTCGTGCCCGGCGCGGACGGCGCGTCCGTCGCGGGTGCCGCCCCGGCCGCCGCCGCGACCACCCTGCCGAGCACCGTCGACGCCCTGACCGCGGTGTCCGTCGACGCTCACGCCGCCGGCCACCATCGCCGCGGCCGCCGTACCCGTGGACCGGTCGGCGCTTCGCGGCCGCGAGCCGCTCGCAGGCGCGTGAGCCCCTGCCCGGCTGCGTCGGGACCACCCGGGCGCCCGGCGCCAACGGCGAGCTCGACCCCGCCGACCTGTGCATCCTGTGGGACGGCGCCGAGCAGCTGCGCGCCGACGCCGCGACCGCCCTCGCCGAGATGAACCTGGCCTTCAGGGCCCGGTTCGGCCGCGACCTGTGCCTCGTCGACGGCTACCGGACGCTCACCGAGCAGCGGACCGTCAAGGCGCAGCGGGGCGGCCTGGCCGCCACCCCGGGCAAGAGCAACCACGGCTGGGGCCTGGCGATCGACCTCTGCCGGACCGACACGAGCGGCGAGGGCTGGGACTGGCTGCTCGCGAACGGCGTCGTCTACGGCTGGGAGAACCCGGCGTGGGCGCAGAGCGGCGGCAGCGGCCCGTTCGAGCCCTGGCACTGGGAGTACTCGCGCGGCGTCCTGGCGGACGGCGAGCACTACAGCTCCTGAGCGCGCCGCCGCCGCTGGCCGGCGGCTCCCGACCGGCCGCCGGCCGGTCCCGGCCTACCGGAGCGTCGCGCCCCAGGTCACCTCGTGCCGCTGTCCGGGCGCGAGGTGCACCAGCCGGTCGCCGGACCGGAACGCGTCCGCGATGCAGCTCATCGGCTCGGCAGCGACGCCCGTGCGGTTCGCCGCGGGCACGAGCTCGTCGCCGGTGCACACCTGGAACGTGTCCATCGACCCGTCCATCCACACCGCCGCGGTGCGTCCGTCGGGTGCGGCGAGCTGGATCCACGCCAGGCCCTGCTCGTCCCGGACGACGTCGACGTACGCGTCGTCCAGCGCGACGCCCCGCAGCGTCGCCGGCGTCCGGAAGTCGTAGGGCGCCACCGCCGGCTCGGTGCCGGTCGGGAGCAGCCGGTCGTCGACGGTGACCCGGGTCGCCGCGTCCAGGCGCAGCGTGCAGTCGTCGAGGTCCGCACCGCCCGGGGACAGCCACGGGTGGAAGCCGACCCCGTACGGCGCCGACCGGTCGCCCTCGTTCGCCGCGACGACGCGGACCCGCAGGCCGTCGTCGGACAGCGAGTAGGTGATCGTGAACCGGACCGGGAACGGGTAGCCGGGCGTGGGGACGAGCGGCAGCTCGAGCGTGACCGCGGAGTCGGTCTGCTCGGTGACGGTCCACCGCGCCCAGCTGCCCAACCCGTGCAGCGCCGTGCCGCGGCCCGGCTCGTTGAGGGGCAGCTGGTAGTCGACGCCCTCGTAGGTGTACTGGCCGTCGCGCAGGCGGTTGGGCCACGGCACGAGCACCGCGCCGTTGCCGGCGGGCGGCAGGGAGTCCTCGTCGAAGGGGTGGACGACGTCCCGGCCGCCGACGGCGTACTCGCGCAGCGACGCGCCGACCTCGGTGATCGTGGCGGCGTGCTCGCCGTGGCGGATGCGGTACTGGGCGCCCGTCGGCGCGGTGCTGGTCACCGGGACACGCTATCGGCGGGGCCCCGTGCGAGCAGACCGGGGCTCGCCCGCAGCTGCCGGGGGTCGCAGCCCGACCGTCGCGGGACCGCCGTCGGCCACCGAGCGGTCGACGCGCCGCGCCCCTACCGTGACCGCATGAGCCCCGCGAGCCGCGCCGTCGACGCCGCCATCCGCCAGTACCAGCGACGCCTCTCGCCCCGGAAGGGCTGGAGCTGCGCGCACCGGGTCGCGCACGGCGGGGACTCGTGCTCCGCGGCCGTCCGGGACATCGTCCGCCGCCGGGGCGTGGTCCGCGGCGTGCGGCCGACCGTGCTGCGCTTCGTCGCCTGCTACCAGGCGGCGAGCCTGCTCATGGCGTCGGACGTGCGTGGCGTCTGCTGCTGCGGCGGCATCCCCATCCCGTTCAAGTTCTGACCGTCCCGGGCGGGGCGGCGGCGCGACGGCGGGCCGACGGCGGCCCAGGTCGTGGTCGCGTCAGCGCGCGCCGACCCACGCGACGAGCGGCGGACCGAGGACGAGGACGCCGCACGCCGCCGACGCCGCCGCGGCGACGAGCACCGCACCCGCCGCGACGTCCTTGACCCGGCCGGCGACCGGGTCGAGCCCGGGGGAGACGAGGTCGACGAGCGCCTCGAGCGCCGTGTTGACCAGCTCGGCCGTCCACACCACCCCGATGGCGACCGCGAGCAGCGCGCGGTCGGTCCCGCTGAGCGGGAGCACGACGGCCAGCACGACGACGGCGAGCGTCGCCGCCGCGTGGAACCGCAGGTGCGGCTCGGTCCGCAGCGCCGCGCCGACGCCGCGGGCGGCCCACCGGAAGGCCGCCGCCTCGCGGCGCACCGACCCGGGCCGGGGATCGCTGCGCGGGTCGAAGCGCGCCGAGGGATGGCCGCCGCCGGCGTGGACCGGGGGGTCGTCGCGGTTGGCGGGCACCCGTCCACCGTGCCACAGCACTCCGGCGCGCCGAAGCCCACTGCCCGCTGACAGCCCACCGTCCCCTGACAGCACACTGCCCGCCGACCCGCACCGGTGAGGGTGGGGTCGGCGGGCGGTGTCGGCCTCGTGCCGGGCGGGCCGGCTCGCCGGAGTGTCCGGCGTGACCGGCGCCGAGGTCAGCGACGGATCGCGAGCCAGTGGCCGCCGCCGGCGCCGGCGAGGGTCCAGCCGGTCCCGGTGCCGACCTGGACCGGCGGCGTGCCGTGACGCGACGGGTCGCCCCAGTTGTCGCCCCACTGCCACAGGGAGCCGTCGGCCGTCACGGCGACCGCGCCGAAGCTGCTGCCGGCGACCTGCGTCCACCGCTGGCCGGTGCCGATCCGGACGGGGACGAGCCGGTCCGTCGTCGTGCCGTCACCCAGGGTGCCGTACTCGTTCTCGCCCCAGGCCCAGAGCGAGCCGTCGGCCTGGACGCCGTAGCTGCGGGAGACGCCGCTCGTCACCGAGCTCCAGCGGGCGGTGCCCACCTGCTTCGGGACGAAGCCGTTCGCCGTGGTGCCGTGGCCCAGCTCGCCGTGCTCGTTGGCGCCCCAGGCCCACAGGGTGCCGGTGCGCCTGAGGCCGAGGGTGTGGTCGAAGTGCGCGGTGACGGACGCCCAGTCCGTCGCCGTGCCGATGCGCTTCGGGGTGGTGCGGAAGCGGCCGGTGGTGCCGTCGTCCGGCAGGCCGATGGCGAGCGGCTCGCCGAGCTGGCCGGAGAGGTTGGCGCCCCAGGTCCACAGGGTGCCGTCGGCCTTGACCGCGGCGGAGTGGAGGTGGCCGGCGGCGACGGAGGTCCAGGTCGTGTCCGCGCTGATCCGCACCGGCGTCGTCCGCTTGCTGGCCTGCGCCGACGTCCCGTCGCCGAGCTGGCCGGCGCCGTTCGCGCCCCAGGCCCACAGGGTGCCGTCGGCCTTGACGGCCACGGTGTGCGTCTCGCCGGCGGAGACGGTCTTCCAGCGGTCGGTCCCCACCCGGACGGGCGTGGCGCGGCGGGTGGTCGTGCCGTCGCCGAGCTGGCCGGAGGTGTTGTCGCCCCAGGCCCACAGCGAGCCGTCCTGCTTGATCGCGACGGTGAAGTCGGTGCCGCCGTCGACCACGGCCCAGTCGGCCCGCGTCCCGACGCGACCGGGCTCGACCCGCGGTGCGCCGGAGCCGTCGCCGAGCTCGCCGGAGTAGTTGGTGCCCCAGCTGTACAGGGCGGCGGACGCCTGGGTGCTGATGGCCGTGACCGTCACGGCCGCGGAACCGGCCACGGTCGGGCGGGCGGTCTCCTTGCCGGCGACGGTGCGCGTCCCGGACGTGGGGAGCGCGGTCGTGAAGGCGTGCGTGCCCTTGTCGGTGGCGGTGAAGGCGTAGCCGGCCACCAGCGTGCGGGCGGCGGGGTCGTCGCTCGTGAGGGCCACGGTGCCGCGGTAGGTGGTGTCGACGTTGAAGAAGGCGTCCTTGGCCGCGACGGTGACCGTCACCGGGGCACCGGCCGCGGTGGCGGCGGGGGCGGTCACGGCGAGCCGCGTCGCCTTGCCGGCCGCGACGGCGATCGGCGCCGTGCCGGTCACGGCGGGCTTGGCCTTGTCGGTCACGGTGACGGTCCGGCTGCCCGCGGTCCTGAGCGCCACGCCGGCGAAGGTGTGCGCGCCCTTGTCGGCGGCGGTGAACGTGTAGGAGGCCGGCAGGGCGGCCTTGGCGTCGGTCGACGCGAGGGCCACGGTGCCGCGGTAGGACGGGGCGACCGCGACCGGCCGCGTCCCGGGCGACGACCGTCACGGCGACGGGCGACCCGGCGGTCGCGGCGGCCGGCGCGGTGACCCGGAGCGTCACGGCGAGGCCGGGCGTCGCGGTCGCCGCGCGGGCCGCCGTCATCGGCGCGAGGACGGTGAGAAGCATGGCCAGCAGGGCGATGGTGGACGCCCTCCGGGAGGGCGCCGTGAGCGCGCGCGACGACGGACCGGTGTTCATGGAAAGAGCCCCCTGGAGCCGTGGAGACGACGAGTAGCAGACGGCTACGTCGCGAGGTCGGCGCCGTAACTGTGACCGGGCATCTGACCCCAGTCAACGCCGATCGGGGGGTTGTCGGGGTTATTCACCCGATTGCCGACTCATACGCCGGATCGGGGCGTCGACAGGGGCGCTCGCAGGTGCCGGCCCCGCCTCCCGCGGGCCTCCGAGAGGCGGTGTGACGTCACCCGGCCGGGGGACGTGGTCGGCAGCCGGGCGTCGCCCGAACAGACCACGGGCGAGTCACTCCCGCCGGTCGCCCCGGGACGGGCGTCGGCGTCCACCGGGGGCGCCTTGCCGACCCGTGCGCGGTCGGTGTCCCCGTCCGGGGGACGTCGTCCACAATGCCGCCCGCGGACGACGTCGGCTCCTCTACTGTCGGCCTCCTTGTCACGGTCGGCCCAGCGACCAGCCCACCGACGGGGGGACGCGATGGACGGTGTCGCGATCCTGGAGTCCGAGGTCCGCGAGCTCATCCGCCGCCGCGGGCTGGACCCGGTGCGCGACCACCAGGGCGTCCGCGAGCTGGTGTCGGCGGTGGTGGCCGACTACGACGAGCGCTCCCTGCTCGGCGCCGTCCCGCCGCTGGCCGACGCGCGCGCCGCCTCCAAGGCCGTCGTCGACGCCGTCGCCGGGCTCGGCCCGCTGCAGCGGTACCTCGACGACCCGGAGGTCGAGGAGATCTGGATCAACGGGCCCGCGCAGGTGTTCGTCGCCCGGCGGGGGACGGCCGAGCTCACCTCGACCCTCCTCACCGAGACCCAGGTGCGGGACCTCGTCGAGCAGATGCTCAAGGCGTCCGGCCGGCGGCTCGACCTGTCCAGCCCGTTCGTCGACGCGTGCCTCCCCGGGGGTGAGCGCCTGCACGTCGTCATCCCGGACGTCACGCGCCGGGACTGGGCGGTCAACATCCGCAAGCACGTCGTCCGGGCCGGCCGCCTGCAGGACCTCGTCGCGCTGGGCTCCCTCACCCCGCACGCCGCCGCCTTCCTCGACGCCGCGGTCGCCGTCGGTCTCAACGTGCTGGTCGCGGGCGCGACCCAGGCCGGCAAGACGACCATGCTCAACGCGCTCGCGGGGTCCATCCCGCCGCGCTCGCGGATCATCACGTGCGAGGAGGTCTTCGAGCTGCGCATCGGCCACCGGGACGTCGTCGCGCTGCAGTGCCGCCAGCCGAGCCTCGAGGGGACGGGGGAGATCACGCTGCGGCGCCTGGTCAAGGAGGCGCTGCGGATGCGCCCGGACCGGCTGATCGTGGGCGAGGTGCGGGAGGCGGAGAGCCTCGACATGCTCGTCGCGCTCAACGCCGGCGTGCCGGGGATGTCGACCCTCCACGCGAACAGCGCACGCGAGGCGATCACGAAGATCTGCACGCTGCCCCTGCTGGCGGGGGAGAACATCTCCGACCGCTTCGTCGTGCCGACCGTGGCCGCCGCGATCGACCTCGTGCTGCACCTCGGGCTCGACGGCCGCGGCCGGCGCCGGCTGCGCGAGGTCGTGGGGCTGTCGGGCCGGGTGGAGTCCGGCGTCGTCGAGACCTCGGACCTGTTCCACCTGGACGACGGCGACGAGCTCGTCCGGGGCGACGGGTACCCGCCGCACCCCGAGCGGTTCGCGCGCGCGGGCGTCGACCTCCCGGCGCTCCTGCGGCCCGGGCACTGACCGGCGGACCGTCGTGGGTGTCGTGGCCGGTCTGCTCCTGGGTGCGGGGCTGTTCTGCGTCTGGTGGTCGTTCTGGCCGCCCCCGCCGCCGCGCGTGCGCCGGCGGGACGGCTGGTCGGTGCGGCTGCAGGACGTCCTCGTCCAGGCCGGCGCCCCGTCCGTGACACCCGGGGCGCTCGTGGGCGCCAGCCTGGTCACGGCGCTGCTCGTCGGCACGACGGTCTCCGCGGTGACCCGGGCGCCGGCGGTCGCCGCATGCTTCGCGGTCATGGCCGGCGCGGCCCCCGCCACGCTCGTCCGCTCGCGTGCCCGACGACGCCGCACCGCGCTGCGGGACGTGTGGCCCGAGGTGGTCGACCACCTGGCCTCGGGTGTCCGCGCCGGGCTGTCCCTGCCGGAGGCGGTCGGCCAGCTCGGCGACCGCGGGCCGGCCGAGCTGCGCGAGCAGTTCCGCGCCTTCGCCGAGGACTACCGCGCCACCGGGCGCTTCGGCGACTGCCTGGACGCCCTCAAGGAGCGCCTGGCCGACCCGGTCGGCGACCGGATCGTGGAGGCGCTGCGGATCACGCGCGACGTCGGCGGCACGGACCTCGGCCGGCTGCTGCGCACGCTCTCGACGTTCCTGCGCGAGGACGCCCGCACGCGCGGCGAGCTCGAGGCGCGCCAGAGCTGGACGGTCAACGCGGCCCGCCTCGCGGTCGCGGCCCCGTGGATCGTGCTCGCCCTGCTCGCGACCCGGCCCGAGGCCGCGGCGGCGTTCAACTCGGTGGCCGGCACGGTCGTCCTGCTCGGCGGCGCGGGCTGCTCCGTCGTCGCGTACGGCGTGATGCTGCGGGTGGGCCGCCTCCCGGACGAGGCGAGGGTGCTGCGGTGACCGGCGCGACGACCGGCGCGCTGCTCGGCGGCCTGGGCGGGCTCGGCGCCGTGCTGATGGCGTGGCGCCTGCTCGGACGACGGATCACGCTGGACGACCGCCTCGCCCCCTACCTGCGGGTCCAGGCGACCGACGTCGGCCCTCCTGCGCGAGCCGGTCCCGAGCTCGCCCGTTCCCGACGCTCGCCCGGCTGCTCGCGCCGGTCATGGCCGACGCCGTCCGCCTCGTCGAACGACTCGGCTCGCCGACGGCCGACCTGCGTCGGCGCATCGTCCGGGCCGGACGCCGGGAGACGGTCGAGCAGGTCCGGGCCGCGCAGGTGCTCTGGGGCGTCCTCGGGCTGACCGGCGGGCTGCTCCTGGCGCTGCTCCTGGCGTCCACGCGGGGGACACCGCCGCTGGTGCTGGCCCTGCTGGTGCTCGTGTGCGGGGTGTCCGGTGTGCTCGCGCGGGACGCGCTGCTCACCCGGCAGGTCCGGCAGCACGAGGCCCGCCTGCTCGCGGAGCTGCCGACGGTCGCCGAGCTGCTCGCGCTGTCGGTGGTCGCCGGGGAGGGGCCGGTCGGTGCCCTGGAGCGGGTCGTCCGGTCGACCCGCGGTGCGCTCGCGGACGAGCTCGCCCAGACCCTCGCGGACGCCCGCGCCGGCACGCCGCTCACCCAGGCGCTCGAACGGCTGGCCGACCGCACCGGGCTGCCTCCGCTGACCCGGTTCGCGGAAGGCGTGGCGGTCGCCGTCGAGCGCGGGACGCCGCTCGCCGACGTCCTGCGCGCCCAGGCCCAGGACGTCCGGGAGTCCGGACGCCGCGCGCTCATGGAGCAGGGCGGCCGGAAAGAGGTCCTCATGATGGTCCCGGTCGTGTTCCTCATCCTGCCGGTGACCGTCGCGTTCGCCGTGTTCCCGAGCATCGCCGTCCTCCGGCTCTCGCCGTGAGCGCGCGTGCCTCGCCGGGTCGTCCGGCCGCTCGCCGACCGCCGCCTCGGCCCGCCATCACCGGCCGCGCCCCGACTCCCGTCGCCCCACCCGTCCGACGCCGTCCCGTCCGCAGCACCTGGAGGTCCGCCATGACCGCTCTGCCCCTCAACCCTCGCGTCGGATCGGCCCAGCCGGGCGGCAAGGCCGTCGTCCGACTCGTCGCCCGGTGGTGGCGGACCGTCCGCGACCGCGTGATCGCAGCCGGCCGGGACCGCGGCGACGTCCCGGGGTGGGTCCTCGTCACGCTCATGACCGCCGGCCTCGTCCTGGCGCTGTGGGCGCTCGCGGGCCCGGCGCTCACCGGCGTGTTCTCGGACTCGATCGCGCGAGTGACGGGTGCGATCGGCTGACCGCGGTCGTCGGACCGGGCCCGGCAGACGGCGTCGCGGCCGCACGCGGGACCCGGTCCGCGCCGCCGGCGGGTTCCTCGGCCGCGTCCGCGTCGGCGACCGGGAGCGCGGGGCCGCCGTCGTCGACTTCGCGCTGGTCGCCGGGCTGCTCGCGCTGGTCTTCGCCGGCGTCGTGCAGCTGACCCTCGCGATGCACGTGCGCAACACGCTCGTGGACTGCGCGGCCGAGGGCGCCCGGTACGCCGCGCTCGCGGACCGCACCCCGGAGGACGGCATCGCCCGGACCCGTGCCCTCATCGACGTGTCGCTCGCGGCCGGGTACGGCGACGCGGTGACTGCGGTGGAGACCGAGCTGCGCGGTCTGCCCGTCGTCGAGGTCCGGGTGACCGCGCCGCTGCCGGTCCTCGGGCTGCTCGGGCCGGGCGGCACGCTCACGGTCAGCGGTCACGCGCTGCGGGAGGGCCCGTGAGATCCCTCGCGGGACTCGTGCGCTCCCGGCTCGCCCGACGCAGCGCGGAGCGCGGCAGCGCCGTCGTGGAGTTCCTCGCAGCGTCCGTGCTGCTGCTCCTGCCGGTCCTCTACCTCGTCCTGGTCCTCGGCCGGCTCCAGGCGGCGACCTTCGCCGCCGAGGGTGCCGCGCGCGAGGCCGGCCGGTCGTACACGACGTCCGCGACCGTCGACGGCGCCCCGGCGCGGGCCGTCGCGTCCGTCCGGATCGCCCTCGACGACCAGGGATTCGAGGACGTCGACGCCGCCGGCGCCCTCGACCTCTCCTGCTCGACGACTCCCTGCCTCACCCCGGGCAGCGACGTCGTCGTCCGGGTGGCGTTCGACGTCGTCCTGCCGGCGGTGCCGGCGTTCGTGCAGTCCGTCGTGCCGCTCGCGATCCCGGTGAGCGCGACCCACGTCGCGCCGGTCGACACCTTCCTGGTGACGCCGTGACCACCGGACCAGCGCGCGGCCGGCGTCGACCCGCCCGCGGGACCGACACCGGGAGCGTCACGCTCCTGTCGATCGCCTTCGGCGCGCTCGCCCTGCTGCTCATGACCGCCGTCGTGTCGGCGACCGGCGTGCACCTCGAGCAGAAGCGGCTGCTGTCCCTCGCGGACGAGCTGGCCCTCGAGGCCGCCGACGCGGTCGACCTGGCCGCCTTCTACCGCGGGGAGGCGCCGCCGCCGACCGAGGACGGCGTCGTCCCGCTCACCGACGGAGGCGTCCGCCGCGCGGTCGACGAGTACCTCGCCGCGCACCCGACCGTCGCGGCCGACCTCGAGGGCCTGCGCGTCGTCGACGCCGGGTCGGACGACGGCCGGACCGCCCGGGTGACCCTCGCCGCCCTGTCCCGTCCGCCGCTGGTCAGCTGGGTGACCGCCGCCTGGTCGGACGGGATCGCCCTCACGGCGACGTCGAGCGCCCGGGCCTGGTGACCGGAGGACGTCCGAGGACGCAACGCCCCCCGGGAACGCCGACGGGCGGCGCACCCCGGTCCTCCGACCGGGGCGCGCCGCCCGCCTGGTGTGTCGAGCCCGGAGGGACGAGAGGGTCAGCTCACCGACCCGAGCGGCGCGACGAACGGCGTCCCGCCGCCGCCGATGCTCGCGGCGCTGGAGTTGGTGACCACGCGCATCTCCTTGAAGAGGAGCTTCCAGTCGGTCGCCATCCGCGTGGTCGCGGTGCCGTCGCACGCGACCTCGCAGTAGAGCGCGGCGGTGCCGGCCCGGTCGACGACGTACCCGCCGTAGTTCTGCAGCGCCCGGGCGAGCGCCTGGCCCTCGGGGCTGAGCGGCAGCTTGCTGATGTCGACCGTCCGCGGCAGCGCGATGAGCGACCCCATCGGGACCTGACCGGCATACGCCGTCGCGGCGTCGGAGTCCTGGGACTTCGCGGGGAAGACGAACCCGGTCTTCAGGACGCTGTTCGGGACGGCGACCGCCAGGGCGTGGTCGATGCGCTTGTCCCGCAGCTCGTGCGCCCGGACCAGGCCGGCGAGCGCCGGCACCCCGGCCGCCCGCACGCCCGCGCCGATGCCCGTCCCGCGCAGGTCGGTGACCCGGGTGCTCTGGGCCTCCCACGTCGGTCGGGCCGGTCTTGACGAGCTTGTAGGTGTCGTAGGACGTCACGCCGTCGGGCTGGATGATCGTGCCGTGGCCGTCGGCCATGCCGCCGGAGCCGGTGGCGCCGGTCGCGTCGGCCGGGATCCGGAAGGTGAAGGTCTTCTTGTCCCGCACCGAGTAGAGCGTGCCGAGCACGTCCGTGGACTTCGCCTGGAACACCGGGATCGACCACTGGCTGCGGTTGATCGTCGGCGTCGCGGTGAGCAGGTTCGCCGTCCGCGGGTCGGTCTTCGCCTCGAGGCGAGCCTCGGACCCGAGGCCCGTGTTCCACACCGACGACGACGCGAACGGGTGCAGCGCCGCGAGGCGGGGGGCGACCGCGGTGACCGTGCGGGTCGTGACGGCGCTGCCGCCGCGGTCGTCGGTCACCGTGAGGGTCACGGTGTAGGTGCCGGCCGCCGGGTAGGTGTAGGCCGTCGTGGCGCCGGTGGCGGTCGAGCCGTCACCGAGGTCCCAGGCGTAGGAGGCGACCGAGCCGTCGGGATCGGTCGACGTCGTCCCGTCGAGGGCGACGCGGAGGTCCGTGGCCTCGGCCGTGAGCGCCGCGAGCGGCGCGACGTTCGGCGCGAGCACGCTGACGGTCCGGCTCGCGGTGGCCGAGCCGCCACGGTCGTCGGTCACCGTGACCGTCACGGAGTAGTCCCCGGCTGCGGCGTAGGTGTGCCGGGCCGTGGTGCCCGCCGAGCTCGTGCCGTCGCCGTGGTCCCAGCGCACCGACGTGATCGAGCCGTCCGGGTCGGCCGAGCCGGACGCGTCCAGCGCGACCGTGAGGTCGGTGGCCGCGGCCGTGAGGCGCGCCGTCGGCGCGACGTTGGGCGCGACCGCGGTGACCGTCCGGGTCACGGTGCCGAGGCCGCCGCGGTCGTCGGTGACCGTGAGGGTCACGGGGTAGGTGCCGGGTGCGGCGTAGGTGTGCCGCGCGGTCGCGCCGGTGAGGACGGTGCCGTCGCCGAAGTCCCAGAACAGGGTGCGCAGAGTGCCGTCGGAGTCGGTCGACGCCGAGCCGTCGAGGGTGACGGTCAGGTCGTCGGCGACCGGCGCGAAGCGGGCCGTCGGCAGGACGTTGGGCGCGATCGCCGTGACGGTCCGGGTCGTGGTCGCGACGCCGCCGCGGTCGTCGGTGACCGACAGGGTGACCGGGTAGTCGCCGGGGACGGCGTAGGTGTGGGTGGCGGTCGGGCTCGTGCTGGCCGTGCCGTCCCCGAAGGTCCAGCGGTAGCTCTCCAGCGTGCCGTCGTGGTCGGACGACGACGCCGCGTCGACCGCCAGCTGGAGGTCCTCGACGTCCGCGCTGAAGCCGGCGGTCGGCAGGACGTTGGGGGCGATCGCGGTGACCGTGCGGGTCGTGGTCGAGCGGCCGCCCCGGTCGTCGGTGACGGTCAGCGTCACCGGGTAGGTCCCGGGCGCCGCGTACAGGTGCGTCGACGAGGTGCCGGTCGACGTCGTCCCGTCGCCGTGGTCCCAGGTGAGCGCGGTGATCGTGCCGTCGCTGTCGGACGACGACGACGCGTCGAGCACGACCGCCAGGTCGTCGACGGCGGCGGCGAAGCGGGCCAGCGGGTCGACGTTCGGCGCGACGGCGGTGACCGTGCGGGTCGTGGTGTCGGTGCCGCCGCGGGAGTCGGTCACCGTGAGGGTCACGGGGTAGGTGCCGGCGGCCGCATAGGTGTGGGACGCGGTCCGGCCGGAGCCGGTCGTGCCGTCGCCGTGGTCCCACGCGTACCCGGCGACCGCGCCGTCCGGGTCGCTCGAGGCCGAGGCGTCCAGCGCGACGGCGAGGTCGTCCGCCCGGGCGGTGAAGGACGCCGTCGGCAGGACGTTGGGGAGCACGGTCGGGGTGACGTGCAGGTCGGAGTACGAGGCGACCGCGGTGGCGCCCGACGCGTACGTGCTCAGGCCGAGGCGGCCGGGGGCCTGCATGGCGGGGTCGGCGTCGGTCGTGGTGACCTGCCAGCCGGCGGGCTCCTCGGTGCCGGCGCGCCACGCCTTGGCGCGCACCGTCGTGGGGGAGGTCCCGGTGACCTGCATCCGGACCGTGGTCTGGACGTTCGCGCCGTAGAGGACGTCGGTCAGCGGGGTCTTGGCAAGGAGCGTCCCGCCGCGGGACACGTGCAGCTCGAGGGTGCCGGCCCAGTTGACCATCAGCCGGGTCCGGTAGTCGCTCGCGCCCTTGACCGAGCGGCCCAGGATCGAGGCGTACGCCGCGGCACCGGACCCGGCCTTGCGGTCGAACGCGACGTCGACGCGGGTGTCGGTGTCGGTGCTCTCGACGTCGTTGAGGTAGACGGCGGACGTCACGCCGGTCGCCACCCGGTGGGTGCCGGCGCCGTTCGCGACGGCGTACATCGTGGACGCACCGGAGGTCGTCCAGGCGCCCCCGGTCGTCGCGGTGCCCCAGCCACCGGTGACGGTGCGGGCGAAGGTGTCGGCGGCCAGGTCGGCCGGGGTGACGGCGGTCGTGCCGACCGAGCCGACCGCGGTGCCGGACGCCGTGGCGAGCGAGGCGGCCTGGGCGGTAGGCGCGGCGCCGAGCAGGAGGGCGGCGGTGAGGGTCATCGAGCCGGCGGTGCAGGCGGCGCGGCGGGCCGTCGTGGTGCGGGGTCGACTGGGCAAGGAATGGCGCACGGGAATTCTCCAAGTCTTTCGGTGGCCTGGCGGACCGCGGGGGCCCCATGGCTTTGCGTCCCTGCCTCGCAGCAGGTTTGCCTTTTCGTGGACACGTCAAAACTAGGCCGCCCCCAGCGCGCCAGCAATGACGGTGACCCGTCCGTGGGCGCTCTTCACCCCCGTCCCGTACGGGCGCAAAGTCCGATTCGGCGCGCATTGTCCTGAGCCGTTCGGGGGGTTCGCCCGAGCGAGCGGATGAAAAGGCCCGCGAATTCCGACGATGCGTGCTGCGGCATTCGGGTGCCCGGACGGGTGACCGGCGTCGCCCGTGTGCCGCGCCCCGGTGCGCCCGCGCGGCCCAGCGCGCGCCGGAGAGCGCCGGGGAGCGCCGTCGGCCGGGCGGGGAATACCTTCCGCCGACGCGGAGCCCGGTGGTTCGATGGCCGGGCGGCGCCCCGTCCGGGCCCCGCGGCGACACCGAGCCGAATCCTGCGAGCCGACATGCCCCCTGGCGCCCGCCCGACCGATCCCGCACCGCGAGAACCCGTGCACGCACCCGTGCGCGCCCTGCTGGGTGCGTTCTGCCTGCTCACAGCGGCTGCGGTCGTCTCCCTCGTCGTGCTCGCCGGCGACACCGAGCGCACGTTCGCGTGGACCATCGAGCCGCCGGTGACCGCCGCCTTCCTCGGGTCGGGGTACGCGGCGGGGCTGGTGCTGAGCGCCCTGTCGCTGCGGTCGGACGACTGGTGGGCGGTCCGCGTCCCGTTCGCGACCGTGCTCGCCTTCACCTGGCTGACCGCGGTGGCGACCTTCGTCCACCTCGACCGCATGCACGTCGTCGCCCCCGGGGCGGGCTCGGTCGCCCGGCCGGCGGCATGGCTGTGGCTCGCCGTCTACGTCGTCGTCCCGCCGGCGATGGCGGTGCTCTGGCCGCGCCAGCCGCACCCGCCCCGCGCCCGACGACGGGGGGAGGCCGGGCGCGCCGTCGCCGGCACCCGCCGGGAGGTGCCGGCCCCGCGCTGGCTCACCGCGGTGCTCGCGGCCCAGGGGGCGGTGCTCGCCGTCGTCGGGGGGGCGCTGTACGTCGCGCCGTCGACCGCGGCGGCCCTGTGGCCCTGGCCGCTGACCCCGCTCACCGCGCGCGTCGTGGCCGCGTGGTTGCTCGCGTTCGCCGTCGCCGCGGTGATGTGCGTGCGCGACGGCGACCTCGCGCGCCTGCGCATCGCGACCGTCGCCTACGCGGCGTTCGGGCTGCTCCAGGCGATGACCGCGGTGCGCTTCGCCGCCGACGTCGACTGGGGGACCGGTCGGGCTGTGGCGTGGCTCGCCATGGTCGGCGTCGTCGTGGCCACCGGGCTCACCGGCTGGCTGCTCGCCCGGCGGCGACGGGAGGTCCCGGCCGCCGTGGGCGCCGCGGCCTGACCGGAGTCACCCGCGGGAGGCCCAGCGCCGGGACAGACGGACGCCTCAGCCGCGCTCGGCCAGCCAGCGCGCGAGGCCCTCGCCGCCGCGCCGGGCGGCGCGGTCGTGGCTCCAGCGGAACGCCGGCCGGGCGACCGGCGCGACCAGCCGCATCCAGCGCCGGGTGGTGCTGACCTCCCAGAGCTGGTCGATGCGCACGCCGTCGCCCACCGGCACCAGCTCCCACCGCCCCTGACCGTCGAGCTGGCCGACCACCCGCGCGACGACGAGCCGCGGCGGGACCGCCTCCTCGACCCGCGTCCGGACGGCCAGCCGGTAGCCGAGCGGCGCCCGCAGGCGGTACCGGACGACCTTCCCGACGCCGTCCGCGTCGCCCGGGTCGAGCACCTCGACCGCGGACACGGCCGGCCACCAGCGCGGCCAGTCCGCGGACTCGCTGATCGCCGCCCACACCGCCTCCGGGGTCGTGCCGCGCAGGTCCCACGCGGAGCAGAACCGGTAGACGGTGGACATCGACCCAGTGCAGCACCGCCCGTGGTGCGGCGACAGGCCTTGACCGGCCCCCGGGCCGGGCGTACACCAAGTCCCATGCCTGAGCAGGGGTCGCCGACCTCCGGTGGCGAGAACCACGAGTTCGACCGCACCCCGCCCGCGATCGTCGTCGTCTCGCGGGACGACGCGGTGCGGGACGCCGTGACGGGCGAGCTCGAGCACCGCTACGCGTCCGACTACCGCGTCGTCGGCGCCAGCGTCGATGCGGCGCCGACCGTCCTGCGCGAGCTCCGGGACGCCGGCACGCACGTCGCGCTGCTCCTCGTCGGCTACGGCGGCGCCGACGACGACGGCCTGGACGTCATGACGTCCGTGTGCCACTTCGCGCCCGGCTCGCTGCGGTTCGCCGTCGTGCGCTGGGGCGACTTCACCACCGCCGAGCCGATCTTCCAGGCGCTGACGGTCGGACGCCTCGACCGCTGGACGTACCGGCCCGAGGCGCGTCCGGACGAGGAGTTCCACCGCGCGATCACCGAGGCGCTCGAGGAGTGGGTGGCCCGGGAGGGTCACGGCTTCGAGGCGGTCCAGATGTTCGGGCACGTGTGGGACCCCCGCGCCCAGCAGCTGCGGGACATGTTCGGCCGCAACCGGATCCCGCTCGGGTTCCACGACGTCGGCAGCCCGGCGGGGATGCGCGGTCTGGAGGCGCTGCGCCTGACCGACCCGCACCTGCCCGTCGTCGTGCTGCGGTTCCGGCCGGACCACCTCGCGCTCGAGAACCCGTCCGACCTCGACCTCGCGCGGGCGTTCGGCCTCGACGCCACCCTGGCGCCGGACGAGGAGTTCGACGTCGCGATCGTCGGCGCCGGCCCGTCCGGCCTGGGCGCCGCCGTGTACGCCGCCTCGGAGGGCCTGCGCACGATCATCGTCGAGCGGGAGGCGGTCGGCGGGCAGGCGGGCACGAGCTCCCTCATCCGCAACTACCTCGGCTTCCCGACCGGGATCAGCGGCAACCGGCTCGCCGAGAACGCGTACCGCCAGGCGTGGACGTTCGGCGCGAAGTTCCTCTTCATGCGCGCGGCGCTGCGGCTCCGGGTCGACGGCGACACGAAGGTCGTCGAGCTGTCCGACGGCGTCCAGCTGCGGTCCCGCGGTGTGATCGTCGCCACCGGAGCGAGCTACCGGCGCCTCGGCGTCCCCTCGCTCGAGGCGCTCCAGGGGCGCGGCGTCTTCTACGGGGCGGCGGTGACGGAGGCGCCGGCCATGCGGGGGCGGCACGTGTTCGTCGCGGGCGGGGCGAACTCGGCGGGCCAGGCCGCGATCTACCTCGCGCAGTACGCGAGCCGCGTGACGATCGTCGTCCGCCGGGGGACCCTCGCCGAGACGATGTCGGACTACCTCATCCGCCAGATCGAGTCCTCGGACGTCATCGACGTGCGCTACCGGACCGGCATCGTCGGCGGGACGGGCACGGAGTTCCTCGAGTCGCTCGTCCTGCGCGACCTGGACACCGGCGTCGACGAGAAGGTCGAGGGGTTCCTCTTCGTCCTCATCGGCAGCGCCCCCATGACCGACTGGCTCGAGGGCGTCGTCGCGCGCGACACGTGGGGCTCGCTGCTCACCGGCGCCGACCTCGAGGGGGAGACGCAGCCGCCGTGGCCGCTCGAGCGGCGTCCCGCGCTGCTGGAGACGAGCGTCCCCGGGGTGTTCGCCGTCGGGGACGTGCGGCGCGCGTCGGTCAAGCGGGTCGCGTCCGCGGTGGGGGAGGGCGCGCTCGCGGTGCACCTGCTGCACCAGTACCTCGCCACCCGGCCCGGCCCGATCACGTCACCGTCCGCCGTCGGCTGACCCTCGACCCCAGCGGAGGGGGGTCAGTCCTTCGCCGGGTCGTGGCCCCAGTTCATGAGCGAGTAGCGCCACGCGGTCTCGGTCACGTCGCCGTCCGGGCGCTGCGCCAGGTGCCGGTGGACGTAGCCGACGACCTTGCGCATGTGCGCGGCGTCGTCGGCGGTGAGGTCCGTCTTGCTGGCCCGCAGGATCTGCACGATGCGCCGGCCGGACGCGTGCCCGGTCGACTCGCCATCGCCGCCCGTGTCGCCGACCGACCGCGACTCGTCGGTGTCGAGCCACGTCTCCAGCGCCGCGGGCGTCATGGTCACCGCGTCGGACCACTCGTCCCAGACCTCGGCGACGGCGGGATCGGTGCTGCTCATGGCGGACCTCCAGGGGCGGGCGGGTCGGGTGCGGACGCGTCCCACCCTCACTCGCGGCGGCCGGCTCGGCCACCGCGGACCACCCGACCGGCCACCGCGGACCACCCGACCGGCCACCGACGGACCACCCCGCCCGCCGAGGCTCCCAGCCCGAGCGGGTAGCCTGGACCGCCGTGGCAGCCACTGACTTCGCGGTCGAGATCCGCAACCTCCGCAGCACGCTCGAGACGATCCGCGGCGTGAGCGACCCCACCGCGCTGCGGGCGAAGATCGCCGACCTGACCGAGCAGGCCTCCCAGCCGGACCTGTGGGACGACCCCGACGCCGCCCAGAAGATCACCTCCGCGCTGTCCACCACGCAGTCCGAGCTCGACCGCGTGCAGCGGCTCGGCGGCCGCATCGACGACCTCGAGACCCTCGTCGAGATGGCCACCGAGGACGGCGGCGACGCCGACACCCTCGCCGAGGCCGAGTCCGAGCTCGCCACGATCCGCAAGGACCTCGGCGAGCTCGAGGTCCGGACGCTGCTGTCCGGCGAGTACGACATCCGCGAGGCCGTCGTGACGATCCGCTCCGGGGCCGGCGGCGTCGACGCCGCCGACTTCGCCGAGATGCTCATGCGCATGTACCTGCGCTGGGCCGAGCGCCACGGCTACCCGACGACCGTCCTGGACACCTCCTACGCGGAGGAGGCGGGCCTGAAGTCGGCGACCTTCGAGGTCAAGGTGCCGTACGCGTTCGGGAACCTGTCCGTCGAGGCCGGGACGCACCGCCTCGTGCGGATCTCGCCGTTCGACAACCAGGGCCGCCGGCAGACGTCGTTCGCCGCGGTCGAGGTCATCCCGCTCATCGAGCAGACCGACTCGATCGAGATCCCGGAGAGCGAGATCAAGGTCGACGTCTTCCGCTCGTCCGGCCCCGGCGGCCAGTCCGTCAACACGACCGACTCCGCGGTGCGGATGACCCACATCCCGACCGGGATCGTCGTCTCGATGCAGAACGAGAAGTCGCAGATCCAGAACCGCGCCGCCGCGCTGCGCGTCCTGCAGTCCCGCCTGCTCCTGCAGCGCCAGGCCGAGGAGGCCTCGGCGAAGAAGGCGATGGCCGGCGACATCAAGGCCAGCTGGGGCGACCAGATGCGCTCCTACGTGCTGCACCCGTACCAGATGGTCAAGGACCTGCGCACGGAGTACGAGGTCGGCAACACCTCGGGGGTGTTCGACGGCGACATCGACGGCTTCATCGAGGCGGGCATCCGCTGGCGGATGAACCAGCAGTCCGAGGCGCAGGCATCCTGACGCCGGCAGCCCCGCCGACGACGACGCCCCGGCACCCGGGCGTCGTCGTCCCCCTACCACCGACCGCACCGGTGAGTACGGCAAGGGGCGGCGTGTCAGCGCCCGAACGGGTGAGGAACGTGCTTACCCTCGAGAACGGTCAGCGCACCGCCCCCTCCTGCCCCCGACTCTGGCCACGGCAGCCGTGATCCGATTCGAGAACGTCAGCAAGGTCTACGCGCGCGACGCGCGCCCCGCCCTGGACGGGGTGACGCTCGAGGTCGAGCGCGGGGAGTTCGTCTTCCTCGTCGGCGCCTCCGGGTCCGGCAAGTCGACGTTCCTGCGCCTCGTCATGCGCGAGGAGCGGCCGTCCGCGGGCAAGGTCTTCGTCGCCGGACGTGACCTGTCGACCCTGTCGACGTGGAAGGTGCCGCACCTGCGGCGCCAGATCGGCGTCGTCTTCCAGGACTTCCGCCTCCTGCCCACCAAGACGGTGTTCGAGAACGTCGCGTTCGCGCTGCAGGTCATCGGCAAGCCGCGGCACCACATCATGACGACGGTCCCGGACACCCTCGAGCTCGTCGGGCTCGAGGGCAAGGAGAAGCGCCGGCCGCACGAGCTGTCCGGCGGTGAGCAGCAGCGGGTCGCGATCGCCCGCGCGTTCGTCAACCGTCCGTCGATCCTGCTCGCGGACGAGCCGACCGGGAACCTCGACCCCACGACCTCCCTGGGCATCATGCGGCTGCTGGACCGGATCAACCGGACCGGCACGACCGTGGTGATGGCCACCCACGACGACGACATCGTCGACCAGATGCGCAAGCGCGTGATCGAGCTGACCGCCGGGGAGATGGTCCGCGACCAGTCCCAGGGCGCGTACGGCTCGGCGCGCTGAGGGGTCCGACGTGCGACTGCAGTTCATCCTCTCCGAGATCGGCATCGGCCTGCGCCGGAACCTGTCGATGTCGGTCTCCGTCATCCTCGTGACCTTCGTGTCCCTGACGTTCGTCGGGGCCGCGGCGCTGCTGCAGCAGCAGATCAGCCAGATGAAGGGCGACTGGTACGACAAGGTCGAGGTCTCGGTCTTCCTGTGCGCGCAGGGCTCGGAGGAGCCGACGTGCGCCGCGGGGGAGGTGACCGAGGAGCAGCGGGCGGCCATCGAGGACACGCTGGAGTCCCCGGAGATCGAGCCGTACGTGCAGACCGTCTTCTTCGAGACGAAGGAGCAGGCGTTCGACTCGTTCCGCGCGCAGATGGCCGACCAGTGGTGGGCCGCCGAGGTGACGGCCGACGACATGCCGTCGTCGTACCGGATCAAGCTGGCCGACCCGGAGATGTACCAGGTCGTCGCGGACGTGCTCACCGGGCGCCAGGGTGTCGAGGAGGTCCTCGACCAGCGACGGCTGTTCGACTCGGTGTTCCTCGTCCTCAATCGCGCGACGCTGGTGTCGATCGGGGTCGCGGGTGTCATGCTGCTCGCCGCGGTGCTGCTCATCACGACGACGATCCGGTTGTCGGCGATGAGCCGGCGTCGCGAGACGGGCATCATGCGCCTGGTCGGGGCGTCGAACCTGTTCATCCAGCTGCCGTTCATGCTGGAGGGGGCGATCGCCGCGACCGTCGGTGCCGCGCTCGCCGTCGGTGCGCTGTGGGTCGGCGTGCGGTACCTCGTGACGGACTGGCTCGGTGGGCAGGTGCAGTGGATCGACTACGTCGACTCCACGGACGTGCTCACCATCGCGCCGTTCCTGCTCGCGATCGCCATCGTGCTCGCCGCGATCTCGTCGGTGGTCACCCTGAGTCGTTACACGAAGGTCTGAGTCCATGAAGCCGTCCGTCGCCACCCGCGCGCAGCGGAGACACGTGCGCACGACGACGTCGCACCGCGTGCTCGCCGCGACCGTCGCCGGCGTGCTCGGGGTGCTGACGGCCGTCGCCGCGCCGGCGATCGCCGACGAGCTCGACGACCAGCGCGAAGCGGCGGAGGCTCGCGGGGCCGCCGCCGACCGGCAGCTCGAGGCGCTCGAGGCGTCCATCGAGGGCCTCGACGCCCAGCTCGGCCAGGCCGTCCTCGACCTCCAGGCCACCCAGGCCCGGCTCCCCGCCGCGCAGGCCGAGCTCGCCGCCGCGCAGGAGGAGCTCGAGCGCTCCCAGCGCGAGGCCGACCTCATCGCCGCCCGCCTCGCAGGACGCGCAGGACCAGGAGGTGGCCCTCACCGAGCACCATCGCCGCCGACGACGCGCGCGGCGAGAAGATCCGCACCGCCGTCGGGCAGATGGCCCGCCAGGCGTACAAGGGCGAGACGGCGAGCAGCGGGCTGAGCGTCGTCCTGGGCGCCGAGAGCACCGAGGAGTTCGTCGACCAGTACGGCATGGTCTCGACCGCGATGCGCACCCAGACGCGGGCGCTCGAGGAGCTCCAGCAGATCGAGGCGGCCAACCGCAACAGCAAGGCCCGCCTCACCGCGGTCAAGGAGCGGGTCGCCGAGCTCAAGGTCGAGGCCGACGCCAAGGTCGTCCAGGCCGACGCCGCCCGCGCCGCCGCCGCCGAGCGCAAGGCCGAGATCGAGGACCTCATCGCGCAGCAGGCCGCGCAGCAGGCGGTCATCGAAGGCATGAAGGCCCAGGCCGAGGCGCAGGCCGCCGAGGCGGAGGCGCAGCGTGCCGCGATCGAGTCCGAGCTCCAGGGCATCATCGCCCGCCAGCGCGCGGAGGCCGCCGCCGCCGCCGCCGCTGCGGCGGCCGCGGCAGCCCGGGCGAACGCCGGTGGCCGGGAGGCGCGCCCGCACCCAGCGGCGCCGCGCAGCCGCCGTCGGGCTCCGTGGGCGGTGGGCTGTTCGCCAACCCGACGTCGATCAGCCCGATCTACGTCACCTCGAACTACGGCATGCGGTTCCACCCGACGCTGCACTACACGCGCCTGCACGCCGGCATCGACCTGCGGACCTACTGCGGGACGCCGATCTACGCCGGCCGCGCCGGGACCGTGCAGTGGGCCAGGGCCCGCAGCGGTTTCGGCAACCAGGTCATGGTCGACCACGGGTACGTCACCGGGAACTCGCTCATGTCGAGCTACAACCACCTGACCCGGTTCGTCGTCGGCGGCGGGCAGCGCGTCGAGCGCGGGACGCTGCTCGGGTACTCGGGCAACACCGGGACGTCCGCGGCCTGCCACCTGCACTTCGAGGTGTACGTCAACGGCGGCACCGTCGACCCGCGGGGTCTGCTCGGCCTGTAGCGGAACGGGGTCGTCCGCGCGGGCCGTCGCAGCTGCTCGGGTCGCCTACTGCTGGGCGGTCGGTACTGACGGGGCGCGCGAAGGGGACGGCACACACGATGGCCAAGGACACCGGGCGCAAGCTCGTGGCCAACAACAAGAAGGCCCGGCACGACTACGTCATCGAGGACGTGTTCGAGGCCGGCATCGTGCTGTCCGGGACCGAGGTCAAGGCGCTGCGCGCCGGCCGCGCGTCGCTCGTCGGACGGCTGGTGCACCATCGAGCGCGGCGAGGCCTGGCTCGAGGGCGTCCACATCCCGGAGTACGCGCAGGGCACGTGGACCAACCACGCGCCCCGGCGCAAGCGCAAGCTGCTGCTGCACCGCACGGAGATCGACCGGCTCGAGTCCCGGACCGGAGAAGGGGCAGACCATCGTCCCGCTGTCGCTGTACTTCCTCGACGGCCGCGCGAAGGTCGAGATCGCGCTCGCGCGAGGCAAGCAGCGAGTACGACAAGCGCCAGACCCTGCGCGAGCGGCAGGACAACCTCGAGGCCCAACGGGCGATGCGCTCCAAGCGTGACCGCTGACGGGTGACGGCCGCTGTCGGGGGACGGCGTCGTGGTTCGGGTGCGTGGTGCTGGTGGCGTGCTGCGGCGTGCGTCCGCGCTGGCCGCTGTCTTCCTGCTCGGGGCGGCGGCCGCCGTCTTCTTCGCGGTGCCGGCATCGGCGGAGGGTGACGACTGGCGAGATCACCCGCTACGACGCCGACGTCACGGTCGGCCGCCGACGGCGGCGCGGACGTCCGCGGTCGACTTCGACTTCGACTTCGGCGACGAGCCCGGTCACGGACCGTTCGTCACCCTGCCGACCCGGCAGGCATCGACGGCGACGACGAGCAGGACCGCCTGTTCCGGATCACCGACGTCACCGCCTCCAGCGACACCGCGCCGGACGACCTCGACGTCGAGTCGGACGGTCCGGCGTCGTGGTGCGGATCGGCGACGAGGACGTCGACGACGTCGACGGCGTGCACACCTACACGGTGACCTACCGAGTCGACGGCTGGGTGAACCCGGCCGGGACGGCGCTGGGGACGCGGTGCCGCGCCCCCGAGGGGGACGAGCTGTTCGTCGACGTGATCGGCACCGAGTGGGAGATCCCGCTGACGGACGTCAGCGCGACCGTGACCGGCCCGGCCGACGTCCAGCAGGCGCTGTGCTTCGCCGGTCGCCACGGCGACGACGGCGCATGCACGTGCGCACGCCAGGCCAGATCGACTTCGGCGGCTCGTCCGTGACGTTCACGCAGGACGACGGCCCGACCCGGGCGAGCCGTTCACGGTCGTGGTCGCCTGGCCGGCCGGGACGTTCATCGGGGCCGAGCCGATCCTCGGCGAGAAGCTCGACCTGCTCGACCCGCTTCGTCCGCGACGCCGATTGGCCGCCGGTGCGGCTGCCGCCGTTGCCCTGGTGGGCGGTGGCCTGGCGATCGGGCGGGCCCGACGCTGCGGGGCGGGACCGGGCCGCACTCGGGCTGCCGGCCGGGATCGTGCCCGCACGCGGCAGCGACCGCGCGTTCCGCGAGCACCGGCCGCCGGTCGCGATCGCAGTCGACGCCGCCCGCCGGCGTGCTGCCCGGCGAGCTCGGGCACCTTGCTCGACGAGGTCGCCGACCCGCGCGACGTCACCGCGACGATCGTCGACCTCGCCGTGCGCGGGTACCTGGACATCCGCGAGCGGCCGGAGGCCGACGGTGCGCTCGACGCAGGCGCCGACGGGCCCGGCGAGGACTGGGAGCTGCGTGGCCTGCCGGTACCGGCCGCGGTCCGACCTCACCGGCTTCGAGCGGAGGCTGCTCGACGACCTGTTCGCCGAGCGGCGGTCGGTGCGGATGTCGGAGGTCCGGACGACGTTCGCGTCGTCGATGGCCGCGGTCCAGGACGCTGCTCTACGAGCACGTCACCGAGCGCGGCTGGTTCCGCGCCAACCCGCGGACCGTCCGGAACGCACTGGTACCCGACCGGTGCGGCGCTGCGGCGTCGCCGGCGTGGTCGCCGGGATCGTCGCGCTTCGCGGCGCTGGTCGACGGCCTCGGGCTGGTCGGCCGCGCGCTCGCTGGTGCTCGTCGGCATCCTCGTGGCTGGCGCTGGCCGGCGCCGCACCGGCGCGCACGGCGTCCGGGCACGGCGCTGCTCGCCGCAGGCGGTCGCGCTTCAAGCACTACCTCGAGACGGCCGACGCCGACCGGCTGCGCGCTCGTGCACGGCGAGGACCTGTTCAGCCGGTACCTGCCGTACGCGATCGTCTTCGGCCTGACCGAGCGGTGGGCCGGCGTCTTCGGCGACCTCGCCGCGCGGGGCGAGCGCGTGCCCGAGCCGGCCTGGTACCACGGGTACGGCTACGGGACGGCGCCGTACCTGTACTGGGGCGCCGGCAGCAGCTTCGGCACACGGCGTCGACAGCTTCGCGACCATCGCGACCGACGTCGATCGCCGCGGCGACGCCGGGCGTCGTCCGGGGCGTCCGGCTCGAGCGGCGGGTTCGCCGGCGGGGGAGTCGGCGGCGGTGGTGGCGGGGGCTGGTGAGGCGCTGCGTGCGCCGGTCCGGGCTCGCGTCCGGCTGGCCCCCGGGGAATGGTGGGGACCGCACGCGGCGTTGAGCGACTATGCTGGACCTGCTCGTCCCGGCTGGCCGCTCGCGGTCCGGCCGGAACCGGGTGCTTGACAACTGCACAGGGGGTGATCGGTTTCGACGGTGATCGTCGATCCAGGAGAAGCGGGCCGAGGATGCAGGGTTATCTCGTCAACGCTCCCTGCAAACCAATAGGTGCCAATACCAATCGCGCACCGAGTTCGACCTCGCCGCCTGAGCGAGTAGAACTCCGTCAGCCTGAGCTTGCTCTCGTCTCAGTAGCTGGCGTCATCTAGAGAGCCACTGCTCCCAACGTTCGTCGGCGGCGTTGGGGGGACTCTTAGGCGACTGGGCCCGTCCATGACATGTCTGCTAGATCATGGGGGCCGAGAAAATCGCAGCAGACTGCGCCCGGAGAAGTCCTGGTTCACAGTCATCGGACGCGGGTTCGATTCCCGCCACCTCCACCCCTCTGACCTGCGGAAACGCAGGCCATGTTGACAGGAAGGTAGCCAATCGTTGACACGATTGGCTACCTTCTCCTGTCATGGCCTCCCTGCGGGAGCGGCGTCGCGCTGACGGGACGCGGGCGTTCGCGGTGCTCTGGCGTGACCCCGAGACGGGACGCCAGACGTCCCTGACGTACGACGACGAACGCGAGGCGATCGTCGCCAAGCAGCTCATCGAGGCCGCCGGCGGCTACGCCGCCGAGGCGGCCCGAATCGCTGACGCCATCAGGAAGCCCGGACCCACGGTCGCCCAGGTCGTCGCCGAGCACATCGACCTGCTGACCGCGGTCGGCTCCGACACCCGAGCGCACTACCGCCAGCAGATGGCCGCCCACATCGTCCCGACGCTCGGCGCCTTCCCGGTCGCCGCGCTGACCTACCGGCAGGTCGCCGGCTGGGTCGCGACATGTCGAAGAAGGGCCTCGCGCCCAAGACGATCGCCAACGTGCACGGGCTCTTCTCCGCCTCGATGGCCACGGCCGTGCGGCTCGGGCTACCGCCCCGACAACCCCTGCGCCGGCGTCCTGCTGCCCAAGTCGCAGTCCACCCGCGACGACATGACCGTGCTGACCCGCGACGAGTTCATGCTGCTGCTGTCCAAGATCCCGGCCCACTACCAGCCGCTCGTCCTGACGCTCGTCGCGACCGGCCTGCGCTGGGGCGAGGCCACCGCGCTCACCGCCGGCGACGTCGACCTCGTGTCCGCAGCCCGGCGACGATCCGGGTGACGAAGGCCTGGAAGCGGGACCAGGACCGGCACTGGTACGTCGGCCCGCCGAAGACCAAGCGCGCGCGGCGCACCGTGTCGCTCCCGGACGACCTGGTCGACGTGCTGTTCCCGCTCGTGGCCGGCAAGGCGCCCGGACGAGCTGCTGTTCACCAACACCGTCGGCGCCCAGCTGCAGTCCTCGCGGTTCTGGACGACCACCTGGACGCCGGCGCTCGAGGCCGCGCGCAACCCCCGCCGGCCCGACGGCTCGCCCGACCTCGACGCCCCGCGACTGACGAAGCGACCCCGCGTGCACGACCTCCGGCACACGCACGCGTCCTGGATGATCGCGGCCGGGACGGACCTGTTCGTCCTGCAGCGCCGGCTCGGGCACGAGTCGATCACCACGACGACCGAGACCTACGCGCACCTGCTGCCGGACCAGCAGCGGGCCGCCGCGGACGCGGCGTCTCGCGCCATGGCGGGGCTCAGCTTCAAGCCGAGCGGAGAAGTCCAGGGCCGGGCGCCGGTGGTGAATCGTCGCGCACTCGGAGGCGCGACCTGACCGCGACGGACGCTGAGCCTGGCGCAGAGGTTCCAAAGGGAAACCCGCGACTGTCATCCATGGTCAGGAAGTCAGGCAGAACTGGAGTCGATGTCCACGTGCGGACCGTCACCGCTGCTAACGCCTCGCGCGGCTTCTTCGAGCTGCTCGACGAAGTCGAGCGCGGGGAGACGATCCGCATCACGCGGGCGGGGCTTGTCGTCGCTGAGCTGCGGCCCGTTGCGTCTACGACGGGACGAGCCCTGCGCGACGCCCTGGCGCAGACGCCTGGCATGGATGAGGGCCTCGAGGCCGACATTGCCGCAGCCATCTCGCTGCTCACCAACCGACGAACAGAGATCCGCACCGCGCCAGCTGATCCTCGACGCCAATACGGCTGGAGGCCCACCGATTGGAGTAACGACCGCGGCCGTATGCACCCACCGTCCCGAGCCGCGCCGCTCCCGGCTTCTGCAGCGCCGCCAGGAATGCAGGCGAGGTGGGCTGCGTGACCAGCGTGAGCTGACACCGTCGTCTCAGAACATCTGACGGTCGCCCGCGACGTGAGGACGACGTCGATGCGCTGCAAGCGACTTGACGGTGGGTCCGAGCGAACTGAGATCACTAGAGGCGGTCGCCGGTGGCTCCGTCTCTGCGACGGCGCACTCGACAGTGATGAGCGCGAGGAGAGCATCTACGTGCTCGGGTAGCAGCCGTATCCGTCCCCTTCCGACGCGCAGATGCGGGATGCGGCCACGGCGAGCCTGCTCCTTCACCCACCACGGCGAGGTCCCGAGCGTCTTGGCGACGTCCTCCGGGCTCAGCGTCACGATGTCAGCACCCATCGGCTCCTCCTGGGTCGGAGCGCTGCCGGCGCCGATATGCCACCAGGGGCGGCTGATGGGCTCCCGGTGATAGGGCTCCGCGCGGCATCTTGGGCGCGAGCGTGCACTGCAGCCTCCGCGCTGGTCATCGCGAGTGTGCGCTTGCCATGGGGCTGGTCGGCAGGCCGGCGATGTACTGCTCCAGGTCGTGCCGCCGGACGCGGCGTAGCCGTTCGCCGACGAGTACGGACGGCAGCCGGCCGGAGGCGAGCAAGGTGTAGACGGTGTCCCGGCCGCAGCCGAGCTCCGCGGCGACGTCCGCCACGGACAGCATCATCCGGTTTCCGGAGATCTCGCCGGCTCTGGCCGTAGTCATCGAAAGCCTCCTACCGCGCCATGGACGCCGGGGGTGTGGCCGGTCCCTGCGCGATGGTTCGCTGTGCGCTCGCGACGGTCCGATTGGCCTGGCGGCGGGACAGCCCGGCGGTCACACCCGCGTCGACGAGGGGGACAGGTCCTCGATCCCCGCCTCCGTCGCGCGGCATGCCGCCCAGAACAACGCGTTGTCTCGGTTCCCGGGCAGCTGGCGCGCGACGTGGGAGGCCAACCAGACCGCGCGCTGCGGCCGCGACGCCGCCAGCGACGCCTGCCGGCTCGCCCGAGGCGGGATGGGCGGCGCGACAATGGCCGTGACTCGGTCCCAGTCCAGCGGCCGGCCGGGCGCGGCCACCGCGCGGATGAGCTCGTATCGGCGCGAGTAGGCCTTCGTCTGCCCGAGGGAGGGCGGCAGCAGCACGTACCCGCCGGTGGCGCGGAAGTCGATGTGCTGGTCGCGGAGGGATCCGTTGCGCTGGTCGGTGCCGGGGTAGTGCAGGTGGAGGCCGCCGGAGGGCGTCCGGATGGCACGTAGCCATCCGTCCAGTACCCGGTCGCGGCTGCCCGCCGGTAGGCGGCCCAGCCGTTGCCGTCTTGGCCGCACGTCGACGTCGAGGACGTCGAAGGCGGGCGTGCCGGTGGGGGCGGCGATGTTCGCGTCTGGGTGGCGTCTCCACCAGGTGCGGATGTGGTCGGGGTCGGTGGTGGCGTCGAAGAACCCGTTGCACGGTGATCGGGGTCTTGCCGGCCGACGCAAGGGAAGACTCGCACCCCGTGATCGGCGTAAACGAGCGCTTGGGCTAGCAAGTCGACGCTGGCGTCCGTCGGCACTGTGTCCTCCTCGTAGGCAACGGGCCTTGAAGAGGGGAGTGCTGCATGCGCGCACGGGCCGGGTGCTCGGCTCCAAGGTGACCCGCGCCAAACAGTGAGCTGTCACTGTGCGCCGAGATAACCGACAGGGTCCGCGGCACGCACGCTGGCGGAGCGATTGGTCGGCGGCTGTACCGCGCGCTCTCGGCCGGGCGAGGACCTGCATGGGGCCGTCGCCCGGTCTTAGGCGACGGATGGCGTCTGGGACCTATCTCGGCCTTGCGAGCAGTCCCCAGCCCCTGCTGCGTTCGCGGCGCCTCGCATAGCTAGAAGCGCCCACATGGACGATCCTGGCGCTTCAATGGTTGCGTGTACACGCAGACCGTGAGCGGAGCCGCGTCACGCGAGCTAGGCACCGGACGAAGGTGGTACGTCCTTGCCTTGAGGGATGAGGTGCCCGTCACACCGGACGGCTATGCCTCGGTCGTACACCCTGAGTCCTGTTACTCGACTGAGTGTAAAGTTCGCGATCCGGACTGTAGTGAAGCCAGTCGGTGCACCCTCTTCATTAAACGAGGTGGTCCCGAAGCGTTCTACGAGCACGTGCGGGCTCTTGCCGAAATCTGTCAGCTCGGGACAGGTGCCAAGTATGGGCCCGAGGCGTGGCAGGAGTTGCAAGGTCCGCGGCGACGAATGGTGTTCGCGATGGTCGGCGACAAGTGGTCGCCTACCTCCAACGTTCAGGAGCATTTCGAGGGATGCTTCGAGCACTTGCGTGAGGTGGTCCGCATCAGAGCGCATGTCGCTCGAAGCCCTCATCCCAACCTCACGATCGAGCGCGTGGAACCCATTTACCTTACCTACGAAGAGACCTCAGCCGGGATGCTGATAGATTTCAAGGTCGAAACGATCGAGCTGTTGTCAGAATCTGGTCGAACCCTAACCGAGAATGATCTCGACCTTATCAGCGAGGCCTTCGTGGAGGCGCATCACGAAGGACCAGCCGCCCTGGTTCGCGATCTGGCGCTCGACGCCCGCAATGCCGCGTACGTGGAGACTATAGCGGTGCGGTCTTGAAGAGTGCTACTGCGGCGGAAGTGCTTCTGAAGAACACGGCCGCCCTGCTTGCGTGGGAGGGCAGTGCGCGGGCCGGTGTGAAGCGGCGAGGCGGTGCCGATCTAGGGGTCGCGACGCAAACGCGTGCCACTCCGTTCAAGATTATCGAGAAAGTGTTGCTACCGGAACTGGGTGGGGTCTGGGATCACACGACGGAGAGCGCTGTCGGCGAGTGGCGCAAGTCGATTGCTCAAGTGCGGAACCGGGTCGTACATCGAGGTTATACACCGTCGCGCGATGAAGCACGTCGCGCGGTTGAGTCACTTTCTTCGCTAACGACGCACGTATACGAACGTGTCGCGGCGTCCGCTGCGCTTCATCCGCGTACTGCACTAATCCTCGTCGGCAAGCGGGACTTGGAGCGCTTGGGGGCGTGGGGAAAGGTCCGAGCATGCGCGCTCGGTGGCCCGGGTATTACCGAGTGGCTCCTCGAATTCGGCGACTGGGTCGATGCCCACTTATCGTCCTGACCAGCACTGAGAAGTCAGGTCGATTGTGGCCACGAGGTGTAGGCGCGCACGTCTACCGGAGGGGGCTCCCGCGAGCCCCCTTCCGGTCAGCACCCAAGCCGAAGATCAACGCTGCCGTCGGAAGCCGACAAGCGGCATTGCGCTACACGAGCAGCGGCTGCGCGTCG
Organism: uncultured Actinomycetota bacterium; assembly: GCA_963795145.1. Taxonomy (GTDB): domain Bacteria; phylum Actinomycetota; class Actinomycetes; order Actinomycetales; family Cellulomonadaceae; genus Pengzhenrongella. The sequence goes on along the minus strand of CAWCGP010000004.1, from coordinate 3,864 downwards.
AGCGCGGACTTACTCGGGCTCGGGCTCGGGCTTGGCGCACGCAACGGGCCCGAGGATGACGGCATGGCGCCAGCGCCCGAACACTCGTCGGAGCCGCACACCGCGGTGCCGGCAGTAGACAGGCTCTCTCACCAGATGCGTGTCTCTCTGCGCCCGGCTCACGCATCGGCATGTCTGGATGCGAGCCGTCGTCCGCCAGGATCGGCGCGTGAGCTACCGGCCAGACGACGCTGCAGGCCGGAAGGTGGATCTTTGGTTGGCACGCGAAGGAGCCGCTAGCGGTGTTGGGAGGGCAGAGGTTCGTCGAGGAGCTTCTTCGAGCTGCCGATGGTGGCCCGCGCCCGGAGCCGGACGTCTTGCGCCGACGAGGTGCACCTGAAGGCCCAGGGCTAGGTCTCCTGGCGTCGTAACAGCCCTTGCGAGGACCTCGAGCGCCAGCAGTACGCCGTCGAGGTCGTCGGAGTCATACAGAAGTGCAGGCGTATCGGCGTACTCCCAACCTGCCTGCACGAGCGCGTTGATCAGCCGTGTGTACTCATTGGGGGACCGGCCGTTGTAGCTGACGGAGATACTGGCGACGTAGGTCACGAAGTAAACCTACTCAGCGTGCGGGACCCGGACATCGGCACGAGAGGGAAACTTACGCGCGCGGACGGCGGCTGACCGTGCGCCACCGTCGGGCTCGGGGCTAGGACGACTGCTGAGCCCGCTGCCCCAGTGAGGTAACCGGTTGTCCAGCCGGTGAGGACTAGGCCAACTATTCCTGCCGTGGCCGCCCACTGGTGCTTCAGTTGCAGCGAGACGCCGCGACTGGCCGTCTCGTCGGACAGGCCCTGGGCGTGGTCCGCGCCAGCGTCGAGGACCGCGTCGAGGCCGCCGCCGCACACGACGACTGGCTCGACATCCCTCACGCCACCGACCGGCCCGCTGCCCTGGCCACGTGGCGCGAGACGATCACCGGCTCCCGCCCCACCCCGACCCGGGCCGGACGCCTCGCCGCCGCCATGACCGACCCCACCACCCGCGACGCGATCCTGTGCACCTTCCTGCCCGGCGGCAACGCCGTGGCCGAACCTGCTCGCCCTCCTGGCCTGGTGCGAGGGCAACGCCGCCACTGCCAACGTCCACCTGCAGGCCATCCACGCGATCGCCCCCGCCTACCGCGTGGCCTGCCGGCTCGCCGACGTCTGCGCCCTCGGGCCCGCTCCAGGATGGGCGCGACGAGGCTGACACCCAACGGCCGGGCGCGACCCAAGAAGGCCGTCCCGGCCGCCAGCAAAGCGCCAACAGGCGGGCATCGAGCCCGTCTGTGCGCGCCCGCAAGGGGCCGTCGGCCACCTGCGCCCCCCCGGGCGAGGCCGAGGAGGCTTGGCAGAGTATGAACCCGTCACCCGACGAGCGGTCGCCGCTCGCTTCGCGACCGGCGACGGACTGTCCGCTACGTGCCGCCGGCGCTCGGTGTGCGCGTGTCGGCGCGCTTCTGTTCGAGATGGTGGCGGAAGTCTTCGCTGGTCCACTGGGCCGGGTTGTTCCACAAGACCGTCACCACGGTCTTCGTCTCCGGAACTGCTACGACCGCGACATCACCACGCTTGTACACATACCGGCCAGGACCCTCGTTGAAAGCGCTATGCGTGATGGCGGGATCGGCGATGGCCTCGAGCACCTCGCGCACGGACACACCTCGCGCAGCAGCCTGCCGGCGAGCATGAGGACACATCCGCCACCCATAGGTCCCGCGCAGGTCGGCCGGCGCGCTCACCGAGCCACCTCGGCGACCTCAGCCAGACGCTTGGCCGGCCACACGCCCGACCAGATCCTTCGAGTTCTGGAACCCGAAGACCGACAAGTACTGCTGCACCCACGGACGAGACCGCCCAGCGCTCAGGAGTTCCGCCGCCACCTGCTGCGCGGCGGCGAAGTGCCGGGGAGTTTGGCCGTTGCGCCCGATGTAGTCGGCCAGCGACTCGGTGAGCTCCTCGATGGTGGGCAGCGCCGTCATCAGCCACTGCAGGTGATTCTCCGGTTTCGTCACGAACGACCGAGGGGCGGGCGCCTTCTTCAGCCGCGGAGACGAGCCGGTGGTGGGGTGCAGCACGGACAGCCGGTCCGGCGCCGGCACCAGCGTCACCGCCCATGCGGCCGGCGACCCGCCTGCAACTGGTGCCCCACGGCGACGTGCAGGCGCTCCCGCGCCTCCAGTGGCAAGTCCGCGTATCGCGGCACGCAGACCTCGGTCGCGTCGAGGGCCGGGGCGAGGAAGAACCACGACAGCAACCGCTTGAACGCCAGTCGAGCGCGGTCCTCGTCGGCGTCCATTGGCAGGTCGATCCACGGGCCGAGGTAGCGGCTCGGGTACTTCTCGCCCACCGCCGGGCGAGCCACGGCCAGTTCCTCCGCCGACCACCCCGCGCGGCGGTCTACACGACCACGGGGTCCGAATACGATCAGTGCCCGGCGTGAACGGGCGTACACACTGCCCGAAACTGGCGGGTGGGCAGGGAACGGAACGTGCATTGTCATCGTGGCCATACTTCTCGGATCCGGCGACGCCACCTCGGCGTCTACGCCCAGCACACCGCCCACCTAGCCCAACCAATTTTGTGAGTACTCCATCAGTCGACGCGGAGCACCATCCGGGGTGCCAATCAGAAAAGTTAGCCTCCTGACCTGCACACATGCAAGACCATCGCCGAAAAGTTCGGCGGCCACCGCGCTCCTGAGGCGCAAAAACTTCAACGTCCAACCCCTTGACACCGCGACGGGACATCCACTCTCTTGCCGCCGGCGAGACACCACGGCATAGGACGCGACGTCGCGGCGTCCGCCCGCCGGAGTGCTGCAGCGACTCATCTCCGGCACCTAGGGCGTGTCTCTTATGTCCGTAGCCAGCTCAGCTGCGCGGCGAACGAGTCGGCACCGGAGCTGCGCGATGTCGCGGCAGGCTTGATCGGCGAGGGACACTCCGCTCTACGGTCCGCGCGCTGCGGGCCGAGCTCCGGCTACGCGAGCTCGAGACCGGCGCGTGGTCGGCGTGAACCGCGAGCTGCGCCGGGCCAACGGCGGGCCCTGAGCCGCGCACTCGCGCGGCATGAGAGCGGACGCCGCCAGACCAGGTGTCCGAGCACGTTGAGGACATCCCACGTAGCGGCCGATCGTTGCCCGCTCCACATAGGCTGTTCCGATGTCCCCCGAGTTCGGAGTTGTCGTGGTCGCGGCGATCGCCGTCGTCGCGACCATTCTGCTGTCCTGGCGGGTTCGCCGACGGTCGACCCACCCGGTTCGAGTGGTCCACGACAGCGCCGCGGGGCCAGGCGATGCCATACAGAAGCTGCCGAGGGAGGGGCTTCTTGTTCCTGAGGGGGTGATCCAATCTACTGGGACAAGCCCGGAAGCCGTCTGGGATGCTCTCCAGGCGGCATCAATCCCCGTTGCTATCGAGTACCACCCATTGGGCGACTCGCAAGTTGAGACGCTACGGACCATACCGGTGAACGCCACCGTCCAGGAGGCGCTGGTTGCGCTCTTGAAGGACCTCGACCCAAAAAGCCCCACCCTGTTTCGCGCCGTGTTGCCGAAGGGTGCCGAGCTCGTCAGGGCAGTCGGAGAATCAGGTTTCCGGGGTTTCTCCCGGTCTGGAGGCACGACGACTCACGCGGTCTTGAAGCCCGTCGCGATCGGAGGAGCCGCAGCGGCTGGTTGGCCGCTATTCGCCGTTGCTGGATCAGTCCTTGTCGTCGACATGGTTGCGCAGCGGGAGCAGCGCGCCTTCCAGCGCCGGGTCGAAGCGGGCCTTGGCCGACTGGAGGGCAGCAACTACTTGGAGCGGATCAAGGATCAACGAACAGCCGATGCCCAGTTGCT
>CAWCGP010000003.1:0-145550 GCA_963795145.1 uncultured Actinomycetota bacterium | reverse complement strand
TCCAACCCCGGCGCGGGGTTCATGCGCGACTCGGTGATCGGCAGCCGGTACGACGAGGAGGACGGCCAGCTCCTCCACGACGAGGTCCGGAGCCTCCTCCAGCGACTGGGCGCCGGCTCGCTCGTGACCTCGCTCGAACGACCGCACAAGGGTCAGCGGGTCCCGCACCGGTTCTTCGCTGTCTCGGCCCTCGGAGAGCCCGCCGAGGGCGAGACCCTGCACTCGCGCGGCATCTCGCCGTTCCGGTGCCTCGACCCGGTGCGGTGGCTGCTCGCGACGGCGGGGGCGCCGGTCTGATCGTCGCTGCGCAAGATCCGCCACGCGCACCCCGGCGTGATCGAAAGATCTTTCCCGCCCTCGACCGGCCCTTCCCGGCGGACCACGTCGGCGGACTCGACCGGGCGGCCCACGACGTCGGCGGACACCGGAGCGCCCCAGGGCGTGCGGGCGCCGGTCGAGATTCGCGCCGTACGGTACGGGCCGTAGCCCGACCAACCGTGGCCCCAGATCATGGAGATGGCGAATGCCCCGGCAGGGTTGTCGGGAAGAGGGCGCTCGACGAGGCGCGCGGTGGCGCTCCGGTCCACGCCCCCGCGAGCGACACCCCGTGCCGGGCGGTGACGGACATGATCGCGGCCATGGAGTCCTCGGGGCCACCATCGCGCGACACCGACGCGGCGAAGTCGGCGAAGAACCGGCCGGCGCGGTCGCCCGAGGTGATCGCGAGGAACCGCGCCGCGTCCCCGATCACCGAGAACGTGCACGGGACCCCGGCCGGCATCGTCACGAGGCCGCCCGGCTCGACCTCGCACGCCTCCCCGTCGACCCACACCGTCAGCCGGCCGTCCAGCACGTAGAGCACCCCGGTCCACGGAGCCACGTGCGGCGGGGCGGCGGGGCCGGCCGGGGCGTGGACCTCGAAGACCTCGAACGTGCCGCCGCCGTCGTGCACGGAGGCCTTGGCGACGTGGTCGCCGTCGGTCATCGGGTAGTGCGTGCCCTCCCCGGGGCGGACATGGGTCGTGGTGGTCATCGGTCTCTCCTCCTCGCGGTCCGGGTCACCAGCCTCGGACGCGGCGGAGCGACGGGGACGAGTACCGGGCTACCCGGGTCCGCCGCGGACGACGGGCGCGCCGGGTCCGGCGGGCACGCCGACGATGTCCGCGAGCCCCGCGCGATCGGAGACGCCGAGCTTCTGGCCGGTGCGGTACAGGTGCCCCTCGACGGTCCGGACCGACACCGTGAGGCGCCCGGCGATCTCGCGGTTGGTCAGGCCCGCGGCCGCGAGCACCGCGATCTCCCGTTCCCGAGTCGTGAGTGGGAGCGGCCGCAGGGCGGCGGCCAGGGCCGGGGTCCGCGCGCCGGACCGCTCGCGCGAGACGCTCCGCTCGCGCCGCGGCCGCGAGGGCGGAGCCCGGACGCCCCTGCCGGCGGTGGACGTCCGCCGCCTGTGCCGCCGCGTCGCCGGCGGCCACCAGGTCGCCGAGCTCGCTCCCATGCCGCCGCGGCGTCGGCGAGGGCGTCCGCGTCGTGCGTCCGCCCAGGCACGCGCGTGGGCGAGGGCGGCGCCGGCCCGGGGACCGGCCACCCGCCGGCCAGGACCTCCAGCGCGGCCACGGCGCCGACGGCGTCCCCGAGCTGGGTCGCGGTCTGCCACGCCAGCACCTCGAAGGCGGGGGACCGCTGGCGCCTGCGCCAGCTGCGGCCGCCGACTCGGCGAGCACCGACCGCCTCGGACGTCGCTCCCTCGGCGGCCGCCTCCACGCCCGCGCGAGCAGGTCGTCCGGCTCGGTCAGACACGTAGGCCGGGTGCCGCTCCGCGACGAGCCCGTCGAGGAGCGGCCGGGCGGCGTCGGGCTGGCCGGTCAGGGCCAGGCAGGTCGCGAGGAGGCTGCGGCACCGGAACCGGAACTCGTGACGCGACGGCTCGAGCCCGGCCCACGCCTCCCGGAGCGGGATCAGCGCGTCCCCGGGACGGCCGAGCGCGAGCGCGAGGTGCCCGGCGAGCACCAGACCCATGAGGTGGGCGGGGCCCGGGCACGTCGGCGGAGGAGGCACGCAGGTCCGCGGTCGCGTCCCGGCCGGCGCCGGGCAGGCCGGCGAGGCGGTAGCCCAGCAGCAGCCAGTCCGCCAGGCCGAACACCGGGATCCCGTGCGGGAGGTGCGCGGTTCGGCCGGCGTGGGCGACGACGTCGAGCAGGTCCCGCCGCCCGCCCACGGCGGCCGCCGCGGCGACGGCGGCCTCGACGAGCAGCAGGGTGAGCTCGTCGGGGACGCCCCGCTCCCGCAGCACCAGGGCGCGGCGCAGCGCCGCGGCCGCGTCCCCCGTGGCGGCGTCCAGGGCCGCGGTCATCGCCTCGAGCTGGACCCGGGACGGCCCGGCGTCCGGGTCCCCGAGCGCCTCGGTGAGGACCGCTCGGGCGGCGTCGGCCCGGCGGAGGGTCCAGAGGAGGTTCCCCGCCCGGTAGGCGTGCGCCAGCGCGCGCAGCGGGCCTGTCGGGGCGTCGCGAGCCAGCACGGCGAGGATCGCCTCGGCCTCCTCCCCGCGGGTGAGCCAGGACAGCGCGCCGGCGTGCGCCAGTCGTGCCTCCCAGCCGCCGCCGGCGGCAGCCGCGCGAGCGAGCCGCTCCGCCAGCGGCACGTCGTGGAACTCGACCGCTGCCCGGGCGGCACGCAGGAACAGTGCCGGGTCGGGGTCGAGGTCGGAGTCGACCAGCAGGGCCGCACGGGGGATCGGGTGCGACTCCCCGTCGAGCCGGGTGGCGAGCAGACCCCGGAGCCGACGGGCCCGGACCGTCCCCATCGCCGCCCGCCGGACCTCTCCGTACAGAGGGTGGCCGAGGCGGGCGACCGGCACGTCGGTGCCGGCGGCCGGCTCGATCCGCACCACGGCGCGCATCTCCGCCTCCTCGACCGCGTCACCGGGGACGAGGTCCGCGAGCGTGTCGACGGCGAGCGGCTCGCCGAGCGTCACGAGGTCCAGCACGTCCCGCACTGCCGGCCGGAGGGAGCCGATCTCGTGCTCGACGAGGGACGCCAGCTCGGGCGTGATCCGCGGATCGCCGGACCAGCACCAGATCCCGGACGCCGGACCGAGCCGACCCGATGCGACCTCGCCCGAGAGCAGGTGCCGCAGGAACAGCGGGCTGCCGCGGGTCAGCCCCCAGAGACGGTGGGCGGACCCGGACTCGACCGGACCGCCCAGGACCTGGGCGACGAGCGCCGCCGTCGTCGGCGCGTCGAGGGGGGCGAGGTCGAGCCGGGGGAGGAGGTCGTCCTTCCACAGCGCGGTCACCGGGTCGGGGGCGGGTTCCCCGTCGCGGACCGTGACGACGACCCGGGCGAGGCCCCGGACCACGACCCGGTGGAGGGCGACCGCGGACAGCTCGTCGAGCAGGTGGGCGTCGTCGACCGCGAGCACGAGCGGGCCGCCCGCGGCCAGGCGCACCAGGTGGTCGAGGACCCGGCCGACCGCCGGGGACCCCTCGCCGGACGGGAGGTCGACGTGGCCGGCGAACGCGCCCAGCGGGAACGGCCGCGCCGCCCGGCTTCCGTGCGCCCAGACGACCCGGATGCCACCAGCCGCGACCCGTGCGGCGGCCTCGCCGGCGAGACGGGTCTTGCCCACCCCGGCCGGGCCCGCCACCACGATGCCGCCCGCCACCACGGGCCCGCCCGCCACCACGGCCCGGCCGGTCGCCGCGGTCCCCAGCGCGCGCGGCCGGAGGGCGGCGGTGATCTCCCGCAGCTCGGCATCACGGCCGGTGAGCGGCCAGACCCGCTCCATGCGCGGATGCTAGCCACCAGGGGTCGAGTACCGCACTACTCGGTCCCGCGCCGGCGGGCGGGGACACGGTGGGAGCCCCACCGACCCGAGAGGAGCTCCGAGATGAGCTCGCCGCGAGCAGTTCTCGTCACCGGCGCCGGCCGCGGGATCGGACGCGCCATCGCCATCCGCCTCGCGCACCACGGCTGGCAGGTCTACGCCGGCGTCCGCACCGACGTCGCCGCGGGGTCGCTCGCCGGGGAGTCGAACGCGATCACGCCCGTCCCGCTCGACGTGACGGTCCGCGACCAGGTCGCGGCGCTCGACGCCGTCCTGCCCGATCGGCTGGACGCCCTCGTGAACAACGTCGGCATCGCGGTCGGCGGTCCCGTCGAGACCCTCACACCCGCGGACATGCACCGCCAGCTCGACGTCAACCTCGTCGGCCCACTCGACGTCACCCGCACCGTCCTGCCGCGGCTGCGGCGCTCCCGGGGGCGCATCGTGTTCATCTCCTCCGTGAACGGCCGGGTCTCGTTCCCGTTCTCGGGGCTCTACAACGCGTCGAAGTTCGCGGTCGAGGCGGTCGCCGACTGCCTGCGGGTCGAGCTCGGGCCGTTCGGCGTGCAGGTCGCGCTCGTCGAGCCGGGCGTGATCGACACCGACCCGTGGCACGAGATGGACGACGTCGTCGACGCGCTGGAGGTCGCCCTGACGCCCGAGCTGCGGGCGCTCTACGCCGGGCACTTCGCCGGCGAGCGCCGGATGATGGCGCGGATCCGCGCGGGTGCGGCCCCGCCGGAGACGGTGGCCCGTGCGGTGGAGCGGGTGCTCACCCGGCGTCGGACGCGACCACGCACGGTGGTGGGCCGGGACGCGCGGACGATCCTCGCGATGCGCGCGGCCCTCCCGGCCCGCGGGATGGACGCCGTCTGGACGAGGAGCCTCGGCCTGCCGTCCGGCGCGCGGGCGCCGACGACGCCGACGGGGACGACGGCGGTGGCCGCCTCGCCGTCACGCTGACGATCGGGGTCGCGTCGAGCGTCGCGGGGCACCCGGTCGACCCGGGCGCCCGCGACGGGCGAGGACTACCGCTTGCGGCTCCGCGCCTTCGCCAGGAGCTCGCGCGCCTTGCGCTGGTTCTCCGGCTTCTGCACCTCGCGCATGAGGATGTTGGCCGCCTTGACGGCGATGCCGCTCTTGATCGCCTTGCCGATGAAGCCCATGGTGAATCCTCCGTCGTGGTCGTGAGTCGGTCCCCACCGTAGGTCGGACGCGAGCCGCGTGCAGGACGGCGCCCCGGCTGGGGCGCCGTCGCGCGGTCCCGGACGGGCGGCGACGACGAGCCTCACACCCCGGGCGGCGGCTCGACGCCCTGCGCCGCGTCGTCCAGCCGCCCGTGCAGGAAGTCCCGGACGCGCGTCGCCGTGAGGGCGAGCCGTTCGGCCTGCGGGCTGCCGGGCTCGTAGCCCAGCGGCGCCTGGACCAGCACGCTGTGCTCGCCCCGGCGGAAGTCCGCCGACGGCAGCTCGTCGACGTGGACGCCGGTCCACCCGACCTGCTCGTGGACGGCGCGCAGCCGCTCCGCCGGGCTCAGGCCGTCGTCGGAGAACCGGGTGACGAACACCTCCACCTCGCCGGCGCCGAGGCGCGCGCGGATGTCGTCGGCATCCCCGGGCGAGAGCCCGACGTCCCACCGGCACCACGGCGTCACCGGGGTGACCAGCGGGAGCGAGGGCTGCGCGGCCACCGCGGCGAGGACGCGGGTGTCCGCCGCCATCGCGAGCGCGAACCCGCCGGACAGGCACATGCCGACGACGCCGACGCCGCGGGTCCCGTGGACGCCCGCGACCCACCGGGCCAGCGACCGTAGCGGCTCGACCACGGGACTCGTGCGCCGGGTGCGCAGCAGATGGATCTCGCGGGAGACGCAGATCGCCCGGACGGCGTCCGCCCGGTGCAGGACGGTCGACGCCGGCGCGCGGCCGACCAGCGCCGGGAGCCACACGGTGAAGCCGGCGTCGACGAGCCCCCGGGCGAAGCCGAGCAGCGGTGGCGTGACGCCGAAGATCTCGTGCAGGACGATCACCGGCGGTCCCGTGCCACCGCGGTACACCGGCCAGGGCCAGTCCGCGCCGGCGGGCCGGTCGGCCGGCGCGAACCCGTCCACCGCTCGGCCCCCGCGGGGGGCGGTCACCGCAGCACCCCCAGCAGGTGGACCAGGGCGTCGCGGTAGGCGGGGACCCGGGTGTAGCCGCTGTGGGTGCCCACCTGCGGCAGGTAGGCGCTGGTGTCCACCTCCTCGGCGGGCCGGTCGACGGTGCTCGCGAGGTAGCGGTCGACCGGGAAGCCGAGGTAGTCCGTGCGTCGCCAGAGGTTGACCCACCGCAGCTGCCCGCGATCGTCGGTCAGCAGCGCCCGGACGCTCGTCGGGCTCGCCTCGCCGGCCGCGGGGGAGCCCCCGCCGGGTGTCGCGTCCGAGTCCTCGCTCACGAGGTCGACCCACGGGTCGCCGGTCAGGGCGCGCGCGCCGCTCCCGCGAGCGGTCCCGACGACGTGCGGTCCGAGGAGCTCGGGGAAGATCCGGCCGAAGTAGGGCCGGAGCTGGATGCCGTAGGTCAGCAGCGCCAGGCGCCCGACGGCGACCGCCCCGAGCTCCACCCGGGCGGCCAGGATGCTGGCGACCGCGAGCACCGCCCCGAGGCTGTGCGCGCTGATGACGATGCGCCGACGGGCGGCGTCGTCGTCCGCCTCCTCCGCGTCGTGCCCGTGGTGCCCGGCCTCGTCCTCGAGCCACTCGTGGTAGCGGCGGACCAGCTCGGGCACCACGCGCTCGGCGTAGCACGGCGGCCCGAACGGGTGGCCGGCGCGGGGCAGGAAGCACATGAGGTCCCACAGCAGGCCGAGCGGCCGGGTCCGGCCGGCGAGGGCGCCGCCCACGAGCCCGCCGAGCACGAGCACTGCGGTCCCCCCGGCCCCCCAGGCCGCGAGGTCCACGAGATCGACCCACGGGGCATCGCTCCCGCCCGGTGCCGTGGGGTAGGCGGCGGGGTCCGGCCACTGGCCCGGGAAGGCCCAGGCCAGCGCGGTGAGCACCAGTGCCGCGGTGAGGCAGGACGCGGCCAGGCCCGCCAGCACCCCGATGGCGGGCTCCGCGCGGTGCGCGACGGCGGCGGTCCGCCTCCGGGCACGTCGGGCGATCTCCGCACCCGAGCGCCGGGCGACCTCGACGGGCGACCCCCATGTGACCCGGATGCCCGGCGCGACGTCCTCGGGGCTGCCGGCGGCGGGCGGCAGGTCCCGCCGGACGCGCAGAGCCATCGCGGTGACCGCGAGCGCGAATGCCGCGATGCCCACGATCAGCGCCATGCCGTACCAGACGAAGAAGGCCGGCACGCGCAGGTGCGGGCCGGTCGCCGCCCCCGCCCCGTCGGCCCCCGGGGCGCCGTCGGCGACGTCCGCGGTGGCGCCGACGTCGCGGACCAGGTCGCCCGCGCTGCGGTCACCGTTGAGCCAGTCGCCCACGCCGACGACGACGAACGTGGTCAGCGCCAGCGCGACGCCCAGCGCCAGGAGCAGGAAGATCCCGGGCGCACGCCCGCCCCACATCTCCCGAGGGCGGTCCGCGGACGGCGTCCGGCGCCACCCCAGGGCCGCGAGGGCGATCGGGAGCAGGACCAGGACCAGGAGCACGAGACTCCCCTCCGAGCCGCCCGGGTGCGGTCCGAGCGGCGTCCCGCCGGCGTCGGCCGATCCCGCGCGCCCCAGCGGCTCGCGGCTCAGGACGACGAGATGGGCGATCGTCGTGACGGCGGTCACGAGCAGCACGGCGGAGACGGCACGGGCGAGCGCGGGCGTCCGGGGTGTCTCGGGCTCCGAGGCCGGCACCCTCGCCGCCTCCGCCCAGCCCTCGCCCCAGCACAGCAGCAGGACGAGGGCGACGAGCGCCGCCAGGGCGAGGCCGGGCGTGACCGCCAGGCCCCACGGGGTCCCGTCGAGGACGGCGAACCGCAGGAGACAGGCGCCGGCGCGGACCGGGCCCGTCCCGGCGTCGCCGCGGCAGCCCGCGACCGGCTCGACGACGTAGTACCAGGAGGACGAGACGACGACGAACGCCAGGCCCGCGGCGAGGTGGACCTTGCCCTGCGTCGAGGTGAGGTGCGCGTTCGACCAGAAGCCGGGTGTCGCGAGCAGGGCCGGCGGCTGGTCGCGGGCCCACGTGTCGGGCGCCGGACCGCCCGGGGACGACGCGCCGCCCGGCACGGTGTCGACCGGTCCGATGTCGCCGGCGGCTGCCGGCATCGCGGCGAGCTGCTCGTAGCGGCTCCGCGTCAGGGCACCGAGCCCGGCGAGCAGCGCGAGCACCGCGAGCGGCACCGCGGTCAGCAGAGCCAGCCGCCGGCCGGGGGACTGGTCGGCCAGCCCGTGGAACGGAGTCGGCAGCGCGTCGCACCGCTGCGGGCCCGCGAAGCACTGCGCCGCGACGAGGTCGAGGGCGACCACACAGGCGGCCCCGACCAGCAGGAGGGTGAGCCCCGCCGCCGCCAGCCGCACCGCCCTCGCCGTAGCGCCGCGCTGCCAGGAGCAGACGGCGTCGCCGTCGGACAGGCGACGGCTCCAGAACGCGACGTTGACCAGGCCGAACGGCACCAGGAGCGCCCAGCCGAGCCGGGTCACCGCCGCGGCCGCCAGACCGAGGGCGCCGCCGCCGCTCGCGAGGTTGATGCGGGCCAGCGCACCCCACGAGTAGGCCTCCCGCGTCACGCCGCGGGGCGGGTGGCCCGGGTGGTCGTCGCGCAGGCGCGCGACCGCGGCCGCGCTGGGCCGCCAGAAGTTGCCGAGCTCGTCCCCGTCGACGCGCTCGGCCTCGCCGGGCTGGACGTCGAGCATGCTCGCGGGCGGGGTGTTGTTCACGCCGTGGATCCGCAGCTCCAGGACGCGGCTCTCGTCCTCGGGTCGCCGACGTCGCTGCAGACCCACGCCGGCCATGGCCGCTCCCCGCTGAAGCCCGGGGGCGACATCGCCCCAGGTCGGACTGCCAACGTAGCGCCGGCGGATTCCGGCGCGGAAGACGCCCGCGGCCGTCGGCGAGCACGGGTCGGCCGGCCGTCGCCGTCCCGACCGTCGTCCGCGGAGCGGCTCCCGCCGAAGTCGCACCTTGCACACGAAACCGCACTGTGCACGGTGCGAACTCGTGCGGGAGGTGCGACCTCGGCGGCCGCCGGGAGACCCGGACCGGTCAGAGCTGCTCGCCGCACGAGCCGCAGAACCGCTGCCCCTCGACCTACGGGGCGCCGCAGGCACGGCACGTCGCGAAGGTCCCGGCCTCGGCGGACCCGACGACCGCCGGCGCCATGAGGACGGCCGTCCCGATCCCGGCCGGAACGGGCGGGGTGGTCCGGACCGCAGTCGTCGCCGCCGGGGCGGGGAGGGCCGGGGCGGTGAACCCGGTCGCGACGCCGACCGGGGCCACCGGCCGCTCGAGCGGCGCGAACGGAGCCCGGGTGCGCCGGCGAGTGCGACCGCGCCGGCGGGTGGGATCGCGCCGGCGGGTCGGCGGGGGCGACCCCCAGGGACCCGGCGCTCTCGACCATCGACACCGGCTGCGCCTCGGGTGGGCCGCGGTCACGGGCAGCGGCACGGTGCCGGTCACGTCGGCCTCGGCGAGCGCGACGTCGCGGTGCTCGAAGGGCCGGTAGTCGACGAGCTGCACGGCCAGCGGGTCCTCGACGGCGATGCCCTCGACGGCCTTCTCGCCCGTCCCCTCGAGGGAGAGCCGGACGACGCTGGGCTCGATCGAGGCGTTGCGCGCCTGCTCGGCGGTGAGCGTCGGTGCAGCGGCGGCGCCGGGGGAGTCGGTGGTCGGCGTGGTCGGCGTGGTCGGCGTGGTTTCCGCTCAGGAGGCGGGCGCCAGGGCGAGGGAGCCGGCGGTCAGGGCCGCGGCCCCGAGTCCGGCGAAGCAGATCACGGAGCGACGGAGGGCGGGGCGGCGGCGCTCGGTGGTCGTCGAGGACATGACGTGCCTTTCGGTACGGGGGCCTCGTGGCGGGTGACCTGCGAGGACCTGTTCGCGGAGCGGGATCTCGCCCCGGGAAGAGATTGCTCCGGCAGGCTCGGCGCGACATCGGTGGAACTGCGTCCTGGCGCGGCGCGGATGGACGTACTCGGGTCCCCGCTCGGTGCTCGGGAGCGACCGCGGGGCCGCCGGGTACGCATGACGCGGGTCCCCTTGTGGCGCCGCGCGCCGACTTGCCACGATGCGCCATGGCCCACGCGGAAGTCCTCGCCCTGCGTTCCCTCCCGACCGACGACGGCGGTCCCGGCTCGCCCCCGGCGGGCCCGCCCACAGACGCCCAGCCCAGGAACGGCTCCTCCCTCGACGCCCCACCCGCGGACCGGTCCCGGCCCGCGTCCTGGCTGCCCGATATCCTGGCGCGCGAGCGCGAGGACGCGATCACCGACGACGGCGCCCACCGGTACCGCGGGGCGCGCGCCCTCTACTCCGCGGGGTGCCGGTGGATCGACGTCACCGCCTCGCCGGCCGACCCGACGACGGTGCGCCTCACCGTCGTGTGGGGCGAGGCCGCGCCGTCGGCCGAGGACCGCGCCGCGTTCGTGGACTGGTGGAGGACGGCGTCGGCCCGCGCGGGCTGGGAGGCGACGGACGCGGACGACCTCGTCGGGGACGTCGTCGTCACGCGCTACGTGCCGACCGAGCGGTGGCTCGAGGACGTCGACCCGCCGGTGCTCCTGCACGACTGGGACGTGCCCGTCCGGCCCCGCGGCGACAGCTCGCGCACGTCGGGCCGCCGCACCTGAGTCGCCGCAGGTCCGGGACCGTCACCGGCTCGCGAGCAGCCCTGCCCGGTGCGCCGCCGCCGCGGCCTGCTGACGGGTGCCGGCCCCCAGCTTCGTGAGGATGTGCGAGACGTGCACGGCCGCCGTGCGCTCGCTGATGAACAGGCTCCGGGCGATCTGCCGGTTCGTCGCACCCTCGGCCACGAGGTGGAGCACCTCGACCTCGCGTGCCGTCAGCCCGAACGGTGCGGCCGCCGGCGGGGCCGCATCCGGCGCCGGTTCGGCAGCGATCGGCAGGCGTGCGCGCCGGGCGACCGCCTGCACCGCCGCGAGCACGGGGGCGGCGCCCAGCCGCGCGGCCACGGCGTGCGCCTCGGACAGGTGCTCGGCGCCCCCGCGCCGCGCCCCGGTGGCCAGCTCGTGCTCGGCGAGCCGCAGCAGGGCGTAGCCCAGCCGGTACGGGCGGCCGACGTCCCGCGCGAGCGTCGCGACCGCGGGCCACGGCTCCGGGGTCGCACCACGCGCGCGCGCCAGCTCGGCCGCGCACAGCGCGGCCCCGAGCCGCACGTCCGGCAGGTCGTCCGGTGAGGTCACGGTGTCGGCCCCGGTCGCCGTGGCCACCAGCCCGCCCAGCCGGTCGAGGCGGGCGGGGTCCGCCCCGCCGGGGAGCCCGACCGCGTCCGCCTCCACCCGCAGCGCCACCGCGAGGGTGTGCAGCAGGGACTCCGGGTCGTCGGACCGGCCCAGCACCTCGATCGAGCGGTCGACGGCGTCGCGGGCGGCCGCCGTGTCGCCACGCCACGCCAGGTGCTCGGCGTGGACCCGCCACAGCGCCGCGGTGAGCTCGGGCTCCGCCGACCGGTCGACGAGCGCGTGCGCGGTGGCCAGCCCGTCGGCGGCGCCGTCGTCGCGGTACACCCGGACCTCGGCCTCGGTGGCCGCGACGTGCGCGGCCAGGCCGTCCGCCGGCCGGGTGGCCCAGCACCAGGCCACCCACTCCAGGGCCTCGTCCCAGCGGCCGAGCAGGATGAGCGCGCTGACGGCGTTGCCGACTGCGAGGACGGCCGCCGGCGGGTGGTGCCGCCCCCCACCGAGGTCGCCGACCGCGCGCACGACGACGTCGACCGACTCCTCCTCGCGGCCGACGTTCTGCAGGACGTACGCCGTGTTGGACACCGCCCGCCACAGCTCGTCGTCGCTGCCGCACGCCAGGGCGACGTCCCGGGCCTCGGTGAGCGCGCGCAGACCCTCGTCCGGGTCGCCGCGCAGCGCGGCGACGACCCCCCAGGTGTCGAGGGCGCTCGCGCGGGCGGCGTCGGACCCGCTCGCCGTCGCGACCGCGAGCGCCTCCCGCGCGCGGACCCCGGCCTCGTCGAGGCTGCCGAAGATCATGAGTGCCGCCGCGTGGCTGGCCATCACGCGGGCTCGGGTGGGGGCGTCGTCGACCTCGGCCACCGCGTCGAGGGCACGCACGTACGCGGCGTTCGCCCGCTCGCCGTCGCCGGTCTCGCGGCGGAACCACGCCAGCCGCTCCCAGCAGCGGGCCTCGAGCGCGGCCGCCATGGGCGCCCGCAACGTCTCCTCGAGCAGGGCGATGCCGCCGTCCACGTCGCCGGCCAGCCGCAGCGCCTCGGCCAGCTCGAGCCGGACCTGCGCCGCGGGCAGCACCGTCCCGGCGAGCGGCGGCTCGAGCCGGTCCCGGTGCCCGAGCGCGCGGCGCAGGAGCGCGACGGCCTCGGGGAAGGCACGCACCCCGACCGCGGCTCGTCCGGCGACGACGCAGGCGTCGAATGCCGCGGCCTCGTCGCCGGACCGGCTCCGGTGGTCGGCGATCTCCGCGAGCAGCTCGGGGCTCCCGGCCCCGGCGGAGCGCTCGAGCTCGCGTCCGACCTGTCCGTGCAGCCGCCGCGCGAGCCAGGGCGGGATCCCGCGGTACACCACCTCGCGGTCCAGGCCGTGCCGCAGCGCGTACCCGACCGGGCCGGCCACGAGCAGCCCGCTGCGGACCGCCTCGTCCAGTGCCCGGTCCTGCCGGATGACGCCGCCCGTCGTCTCGACCGACCCGGCCGACCCGGCCGACCCGGCCGCCCCGGTCGGCTCGGTCGGCTCGGCCGACTCCGACCGCAGCGCCGCGACCAGGCGCGCGACCGGATCGGGCTCGACCGTCCCGCCGACGGTGGCGACGACGCGCAGCACGTCGAGCGCGTCGGGCGACAGGTCGGCGAGCCGGGCCAGCACCGCGCTGGTGTACGAGCGGGGCAGGTCGTCGCCGCGGTGCCGGGCGAGCTCCGCCGCGGCCAGCGCGTTCCCCTCCGCGCGCCGGACGACGGCCGCGACGTCGCGCTCGGCGGCGGCCGGGCCGCGGACGCGGTGCACGAGCGCCGCGACGTCGTCGTCGGGCAGGGGCGGCAGGGCCAGCCACCGGACCTCGGGTGCCCGGTGCAGCTCGGCGACGGCGCGGTCGAGGTGCTCGTGCGGCGTCGTGCCCACGTCCCGCAGGGTGGCCGCGAGCAGGATCGGCTCGGTCGGGATGCTCCGGGCGAGGAAGACGAGCAGGGCCAGGCTCGACGGGTCCGCCCACTGCAGGTCGTCCACGACGACGACGGCCGGTCGCCACGCGGCCGCGGCCTCGAGGACATCGAGCAGCTCGGTGAACCGGCGGTACACCTGGTCCTCGCCGGGGCTGGTGTCCGGGCCACCCTCCCGGCCGCTCGCACCGCCGGAACCGGGCGGGCCGGGCCGCACCCACGCCCGGGCGGCCGCCTGAACGTCCGGCGGCGCGTCGGTGCCACGCAGCCCGCGGAGCGCCTCGACGAACGGCGCGAAGGGGACGCTCGGGTAGTGCGGGCCGGGCCGCTCGACGCACCCGCCGTGCAGGACCAGCCGGTCCTCGCCCGGCCCGGTCCCCGCGCCGAGCGCGCGCCGGAGCAGGTGGGTCTTCCCGACGCCCGGCGCCCCGGAGACGACGACGGTGCGGCCCCGGCCGGTCGCGGCCCGGCGCAGCTCGGCGGCGAGGGTCGCGAGCTCCGCGGCCCGCCCCACGAAGACGTCGTCCGCCGTGCCGTCCGCCGTGCCGTCCGCCGTGCCGTCCACCGTGCCGTCCGCCGTGCCGTCCACCCTGCCGCCGGCCATGCCGCGTCACCCCCGCCCGGTCCCCGCCGCGACGCCCCGGGAGCGGGCGGCGTGATCGGTTCCCCGGCGAGTGTCGCGGACCGGGGGGACCGGGCGGAAGACGGTCGACGACCCCGGTGCTCCCGTCCGACCGCGACGAGGCCGGACGCGACGGCCCGGACGCGACGGGGCGGGACGCGACGGGCCGGACGCGACGAGGCCGGACGCGACGAGGCCCGGACCGTGCGGTCCGGGCCTCGTCGACATCGCCAGGCCTCACACCGGCGGGCTCGCCTCGCGGCGCTCACCGGCACGACGACGTCAGTCGTCGTTCACGGACTGGAGGGTGTCGTAGATGTCGTCCACGGTCCGGGCGTCGAGGATCGCCCGGGCGAGGTCGTCGTCGGAGAAGACGATCGCCACCTTCGACAGGATCTCGAGGTGTGTGCCGCCGGCGCCGGCGATGCCGACCACGACCCGCACCTCGTTGCCGTCCCAGTCGACCGGGTCGTCGTACCGGACGAGGCTGACCGCCGAGCGCAGGATGCCGCTCTTGGACTCGTTCGTCCCGTGCGGGATGGCGAGGTAGCTGCCCATGTAGGTCGAGATGGACCGCTCGCGCTCGAGCATCGCGTCGATGTACGCGGGTGTGACCGCGCCCGACCCGACCAGCAGCCTCCCGGCCTCCCGGATGGCGTCCTCCTTGGTCCGGGCGGACCCGGAGACGACGATGAGGTCCTTGGTCAGGGTCTCGTCCGTGCCGGTGGTCACTGGTCGGCTCCTTCGGTGGCGTTGCGGTCCCGGACCTCGGCGACCACCTGGTCGTAGACGGGCGAGTTCATGAAGTTGTCCACCGAGAGGTGCCGCGAGTGCGGCGCCCGGATCCGGGCCCGGTCGGTCAGCTCGCGCTGGCTGATCACCATGTCGGCGTCGTCGTGCAGGTTGGCCACGGCGAGGTTGACGACCTCGACGTCGGCGTGACCCGCCTTCTTGAGCTTGCTGCGCAGGACGCTCGCGCCCATCGCGCTGGACCCCATGCCGGCGTCGCAGGCGAACACGATGGAGCGGACGGGCCCGTCGGCCACGGCCGTCGTCGTCGGGACCGGGGTGGTCGCGTCGGCCATGGTGGTCGGCTCGCCGTCGCGCTGGGTGAGGGTCCCGAGCACGGAGCTGCCCTTGCCCTTGTTCGCCTCGGTCTGGGCGATCGCGGCCTCGAGGTCGCCGCTCTCGCCGAGCTCGAGGTCACGACGCCGCGAGGCCCGCAGGATGACCGCCGCGACGAGGAACGCCACGGCAGCCGACAGCAGGACGGACAGGATGACCCCGACGTAGCTGTCCCGGGACGTCTGCGCCAGGACCGCGAAGATGCTGCCCGGGGCGGCCGGGCCGACGAGCCCGCTGCCGAAGACGGCATTGGTGGCGATGCCGGTCGCCCCGCCGAGGATGGCGGCGACGATCAGCATCGGCTTCATGAGGACGAACGGGAAGTAGACCTCGTGGATGCCGCCGAGGAACTGGATGATGATCGCGCCCGGCGCCGAGGCCTTCGCCGAGCCGATGCCGAACAGCGTGTAGGCCAGCAGGATGCCCAGGCCGGGGCCGGGGTTCGCCTCGACGAGGAAGAGCAGCGACTTGCCGCTCTCGGTGACCTGCTGGATGCCCAGCGGGACGAGCACCCCGTTGCCGATCGCGTTGTTGAGGAACAGCACCTTGGCCGGCTCGACGATGACGCTCATGAGCGGCAGGAGGCTGTTGTCGGCGAGCCAGCCGACCACGTTGCCGAGCCAGGTGCTGATCTGGGTGACCACCGGGGCGATCCCGAACAGCGCCGCGACGGCCAGGGTGCCGCCGACGATCCCGGCGGAGTACATGTTGACGAGCATCTCGAAGCCGGGGCGGATCTTGCCGTGCCAGATCGCGTCGATCTTCTTCATGATCCACGCGGCCAGCGGGCCGACGACCATCGCGCCGAGGAACATCGGCACCGTGCTGCCGACGATGATGCCGACGGTCGCGATGCTGCCGACCACGCCGCCGCGCTCGCCGTAGACGATGCGCCCGCCGGCGTTCGCGATGAGCAGCGGCAGGAGGTAGGTGATCATCGGGCCGACGAGCCCGAGGTACTGCCGGAACGTCGTGCCGTCGTCGGCCTGGACGAGCTGCGTCGCCGCGCCCTGCCACGACCCGGCGTCGGCGTCGCCGAACCCGCCGAGGACGGCGTTGGGCGTCCAGCCGACGGAGATGAAGAGCGAGGTGATCAGCCCCCAGGCCACGAAGGCGGGGAGGTTGGGCATGATCATCCCGGTCAGGAACGCGCCGAAGCGCTGCAGCCGGACCTGTGCGGCCTTGCGGCCGCTGATGGCGGGGGAGCTCGCCACCGTCGTGGTGGTCATCGTCGACTCACTTTCGGTGTGGGGGATGCGTCGTTCAGGGCTCGATGGTGACCTTGATGCCGGTGCCGCTCTGGACGACGTCGATGCCGTCCAGGACCTGCTCGAGCGGCAGCCGGTGGGTGATGAGGTCCGACACCGGGACGCGGCCGTCGGCGATCATCGCGAGCGCCTGCTTGTTGTGGTCCGGGCTCGACCCGTTGGCGCCCTTGATGGTCAGCTCCTTGTAGTGCACGACGTTGGAGTCGAGCGTGATCGTCGGCCGGTCCTTGGGCAGGCCGCCGAAGAAGCTGATCCGGCCCTG
Organism: uncultured Actinomycetota bacterium; assembly: GCA_963795145.1. Taxonomy (GTDB): domain Bacteria; phylum Actinomycetota; class Actinomycetes; order Actinomycetales; family Cellulomonadaceae; genus Pengzhenrongella. The sequence goes on along the minus strand of CAWCGP010000003.1, from coordinate 129,181 downwards.
CGGCGCCACCATCTGCAGCGCCTGCTCCTGCGCCTGGCCCGACGCCGCGGCGGTGATGATGACGTCCGCGCCCCGCCCGCCGGTCAGCTCGAGGACGGCCTGGACCGGGTCGGTCTCCGCCGCGCAGATCGCGGCGTCCGGCTTGACGAGGTTCGCGGCGAGGTCGAGGCGCTCGCGGCTGAGCTCGACGAGGTACACCTGGGCCGCCCCGCGGGCGCGGGCCAGGCGCACGTGCAGGCAGCCGATCGGTCCCGAGCCGACGACGACCACGATGTCGCCGTCGTGGGTGTCGATGAGCTCCTGGGCGTTGATCGCGCAGGCGAACGGCTCGGCGACGGAGGCCTCGGCGAAGCCGACGCCGTCCGGGATGGGGTTGAGCCCGTCCACGGCCAGCACGGCGGCCGGGACGACGACGTACTGCGCGAAGCCGCCGTCGAAGTCGTACCCCATGGACACCTGGTTCGGGCAGACCGTCATGCGGCCGGCCCGGCAGAAGTCGCACGTCCCGCAGGGGATCGCGGCGATCACCTGGACGCGGTCGCCGGGCGACCACCCGGTCACGCCGTCACCGACCTCGACCACCTCGCCGGCGATCTCGTGGCCCATGACGCGCGGCGGCACGATCCGCTGGTGGCCGGACTTCGTGATCTTCACGTCGGTGCCGCACGTCGAGCAGGCGCGGACGCGCAGCTTGACCTCACCGGCGCCGGCACTGGGCTCCGGGACGTCCTCGATGCGCACGTCTCCGGGCGCGTAGAACCTCAGGACCTTCATGACACTCCTTCATCGCAGTGGGCATGGACCGCAGCGTTCGGGCTGGGGCGGGGGACTGGTTCGCAGCGACGTCGCCGGTCGGGGCCGGGCCGCCGGACCGGGTGGCGCGGTGGCGGCGCGGGGCGGGCTCCGGGCCGGGCGGGCTCCCGGCCGGGCGGCGGGTGACGGGCTCACGTGCGCACCACCGTCGTGCCGCCGCGCTCGACGTCCTCGACCAGGTCGTCGGCCACCTCCGCGTCCGTGAGGACGAGGTCGACCGCGGTCAGCGGGACGACCTGGGCGAAGCCGACGTGACCGAAGGCGGCGTGGTCGGCGAGGACGACGGTCCGGGCCGCCGCGCCGACGAGGGAGCGCGTGACCTCGGCCTCGGGCAGGTCCGGGGCGGTCAGGCCGTGGGCCCGCGTCAGGCCGGAGGCGCCGAGGAAGGCGACGTCGACGGAGACCTCCGCGATCGCGCGGCGGATCCAGTCGCCGACCGCCGCGAGGGTGCGCGGCCGCATCCGGCCGCCGAGGAGGTGCACCGTGACGTCCGGCCGGGTCGCGAGCAGCGCGGCGACCGGGAGCGAGGGCGTCACCACGGTGTGCTGCCGCCCGGTGGGCAGCATCCGCGCGAGGCGGGCGGCCGCGGGGCCGGCGCCCAGGACGATCGAGCCGCCGTCCGGCAGCTCGGCCAGCGCGCGCAGGGCGATCCGCTCCTCCCGGGCGGCCGCGGGGCTGCCCACCCAGGACTCGGCGGGCGCTGCGTGGTCGTCCGCGGGCAGCACCACCGCGCCACCGTGCACGCGCCGCACGACACCGAGCTTCGCGAGACGCGCGAGGTCCCGGCGGACCGTCTCGGGGGTGACGGCGAGGGACAGGGCCAGGTCGCTCACCGCGACGCGACCCTCCGTGCGGGCACGCCCGAGGATCTGCTGGTGCCGCTCCGCTGCGTACATGTGGACTCCGGTGTCCGTTGCATGTTGTTCCTGCTCTGTTTAGTTCCGACTGGCTGCTGATGTCAAGGATTCCCGGACATGATTCGAAGGCAACCGGGAATCGACGTCCGGCCGAGGCGTGCGCCCGACGACCGGGGTCGGGGTCGCGTCGGAATCGGGGCCGCCCGGACCCTGCCCAGACGGGCGCCCGGTCCGTAGGTTCTCGGGTATGAGGTGCCGCGTCGTACCGGCCCCCTCCCGGGCCCGGATCGCGCTCGCCGGTGTGCCGTGGCCCGCCGGAGGACTGGTACGCGCCGTCCACGTCGGGACGTCGGCCGTGCTCCTCCGGCCCGCGGGCGGCGGGTCGGGCAGGTCGGACGGCGGGTCGGACGGCCTGCTCGTGGTGTCCGGCGCCGGCCGGGGACTGGTCCCGGGCGGGATCTGCCTGCCCGGGACGGTGGACCTGCTGGCCCTCCGCGCCGTGGCCGAGGCGGCGTCGGCCGGCGGGGCCGGCTGTCTGGACCTGTCCGGATGGCTGCCTGTCCTGGCCCGCGCGACCCGCACGGACCTCGCCGTGCATCCCGGCCGGATCGATCCGGCGGCGGTGCGCCGCCTGGTCGCCGAGTGCGCCGCGGGACCGTCCGCCGTCCAGCAACCCGCCGTGCTCACCGGTCCGGCGGGTCGCGCAGACCTCGCGGACGGCGGCCCGGGGCCCATGGACCCCGGTCCGCTCCGCCGCCTCGCCGGCCCGCTCGCCGCGGCCGCCCTGGCCGGCGCGGCCGAGGACGTCGCGGACCTCCTCCTCGCCCTCGTCGGTGCCGGACCGGGCTCGACGCCCACCGGCGACGACGTCGTCGTCGGCGTGCTCGCGGCGCTCGACCGCGACGGTGGTCACGGCGCCGCCGGCGCGACCGCCACCGCCGCCACCGGCGGTGCGGACCGCCTGCGGGCCGCCCTGCCCCCGCTGCTCGGACGGACCACCGCGGGGTCCCGGCACGACCTCGCCGCGGCCGTCGCGGGCCAGTTCGCGGAGCGCGTGCACGTCCTGGTCCGCGCCCTGGCGGCGCCCCGGCTCGTCCCCGCCGTCGTACGCGCCGCCCGCGGGTGGGGCGCGACCTCGGGGACCGACCTCGCCCACGGGATCGCCGGGGCCGCCACGGCACTGGCCGACGCCCGGTCCCTCGCCTGGAGGAGAAGCGCATGAGCACGGCCATCACCACCGGGACGCTCGCCGCCCGGGTCTTCCCGCGCCTGTACCGCGACTCGGTGACGCTCATGGCGCTGGCGTCGGCGATCGAGAAGCGCGACGGCGTCGTCCGGGTCGGCGCCGTCATGGCCACGCCGGCGAACGTGGAGATCCTCGAGCGGTCCGGGATGCGGCCCGACGGGCTGACCGCGGCGCCGGACGACCTCCTCGTCGTGGTCCGCGGGGCCGACGACGACGTCGTCGGGTCCGCGCTCGACGCCGCCGAGGCCGGGCTCGTCGCCGTCGAAGGGGCCCGCGGCGCCCGCGAGGAGCACCCGCCGCAGACCGTCGCCGAGGGCCTCGCCGCGGACGACGGCCTCACGCTGGCCTGCGTGTCCACGCCGGGGACGTACGCGCCGGTCGTCGTCGAGCAGGCGCTGCGGCGCGGCCTGCACGTCTTCTGCTTCTCCGACAACGTGTCGGTCGAGGACGAGGTGCGGCTCAAGCGCCTGGCCGTGGAGCGCGGCCTGCTCCTCATGGGGCCGGACTGCGGCACGGCCGTGCTCGACGGCGTCCCGCTCGGCTTCGCGAACGTCGTGCGGCCCGGTCCGGTCGGCATCGTCGCGGCGTCCGGCACGGGCGCCCAGGAGATCTCCTGCCTGCTGGACCGCGCCGGCACCGGCATCTCCCAGCTCGTCGGGGTCGGCGGCCGGGACCTGTCCGCGGCCGTCGGCGGGGTCATGACCGAGCTCGCCCTCGACATGCTCGCGGCCGACGACGCCACCGACGTGGTCGTCCTGGTGTCCAAGCCGCCGGCCCGCGAGGTCGCCGACCGGCTGCTCGCGCGGTTGGCGACCCTCGGCAAGCCCGCGGTCGCGTGCCTCCTGGGGCTGGCGGACGACGACGGCCCGGTGCCGGTCCGCGGGACCCTCGAGGCCGGGGCGGCCGAGGCCGCGCGGCTCGCCGGGCACCTGCTGACGCTCGCCGGCACGGCTGGCTCGGACGAGGGCGGGCCCCCCACGGCCACCGGCGTGCTCGGCCTGTACACCGGCGGCACCCTGGCGTCGGAGGCCCGGATCGTGCTGCGCCGGGCCGGGGTGGACGCCGAGGTCCTCGACCTCGGCGACGACGAGTACACCGCCGGCCGGCCGCACCCGATGATCGACCCTGCCGCCCGCGCGGACCGGGTCGCGGCGGTGGGCGGGCGGACCGACGTCGGTGTGCTCCTGGTCGACCTCGTGCTCGGGCACGGGTCGTCCCCGGACCCGGCGACGCCGCTGGCCGACGCCGTCCGGACGGCGCGCGCGGCGGCGCGGGCCGACGGTCGCGAGCTCGTCGTCCTCGGGTCGGTCTGCGGGACCGCGGCCGACCCGCAGGGCCTCGACGCCCAGCGCGCGCTCCTCGAGGGGGCGGGCGTCGTCGTCCACCCGTCCAACGCCGCCGCGGCGCGAGCGGCCGCGGCCCTCGTCGCCCGCGGCACGCGCGGCACCCGGGAGCCGTCGTGATCACCGGCGGCGTCCGCGTCCTCAACATCGGGCTGCCGGTCATCGTCGAGGGCGTCCCGCCCGCCGACGTCGTCGCCCTCGACTGGCGACCGCCGGCCTTCGGGCACGCCGACGTCGCCCGGCTCGCGGTCGCGCTCGACGACGAGGTGACCCGGGCCGCCAACGCGCGCGCGATGGCCGCCGTGCACGCCGTCCGGCCCCGGCTGACCACCGTCCGGCCCGCCCGCGAGGTCGTCCCCGGCATCGCCGAGGACCGCACGCTGCTGCACGCCGGCCCGCCGATCGAGCTCGCCCGCATGTGCGGGCCGATGCGCGGCGCGCTCGTCGGCGCGGTGCTGCTCGAGGGCTGGGCGGACGACCCCGACGGCGCGCTGCGGCTCCTCGACGGCGGCGGCGTGCGGCTCGCGCCCTGCCACCACCACGGCGCCGTCGGGCCCGATGGCGGGCGTGCTGGCGCCGTCGATGCCGGTGCTCGTGGTGGAGGACGGCGATCGCCGCGCGTTCGCCTCGCTCAACGAGGGCCTCGGACGGGTGCTGCGGTTCGGGGCGTTCGACGCCGAGGTCGTCCGGCGGCTGCGGTGGATGGGGGACGTCCTCGGCCCGGTGCTGGACGCGACGCTCGCGGCGTACGGGCCGGTCGACGCGACGTCGCTGGTCGGTCAGGCGCTGGCGATGGGCGACGAGGGCCACAACCGCAACCTCGCCGCGACGAGCCTGCTCACCCGCCGCCTCGCCCCGGTGATCGCGGCGCAGGCCGACGGCGTGGCCGTGCTCGAGTTCCTCGCCGCGAACGACCACTTCGCCCTCAACCTCTCGATGGCTGCCGCGAAGCTCGCGATGGACGCCGCCGTCGGCGTCGAGGACTCCTCCGTGGTGACGGCGATGGCACGCAACGGCGTCGAGTTCGGCCTGCGGGTGGCCGGGACGGGGGAGCGGTGGTTCACCGCGCCGGTCGGGCCTGCGGACGGGCTCTTCTTCCCCGGCTACGGCCTCGAGGACGCCAACCCCGACCTCGGCGACTCGGCGATCACCGAGACCCTGGGCCTGGGCGGGTTCGCCATGGCGGCGTCGCCGGCCATCACGCAGTTCGTCGGGGGCACGCCCGACGACGCCGTCGAGACGACCCGGTCCATGCGCCGCATCACGGTCGGGCCGCACCCGGCGTTCCCGCTGCCGCCGCTCGACTTCGCCGGGACGCCGAGCGGGATCGACGTGCTCCGGGTGCTCGACACCGGCGTCCTGCCGGTCATCAACACGGGGATCGCCCACCGAGAGGCCGGCGTCGGGCAGATCGGCGCCGGGATCGTCACGGCGCCCCCGGACGTCTTCCTCCAGGCGGTGCGCGCGCTGCACGCCGTCCGGCACGAGCCCGGGAGCGCGCGATGAGCCGCACCGCACTGGTCGCCATCGGCGGGCAACGCCCTTGTCCTGGACGGCGAGCCCGGATCCCTGGCCCTCCAGCAGGAGCACGCCGTGCAGTTCGCCGAGCAGGTCGCCGAGCTGGTCGCCGACGGCTGGACCGTCCTGGTCACGCACGGCAACGGCCCGCAGGTCGGCTTCATCCTGCGTCGCGGCGAGCTCGTCGCGGCCGAGGCGGGCGCGGAGGGGCTGCCCGAGCTGCCGCTGTGGCTCGCCGTCGCGGACTCCCAGGGCGGCATCGGGCACATCCTCGCCGTCGCCATCGACACCGCGCTCGAGCGCCGCGGCCTGGCGGCCCGCGCGGTGGCGGTCCTCACCCACGCCGAGGTCGACCCGGCCGACCCCGCGTTCACGCACCCGACGAAGCCCATCGGGTCCCCGATGACCGCCGAGGTCGCCCGAGCGCGCGCGGCCGACGGCTGGTCGGTCACCGAGACCCGCCCGGGCGTGTTCCGCCGGGTCGTGGCCAGCCCCCGGCCCCGGCTGATCATCGAGGCGGAGCCCATCCGGAGCCTCATGCAGTCCGGAGCGGTGGTCATCGCGGCGGGCGGCGGCGGCATCCCGGTCGTCCGGTCCGGCGGTGCCTGGCACAGCGTCGACGCCGTCATCGACAAGGACCGCGCCTCCGCGCTGCTGGCGGCGACCGTCGGGATCGACCGGCTCGTGCTCGTGACCGGCGTCGACGAGGTCTACGTCGGCTTCGGGACCGAGCACCAGCGCGCGCTGCGGGACGTGCGGCCGGACGAGCTCCGCGCGTACCTGGACGCCGGGGAGTTCCCGCCGGGATCGATGGGCCCCAAGGTCGAGTCCGCCCTGCAGTTCGTGGCCGACGGCGGCAGCCACGCCGTCATCACGTCCCTGCCGCGCCTGCGCGAGGCTTTACAAGGACGAAACGGGACGCATCTGGTCAAGGACCCCGCCTGAGCGGGAGCATCGACGGTGTCCCCGCGGTGACGCCTGGAGGGGAGCCGCAGATGATCACCGTGCACGCCGACCCCTTCCCCTACGTCTTCCCGCCCGACCGGGTGGCCCTGGTCTGCATCGACTTCCAGCGCGACTTCATGGAGGCCGGTGGCTTCGGGGAGTCGCTCGGCAACGACGTGTCCCGCCTGCGGACGACGATCGCGCCGACGCAGGCGGTGCTCGCCGAGTTCCGCCGTCACGGCTGGCCGGTCATCCACACCCGCGAGGGGCATCGGCCGGACCTCACCGACCTGTTCCCCGCCAAGCGCGACCGCGGCAACCCCACCCTGCGCATCGGCGACGCCGGCCCCATGGGGCGACTGCTCGTGCGCGGGTCCGAGGGCCACGGCATCGTGCCCGAGCTGGCGCCGGTCGAGGGCGAGGCCGTCCTCGACAAGCCCGGCAAGGGCTCCTTCTACGCGACGGACCTCGAGACCATCCTCCGGGCGCGCGGGATCACGCACCTCGTCGTCACCGGCGTCACGACGGAGGTCTGCGTGCAGACCACCGTCCGGGAGGCCAACGACCGCGGGTTCGAGTCGCTGATCCTCGCCGACTGCACCGGCTCGTACTTCCCGGAGTTCCACGAGTCCGCGCTGGCGATGTTCGCCGCGCAGGGAGCCATCGTGGGCTGGGTCGGCGGGTCCGAGGACCTCCTGGGTGCCGTCCGCACCGCCGACGACCGGACGGAGAGCGCATCATGACCACCGAGACCGCACCGAGCACGAGCGAACCGAGGACCGGCCTCGCCTGGTGGACGAAGGGCGACTGGAACGGGCTGTTCGGCCTCGGCACCAACGTCCTGCTCAACGTCATCGTCCTGACCGGGCTGTGCCTCGCCGTCGTCCAGCTGCCGACCGACACCGTGTTCGGGCGCATCCTGCCCGCGCTCGGCATCGCGCTGCCGCTGGGCAACATCTGGTACGCCGTCCTCGCGCGGCGCCTGGCCCGCCGGGAGAACCGGACCGACGTCACCGCGCTGCCCTACGGGCCCAGCGTCCCGCACACCTTCATCGTCGTCTTCGTCGTCATGCTGCCGGTGTTCCTGGCGACCGGCGACGCGCTCGAGGCCTGGCGCGCGGGCCTGGCCTGGGCCTTCATCATCGGGTGCATCGTCCTGCTGGGCGCGGTCTTCGGGCCGTGGATCCGCCGCTGGACGCCCCGGGCCGCGCTGCTGGGTGCGCTCGCGGGCATCTCGATCACCTTCATCTCGATGAGCCCCGCGGCCCAGATGTGGCAGGCGCCGTGGATCGCGTTCATCGCTCTCGGCTTCATCCTCGTCGGGTGGCTCGGCGGTCGGCGGATGCCGTTCGACGCCCCGGTCGGGCTGATCGCGGTGATCCTCTCGACCGTCGTGGCGTGGGTGGCGGTCGCCGCCGGCTGGTCCGGGATCCTCGAGCCCAGCGCGGTGTCGGCGTCGCTCGGCGAGCTGGCGCTGCGGCTGCCGTTCCCCACCGGGGACGTGGTGCGCGGCCTGTCGGACATCGCGCCGCTGCTCGCGTCGGCCATCCCCCTCGGCGTCTACAACTTCACCGAGGGCATGACGAACGTGGAGTCCGCCGCGGCGGCGGGGGACCGCTACTCGACCCGGCAGGTCCTCGCGGCGGACGGTCTGGGCGCCGTCGTCGGGTCCTTCCTCGGGTCCCCGTTCCCGCCCGCCGTGTACATCGGCCACCCCGGCTGGAAGCAGGTCGGCGGTCGGGTCGGGTACTCGCTGGCGACCGGGATCGTCGTCGCCGTGGTCTGCTTCACCGGGCTCGTGGGGACGTTCCTCGCGATCTTCCCGATGCAGGCGCTGGTCCCGGTGCTGCTGTACATCGGCCTGGTCATCGGCGCGCAGGCGTTCAACGTCAACCCGCGCCGGTACGCGCCGGCCATCGTGCTCGCGCTGCGTCCCGAGCCTCGCCCAGTGGGCGACCGGGCTCATCGACAACGCGCTCGCGGCCGCCGGGACCAACGCCGGGGAGGTGGGCGTCGACACCCTGGTGGCGAACGGCGTCGTCTACGACGGGCTGCACCTGCTCGGACAGGGTGCGGTCCTGGTCGGCATCCTGCTCGGCGCCATCGCGTGCTTCGTCATCGACCGCCGGCTGTACGCCGCGGCCCTCACCGCGGGGATCGCCGCCGTGCTCTCGTTCGTCGGTCTCATCAACGCGACCGAGGTCGGCCTCAACGCGTCGCCCGGGGTCACGCTCGGCTACCTCCTGCTCGCCCTGCTGCTCGCGGGCTTCGGGTGGTACGGCCGCCGCGACCCCGCGAGCGGCGTGCTCGACGACGAGCTGCTGTTCGTCAACGGCACCCTCATGCGGGGCCTCGAGCTGCACGGCACCCTGGCCGGCGCCGAGCTGGTCGAGGAGACGACGACGGCGCCGCGCTACCGCCTGCACGCCATCCGCGACGTCCACCCGGGCATGTACCGGGTCGACGACGGCGAGGACGGCGCCGCCGTGGCCGGCGAGCTGTACGGGGTCCCGTCCGAGGTGCTGGTCCGGGTCATCGAGGGCGAGCCGGCCGGGCTCTACCGCGGCCCGGTGGAGCTCGCCGACGGCCGATTCGTGCCGGGCATCCTCATCCGGCGGGACCAGGCGGTCGGGCACCCCGACATCACCTCCCACGGCGGGTGGCGCCAGTACCGGGCGACCGTGGCGCCGTCCGCGCCGTCCGCGCCGTCCGGCGCCGTCGGCGCTCTGAGGCCGGCCGCCGGACGCCGGGGAGCGGCCGGGGCGCTCGCTGCGCCCCGGCCGCTCCCTGTCATGCCTGCCGCCGGCCCTGCGGCCGGCCCGGCGGTCACGCGTCGAGCGCGTGCCCGATCGCCATGACGCCGGCCGGGTCGTACGTCCGGATCGCCGCCCGCAGCCGGGCCAGGGTCTGCGCGTCGTACGCCTCGACGAGGTGGTCGGCGTCGAAGGTGAAGTTCGGCATGCGGTGACCGCCGACCCACGGCCGCAGCGCCCGCACCACCGCCTCGGCGTGCTCCTCGACCCCGGGGATCCCCGGGATGCCCACGACCAGGACGGCGAACGCGGTGTCACGGGAGCAGAAGGCGCTGGCGTGCTCGCCGCCCCGCGCGGTCGCTCCGCCCATCTGCCGCACCTCGACGAGCACCTGCGGAGACCCCGAGCCGGCCCCGGTCATCGCCAGGAGCGCGTCGGCCGCCTCCGCCGGGAAGTCGGCGAGGACGGTGGCCGCCTCGTGCGCCGGCATCGGGTCGAGCGGGTCGGTGTGCACCGAGTCGATGGCGGCGTACGGCTTCTCGGCCACGTCGTCGAGCAGGACCGGCGCGGCCGCCCGCACGGGGGCGAACCAGCGCTCGCCGTCGGCGGCGTCCCCGGTCCACACGTAGCGGACCGAGAGCGTGAGCCGCTCCGCCAGCTGGGGCGGGACGCCGGGCATGGCCGGCAGCTGGAACAGCGCGAACGACGTCGTCGCGAGCTCGGGCAGGTCGGCGCTCCATGCCCGCCAGCGCTCGATCACGGCCGCGGCGTCCGCGCCGTCGAACCACACCGAGCCGCCGTAGAACGTCGGCTGGTGCACGAGGTCGAACTCGACCGCCGTGACGATGCCGAGCGACCCCTTGCCGCCGCGGAGCCCGAAGAACAGCTCGGGGTGCTCGGTCGGGGTGACGCGGCGCAGGACGCCGTCGCCGGTGACGACCTCGAACGCGCGGACCCGGTCGGCCGCGAGCCCGTACGTCCGGGCCATCGGGCCGAGGCCGCCGCCGGTGGTGTAGCCGACGATGCCGACGTCGGTGATCGACCCGGACAGCGGCGCCAGGCCGTACGGGGCGGCCGCCTCGACGACCCGGATCCACTTCACGCCGGCCCCGACGCGGGCCCAGCCCTCGGGGTGGACGACGCACTCGTCCAGGCCCTTCGTGGTGACGAGCAGCTCGCCGACCAGCGCCTCGATGGCGCCGTGCCCGGTGGCCTGCGGGGTGACGAGGAGGTCGTGGCGGGTGGCGAACCGGACGGCCTCGACGACGTCCCCGGCGGTGGCCGCGGCGAGGACGGCGGCCGGCCGGACGGCGATCGCGAGGTTCCAGGGCGAGACGAGCGCGTCGTAGGCCTCGTCGCCGGGGACCGCGACGGCGCCGGTGGTGCGCGCCTGCAGCTCGGCGAAGGGGGCGCGGGTGGAGAGCACGTCGTCGTGCGTCTCGAGCAGGGTCATCTCAGGGCTCCGGGTCTCGGTGGGGTGCTGACCGGACCACCGTGGCCGGGGGGACTTGCGAGCCCCTTGCCCGCGCCTTGTGCGCCGACTTGAGCCCTACCCGTGGACGGCGCCCCCGGCGGCTCCGGCGCTCGGGCCGGGTGCGTCGGCGGGGTGCGCGACGACGAAGAGCCCGCCCGGGTCGGCCGCGGACCGGACGGCGGCCAGTCGTCGGGCGGATCCCGGCGGCAGGCCGCGGCGGGCGTCGGCCGGGGTGTCGACCATCGACAGGTACAGCGCGCCGGTGCCCCACGGCCCCAGCGCGCCGAGCACGCGGTGGGCGTCGGCGCGCAGGCCCGGCCAGGCGGCGGGGTCGTCGTCGGCGCCGATGCTCAGCACGAGGAACTCGCCGTCGATGCGGTCCAGGGCGCCGCCGCGCGGGGCCGGGCGCGACAGCGCACCGCCGAGGTGGCGCACCTCGACGAACAGCAGGCGCGACCCCGACCCGGGCCCGGCGCCGGCCACCAGGGCCTCGATCGCGGCGTCGGGGAGGTCGGCGAGCAGCACGCTGTCGGCGGAGGAGGCGGTCGGGGCCTCGGGCTCCAGGTGGAGGTCGGCGAGCGAGGCCGCGGGGACGACCCCGAAGGTGTCGATCTCGGGCCGCAGCGCCCGCAGCGGAGCCAGGACCTGGGCGGCCGCCTCCGGGTCGCCGACGACCGCGCCGTCCACGACGACGAGGTGCCGGCCCCGGACCGCCGGCGGCAGCCACGGCTCGTCCGGGGCCTGGACGAGCTTCGCGACGGTCGTCGCGGCGTCCGGCGCCTCCCGCGCCCAGCGGGCCCAGGCGCGCAGCACCCGCTCGGCGTGCGTCCCGTCCCAGACCAGCATCCCGGCGTACGGGGTGGCCTCGGGCAGCAGGTCGAACTCCACCGCGGTGACGACGCCGAAGCCGCCCCCGCCGCCGCGGGCGGCCCACAGCAGGTCGCCGTCGTCGTCGTCCGTGGCCCGGACGAACGTCCCGTCGGCGAGCACGACCTCGACCGCCGTCAGCGCGCTGCACTGCAGCCCGTAGCGGCGGCCGTACCAGCTCAGCCCGCCGCCCAGGGACGAGCCGACGACGCCGACGCCGGGGCTGGACATGTGCCGCCCCGCCAGGCCCACGGCCCCGGCGCGCGCGACGACGTCGCCCCACCGCACCCCCGCGCCCACCCGGGCGCTGCGGCGCTCGGCGTCGATCGTCAGCTCCGTCATGGCGGAGGTGCGCAGCAGCACCCCGTCGTCCAGCCGACCGGCGAGCGGCGGGGCGCCGTGGCCGGTGCCCTGCGGGGCGATCCGCAGACCCGCCGCCGCGGCCGCCCGCAGGACCTCGGCGACCTCGTCGGGGAACGCCGGGTAGGCGACCGCCGCCGGCCGGGAGTCCGCCCGCAGGTTCCAGGGGACGCGCGCCTCGTCGTAGCCGGGGTCGCCCCTCAGGTGCACGGCTCCACCGCAGAGCCCGCGCAGGGTCTCCAACCCGGCCGCCGGGCCGGCCACCGGGGCGGGCGTGGGTGCGCGGGTCGGGCTCGGTGGTGGGGTCGGCACCGGTGGCTCCTCGGAGTCGGTCGTGCGACATCGTGCGGGCGTGGACTTGCGGCTGACTTGAGCCGGTCACCCGGCGGCGTGAGCGGTCGCGGCCTCCAGCAGCGTGCGGACGGTGCCGGGGGTGAGCAGCAGGCGCTGGGCGACCGCGTTGACGTCGAGCCCGGCGGCGGACAGGGCGAGGACCTCGCGCTCGCGGGCCGTGAGCGCGGTGGCGGACTCCGCGAGCGGCTCGAGTGGCGCGCCCCGGCCGGCGAGTGCGGCCGCGGCGTCCCGCAGCACGCCGCGGGCGCCGCAGGTGCGCGCCGCCTCCGCGGCCAGGCGCAGCAGCGGGACGGCGTCCGCGTCGCCGACGTCCGCCGACCGCCCGAGCGCGAGCCGGGCCCGGGCGAGCTCGAGGGTCGCGTGCGTCGGCGCGAGCACGTCCACCGCCTCCCGCAGGAGGCCGGTGCCGTCCGGCCCGCGCAGCTCGCCGAGCAGCCGCAGCGCCGGTCCGAGCGCGGAGGGCGCGCCCCAGCGGCGCAGCAGGGCGACCTCGTCCGCGACCAGCGCCACCGCGTCGTCGAGGCGGCCGACGGCGGCCAGCGCGCGGGCGGTGGCGCTGCGCCACGGCGCCCAGACCGGGTTGACGATGCCGACCGGGTCGGCGAGGGCGTCCAGGGCGACCAGCGCCTCGGCGGCCCGGCCCTCCTCGAGCAGGACGCGGGCGGCGGCCTCGCGCAGCAGGCGGGTGCCCTCGCCGACCGCCGGCAGCGCGGCGCCGTCGTCCGCCACGCGCCGGGCGGCGGCGACGTCGCCCCGGTCGAGGTGGATGCCGGTGGCGAAGGCCGCGGCGTAGCTCATGCCGACCGCGGAGCCGCCCCACATCCGGTGCTGCTCGGCGGCGTCGGAGACGGACTGCAGCGCGTCCTCGAGCGCGCCGTGCCGCCACTCGGCGAAGCCGCGCCACAGGTTGACCGAGAGGGCCGCGAACAGGCTGCCCGTCGCGTGGGCCCGTCGGCCGGCGCGCTCCCAGAAGTCACCGAGGTCGGCGTCGGCGAGCAGGAGCACGTCGGCGGCGACCACCCAGAGCAGGCCGTTGTCGACGGCGAGCAGGTGGTCGCCGTCGAGCGCGAACCGCGCGAGCCGGACCGCCCGGGCGCGGTCCGCACCCTCGACGAGCCGCTCGAACGCGAGCGTGGCCGCGAGCATGCGCGCGCCCGGCCCCTCGCCGGCCACCTCCGGGTCCGGGCCGGACCGGTACGACGCCGGCGGCAGGCTGTGCATGTACCCGGTGATGCGCTCCAGCGCGACCAGGCCCTGGCGCTCGTCGTCGAGCTCGGGGGGCAGGGCGGCGGCCGCGTCCCGCGCGAAGGTCGTCGCGACCCCGCGCTCGGACGCGAACACGTGGGTGCGGGCGATCACGGTCGCGATCGACGCGCGCTGCCGCGGGTCGTCGACCGACGCGTGCGCGTCGAGGAGGTGCGCGATCGCGGCCGGCCCGTCGACCAGGGTCTCGCCCAGCCCGAGGTCGACGAGCACGTCGACCCGCTCGGGGCCGGTGACCGGCTCCTCCAGCGCGCGGCGCAGCAGGACGACGGCCCCGTCGGCGGCCCCGCGGGCGGCGGCCGTCCGCGCCGCGGACCGCAGGACGGAGACGGTCGCGCCCCGGCCGCGGTGCGGCGCGAGGAGCAGGTGCGCGGCGACCTCCTCCGGCGCGGCGCCGTGCTCCTGCAGCACCCCGGCCGCCCGCTCGTGCTGCAGCGCCCGCTCCGAGGCCGGCAGGTCGTCGTACACGGCGTCGCGGACGAGCGGGTGGACGAAGGCGAGGGTGCGCTCGTCGGTCAGCACCTCGGCCCGGCTGAGCGCGTCGAGCGCCGCGGCTGCCCGGTCCTCGGGCACCCGGGCGAGCGCGGCGACCGTCGGCAGGCTCGCGCCCCGGCCCAGCACCGCCACCGCCCGCGCGACCCCGGTGAGCAGGGGCGGCATCCGGCGCAGGCGGAGCATCACCAGGCTCGACACCGCGCGGGAGCCGACGGCGCGGACGGTGTCGGTGTGCGACACGTCCGGGCGGACGCCCTCGGCCTCGAGGGCGCGCAGGAGCTGGCGCAGCAGCAGGGGGTTGCCCGACGTCGTCCGGTGGCACGTCTCGACGAACGCGTCGGCGGCCGCTCCGAGCCGCTCCTGCACGAGCGTCCCGGTCGCCCGGGCGGACAGCGGCTGGGGCCGCAGCACGGTCGCCGACGAGTCGAGGACCAGCTCGGCGAGCAGGGCCTCGTCCTCGTGCGGCTCGCCGGTCCGGACCGTCGCGACGAGCAGGACGGGGACGCCCTCGAGCCGCTTGACCAGGTACGCCAGGTAGCGCAGGGACCCGCTGTCGCAGTACTGGACGTCGTCGACGGTGAGCACGAGCGGCCCGTCGGCGGTCAGGCCGACGGTCAGCCAGTACAGGCCGTGCAGGACGGCGAAGGCACGGTCGCCCGACGCGTCGTCGACGACGTGCTCGAACACGTCGCGCGCCCCGGCCGCGGCGCCCTGGAGCAGGGCGTCCCGTCGGGCGGCGTCCCGCAGGCACGGCTCGAAGAGCTGCCGGACCGCCCCGAAGCCGAACGAGCGCTCGAGCCCTGTGCCGCGCGCCGACAGCACCGGGACGCCGGCCGCCGCGGCCGAGCCGGGCCGCCTCGACGAGCAGCCGCGTCTTGCCGATCCCGGCCGGCCCCTCCACGAGGACGACCGAGCCGGCGCCGTCGAGCAGGTCGCGCACGGCCCGCGTGAGCACCGCGACCTCCCGGTCCCGGTCCACCAGGTCCGTGGGGGCGGCGGTGGTGGCCGGGTCCGGAGGGGACGGCGAGGTGGGCGGGGCGGGCGGGGTCGGCGCGGTGGGCGGGGCCGGCGCCGTCGACGTCGGCGGGGCGGCCGGCGCAGACGCACGCGGGCCGGGCCCGGGCGCGTCGAGGGTGGCCGACTGCGCGAGGACGTCGCGCTCGAGCCGGCGCAGCTCGGGTCCCGGGTCGACGCCCAGGGACTCGGCGAGGGTCGTCCGCGCGCGCCGCAGGGCCGCGAGGGCGTCGGCCTGGCGCTGGGCGCGGTACAGGGCGAGGACCAGCAGGCGCCAGCGCTCCTCGCGCAGCGGGTCCTGCGCCACCAGGGACTCGAGCTCGGGGACGATGAGCCCCGCGTCGCCGAGGTCGAGGCGCGCCGCGAGCAGGCGCTCGTGCGCCACCGCGCGGATCCCGGTGAGGCGGGTGACCTCCGCCTCGGCCCATGGCTCGTCCGCGTACTCCGCGTACGCCGGGCCGCGCCACTGGTGCAGCGCCTCCTGCAGGACGCCGGCGGCGGCGGCCGGCGGTAGATCCGCGGCCGCCTGCACCGCGCCCTCGAACCGCCATGCATCGACGGCGTCGGGCCCCACCCGCAGCGCGTAGCCCGGGCCGGCGCTGACGATGACCCCTCGGCGGGTGCGCGCGCCGGCGTCCGGCTCGAGCAGGCGGCGCAGGTGGCTGACGTAGGACTGCAGCACCCCGGCCGGGTTCGCGGGGGCGGCGTGGTCCCAGAGGCAGTCGGTGAGGTGCTCGGCGGTCACCGCCTCGCCGCGGGCCAGGACGAGGCGCGCGAGGACGGCGCGCTGGCGTCGTCCGCCCAGGGTGACCTCGGTGCCACCGCGCGTGGCGCCGACCTCACCGAGGACGCGAAGCCGCAGGTCGCTGGCGTCGCTCACCGTCGTCTCCCGCCCACGCAGGTCCTGTCGAGGGTACGGTCGGCGGCCCGCGCGCGGGAAGGATCCGACGGGCGACCGCGCGCGCCGTCGCCGGCACGTCACCGGCAGGGACCGGCACGTCGCCGGCAGGGACCGGCACGTCACCGGCAGGGACCGGCACACCCGTCCCCTGTGCGGTGTCGGACCCAGGTGACATCCTCGGGGGCATGGCCGCCACGACGCCTCGGCAGATCCAGCGGACCTACCTGGTCCTGACCGCCGGGAACACGCTCGCGGCGTCGCTCATCTGGGGTATCAACACGCTGTTCCTGCTGGACGCCGGCCTGACCAACCTCGAGGCGTTCGCCGCCAACGCCTTCTTCACCGCGGGGATGGTCCTGTTCGAGATCCCGACCGGGGTGGTCGCCGACGTCCGGGGCCGCCGCGCGTCGTTCCTGCTCGGGACGGTGGTGCTGTCGGCCTCCACGCTCCTGTACTACCTGCTCTGGGTGACGCACGGTCCGTTCTGGCAGTGGGCCGTGGTCTCGGTGCTCCTCGGGCTCGGCTTCACCTTCTTCTCCGGGGCCGTCGAGGCGTGGCTGGTCGACGCGCTCACGGCGACCGGGTACGCCGGCGACCTCGAGTCGGTCTTCGGCCGGGCCCAGGCGGTCGGCGGGGCCGCGATGCTCCTCGGTGCGGTCGGCGGCGGCGTCCTCGCGCAGGTGACGTCGCTCGGGTTCCCGTTCCTCGTCCGGGTCGGCGCGCTCGTCGTCATGGCCGTCGTCGCGGCGCTCTTCATGCGTGACCTCGGGTTCACCCCGGACCGGTCGGTCGGCCCGGGCCCGGCGGTGCGCGCGATCCTGCACGCCTCGGTCCGCGAGGGCCTCGGGCGCCGCCCGGTGCGGTGGCTCATGCTTGCCGCCCCGTTCGTGTCCGGTGTCGGCATCTACGCGTTCTACGCCATGCAGCCCTTCCTGCTCGAGCTCTACGGGGACGACGACGCCTACGCGGTGGCGGGCCTCGCGGCGGCGATCATCGCCGGGTCGCAGATCGTCGGTGGCCTGCTCGCCACGCGGCTGCGGGCCGCCGTGGGCCGGCGCACGACGGCGATCGCGCTCTCGGTGCTGGCCGCCGCCCTCGCGCTGGCGGCGATCGCCGTCACCCGCAGCTTCGTCGTCGCGCTCGTCCTGCTCGTCGTGTGGGGTCTGATCGGCGCTGCGGGTACGCCCATCCGGCAGGCGTACCTCAACGACCTCATCCCGTCCCAGCAGCGCGCGACCGTGCTCTCGTTCGACTCCCTCATGGGCAGCAGCGGCGGCGTCGTCATCCAGCCGGTGCTCGGCCGGGTCGCGGACCTCTCGGGGTACGGGACGTCGTACCTCGTCGGCGCGGTCATCCAGCTCGCCGCTGTGCCGTTCGTCGTCCTCAGCCGGCGCGAGCAGGACCCCGCGGACGTGCGCACGTCGGCCACGGCGACGGGCGGAGCGACACGGTGAGCGGGTCCCCGGCCGACGCAGCCGGCGGCCCTCCGGTCGAGGTCGGCGCCGGGCGAGGCCCGGCCGCGACCACCGTGGGGGACCGATGAGGAGCGCCGTCGTGGTGGGGAACCCGCGACCGGGGTCACGCACGCTGGACGCGGCGACCCGGGTGGCCGCGGGGCTGGCGTCCGGCCCGCCGGACCTGGTCGTCGACCTCGCCGAGATCGACGGCGAGCTGCTCGGCTGGGGGACGCCGCGGGTCACGGAGCTCGTCGCCGAGGTCGGCGCCTGCGACCTCGTGGTCGTCGCGAGCCCGACGTACAAGGCCGCCTACACCGGACTGCTCAAGCTCTTCCTCGACAAGTTCGCCGGCGGCACCGGCCTGGCCGACGTCGTCGTGGCGCCGGTCATGCTCGGCGGGAGCCTCGCGCACAGCCTCGCGCCCGAGCTCACGCTCAAGCCCGTCCTCGCCGAGCTCGGCGCGACGACGGCCCTGGCCGGGCTGTACCTCGTCGACTCGACCTACGCCGAGTCCGACGACATCGAGCGCTACGTGGCCCGGTGGGAGCCGGTCGTCCGGGTCCTGGCCGAGCACTAGTCACACAGGTCGAGGATCGCCCGCCGCATGGCGTCGTCGACGGCGAAGTGCGCCTCGAGGAACGCGAGGATCGCGCGGGCCGACTCGGGGGTGCGGTCGTAGCCCTGGACGAACTCGGCGAGGTGCTCGGCCGTCGACGGCAGCCGGCGCTCGGCCCGGCGCTCGGGCGCGAAGATGTCGCGGGGGACGTCGGTGGCCGGCTCGAGGTGCGCGGCGAGCTCGAGGACGCGGTCGACCGCGAGCACCTGCACGAGCCGTGCAGCCGCGAGCCGCTCGCCCCGCCGGAATCGGCCCAGGCCGACGTACAGGTTCGTGAGCGCCTCGCCGAGCGCCCACCCGACGTCGGGTGGTGACGCCGCCGAGGTCGCGGTGCGTCCGTCCGCGGCGAGGACCGACAGGTCGGCGTCGTCCCGCGCCCACACCACGCGCGGGGAGACGAACGGGATCCGGGCGAGCTCGTCCGGCTCGAAGACCGCCAGCTCGCAGAAGATCCCGTCGGCGTAGAGGAGCTTGAACCCGTCCGGGGTGTTGCGGAAGGCGAACGCGACGGGCGCCACGTCGGTCAGCCAGGTGGGGTCGTCGAGGTACCGGGCCTTGTGGCCGGGGTCCACGACGGCGAAGAAGTCGAGGTCGGAGTACCGGTCGAGGCGGTCGAGCTCGAGTCCGACGGAGCCGAGCCCGAGCAGCGCCCAGCCGTGGCCGCTGCGCTGGAGGGCGGCGGCGATCTCGTCGAGACGGGCGAGCAGGGCGGCGGGATCCACGGGTGCCTCCGGGGCCGGCGGGTCGGTCCCGTCGCCGGGCGCGTGGGACCCGGGGGCGACTCTTCCGGCTCGCGGGCCGGCCCCGCGCGCGACATGCCGACGGCGCCGGGACCGACCCGCCGTGCACTCTCCCTCAGCCTCGCCGGGTCCCCGCACGGGGGCGCCGGGGTTCTCGGCGGCCGTCCTCGGGTGGCGAGCGCTCACATGCGGGGTCATGGTGGTGGGAGAACGACCCGCAACACGAACGACCAGCAGGGGTGGACCGGCCGGACGACGACGCTCAGCGCGTCGCCCGGCGAGCACCCAGCGACGCAACGGAGAGAGTGGTCGGCGATGAGCACGACGGGGCGACGGGCAGCGGGCCAGGGCGAGCTCGTCCGGCTGGTGTACCACTACCAGGACGGGCACGACTTCACGACCGAGACGATGCTCCGGACGGACGCCGTCGCCTACATGCCGCTGCTCCAGGCGGTGCCCGTCGACGACGAGCACTACCGGGCGTCGTTCGCCGTGATCGAGCTGCGCTCCGCCTGACCCACCGGTACCAAGCTCCGGCGGCCGGTCACCGCCCGGTCACCGCCCGGCGAGGACCGCCGCGAGCAGCCTGCCGACGAGCTCCTCGCCGCCGAGGACCCCCGACCGGTCGGTCACCGTCAGGTGCGGGGCGTGCCACCCCGTGTCGTGCAGCTCCCCGTGCGCGGGCCGGACGGCGACGTCCGCCGCCGCCAGCAGCTCGCCGTCGAGCAGGGAGTCACCCGCCGCCAGGATGGTGGTCAGCCCGTAGCGGTCGGCGACCTCGGCCACGGCCGCCGACTTCGTCAGCCCCCGCGGGACGCAGTACACCTTGCGGCCCTGCAGCGAGACGGTCCAGCCGGCCCCGTCGCACCACGCGGCGAGGTCGGCCAGGAACGACGCCGGCATCTCCGCGCGGTCGACGACGAGGTACGCGAACAGGTCCTCGGCGACCCGGCTCGACCGCAGCCACGCGGCGCCGGCCGTCACCAGCGCCAGGTGGTCGACGACGTCGCCCAGCGGCGCGCACGTGCTCGCCAGCCGGCCGGCGATCGCCCGGGTCCAGTCCGGGCACGACTCGCCGTCGACGAGGATGTGGCCGCCGTTGGTCGTGACGGCGACGCCGGCCGTCGTGGGCGGGAGCGCGACCCGCGCGTACTGGGCCCGGGTCCGGGTCGTCGCCGGGACGACGGTGGCGACCCGCGCGAGTGCGACCAGCAGCGTCTCGGCGTCCCGCGTCCAGAACGACAGCGGCGCCCCGCGGTAGACCTCGGCGACCGCGAGGCGGGGCGCGGCGGCGTCGTCGGTGGTGAGGCCGAGCGCGGCGGCGGAGTAGATCAGCGTGCGGTCGAGGTCGCACGCGACGAGCACGGGCCGTCGGCCCTCGGCGTCCGGCTCCGTGGCGGGGGGTGGAGCCGTGGGGGCGAGGGCGGCGACCCGCCGCGCCAGCCGGTCGGGCAGCGCGGCGTCCAGCGCCGCCGCGAGGACGCGCGGGTCCGCGCCGCCGCGGTCGAGCGCGTCGGGGCCGCGGGCCGGGGGAGCGTCCCCGCGGGCCGGGGGGACGACCGCGCCCGCGGGCAGCACCTCGGCGCTCACCCGTCGGTCCGGACGGTCGTCCCGGACGCACCGGTGGCGCCGCGCGTGAAGCGGGGGTGGATCAGTCCGACGCTGCTGTACGGCAGGTCCGCGACCTCCTCGACCGGCACGCCCCGCTCGGCGGCGAGCAGGCGGATGTGGCCGAGGTCGGCGTCGGCGCCGGCGGACCAGCACCTTCCACGGCACGCGCCGCAGCAGGACCCGGGTGGTCTCGCCGACGCCGGGCTTGACGAGGTTGACGTCGCCGATGCCGTAGGTCTCCGATGATGCGCTCGACGGCGGCCCAGCCGGCCCAGTCCGGTGTCCGGTCGGTGGCGGCGTGGGTGCGCCAGTCCCGCTCGACGTCGTCCGCGACGCCGTCGAAGTGAGCGGTCACGGCGTCGAGGAAGCGGGCCGAGACGTCGGCGTCGGCCAGCTCGGGGTAGAACTTCGCGCCGTGGAACTGGTCGGGACGCAGCAGCTGGGCGTTGAGGACCGTGCGGGAGACGAGCCCGGAGACCGTCGAGTTCAGGCACGCCGACGGGATGAGGAAGTCCTCCCGGGTGCCGTAGAGGCTGACGCAGCGCCCGGGATCGGCCAGGACGGCGAGGTCGGGCGGGAACCGGTCCCCGGTGCCGTGGGCGTGGACGTCGAGGGCGGCGACGAGCTCGCGCGCGATCGCGCCCTTGCCGGTCCAGCCGTCGACGAACATGACGGACGCGACGTCGTGGTGCGCCGCGAGGTAGCGCAGCGCGGCGGGGTCGATGCCCCGGCCGCGGACGATCGACACCGTGTAGTGCGGCAGGTCGACGCCGTGCCGCGCGCTGGGCCCAGCGGCGCATCAGGATGCCGACCGGTGTGCCGGCCCGCGCCAGGGAGACGAGCGTCGCCGCCCGGCCCGCGCTCGGCCAGCACCAGCTCGGTGACGACGCCGACCGCGTGCGCGAGCCGGGCGGCGGTCGGCTCGAGAGCGTCCTCGAACAGCGCCTGGTACTCGGCGGTGGGCTGGTACTCGATCGGCAGCGACTCCGCGTAGTGCGCCGCCGCCGACTGGATGGCCTCCTCGCGCTCCTCGGTCGGCGCCTCGAGGGCGACGCCGGACAGGTCGGTCAGCAGCCAGGCGACCTCGTCGCGGTGGTAGGAGCCGAAGGCCGGGCCGCGCAGCGCGACCGGGAGCGGCGCGGGCACCCCACGGAGGGAGCGCGCCGCCCACGTGTGGGTCGCCGGCGAGGTCATGCGCTCACCGTCCGGTCGAGGTCGAGGTGCTGCTCGTGGTCGGCGCGGGTCCGCCGCGCCCGGTCCGCGGCCGCGTCGGGCAGCACGAGGACGACGACGTCGCGGGCGACCTCGCCGAGGAGGTCCAGCAGACCGCCGTCGGCCGCGAGGGCGGGCGTGTCGCCCGCGGCGTCGAGGACCACGAGCGCGGCGTGCCAGGGGGTATCGCGCCGGAGGTTGTACGCGTACCGCGGGCCCGGGCCGTCGTCGGGGTCGTCGTGCGCCGCGAACGTCAGGTGGGACCGGATGGCGTACGCCGGGTCGTCGACCGCGAGGACCGGCGACCGGGTCGTGGTCGAGAAGCGCACGCGGGCCCGCGGGCCGAGGTGCGTCGGCGAGCGCCGCCGCGAGGCGCAACGGCACGGACATGAGCTCCTCGGTGCCGAGCACCAGCACGTCGACGGTCTCGTCGGCCAGCGGGACGGACGACGGGTCGGCCGACCATTCGGCCGCCCGGCCGCCGGCACGTCGGCCGCCCGGGACGGCCAGCGGGCGGCACCAGCTCCGCGGCGAGCCGGCCGACGACGGCCGCGAGTGGTCGTCCAGGAGGTCGGCGTCCGGTCGGGCCACGCCGTGCCGGCCGGTCTCCGGCAGCCCCGACGGCCAGCCGGCGTCGATCCGGCGCGGCCGGGCGCGCCCGGGACCGCCCGAAGGTCGCTGCGGCCCGCCGGGAGCCACCGGCACGGTGCCGCCCGGAGCCGCCCGAGCGACCGGTTCGACGCCGCCGTCGGCCGCGAGGATCGCGGCGGCACCGCGGTCGGCGACGTCGGCCGGCAGGAGGACCTCGCCGGCGACGAGGGCGACGACGTCGATGCGGGTGCCGAGCGCCGCGGCGTGCTCCCGCGTGCGCCGGTGGTCGTCGGCGTGCGCAGGTCGACGAGCGTCGCGACCACGTAGCGCGTCGCGCGGCGCCAGCGCGTGCAGGGCCGTGACGGTGTTGAGGACGGTCGTCCGGTGCTCAGCTCGTCGTCGACCAGCACCGAGCGGCTCACCGCCGGTCAGCCAGGCCGGGTCGGCGGGCAGCAGCAGGTGCGCTGGTGGCGTGGCGAGTGCTCCTCCTCGAACGCCCCGACCGGCGCGACGCCCGGCACCCGGCGGCGGGTGGAGTGCAGGTACGGGGCGCCGCCGAGAGCGTCGGCGACGCACGTGGCCGAGCGCGGTCGCGGTCTCCGCGTAGCCCGAGCGACGACGGCGGCGTGACGGTCGCCGGCCGGCGGCGGCAGCCGGCCGAGCGCGGTGCCGGGCGGCGAGCGCGGTGTCGGAGGACGCCGCCGGACCGCCTCGGCGAGCAGCCGCGCGCCGCGGCGTCGGCCCGGGCGGCAGCGCGTCCCGACCTCCGGCTCGAGTGCCCGCCGGACGAGCTCGCCGAGCAGCGAGGCCCGCGGCGTCGACCAGCCGCGGGTCGGTCGGGACGTGCTTGCCGAGCAGCCGCGAGACGAGCAGGTGCGCGCGGCGCGGGTTGCGGCGCACGGCGAGCCCGACGAGGTCGGTCAGGTCGAGCCCGAGCGGGGCGTGGGTCGTCCGGACCTCGACGCCCAGCCGGTCGGCCACCCACCGCCCCGACCATGTCGTCGCCGTCGTGGTCCCCAGGGCTTGCGCGATCGGCGCCGCCACGGCGCTGGCGGCCGCCGACCCCTCGTGCGCGGCGCCCGTCCCACGGCGCTCACGCGACCGTGCTCGCGGCGAGCAGGTCGACGAAGCCGACGTCCTCGGCGGCGACGCCGAACACGTCGGCGCCGCTGCAGGATGCGCTCCGCCCACGCGCTGGTGCGGCTTGGCCTCGTTCATCTTGTTGCCGGTAGGTCGACGCGCCGGCCCCGCCGGTCGCCCCGACGCCGAGTGATGTCGCGGGCGTCCGCGAGCTCCTCGTGCGTCACGACGGACAGCGCGTGCACGACGGCGACGTGGCTCGGGTGGATGACCGTCTTGCCGGTCAGCCCGTTGGCCTTGTCGAGCACGACCTCGCGGATGAGGCCGTCGAGGTCGCGGCGCAGCAGCGCGGCGCGCAGGTCGTCGGCGTCGTTCGCCTCGAACGGGGCCTCCCGCAGCTGCGGCTTGAACAGCCGCTCGTGGTTGCCGAAGTACTCCCACACCGGTCCGGTGACGACGTAGCCGGTCCCGTCCGCCCGGCCGAGGACGTTGACCACGTCGGAGATGACGTCGGCGACGACCCGGACGTCGTAGATCGGTGAGGTCGCGGTCCCGGCGGATGCCGTAGGCGGCGGAGAGGTCCGTCGCACCGATCCGGACGGCGAGCACGTTGTCGCGGTACTTCTCGAGCAGCCGCTGGACGCCGAGCAGCGCGTCCGCGCGGGTCTCCCGATGGATGATCTCCGGCGACTCGATCACGGGCATCGCCAGCAGGCGTCGCCCGGTGGCCGCGGAGGCCTCGGCGAGCGCGTCCAGGTACGCGGCCCCGGTGCCCTCGGTGAACTTGGGCAGGACGAACCCGCTGAGGACGCCGACGTCGTCCCCGAGCCCGGCGACGATCGCCGGGACCTGGTCGGGGTGCCGGACGCGCACGAACACCAGCGGACCGTCGTCGGCGTCGCGCTCGGTACCAGCCGGGTCGGCCGTGTCGTCGGAGCCGGCCGCGCCGTCGGCCGCGCGGGCCCCCGCGCCGGACCGGGCGAGCCGGGTGAGCTGGTCGACGAGGTTGACCTCGGCGGAGGCGAGGTCGGCGTCCGCGATGGCGTCCTCGAGGCAGACGACGGCGCTCAGCACCCCGGCCGACGCCCGGCGCCGGAGGTCCTCGGCGAGCCGTGGCCGGGTCGCGGGCATGTAGAGCGTCGCGCCGAGGGCCGCGGCGAGGACGGCCGGCTCGGAGCCACGGTGGAAGGACGCGGGCCGGTGCGCGAAGAGCCGCGCGCAGGCGTCGTCGGGCAGGTGGGCGAAGTGGCGCATGGAGGTCCCCCGTCGTGGAGCGGCCTGGCGTGAGCTGATCGGCGTGCGACGACGGGCCGACGACGTCGGCGGCCCCGGGCCTACTTCCGGCCGACGCCCCAGCGCATGCCCCAGCCGTACGCCTGGTCGAGCTCCCGCTGGGAGCCCTGGATGTAGCGGACCTCGCGCTTCACGACGAGGTCGCCGCCGACGTTCTCGAGCATGGCGATGGCGCAGAGCGGGGAGCGCGGGTCGTGCTCGTCGAGCCGGACCTCGACCTCGGCGCCGGACGCCGGGTGGAGGGTCACGACGGCGTCGGCCGCCGCCCAGTTCGGGACGCCCTCGTAGATGAAGGCGTAGACGAGGATGCGGCGGATCGCCGCGACGTGCGCGCAGGTCGACGAAGAGGTTCTCCCCGCCCGACTTCGCGCCGCTGCGGTCGTCGCCGTCGAGCCAGCAGATCGGGTCCGGCCCGAAGGTGTGCTGGTCGCGGAACGCGTTGCCGAGCGCCTGGATGGCGCCCTTGGTGCCGTCCGCGTACTCGTACAGGCAGCGCGAGGTCGAGGTCCACCGCGCCGGAGCCGGACGCCGAGGACCTTCCGAAGAAGCCGGTGCGGGCCGGTGGTCCGGCCGGGCGGGCGTTCCAGTCGAGGTTGACCCGCAGCGTCCCGGTCGCGGAGCCCCGCTTGGTGAGCGAGACGGACGGGGCCGCCTTCGTCAGCGTCACCTTGGACAGGGTGACCGGCGCGGGCGGCGGGGTGGTCACCGGCGCAGGCGGGGGCGGGGCGGCGGGTCCCGGCTGCGGGGATGCGGGGCGCTTGGTGTAGTCGATCGGCACGGGTCACTCCATCCGTCGGCGGTCCGGCCCGACCCTAACGGACCCGGGTGACCGGTCCGTGCGGCGTCCGTCAGGCCAGCGGGCTCCACGGGTCGACCCACGTGATGCGGTCGAAGCCGTACGCCAGCGCGGCGTCGCGCAGCGTCCCGCCGGGGAGCAGCTCGTCCTCCGCGCGCAGCACGAGCTCGCCGGCCACCGCGGACACCGAGAGCGCGACCAGCACGCCGGCGGTGGGCGGGTGGTCGAGCGCCGCGTCGATGCGCGCGCCGCCGAACGTCTCGACGACCAGGGCGCCGCCCCACGCCAGCGGCGCGCCGCTCTGCGAGAACGCGACGACCACGAGCCGGTCGATCGCGGTCACCTGGCGCAGGTCGACGCGCAGGGTCTCCTGACCCTCCCAGGAGCCACTGACCACCGGCCGTCTCGATCCGCGGGGGGCCACGGGGAGCCCGCGGGCGGCCGAGAGCAGGGACGACTCGCCCGAGTGCAGCGTGTAGGCGACCGCGAGCCGCAGGTCGCCGACCGCCGCCGGGACCACCGCCCGGATCGTCAGCGCGCCGACGCCGGACTGCAGCCGCGTGAGGGCGACGGTCGGGTCCGACCGGGTCAGGCTCGTGGGCCGGTCCCGGCTCACCCGGCGCGGGGTGTACCCGAGCACCGGGTCGCCGTTCGCGGCCGAGGGTCGCGCCGGACGCGGGCGGGCCGTGGGAGCCGGGTGGCCTGCGGCTCGGGACGACGACGACGCGGCGCCGTCCCGGGCCGGGGCGCGGGCGCGGACAGGTCGAGGGACGTCGAGGCCGGCGCGGGTGCCGCCGGGGAGGCCGCACCGTGCCGCGCGTGTGCCGGGTGAGGTCGAACGTCGACCCGGTCGCGGGCGGCGCCGGGCCGGCCGAGCGGCCAGGGGGCCGGACAGGTCCAGGACACCCGGTCGCGGGCGGAGCGGCGGCAGCCGGGGCCGGCCGCGCCGGACCGGTCGCGGGGCCGGAGAGGTCGAGCGACGTCGAGCCGGGTGCGCCGGGCGGCGGAGCGGCGGCGGGCCGGGCCGCAGCGGGCGGCGACGCGGGCGCCGAGAGGTCCAGCGAGGACGAGGACGATGCTGCCGGTGCCGTCGTCGGCGTGGACACCGGGGGAGGCGACGCCGGCCGTGCCCCGGAGGCCACCGCGGGCCCGCTCGCCCGCGGCGTCGTCGTCGGCGGAGAGGGCACCGACGTGCGCAGGGTGCGGCGCCGCAGCCAGGGCAGGTCGTCGCGGGGTCGGGCGGTCGTGTGGCGGGGAGTCGTCACAGCGGGACCCCGTGGTCGGCCGCGATGCCGGCGATCCCGTCGGTGTACCCCTGCCCGATGACCTTGAACTTCCAGTCGGCGCCGTGGCGGTAGAGCTCGCCCAGGACGAGCCCGGTCTCGTCGGTCAGGGCGTGCGCGAGGTTCTCCGACCGCACCAGCTCCCGGTCGTCGCCGAGGTCGAGCACCCGCACGTGCGCCTCGCGCAGCTGGCCGAGGGTGCGCCGCAGGCCGAGCCCCTCGTTGATGTAGGCGACGACGACGATCCGCTGCACCTCGGGCGGGCACCGCCGGCAGGTCGACCTCGACCTGCTCGGTGTCCGACCCGAGCGCCCGGCGGAGCTGAGCCACCGACAGGTCGGGCTCCGTCAGCTGGTTGAAGAACACGAAGTGCTCGCCGGACAGCACCTGGCTCCGGGTGTCGCACAGCAGGGTCGCCACGACGAGGTTGTCGTTGAGCACCGGCTCGTTCCGACGCTGAGCGTCACGCCCAGCACGACGCCGGTCAGGCAGGGGATCTCGCGGGTGAGCGCCACGTTCGCGCCGCGCGTCATGGGGCGTGCCATCAGTCCGTCACAGGTCGAGGTCGGAACGGGAGAACTTGGTGCGCAGGAAGCTGCCCTGGGTCATGAGCGCGTCGACGTCCTGGTCGCGGGCGGCCGCGAGGGTCGCGGTCGACGAGGCGTGCAGGACGTCGAGCTGCTCCAGCAACGACTGCGTCGGCGTGTGCCCCGAGGCGGCCCGGGGGTCTCGCGCAGCCCGGGTTCGACGGCGAGGTAGCCGCGCAGCGTCGTCGGCAGGTAGTCCGTGAGCGTCCCGCGCACCGCGATCACCGCGTAGACGTCCAGCGGCCGGATCCGGGACGTGTCGACGATCTCGGTCAGCACGTCGGTCACCCGGCGGGCGTTGACCACGGCCGCCGTCGGCAGCCGCCCGGCGTTGGCGTTGACGAACCGGACGACGTCGGCGATGCCCGCGCGCAGCGCCTCGGGGCTGTCGCCGGGTCGAGCCGTCCGGCGCGTGCCGCCCGTCGCCGGCGCCGGGCGTCGTCGTGTCCTCGGCCGGCTCGTCCCGTCCGGTCAGCCGTCGCAGCCAGCTCATGCTCGTGCGGTCACCCGGTGATCTCGCCGGCGGTCTCGCCCTGGCGCGTGCGCTCGAGGTACGGCCGGGCGCGCTCGATCTGCCCCTCGAGCGCGTTCACCGTCTGCGCCATGAGTCGCACGGCCTGGCGCCCGGAAGGTGTCGAGGGCGTCCATCGTGGCGAACACGTTGTCGAACGCGGCCTGCAGCTTCTCGACGTCGACCGTGGCCGATGCCGCCTGCTGGTTGATCTGCGCGCCCTGCATCCGCAGCTGCTCGGACGTCGACTCGATGAGGTCGGACGTCACGGTGTTCAGCGCGGTGATCTGGTCGAGCACCAGCTTCTGCCGGGACAGCGCCTGCGACACGATGACCGCGGTGCGCAGCGCGGCGATGGTGGTGGTCTGCGCCCGGTCGACGCCCCTGATCAGCTCGAGGTTGTTCCTGCGGACCAGGTCCAGCGCCATGTAGCCCTGCACGCTGACGGCCATCTGGGTCATGATGTCCTGCCGGCGCTGGCGGATCGGGAAGAGCGCGTCGGCGCGGAGCGGCGTCGGCGTCCTCGGTGCCGGCCGGCCGCCTCGAGCTCGGCGATCTTCTCCTCGACGGCCTCGTCCAGGGCGCGCGGCGAGCTCGTTGTACTCCGCGAGCTTGCCCATCGTCGCCCACATGTTGGCCTTCTCGGTCTCGATGGCCGCGTTGTCCTTGCGCAGCTCGTCCTGGCCGGAGGCCAGCGCCTTGATGATCGCGTCGAGCTGGGTCTGCGCCGACTCGTACTTCGCGAAGTAGCTGTCGATCTTGTCGCCGCCCGGCAGCCACTTGAGCACCTTCTTCACGCCCGGTGAGGTCGGCGCGGTTCGGGTCGAGCTCGGTGACGGTGGTCCGCAGGTCGGCGAGCGTCGTCGCGACCCGGGTCTGCGCGTCGCCGCGCTCGCCCTTGCCGCTCAGCGCGGCCGCGGGACGGTCGAGCATCCGGTTGGAGACGGCGGCGGCGGCGCGCATGTCCTGTCGCCCATCGAGGTGATCGACGCGACCTTCTGGGTGAACGGCGGGTGACTTCGAGTCCAGGACGGCGAGCTCCTGCGACGAACGCCGACGCCTTCGTGGCGCAGCTCCGCCTGCTTGCCGGTCGTCCAGCGGGACGGCCGCCGACGGCCTGCTCGTCCTGGACGACGACGACCGGCGCCGGCGGCGTGAGGACGAGGGCTCCCGGCGCGGCGGGTGCGGCCGTCGGGACCGGTGCCGCGGCACCGGACCCCAGGTCGAGCTCGGACATGTCTGACCTTCCTTGCCGTGCGTGCGCGGGTGCCCCGGGCGGGCGCGCCGCCGTCGTCGACTCTAGTTCCCCGGTCCGGGGAACCCGGTCCGTACCTGCGCCGTTACGATGACGACGGTCGCCGCACGGCGGCCCGGGTCGATGCGTATCGACACGCACCGACACGCACCGACACGACCGCGCACCGACATGCACCGACATCGCGACGGGCAGCAGCGTCCGTCCAACGCAGCAGGAGGAGCAGTGGGAGTCAGCCTCAGCAAGGGCGGCAACGTCAGCCTCACCAAGGCCGCCCCGGGACTCACCGCCGTCGTCGTCGGCCTGGGCTGGGACGTGCGGACGACGACGGGCTCCGACTTCGACCTCGACGCCTCCGCGATCATGGTCGCCGCGAACGGCACGGTGGTCGTCCGACGGCCACTTCGTCTTCTTCAACAACCTGAGCAGCCCGGACGGCTCGGTCGAGCACCTCGGCGACAACCTCACCGGCGAGGGGGAGGGCGACGACGAGCAGGTGCAGGTCGACCTCGTCTCGCGTGCCCGGCGAGGTCGACAAGGATCGTCTTCCCGGTCTCCATCTACGACGCCGACACCGCGCGGCCAGAGCTTCGGCCAGGTGCGCAACGCGTTCATCCGCGTCGTGAACAAGGCGGACGGCAGCGAGCTGGCCCGCTACGACCTGAGCGAGGACGCCTCGACGGAGACCGCCATGGTCTTCGGCGAGCTGTACCGCAACGGCGCGGAGTGGAAGTTCCGCGCCGTCGGCCAGGGCTACGCCTCCGGTCTCGCGGGCATCGCCCGCGACTTCGGTGTCAACGTCGGCTGACGGCCGCACCGCGGCCATGACGCCGCGCACGGAGAGGAGGATCTCCGTGGGCGTCAGCCTGACCAAGGGCGGCAACGTCTCGCTCACCAAGCAGGCGCCGGGCCTGACCGCCGTGCTCGTCGGTCTCGGCTGGGACGTGCGCACCACCAGCGGCGCACGCGTTCGACCTCGACGCCAGCGCGCTGATGGTCGACGCGACCGGCCGGGTGCTGTCCGACGCGCACTTCGTCTTCTTCAACAACCTCACGCAGCCCCGACGGCTCGGTCGAGCACACCGGTGACAACCTCACCGGCGAGGGCGACGGCGACGACGAGGCCCTCACGGTCGACCTCGTCGCCGTCCCGCCCGAGGTCGCAGCGGATCGTCTTCCCGGTCTCGATCTACGAGGCCGACCTGCGCCGCCAGAGCTTCGGCCAGGTGCGCAACGCGTTCATCCGGGTCGTCGACCAGGCGGACGGCCGCGAGCTGGCGCGCTACGACCTCAGCGAGGACGCCTCGACCGAGACGGCCATGGTCTTCGGCGAGCTGTACCGGTACGGCGGCGAGTGGAAGTTCCGCGCCGTCGGCCAGGGGTACGACACCGGCCTGGCCGGGATCGCCCGTGACTTCGGGGTGCGCGTCGACTGACGCCTGATCCGACCCGCCGGCGCACGTCCGCCGGCGACCACACCGGTCCGGTCCACCCATGCGACCGGACCTCGACAGATCGAGAGCTCGTGAACTTCCGCATCTTCGGCTGGTCCATCGGGGTGACGATCGTCTCCCTGATCGTCGCCTTCCTCTACGGGGGCTGGACGGCGTTCGCGCTGTGCCTGATCCTCGGCATCCTCGAGGTCTCGCTGTCCTTCGACAACGCCGTCGTGAACGCCAAGATCCTCGAGCGGATGAGTGAGTTCTGGCAGAAGATCTTCCTCACCATCGGCATCGTCATCGCCGTCTTCGGCATGCGGCTGGTCTTCCCGCTGCTCATCGTCGGCGATCACCGCGGACCTCGGCCCGGTCGAGGCGATCAGCCTGGCGCTGGAGAAGGGCGACCCGGAGGACGCCGGGCTCCTACGGCTACGTGCTCAACGAGGCCCACCCGCAGATCGCCGCGTTCGGCGGCATGTTCCTGCTCATGCTGTTCCTCGACTTCATCTTCGAGGACCGCGACATCAAGTGGCTCACCTGGCTCGAGCGGCCCCTGGCGCGGATCGGCAAGCTCGACCAGCTGTCGGTCGTCGTCGGCGGCGTCTCGCTCGTCCTCGCGGCGGAGCTGCTCGCGGAGGACCCGAGCATCGTCATGGTCGTCCGGCGTCCTCGGGCATGATCACCTACATCGCGGTCAACGGCCTCGGGACGCTGTTCGAGTCCAGCAGCATCGCGCCCCACGACGACGACGACGCCCGCCCCTCCGTCGGATCGGTCCCGCGCATGAGCCCCGGCATCCACGGCGACGCCGACCAGATCCAGCGGGCGATGCGTGGCGGCGGCCCGAGCGAGGTGGCGAAGGCGACCGGCAAGGCCGGGTTCTTCCTGTTCCTCTACCTCGAGGTCCTCGACGCGTCGTTCTCCTTCGACGGCGTCATCGGCGCCTTCGCCATCACCGCCGACCCGATCATCATCGCGCTCGGCCTGGGCTTCATCGGCGCGATGTTCGTGCGCTCGATCACGGTCTACCTCGTCCGCAAGGGCACGCTCGGCCGAGTACGTCTACCTCGAGCACGGGGCCCACTGGGCCATCGGCGCGCTGGCCGTGATCCTGCTCGTGAGCATCGGCTACCACGTCGACGAGATCGTCACCGGCCTGGTCGGGGTCGCCTTCATCGGTGCCGCGTACTTCTCGTCCGTGCGGCGGAACCGAGCGCTGTCCGCGGAGTCCGCCTCGTCCGACCAGACCGCCTCGCCGGTCGCCTAGTGAAGGGCACGACATGGCAGTGAACCTCAGCAAGGGGCAGTCGGTCTCGCTCAAGAAGTCCGACGGCGGGACGCTCCGCAACGTCCGGATGGGACTCGGCTGGGACGCGCGCACGGTCCGCTCGCTGTTCGGGCGGCAGAAGGAGCAGGCGATCGACCTCGACGCGTCCTGCCTGCTGTTCGACGCCTCCAGGAAGCTCGTGGACCAGGTGTGGTTCCAGCAGCTGCGCAGCGCCGACGGCGCCCTGGTGCACCTCGGGGACAACCGGTCCGGCGCCGGCGAGGGCGACGACGAGTCGATCATCGTCGACCTCGGGGCCGTCGCCCCGACGGTGACGAGCCTCGTCTTCGTCGTCAGCAGCTACACCGGCGAGACGTTCAGCCAGATCGAGAACGCCTTCTGCCGGCTCGTCGACTCGACCAACGAGCAGGAGGTCGCCCGGTACGAGCTCACCGGCTCGGGCAACCACACCGCGCAGATCATGGCCAAGGTGACCCGGGACGGCGCCGGGTGGTCGATGACCGCCCTCGGCGTCACGGCCCAGGGCCGCACCATCCGCGACATGGTGCCGGCGGTCACGCAGGTTCTCTAGATCGCACGGACGGGCCGGGCCCGGGCGCCCCCAGCGGGGCGCTCGGGTCCGGCCCGACGCATGTCCGCGTTCTTCTGCCCCGTGCTGTCAGACCCGCTCGCGGACGAGGAACGGCGCGAGATCGAAGACGCCGTTGCGGTCCCGGAACGACGTCGCCGTCCCCGGCCAGAGCAGGGTCAGGCGGCCGGTGGCCTCGTCCCGGTACCAGCTCGAGCACCCGCCGGTGAGCCACACCGTCGAGCGCGCCGCGTCGTCGACCCCGCGGGTGTACTCCACCTCTGCCTCGGCCCGGACCTCGAGCGACCGGCCGTCGCCGAGGTGGTCGAGGGCGCCGAGCACGTAGCCGATCTGGGTCTCGATCATGTGCACGGCCGAGTTGTGGCCGAGGCTCGCGTTCGGGCCGTTGATCACGAAGAGGTTCGGGTACCCGTGCACGACGGTGGACGCGTGCGACGTCATGCCGCTGTGCCAGTGGTCGGCCAGCGACCGGCCGCCGTGCCCGAGGATCCGGCGCGCGAACGGCGGCCGGGTCGAGTAGAAGCCGGTCGCCAGGACGAGGACGTCGAGCCCGTAGGACCGACCGGACCGGGCCAGCGCGCGCCGCCCGTCCACGCACGCGAGCGCCGACGGCTCGAGCGTCACGGCGTCGGACGCGACGGCGGGGTAGTAGTCGTCCGAGAGCAGCACGCGCTTGCAGCCGATCTCGTAGTCCGGCAGGAGCCGCTCGCGGAGCGCGGCGTCCGCGACCTGGCCGTGCAGGTGGTCCAGTGCCCGGCGGCGCAGCGCGTCCAGCGCGTCCGGGTCGCCGGCACGGGCGGCGAAGCCCCCCTCGGCCTGCGCGAAGATCGCCGAGCGCAGCTCCTCGCCCGCGGTGCCGGTGAACGCCCGCTGCTCGGCGTCGGTGTACGCGCGGTCCTCCCGCGGGACGACCCACGGCGCGCTGCGCTGGAAGACGACGGTGTGCGCCGCGGCCCGCGCGAGCTGCGGGACGAGCTGGATCGCGGACGCCCCGGTCCCGACGACGCCGACCGTCAGCCCCGTGACGTCCAGGTCGTCCGGCCAGCGGGCGGAGTGGAACACCTGGGGGAGCGGACCGGTGAGGGGCACGTCCGGCAGGCGCGGCTCGGACAGCCGGCCGGCGGCGACCACGAGCGCGTTGGCGGTGCACGTGCCGCGCGTCGTCCGGATGCGCCAGCGCGCGCGGTCGGCCTCCCACCGGGCCTCGAGCACCTCGGTGTCGAGCCGCAGGTGCTCGGCGAGGCCGGGCTCCCGGGCGCAGGCCCGCAGGTACTCGTGGATCTCGGCGCCGGGGGCGTAGACGCGCGACCAGTCCGGCTTGGGCCGGAAGGAGAACGAGTACAGGTGCGCGGGGATGTCGCAGGCGACGCCCGGGTAGCGGTTGTCCCGCCACGTACCGCCGACGTCGGCCGCGCGCTCCAGGACGAGGAACGACCGGCCGCCCTCGGCAAGCCGGAGCCCCATCCCGAGCCCGGCGAAGCCCCCGCCGAGCACGACGACGTCGACGTCGAGGCCCTCGACCCCCTGCCCGGGGCTCGAGGACCGGGTCGGCTGCACCGTGCTCGTCACCGTGGTCACGGGCGGGCGCCCACGGCGAACCCGGCGTCGTCGAGCATCAGCGACCGACCGGGGTCGACGGCCCCGTAGGTCGTGGTGCGCTGCCACAGGTCCCGTCCGAGCTCGCGCGCGAGGTCGACGACGTCGGCCGGGTCGAGCGAGCGTCCGGCCTCGGCCCCCGCCTCGGGCCGCAGGCCGCCGCCGAGCAGCAGCCCGCCGAGGTCGTCGGCGCCGCCGAGCAGGACGCGCCGGGCGCCGCCCCAGCCGAGCTTGGGCCAGGCCGCCTGCACGTGGTCGATCCGGCCGGCCAGCAGCAGGCGGGCCACGGCGTGCACGGCGCGGGTCTCGCGCAGGCTCGGGCCCGGCCGGGCGCCGAGCGGAAGCCCGACCGGCGAATCCGCCGGGACGAACGGCATGGCGATGAGCTCGGTGAAGCCGCCGGTGTCGTCCTGGATCCGGGCCAGCGTCCGCAGGTGCGCGACGACCTGGGCGGCGGTCTCGACGTGCCCGTAGACGAGCGTCGACGTCGACCGCAGGCCGACGCGGTGGGCGGTGGTGATGAGGTCGACCCACGTCCGGGCGGGCATGTCGGTGCCGCCGGACAGGACGGCACGGACGCCGTCGTCCAGGACGCGGGCGGCCGTCCCGGGCACGGTGTCCAGCCCGCGGTCGCGCAGCGCCTCGAGCAGCTCGCGCGGGGAGATGCCGAGCCGGGCGGCGCCGTCGGCGATCTCCGCCGGGCGGAAGGCGTGCAGGTGCAGCCCGGGCCGGCGGTCCTTGACGGCGCCGACGAGGTCGAGCAGCGCGGTGGCCGGCAT
Organism: uncultured Actinomycetota bacterium; assembly: GCA_963795145.1. Taxonomy (GTDB): domain Bacteria; phylum Actinomycetota; class Actinomycetes; order Actinomycetales; family Cellulomonadaceae; genus Pengzhenrongella. The sequence goes on along the minus strand of CAWCGP010000003.1, from coordinate 94,255 downwards.
CGCGGACGACGGCGCCCCCTGCACGCAGACCTCCGTCGCGCCCCGCCGCCACGCCTCGTCGGCCAGGTCGGCGACGTCGGCGAGGGTGAGGCCGGGTCGGCCGGGCTCTCGGTGGGCGACGAGCAGGGCGCCGTCCAGGTTGCGGTTGACCACGAAGCTCAGCCCCGGGGCGGCGTCGGCCCGCACCGCGTCCGCGAGGTCGGTGAGGGCGTCCAGCGCGTCGCCGTCGGCCGCGAGGAGCGCGACCCAGTCGGCGTCGGTGAGGGCGTCGGGCGAGCGCTCGGCCCGGCGCAGCACGTCCCCGAGCGGCGCGGTCAGGGCCCCGGGAGCCGACCGTCGCAGCGCCCACGGGCGGCCCGTCGGGTGCCGCTCGGCGCGCGCCAGGCCGGACGGCGCCGCGAGGTCCGTCACGTGCGGCAGGAGGTGCTCGTCGATCCACTCCGCACCCGCGCGGACGTACTCCGGCTGCGCGGTGAGCCGCTCCTGGAGCGTGAAGCCGGACCGCGCGGTGAGGTCGGCGAGGTCGTCCAGGTGGGGCCAGGGCCGCTCGGGGTTGACGTGGTCGGGCGTCAGCGGGCTGACCCCACCCCAGTCGTCGATGCCCGCGCGGAGGAGCAGGTGCAGCTCATCCCCGTCGGTGAGGTTCGGCGGCGCCTGGATGTGGGCGTCTGCCCCCATGACCAGGCGCGCGACGGCGACCGCGGCGACGTACTGCTGGGTGGCCAGGTCGGGCTCGTTCTGCATGGCCGTGCCCTGCTTGGTGCGGAAGTTCTGGACGATCGTCTCCTGCACGTGCCCCCAGCGGGCGTGGGCGTCGCGGATCGCGTGCAGCGACTCGGCGCGGTCGCGCATCGTCTCGCCGATGCCGAGGAGCAGTCCCGTGGTGAACGGGATGCGGCTGCGGCCGGCGTCGTCGATCACCTGCAGGCGCAGCGCGGGGTCCTTGTCGGGCGAGCCGTGGTGGGCGCCGCCCGGCTCGGCCCACAGGGAGCGGGACGTCGTCTCCAGCATCATGCCCATCGACGGCGCGACGGGGCGCAGTCGCTGGAGCTCCGCCCAGGTCATGACGCCCGGGTTGAGGTGCGGCAGCAGCCCGGTCTCCTCGAGCACGAGCCGGGCCATGGCCCGCACGTAGTCGAGCGTCGAGGCGTAACCGTGCTCGGTGAGCCACTCGCGGGCGATCGGCCAGCGGTCCTCGGGGCGGTCGCCGAGGGTGAACAGCGCCTCCTTGCAGCCGGCCGCCGCACCCTCGCGGGCGACGTCGAGGATCTGGGTGGGGGTGAGGTAGGCGGCCTTGCCCTTGCGAGCGAGCTTGCCCGGGGTGTCGACGAAGATGCAGTAGTGGCACCGGTCGCGGCACAGGGTCGTGACCGGGATGAAGACCTTCTTCGAGTACGTGATGACCCCCGGCTGCCCGGCCGCGGCCCGGCCGGCGTCCCGCAGGCGGGAGGCGACGGTCAGCAGGCGGTCGAGGTCCGGCCCACGGGCGTCGAGCAGGGCGGTGGTCTGGTCGAGGTCGGGCACGTGGCCGTCCTCGACCACGTGGAGGGCTGAGGTAATCACCGATCGGGCTCCAGCGGCGCGTGGGGGATGAGCACGCGCGTGCGAAGGCAGGCGAGCGCAGGGGTGGTTCCGACAAGGACGCGCCTCTCACGACGGAGAGAGGGGCCAAGGACCAGGCTCCACACGCTGACCCGAGCACCTTACGCCGCGTCGGCCGGGTGGGCCGGTCCACCGACTGGCAGAGTGCACGCGGTCCGACTTGTTCCACTTGGCGCCCCGTGCGGGGCGCCCGTCGAGGAGCCACACCATGCTGCGATTCGGGTACAAGGCGTCGGCGGAGCAGTTCGCCCCGCGGGAGCTGATCGACTTCTCGGTGCTGGCCGAGCGGGCCGGGTTCGACTCGGTGTTCGTCAGCGACCACCTCCAGCCCTGGCGGCACACCGGCGGGCACGCCCCGGCGGCGCTGCCCTGGCTCGGGGCGCTGGTCGCGAGCACCGAGCGGGTGCTCGTGGGCACGAGCGTGCTGACGCCGACGTTCCGGTACCACCCGGGCGTCGTCGCGCACGCGTTCGCGACCCTGGGCTGCCTCGCGCCCGGGCGGGTCATCCTGGGCATCGGCTCGGGCGAGGCGATGAACGAGGCGCCGCTGGGCATCGAGTGGCCGGACGGCAAGGAGCGGTTCGCCCGCTTCAAGGAGGCCATCACGCTCATCCAGGCGCTGTGGGCCGGGGAGCGGGTCTCGTTCCAGGGGGCGCACTACCGGACCGAGAACGCGACGATCTACGACCGCCCGGACGTGCCGGTCCCGATCTACGTCGGCGGCCTCCGGGCCCGCCGCCACGCGTCTGGCCGGCCGGGTGGGCGACGGCTTCATCTGCACGTCGGGCAAGGGGCGCGAGCTGTACACCGAGACCTTGCTGCCGGCGCTGGCGGAGGGCGCCGCGAAGAGCGACCGCACCCTGGACGACCTCGACCTCATGATCGAGGTCAAGGTCTCCTTCGACCCCGACCGCGAGCGGGCCCTGGAGGACACCCGGTACTGGGGGGCGCTGGCGCTGTCCAGCGAGGAGAAGACGGGCGTCGAGGACCCGGTGGAGATGGAGCGGCTGGCCGACGCGCTGCCGACCGAGCGCACCGCCTCGCGGTGGATCGTCTCCGACGATCCCGAGGAGCACGTCGAGCGCATCTGGGAGTACGTCGAGATGGGCTTCCGGCACCTGGTGTTCCACGCGCCGGGTCCGGACCAGGCCCGGTTCATCCGCCAGTACGAGGAGCTGGTGCTGCCCCGGCTGCGCGAGCGCGCTCTCTGACCCGGTCCCGGGGCGTGGCCGGCCCCGATGTGGTGCAGCATCGCGGGCACCGTCTCGTCGACCAGCTCGTAGACGACGGTCCGGCCGGTCCGGCGCGCCCGGACGCCCCACCCATGAGGTGCCCGCTCGTCCCGAGGCCCACCGGGATGGTGATCATCTGCGCAGCGAAGATGAAGGCGCTGGTCAGGCCGCCCAGTGGCACGGTGCGGTCGTCGAGGTCGCGCGAGGAGCGCTCGAGCGCCAGGCCGACCGCCGCGACGGCCCCGCCGCCGGTCGCGAGCGAGGTCGCGGTGCCGAGGAATCCGTCCGGGACGTGCATGGCAGGGCCGGGGTGCACCCCGGCCGCGCCCGGCCCCGCCACGTGAGCACTTGTTCGACTGACTCGGGGGTGGTGGGGGGCCGCACCGGCAGCGGGGTGCGCGACGAGCAGGGCGCTACCCGCGTGCGGCACCGACCGGTGGCGTGGGCGAGGATGCCCGGATGCGATTCATCCTCATCGGAGCCGGCGCCGTCGGCGGGACCATCGGCGGACGGCTGTTCGAGGCCGGCCACGAGGTCGTCCTCGTCGCGCGCGGCGACCACCTCGCGGCGATCCGCGACCGCGGGCTCGTGCTGCACACGTCGGACGGCGTGGCGACCCTGCCGGTGCCTGCGGTGTCGGGTCCGGACGAGCTCGACCTCACCGACGACGACGTGCTCGGTCTCGGCGGTGAAGTCGCAGGACACGCAGGCCGTCCTGGACACCTGGGGCCACGTCCCGGTGGGTCCTGCGGGGGAGCCGGCCGCGGCGCGGCTGCCGTTCGTCGTCGCCCAGAACGGCGTCTCGAGCGAGGTCGCCGCGCTGCGGGTCTTCCGCCGGGTCTACCCGGTCTGCGTGTGGCTGCCCGCGACCTACCTCGAGCCCGGGACGATCCATGCCGAGGGTGGGCCGTACTCGGGCATGCTGACCGTCGGCCGGCTCGGCGGTGACCTCGACGACGTCTCGGCCGGGGTCGTCGAGGCGCTCGCGAGGAGCCGCTTCGTGGCGGTCGAGGACGCCGACGTCATGCGCTGGAAGTACGGCAAGCTCCTCAGCAATCTCCGCAACGGTCTCGACGCCGCGTGCGGCGGCGGTCCCGGGACGCGCGAGCTGGCGGATCGCCTCGGCACCGAGGGACGCGCGGTGCTGGACGCCGCGGGCATCCCGTACTCGACCCCGGAGGAGGAGCGCGCCGTTCGGGGTGACACGGTCGAGGTGCGGCCGTCCTCGTCGGGCTCGCGCGGTGGCAGCTCGACCTGGCAGAGCCTCGCCCGCGGCACCGGCAGCATCGAGGTCGACTACCTCAACGGCGAGATCGGGCTGCTGGGCCGCCTGCACGGCATCCCGACGCCGGTCAACGACGCGGTCCAGCAGGCCGCTCACGCCCTGCGTCGCGACGGGCGCTCGCCGCGCTCGTTCGCCGCCGCCGACCTCCACGCGCTCGTCGAGGCCGCAGAGGCCCGCGTCGGCTGAGCAGTTGTCGGTGCGGGCTGAGGGCGAGGCCCGCTTCGGCCGCTATGGAGGCGGGTTCTGTCAATGGGCAGGGTGAGGCTCCGCCCGCCGGGTGTGGTGGACGGAGCCTCGTCTGAGGAGCGGAGGGCGGGCTGGCACGCCGCCCACGCCGCCCCTGCTGTGGACGGCGTGCCTTCTGCGAAGGGCGGTCGGGATCGGCGGGGTGATCGACCCGGGCAACTCTCCGCCCGGCCACATCGCGCGGCTCATCGGTCCAGGAGGAACGCGGGCACCCGCATCCCGGTGAAGGGGTCCGTCGTCCAGCCGAGGTCGAGCTCGTCGGGCGTCTCTGAGGCTGTCAGGGCGGGGGCCGTGGTCAGCGTCGGGGTCGGGTGCGGGGATGCGGCCGTGATCAGCGTCGGGTTCGTCGCCGGGATCGCCGGCGTTGCAGCGGCGCCCGGGGGCGTAGTGGTCGTGGATGCGTCGACGAGTCGCCCAGCGGGGTCGCGGAACTGGTAGGCGATCGGGGAGATCTCGGCGCGTGGTCGTCGTCTGTGGCCGGGTGGCCCGTCGGGCATTCCGAGGATGCGGATGATGGTCAGGTCCTGGCGGTGGGTCTCGTGGTGGTGGAACCCGCACATCAAGACCCCGTCGTCGACGCAGGTGGTGCCGTTGTCGCGTTCCCACCAGATGCGGTGGTGGATCTCGCACCAGCGGGCCTTCATCCGGCACCCGGGCCAGATGCACTCCCGGTCGCGGGCGATGATCGCCCGCCGCTGCTCCCCGGAGAACAACCGCTGTGTCCTGCCCAGGTCCATCGGGATCCCGGACGCGTCCACCCCGACCCGGGTGACGGCGCAGTCGCACAGCACCAGGGCGACCTCGCTGACCGGGACCGGGGTGCCGTCCTCCCACGTCACCGGCGGGTAGCTCGGCACGACGGCCGTGCCGGCGGCGGAGTCCCCGCTACCGGACGACATCCCGTCAGCCGGCATCCCCGGGCCCGCGCCCGCCGGTGCGCTGGCCGCTGCGGCGGCGGCGGCGCGTCGGCGGTCGCGGTGCGCCCGGGTGGCGGCGAAGGTCGCGGCGGGCAGGATCAGCGACACGTGCGGCGGGACATGCGCGCCGGGCTTGGTGTCCGCCGACGACAGGATCCGCTGCGCCATCGTGTCCAGCGCGTCGGCCGACCGCTGCCCCGGGCTGCGGTCGTCGTCCGCCGCCGGACGCGCCGTGACCGCCTCCAGAGCCAGGGTCAGCCGGTGCCCGGCCATGACGTCCAACAGGCCCCGCAGCACCGTCCCGCGCGGGGTCGTGGCCAGGCTCAGGTACCGCTCGCGGCGCTGGGCCTGGTGGTCGGCCTCCAGCCGGTCCGGGTCCTGCTCCGCGGCCCACCGGGCCACCGTCGTGGTGAACGTGCCGGCGTCCTGCTCCTGCGCCCACCCCAGCAACACCTCCGTGCCACCCGCGGCCAACGCCGCCTGCTGCGCCGGCGACCCGCCCGCAGCGACCCGCGCGATCGCCGCAGCGTGCTCCACCCCGATGCTCCCGCCGGTGACCGCCGCGGCCGCCTCCGGGGCCGCCGCGAGCTGCTCGGCCTGCCGGACCTGCGCCGCCGCCGACCGCGCACTCGCGCCGCCGTGGCGGACCCGCCACGCCTCCAACGACCGGTCACCGGCGCCGCGCCACGTGCCGGCCCGGCCCTCGGCCACCAGGACCGCCCCGCGCTGGGTGGTGAAACCGTCCACCACCCGGTCGAGAAGCCGCAGCATCCTCTGCCGGCCCTCCGCCGGCCACGACACCGCAGCATCGACATCGACCCCGGCAGAGACCCGCAGCATCAACGCCACGGCCGCGTCCATGTCAGCCAACGCCTCGTCCATGCCGTGCCCCGCCGACTGCGGCGTCTTCGGAGGCACCGTCACCGAGCCCGAATCGGCGCGCTGCACGGGGGACACCACCGACACATCCGCCTCGACCCGCGCGACCGAGGTGGTGGCGGGCATCGGCGGCGCGGTGATCGTCATCGGTGACGCCTCCTCGGTTCGAACCTTTGTTCGAAGCCTACCGATGCCCTCTGACACGCAGCGGGCTTCGAGCGGATCTGTGGACAGGCGCGCGAGCCGCCGCACGACGCACGCGCCGACTTCCGGTCTGGACAGGCGTGCGAGCCACCGAACGACGCATCCGGCCGGAGCGGATCCGCGGACAGCGCGCGAGCAGCCGCACGACGCAGCAGCCCAGGACGGGGCCCGCGAGCCACCGAGACACGCACCGGGCCCGAGCGGATCTGCGGACAGGCGTGGAAGCCACCGCACGATGCACCCCCGCTGCGGTCTACGGTCGGCGAGAAGTCCACGCCGACCAGCACCCTCACCAGTCGACCAGCTCCACCAGCACCAGCCCCACCAGCGCAGCAGCCAGCCGCACCCCGAGAGGCCGACCCGTGCCCACCGCCCCCGACACCCGGCTCGCCGACCATGCCGACGCCCTCGACGCCGTCGACCCGCTCGCAGCCGTCCGCGACGAGTTCCTCCTCGAGGCCGCGCCGGACGTCGTCTCCTACCTCGACGGCAACTCGCTCGGCCGACCCCTGCGCGCGACGGCCGACCGCATGGCCGAGTTCGTCGGCGACCGCGTGGGCCGGCCGGCTCATCCGCGGCTGGACGGACGGCTGGATCGCGTGGCCGGAGCTGGTCGGGGACGAGATCGGCCGCGTCGCACTCGGGGCGGCCCCGGGCCAGACCGTCGTCGCGGACTCGACGACCGTCCTGTTCTACAAGCTCGTCCGGGCGGCGGTGGACGCGGCCCCGGCCGGGCGCGACGAGGTCGTCTGCGACACCGACAACTTCCCGACCGACCGGTACGTCGTCGAGGGGATCGCCGCGGAGCGCGGCCTGACGGTCCGGTGGATCGACACCGACCCGGCGTCCGGCGTGACCGTCGACCAGGTGCGCGCCGCCGTCGGCCCCCGGACCGCCCTGGCGACCTTCAGCCACGTCGCCTACCGCTCGGGGTGGATGGCCGACGCCGCGGCGATCACGGCCGCGGTGCACGACGCCGGCGCCCTCGTGCTCTGGGACCTGAGCCACTCGGTCGGGTCGGTCGAGCTCGAGCTCGACGCGTGGGGCGTCGACCTCGCCGTCGGCTGCACCTACAAGTACCTGTGCGGCGGACCCGGGTCGCCCGCGTTCGGGTACCTCGCGACGCGGCACCAGGCGACGCTGCGTCAGCCGGTCCAGGGCTGGATGGGTCACGCCGAGCCGATGCTCATGGGACCGGGGTACGCGCCGGCGTCCGGGGCGCGGGCCCTGGTCAGCGGGACGCCGCCGATCCTCGCGATGGTGCCGCTGCGGTGCGGCCTCGAGGTGATCGGCCGGGTCGGGATGCCGGCGGTCCGCGCGAAGTCGGTCGCGGCTGACCGAGCTCGCCCTCGAGCTCGTCGACGCGTGGGGCCTCGCCGACCTCGGGGTCGACGTCGCCTCGCCGCGCGACGCCGCCGTGCGCGGGGGCCACGTGACGCTCCGGCGCGAGCCGACTTCCACGAGGTGACCGCCCTGCTGTGGGACCGCGGCGTCATCCCGGACTACCGCGACCCGGGCGGCATCCGGGTCGGACCGGCGCCGCTGAGCACGTCGTTCCGCGAGCTGTACGACGGCCTGGCCGTGCTGCGGGACGTCCTCACCGAGCGTCCGGTCCCGTGATTGCCCACGACCTCGTCGCGCCCGAGCGCCACGTCGTGGTCGTCGCGGCGCCGGACGCCCTCCCCGACCCCGGGGCGGCGCTCCAGGTCTTCGACGGCGCGCTCCGGGCGTGGGGGCTGACCGGCGAGCTCGTCCTCACCGGGTCGGCCGACGAGGTCCGGGACACCGTGGCCTGGGCCACCGCTGCCGGACGGGAGCCCGTCGTCCTCCCCGGCCTCGCGACCGACCTCGACCTCGCGCCCGACGACGACGTCGCCCCGGACGGCGCGACCGTGCTGCGGGTCGACCTCGACGACCGCCCGCGGGACCCGTCCCCGCGCGTCCGACGCCACCTGCGCGGGCGCGGTCTCGAGGGCCTGCGCTTCGCCGTGGACACCTGGGTCCTCCACCGCACCCAGCCCGCCGCTCGTCGTGCACCGCTACGGGACCGACCCCGACCAGCACGCCGACCTCCGCCTGCCGGCGTCCGCCGCCGGACCCACGGCCACCGGGTGGCCGTCCTCGTGCACGGCGGCTACTGGCGCTCCCGGTGGGAGAGCGACCTCATGGAGCCGCTCGCCGCAGCCCTCGCCGACCGCGGGTGGGCGACCTGGAACGTCGAGTACCGCCGCCCCGACGACCACACCTGGGACGCCACGACGGCCGACGTCACCGCGGCACTCGCCGCCCTGGCCCACCTCACCGACCCCGCCCCACCGAACGGCGCGACCGGCCCGGCCAGCCTGGCCCCACCGCGCGGCGCGGCCAGCCGCGCCGACCTCACCCCACCGGTGGGCACCACCGCCCCCCGAGCCCCGCTCGACCTCAGCCGCGTCGTGCTGATCGGCCACTCCGCCGGCGGTCAGCTCGTCACCCGTCTCGCGGCCGACGTCGCCGCCGACCCGGCGGCCCGCGTCCGGCCCGCGCTCACCGTCTCGCTCGCGGGCGTCCTCGACCTCGTCGACGCCGACCGGCGACGGCTCGGCGACGGCGCCGTCGCCCAGGCGCTCGGGGGTACCGCCGACGCCTTCCCGGACGTCTACCGCGCCGCCTCACCGGTCGCGCGCGTGCCGGTCGGGTGCCCGCTCACGGTGGTCTGCGCCCTCGACGACGAGCTGGCTCGGCCAGAGCCGCACCTTCGCGCGCGCCGCGAGCGCGGCCGGGGACGACGTCGTCGTCGTGGAGGGGCCCGGGGACCACTTCGCGGTCGTCGACCCGCGCTCGACGATCTGGGCGGCGACCGCCCGGACGATCGAGAAGCGCGTCCCGCGGTAGGCATCTCACGGTCGCTCACACGCCGGTCGTCGACGGTGGTCCCACCACCCGACACGCAGACCTGAGCACCGAGGAGCACCGAGGAGCACCGATGACCGCCCCCGCGACCCGCGTCGAACCCGACCCGGCGACCCGACGCCCGCGGACGAGGTCCCCCCCGTCCGCGCGACGACAGCCACGACCGGCCCGGCCACCACCTGCCCGACCACCCCGACCAACGGCATCCTCGCGATCTTCGGGCTGCCCCCGAGGCGGTCGCGGAGGTCGACCCCGACGCCCTCGACTCGCGGGCCCCGATCGGCCGCGCCACCGTCCGAGCGGCGCGATGACGTCGCGGGCGACGGCGGGGTGGTCGCCGAGCGCCCACATCGCGCGGTGCCGCGCCTCGAGCGCGCGGTCGGCGTCGACGTCGGGTGGGGTGGTGGTGGTCATACGTCGTTCCTCCTGCGGTGGGGGAGCCGGCCGACGGCGGCGGTCCCGACGTCGTCGCGCTCCGGGTGGTGCGGACGTCCGTCGGGCTCGCGGGGGTCCGTGTGCGCCGGCGTGTGACGGCGCCCGTGACGGCCGGCGGGGCCGGTGCGGGCCGGCGCGGGCCGGGCGACGGGTGAAAACGCCGGTGGCGCGCGCTCGAACGGCCGTCGGACGGCGCGTCGTGTCCCCAGGCCCGCCGATACTGACCGGCGTGAACAGGCGCACCCTTCGGGGGTTGACAGCGGGCGGTCCGAGGCGGCGCCCGGTGTCCCGCAGCGCCGTCGTCGGGCTCGTCGGGCTCGTGCTGTCCCTGGTGCTCGGCCTCCCGGCCGGGCTGGGCGGAGCACTGCTCATGGCGGGCCTGTACGTCATGGTCTGCGGCCTGTGGGCGGTGGTCAGCCGCCGGACGTGGGTCGGCCGCACGACCCGGCGGGCGGCCGCCGGCATCCTCGCCGGCGGCCTCGTCCTCGTGGTCGTCGGGACGGCCGTCGCCGAGCCGCTCGACGTCGTCCCCGCGGCCGGGTCGACGGCCGAAGCCTCCGCGACGCCGTCGCGCTCTCCCTCTCCCTCGCCCTCTCCCTCGCACGCGACGCCCGCACCGAGCCCGACGGCGCCCGCCGTCGACCGGGATGCGGTGCTCGCGGACGCGGCGCCATCGCCCGAGGACGCCGTCGCCGCTCCGGAGGGGACCACGGCCTCCTCGCCGACCGCGCTCGCCGCGGCGGGCACCCTGACCGTCAAGGGTCGCGCTCCGCGGACGGGCTACGACCGCGACCTCTTCGGGAACGGCTGGGTCGACGTCGACCGCAACGGGTGCGACACCCGCAACGACATCCTGGCGCGCGACCTCGAGGGCGAGGTCCTCAAGCCGGGGACACGGGACTGCGTCGTGCTCTCGGGCACGCTGGCGGACCCGTACAGCGGGTCCTCGATCGCGTTCGTCCGCGGCAACTCGACGAGCACGGCGGTCCAGATCGACCACGTCGTCGCCCTCTCGGACGCCTGGCAGAAGGGCGCCCAGGGCTGGGACACCGCGCGCCGGACGGCGTTCGCGAACGACCCCCTCAACCTGCTCGCGGTCGACGGACCCCTCAACATGCAGAAGGGCGACGGCGACACCGCGACCTGGCTGCCGGCGAACAAGCCGTTCCGCTGCGCGTACGTCGCCCGGCAGGTCGCCGTGAAGGCGACCTACGGACTGTGGGTGACCGATGCCGAGCGGCGGGCGATGGTCGGGATCCTGTCCGGCTGCCCGGACGAGCCGCTCCCCACCGGGGCGGGCGCGTCGGCCGCACCAGCCCCGTCGCCGGCGCCGGTCGCCCCGGCGCCCGCCGCGCCCCAGACCGCCGCGGTCGCGGCCCCGGCACCGGCCGCCGCGGCTCCGGCGCCGGCCGCACCAGCGCCTGCACCGGCCCCCGCACCGGCCCCGGCCCCCGCACCGTCGGTGTCCTACCCCAACTGCTCAGCGGCCCGCGCAGCCGGGGCGGCGCCGGTCCGCGTCGGCGACCCGGGGTACGGCACCCACCTGGACCGCGACCGCGACGGCGTCGGCTGCGAGTCCTGACGGAGACCGCCGTCGGCCGCGATCGCACTGACCGCGGCCGCGGTCGCGCGGCGATCGCCCTGCCCGAGGCCGCCCCCCGACCATGGCCGCCGGCCCGCCGGAGCCGACGATCAGCCTCCGCTCGGTGCGCCGCGGCCGGGACGTCGGTCGCGGCCGAGCCTTCCGCCTGCGCGGCGCGCGCGAGGCGCACGGACCGACGGTCGAGCACGGTCGCGCCGACCACCGCGACGAGGGCGAAGCCGGTCGCGGACGCCCAGAACACGGTATGGGTCGCCTGCATCGTCGCGGCCGCCTGGGCGGCGGCGCTGGGCTCGCGCCCGACGAGGTACGCCCCGGCCGCGTTCGCGCCGAGCGTGCTGAGGAGGGCCGTGCCGATCGACCCGCCGACCTGCTGCATCGTGTTGACCGTCGTCGTCAGCAGCGACAGGCCGGCGGGCGCGAGCAGCGCGCCGAAGACGCCCTGGGCAGCGCGGGCGACCACGAGCCACTCGAACGAGGTCGCGGCGCCGCCGAGCGCCGACGCGGCGGCGAACCCGACGAGCCCGGTGACGAACGCGGGCCGACGGCCGCAGAGGTCGGACAGGCGCCCGCCGAGCAGCAGGAGGCTGCCGAACGCGAGCGAGTACGCCGTGACGACCCACTGCCGCTGGTCGTCGTCGAAGCCGAGGTCCCGCTGCGCGGTCGGCAGGGCGATGTTCACGATGGTCGAGTCGAGCACGACCATGAGCTGGGCGACGCCGATGACGGCGAGCGCCACCCAGCGGTGGTCCCGTCCCGGGGACGCCGTCGGCGCGGCAGGGCTGTCGGAGCGCGTGGCGCTCGGGATGGGCGACGGCGTGCCGGTCGTGGGACGCCCTTCAGGCGGTCGAGATGCGGAGGGCGTTCGACACTGGACGCTGCTCGTGCTCAACGCCGGACCGGCTCCGCTGAGTCCGTGCGACGCATCAAGGAGACGCAGGGATCGATCGACGACCGAGTGTCCACCCGCCGGACGCACCGATCCGAGCGGTGGACACCCGTGGTGTGCCGGGGCAGCCTGGCGGGCATGGACCACACCCACCTCGGCCGCTCCGGACTGTCCGTCTCCCGCCTCTGCCTCGGCACCATGAACTTCGGCCCGCAGACGCCCGAGGCCGACGCGCACGCGATCATGGACGCCGCGCACGAGTACGGCATCAACTTCTTCGACACCGCCAACCGCTACGGCGGCGACCTCGGGGCGGGCGCCACCGAGTCGATCCTCGGCCGCTGGTTCGCCCACGGCGGCGGCCGCCGCGAGAAGACCGTCCTGGCGACGAAGCTCTACGGGGCGATGGGCGACTGGCCCAACGACGGAAAGCTCTCCGCGCTCCACATCCGCCGCGCGCTCGACGCGAGCCTCCAGCGCCTGCAGACCGACTACGTCGACCTCTACCAGTTCCACCACGTCGACCGCGACACGCCGTGGGACGAGATCTGGCAGGCGATGGAGGTCGCCGTCGCGCAGGGCAAGATCCTCTACGCGGGCAGCAGCAACTTCGCCGGCTGGCACATCGCCACGGCGCAGGAGCGCGCCAAGGCGCGCAACTTCACGGGCCTCGTGAGCGAGCAGTCGATCTACAACCTGCTCAAGCGCGACATCGAGCTCGAGGTCATCCCGGCCGCCAGCGACCGGCATCGGGATCATCCCGTGGTCGCCGCTGCAGGGCGGGCTCCTCGGCGGCGTCGTCCGCAAGGAGCGCGAGGGCGAGCGCCGGCTCGAGGGCCGCGCGAAGGAGTCGCTCGAGAAGCACCGCGACGCGATCGAGGCGTACGAGGACCTCGCGCCGAGCTCGGGCACGAGCCGGGCGACGTCGCCCTCGCCTGGCTCCTGCACCAGCCCGCGGTCACCGCGCCGATCATCGGCCCGCGCACGAGGGAGCAGCTCGACGCCGCCGTGCGTGCCCTCGACGTCACGCTGGACGACGCCGTCCTGGCGCGCCTCGACGAGATCTTCCCCGGCCACCGCACCGCGCCGGAGGACTACGCCTGGTAGTGACCGAGGCGGTGAGTGCCGCCGCGCGGGCGGGTCGGTCCTGCACACCGACCGCCACCGTCCCTCGGAGACCACGTGCCCGCGACCCCCGCCGGCCCGACCGACGCCCGTGGCCCGGCGCAGGCGACGCCACCCGCGCCGACGACCTGGCGGCGCGCGTCCGGGAGGCGGTGACCCTCGGGGTCGAGACGGACGACGTCCCGGGGCGGCCTGGTACGTGCGCCGGGGCGACGCCGTGACGGTCGGGGCGGCGGGCACGCACGGGCCGGACCGCCCCGACCCGGTCCACCCCGACACGGTGTTCCGGATCTCCTCCCTGACCAAGCCGGTGGTCGCCGCGCTGGCGATGGTCCTGGTCGACGACGGGGTGCTGGATCTCGACGCCCGGTCGACGACGTCCTGCCCGAGCTCAGCCGACCGCCGCGTCCTGGTCGACCCGGCCGACGCCGGCGGACCGACCGTCCGGGCCCACCGGCCCGTCACGGTGCGGGACGTGCTGGAGCTCCGCGCGGGGATGGGGATGGACCTCGCTCCGGCGGGCGGGCGCCCCACGACGTCGGGGGTGCGCGCGTCCTCGGCGAGCGGTCCGTGCGCGCGATGACCACCGAGCGGGTCGGGCCCGGTCACCGACGTCACCGCGATCCTGCCCACGAACTGCGTCTGGCCTTCCCGGGGGCCGCCCGCGGTCTTCGCCCGGTTCCGCGCCGCCGCGTTCGGTGACCCGTCGGCCGCGTGAGGGGAGCGCGGCCGGTGCCGACCGGGCCTCAGAGCGACGTGTGTGCCCGGGTGACCGCACCCGGCGGGCGCCGGGTCCCGGCGAACGCGAGCTCTCCGCCGGGCAGCGGCGGTGGCAGCAGGGGACGCGGCACGAGGCGGCGCCGCGCCGCCCGCCCGACGTCGCGCGCCTCGGCGAGGACGCGCCGGGGGTCGGCGTCGACGCCCGGCACCCGGCCGTGGGGCGTGAAGACCCAGGTGCCGCCGGTCTGCGCGAGCTGACCCAGGACGACGCCGGGTCCGGGCCAGGGACGGCGGTCGTCCGCGTCCTGGGCGAGCAGCGAGGCGGGGCCCGGCCGGACGTGCTCGCTCGGCGGCACCTCGACGAGGAACGTCCCGGTCGCCGGGTGGGGGACCGGCCGCACCCGCAGCAGCCACGGCGCGCCCGCCCCGTCGCTCGCCGCCAGGATCGCGCTGTCGACGGCGGTCAGCCGCCGCGCGGCCGCCCGGAACGCCGGGGAACCCTCGTCCGCGGCGCCGCGCGGCGCCCGGTGCGCCGACGGCGGGGCCGCCGTCGTCGGACGCGGCGTCGTACGTGCGTCCACGGCGGGTCGCCCGTGCACGAGGGTGGGCTCGACGACCAGCAGCGCGCGCCCGCGGTAGAGGTCGACCAGCCGGCGCGACAGCGGGTCCGCGCCGGTGTCGCGACCGGCGGGCGGGCGGGTCCGGCGACCCTCGTGCCGGTCGAGGTCGGCGAGCGCCGCGGCGACGTCGTCGGGGAACCCGGCCCCACCCTGCACGAGGACCTCGACGTCACCGCCGGAGAACAGCAGCGCGACGCGCGGGTCGCGCCGGACGTCGACCCGCTGCACGGGCGCCGCCCAGCCGGTGACCGTGAACGTGCCCCGCTCCGCGTCCCGCAGGACCGACACCGGACGGGCGATCGACGTCCCCGAGCGGGTCGTCGTCGCCAGGACGCACGTGAGGCGCGCGACGTCGTCGAGGTCGATGGGGTCGGGCCGCATAGGCCGCATGCTGCACCCGCCAGGGCGCACCCGCAACGGACACCGGCACCGCCCGCGTGAAGGGTTCCGCGCAGGTCAGGCCGGTGATCGGCGTCCCGCCGTGACCACCCTCACAGGCCCCGCGGGCCCCCCGGCGGACGCACCGTCCGGCCCGCGGTGTTGTACCGGTGTGCCCCGCACCCCCTGGCTCCCGAAGCACGTCCTGGTGACCCGATCGGCGGCCGAGCTGCCGCACGGACGCCGGATCGTCGACCGCTGCCGCGCGGCCGGCGTCGCCGACATCCGCCTGCTCACCGGCGACCGGCTGCCGAGCCTCACCGCCGACTCGCCGCGGGCGACCTACGCCCGGCCAAGGCGACACTGGCCGTCGTCGTCGCCCCGCCGTCCAAGCGCACCCTGCAGCCCATCCCGCCGAGCGCGGACTGGCGGGTCGACCTCGCCGAGGGCTGCCCGGCGCACTGCCAGTACTGCTACCTCGCGGGCTCGCTCACCGGCCCGCCCATCACCCGCACCTACGCCAACCTCGACGACATCCTCGGGGGCCTCGCGCCCGCCGTCGGCCACGGTGCGGTCACCAGCGGGACCGTCGCGCGCGGCGGCGAGGGGACGACCTTCGAGGTCTCCTGCTACACCGACCCGCTCGCGCTCGAGCACCTCACCGGCTCGCTCGCCGCGGCGATCACGCACGTCGGCACGACCGACCTCGGCGGCCCGGCCCAGCTGCGCTTCACCACGAAGTACGCCGACGTCGGCCCCCTGCTGGACCTGCCGCACCACGGCCGGACGCGGGTGCGCTTCTCGGTCAACGCGGCGTCGGTCGAGCGGTTCGAGGGCGGCACCGCGCGGATGCCGGACCGGATCGCCGCCCTGCGCGCGCTCGCGCTGGCCGGCTACCCGGTGGGGGTGACGCTCGCGCCGATCATGCCGGTCGAGGGCTGGCGCACGGAGTACGCCGCCCTGCTGGACGCGTTGGCCGCGGCGACCGACGACGTCCCGGGGCTCGACCTCACGACCGAGCTCATCACCCACCGGTTCACGCCGCGCAGCAAGGACGTGCTGCTGGGCTGGTACCCGCGCACGCAGCTCGAGATGGACGAGGACCTGCGCCGCCAGAAGCGCGGCAAGTACGGCGCGGTGAAGCACGTCTACCCGACGCCGGTCATGCACGAGCTGCGCTCGTGGTTCGACGACGCGCTCGCCGCGCGCCTGCCCGCCGCCCGCTCCCTGTACTGGACCTGATGACACAGCCGACGTTCGACCTCGCCTCCCTCGCCTCCGACGACGCCGTCCCCCCGTTCGCGCCCGCGCCCACCCCGGCGGCGGACGCACGGCCCGCCGACGAGCGCCCGCACCGCCCGCAGCGTCCCCTGCTGGACGTCCGCCGCATCTACCTCGAGCCCGAGGCCGCGGCCCTGCCCCGCGGGCAGCAGGTGCTCGACCGGTGGCCCGACGCGGAGCGGGTCGAGGTCGCGTCGCACTGGAACATCCCCGAGCTGCACGGCGACGAGGCGAACGTCGACCGCTGGGTCCGGATCAAGACCGAGGCCCTCGTGCTCGGCGTCAAGAAGTCGCTCGCCGCCCGGCCCAACGGGCGCTCGTCGGACTTCATCGCGCCGTCGACGGCGAACGGCTGCGCCATGGCCTGCGCCTACTGCTACGTCCCGCGCCGCAAGGGGTACAGCAACCCGATCACCGTGTTCGCGAACATCGAGCGGATCACCGGCTACCTCGCCCGGCACGTCGGCCGGCAGGGGGTCAAGCCGGCGCCGAACCAGTGCGACCCGCAGGCGTGGGTCTACGACATCGGCGAGAACAGCGACTGCTCGGTCGACGCGACCGTGAGCGACAACGTCCACGACCTCGTCGACCTGTTCCGCGGGCTGCCCACCGCCAAGGCGTCGTTCGCGACCAAGCACGTCAACCGCGACCTGCTCGACTGGGACCCGCAGGGCCGCACGCGCGTGCGCTTCTCGCTCATGCCGGACCGCGTCGCCCGCCTGGTCGACGTCCGGACGTCGCGCATCGCCGACCGCATCGCCGCGATCGACGACTTCGTCGAGGCCGGGTACGAGGTGCACCTCAACCTCAGCCCGGTGATCGTGCACGACGGCTGGCTCGAGGACTGGGCCGAGCTGCTCGACCAGGTCGAGGCGGGCATCGGCCCGCTCGCGAAGGCCCAGCTGGCCTGCGAGATCATCATGCTCACCCACAACGAGGCGCTGCACGAGGTCAACCTCGGGTGGCACCCGAAGGCGGAGGAGCTGCTCTGGCGACCCGAGCTCCAGCAGCCCAAGCGGTCGGAGTCCGGCGGGTGGAACGTCCGCTACCGGACCGGCGACAAGGGCCGCTACGTCGCCGCGCTCACCGACCTCGTCGCGGAGCGGCTGCCCTCCTGCCGGGTGCGGTACGCCTTCTGATCAGATCGCCATCGCCGCCCGCACCGAGCCCCTCGCGCTCCTCGCCGCCGGTGCCGCTGTCGACCACGCGGCCGGACTCCAGGACGTAGTACCGCTCGGCCGCGGCCAGCGCGAAGCCGACGTGCTGCTCGACCAGCAGCACCGACAGCCCACCGGCGTCGGTGAGGGTGAGGATCGCGTCCTCGATCTCGGCGACCACCGACGGCTGGATGCCCTCGGTCGGCTCGTCGAGGATGAGCAGCCGCGGGCCGGTGATCAGCGCCCGGGCGATGGCGAGCTGCTGGCGCTGGCCGCCGGAGAGCAGCCCCGCCCGGCGCCCGAGCAGGTCGCGCAGCGCGGGGAACAGGTCGAGCGCCTCGGCCATCCGCGTGCTCGCGCCGGCCGGCGGCGCGTCCGCGACGAGCTGGAGGTTCTCCCGCGCGGTGAGCTGCCCGAAGGACTGCTGCCCCTGCGGCACGTAGGCCAGCCCCGCGCCGCACCCGCGCGCTGGGCCGGAGCCGGTCCGATGTCCTCGCCGTCGAGCAGCACGGCGCCGGCCTGCGGGCGGAGCAGGCCGACGACGGCGCGCAGCAGCGTCGTCTTGCCGGCGCCGTTGTGGCCCAGCACCGCGACGACGGCGTCGTCGGGCACCTCGAGGTCGACCCCGTGGACCACGGACGTGCGGCCGTAGCCGGCCCGCAGGGCGACGAGCTGCAGCATCACGCCACCTCCGTGTCGGTGCTCGCGAGATCCGGCGGCGCGGCGCGGCGTCGTCGGCCACGCGTCCCGCCGCCCGCGCCGAGGTAGACCTCGACGACCCGCGGGTCGGCCTGGACCTCGGCGACCGTGCCCTCGGCGAGCACCCGGCCCTGGTGCAGCACCGTGACCGACGTCGCGAACCGGCGCAGGAACTCCATGTCGTGCTCGACGACGACGACCGTCCGCTCGCACGCCGATGCGCCGCAGCAGCTCGCCGGTCTGCTCGCGCTCGGCGTGGCTCATGCCGGCGACCGGCTCGTCGAGCAGCAGCAGCCGGGCGTCCTGCACGAGCAGCATGCCGATCTCCAGCCACTGCTTCTGCCCGTGCGCGAGCATCCCGGCGGGGGAGTCGCGCAGGTCGGCCAGGCCGATCGTCTCCAGCGCCGCGTCGACCTCCGCCGGGACGCCGGTGCGGCGGCGCAGCAGCGCGAGCGGCCCGCGCCCCGCCCCGGCGGCGATGTCGAGGTTCTGCAGCACGGTCAGCTCCTCGAAGACGCTCGCGGTCTGGAACGTGCGGCCGACGCCGGCGCGGGCGATCCGGTGCGCGTTCCGGCCGAGCAGCTCGACGCCGCCGAAGCGCGCCGAGCCGGTCGCGGCGGTCGAGGCCGGTGATCGCGTCGACGATCGTCGTCTTGCCGGCGCCGTTGGGGCCGATGAGGAACCGCAGGTCGCCGCTGGTCACCGTGAGGTCGACGCCGTCGACGGCGACGAAGCCGTCGAAGTCGACCCGCAGGCCGCGGACCTCGAGGTAGTCGTGCGCGAACCGGGGGTCCGGCGCCGCCTGCCCGGACGAGACGAGGGGGGCGGCGGGCGGTCGGGTCGTTCACGAGGGCCTCCCGGCGGGTTCGAGCGGCGGACTGGTCGCGAGGCGCGGCGACGTCCGCGGCCGTCGCCCGGCCGGACGCGCCGTCGCCCGCGGGAGCCGGCACGGCACGACGCCGGCCCAGCGCGCCACGCAGCCCGCCGAGCGAGGCGAGCCCGCCCGGCAGGAACGCGACGACGAGGATGAACAGCGCGCCCTGCACGTAGGTCCAGGCGGACGGGAAGCGCTCCGAGAGCGACGTCTGCGCCCAGGAGACCGCGATCGCGCCGAGCACCGGGCCGAGCAGGGTGGCCCGGCCGCCGATCGCGACGCCGATGAGGAAGCCGATCGAGGGCACGACGCCGACGTCGGCGGGGGAGATGATGCCCGACGATCGGCACGAAGAGCGCGCCGCCGATCGCGGCGAACGCCGCGGCGACCACGTAGGCGACGACCTTGATCAGGGCGGGGTCGTAGCCGAGGAACCGGACGCGGTCCTCGCCGTCGCGCACGGCGACCAGCAGCTCGCCGAAGCGGGAGACCATGAGCGACCCGGACGACCGCGACCATGACGAGCAGCGTCACCGCGGCGATGACGAACAGCATCCGCTTGTTCACCGGGTCGGAGAGGTCGTAGCCGAAGAAGCTGCGGAACCCGTTGAGGCCGTTGGTGCCGCCGGTGACCTTCTGCTGGCCGACCAGCAGGATCGCGAACGCGGCGGCGAGGGCCTGGGAGAGGATCGCGAAGTACGCGCCGCGGACCCGGCGGGTGAACACCGCCAGGCCGAGCAGGACCGCGAGCACCACCGGCACCAGCGACGATCGCGACCAGCGTCACGAGCGGGCTGCGCAACGGCTCCCACCAGCCGGGCACGGTCCCGTCGCCGTAGAGCAGCATGAAGTCGGGGACGCCGTCCGGGCCGGCGTCGGCGAGCTTGAGGTGCATGGCCATGAGGTAGCCGCCGAGCCCGAAGAAGACGCCCTGGCCGAGCGTCAGCATCCCGCCGCGGCCCCAGGCCAGGCCGATGCCGACGGCGACCATCGCCAGGCACAGGAACTTGGCCAGCAGGTCGAGCCGGAAGTCCGAGCAGGGCGGCCGGGGCGACGACGAGCAGGAGCACGGCCGCGAGCGCGAAGCCGGCGACCGTCCGGCGCACCGGGCCGGGCGATGCAGTGCGTCATGCCAGGCTCCTCGTCCGGACCTGCACGAGGCCCTGGGGTCGCACCTGCAGGAAGGCGACGATGACGACGAAGACGAGCACCTTGGCGATGCTCGCGGTCGTGGAGTACTCGATGGTCGCCTGCAGGAGGCCGAGCGCGAACGCGGCGATCACGGTGCCCTTGAGCTGGCCGATGCCGCCGACGACGACGACGAGGAACGCGTCGACGATGTAGTTGCGCCCGAGGGTCGGGCCGATCGACCCGAGCAGGGTCAGCGCCACGCCGGCGACGCCGGCCAGGCCGGACCCGATGAAGAACGTGAGCCGGTCGGTCGCGCGGGTCGAGATGCCGGACGTCTCGGCGAGGTCGCGGTTCTGCACCATGGCGCGGATCCGCCGGCCGAGCGGGGTCAGCGCGCAGGACGAGCGCCAGCGCGACGACGCACACCACCGCGACGCCGAGGATGAACAGCCGCGTCCTGGGCACCGCGAGGCCGAGCGACGTCGACCGCGCCGGACAGCCAGGCGGGCGCCCGGACGTCGACGTTGGGGGCGCCGAAGATGTCCCGCGCGAGCTGCTGCAGGACCAGCGCGACACCCCAGGTGACCAGCAGCGTGTCCAGCGGCCGGGTGTACATCCGCGAGATGAGCGTCACCTCCAGCAGCAGGCCGAGCAGCCCGCCGACCAGGAAGCCGAGCGGCAGCGAGACGAGCAGCGAGACGCCGGCGTCGGCGATCACGCCCTGGACGACGTAGGCGGTGTAGGCGCCGGCCATCATGAACTCGCCGTGCGCCATGTTGATGACGCCCATCTGACCGAACGTCAGGGCCAGGCCGAGCGCGGCGAGCAGCAGGACCGAGCCGACGCTGAGGCCGGCGAACAGCTGGGAGAACAGCGCGTCCATCGGCGCCTCCGATCCGTGGGGCCCGGCCCGGTCCGGCGCGCTGAGCGCCGGACCGGACCGGGATGGGTGGGGCGGGGTGGCGAACGGTCAGGACAGGCTCGGCGGCCCAGTCGTAGCCCTCGAGGTACGGGTCCGGCTCGATCGGCGCCGTCCGAGGTCCACTCGGTGTGGATCAGGCCGTCGGCGCCGATCTTGCCGATGAGCGCGGTCTTGGCGATGTGGTGGTTGTCGCCGTTGACCGTGACCGTGCCCTCGGGCGCCTCGAAGGTGACGCCGTCCGCGGCCGCGTTGACGTCGTCGGGCGCGAAGGACTCCGGCCTTCTCGACCATGCCCTTCCACAGGTACAGCGACGTGTAGGCGGCCTCCATCGGGTCGGACGTCACGCGGTCCTCGCCGTACTTGGCCTTGAACGCCTCGACGAACGTGGTGTTCGCGGGGCTGTCGACGGTCTGGTAGTAGTTCCAGGCGGTCAGCTGGCCCTCGACGTTCTCGACGCCGATGCCGCCGACCTCCTCCTCGGCGATCGACACCGAGACGACCGGCATGGTGTCCGCGGTCAGGCCGACGTTCTTGTACTCCTTGAAGAACGCGACGTTGGAGTCGCCGTTGAGGGTGTTGAACACCGCGTCGGCGCCGGACGGCCTTGACCTTGTTGACGATCGTCGAGAAGTCGGTGTGCCCGAGCGGGGCGTACTCCTCGCCGACGATCTCGATGCCGTTCGCCTCGGCGTAGGCCTTGATGATCTTGTTCGCCGTCTGCGGGAAGACGTAGTCCGACCCGACGAGGAAGACCTTCGTGCGGCCCTGCTCCTTGAGGTAGTCCATGCCCGGGACGATCTGCTGGTTCGTCGTCGCGCCGGTGTAGAAGATGTTCGGCGAGGACTCCAGGCCCTCGTACTGCACCGGGTAGAACAGCAGCGCGTTGTTGCCCTCGAAGACCGGCAGCATCGCCTTGCGGCTCGACGACGTCCAGCCGCCGAAGACGGCGGCGACGCAGTCGCTGGAGATGAGCTTCTCGGCCTTCTCGGCGAAGACGGTGGGCTCGGACGCGCCGTCCTCGGCGACGACCTCGAGCTGCTTGCCGAGCACGCCGCCGGCGGCGTTGATCTCCTCGGCGGCCAGGTCGAGCGAGTCGCGGACGGTCTGCTCGGAGATCGCCATCGTGCCGGACAGCGAGTTGAGGAACCCGACCTTGACGGTGTCGCCGGAGGTGTCGACGCACGAGGGCTCGCCGCCGGACGCTCGGCGAGGCGCTGCCGGCGTCGTCGACGCGCGCGCCGCCGCAGCCGGCGAGGCCCAGCGCGACGGCGAGTGCCGCGGTGGGGAGCGCGAGTGAGCGCTTGAGGGTTCTGGTCACGGGAGTGCCTCTCGGTGGGGGTCGGGGGCTGCGCCGGGCCGACCGCGCCGTCCTCGGCCCGGAGGCCGGCGGCACGCGCCGGTGCATGGGTCGAACCGTAGAGAGACCGTGTTTCGCCAGGTCACCGCACTCGGTGAACGCTGCGTTACGTCCCCGACGGGCCCCTCGGCGTGGTCGCCGTCCCGGCCCCGGCGGACGGATACCTCGGCAACACGGGGACGAAACCGGCCCGACACACGCCGTGGTTAGCGTCCCGGTGCATGCACCTGACCTCCGGGGACACCGAGAAGCTGCTGCTCGCGGTCGCGGGCATGGTCGCGCGGGACCGGCAGGCCCGGGGCGTGCGCCTCAACTACCCCGAGACGGTCGCACTGCTCACCACCTGGGTGATCGAGCGCGCCCGCGAGGGTCGCCTCGTCGAGGACCTCATGGTCGAGGGG
The DNA here is from genome assembly GCA_963795145.1 of uncultured Actinomycetota bacterium. Classification (GTDB taxonomy): domain Bacteria; phylum Actinomycetota; class Actinomycetes; order Actinomycetales; family Cellulomonadaceae; genus Pengzhenrongella. Next base: position 71,408 of record CAWCGP010000003.1, on the reverse strand, counting down.
CGCTCGGTCCTCACGCGCGACGACGTGATGGACGGCGTCGCCGAGATGCTGCCCGACGTCCAGGTCGAGGCGACCTTCCCCGACGGGCGCAAGCTCGTCACCATCCACCAGCCGATCGTCTGAAGGTCCCCATGGCAGGCATCTCCAGCAGCGGCCCCGGCGCCGTCCGCGTCGCGCCCGGGCACGGTCGAGCTGAACGCAGACCGCGAACCGCACGAGCGCCGGACCGTCGTCGTCGTGAACACCGGTGACCGGCCGGTGCAGATCGGCTCGCACCTGCACCTCGCCGGACGCCAACGCCGCGCTCGACATGGACCGGGACGCGGTCCGCGGCTTCCGGCTCGACGTGCCGTCGGGGACGTCCCACCGCTTCGAGCCGGGCGCCTCCCGGGAGGTGGCGATCGTCGCGCTGCGCGGCGCCCGCCGGGTGCCCGGGATCCAGCCGAAGTCGGACGGCGCCCTCGGCCCGGTCGAGGCGCCCGCCGGCCGGGGCGTCACCGACGGTGCGCCCGCCGCCGCCCACGGTGCCCCCGCCGCCGACGGCGGGCCGGCCCGTGGTTGAGATCAGCAGGTCGCGGTACGCGGCCCTGTACGGCCCGACGGTCGGCGACCAGGTGCGGCTCGGCCGACACCGACCTCTGGATCGAGGTCGAGGAGGACCGGACCATCGGCGGCGAGGAGGCCGTGTTCGGCGGCGGCAAGTCGATCCGCGAGTCGATGGCGCAGGGCACCACGACGCGCGCCGAGGGCGCCCCGGACACCGTCATCACGAACGCGCTGGTCCTCGACTGGTGGGGCGTGGTCAAGGCCGACGTCGGCATCCGGGACGGCCGCATCGTCGCGCTCGGCCGGGCCGGCAACCCGGACATCGCCGACGGCGTCCACCCCGCCCTGCGGATCGGGCCCGAGCACCGACGTCATCAGCGGCGAGGGCAAGATCCTCACCGCGGGCGGCGTCGACTCCCACGTCCACCTCATCTCGCCGTCGCAGGTCGTCGAGGCGCTCGCGACCGGGCTGACGACCGTCGTCGGCGGCGGGACGGGGCCGAGCGAGGGCAGCAAGGCGACCACGGTGACACCCGGCGCGTGGCACCTGGGCACGATGCACCGCAGCCTCGACCGGCTGCCGGTCAACGTCCTGCTGCTCGCCAAGGGCAACACCGTCAGCGCCGAGGCGCTGCGCGAGCAGGCGATGGCCGGGGCCGGCGGCTACAAGATCCACGAGGACTGGGGCGCGACCCCGGCCGCGATCGACGCCGCCCTGCGCGCCGCCGACGACTGGGGCCTGCAGGTCGCCCTGCACTCCGACTCGCTCAACGAGGCCGGCTACGTGCAGTCGACGCTCGCCGCGATCGGCGGCCGGTCCATCCACGCCTTCCACACCGAGGGCGCCGGCGGCGGGCACGCGCCGGACATCCTCACGGTCGCGAGCCACCCGAACGTCATCCCCGGGTCGACCAACCCGACCCTGCCGCACACGGTCAACACGGTGGCCGAGCACCTCGACATGCTCATGGTCTGCCACCACCTCAACCCGGCGGTGCCCGAGGACCTCGCGTTCGCCGAGTCCCGGATCCGCGGGCACGACGATCGCCGCCGAGGACGTCCTGCACGACATGGGCGCGCTGTCGATCACGTCGTCCGACGCCCAGGCGATGGGCCGCATCGGCGAGGTCATCACCCGCACCTGGCAGGTCGCGCACGTCATGAAGGCGCGCCGCGGGGACCTCGGCGGCGGGCTGCCCGCGGACAACCTGCGCGCGCGCCGCTACGTCGCGAAGTACACGATCAACCCGGCGATCGCGCACGGCATGGACGACCACATCGGCTCGGTCGAGCCGGGCAAGCTCGCCGACCTCGTGCTGTGGGAGCCCAAGCTGTTCGGCGTCCGCCCGAGCGTCGTGCTCAAGGGCGGCGCGATCGTGTGGGGCGCCCTCGGCGACCCGAACGCGTCGATCCCGTCGCCGCAGCCCGTGCTCATGCGTCCCGCGTTCGCCGCGGCCGTCGCGCCCGAGCTCTCGCTGACCTTCGTCTCCCCGGCCGCGCTCGACGACGGCGTCGCCGAGCGGCTGGGCCTGGCGCGCACCCTCGTCGGGCTCAAGCCGACGCGCGACGTCGGGAAGGCGCAGATGGTCCTCAACGACGCCCTGCCGCGGATCGACATCGACCCGGAGACGTTCCGGATCGAGATCGACGGCGACGTCGTCGAGCCCGCGCCCGCCGACCGGCTGCCGATGGCGCAGCTGTACCAGCTGTTCTGAAGCCCGTGGCCGCCGCACCCGTGATCAGCCAGGACGTGCTCCTCGCCCTCCTGGCCGACGCGCGCCTGCCCACCGGTGCGCACACGCAGTCCGCCGGTCTCGAGCCGGCGCTGCGCGCCGGCCTGCGCCCGGACGCAGGTGCCCGCGTACATCGCCGCCCGGCTCCGCACCGTCGTGCGGGTCGAGGCGGCCACGGCGGTCGTCGCGCGGCACGCCGCGCTCGGTGCGGGCCGGCCGGCGGGCCCGGCTGCCGGCCCGGTTGCGGGCACGGCCGCCGACCCGGTCGCCGTTGCGACGGACGACGGGGCGACGACCGCCGCGCTCGCCGCCGTCGCGCGCGAGCCTGGGCCGCCCGGACCCCGAGCGCCGCGATGCGACAGTCCTCGGAGCAGCTCGGGCGCGGCTACCTGCGGCTGGTCCGCCGCCTGTGGCCGGGACATCCCGCCGTGGCAGCGCTGGACGCCGTCGAGACCTGGCGCTCCGGCGGCGCGGGTGGGCGAGCGGAGCCGGGCTGGCGTGGCCGCGCGGCCGGGGCCGCCGGAGCCCGCCGCGTCCCGTGGTCCTCGGCGTGACCGCCGTGTGCGCCGGCCTGGACCCGCTCGGCGTGGCGCGCCTCGTCGCCTACGACGACGTCCAGACCGTCGCGTCCGCCCTGCTCAAGCTCGCGCCGGTCGACCCGGTCGTCACCACCGGCTGGGTGCTCGCCGCCGCGCCCGCGGTCGACGCGCTCGCCCACGACCTCGCCCACCTGACCGACGCCGGCCGACCTCCCGGCCGCCGGTGCCCCCCTGATCGAGGAGTGGGCCGAGGCCCACGCCCATCGCGACCGAGAGGCTGTTCAGTGCCTGACACCACCGTCCCCACCCCGACCACCCCGACCACCCCGACCCCCCGACCTCACCGGCCCGCGCCGCGGTCGCCGGCGACACCCGTTCGCTGCGCCTCGGCGTCGCCGGCCCGGTCGGCACCGGCAAGAGCTCGGTGATCGCCCTGCTGTGCCGCGAGCTGGCCGCCGAGATGCAGCTCGGCGTCGTCACCAACGACATCTACACCGACGAGGACGCGCGCTTCCTGCGCTCCGCCGGCGTCCTGGACCCCGAGCGGATCCGGGCCGTGGAGACCGGCGCCTGCCCGCACACCGCGATCCGCGACGACGTCACCGCGAACCTGCTCGCCGTCGAGGACCTCGAGCAGGACTTCGCGCCGCTCGACGTCGTCCTCGTCGAGTCCGGCGGCGACAACCTCACCGCGACCTTCTCGCCCGCCCTGGTCGACGCGCAGATCTTCGTCCTCGACGTCGCGGGCGGCGGCGACGTCGCCCGCAAGGGCGGTCCCGGCATCGCCCGGGCCGACCTGCTGCTGGTCAACAAGACCGACCTCGCGCCGCACGTCGGCGTCGACGTCGCGCGGATGGTCGCCGACGCGTCGGCCGCCCGCGACGGCCGGCCCGGTGCTCGCGCTGTCCCGCCACGACCGCGCGTCGGTCGACGCGCTCGGTGCCTGGCTGCGCGGGCCTGCTCGCCGCGCACCGCGCCGGCGCCGCACGTCGCCCAGGACCCGGGGCCGATGGCGCCGCACTTCCACGCCGACGAGGACGGCGGGCACGCGCCGGACGCACGCGCACGCCGCCGGCACGCACGACCACGCGCACCCGCACGACCACGTGCCGGCCGGCGCCGCACCGGGTCGCGGCGGGCGCGTGACGCCCACCGTCGCGCCGGACAGCTCCGTCCCGGGCGGATCGGGGCGCGGCCTGGCGCCCCTGCCCCCGGACCCGCCCTGGACGACGGTCGCGGCGGAGAGTCCTCGCGACGCCGCCACGGCCGCGGGACCCGTCGTCGCGTCGCACGGTCGCGGACCTGCGCCGCGGAGCGCTCGGCCCCTACGCGCTGCACGACGACGGCCGCACGCTCCGGGTCGCGCTCGTCGCGACCGGGGCGCTGCTGCTCGGCGGCGACCACGTCCGCCTGCGGGTCCGGGTCGGGGCGGGTGCGGCGCTCGAGCTCGTCGAGACGTCCGGGACGGTCGCCTACGACGGGCGCGGCCGGCCCGCGCGGTGGGAGGTGGAGGTCGTCGTCGAGGACGGCGGCGTCCTGCTCTGGGACGCGCAGCCGTTCGTCGTGTCGTCCGGCGCCGACGTGCACCGGACGACCTCGGTGCGGCTCGGGCCCGGGGCGACCGCGTGCCTGCGCGAGACGGTCGTGCTCGGTCGGTCGGGTGAGCACGGCGGGCGGCTGCGCACGGCGATGCGGGTCGACGGGCCCGGCGGTCCGGTGCTCGTCGAGGAGCTGCTCCTGGACGGCGCCCGTCCCGAGCCCGGCGTGCTCGGCGACGCACCGGGTCGTCGACTCGGTCGTGCTGCTCGGACGCCGCCCCGACGAGGTGGCGCTGCCGGCGCCCGCGTCGGCCACGACGCTCCTGCGGCTCGAGGAGCCCGGCGCGGTCGCCCGGCGCACGGGCCGCGAGGTGCACACGGTGCTGCTCACCGATACCGCCGCGGCGTGGCGGGCCCGCGCGCTGGAGGCCCGTCCCGACGCCGCGGCGTCGGCGGGGTCCGGCGGCCCCGGGGCGGTGCCGACGCCATGATGGCCTCATGGTCTGGACCTTCGACGCCCCGCTGTGGCTCTGGGAGGCGCGGACCGGCGGCTGGACGTTCGTGAGCCTGCCGACCGACCTGGCCGACGACGTCCTGGACGTCGCCGGCGCCCATGCCCGGGGCTTCGGCTCGGTCCGGGTCGAGGTGACCGTCGGACGGACCACCTGGCGGACCTCCCTGTTCCCGGACAGCACCGCGGCCACCTACGTGCTGCCGGTCAAGAAGGACGTCCGGACGGCCGAGGGGCTCGCCGTCGGCACCACCGCGCACGTCCGGTTCCGGCTGCTCGACGTCTAGTGTGGCCGCCGTGACCGACAGCCTGACCCACGTCCCCGCCGACCTGCTGGACGAGGCGACCGCGCTGGCCCCCGAGCTCGCGGCGCTCCGGCACGACCTCCACCGGATCCCGGAGATCGGCCTGGAGCTGCCGCTGACGCAGGAGCGCGTGCTCGAGGCGCTCGAGGGCCTCGGGCTGGAGGTCACGACGGGCGCCGGGCTGAGCTCCGTGGTCGCCGTCCTGCGCGGCGCGCACCCCGGCCCGGCCGTGCTGCTCCGCGGGGACATGGACGCCCTGCCGGTCACCGAGGACTCCGGCGAGCCGTTCACCAGCACGCACGTCGGGGTCATGCACGCCTGCGGTCACGACCTGCACGTCGCGGGGCTCGTCGGGGCGGCCCGCCTCCTCGCGGCCCGGCGCGAGCAGCTGGCCGGCTCGGTCGTCTTCATGTTCCAGCCGGGCGAGGAGGGCAACCACGGGGCGCGGATCATGATCGAGGAGGGGGTCCTCGACGCGGCCGGCCCGCGCGTCGTCGCCGCCTACGGCGTCCACGTGACGTCGTCGATGATCGCCGGCGGCCGGGTGACCGGCCGGCCCGGGACGGCGATGGCCGCTGCGGACCAGATGTACGTCGTCGTCCAGGGCCGCGGCGGACACGGCTCCATGCCGCACCTGGCGGCCGACCCGGTCACCGTCGCCGCGGAGATCGTCCTCGCCCTCCAGACGGCGGTCACCCGGCAGTTCGACGCGCACGACCCCGTCGTGGTGTCGGTCGGACGCATCGCGGCCGGGACGGTCGACAACGTCATCCCCGGGACCGCCGAGATCGACGCGACCGTCCGGACCTTCTCCCCGCAGCAGCACGCGATCATCCCGGACCGCCTCATCCGCGTGGTCGAGCACATCGCGGCGGCCCACGGGCTGACGGCCGACGTCACCTACGACCGCGGCTACCCCGTGACGGTGAACGACCCGGCCGAGGTGGCCCGGGCCGAGCGGGTGACCGCCGCACTGGTGGGGGACGGGCGCTTCGAGACGGCGGCGCGACCGGTGTCCGGGGCCGAGGACTTCTCCTACGTCCTGCAGCAGGTGCCCGGCGCGTTCGTGTTCGTCGGGGCGACACCGGCCGGCGCCGACCCGGCCACCGCGCCGTACAACCACTCGGCGCACGCCCGGTTCGACGACTCCGCGCTGCCGCTCTCGGCGGCGCTGCTGGCCGGCCTCGCGCTGGACCGGCTCGCGCAGGGCTGACCGGCGAGCCACGCCTTCGCCAGCCGGCGCGGGGCGCGGGTCAGCCAGGCGTCGAGCACGATCTCGCGGAGCTCGTCCGGCTCGACGAGGTCCAGCCGCGCGAGCACGAGCGGGTACCCGTCGAAGTGCGGCGTGGTGAAGAACGCGCCGGACGGGCTGGCGACGAGCGCGTCCTTGGCCTCGAGGTCCGGCACCCACGCGCCCATCGGGGCGACGTCCGGCGCGTCGTCGCCCAGGTGAGCGAGGTCCGCGCGGCGCAGCGGGCGCTCGAACACGAAGCTGCGCCCGTGCACCTTCCAGTCGCGGTCGGTCTCCTCGACCGTGTCGGGCAGGTCGAGGCAGATCGCCCGGACGTCGGACCACTCCGCCATGACCCGACCGTAGCCCGGACCACCTACACGAGCAGGTACGCCGACGAGACGACGGTCAGCACGAGCACGGCCCGCTCGAAGAGCTCCTGCCGCATGCGCCGCGCCACCCGTCGGCCGACCAGCGCGCCGACCACCACCGCGGGCGCCAGCACGAGGTCGAGGAGGAGCGACGGGCCGCTGATCAACCCGAGGCCGACCGAGAACGGCACCTTGACGACGTTGACCACGAAGAAGAACCACGCCGCCGTCCCGAGGAACTGGTTGACCCGGAACCCCGCCGCGAGCAGGTACATCGACATCACCGGTCCGCCGGCGTTCGCGACCATCGTCGTGAAGCCCGCGAGCGCGCCGTAGACCCCGGTGTCGACCCGTCTCCGCCCCGCGGACCCCGGCGGGCCCGGCGCCGCCGTGACCGACGACGGCGTCGACCCGGGCGCGGGCGCGGTGGCCGTCGCGGACGGGAGCGCCGCACGGTCCGCCGCTCGCCGGGCCGCCCGGCGCCGGACGAGGGTCACGGCGACCAGAGCGAGGAGGATGACCGCGATGACGCGCCGGACGGCGTCGTCCGCGGCCACCGCGAGGAAGCCCGCCCCCGCCACGACGCCCACGACGACGGCCGGCACCATCCGGCGCAGCGTCCGCCAGTCCGCGTGCGCGTGGTACGCCCGCACCGCGAACAGGTCGCCGAGGATGAGCAGCACGAGCAGCGTGCCGGTCGACTCCCGAGCGGGCAGCACGGCGGCGAAGACCGCCACCGTGATCGTCCCCGCACCCGGCAGAGCCGTCTTGCTCAGGCCCACGAGGGAAGCGGTGAGGAACAGCAGGGCGACCTCGGGAGCGGAGACGGCGAGCACGCAGGCGAGCGTGCCACGCCCCGTCCCGGTGGGCGGGACGTGCCCACGGGCGGGCGTCGCGAGGCCGCATCGACGCCCCGCCCGGGCTCGTAGGCTGTCCGGCGTGCCGGCGCGGAGCAGCGAGTCCCCCGGGGAGCGACGCCTCGGGCCGGCGTTCCGGAACCTCTTCGTCGCCAACCTCGGCTCCAGCCTGGGCGACGGCGTCGCCCGCGTCGCGGCCCCGCTGCTCGCGGCCCGGCTGACCGACGACCCGCTGCTCGTCTCCGGCATCGCCGCGATGGCGCTGCTGCCCTGGCTGTTCTTCGCCCTCCCGGCCGGGATCCTCGTCGACCGGATCGACCGCCGTCGTGCCCTCGCGCTCGCGAACGGCGTCCGGACGGTCGTGGCGGTCGGCTTGTGCGTGCTCGTGGCGACGGACTCGCTGACCATCGCGTGGCTGTACGCGGTGATCTTCCTGTTCGGCGCGTTCGAGACGGTGTACGACGGCGCGATCCGGGCGGTGGTGCCGAGCATCGTCCGCCGGGCCGACCTGCACCGGGCCAACTCGCGCATCGAGGGCGGCGAGCTCGTGCTGCAGAGCTTCGTCGCCGGACCGTTCACCTCGGCCCTGTTCGCGGTCGCGGTGCTCGTGCCGCTGGGCGTCAACGGCCTGGTCTTCGCGGTCGGCGCGGTGCTCGCGCTGCGGCTGCCGGCGGCCGCGGCCGGTCGGCACCGCACCCACCCGACCGGCGAGCCGACCGTCGCCTGGTACCGCCAGCTCGTCGACGGGCTGCGGTTCATCCTCGACGACCCCCGGCTGCGGACCCTGTGGTTCCTCAGCACCTTCGTCGGGCTGTGCTACTCGGCCGGCGTCGCCACGTGGGTCCTGTTCGTGCTGGACCGGCTGGCCGTCCCGGAGGCCTGGTTCGGCACGTTCATGCTGGCCGGCGCGGTGGGCGGCATCGTCGGGACGCTCGTCGTCGGGAGGCTGCGGGCGTCGCTGGGGACCGGGACGACGATGGCGGCGGCCAACCTCGCCTCCGGCGTCGTGCTCGTCGTGGTCGGCGCCCTGCCCTGGGCGTGGGTCGCGCTGCTCGGCCTCGCGGTGAACGCGGCGGCGGTGACGGTCTGGAACGTCCTCATCATGTCGCTGCGGCAGAGCCTGGTCCCGAGCGGGCTCCTGGGCCGCGTGCACGGGACGTGGCGCACCCTGCTCTGGGGCACGATGCCGCTGGGCTCGCTGCTCGGCGGGCTGCTCGCCCGGATCGACCTCACCACCCCGCTGCTGGTCGGCGGCGTGCTGTCCACCGCCGCCGCGGTGATCTGGTTCCGCTTCCTCACCCGCCTGCCGGACCCCGAGGACCTCCCCGACCAGCACCCGGCCCGCACGGAGTCCGACGGCTCGGTGACGCCCTGACGACCCGCGCACCCGCGTGTCGACTCGGGACGAGTCACCCGGTTCGGGACGCCGCCGCCGGGACCGGCGTCGTCGTCCGCTCCTCGAGCGCGGCGAGGTCGGGGAACAGCCGCTCGAGCGCGGCGCGGGCGTGCTGCACCGCGAGGTCCTTGGCCTTCGCCTCGAGCACGACGTCGAGCGGCCCCGGCGCCGCCCGCAGCAGGTCGACGAGGTCCCACGGGGCGATGAAGTCCGCGTGCGGCGTGAGCCGCGGCGTGACGGGCACCCGCTCGATGCGCCGGCTGCCCGCCGGCTTGCGCTCGACGATCTCCAGGTCGACCCGCGGGCTCGACAGGTGCACCTTCGGCCGCACCCCCGCCGGCCAGGTGGCGTAGGCGGCAGCCAGGGCCTCCGGCGGCGGCACCCGCACCGACTCCGCGGACGTCCGGTGGTGGTGGTGGTCGTACGCGATGCGCACGCCGGTCCGGCGGTGCAGCTCGAGGACGTCGGTGACCCCGAACGGGCCGTCGTCGTTCTCCAGGGCCAGGCGGGCGCGGGCCCGCTCGGACAGGCCCTCGTAGGCGTGCGCCCACCGGTCCAGCGCGGACGGCCGGTCGTTGTACAGCCCGCCCACGTGGACGACGACGGCGGCCTCGGGCCCCTGGCCGAGCGCGTCCAGCAGGGCGGTGTCCTGCTCCAGGTCGGCCGCCGCCCGCGCCGTGAGGGCCGGGTCCGCGGAGTTGAGGACCGTGTACTGCCCCGGGTGGGTCGACAACCGCAGACCACGCTCCGTCGCGCGCCGGCCGAGCGCGGTCAGGGCGTCGCGGCACTCGTCGATCTGCCGCCGGTAGTGCAGCCGGGGAAGGTCCGGGTGGGTCCCGTACGGGATCGTGCTGCTGGACAGCCGGAAGACGCGGACGTCGATCCGCTCGAGGTGGTCGAACGCGGGACCGAGCAGCTCGAGCGAGCGGGACAGGTGCGGCCCGCTCTGCCAGCGCCGGTTGTCCGAGGTCGCGAGGCCGCCGCCGCCCAGGATCTTCACCGCGAAGCCGAGCCGGTAGGGGAACATCCGCCCCATGCTGCCGTCGATGCCGCCGTCCGGCAGGTCGGGCCGTCGCGGGTGAACTCCGGGCGATCGCGTTGTGGCGTGTCGGACCCCCGGAGGATGCTCGACGACATCCGCACTCCGCCGTGAGGGAACGGGGACCGCCGTGGTCCGTCGCCGGGGACTCGTCCTGCTCCTCCTCCTCGGGCTGCTCGCGCCCGCCGTGACTGTCGGCCTCGCCATCGGCACGGCCGCACCGGCGTCCGCCGTCGTCCCGGCCGGGTTCACCGACACCCACGTCGCCGTCGTCCCCGCGCCGACCGCCCTGGCCTTCACCGCGGACGGCCGCATGCTCGTCACGGAGCAGCGGGGCCGGCTGCGGGTGCGCACCGCGGCCGGGGCGCTCCTCGCGACGCCGGCGCTCGACCTGACCGCGAAGGTCTGCCTGAGCGGGGAGCGGGGGCTGCTCGGCGTCGCCGTCGACCCCGACCCCGCGACCCGGGCGATCTACCTCTTCTACACCGGGCGCGGCACCGCGGGATGCCCGGCGAGCCAGACCGGCACGCCCGCCGGCGCGCCCACCAACCGGGTGTCGCGGTTCGTCCTGAACGCCGACGGCACGGTCGACCCGGCGAGCGAGCGGGTCCTGCTGGACGGCATCGCGACGCCGGCCGGCAACCACAACGCCGGTGACCTGCACGTCGGCAAGGACGGCTATCTCTACGTGAGCACCGGCGACGGTGGGTGCGACTATGCCGGGAACAGCGGCTGCGGCGGCGTCAACGACGCGTCACGGGACCGGAACGTGCTGCTCGGCAAGATCCTCCGCGTGAACCGCACGACCGGTGCGCCGGCGCCCGACAACCCCTTCCTCGGCGCCGGCACGGCGGTCTGCCGGCTGGCGCCCTCCGCGCCGGGGACGGTGTGCCGGGAGACGTTCGCCTGGGGGCTGCGCAACCCGTTCCGGTTCGCGTTCGACCCGGACGCCGCGGGGACGTCGTTCTACGTGAACGACGTCGGGCAGAACGCATGGGAGGAGATCGACCGCGGGACCCGCGGCGCCGACTACGGGTGGCCCGTCCGCGAGGGTCCCTGCGCGCAGACCGGCACCACGGCGTGCGGCGAGCCGAGGCCGGCCGGCATGACCGACCCGATCCACCACTACGGGCGCGGTGCGGGGTGCGGGTCGATCACCGGCGGCGCCTTCGTGCCCGACGGCGTCTGGCCGGCCGCCTACGACGCCGGCTACCTCTTCGCCGACTACGTGTGCGGGAAGATCATGATGCTCAACGGGGGCGTCCGGACCGATCTCGCGACCGGCCTGGGCAGTCCCGTGCACCTCGAGTTCGGCCCGCACGCCGGAGGGCAGGCGCTGTACTACACGACCTACGCGGGCGGCGGGGAGATCCGCCGGATCGCCTTCACCGGCACGGCGAACCGTGCGCCGACGGCCGCCGTCTCGGCGACGCCCGCCACCGGTGCCGCACCGCTCGCCACCCGGCTGGACGGCTCGCGCAGCACCGACCCCGACGGCGGGGCGCTCACCTACCTGTGGACGTTCGGCGACGGCACGGCCGGTGCGACGACGACCACCCCGACGGTCGCGCACACCTACGCCGCGGGCACCTGGACGGCCACCCTGCGCGTGCGGGACCCGCAGGGCGCGGTGTCGGCCCCGGCCACCGTCCGGATCAGCTCGGGCAACACCCCGCCGACCGCGTCGATCACGTCGCCGGCCGCGGGCGCGACGTTCACCGCGGGGGCCACCTACCGGCTCAGCGGGACCGGTCGGGACGCCGAGGACGGGACGCTCACCTCACTCACCTGGCGCGTGGAGCGGGTGCACGACCAGCACACCCACCCGTTCCTCGGTCCGGTGACCGGCACCGACATCGCGTTCACCGCACCCGGGCCGGAGGACCTCGCGGCCGCGGCGAACAGCTTCCTCCGGGTGCGGCTGACCGTCACCGACAGCCGCGGCGTGGCCACGACGGTCACCCGGGACTTCCAGCCCCGGAAGGTCGCCGTCACCCTCGCGACCTCGCCGACCGGCCGGGCGGTGGTGGTCAACGGGCAGCGGGTCACCGGTCCGACGACCGTCACGTCGTGGGCCGGGTTCCCGCTCCAGCTCTCGGTCCCCGGGCAGACGGACGCCGGCAGCCGGCCGATCGGCTTCACCCGCTGGTCGGACGGCTCGACGGCAGCGGCGCGGACGTGGGTGACCCCGGGCTCGGCCACCACCCTGACCGCCGTCCTCGGCCTGCGCGGCCTCGGGGCGGTGATCCACGACAACCAGGACTTCACCGGGACGCGGGTCACCCGCCTCGACGCGACGGTCGACCGCGACTGGGGGACGGGCTCACCCGCGCCGGGCATCGGTCCGGACACCTTCTCGGTCCGGTGGACGGGGTCGGTGATCCCGCGGCACACGCAGACGTACACCTTCTCGACGACGTCCGACGACGGCGTCCGGCTGTGGGTGGGCGGGCGGCTGGTCATCGACGCGTGGACGCCGCACGCGGCCCGGGTCGACACCGGGACGGTCGCGCTCAGCGCCGGGGTCCCGACGCCCATCGTGCTCGAGCACGTCGAGGTGACGGGCCGGGCGGTCGCGCGCCTGCGCTGGTCGAGCGCCTCGCAGCCGGCCGAGGTCGTCCCGGCCGACCGGCTGCGTCCCTCCTACGCCGTCACGATGCAGCCGGCGGGCCGTCCGGTGCCCGCGGGGTACGTCGCCGACACCGGGGCGGTGTACGGCCGCCGCGGGTCGGGCCTGAGCTTCGGCTGGAACGCGGACAACTCCGCGCAGACCCGGGACCGGGACTCCGCCGCCTCGCCGGACCAGCGCTACGACACCTTCACGCACCTGCAGGCGGCGGCGAACCCGAACGCCCGGTGGGAGCTCGCCGTGCCGAACGGGACCTACAGCGTCCGGCTGGTCGCCGGCGATCCCACCTCAGTCGCCTCGGTGTACCGGATCGCCGCCGAGGGCGTCCTCGCGCTGAGCGGGACGCCCACGGCGGCTCGACCCTGGGTCGACGCGACCGCGACGGTGCGGGTGACCGACGGACGCCTGACCCTCGGCAACGCGGCCGGTGCGGTCAACAACAAGCTCGCCTTCGTCGAGGTCCGCCTGCTGTAGGCGACCGTCAGTCGGTGCTGCCGCCGTCGAGGTGGGTGTCGCGGTCGACCTCCCGGTCGACGTCGGCCGCGGCCGGCCCGGGACCGGTGTCCGGCTCGTTGACCGCGCCGGTGCCGTCGCCAGCGGTCGGGCCCACCGACGACGAGTCGGGTCCGGGGCTCGTCGGTGCGCCGGAGCTCGAGGCGACGTCGTCGACGCCTTGGTGGTCGCTGCGCAGCGGGTCGGGATCGGGGGAGGCGGACGTGCTCATCGTGCTCTCCTTCGTCTCACGGGGCGGGCGCGCGAGGCCGCCACCGGCGGCAGTGCCCGTCCCGTCGACGCTAGACCCTCAGGCCACCCGGGCGCCCAGCATCCGCACGCTGCGCTCCCAGAGGCCGGCGGCGAGGGCGGCGTCGGACGCCCGGCGGGTCGTGCGTCCCGGCCGGCGCTTCTCGTAGTAGCCGCCCGACGTCCACTGGCGACCCGGCTCGGTCGTGACGAGCCACACGAGCGTGTCCGCACCCCTGGACGGACTCATGACGAGCCGGCGGAGCGGCGTGCGGTACAGGAGGCGCATCGAGTCGGTGGTCTCAGCGGCGAAGTTGGTCGCGACCACCCCGGGGTGGAAGGCCGCCGACGTCAGGCCCTGGGCGCCGAAGCGCCGGTGCAGCTCGGCAGTGACCAGGATGTTCGCGAGCTTGGCGTCCCCGTACGCGCGGCGCGGGCTGTACGCCCGCTCGTTCCCGAGGTCGTCCAGGTCCAGGGCGGCGAACAGTCGGGCGGCCGCGCTCGAGGTCGCGACGACCCGCGCCCGGCTCGCCAGGAGCGTCGGCAGCAGGAGCTGGGTGAGCAGGAACGGCGCGAGGTGGTTGACCTGCAGGGTCCGCTCGAAGCCGTCGACGGTGACCTCGCGCGCACCCATGAGCCCGCCGGCGTTGTTGGCGAGGACGTCGATCCGCGGGTACTGCTCGGTCAGCGTCGCGGCGAGATCGCGCACGTCGTCGAGCCGCGCGAAGTCGGCGACGTGGTGCGCCGCCCCGATCTCCCGGGCGACGGCGGCCGTCTTCGCGGGCGAGCGTCCGACGACGACCACCTGCTCCCCGGTGGCAGCGAGCGCGCGCGCCGCGGCGGCGCCGATCCCGTCGCTGGCTCCGGTGAGGACGATCGTGCGGTCGGGCATGGGTGCTCCTCGGCGGTCCGGGTGGGCTGCCGATCATGCGTGCTTCCGGTCGACTCCGCGAGGCGTCAGGTGTGCGCGCCCGCGGCCGCCATCGACCGCCGGCCCGACGGGAGCGCCGCGGCGAGGCCCACCACCGCGACCAGCGCGATCCCGGCGGCGACGAGCAGCGTCTCGACGGCGAAGCGGTCGGCGAGCGGCCCGAAGATCGCCATGCCCACCGGCATGGCGAGGGCCATGACGATGCCGACGAAGCCGAAGACCCGGCCCTGCATCTCCGGCTCGACGGTCTCCTGCAGGACGGTCATCGACGGCGTCGAGAACGCGGGGACCGCGAGGCCGAGCAGGAACATGAGGCTGAAGAACACCCACATGTTCGTCGACAGGCCCATCCCGATCGACAGCACCCCGAACACGAGGGTCGAGCCCAGCATCAGCCCCATCCGGCTGCGGTTGCCGCCCCAGGCGGCGATCGCGGCGCCGCCCAGCAGCATCCCGATGCTGAACGCGAGCTCGTTGACGGTGAGCTTCCAGACCTCCTCGCCGAAGGTGCGGACCACCATGAGCGGGGTGAGGTACGACGGCGCGACGATGAGCAGGAACACCAGGGCGAACAGCGCGAGGACCCAGCGGACGAAGGCGTGGTGCGCGACGTAGCGCACCCCGGCGACGAGGTCGTCGAAGTAGCCGACCGGCTCCGCGTCGGTGCGGACCAGGCGCGGGACGGCGACCAGCAGCAGCAGCCCGATGCCGATGACCGCCGTGACGACGTCGATGAAGAAGATCGCGACGATCGACCAGCTCGCGTAGACGGCCGCAGCCGCCGCCGGGGCGAGCAGCATGAGGCCCGACTGGATGCTCGCGTTGATGCCGTTGATCCGCAGGAGACGGTCGGTCGGGACGATCTGCGGGAGCAGCGCCGCGACGGCGGGCATCTGGATCCCGGCGCCCGCGGAGCGGATCCCCAGGGCGACGTAGATGAGCCACAGGTCGTCGGCGCCGGACAGCATGAGCAGGGCCAGCGCGAGCGTGGTGAGGGCGATGGTCGCGTCGGCGCCGATGACGAGCAGGCGTCGGTCCAGGCGGTCCGCCCACACGCCGCCGAAGATCGAGACGACGGCCTGCGGCAGGAAGCCCACGACCGACGAGATCGCGAGGACCGCGCCGGACTGGGTGGTCAGCGTCAGGTGCCACAGGACCGCGTACTGGACGAGCATCGACCCGAACAGCGACACCGTCTGGCCCGAGAGGAAGAGCGTGATGTCGCGCTTCCAGCCGGGTCGGTCGGTGGTCGGGCCTGGCATGGGGTCCGAGACGCCGACCTCGCCGGGGTCGAGGGACGGTGCGCTCACCGGTCCATGGTGCTCATGCGCGCCGCGAGAGGTCCAGGGCGTCGGCTCAGGCGCCATGTGACCAGCAGGACGCCGGCGAGCAGCGAGCCTGCGCCGCCCGCGGCGAGGTCCCCGAGCGTGTCGACCTCGCTGACGTGGATCGAGGGATCCACGTACGTGTGACCGAGCCACTCGCCGATCTCCCACACGACGCTCAGGCCCAGCCCGAGCGCGGCGACGAGCACCGGGACGCCGGCCCGCTGCGCGCGCGAGCGGGCGTCGACCGGGTCGAGGGCGACACCGAGCCGCACCGTCCCGCCGTACGCGACGGCGGCCACGAGCCCGGTGACCGCGAAGTGGACCACCACGTCCCACCACGCCACGTCCTCGTACACGTCGAGCACCCCGCTCCAGGCCGCGACGAGCAGGCCGATGCCGTAGGCGGCGTCGAGCGGTCCTGGGGTCCCGAGCGCTCGTGGCACCATGAGCCCGCCGAGCACGAGGAGGCCCAGCGCGACGGCGACGCCGTCGAACGCGAGCGCGGCGACCGCGACGCCGAGCAGGCCCGCGACGCGGACGGCGTCGGCGGGCACCCAGGGGATCACTCGACCAGCCTACGAGCGCGGTGCCGGCTCCGGCGTGATGAGACCGGTGCGCTCGATGTCCGATGTGTGCCAGTTTGTCCAGGTGACCCGCACCGGTTCGCGTCGAGGCCACGGCGCTCAGTCGTCCAGCGTGGAGTTCACGCTGCCCGCCAGCGTCCCCGGCGAGACCGACCACCCGTGGTTCCTCACCGCGTCCCAGCGCGGCAACAGCGCGACCCGCCTGCGGCCGTGGACCGAGGGCAATGCCGCCCGTGCGCTCGTGCACGGGCAGACCTACTTCACCGCGCTCGCGGCTGCCTTGGCCGACGCCGGCGCCGGCGACCTCGTCCTGTTCACCGACTGGCGCGGGGACCCGGACGAGCGCATCACCGACGACGGGCCGACCGTCGCCGAGATCCTCTCCGGGGCGGCTGCCCGGGGCGCGTCGGTCAAGGGGCTGCTCTGGCGCTCGCACCTCGACCGGCTGCGGTTCTCCAGCGCGGAGAACCGCACGCTCTCCGACGACATCGAGGCCGACGGCGGCGAGGTGCTGCTCGACCAGCGGGTGCGTCCGCTGGGCAGCCACCACCAGAAGTTCGTCGTCATCCGCCATCCCGACCGCCCGGCCGCCGACGTCGTCTTCCTCGGCGGCATCGACCTCGCCCACGGCCGGCGCGACGACGCCGACCACGCCGGCGACCCCCAGCGCCAGGCGTTCGCCCGGTGGTACGGGGACCGCCCGGCCTGGCACGACATCCAGGTCGAGCTCCGCGGTCCGGCGGTCCGCGACGTCGAGGACGTCTTCCGCGAGCGCTGGGAGGACCCGGCGGCGCTGTCCCGGATGCCCTGGCACGTGCTGCCCGACCTCGTCCGCCGCGAGGACCTGCACGCCGACCGACTCCCCGAGCCGCAGCCGGACCCGCCGGTCGCCGGCACCTGCGCGGTCCAGGTGCTGCGGACCTACCCCCACCGGCGGCCCGGGTACCCGTTCGCGCCCGACGGCGAGCGCAGCGCCGCGCGCGGCTACGCCAAGGCGCTGCGGCGTGCGCGCCGGCTCGTCTACGTCGAGGACCAGTACCTGTGGTCGACCGACGTCGCGCAGGTGTTCGCCGACGCGTTGCGCCGAGAGCCCGGGCTGCACCTCGTCGCCGTCCTGCCGCGGTACCCCGACCAGGACGACTGGATGAGCCTCGCCGCCTCCCGCCTCGGCCACGCGCAGGCGCTGGACCTCGTCCAAGCCGCCGGAGGTGACCGGGTGCAGGTGCTCGACGTCGAGAACCACGCCGGCCTCCCGGTCTACGTGCACGCGAAGGTCTGCGTGGTGGACGACGTCTGGGCGACCATCGGCAGCGACAACTTCAACCGGCGGTCCTGGACGCACGACTCCGAGCTGACGGCCGCGATCGTCGACGACGCCCGCGACGAGCGCGAGCCGCGTGACCCCGGCGGGCTCGGGGACGGCGCCCGCCGCTTCGCCCGCGAGCTGCGCCTCGAGCTGTGGCGCGAGCACCTGGACCGCGCCGACGACACCCGGCTGGTCGACCCCGACGAGGCCGTGGAGGAGATCCGGCGCAGCGCGGCGGCTCTCGACGCCTGGCACGACGGCGGCCGGATCGGACCGCGACCGCCGGGTCGTCTCCGCGCCCACTCCGTCCAGTACCCCCCGGCCCCGAAGCGGTGGGTCGCCGGCCCCGCCTACCGAGCCTTCCTGGACCCCGACGGCCGCCCCCCGTCGATGCGCAGGGGCCGCTCGCACTGACGTCGGCCCCGCGGATCGCCCGCTCGGTGGCCGGGGCCGCAGGGCGGGTTGCGGCCCCGGCTGGAACGTCCGGCCGAGCCTGCTCGAGTGCCGCGTCTGCACGCCCATCATCCCGAGGCGAAGCAGGTCGGGACTCGTCCGCCTGTGAACGGGTCGGTGGTCCAGGTGAGGTCCAGCTCGTCAGCCACGGGTTCCAGCGGCGACGCACTCGGGACTCCCTGTCCCTGAGCTTCGGTCGATTGGCTCGACGTCATCACTGCCCTTGGCCTCGCCCCTGTGATGATCGCGGGAGCGGGAGCGGGAGCGGGAGCGGAGCGGGTGTCGCGGCAGCGCCCGTGACTGCGGTCGCGGGCTCGCCAACCAGTTGCCCCGTGGGGTCGCGGAGCTCGTAGTGCACGAGTGCGATGTCGCCGATGGGTCGTCGCCGTCGCCGCTTGCCGGGTGGTCCGTCGTCGGTTCGGTCGGTGATGCGGGTGATGTGGAGGTCTCGGCTGTGGACCTCGTGGTGGTGGTAGTTGCAGAACGGGGCGCCGTCGTCGACCGAGGTGGAGCCGTTGTCGCGTCCCCACCATTTGAGGTGGTGGATCTGGGTCCACCGGGCGGGCATGTGGCAGGTGGGCCAGGCGCACTCGCGGTCGCGGGCCAGGATTGCCCGGCGGATCTCGCCGGTGAACAACCGTTGGGTGCGACCGAGGTCCATCGGGACCCCGTCGGCGTCGATGCCGACCCGGGTGACGGCGCAGTCGCACAGCGCGACCGCGGCCTCGCTGATCGGGACCGGGGTCCCGTCCTCCAACGTGACCGGCGGGTAGCCACCCCCGACCTGCGGTTCCAGCGCCCGGCCCTCGGTCCGAGCGGCGCGCTGCCGGTCGCGCAGAGCTCGGCTGCTCACGATGGTCTCGACGTCCATGATCAGCGACACGTGCGGCGGGACATGCGCACCGGGTTTGGTGTCCGGCGAGGACAGGACACCGATCGCGATGGTGTCCAACGCGTCGGCGGCTCGCTGCCCGGGGTCGCGGTCGTCGTCGGCGGCTGGGCGGGTGGTGGCGGCCTCGAGGGCGAGGCGGAGCCGGTGGCCGGCCATGTTGTCCAGCAGCCCCCGGACGGCCGTCCCGGTCGGTGACGTCAATACCGACAGGTACCGCTTGCGGCGCTGGGCCTCGTGGTCGGCGTCGTGCTTGACGGGGTCGACGGTCGCGGCCCACCGGGCGGCGGTGATCGCCAGGGTGCCGGCGTCCTGGGTGCGGGCCGCCTCCATCAGCTCCTCCCGCCCACCGGCGGCCAGCGCGGCCCGCTGCGCGGGGGACCCGGTCGCGGCGAGCTTGGCGATCACCTCCGCCTGCTCGAGCCCGATGGACCCGTCGGTGACCGCGGCGGCGACCTCGGGATCCGCCGCGAGGTGCTCGGCCTGACGGACCTGGACCGCCGCCGACCGCGGCGCCGCACCGCTGGTCCGGACCCGCCAGGCGTCGAACGACTTGTCACCCGCACCCCGCCAGGTCCCGGCCGCCTGCTCGGCGACCAGCACCGCCGCCCGGTCGGCGCCGAATCCGTCCAGGACGCGGTCGAACAGGGGCCACGGCTGCCAGCGGTCGACCGTCGGCCAGAAGCCGCACCGGAGACTCCGGCCAGATCCGCAGCATCAGCGCGACCACGCCACTCAGGTCCGCGAGCGTCTCGCTCGAGCCGACGCCCCGGCCACCGGCTCGAGCACCGGCGCGGACGCCGGCTCTCGGCGCGACGCCCCGCCCGCCACCGCGCAAGGCGTGAACCCCGACGTCACAGGCGCCGCCGACCCCGGCTCCGCGACGTGCGCGGACCCCGAGCTGGCAAGCGACGCCGACCCCGGCTCCGCGACGTGCCGGGACGCGGGCGTGAGGAGCGATGCAGACGCCGGCCCGAAGAGGCCCGCAGCTTGCTGCACAGGCGCGGCTACCTTGACGTGCGGCGCAGGGTCGGACGCGAGCCACGGGCTCAGGATCGTCATCGGTGTCACCTCCTCCAGCCGCTTCGAACGTCTGTTCGAAGTCTAGCGAGGCCGTCCGACACGCGTTCGATCCGAGCTTGCGCCTGTGGACGAACCGGAGACAGGTACGGCCGAAGGCGCCGCAGAACGAATCACGTGGTGGGCGCCTCCGTCGTTGGCGACGCCGCCGACCGCGCGACGCCGCCGACCGCGCGACCGCTTGACCGCCCGACCGCCGACCGCGCGATGCTGCCGACCGCGCGACGCCGCCGACCGCGCGACGCCGCCGACCGCGCGACCGCCCGACCGCGCGATGCTGCCGACCGCGCGACCGCCCGACCGCGCGACGCCGCCGACCGCGCGATGCCGCCGACCGTCCGGCGCCGTCGTCACCATCCGACGTAGCCGCCGGGTCGCCGTCGCCCTACTCGCCGCGCGCGTCGACGCGCTGGAGGAGCTCGTCGGCCGCCCGCGCGACCGCATCGTGGTCGTTCTGCGTCGCCCGCTGCTTGGCGTGGATGAGCGCCGCCCGGTTGACCCGGGAGAAGTCGCCGTAGGGGAAGCCGTACCGGCCTTTCGTCTCCTCCGACGCGTCCGGGTCGACGGCCAGGTGCCACTCGCCGAACGTGTCGTAGCCGTCCTTCTCGACCAGCTCGTTCTCCTGGTCGGTGGTCGGCGCCGCGTCGGACCACTCGGTGGTCGTGTCGACCTTGCCGGCGTCGATGAGCTTCCTGGCCCGGGCGATCCCGGCGTCGTTGACCGTGTAGCGCGCCATGACCGTCACCCTAGGAGCGGTTCCCGAGGCACGCAGGGCGGTGGGCCGAGCGGGCTCCCAAGCCGCGGCATGCCTCAGCGGGCCGACGACGCTCCCGCCCCGACGTCGACCCGGATCTCCACCCCGGGGACCTCGACGAACCCGAGCCGGGCGTAGACAGCGGCCGCCGTGTCGGTGTCCGGCTGCAGGTGCCCGAGGAGCGCACCGTCACCGTAGGCGTCGCCCAGCAGCCGGGACGACATCGCCGACGCCAGGCCACGGCGTCGGGCGCGCGGCACGACCGCGACCCCGCCGAGCAGCACCGCGGGACCGGCATGGCCGTCGGACCGGAGCGCGTAGGCCGTGCCGACCGGACCGGTCCCGTCCTCGGCGAGGACGACGGCGACCGCGCCGTCGGCGAGCATCGGGGCGATCCAGCGGCGGGCCGGTCCCGGGTCGCCGTCGAAGGCCGCGACGTCGACCGCGACCACGGCCTCGAGGTCGTCGGGTCCCGCCGGACGGACGACGGCGCCCGTGCGCGCGGCCGATGACGCCGCGGGCCGGAACCCGTCCGCCGTCTGACCCATGAGCCGTTGCCGGGCGACGCGTCGGCCGTGCGGCCAGGGGCTGCCGTCGACCACCCGGACGCCCCACGGGGCCGCGCGGGCCGCGTACCAGTCGCACAGCGCACGGACGTCCACGAGGTCCGGCTCGAGGACGTCGGCGGTGTTCCACTGCGTGTACGGCAGTCCGCTCGACATCAGTCGGACACCGGGAAGGTCGGCCCGGTCGCCGCCGTCCGCGCGCCGGAGGCGGCCCTGCTCCTGCCAGGCGTCGGCGTGCGCGAGCTGGACCAGTGCTCCGGTCACCTGCTCTGTCATGCGTGCCTCCGATCGGGACGATCCGCCGGCGCCGCCCGCGACCCGGACGCGACGGTCACGGGCCCGCACGCTCGGCGAGGAGCGCGAGCAGGTCCAGGGCGACGTCCCGCATCCGCCCCTGCGGGTCGTGGGCCGGGTCGTCCGACGCCAGTGTGGCCGAGCCGATCGGCAGGCGTTGCGCCACCTGCCCGACGACGTCCCGCACCTCGTCGGCCGTCAGGCCGTCCGGCACGGCGTAGTCGTTCGCGGGCGCGACGGAGGGGTCGTGCACGTCGGGGTCGACGTGGACGTGGACGACGTCGGTGACGTGGAAGTCGCCGTGCGCGTCGAGCCGGAGAAGTCCGACCCGGAGCCCTGGCCGCGCACCGGACTGGGCGGCCAGCATGCCGAGCGTGCCATGGCAGTTGCCGGAGAGCAGCAGCGGCACGCGCCCGGCCCGGTGGGCGGAGCCGGCGGCGGTGGCGATCCCGCGGAGGAGCTGGAACGCCGTCCGAAGGCGTCCGCCGCTCCGCCCACGCGCGCCAGGTCCGCCCGGGACCCCGCCCCGGGTCGGCGCGGTAGCCTCCCGCCCGCGTCCGGCAATGACGTGGTCGCGTGTCAGACCCACCCGACAGACTGTGCCCGTGCCCACCATCTCCGCGCAGGGAATCGTCAAGACCTACGGCAGCGTCCGGGCGCTCGACGGCCTGGACCTCGAGGTCGAGGAGGGCACCGTGCTGGGCCTCCTCGGCCCCAACGGAGCGGGGAAGACCACCGCAGTCCGCGTCTTCACCACCCTCCTCGTTCCCACCTCCGGGACCGCGACCGTCGCCGGGCTGGACGTCGTCCGCGACGGCCGGGCGCTGCGGAACCGGATCGGCCTGTCCGGCCAGTACGCCGCGGTGGACGAGTACCTCACCGGGTTCGAGAACCTCGACATGGTGGGCCGGCTCTACCACCTGGGTCGCACCCGCTCACGGGAGCGGGCGTGGGAGCTGCTCGAACGGTTCGACCTCACCGATGCCGCCAAGCGACCGGTGAACACGTACTCCGGCGGCATGCGCCGCCGGCTGGACCTCGCCGGTGCGCTCGTCGCGCAGCCTGCAGGTCCTGTTCCTCGACGAGCCGACCACCGGGCTCGACCCGCGTGGCCGACTGGGGATGTGGGACGTCATCGCCGAGCTGGTCGACGCCGGGACGACACTCCTGCTCACCACCCAGTACCTGGAGGAGGCCGACCGCCTGGCCGACCGCATCGCGGTGATCGACCACGGTCGGGTCATCGCGCAGGGCACGTCGGACGAGCTCAAGGCCACCGTGGGCGGGGAGCGGGTGGAGATCTCCGTCGCCCGGAGCGAGGACCTGGGCCGCGCGCGGGACGCCCTGGCCCCGCTCGCGGTCGGCGAGCTCGTCGTCGAGGAGCACACCCGGACCGTCACGGCGCCGGTCTCCGGTGGGGCGACCGCGCTGGTCGGCGCCCTGCGCGCGCTGGACGCCGCCGGTGTCACGGTGCTCGACGCCGGCATCCGGCGGCCCACGCTCGACGACGTCTTCCTCAGCCTCACCGGGCACGAGGCCGAGATCCGCGCGACCGAGGGGACCGCCGCATGAGCGCCGTCGGGCAGGTGCTCGGGGACGGCTGGACCGTCACCCGGCGCAACCTCATCAAGATCAAGCGCGTCCCTGACCTGCTGGTGGGCTCGATCATCGCGCCGATCATGTTCGTGCTGCTGTTCGCGTTCGTCTTCGGCGGGTCCATCTCGCTCCCGGGTGCCGCGCAGATCGACCCCGCCCTCTACCGCGAGTTCCTCATCGCCGGGATCTTCGCCCAGACCGTGGTGTTCGGCGCCACGATCACGGGCACCGGCATGGCCCAGGACGTCAAGAGCGGGATCGTCGACCGGTTCCGGTCGCTGCCGATGGCCTCGTCCGCGGTGCTGGTGGGACGCACGACGGCGGATGTCGTCAACAACGTCCTCACCGTGGTGATCATGTCGCTCACGGGGCTCGCCGTCGGGTGGCGGATCACCACGTCGGTCGGCGAGGCGCTCCTCGGTTACCTCCTGCTGCTGTTCTTCGCCTACTGCATCTCGTGGCTCATGGCCTACGTCGGGCTGCTGGTGCGCACGCCGGAGGTGTTCAACAACGCCTCGTTCATCGTCATCTTCCCGTTGACGTTCATCGCGAACACGTTCGTGCCGTCCGACAACCTGCCCGGGCCCCTGCAGACCGTCGCGGAGTGGAACCCCATCTCGACGGTGACCCAGGCGGCGCGCGAGCTGTTCGGCAACATCCTCCCCGGGACGCCCGAGCCGACGGCGTGGCCGCTGCAGAACCCGGTCGTCTACACGGTGCTCTGGGGTCTCGTCCTGCTCGTCGTGTTCGTGCCACTCACCGTGCGGCAGTACCAGAAGGCGGCGGCCCGATGAGTGCTCAGCCTGGCGGGCGTCCCGTCCTGACCGACGACGCCCGGGCGTCGCTGGAGACACTGCTGCGGACCTGGGAGCGCGAGCGGGACCTGTCCGGCACGGTGCTGCTCACCCAGGGCGGCCGGACGGTCTTCGAGGCCTGCTACGGCCTCGCCGACCGCGCCGCCGGGGTGCCGGTCACGCCGCGGACCCGCTTCGCGCTCGCGTCGCTGAGCAAGATGTTCACGGCCGTCGCGGTCGTGGACCTCGTCTCGGAGGGACGTCTCGGGTTCCACGACGCCGTCGTCGGCCTCCTGCCGCCGGACCTGCGTCCGGCCACGCTGCGG
The DNA here is from genome assembly GCA_963795145.1 of uncultured Actinomycetota bacterium. GTDB lineage: Bacteria > Actinomycetota > Actinomycetes > Actinomycetales > Cellulomonadaceae > Pengzhenrongella. The sequence continues at coordinate 47,071 of CAWCGP010000003.1, read as the reverse complement.
CCGGACGTCACGGTGCACCACCTGCTCACGCACACGTCCGGGATCGCGGACTACGCCGAGGAGGACGAGGACTCGCCCGGCTACCTGGAGGACTACGGCGCGCTGTGGGTCGACCGGTCGTCGTACCGCATGCTGCGCCCGTCGGACTTCCTCCCGCTGTTCGGCGCCCTGCCGCCCTACCGCGGCCCGGGGGAGACGTGGCAGTACTGCAACGCCGGATTCGTGCTGCTCGGGATCTTGATCGAGCACGTCACCGGCCGGTCCTTCGTGGACGAGGTCCAGGAGCGCGTGCTGGACCGTGCCGGCATGGGGGCGAGCGGGTACTTCCGCCTCGACGACGCACGTCCCGACGTCGCGGTGGGCTACCTGACGCCGACCGGCGAGGGGCCGCCGTGGCGCACGAACATCTACTCGACGCCGGTCATCGGCGGCGGCGACGGCGGGGCCTTCAGCACCGCGGCGGACATCGACCTGTTCCTGCGCCGGCTCGCGGACGGGACACTGCTCGGTCCGGCGCAGGACGTCGTCCTGGCCCGCCATGCCGACGCGGGGCTGGGGTACTGGTTCGGGTACGGGGTGCTGCACCACCCGGACGGCCGGTTCGGGCACGGCGGCGGCGATCCCGGCGTCGAGGTCCAGGCCCAGCGCTGGCCCGAGGACGACGTGCACCTCGTCGCGCTCTGCAACGTGGTCGGAGTGGTCGACGACGTCCGGACGGCGGTGATCGAGGCCTGGCGCGGGTGATCGACCGCGCCCCGGCTGACCCGACCGCGCCCCGGCTGACCGACCGCCGCCGCGGGCGACCGAGTGCGGATCGACCGCCGGACCCCGTCGGCGGCCGCCGCCGAGGCCGATGATGAGGCCGGGGTCTCACCCTGCGGGGTGAGGTCCCGGTCCCCGCGCCGGAGGACGACCCGCCGTCGTCGCGCGACGACGCTGGCGACATGAGCATCGTCCCGCCCCGCGTGTCCGGTCCCGTCCCCTCGGCCGCCACAGCGCCGGCAACACCGCCGGCAACACCGCCGGCCGCCACTCCGCCGGCCACTCCGTCCTCGCCCGGGACCGCCCCGACGTCCCCGACCCGCGACATCCGCAGGTCCGAGCTCCTGCCGACCCTGCGCGAGCGGGTCCGGTCGGTCCGGGCCGACGTCGTCCCCCGCACCACCTACCAGCGCTGGACCTACGCGGTGGCCGCCGCGCTCCTGCTGTCGGGCCTCGCGCACGTCGGTGTGTGGGCTGTCGACGGCGGCTCGTGGGAGGGAGCGGTCTCCTGGCGCAAGCCGATCCTCTTCGGTGTCTCCTTCGGCCTGTTCGGGCTGTCGGCCGGCTGGGTGCAGGGCGTCCTGCCGCGCAGCGCCGGATGGGGCTGGTCCACCACGGCGCTGATGTCCGTCGGCGCGGTCGGGGAGGTCGCGCTGATCTCGGCGCAGCGGTGGCGGGGGACCGCGTCCCACTTCAACGTGGCCGACCCCGTCGACGCGACCGTCTTCATCCTCATGGGGGTGACCATCGCCGTGTTCAGCGCCGGCGTCGTGCTGCTCGGGCTGTGGGCGGCGATCCGGCTCCGTCGGCCGGCGCCCACCGTGATCGCCGTGGTGGTCGGGATCGCGCTGGTCGTCGTCGGCTCGGCCCTCGGCGGCGACCTCATGACCCGCGGGATGGCGTCCGTCGAGGCGACCGGCACCGTGCCCGCCGCGGTGGTGATCGGCGCCGCGGGCTCGGGCAAGCTCGCGCACGCGGTCGCGCTGCACGGCCTGCAGGTCCTGGCGGTCCTCGCCGTTCTCCTGGGGACGTCCGGTCTCGCCCCCGCGGTGCGCAGCCGTGCGATGGCGGTCGCGGCCACCGGGTACCTGGCGCTCACCGCGGTGGTCGCGGCGCAGGCCTACGCGGGTCGCTCGATGCTCGAGCTCACCGGGCCGGTGGCCGCCGGGATCGGCCTCGCCGCGCTCGCCGTCCTCGCGCCGTTCGGCCTCGTGCTCCGGGATGCTGTGCGCAGGTGACCGGCAGACGGCCGGCGGCAGGGGTCGGGACGGTCCGCTCGGGACGGCAGCCGGCGAGACCGGATCGGGGGTGACCAGGATGGACGAGGCAGACCGGGGCGCGCGCCCCGACCGGCCTGCCGGCACGGACCACTCGGACGCCCTCCTGGAGCGCGACCCCCGCGCCGTCCGTGCCTGGGACGTCGCGCTCGCGCTGGTCGCCACGGCGATGCTGCTCGGGGAGGCCGTCGCGGAGGACACCGGCTCGCCGGTCCCGCTGGTCCTCGCCGTGGCCATGGGGTCGTCGCTCGCCTGGCGGCGCCGGTATCCGCTCGGGTCCTACCTGGTGAGCTCGGCCGCGCTGCTGACGATCGCCGCCGCCTTCTACGACGCCGGCCTGTACCCGTACCCCAACGCGATCGGGCTGTACTCCGTGGGCGCGTTCGCGACCCGGCCGAAGGCGGTCGTCGGGCTCGTCGTCGGGCTCGTCGGGGTGGCGTCCTACTGGGCGCTCGTGCCGCCGGTCGACGTGCCGTGGCTCCCCGGCATCCTCGTGGCGGGCTGGGCGCTGGCGTGGGTGGCGGGCCAGGGCGAGGCCCACCGACGGCGCGCGGCCGCGGAGCTGGCGCGACGGGTCCGGGACGCGGACGCGCGCCGCGAGAGCGAGCGCGCGGCCGCGGTGGCCGAGGAGCGCACCCGCATCGCGCACGAGGTGCACGACATCGTGGGCCACGCGCTCAACGTCATGGTCCTGCAGGCGGGCGCCGGTCGCCGCGTGCTGGAGCGTGACCCGGACGCCAGCGCGGCGGCGCTCGCGACCGTCGAGAGCGTCGGTCGCGAGGCCCTCGCCGAGCTGGACGGGGCGCTCGACGCCCTCGACGGCCCCGCCCTCCGGCGACCGTCCCGCGGCGTCGCGGACCTCGACGAGCTCGTGAGCCGGTTCACCGCGGCCGGCGTGCGGATCGAGCTCCGGGTGGCGCCGGCCCCCCGTCCGCTGCCAGTCGAGGTCGACCACGCGCTCTACCGGGTCGCGCAGGAAGCGCTCACGAACGTCGTCAAGCACGCGCCCGGGGCGCCGGCCGAGGTCGAGGTCACGTGGTCCGACGACGCCGTGCACCTGCGGGTGAGCGACGGGGCGTCGCCGTCGGCGGGACCGGCCGACGCCTCCGGGCGAGGGCTGGTCGGCATCCGGGAGCGGGTCGAGGGGGCCGGGGGTCGTGTCGACGCCGGCCCGGACCCGCGCGGCGGGTGGTCGGTGCGGTGCACCCTGCCGGTGGGCCGATGATCCGGGTCGCCCTGGTCGACGACGACCACCTCGTGCGCGGCGGCGTCCGGATGATCCTCGAGAGCGCGGACGACCTCGTCGTGGTGGGCGAGGCGGCCGACGGCGCGTCGGGCGCCGACCTGGTCGGGCGGGTCCGGCCCGACGTCGCGCTGGTGGACATCCGGATGCCCGTGCTCGACGGGATCGCCGCGACCGTCCGCATGGCGGCCGAGGCGCCCGACACCCGCGTCGTGGTCCTCACGACCTTCGAGCACGACGAGTACGTCGTCGACGCGATCCGTGCGGGCGCGTCCGGGTTCCTGCTCAAGCGCACGCCACCCGAGGACCTCATCGCCGCGGTGCGGGTGGTGGCGGCCGGGGACGCGCTGCTGTCGCCGTCGGTGACCCGGCGCCTCATCGACGCCTTCGCCCGGGGTCCCGGGCCGGGTCCGGTGGCGCCGGAGCTCGCGCGGCTGACCGAGCGGGAGACCGAGGTGCTCCGCGCGCTCGCGACCGGCGCGTCCAACGGTGAGCTCGCCGGCCGGCTCTACATCTCGGAGGAGACCGTGCGGACGCACGTCAAGCGCGTGCTGCACAAGCTGGGGCTGCGGGATCGGGCGCAGGCGATCGTGCTGGCGTACGAGTCGGGGCTGGTGACGCCCGGGGCCCGACGGGACGGGGGCCGGCCGGGCTGACGCCGGACATCGCCGGGGGGCAGCCGGCATGTCAGAGGGTGCGGGCATCCTGGTGCGTGGCGGCGCCCCGCGGCACCTCACCCGGTCCGCGGCGGACGCGGCCGACCGCACCGTCCACCGGCAGCACCCGCTGCACCGACACCCGGGGAGAAGCCATGACCGACTCGACACCGACCTCGACCGCACCGCTCGACACCGTCACGTGGTGGGAGCTGCCGGTCACCGACGTGGAGCGCGCGAAGCAGTTCTACGGCGCGCTGTTCGGCTGGACCTTCAGCTCGTTCGGGGACGACGACGCCGCCTTCGTCGGCGCGCACCACGACGGTGTCCTCGTGGGCGGGCTGTACCAGGCCGACGGCGACCCGACTGCGGCCCCGTCCATCCGCGCCTACCTCAACGTCGCGGACCTCGAGGCGGTCCTGATCACGGCCGAGACGCTCGGCGGTGCCGTCCGGCGACCACGGACCGAGGTCGGCGGCGACATGGGCTGGTGGGCCGAGATCAGCGACCCGGACGGGCGCTGGATCGGGCTGTGCACGGACAACGCGCCGCGCGGCTGAGACCGACCCGGCGACCCGCACGCCGTGGTGGGATGGACCGTCCACCGGCGGTCCGCACAGTCACGGAGGCTCCATGACCACCCCACCCCTCGTCTCGCCCGCCGGCCCGGGTTGGACCCGACCGCTGGGCGCGACCGGGCTCACGGTCACCGCGGTCACCGTGGGCGGCAGCCCGCTGGGCAGCATCCCGCAGCTCTACGGCCGGGACGTGAGCGTCGACGAGGGTGTCGCCACGGCGCGTGCCGCGCTCGGGAGCCCGATCCGCGGTATCGACACGTCGAACGGGTACAGCGACGGGGAGAGCGAGCGGCGCATCGGTGCGGCGATCGCGGAGAACGGCGGCGTCCCGGCGGACTTCGTCGTCATGACGAAGGTCGACCCGCGCGACCGCGACTACTCGGGTGACCGCGTGCGGGCGTCGGTCGACGAGAGTCGGGGACGGCTCGGCATGGACCACCTCCCGCTCGTCCACCTGCACGACCCGGAGAACTTCGACTTCGCCGAGCTCTCCGCCCCGGGCGGAGCGGTCGACGCGCTCGTCGCGCTCAAGGAGTCCGGCGTCGTCGGGTCGATCGGGCTGGCCGGGGGACGGGTGCAGGAGATCGCGAAGTACCTCGCGCTGGGCGTCTTCGACGTGCTCCTGGTGCACAACCGCTGGACGCTGCTCGACCGCAGCGCCCGCGACCTGCTCGACGAGGCGGTCGACCGGGGGGTGGGCCTGCTCAACGCCGCGGTCTACGGCGGCGGGATCCTCGCGTCGGGCGGCACGGGAGGCGGCTCGGGAGGCGGCTCGGGATCGGGATCCGGGTCGGGTGGCGCCGGGGGCTCGACGCCCGCGACGTACGGCTACCGGCCCGCACCGCCCGAGGTGCTCGACGCCGTCGCCCGCATGCGCGCGGTGTGCGCCGAGCACGGGACGGACCTGCGCACGGCGGCGCTGCAGTTCTCGCTGCGCGACGACCGCTTCGCGTCGACCGTCGTCGGGATGAGCAAGCCGTCCCGGATCGGGGACACCCTCGACGCCGCCTCGCAGCCGCTCCCCGAGGACCTGTGGGCGGAGCTCGAGTCGCTGCTCCCGCCGGAGCGCGCCTGGCTCGACGCACCGTTCGAGCGGTGACCGCACCCCGGAGAGCGACTCCGCGGATCTGACCGGCCGGCCCTCGCGGGCGCCGGGGAGCGTCCCGCGGAACAGTCCGGCGGCCTGTGCGGCCGGGGGCCGCGCCCCGGCGAGCGACTCGGGGAACCTGACCGGCGGCTTCCCCGGTCACCAGCGGCACCCCGCGAGCGCGTCGTCGTCGGCCGTGTGACTCTGGGCCAGGTCGGGGGTAGCAGGGACGACGGCGAGGACGCAGATGCGAGCGATGGTCTACCGAGGTCCGTACAAGGTCCGGGTGGAGGAGAAGGACATCCCTCGGATCGAGCACCCGAACGACGCGATCGTCCGGGTCACGCTGGCCGCGATCTGCGGCTCGGACCTGCACCTCTACCACGGGATGATGCCGGACACCCGCGTCGGGCACACGTTCGGGCACGAGTTCATCGGCGTCGTGCACGAGGTCGGCTCGTCGGTGCAGAACCTCGAGGTCGGCGACCGCGTGATGGTGCCGTTCAACGTCTTCTGCGGGTCCTGCTTCTTCTGCGCCCGGGGCCTGTACTCCAACTGCCACAACGTCAACCCGAACGCGACGGCGGTCGGCGGGATCTACGGCTACTCGCACACGTCGGGCGGCTACGACGGCGGCCAGTCCGAGTTCGTGCGGGTGCCGTTCGCGGACGTCGGCCCGAGCCTCATCCCGGACTGGATGGACGACGAGGACGCCGTGCTGTGCACCGACGCCCTGGCGACCGGCTACTTCGGCGCGCAGCTCGGCGACATCGTCGAGGGCGACATCGTCGTCGTGTTCGGGGCCGGCCCGGTCGGCCTGTTCGCGGCGCGGTCGGCGTGGCTGATGGGCGCCGGCCGGGTGATCGTCGTCGACCACCTCGAGTACCGGCTCGACGAAGGCGCGCACGTTCGCGCACGCCGAGACCTTCAACTTCACCGAGTACGACGACATCGTCGTGGAGATGAAGCAGCACGACCGGGATTCCTCGGCGCCGACGTGTCATCGACGCGGTCGGCGCCGAGGCCGACGGCAACCTCCTGCAGCACGTCACGTCGGCGAAGCTCAAGCTGCAGGGCGGCTCGCCGGTCGCCCTCAACTGGGCGATCGACTCGGTCCGCAAGGGCGGCACCGTCTCGGTGATGGGCGCCTACGGCCCGATGTTCAGCGCGGTGAAGTTCGGCGACGCGATGAACAAGGGGCTCACGCTCCGCATGAACCAGTGCCCCGGTGAAGCGGCAGTGGCCCCGCCTGTTCGAGCACATCCGCAACGGCTACCTCAAGCCGAGCGAGCATCGTCACGCACCGCATCCCGCTCGAGCACATCGCCGAGGGGTACCACATCTTCTCGGCCAAGCTCGACGGACTGCATCAAGCCGCTCGTCGTCCCGGACGCCGGACTGAGGGAGCACCGCCATGCCGTACACCGCCGACAAGCCGCCGCTGCCCGAGTCGAGCGACGAGCTCCGGGCCCGCATCCCCGGGTGGGGCGCCGACCTCGACCCCAGGGACCGGCCGTCCGTGCCGCGCTGCAGTCCCGCGACCTCGAGCCGAGCGGCGCGCACTGGGACGCTGCCGGAGCAGCAGCCCGAGCGTCCGGCCAGCGCGAGCGGTCGATCGAGCACGCGCGGCTCACGCCGGTGTTCGGGACGGCCCAGCCCGCCGCCGGGCTGTCCGGCGCGCTCCGTCACGCTCGCCTACCGCCGCTACAGCGAGGGCCGGGCGGCGCACTGGCTGCTCCTGCATCGGCGCCGACCGGGTGGACGCCGTGGAGAGCCACCTCGAGTCGTTCGCTCACCGGCCGCCCCGACAACCCGATCACCGAGACCGGCGTGCTCGCGGAGCCGGGTGCCCACCCGATCGCGTCCCGGTTCGGCAAGGGCAGGGTCGACACGCACCACCTGCCGCTCGACCCCGTCGTCGTGGCCGGACCGTGGGTGCTGGCCGCAGGCGTCACCGTCGTGGCCGTGCGTGCCCTGGCGAGGCGCCAGGCGCGCTGACAGCGGGGCACGCGGACCCCGGGACACGGGGCGCACCGGGACACGAGCGCACCGGGACACGAGCGCACCGGGACACACGGAGACCGGGGCACGACGACGCCCGCGCGCGCTATCGTCGGGTCCGGCACCCTCGCGTGCCGGACCCCCAGACCGTCGGCCCGCGCCCGGCGGCAGCCCGACCCCGGTCGGCAGGCGGGGGCGCAGGTGATCCCCATGTCATCGCGAGGCACCGCAGGACGTGTCCGAGTCGACTCGTACGGCCGGTGCTCCGACGGCGCGGGCGGCGGTGCACCACGGCCGTGGAGAGCCGGACCGATGACCGACCACCGAACCCTCAAGCGCCTCGTCCGCGAGCGCATGGCGCGCACCGGCGAGCGCTACACCACCGCCCACCGGCACGTCGTCGCCCAGGTGGCGACCCACGTGCCCGGCGCCGACCGGCCGGGTGTGCCGACCGCACCCCCGGGGCTCGTCGCGGGCTACCCGCTCCCCGGACGGACGGAGCACCGCCCCTCCGCGCAGGCCCGGGCCCTGCTCGCGCACGCCGGCGTCCCCGTGACCGAGGCGGTCGCGTGCGGGCTGGGGGGAGGCATCGGCTTCCTCTACGCGGTGTTCGAGTACCGCGAGGTCCCGACGCCGCTGCTCACCGTCGTGGCCCAGCACCACCCGCAGCCGTGGCTGGACGCCGTGGCCGGCCACCTCGGGCTGGCGCTGACGACCGTCACGTCCACCCGGGTCGACCCGGCGCGTCGCAGGCTGGACGCCGTCCTGGACGCCGGCCGACCGGCACAGCTCGTCGTCGCCTCCGGGCACCTGCCGTGGCACGACCCGGCGAGCCCGGCCGAGGCGGCCGACCCGACCACCGTCGTCGTCGCCGGTCGCCACGGCTCCGGGTACCTGGTGGACGACGGCGACGGCGAGCTCCACGAGATCGGAACGGATGCCCTCGGCGCGGCGTGGGCCGCGCACCGCAAGGGCCGGTTCGCCGTGACTACGGTCGACCACCCCACCGACCCCCCGGACCTGGCGGCCGGCGTCCGGGCGGCTCTGGCGACCACGCACGCGCACCTGACCGGCCCGGTGCTCGGCCATTCCTTCGACGCCAACATGGGGCTCCGCGGGATCCGGCGGCTCGCCGCCGACCTCGCCGACACCCGGACCGCCCGGGGCTGGACGCGACGGTTCGCCGGCGAGCAGGCGTTCGGGACCGGCTGCGCACGGCTCGCGGAGTGCCTCACCTCGGCGTGGACGGCGCCCGGCGGGACACGTCCGCTGTACGCCCGCTTCCTCGCGGAGACGTCCGGCATCGACGGCATCGACGGCATCGACGGCATCGACGGCATCGACGGCCTCGACCTCGAGCCGGCGAGCCGGACGGCGGCCGAGGCGGGCGGGGTCTGGACCGCGGTGGCCGATGTCGCCGGCGGGGTCACCCCCGACGACGACCCGGCGGCCGTGCTGGCCCGGCTCGCGGAGCTGGTCGGCGAGGCGGCGGTCGTCGAGGAGCGGCTCGCCGACGAGATCGGCGCGGCGATCGGGCATCGCTGAGGCGCGAGCCCGCCCCGCCTCAGCGCCCGGTGGCCGGAGTGACCCCGGTGCCCCCGCCGGTCGACGGACCGGCGGGGCCACCGGCGGTCGCGGCCCCGGCGGCCGCGGCCTCGAGGTCGACCGCGAGCGCCGCGGTCCAGCTGAAGCTGCGGGCCCCGTGCGGCGCCCCGGTGAACGGGTCCACGTACTCCGGGAACCGGTGCTGCAGCGCGAGCCGCCGCACCGCGTCCGCCAGGGTTCCCGCGAGCTCGTCGCCGCCATGGGTCCGCAGCCCCCGGATGACGAGCCACGTCATGTTGAACCACGCCGGCCCGCGCCAGTACTGGGCGGCCTGGAAGTCCTCCGCGGTGACGTCGTAGCTCGGCACCATGAGCGCGCCGCGGCCGAGGAACCGCGGGCCGGTCAGGGTCCGGATCATCTGCTCGGCGTGGCCGACGTCGGGCAGGACGAGCGGCACCAGTCCGGAGATCGTCGCCTTGCGCACGAGGCGGCCGGCCACGACGTCGTGCGCGACGTAGAGGCCCAGGTCGTCGTCCCACAGGGCACTCAGCGCGGCGGTGATCGCGGCGGCGCGCTCGCGGTGCGGCTCGGGGTCGGCGTCCACCTCCGCCGCGATCCGGGCCAGGGCGAGCTCGGACGCCGCCCAGAGCGCGTTGAACGTCGGGTCCTCGAGCACGAACCGGTCCTGGCCGTCGGTGTCGTCGCACCCGCGGTCGCGGTAGTGCTCGGCGAGCCAGAAGTACTTGCCGTACTCCTTGGTGCTCGGCCGCTCGGTCGCGGCGGCGTGCTGGAGGTCCGGACGGCGCATCTCGGCCCGCGGCGTCCCCGGGACGTCGGCGAGGGCCTCGTCCCACAGCGGGGAGTTGTCCATGCCGGACTCCCAGGGGTGGATGACGCTCGCCAGCCCCCGGCCGCCGCGGTCCCGGCGGGTGCGCAGGTACTCGTGCCAGGCCGCGAGCCGGGGGTACACCCGGGCCAGGAACCGGCGCCGGGCCGAGCCGGCCGGGTCCGCCTCGTGCACCTCCCAGGCCGCCCACGCGTGGTTGGGCGGCTGGATGAGGCCGGCGGTCGGGACGGGCGGCGGCGGCTCGATCCGGTCCGAGCGCCAGAACGACGCCCCCGGCGAGTAGTCGTCGTCGCGCCGGACGTCGTAGACGATCTGCGGCACCCGGCCGTCCGGCCACTGCGCCGCGAGCAGGGACTCGAGCTCCAGCCGCGCGCGTGCGGGGCGACGTGCCGCAGCCCGAGGGCGATGAAGGCCGAGTCCCAGCTCCACTGGTGGGGGTACAGGCCGCTCGACGGCAGCGTGTGCGACTCCGCCCAGTTGCCGTCCAGCACCCGCACCGCCGCCCGCACCAGCGGTGAGTCGAGCGAGGCGCGCGAGGCGAGGGATGCGCCGGGCGGCGAGTCGGGCGAGGCGGGTGGGTCGGGCGGGGACCCGAGCGGTCGGGTGGCCGGGGTGGTGCCCATGGGTCAGCGCTCCTCGAGGACGACGTCGGGCGGGAAGGGGGTGGCGGGCGGTGCGGTGGCGAGGACCCGGCGGGTCGTGGCGAGTCCCCAGTCGTCGAGCTCCGCGATCCGGTCCGAGGCGGATCGCAGGCCGCCATACCGCTCGACGACCGCCGCCCACTCCTCGCGCAGCGCGTACGACGGGCGGGTGACCACGCAGTCGGGGTCGTTGACCCAGAACCGTCCGTGCTGCCACGCGCGCGCCACGGTCGCGGCCCGGCCCCGCATCCCGCGCGAGCCGTCCTGCGCGTCGACGTGGAAGGTGTCCGGGGAGACCCGCATCGCGTCCACGAGGCCGACGCTCGGCAGGATGGGGGCGCCGCAGCCGAGCAGGTAGGCGTCGGGCCCGACGGCGTCCCGCACGAGCTCGAGCCCCGAGCGGTAGGCGGCCACCGGCCCGACGTCGTCGTGCCGCGGCCCGGGCGCCGCGCCGCCGTAGAGGAAGTCGAGCTTGAAGTAGTCGAACCCGGCGTCGCGCAGCCCGCGCAGGGCGCCCCAGAGGTAGTCCCGCGCGTCCGGGTGGGTGAGGTCGACCCCACGCAGGTCCTGGTCCCAGTTCGTGCCGGCGTCACCGACGAGCCACTCGGGGTGCTGCCGGGCGAGCTCGCTCGCCGTGCCGGCGAGGAAGGGGGCGACCCAGATGCCGGCCCGGCGACCGCCCGCGTGGATCCGGTCGGCGAGCTGCGCCAGCGACGAGAACCGGCCGGAGAGGGTGGTCCAGTCCCCGATGCCGCCCTGCCAGCCGTCGTCGACCTGCACGACGTCGACCGGCAGGTCGTGCTCGGCGATCGCGGCGAGGTTCTCCAGGATGTCCGCCTCGGTCACCTCGAGGAAGTACCGGTACCACGAGCACCACACGGTCGGCGCCGGCCGGACGACGGCCCCGGCCGCGGCCGCGTACCGGTCCCCGAACGCCGCCAGCCCGGCCGCGGCGTCCCGCGCGAGGGCCAGGTCGACGCGCCCGGCCGGGTCGCCGACACCGTCGCCGGGGTCGTCGTCGGCGGTGACGAGCAGGCGGTCGCCGTCCAGGACGGCCCGGACGGACGGCACCCGCGCGGGGGAGAACCCGGCGCCGTACACGCGGACCGGGTCGCCGGTGCCGGGGTCGACCACGAGCAGCCCCGACCCCTGGAACCCGCGGTCGGGCATCTCGGTGCCCGCGCGGAACCGCATGAGGTGCTGCCAGTCGAGCGTCGGCCGCTCGGACGTCGGCCCGACGGGGTACCACGTCGTCGGGCTCCAGCTCTGCCAGCCCTCCTCGTACACCCGGGCGCGGTGAGGGTCGACGCGCACCTCGTCGACGGGCCGGAAGGTCGGCCGAGGGGGTGGGGCGAGCTCGGGGCGTGTGCTCATGTCGGCGTCCATCGCGTCCTCCGTGCTGCTGCGGGCTCGAGCGTGAGGCCGGGCGTGGGTACGACGGCGCCCCCGGCCTCGGCGGAGGCGCGCGCGGCGAGCAGCATCCGCAGGGTCGGGACGTTGTGCGCCGCGGAGCTCTCGGGCTCGCGGTCCTCGGCGACCGCGTACAGCAGGTCGCCCATGGCGCCGGCGAACCCGTCCACGAACCACTGGCCGTCGAGCGCGAAGTCGGTGGTGGTGCCGCCGCGCTCGAGGGTGAGGCGGTCCGAGCCGAGCAGCACGCTGCCGCGCAGGGTCCCCTCGGTGCCGTGCACCCAGAACGGGCACGCGCCGTGCCGGGTCCGGACGTCGCCCACGACGCGCAGCGACGCGGTGGCGCCCTCGACGCACTGCACGTGCACGGTCGCCGACCACGGGTTCCGGGCCGACGCCGGCTGCCCCGGCACCCGTGAGTCGCGGGCCGCGACGGACTCGACCGTGAGCCCCTCGAGCCAGCACCGGGTGATGTCCAGCCAGTGCAGGAGGTAGTCGGTCACCAGCATGTGCGGCACGTCGTCGAACGGGGTGCCCGCGATCGGCGGCAGCGGCTTGTCGTGCACGTGCGTCACGCCGACGACGTCACCGATCGCCCCGTCGGCGACGAGCAGGGTCGCGAGCCGCCACGGCGGCGCCCAGCGGCCGTTCTGGTTGACCGCGACGCGCAGTCCCCGCCGCTCGGCCTTGGCGAGCAGCGGCGCGAGACCGTCCACGTCCAGCGTCAGCGGCTTCTGCGCCAGCACGTGCTTGCCCGCGTCGAGCGCGGCGTCGATCCAGCGCAGCCGGTCCTCGGGTCCGGTCGCGATGTCGACGACGGCGACCCGCGGGTCGGCGAGCAGCGCGTCCACGGTGGGGTAGACCTTCCCGACGTGCGGGAACCGCTCCGGGACGTCGGCCACGGTCGCCGGCGTCCGGCTCCACACGCCGACGACGTCCAGCCCGTGCGCGGCGTACGCGGGCAGGTGCGCGGTCTGGGCGATCCGGCCGCACCCGAGGATCGCGACCCCGGGCAGCGGGCCGTCGGGGAAGCGGGGCCGGTGGTCGGGGACCGTGCCGATCGACCCGCCGATCGACCCGCCGATCGACCCGCCGATCGACCCGCCGGTCGCTCCACCAGCCGCCCCGCCGGACCCCGGGGTCGCGCGTGCCGTGCGGCTCATGCACGCGCTCCGAGGCTCGAGGCATGGGACGGCTGACGGCGTACGGGCACTCGTGGGTCACCGGGGAGGCGGCGTCCGACGACGCGCACGCGTTCGTGACCCTCGCGGCGGCCGCGCTCGGGCACGAGCCCGACAACCGCGGCTGTCGGCGGCAGCCACAGCCCCGCGACCGCCCGGCTGGTGGCGCAGGACCCGCCGACGGGGTCCGCCGTCGTCGTCGTCATGACCGGGCTGAACGACCTGCGGGCGGCCGGGACCGACCCCGCCGGGTCCCGGGCGTCTGCGGACGCCCTGCAGGCCATCCTCGCCACGCTCCGCGCGAGCACACCGGACGCCGTCGTCGTCGTCGTGGAGCAGCCGCACCTCGCCGTCTACGACCGGCACCCGCCGCACGACCGCGGCTCGTCGGCGCTCGTGGACGCGGACAACCGGGTCCTGCGGGATGTCGTCGCCGCTCACCCGGGCACCCGGCTCGCGCCGGTGCCGGGCTGGGACCCGGGCACGATGCTCGACCCGGACACCGTCCATCCCGACGACCTCGGGCACGCGGTGCTCGCCCGCGCCGTGGTCGACGCCGTCCGGGCCGCGCTCCGGGACCGGGCGGCGCCCGCGCCCGGTTGATCCGCACCCGAACCGGCTCACGTCGCCGGTCCGTCCTGCATCGCCAGGACGAGCCCGGTCCACGTCTGGGGGACCGCGCCGAGCCCCTCGCCGGTGTCCGGGTTCCAGTACTCGGCCCAGCCGGTCGTGAGCGCCGCCTCGACGGTCTGGCGGGTGACCACCGCCGCGTCGTCGGTCCGGCCCCACCGCAGCAGCGCGAGCCGGAACAGGTAGGACAGCGGCGGCCAGGCGGGGCCGCGCCAGTAGGTGCCCGGGTCGTACGTCGGGTGCGTCCGGGCGACGTTGCCCGGCCCGAAGGGTGCCCCGAACCGGTCCGGGTCCAGGAGCTGGTCCAGCGCGGCCGCCGCCCGGCCGGCATCGGGGGTGACGAGCGCGCCGAGCACGCCGTCGCTGATCGGGACGCGCGCCGACGGGCCGCCGCCGACGACCGGCAGGTCGGCCCACAGGCTCTCGTCCGGGTCCCACAGGAGGGCGTCCATCGCGGCGGTGAGCTCGGCCGACCGGTCCGCGAGCAAGGCGTCCCCGGTGACCGCGGCGAGCTCGGCGAGGTTGAACGCGGTGGAGGCGTTGAGGCTGGCCGGGCAGCAGACGAACGACGTCGACCACCGCGCCGCGCCGTCGTCCGCGAGGACGACGTCGCGCATGAGGTCCTTGTTCCAGGCGGTGCGGGTCGCGCGGTCGTGCTCGGCGGCGGAGCGGCCCGGCGCCGCCCAGTCGTCCCACCGCGGGGAGTGGTCGTTGCCGGCCTCCCACGGGTGGACGACGTACACCAGCCCGTCCGGCGTCCGGCGGTGGTCCCACAGCCAGTCGAGCCCGCGGCGGGCGCGCCGCAGGGTCTCCTCGCCGGGATCGAGGCCGCGGTCGACGAGGACCCGCGCGGCGTGCCCGAACATGGGCGGCTGGGTGAGCGACGACGTCCCGGGCAGCGGGCCCAGCCAGGTGTCCGGTCCCGCGGGGCCGTACCGCATGTGCGGGACCATCCCGCCCGGCAGCTGGCCCTCGAGCACGGCCGCGAGCTCGACGGGCGCGCGCGGGTCGTCCAGGTGGGCCCAGACGACCGCGTGGAAGCACGAGTCCCACAGCCACAGGTGCGGATAGGTGTCCGGGCTCGGGACGCAGAAGCCGCGCGCGTCGTCCCAGTGCGCCTCCAGCAACGCCCGCACGGCGCCGGCGAGGTCGGTCGCGCCGCCCGGCGACCCGGTCACGCCGCGCCGCCGTCGGTGGGTGCCGCGTGGAAGCGCAGCACGACCTGCAGGGTCTCGGGCGCCCCCCGGTCGAGGCGGTCGAACGCCTCGGCGACCCGGGCCACGTCCAGGACGTCGGTGACCAGCGGCCGGACGTCGAGCGCCCCGGACGCGACCTGCGCCATGACGACCTGGACGAGCCGCTCGTGGTTCCACCGCGCGCCGAGGGCGAGCGGGGTGGCGCCGATCTGGCTCGCGACGATGCGCACGCGGTTGTGGTGGAACTCCTCACCGAGCCGCAGCTGCTCGCCGCCGCCCTGGTAGAAGCCGGACGCGACGACGGTGCCGTCCGGCCCGACGCTGCGCACCGCCTCGTGCAGCGCGCGGTAGCTGCCGCTCAGCTCGATCGCCACGTCGACGCCGGCGTCGCCGGTCAGTGTGCGGATCGCGTCGCCCGCGCCGCCCGGCACGGTCGCCGGCACGGTGTCCGCGGCGCCCATGACCCGCGCGAGGTCCAGCCGGTGCGGCAGCCCGTCGACCGCGATGACGTCGGCCCCCGAGAGCCGCGCGAGCCGGGTCGCCAGCAGGCCGATGACGCCCTGCCCGAAGATCGCGACCCGCTCGCCGAGGTGCGCGTCGGCGGCGAGGACCGCGTTGAGCGCGATCGCGCCGACCCGCGCGAAGATCCCGTGCAGCGGGTCGACGCCGGGCCGCACCCGGCGCCCGGCGAGCGCCGCGGCGCGGACGACCGCGTCGCTGCGGTGCCCCCAGATGCCGTAGACCACGTCGCCGACCGCCGGCGCCATGACGCCGTCGGCCACCTCGACCACCTCGCCCACCTCCGAGTACCCCCACCCCGCGACCGGGTAGGCGAAGCTCGGCTCGCCCGGCGTGAACAGCCGGCGCTCGGTGTCCCAGGTCTGGGTGAGGTACGGGTTGGAGCCGCGGAACGCGGTGAGCTCGGTGCCCGCCGAGATGCCCGAGTACCAGGTGCGCACCCGGACGGTTCCGGGCTCGAGGGGCTGCGGGTCGCACTCGACGAGCTCCACGACGCGGGGCGCGGAGAACTGCACGATCTGGGGCACGGGGAACCTTCGGTCGGGGAGGGGGAGGGAGCCGTCCGGCGGCGCAGGCAGACCTGGAGGGGCGCCGGAGGGTCAACCTTTCTCGGCGCCGGCCGTCAGGCCCTCGGTGAGCAGCCGCTCGCTCGCGAAGAACAGCACGATGATCGGCAGCGTGAGGATGACGGAGCCGGCCATGAGGATCGTCGTCGGGACCTCGATGCTGCCGGACAGCTGGGACAGCCCGAGCGAGACGGTCCACGCGTCGCGGCGCTCGACGAGGAACAGCAGCGCGAACAGGAACTCGTTCCACGCCAGCATGAAGATGAACAGCCCGTTGGAGACGATCGACGGCATCGCGAGCGGCAGGCTGATCTTGCGCATCACCTCCAGGCGGGTGGCGCCGTCGATCGCGGCGGCCTCCTCGAGGCTCACCGGGATGGTGTCGAAGTAGTTGCGCAGCATGTAGATCGACACCGCGACGATCTGCGCGACGTAGACGATGAGCGAGCCCGGCGAGCGACCCCCGGAGCCCGATCCGCGTGAAGAACACGAACAGCGGGACGGCGAGCAGGATGCTCGGGAAGAAGTAGACGGCCAGGAACAGCGCGCTGACCTGGCGGCGGCCGAAGAACTCCAGGCGGCTCACCGCATAGGCGCCCGGGATCGCGACGAGCAGCGTGATCGCGACCGTCCCGAGCGCGACGAGCATCGAGTTGCGCATGAAGACGAGGAATCCCTGCCCGCCGCTCTCGGTCGAGGTGAGGACCGAGGTGTACGTGCCGAGGTCGATCTCGTCGAACGACACCCACAGGGCGCCGGGGTCCTGGAGGACCGAGTCGAGCGAGCGCACCGAGAGGATGCCCATGTACCAGAACGGGAAGAGCGTCACGAGCAGCAGCACCGCGATGACGACCCAGCGGGCCACCCGGAGGACGCGGTTCTCGACGTGGTCGCGCGACCACCCACCGGGGACCCGGCGGGGCTCGCCCACGGACCGCTCCCGCACCGCGGTGTCGGTCATGCGACCTCCTCCTTCTTCGCGAAGCGCTTGAGGTACAGCCCGACGAGCACGGCGAGGATGAGCTGCCAGGACGAGGGCCTGGGCCGACGCCGCCCCGATGTCACCGCGGGCGGTGAGGAAGTCGAACACCCGCACCGCGACGACCTGGGTCCCGGCGCCGCCGCCGGTGAGCAGGTAGATGTCGTCGAAGCTGTTGAACGTCCAGATGAACCGCAGCACCGACAGCACCGCGATCGTCGGCAGCAGCTGAGGGAGGATGATGTAGCGGAACCGCTGGGTCGGGGTCGCGCCGTCGACCAGGGCGGCCTCCTCCAGGCTCGCCGGAGCGGCCTGCAGGCGGGCGGTGAGGAAGAGGAACGCGAACGGGAACGACCGCCACGCCTCGAACGCGATCACGGTGAGCAGCGCGGTGGGGACGCCCAGCTGGAGGCCGAGGATCGAGACCTCGCTCGTGCGCTGGCTGAGGAACGCGACGGGCTCGTCCCAGCCGAGCAGGCGGACGCCCCAGTGGTTCACCACCCCGAACTGCGGGTTGAGCATGGTCTTCCACACGTACGTGGCCGCGACCACCGGCGCGACGTACGGCAGCAGCATCGCCGCGCGGACGAGCGTGCGGCCGCGGAACGGCCTGCGCAGGGCGAGGGTCGCGATGAGCCCGATGACGATGGCCGCCGCGGTGCCGAGCACGGAGTAGGCCAGCGTGACCACGAGGGCCTCGACGAACCCGGCCGAGGTGACCACCCCGGTGAAGTTGGACAGCGTGTACTCGCCGAAGATCCCGGCGGTCCGCAGGTTGAGCAGCCGGATCCGCTGGAACGCCAGCAGGATCGTCCACAGGATCGGGATGACCACGACGACGACGACGATGACGAACGTCGGCGAGATGAGGGTCATCCCGGCGCGCGCCTCCTCGCGGGCCATCCTCGACCGGCCGTGGCGCCCGGTCGGGGCCCCGGTGCCCGGTGCGACGCCTCGCGGAGCAGCGCCCCGGCGCCGGCCGGGACCGGGGGACGACGACGGCGCGTCCCGCGCCGCCGCCGCCACCCCGGCCGCCCGGTCGGGGGCCTGCTCGGTCATGACAAGGAGTCCTGGATGGACCGCAGGGCCTCGGCGGCGGTCTCCGCGGCCCCCTGCGGGTCGGCCCCGCCGGTGACCTCGCTGACCGCGGCCGCGACCGGCATCTCGCCGAGCGACGCGCCGATCAGGTCGCCCTGCCCCTGGGTGATGCCCCAGCGGGAGAGCCCTTCGGGACCCGCAGCCAGGACGTCGATGACCTCGTCGCCGTAGAAGTCCGCCAGCGGCGCCTTGGTGTCCACGCCGACCGGGAGGGTCGCCCAGATGTCGGAGAACTCCGTCGCGTCGTCCTCGGTGCCGAACCGGACCGGGACCTTGCCCTCCGGGGCGATGGCGATCCACGGCTCGTACCCGTCGCTGAGCATGTACTCGACGAGCGCCGTCGCCGACTCGGTCGCGGACCCGTCGGTGATCGCCCAGTTGGTGATCTCGCCGAACGTCGCGGGCTCGCCGTCGGGTCCCTGGATCGAGGTGACCACGCCGGTGTTCGCGGACAGGAACGTCGGGTCCGCGACGCACTCCGGGCAGGTAGGCTTGGCGTCCTCGCGCAGCCCGGCGAGCTCGTCGAGCAGGAACGTCGACCAGATCGCCATCGCGGCCTGGCCGGCGAAGTACGACGCCCGGACGGTGTCGACGTCCTGGGCGCCGACCGCGGAGTAGTTCTGCAGCAGGTCGCCGTAGAACTGCAGCGCCCCGACGCACTCGTCGCTGTCGAAGGTGACCTCGCCCTCGTCGTCGACCAGCTGGCAGCCGTTGCCGAGCGCGATGTGCTCGAACGTCTGCTGCGTGAAGGTGTCGCCCGGCAGGTTCGCGCCCACGAAGCCGGCGACCTCGGGGCTGTCCAGCGCCTCGGCCGCGGCCATGATGTCCTCGTAGGTCTCCGGGACGTCGAGGCCGGCCGCCTCGAAGAGGTCGGTGCGGTAGTACAGGAGCTGCACCCAGGACTCGCTGGGGATGCCGAGCTGCTCGTCGCCGTCCCGCGTCATCTCGAGCGCCCGCGCGGAGAACGTGTCCTCGCCGAGCGCGTCGACGACGGCCGCGCTCGCCTCGGTGTCCACGAGCTCGTTGGCCGCCAGGGTGCGGATCTGCGCGAGCGAGATGGAGCCGATGACGTCCGGCAGCTCGCCGGCCGCCGCGGCCGACGTGAGCAGCTGGTTGAACTGGTCCTCGGCCACGCCGACGAGCTCGACCTCGATGCCGCTCGCCGCCGTGAAGTCGGCGAGGATCGCCTCGGTCGCGGCCACCCGGTCGGGGAGGTTGTCGGCGGTCCACAGGACGATCGACTCGCCCCCCGCCGCGTCCCCGCCGCCGTCGTCCCCACCGCCGTCGTCTCCGCCGCCGCCGCAGGCGGCCAGTGCCAGGGCGCCCGCCAGGGTGGCGGCCGCGAGGGTCCGACGTCTCGTCCGTGTCATCGCCGAGCTCCTTGTCGCCTGGGGCAGCCGGGCCTGGACGCCTCGTCGCGTCGGCCGGCGGATCGTCCGTGGTCCGCGGCGACCCGGCCGCACATCAGTCAAGACGCTAGCCGACATATGCCTAGCGGGCGAGCACTTCTCGTGCAGGTGTGGCCCAATCGTGACGCGGCGAGCGTCGCCGGCTCAGAGGGAGGCGGGGTTCACGGCGAGGAGGCCGCCGTCGACGCGGTACTCCGTCCCCGTGACGAACGACGACCGGTCGCTCACCAGGAACGCCACGACCTCGGCCACCTCGCGGGCCGTCGCCACCCGGCCCAGCGGGTGCGTCCCGCCCCAGCGGGCGACCGTCTCGTCCACGGTGCTCGCGCCCCGGTGGAGCTCGGCCGCCGCCCGGAGCATCGGGGTGTCCACCGAGCCCGGGCACACGGTGTTCGCGCGGACGCCGCGGTCGGCGAAGTCCAGCGCGATCGACCGGGTGAGCGCCACCAGACCCGCCTTGCTCACCGCGTAGGCCGCGACGTCCCGCTGCGCGACGAAGGCCTGGACGCTCGACACCGTGACGACGGCGCCGCCCCCGGCACGGACGAGGTGCGGCACGGCGTGGTGGGCCGACAGGTACGCGCCGGTGAGGTTGATGCCGAGCACCTCGTCCCACAGCGGGGGCGAGGTGCTGACGACGTCGCCGTAGCGCTGGACCCCGGCCGCGCAGACCAGCACGTCGAGGCCGCCGAACCGCTCGGCGGACCCGTCGACGAACGCGGCGACGGCGTCCTCGTCGCGCACGTCCCCGAGGGTGGTCGGCAGGCCGACGTCCGCGGGGCCGCCCGGAGCGCCGAAGACTGCCACCCGGGCGCCCCTCTCGACCAGCAGCTCCGCGGTGGCGAGCCCGATGCCGGCGGTCCCGCCCATGACGACGGCGCGCCGTCCGTCCAGCTCGGTCCTGTCCTGGGGCATGGCGGCCCTCCCGTTCGAGGTCACGGTCCGCGGCCGGTCCCGGCCGGTCGGCCCATCGTGCTCCACCGACCACCGACCACCGACCACCGACCACCGAGGGCGTCCGGGCACCCCGTCGCGGGACGAGGGCATGATGGTGCCGGTGAGACCGGCGCCGTCCGCCGCGAACCCGCAGGAGGTGCCCATGCCGTCCGGACCCGGTGAGGTGTTCGAGCTGATCCGGCACGGCCGCGCCCGGACCCGCGGGGACCTCCTCGACGTCACCGGCCTCTCCCGGATGACGGTCGCCCAGCGGGTCGACGGCCTGCTGGCGGCGGGCCTCATCCGCGAGGCCGGGGCGGACCGCGCCTCGGGCGGGCGCCGGCCGACACGGCTCGAGATGGACGTCTCGCACGCGGTGGTGGCGGCCGCCACCGTGGACACCACCCACTCGCGCACCGCCGTGACCGACCTGTCCGGCCGGATCCTCGCCGACCGGCACATCGACGTCGCCGTCGAGAACGGCCCGGAGAAGGTGCTCTCCGCGATCGCGGACGCCACCCATGACCTGCTGGACCGGATCGGCCTGCCCATGACGAAGGTGGCCGGGGTGGGGCTCTCCGTCCCGGGCCCGGTGGACCCCGCGACCCAGCGGCCGAGCCAGCCGCCGATCATGCCCGGCTGGGACGCGTACCCCGTGGCCGAGCACCTCGGGGACGTGCTGCCGGTGCCGGTCCTCGTCGAGAACGACGCGAACGCCATGGCGCTGGGGGAGTACTCGACCGGCTACCCCGACTGCCGGTCGCTCTGCCTGGTGAAGGTGTCCACCGGGATCGGGACCGGCATCGTCATCGACGGGCGCGTCTACCAGGGCATCGACGGCGGCGCGGGGGACATCGGCCACGTGCTCCTGGCGGGCCACCCCGACGCGGTCTGCCAGTGCGGCCGGCACGGGTGCCTCGCGGCGGTCGCGAGCGGCCGGGCGGTCGCCCGCGCGCTGACCGAGGCGGGCGTGCTCGCGACCTCGGGTCGCGATGTGCGGGACCTGCTCGCCCGCGGCGACGTCGCCGCCATGCGTCGCACCCAGGAGGCGGGCCGGGTGATCGGCGAGGTCATGGCCACCGTGGTGTGCCTGCTCAACCCCGGGGTGCTGCTCATCGGCGGCGACCTCGCGTCCTCGCCGCTGATCTCCGGCGTCCGGGAGACGCTCTACCCGCTGTCCCTGCCGCGGGCCACCCGCCACCTCGACGTCCGGCTGGCCTCCCTCGGCGAGGACGCCGGCGTCCTCGGCATGACCCGCCTCGTCGTCGACCAGGTCTTCGCACCCGCCGCCGTCGACGCGATGCTCGCGACCTGAGCACCTGCCGCACCGGGCCCCCGCGGGCGCTCAGAACTCGTCGAGCCCTTCGAACACGTCCGCGAGCCACGGGGACCCCGGCGGGCGCTGGGGCCACGCGATCGTGTGCGTCTCGCGGGTCGCCTGCCGGCGCCAGGTGTCGTCGTCGCCGTCCGGGTCGACGATCACGTGCCGTTGGCTGCGAGGGGCCTGGAGCCCGGCGAGCACCTGGTCGGACACCTCACGGGTCCGGACCTCGATGCCGATGGTCTCGTCCGGGACGGGCCGCAGGTGGGAGAGCCGCTGCGGGTCCCACACCGGGCGCCCAGACCGTCCGGCCCGACCTCGACACCGGGGGCGACTGGCCGGCGTCGCCGTCGGTCGCGTGCAGGACGACGAGCCGGAGCCCGGGTCGCGGTGGTGCAGCGCCACGGTGCCGAACGTCGAGTACGACTCGTCGTCCGGGTGCGCCAAGCAGAGCCCGAGGGTTCGTCCGCCCACGCCCGCCATGGTCCGGCGCCGTCGCGCGCGCGGTCAACGCCAGCTCGCGGCCGTCGTCGGGGCCCGGCAAACGCTCCCCGCGCGAGCCCGCGCGGCGTCGGCCATGCTGGACGGGCGCAATCGACGAGGCCGGCGATCCCGTCCTCGTCACCGATGGCAACGTGAGGAGACGTCATGTCGACGCAGGTGGAGAAGTCCGTCCTGGTGAACGTTCCGGTGAGTGTCGCGTACAACCAGTGGACGCAGTTCGAGGAGTTCCCGCACTTCATGGGCGGTGTCACGAGGGTGACGCAGCAGACCGACGACCGCCTGCAGTGGGTTGCGGAGATCGCGGGCGTGAAGCGGCAGTGGGAGGCGAAGATCCTCGAGCAGGTGCCCGACCAGAAGGTGTCCTGGGCCGCGACCGAGGGTGCGACCAACGCCGGCTCGGTGCGGTTCGAGGACCTCGGCGGTGGGCAGACCCGCGTGCACCTGTCCCTGGACTACGAGCCCGAGGGCATCGTGGAGAAGATCGGCGACAAGCTGAACATCGTCGAGAAGCAGGCCGAGGGTGACCTCGAGCGCTTCAAGGCGTTCATCGAGGCCGAGGGCTACGCGACCGGGGCCTGGCGCGGCTCCCTCAACGAGGGTGCCGGTGTGCAGCCCGGTGTCGAGCACGCGGCCGCGTCGGTCGGTGACAAGGGCAAGGCGGGCGTGTCGGGCAAGGCCGTCGCGGCCGGGCTCGGGGTCGCCGCTGCAGCCGCGGCCGCCATCGTGGCGTCGAAGAGGGGTGGCGACGACACGGTCGACGTCGAGACGACCGAGATCGACACCGTGAGCACGGTCGAGCCGGTGTCCGTGGACACCGTCGCGCCCGCGCCGATCGTCACGCCGGTCGAGACCGTCGACACGTACGCGCCGGTCGACACCACCACCACCACCGGGACGACCGGGTACCCCGACGGCCTGGACCCGGTCGAGGCGACCTCCCCGACCGCGCCGCCCGCGTACGACGAGGACACCGACGGGCGCGACCTGGGGACCGGCGCGCTGGTCGACGACCGGGACCTGGACCGGGACGACCGCGACCGGCTCTGACCCGTCCGGCCCAGCAGGACCACTGAGGGGAGCGGCTCCGGCCGCTCCCCTCAGTGGCGCGTGCGGGTCGCCGTGACCGGCGCGTCGGCGCTGTCGTCGGCGCTGTCGCCGGCGTCGGCGCGCTCGTCCTGCGGCGTGAAGGTCGCCAGGTAGGCGGTGCGGCCGGCCGCCGTCGGGACGTGCTCGATGACCAGCCGGCAGGTGACCTCGCTGCCGTCGGCCCGCAGCACGGGGACCGTGAGCGGGACGCCGAGCACCCGGACCTCGCCCGTGCTCTGGTGCCGTGTGAACCCCGCGACGTGCGCCTCGCGGAGCCGGTGCGGGATCAACGCCACGATCCGCCGGCCCACGAGCTCCTCGGCGTCCCACCCGAGCAGGAGGGCGAGCGGGCCGCTCACCGCGAGGATGCGGTTGGACACGTCGGCTGCGGCCACCCAGCCCCGGGCGGCCGTCACGGCGGCCAGGTCGGGGCCCGACGACCCGGAGCTCGCCCGGACCGGGTCCCGGCGCTCGCCGGCGCCTGCGCGGTCGAACCGCTCGAGGTCCGTGCCCGGCCAGCGCGACGGGGCGAGGCCGGCCACCTGCGCGACGATCTGCTCGCACGCCCAGTCCCGCACCGCGACGACCTCCGGCAGCCCGGGATGCGCGAGCAGGACGCCGTCGCGGGCGAGCCCTTCGGCCCGGTCCAGCGTGTCCTGCATGGCGGCGAAGTCCGGCCCGAGGTCGGCGGGCACCACGAGGTCGAGGTCCATGGGCTGCGGCGACCACGGCAGGGATCCGGCGTGCCGGACGTCGCCCCGTGCCGGCTCCGACGCCGACGCGGCGCGGCGCTGCTGCTCGACGGCGGCGCCCACCGCGCCGGACAGCAGGAACCGCGCCCGGTCGGTCCCGGCGACGTCCACGGCGACGTCGTCGTGCCGCGCGAGGTAGAGGGCCATCTCGCGCAGCAGCGCGTCGTGGTGCTGCCGCGCCGCGAGCCACAGCGCGGACGGCAGGCCCAGGAGGCGGACGCGGTGCCCGGGGGCCGCACCGGTCGCGGCCACGGCGGCGAGGTCGGGGTCGTCGAGGTCCCACACGGTGGTCTCCCATGCGGCGAGGAGCTCGTCCTCGGTGCGCTCCGGCCGCCCCCCGACCGTGAACCACACCGTCTTGCCGTCCGGTCCGACGTTCGTCACCCCGTAGTCGTCGGTGAGCGCGGCCACGAGCGCCAGGCCGCGCCCAGTGGTGGCCTGCGGGTCGTGGTGCCGCCGGCGGGGCATCGACCCGCTCGCGTCCCGGACCTCCACCCGGACCTCGGCGGCGACGTCCACGGTGACCACGACCGTGCTGTGCGCGTGCAGGACGGCGTTCGTCACGAGCTCGGTGCAGGCCAGCTCGGCGGCGTCGAGGCAGTCCAGCCGGCCGGTCTCGCGCAGGGTCCGGCGCAGGACGCCCCGGGCGCGGGCGGGGCTCCCCGGCTCGGGCGGGAGGGCGACGGTCCGTCGAGCCCGCCGCGCGGGTCCGGCGGGGACGTGGCCGTCGCCGGGGTCGACGGCGTGGACCGTGCCCCTGCCGCCTTCCGCCCCCTCCACGGCGGTCACGGTAACCGAGCACCGGCGGTGCGACCCGTCGAGCCGCCCTCGTCACCCCCCGCCTCGGCCGCGCGCGGGGAGCCGAGCGCGAACACGTGCTCCTCGCTGAACGCGACGAGGCGGTCGCCGACGACCCGGAGCGCCTCGGCGTCCGGGGGCAGCGGCGCGCGCCAGCGTTCGCGGCCGTCGTCCACGCCCCAGGCCACGAGCTCCCGGGTGCCGCCCCCCTGGAGGCCGGCCAGCACGAGGTGGCCGTCGGTGAGGAGGCGGGGGGCGCGCTGACCGCCGAGCGGCACCGACCACAGGGGCTCCCCGGTGCGGGGCTCGACCGCGACGATCGCGTCGCCGGCCACCGTGATCAGACGCCGGTCGAGCAGGAGCGCGTCGCCCCGGATCCCGCCGGGGCGGGTCCACAGCCGCTCGCCCGTCGCCGCGTCCTGCCCGGTGAGCTCGCCGTCGACCGCCTTGGCCGTGACGACGACGTCGGCCGCCGAGCCGTCGTCGACCACCGGCTGCACGACCGGGCCCGGGATGGCGAAGCCGTCCGTGCTGTCGGTCGCCGAGACCGTGCCGTAGCGACCGGGGACCGCGGTGGCCGCCCCCGGACGGGCGACGGCGAACCGGCCGTCGGGCAGCACCGTCAGGGTGTCCGTGCCGGGGCGGCCGCCGAGCAGCGGCAGCTGCGCGCCGCGCAGGTCCCACTCGCCGAGCAGGTCGCCGTCGGCGGACAGGGCCCACCCGGTCGACCCGGTGAGGAGCAGGACGCCGTGGCGCACGACCGGGAAGGGCGTCTCGCGCAGCCGGCCGGTGGTGGGCAGCGGGTCGTCGCTGCGGAACGACCACCGCTCCTGGCCGGACAGCGGGTCCGTGAGCGTGGCCCGCACGTGCCCGTCGTCCTGCACCTCGACCAGCACCAGGTCGTCGCCCAGCGACTCGAGCGTGGGGTAGGACGAGTCGAGTGTCCGCTCGGCCACCCGCTCCCCGGTGCGGGGGTCGACCACGAACAGCGCGGCGCCCCGGGGGCTCGGGGCGTCGAGGCGGCGGCCGAAGACCTCCCGTCCCTGCGACGGGACCACGCGGCACGCGACGGCGGTGGTGAGGCGCAGGTCGGCGTCGCCGAACGTCTCGCACCAGATCTCCCCGGTCTCGGAGAGCTCGGGGATCCCGGCGACCCACTGCTCCTGGCCGGTCGCGCCGTCGATGCCCACGAGCTCGTCGACCCCGGACGCGTCCTCGCGCCCGAGGACGAGGTCGCCCCCGACCGTCGCCAGCTGGCCCCAGCCGGCCGGCCGGCGCCACAGCTCCTGCACGTCGGGCCCCAGCGGCGCGAGCAGACCCGGGACGTCGGCGAGCCGCGCCGCGAGCGCGCGCTCCCGGGCGCCGTCCACCACGACCCCGGTCGTGACCAGGAGCCCGAGCACCACGCCGACCGCGAACCGCCGGCGACCGGGCCGGGGCCGGCTCCCGCGGGCGGACTGCGGGCGCGCGTCCTCGCCCCGGTCGACGACGTCGACGGCGGCGCCGCGGTCGGCGGTGTCGCGGTCGTCCTCCTCGACGAGGACGACCTCGCGCAGGTCCGGGCGCGTCATGGTCGCGACGCTACTCCGGGCGCGCGGGACGGCATCCGGGCAGGATGACCACGGACCGGAGCACGACCGCAGCGAACCGAGGAGCACCCGTGAGCGACGACCTGAAGCGCGGCGACCACGTCACCTGGAAGAGCCACGGCGGCACCGCCGAGGGCACCGTGGAGAAGCGGATCACCTCGGACACCGAGGCGGCCGGACGCACCGTCCGGGCGTCCGAGGACGACCCGCAGTACCTCGTGCGCAGCGAGAAGAGCGGCGGCGAGGCCGTCCACAAGCCCGCCGCGCTGGAGCGGGACTGACCCGCCGCGGGGCCACTGTCGCACGCTTCACCCTTTCTGCACCTGACCGGCCTCGACGCACGGGCCGGGCGGGGTGAGGATGGGGTCATGTCCACCTCCTCGCGCCCCGGTCTGCGGTGGACGGTCCCGATCGGGGCCGCCGCTCTCGTCGTCGGAGGGGCCGTGCTCGGGCCCGTCCTGAGCGCCTCGGCGGAGGTGGAGCTCCCGGCGCGCACGCCCGAGCAGCTGCTCACCGACCTCCAGACGGCGCCGCGGGTCGACGCGTTCTCCGGCACGGTCACCCAGCGCGCCGCGCTCGGCCTGCCGGAGCTGCCGGAGGGTGTGGGCGGCGAGTACAGCACCGACCTCCTGTCGCTGCTCACCGGGGAGCACACGCTCAAGGTCTGGGCCGACGGCGACCGCGCGCGCGTCGCGCTGCACGGCACGATGGGCGAGTCGGACGTCATCACCGACGGCTCCCAGGTCTGGACCTGGTCGAGCGACGACCGCACCGTCGACCACCTCGTCCTGCCCGACGCGTCCGACCTGCCGGCCGGCGCCCTCGAGAACGCGCAGGCCCGCCACGACGCGCTCGCCGAGGCGCTGCCGCCCGTGACGCCCGAGCAGGTGACGGCCTACCTCCTGGCGCGGCTCGGGTCCACGACGGCGGTCAGCGCCGGCGAGAACACCCTGGTCGCGGGGCGTCCCGCGTACGAGCTCGTGCTCGATCCGAAGGGGGAGGCGACGCTCGTCGGCAGCATCCGGATCGCCGTCGACGCCGGGGAGCTCGTCCCGACCCGCGTGCAGGTCTTCGCCGAGGGCGCCACGACGCCCGCGGTCGAGGTCGGGTTCACCAGGCTGTCCTTCGCGACCCCGGACGCCTCGAACTTCACCTTCGTCACCCCCGACGGCGCCACGGTCGAGGAGCACACCCTCGAGGAGCTGGGAGACCACGGCGAAGGCCTCGGCCGGACGACCCCCGACGCCGACGCCGTGGCCCCGGACGTGGCCGAGGACCCGGCGGCACGGCGCGGCGCCGTCGTCGGGACCGGGTGGGACTCGGTCGTCGTGACCCGGGCACCCGCCGTCCTCGACGGCGTGGACGGTGACCTGGGCATGTTCCTGCAGACCCTCCCCGTGGTCGACGGCGACTGGGGCAGCGGTCGCCTGCTCACCTCGGCCCTGTTCACCGCGCTGCTCACCGACGACGGACGCCTGCTGGTCGGCCCGGTCGACCGGGACACGGTGCTCGCCGCGGCCGCCGACCCGGCCGCGGACCTCGGCTGAGCGCCCGCCGACCCGCCTCGTGACCCAGCTCGCCGACGCCGGCGCCGGACCGGCCGCGCTCCCGTCCGCCGACCTGGCCATCTCCTCGCGGGGGCTGACGAAGCGGTTCCGCTCCGGGCAGGTCGCCGTCGACTCCCTCGACCTCGCCGTGCCGACCGGCGCCGTGTACGGCTTCCTCGGCCCGAACGGGTCCGGCAAGACGACGAGCATCCGGCTGCTGCTCGGCCTCCTGCGACCCACCGCCGGTGACCACCGGCTGCTCGGCGAGGCCATGCCGGACCGCTCGGCGGACGTGCTGCCCCGGGTCGGGGCGCTGGTCGAGGGCCCGGCCTTCCACCCGTACCTGTCCGGCATGGACAACCTCCGGCGCGCGGACGCCGCGGACCGGACCGTCGACCCGCGCGACCGCGGACCGGCGGATCGGCGCGGCGCTGGACCGGGTGGGCCTGGCGAGCGCCGCGGGCAAGCGGTACCGGCACTACTCGCTCGGCATGCGGCAGCGGCTCGGGCTCGCGGCGACCCTGCTGCGGCCGCGCGAGCTGCTCGTGCTCGACGAGCCGACCAACGGGCTGGACCCGCAGGGCACCCGCGAGGTCCGGTCGCTGCTGCTCGAGCTGGCCGCCGCCGGCACCACGGTCGTCCTGTCCACGCACCTGCTCTCCGAGGTGCAGCAGGTCTGCTCGCACGTCGGCGTCATGCACCGCGGCCGGCTGGTCGCGCAGGGACCGATCGGCGAGCTCGGCGCCCAGGCAGCGACCCGGGTGGCGGTGCGGACGTCCGACCCGGGCGGCGCGACCCGCGTGCTCGAGGCCCACGGGCTGACCGGGGTCCGGTCCGACGGCGAGGTCGTCACCGGGACGCTCGGTGACGCCGCACCCGAGCCCGTGGTCGCGGCGCTCGTCGGTGCCGGGGTCCCGGTGCGCGGGTTCGAGGTCCTCGTCGCCGACCTGGAGGAGATGTTCGTGGAGCTGACCGGGCAGGGCTTCGATGTCAGCGGCTGAGACGCGGGACCGCCTCGCCGCGGGACCTGGGGGACCGTCCGCGATGGTGCCCACGGGCACCCGACCGGGGGCGGCCCGGCGGCCGTCGACCCGCTTCCTGCGCTCGGAGCTCTGGCTGGTCTACGGCCGGCGACGCAACTGGGTCGGTGCGCTCGTGCTGGCCAGCGTCCCGATCATCATCGCGGTGGCGGTCCGGCTGTCCGCGCCCGGTGACGGGGGCGACGGCCCCGGCTTCCTCGACCAGATCACCGGCAACGGCCTGTTCGTCGCGCTCGCGGCCCTGCTGCTGGAGATGCCGCTGTTCCTGCCGATCGCGGTCGCGACCATCGCGGGCGACGCCGTCGCCGGCGAGGCGAACCTCGGGACGCTGCGCTACCTGCTCGTCACCCCGGTGGACCGCACCCGGCTGCTCGCGGTGAAGTTCGTCGCGATCGTGGTCTTCACGCTGTCCGCGACCCTCCTCGTCGCGCTCGTCGGGGCCGGCACCGGGCTCGCGCTGTTCGGCGGGGGACCGCTGATCACCCTGTCCGGGACGACGCTGGGCTTCGTCGAGGGGCTCGGCCGCCTGGCGCTGGTGTGCCTGTACCTCACCCTGTGCCTGGTCGCGCTGGGGGCGATCGGCCTGTTCATCTCGACGCTCACCGAGCAGCCCATCGGCGCGACCATCACGCTGCTGGTGCTCACCCTGGCGAGCGAGATCATGGACGCGATCCCGCAGCTGTCCGCGATCCACGAGTTCCTGCCGACCCACTACTGGCTGGCGTTCGGCGACCTGCTCCGGGACCCGATCGCGACCGAGGGGCTGCGGCCCGGGATCCTGTCCGCGCTCGCATACATCGCGATCTTCACGACGGCGGCCTGGGCGCGCTTCACGACGCGCGACATCAGCTCCTAGGGCGACGCGACCGTGGACGACGGACCGCTCGCCCGACCCCTCGCCCCATCCCCCGCCCGACCGGACGGCGACCCGGCGCCGGGCCGCCGGCACCTGACCACCCTGCGCGCGGACAGCAGGGACCGCAGCCGCTCGACCGCGTCGGCGAACCGGTCCGGCGGCAGCCGCAGGTGCAGGTCGACGTCGCCCCGGGTCAGCGTCCGCGGCGCGCTGCTGCCGCCGACGAGGACGAGGTCGCTCGGGACGGCGGCGTCGCGCAAGCGGATGCGCTCGGCGGCGAGGACGGCGCGCGCCACCGGCAGCACCTCGTCCGACCAGCGCAGTGACATCACCGCCCGTCCTCGGCCGCTCCGCCGGCCGGCAGCTGCCGCGTCAGCAGCAGCGCCCCTGCGGGTTCGTGTCCTGCCGGTCGGTGCGGTCCCGCCAGAACTCCCGCTCGGTGAGGAGCGGATGGTCGGCGTCGCCCCGCGCGCGCTCGGCCCCGACGTGGGCGCAGTACTTGTCGTACGCGTCCTCGCCGACGACGCCGCGCCAGATCGTCACCAGGTCCCGGGCACCCCGGCGGACCGCGGCCAGGGCAGCCATCAGTGCCCCGTCCGGACCGGCTTGCGGTCGTGCGGCAGCGCGGCCCACTGCGCCTCGAGCTCCTTCTCGGCGGGCGTCGGGGCCAGGCCCGCCGGCGCGTAGATCCGGGACGGTACCGCCGGGTCCTCGCTCGTGGCGCTCGCGTTCGAGCGGTACGCGCGCCACGTCGCGAGCAGCGCGGTGACGATGACGATGATCGAGAGCGTCACGAACAGGACCGAGAGCACGCCCTGGATCATCGTGTTCCGGATGACGGCGTCCATCGCCTCGGGCGTCCCCGCCGTCCCGAAGCTCGTCTCGCCGGCGTCGCGGGCCTGGCTGAACGCCCGGTTCTGGGCGAAGTATCCGATCGCCGGGACGTCCGAGAAGATCTTGTAGAACGACGCCGTGATGGTGACCACCGACGCGAAGCCGAGCGGCAGGGCGACCACCCACAGGTACCGGAACAGCCCCCGCTTGGCCACGATGGCCAGGCACACCGCGAGGGCGATCGCGGCGAGGAGCTGGTTGGCGATGCCGAACAGCGGGAACAGCGTGTTGATCCCGCCGAGCGGGTCGGTGACCCCCATGAGCAGGACGGCGCCCCAGGCGGCGACCATGACGGCGGTCGCGATCCACGCACCCACCCGCCAGGACGTGTCCCGGAAGCGGGGCACGAAGTTCCCGAGGCTGTCCTGGAGCATGAAGCGAGCGACCCGGGTGCCGGCGTCGACGGCGGTGAGGATGAACAGCGCCTCGAACATGATCGCGAAGTGGTACCAGAAGGCCATCAGCCCGCGACCCCCGACGAGCTGGGCCATGATGTTCGCCAGCCCGACGGACAGCGTCGGCGCGCCGCCCGTGCGGGAGACGATGGACTCCTCGCCGACGTCGGACGCGGTCTGCGCGAGCATCTCGGGCGTCACGTCGACGCCCGCCAGGCCCAGGCCGTTGACGAATGCGGCGGCGCCCTCGATCGTCCCGCCGGTCGCGGCGGCCGACGAGTTCATCGCGAAGTAGATGCCGCGGTCGATCGACAGGGCGGCGACCAGCGCCATGATCGCGACGAACGACTCCATGAGCATGCCGCCGTACCCGATGAAGCGGGTCTGGCGCTCCTTCTCGACGAGCTTGGGCGTCGTGCCGGACGCGATGAGCGCGTGGAAGCCGGACAGCGCCCCGCACGCGATCGTCACGAAGAGGAACGGGAACAGCGGGCCGGCGACCACCGGGCCCTGGCCGTTCGACGCGAACTCGCTGACCGCGGGCACCTCGATCGTCGGGCGGACCAGGACGATCGCGACGGCGAGCATGACGATCGTGCCGATCTTCATGAACGTCGACAGGTAGTCGCGCGGCGCGAGGAGCAGCCACACCGGCAGGATCGCCGCGATGAACCCGTAGACCACGATCGCCCAGGCGATGGTCACCTTGTCGAGCGTGAAGAGCTCCGCGCCCCACGCGGTCTCGGCGATCGCGCCGCCGCCGATGATGGCGGCCATCAGCAGCACGAAGCCGATGAGCGAGACCTCGGTGACCTTGCCGGGCCGCCAGAACCGCAGGTAGCAGCCCATGAACAGTGCGATCGGGATGGTCATCGACACCGAGAAGACGCCCCACGGGCTCTCGGCCAGGGCGTTGACGACCACCAGCGCGAGGATCGCCACGATGATGATCATGATGACGAGCGTCGCGACCAGCGCGGCGGTGCCGCCGACGACGCCGAGCTCGTCGCGCGCCATCTGACCCAGCGAGCGGCCGCCGCGGCGCATCGAGAAGAACATCACGAGGTAGTCCTGCACCGCCCCGGCCAGGACGACCCCGACGATGATCCAGATGGTCCCGGGCAGGTACCCCATCTGCGCCGCGAGCACAGGGCCGACCAGCGGGCCGGCGCCGGCGATCGCCGCGAAGTGGTGGCCGAAGAGCACCCGGCGGTCGGTCGCGACGTAGTCCTTGCCGTCCGCCTTGTACTCGGCGGGGGTGGCGCGGCGGTCGTCCGGCCGCAACAGGTGCTTCTCGATGTAGCGGGAGTAGAAGCGGTAGGCGATGAGGTAGGTGCAGACCGCCGCGAACACGAACCAGATCGCGTTGACGGTCTCCCCGCGCACGATCGCCAGGACGACCCAGGCGATCCCGCCGAGCAGCGCGATGGCGGCCCAGACGGCGATGCGCGCCGGCGTCCAACGGCCGTGCTCCGCCTCGACGACGTCCTCGTCGATCGCGACCGGCGGCAGGGTCGGGTCCTGCTCGAGCACGCGCGCTCCGGCGCGGCTCGTCGGCGTGCCTGGTTCGGCGCCCACATCTCCCCCTCGAGACCAGCGCCCGACGGCCCGGGCGCGCTGGTCGTCACCCTAGTGACAGCGGGGGCGGCGCTCCTGTCGACACGGGGTCGGGCGGGGCGGGTCAGGGGCCCGGCGGCTCGTCGGGCCCGTTCTTGGGGGGCACCCGTCCCGGGGAAGGCGGTCAGGACCGCGGTCAGCGGCCCTGGCGGGGGATGTCGCCGTGACCGTCGGCCCGCGGCGGGGGCGGCGGGGCGTCCCGCGCGCCGTCCCCGGGGACGTCGGGGACGTCGGGGTCGATGGCGTCGGCCTTGCGCAGCCGGTCGTCGACCTCCGAGCGGGAGGACTGGGCCGCCTCGGCGCGCTCGCGCGCCTTGGCCTGGAGCTCCGCGGCGTCCGCCGATCGCGCGTCCGCCTCCGCCTGGGCCAGCCGGGCCTCGGCGTCGATCCGGGCGGCCTCGGCCTCGCGCCGCTGGACCGCGACCCGGTCGACCTCCGCCTCCTCGCGGATGTGCTGGGCTCGCTCGCGGGCCCGGACCGCCTGCTTCTCGCCGCGGGACCGGCGCAGGTACAGGCCGACGACGACCAGCGCCAGCACCACCACCGCCACGACGATCCAGATGACTGCGTCGCCCATGTCGCGCTCCTCGGGTCGGGCCCCCGCACCTTCGATTGGACTGCGCCGCGCGACCGGCCGCAAGGGCACCCATGAGAGGTCACCCCTTCGCTGGACGATCCGGGGGCGCAGGACCGCCGGCGGACGCCCCTCGCCCGCTCGGCGCCCGTGCGCGGTGTGGGCGCCGGTCCGCCCGCGCCGGCGCGGCTCGTACCCTGGGGACCGTGAACCCGGGGTGGACTGTGCTCGACGACGAACCGCCGTACGACCCGGAGTACGACGCCGTCGCGCCCGACCGGGCACCCGACGACCACCTGCCGCCCCCCGGGGCGGAGTGGGGCCGGGACACGGTCCGGTCCGCGCCTGCCGGGCGTCCCGGGCCGCCCGCCGCGAGCGTGCCCGGGACGACCTCTGCCGGACGCCCGGATGCACCCCGGAGCGCGTCGGCGTCCGCGGCCACCCCGCTCGACGTCCTGCGCACGGTGTTCGGGTACGACTCCTTCCGCGGCGACCAGGCGGAGATCATCGCCACCGTCGTCGGCGGCGGGGACGCGCTCGTCCTCATGCCGACCGGCGGCGGGAAGTCCCTGTGCTACCAGATCCCCGCCCTGGTGCGGCCGGGGACGGGCGTCGTCGTCTCCCCGCTCATCGCGCTCATGCAGGACCAGGTGGACGCGCTCTCGGCGCTGGGCGTGCGGGCGGGCTTCCTCAACTCCACCCAGGACGGCCGGGAGCGGCGCCGGGTCGAGGACGCCTTCCTCGCCGGCGAGCTCGACCTGCTCTACCTGGCGCCGGAGCGCCTGCGGGTGCCCAGCACGCTGGACCTGCTCGACCGCGGCACGATCTCGCTGTTCGCCATCGACGAGGCGCACTGCGTGTCGCAGTGGGGGCACGACTTCCGTCCCGAGTACCTGGGGCTGTCGCTGCTGCACGAGCGCTGGCCGGGCGTCCCGCGGATCGCGCTGACGGCGACGGCCACCGCCGCGACCCACGCCGAGATCGCCCAGCGACTCGACCTCACCGGTGCCCGCCACTTCGTGGCGAGCTTCGACCGGCCCAACATCCAGTACCGCATCGTCGGCAAGGACAACCCGCGCGCCCAGCTGCTCGACCTCCTGCGCACCGAGCACGCCGGGCACAGCGGGATCGTCTACTGCCTGTCGCGCGCCTCGGTGGAGACGACGGCCGAGTACCTCTCCGGCCAGGGGATCCCCGCGCTGCCGTACCACGCGGGTCTCGACCGTTCGGTGCGCGCGGCGAACCAGGCGCGGTTCCTGCGCGAGGACGGCCTGGTCATGGTCGCGACCATCGCGTTCGGCATGGGCATCGACAAGCCGGACGTGCGGTTCGTCGCCCACCTGGACCTGCCCAAGTCGGTCGAGGGCTACTACCAGGAGACCGGCCGGGCCGGGCGGGACGGCCTGCCCGCGACCGCGTGGCTCGCCTACGGCTTGCAGGACGTCGTCCAGCAGCGGCGGATGATCGACACCTCCGACGGCGACGCCGCGCACCGCCGCCGGCTCGGGGCGCACCTCGACGCGATGCTCGCACTGTGCGAGACCGTCGACTGCCGCCGTCGGCAGGTGCTCGCGTACTTCGGCCAGGAGGGCGAGGCGTGCGGCAACTGCGACACCTGCCTCGAGCCGCCCGAGTCGTGGGACGGGCTCGTGCCCGCGCAGAAGCTGCTGTCCACGGTGGTCCGGCTCGAGCGCGAGCGGGGGCAGCGCTACGGCGCCGGGCACCTTGTCGACATCCTGCTCGGCAAGAGCACGCCCCGCGTCGTCCAGCTCGGGCACACCGCGCTGAGCGTCTTCGGGATCGGGACCGAGCTGACCGAGGCGGAGTGGCGCGGCGTCGTCCGCCAGCTGCTGGCCCAGGGCGTGCTCGCGGTCGACGCCGACGGCTACGGCACCCTGCGCCTGAGCCCGACGAGCGGCGAGGTGCTCGCGGGGACGCGCGCGGTCCGCCTGCGGCGCGAGACGGCGCGGTCCCGCACGCGGACGGCGCGTCCGGCCCGGCGGGCCGATGCGTCCGCCGACCTCGACGACGCCGCGACCGGTGTGTTCGACCGGCTGCGCGCGTGGCGTGCGGCGACCGCCAAGGAGCAGGGCGTGCCCGCGTACGTGGTGTTCCACGACGCGACGCTCCGCGAGATCGCGACCCGCCGGCCGGCGTCGCTCGACGACCTCGGCCAGGTCACCGGCGTGGGCGCGACCAAGCGCGAGCGCTACGGCCCCGGCCTGCTCGAGGCGCTCGGCGGCTGAGTCGACCGGGCCAAGGCCGTCTGGGGCGTCGCCGGGGCATCGCCTCAGGACGCGGACGGCACCGCCGCGGCGGTCTTCGGGGGCGGCGGCGCCGCGGTGACCACCGCCATCGGCGTCGCCGTGACCGCCGCGACCGGGACCACGGCATGGGCCGGGGGCGTCACCGGGACGGCGGACGGCGCGGGCGTCGTCGGCAGGCGGGCCGGGGTCGTGCGCCGGGACCGGCCCTGCTCGGGGATCTCGCCCTGCGGCTCCCAGACCGGCGGCGCCGGCGGTGGCACCGGGACGCGCAGGACCTCCACGGGGTAGGCCGCTGCCGCCTCGGGTGTGAGGCCGTCGTCGGTGACGATGAGCCCGACGTCCTCGAGCCCCGCGACGCGGACCAGCGCGGACTTGCCGAACTTGGCGCTGTCCGCGACGAGGACCACCTTCGACCCGGCGCGGATCAGGGCGCGCTTGAGCGGCGCCTCGAAGCTGCTGATGTTCGTGATGCCGCGCGGGTCGATCGCGTCCGCCCCGAGCACCGCGTAGTCGACGTGGTACTCGCTGATGAGGTCGACCGCGCGCTCGCTCATGAGCGTGTACACGTTCGGCAGCACCTCGCCGCCGATCACGATCAGCCGCAGGTCCTCGTGCGTCGCCATCTCGGCCGCGACCCGCAGGTCGT
The DNA here is from genome assembly GCA_963795145.1 of uncultured Actinomycetota bacterium. GTDB lineage: Bacteria > Actinomycetota > Actinomycetes > Actinomycetales > Cellulomonadaceae > Pengzhenrongella. The sequence continues at coordinate 10,624 of CAWCGP010000003.1, read as the reverse complement.
TCGTCACGACGGTCAGCCCCCGGTGGTCCCGCAGCGCCTTGGCGACCTCGAGCGTCGTCGACCCGCTGTCGAGGAGCAGCGACCGACCGTCCGCGATGATCGCCGCGACCGCTCGGGCGATCGCCTGCTTCTGCGGCGTGCGCGTCGCCGTGTCGACGTCGCTCGCCTCCCGCGGCTCGGAGGGCAACGAGGCGCCTCCGTGGTTGCGCACCACGAGACCCAGCCGCGCGAGCGCGTCGAGGTCCCGCCGCACCGTCGAGGTGTCGACGTGGTACTGCTCGGCCAGCTCCCGGGCACTGACGTACCCCACGTGCTGGACCCGTTGCAGGATCTCCTGCCTTCGCTTCTTGCCCATCCCACTGCCCCCTGTCCGCCGGCCCCACCACGCCGTGGCCGGGGACCGCCGGGTCCCATCCTTCCAGGGAGTGCACGCTTGCGGGGTCTGCGTCCGTCACAACACCGTAACTCCCGCGCCGACGCGCGACCGGCGGCTCCGGACGCGCGGGATCGGGCGGCTCCGGCGACGGCGGCGCCCGGGGCCCCGCGCCTCGCGACGGCGCCGAGCGCACGGCACGGCGCCGGCGGTGGCGGCGTTTGCGGGCGGGCCGCCCGCGGGCGATGCTCGCGGCGTGACCCGCCCGACGCCGCCCGACGACGCCGTGGCCTGGCTGCGCGCGCACCGTCACGGGACGGCGGCCGCGACCGCGCTGCGGTTCGTCGACTCGCTCCCCGGGGTGGCGGTCCCGGCCATGACCGGCCGCTGGCACGGTGCGGGCTGGCACACCGGGCATCCGTGGGACGGCCTCCTCGAGGCGTACGGCTGGTGGGGCAAGGAGGTCGTCGACGCGGACACCGTGCGGCCGCTCCTCGTGCGCGACGGCGGCGGTGGTCCCGTCCCGGTCCCGCCCGCGGTCGCGCCGGTGGCGGCCATCAGCGCGTGGCCCGGGCTGTTCCGGAGCGCGCCGGCCGCGGCCGTGTTCCGGCTCGCGGCGCCGCTGCTCCGCTCCGGGCGCCCGGGCGGGCGGCTGCGGGTCGTCGTGCACCGGGGGACACCGACCGCGGCGCTCGTCTACGACCGCGTGCCGATCGTGGACGCCTTCCGGCGGGTCACCGACGACCTCCTGGTCGGGGCGGCGGACATCCGCGGCCAGGACGCGCCGCTGCTGTTCGTCCTGCGCCGGGCCGGGTCCCCCGGTGGGGGAGGGCGGGGGGCGGACGTCGTCGCGTCGCCGGAGGGCGACGTCGCGTCGTCCGAGGACGTCGTCGCGCCGGATCCCGCAGCGCCGCCCGGCCCCGGGACGCCGCCCGAGGACGAGCCGCCGCCCGAGGTCGCCAAGTTCCTCGTCCGGGGCACGCTCACGGTGCTGCCGCGACGCCGCGAGGACCGTGACCGGGTCCTGCGCTGGATCGCGACCCGGACGCTGCCGCTGCACGAGCCGGTGACCGAGCGCGACCTCACCGACCGGCTCGCGCGGGGCACGCGCGACCCGGTAGGGCTGCGTCGCGAGCTGGTCGACGCCGGGATCGTGGCCCGGACCCGGGACGGCGCGGAGTACTGGCGCACCCGGGTCACCGAGTTCGACCCGTTCTGACCCGCGGGGCCGGTCCGGAGCCCCACAGCCGACCCCGACCACCCCGACCACCCCGGAGCACCCAGTGGAGCCGACGCACGAGCCCGTGAGGTCCGGCGGCGCGGACCTGCCGACCGCCGACCGCGCCGTGCCCCTCGGCCGGGCGCACATCGGCATCTCCGGCTGGCGGTACGCGCCGTGGCGCGGCTCGTTCTACCCGAAGGGGCTCGCGCAGCGCCGCGAGCTCGAGCACGCCGCGAGCCGGCTGTCCTCGATCGAGATCAACGGGTCCTTCTACGCGCTGCAGCGACCGCAGAGCTACGTCGCGTGGGCCGCGCAGACGCCGCCCGGCTTCGTCTTCACGGTCAAGGGCGGCCGGTTCATCACCCACATGAAGAAGCTGGCCGACGTCGACGTCCCGCTCGCCAACTTCTTCGCGTCCGGCGTGCTGGCGCTCGGGGACAAGCTCGGGCCGGTGCTGTGGCAGCTGCCGCCGACGCTCGGCTACGACCCGGACCGGCTCGCCCGGTTCTTCGACCTGCTGCCGCGCACCACGGTCGCGGCGGCCGAGCTCGCGACCCGGCACGACGAGCGCCTCGACGACCGCGACTGGACCACGACCGACGCCGACCGCCCGATGCGCCACGCGGTCGAGGTCCGCCACGAGACGTTCGCCGTCCCGGGGTTCGTCGACCTGCTCCGGCGGCACGACATCGGGCTGGTGGTGGCGGACACCGCCGGCAAGTGGCCGTACCTCGAGGACGTCACCTCGGACTTCGTCTACGTCCGGCTGCACGGCGACGCCGAGCTGTACGTCAGCGGGTACGACGACGCCGCGCTGGACCGCTGGGCGGCGAAGGTGCAGGGCTGGCGGGCGGGGGAGGCCTTCGTCGGCGGGGCCGTCGCCGCGCCCGCCGGCGGCGACGCGGCCGTCCCGCCGGCGCCCGCGCCGGACGGCCGGGACGTCTACGTCTACTTCGACAACGATGTGAAGGTGCGTGCGCCGTTCGACGCGATCGGCCTGGCCGCCCGGGTCGGCGCCGGCCCCCTGCCGCCGCTGGGGGAGGGCCCGCCGGAGCACTCGGACGAGGAGGCCCGGACGGACCGGCCCACGTTCTGACCGCCGCCGTCCGGCGGCGAGCCCGGGTCAGCCGGCGTCGACGTCCCAGGCGCGCACGACGCGCGCGACGGCGTCGTCCCGGTCGAGACCGAGCGACCGCGCCCGGCGCACGTAGTCGGCGGCCGCGTCGAGCGCGGCCCGTTCGCGCGCGTCCCCGGACGCGACGACCGTCCCGCGCCGCCCCCGGGTCTCGACCACGCCGGCCGCCTCGAGCTCGCGGTAGGCGCGCGCGACGGTGTTCACCGCCAGCCCGAGGTCCTCCGCGAGCGCGCGGACGGTCGGCAGGCGGGTGCCCGGCACGAGCTCCGCGGCGTCGACGAGGGCCACCACCTGGGCGCGGACCTGCTCGAACGGCGGGACGGCCGAGTCGGCGTCCACGTGCAGCTGCACCGGTCCTCCCTCACTCGTCGCGACGGCTCGGCGCCCAGTCCACCACGTCACCGCCGGGTCACGATCCGGCCTCGGTGCGGGATCGACGTCGGTCGGCTCTTGACGCCGATAAGTAAGGAAGGTCTACTAACAAATGTGACGTCCATCACGTCGGCCGGCCCGGGACATGCGGGCACCCGTGCCCTCGGCCGCGCGCTGCGCCCCACGAGCAAGGTGCTCCCCGGCCATGCTCGCGCGCACAACCGGTCGATGGTCCTGGCCCACCTGTTCCACCGCGGCCCGGCGTCCCGGGCCGACCTCGCGCGCAGCACGTCCCTCACCCGGGTCACCGTCTCCGACCTCGTGGCCGCGCTCATCGCCGAGGGCCTCGTCGAGGAGCTGGGCGCGCGCTCGGAGGGCCGGGTGGGCAAGCCGGCGACCCTCGTCGGGATGCGCACCGACGCCTTCGGGGTCGTCGCGGTGGACCTGGCCGACGACGCCTGGATGCGGGGCGCGGTCATGACGCTGGTCGGCGACGTGATCGCCCGGCGGTCGGTGGCCCTCGACGGCCGGACGGGGGAGGCGGCGCTCGCGGCCCTCGAGGACCTGTGCCGCCGCCTGGTCGACGCCGCGGACCGCCCCCTCATCGGCGTCGGCATCGGGTCGCCCGGGGTGATCGATGCGCTGGGCACGGTCGTCGAGGCACCCAACCGGGGCTGGTTCGACGTCCCGCTGGCCGCCGACCTCACCGCGGCCCTCGGGCTCCCGGTGCACGTCGCGAACGACGCGAACACCGCGGCCCTCGGCGAGTTCACCTACGGCGGTGCCGGCGGGTCGGGGCTCATGGTGCTCACCGTCGGGCAGGGCGTGGGCGCCGGCATCGTGCTCGACGGCGCCCTCGTGCAGGGCCACCGGCACGCGGCCGGCGAGCTCGGCCACGTCACGGTCGTCGACGACGACGGCGCGGGGGGACCGGCCCCGCTGTGCGCCTGCGGCCGGCGGGGGTGCCTGGAGACCCTGCTCGCGGTGCCGGCGCTGCGGCGCCGGATCGCCGGCCTCGACCCGGCCGCCGCCGAGGCCGAGCTGGCCGGCGTCGGTCGGCTCCTCGGGGTCGCGCTCGCCCCGGTCGTCAGCGCGCTCAACCTGTCCGAGGTCCTGTTCGCCGGGCCGCCGGAGCTGCTCGACGGCCCGCTGCTGCGGGCCGCCCAGACCACCATCCAGCAGCGCACCATGCCGGTCGTCGGCGCGGACCTGCGGCTGCGGATGGCCTCGCTCGGAGCGGACGTCGCGCTCAGCGGCGCGGCCGTCCTCGTCCTGTCCGGACAGCTCGGGGTCACCTGACCCGCGTTGCCCCACGCCGTCCGAAGCACCGCGCACCACCGAAGGCGGACGCCGTCCGACACGGCCCGCCCCGCACCCGGGAGGGACCACCCATGACAACCCGACGACTCGCCGCCGTCGCCGCGTGCGCGGCCGCGACGCTGACCCTGGCCGCCTGCGGCTCCAACACCCCCGCCGAGACCTCGGAGACCGACGACGCCGGCACGCCCGAGGCGGCCGACATCACCCTGTGGCTGAACGGCACCGACACCCCGCAGGACCTGCGCGACTACCTCGTCGAGACCTTCGAGGCCGAGAACCCCGGGTCGACGCTGGAGATCGAGGAGCAGGACTGGAACGGGCTCGTCCCGCGCCTGCAGACGGCCCTCGCCTCCGAGGAGCAGACCCCGGACGTCGTCGAGGTCGGCAACACCCAGTCCCCGACGTTCACCTACGCGGGGGCCTTCGCCGACATCACCGACATGTACGACGAGCTGGGCGGGGACGACCTGCTCGAGGGCTTCGTCGAGGCCGGGTCGGCCGACGGCGCGTTCTTCGCCGCGCCCTACTACTCCGGTGCGCGGGCCGTGTTCTACAACAAGGACATGTTCGCCGCGGCCGGCGTCGAGGTCCCCACGACGCTCGAGGACTTCACGCAGGTCGCCACCACCCTCCAGGCGAACCCGCCGGCCGGGGTCAGCGGCTTCTCGGGGTTCTGGTTCCCCGGCCAGGACTGGTACAACGGCGCGGCCTGGATCTACGCCTACGGCGGCGAGCTCGCGACGCAGGACGGCGACGCCTGGGTCGGGGCGCTGTCGTCGCCGGAGTCGCTCCAAGGCCTCGAGCAGGTGCAGACACTCTTCGGGTCGGCGACCAGCGCGCCGAAGGACGCCGACTCCAACGAGCCGTGGGTGCCGTTCAACAACGGCCAGGCCGCGATGTTCTCGGCACCGACCTGGGCCCGGTGGAGCATCGACCTGCCGCAGTGCACCAAGGGCGTCGCGGCCGACGACACCTCCGAGGAGGCCGCCGCGCTGCGCGCGGAGCAGCAGGCCTGCAACGAGGAGCACACCGGGATCTTCCCGCTGCCGGGGGTCGACGGTGGGATCGCGCCGGTCTTCGCCGGCGGGTCCAACATCGCGATCCCGACCAACTCCCAGAACCCCGAGCTCGCCCGCAACCTGCTGCGGATCATCTTCAGCGACGAGTACCAGCAGATGCTCGGCTCGAAGGGGCTGGTCCCCGCCAACACGCAGTTCGCGGACTCGCTCGGCGACGACGTCTACAGCCAGGCCGCGATCGCCGCGGCGGTGGACGCCAAGCTGACGCCGCCGGCCGAGAAGTGGGCCGACGTCGAGGGCGACCGCATCCTCGAGGACTTCTTCCAGACCCTCGCCACCGGAGCCGACCTGGAGGAGGCTGCCGCCGAGGCGGACGCGCTGCTGGCGGACACGCTGAACTGAGTCCGGGCCGGGGTCGGACCCGGCGGCGACCACCGCCGCCGGGTCGGACCGTCCGGCCCGCGCTCCCGTCCGCCCCGCCCGTCGTCCGGCCCGCTCCGACCGTCCGGCCGCCCACCGCCAGGAGGCACCGCATGACCGCCCCCGCCCCCGCCGTCGGGCTCCCCGGAGCGACCCGCGCCGGTCGCCCACGACGCCGTCCCCCGCACCTGGGCGTGTACGTGCTCCTGGTCCCGGCGCTGGTCCCGATCGTCGTCGCCCTCGGCTACCCCCTGGTGCGTCAGGCGGTCCTGTCGTTCCAGGAGTACGGGCTCCGCCAGCAGTTCGGGCAGGCCGCCGAGTGGGTCGGCCTCGCGAACTACACCGACCTGCTCACCGACCCCTACGTCTGGACGGTGGCCGCGCGCTCGGTCGCGTTCTGCCTGGTCAACGCGTCGGTGACGATGGTCCTGGGGATCGCCCTCGCCGTGCTCATGGCTCGCGTCGGCCGGGCCGCGCGCACGACCCTCCAGGTCGCGATGCTGCTCGCGTGGGGCACGCCGGTGCTCGCGTCCATGACCGTCTGGCAGTGGCTGTTCGACTCCCAGTACGGCGTCGTCAACTGGGTCCTCGCCGACGTGCTGGGCATGACGGACATGCGGGCGCACTCGTGGATCATCGAGCCGCTGTCCTTCTATTTCGTCGCGACCGTCATCGTCGTCTGGATGTCGGTGCCGTTCGTCGTGTTCTCGGTCTACGCCGGGTTGCTGCAGGTGCCGGGGGAGACCGTCGAGGCCGCCCAGCTCGACGGTGCCAGCCGGCGGCAGCGGTTCTGGTTCATCACCGTCCCGATGATCCGGCCGGTGCTGTCGGTCGTGATGCTGCTGCAGGTCATCTGGGACCTCAAGGTGTTCACCCAGATCTACGTCCTGCAGCGCGCGGGTGCGCCGACCCGGGACACCAACCTGCTCGGCACCCTCATCTACGCGAACGCCGGCGAGTTCTCCCGCGCCGGCGCCCTGGCCACGCTCGTGCTGCTCCTCACCCTCGTCCTGACCGGTGCGTACATCCGCCGCATGATCCGCGACGAGGAATTGTGAGCCGGGGGAGGCGCTGCGAGCGCAGCGAGCAGGGCACCGCCGGCGAACCGCAAGCGCTGAGCCGGGGGAGGCGCTGCGAGCGCAGCGAGCAGGGCACCGCCGGCGAACCGCAAGCGCTGAGCCGGGGGAGGCGCTGCGAGCGCAGCGAGCAGGGCACCGCCGGCGGACGGAGGCCATCATGAGCACCCTCACCACGCCCCCGCCCACACCGGCCGTGCCCGCCACGGCCCGACCGGGCGCGGGCGCGACCCGGCCCGGGCGTCGTCGTCGGGCCGACGACCGCGGGGGACCGGTGGTCCGGTGGACCTTCGGTGTCCTCGCCGTCGTCATCGCCGGGCTGTGGGTGTTCCCGATCTACTGGATGGTCAGCAGCGCGTTCCTGCCCCTCAACCGGCTGCGCACCCCCGAGCCGACGTGGTTCCCGGTCGACGGCACGCTGGCGAACTTCCGCCGGGTGCTCGCCGACGTGTCGTTCTTCGACGCCTTCCGGACGTCGCTCCTCGTCACCGGCGCGGTCGTGGCCGCGTCCCTCGTCTTCGCGTTCCTCGCCGCGCTCGCGGTCAGCCGCTACCGGTTCCGCGGCCGCCGGACGTTCGTGCTGACGGTGCTCGTCGTCCAGATGATCCCGGCGGAGGGACTGTTCATCGCGCAGTACCAGATGCTCGACGGCTGGGGCCTGGTCAACCGGGTCGCCGGCTTGGCGATCGTCTACGTCGCCGCGATCCTGCCGTTCACGATCTGGATGCTGCGCGGCTTCGTGGCCGGCGTGCCGATCGAGCTCGAGGAGGCCGCGATGGTCGACGGGCTCAGCCGCACCGGTGCCTTCTTCCGGATCACGTTCCCGCTGCTGGCCCCGGGCCTGGTGGCGTCCGGCGTGTACGGTTTCCTGCAGTCCTGGAACGAGTACACCCTCGCGCTCGTCGTCATGACCGACCCCGGGCAGCGGACCCTGCCGCTGTGGCTCCAGGGGCTCGTCGAGGCGAACCGCGCGACCGACTGGGGGGTCGTGATGGCCGGCGCCGCGCTGATCGCCGTGCCGGTGATCGTCTTCTTCCTCCTCGTGCAGGGACGGATGACTGCGGGACTGGTGGCCGGCGCGGTGAAGGGCTGACGTGGACGTCCCCGCCCCGGGCCGGGCACCGACCGTCGGGCTGGACATCGGCGGGACGAAGGTCCTCGGCGTCCTGCTCGCCCCCGACGACGTCGTCCTCGGCCGGACGCGGATCCCCACCTCCCTCGGCGCGGCCGGTGTCGTGGCCTCGGCCGCGAAGGCGGTGCGGGAGCTCACCGACGCGGCGGGGCTGCAGCCGGCGGACCTCGCCGGCGTCGGCCTCGGCGTCCCCGGCCTCGTCGACGGCGCCACCGGGGCCGTCCTGCACGCCGTCAACCTCGGCATCGGCGACGCCCCCGAGCCGCTGACCCGGATGCTGGCCGACGAGCTCGGCGGCGTCGCGGTCACCGCGGACAACGACCTCAACGCCGCCGCCGCCGGGGCCGCGCACGTGCTCGGCCACCGGGCCGACGTCGCCTTCCTCGCGCTGGGGACCGGGGTCGCCGCCGGGTTCCTGCTCGACGGCCGGGTGCGTCGCGGGTGGCTCGGGGCCGCGGGCGAGATCGGCCACCTGAGCCTGGACCCGACCGGGCCGCTGTGCGCGTGCGGGCAGCGCGGGTGCCTCGAGCTGTCCGCGTCGGGCGCCTCGCTCGACGCCCGCTGGCCCACCGACGACGGCGTCCCGGCGCCGGCCGCGCTGTTCGCCGCGGCCGCGGACGGCGACCCGCGCGCCGTGGCCGTCCGGGACGACTTCGCCCGGGCCGTGGCCGCCGCCGTCCGCGTGCTCGTGCTGACGACCGACGTCGAGCGCGTCGTGATCGGCGGCGGCGTGCGGGAGGTCGGCGACCCGCTGCTGGACGCCGTCGTCGGGGCGCTGGCGCGCGAGGCCGCCGCGTCCGGGTTCCTCGCGTCGCTCCGACTGCCCGAGCGCGTCGAGCTGGCGCCGCGCGACGTGCCGGTCGCCGCGATTGGCGCGGCCCTCGGGGCCCGTGGGACGGTGGCCGCATGGAGGTCGTGATCGCCCACCCCGACGAGCTCGCCCGCCTCGCGGCGGACGCCATCGAGCGCCTGCTGCGCTCCACACCGGACGCCGTCCTGGGTCTGGCCACCGGCTCGAGCCCGCTCAAGGTGTACGACGAGCTGGCCCGCCGGCACACCGAGGACGGACTGTCGTTCGCGCGGGCGCGGGCGTTCACGCTCGACGAGTACGTCGGCCTGCCGGCCGACCACCCCGAGCGCTACCGGACGGTCATCGAGAACGAGATCGTGTCCCGGGTCGACTTCGCCCCCGACGCGGTCCAGGGACCGGACGGCCTCGCGCAGGACCTGGTCGCCGCGTGCGCCGCCTACGAGCGCGCGATCGCCGACGCGGGCGGCGTCGACCTGCAGATCCTCGGCATCGGCACCGACGGGCACATCGCGTTCAACGAGCCGGGGTCCTCGCTCGCCTCGCGCACACGGATCAAGACCCTCACCGAGCAGACCCGGCTGGACAACGCACGGTTCTTCGGCGGCGACGTCGACCGGGTCCCGCAGCACTGCCTGACCCAGGGGCTCGGCACGATCATGGAGGCCCGCCACGTCGTCCTGCTGGCGAGCGGCCGGCAGAAGGCGGAGGCCGTGCACCAGCTCGTCGAGGGCTCGGTGAGCGCGATGTGGCCGGGGACGATCCTCCAGCACCACCCGCACGTCACCGTGCTCGTCGACAACGCCGCCGCCAGCCGCCTGCAGCTCGCCGACTACTACCGCAGCACCTACGCGCTCAAGCCGGGCTGGCAGGGGCTGTAGGGGACGGTCAGCCTGGTCCGGCTCTCCTCGGTGACGCACTCGGTCGACACCCTCCAGCGGTTCCTGCGGCCGACGTCCACCGGGACGGGGGCGACCCGGACCGTCGCCGCTCCGGCGAACCGGGACGTCGCCCCGCCCGGGTGCTCCATGCTCTTCGCGCTGAACGGGGACGTCCCCAGCACGGCACGGATGACCCGCCTGAGCTGACCGGGCCGCGGCGGCGCGCGCTCCCGCGCCCGGAGCCGTGCCTGCCGCGTCAGGCGAGCCGGGGCAGGTACCGGGCGTCGATCTCGGCGACCTTGCGCACGCGGCGGGCGTACTTCTCGTCCGCGGCCCCGAGCCAGTCGGTGCTCATCCACACCCGCACGATCTCGAGGGCGAGCGCCGACCCGATGATCTTGCCGCCCAGGCACAGCACGTTCGTGTCCGAGTGGGACCGTGCGAGGCCCGCGCAGAACGGGTCCTGGCAGACCGCCGCGAACACCCCGGGCACCTTGTTGGCGATCATCGCGCTGCCGTAGCCGACGCCGTCGACGAAGATCCCGCGGTCCGCCTCGCCGCGCGCCACCGCCAGGGCGGCGGGATGGACATGGTCCGGCAGGTCGGCCGGGTCGTCGGTGTCGGTGCCGAAGTCGGTGACCGTGTGCCCGTCCCCGGTGAGGAGGGCGGCGATCTCGACCTTGAGCGCGCGGCCGGCGTGGTCGCTCGCCATCGCGATGCGCATCCCAGGACTCCTTCGTCGCGGCCACCCGGCGCTCGGGCCGAGCACCGGCGCGGGACGCGACCCACGATAGGCGCGCCCGGTGCGAGGCGGCTCCGGGACGGGCGGCCGGGCGGGGTGGGCGGAGCGGCGGTGGAGGCGCAGG
>CAWCGP010000002.1:0-352429 GCA_963795145.1 uncultured Actinomycetota bacterium | reverse complement strand
TGAAGGCGCGAACGGCTCCCCGCCATTCCTCATCGCGACCCCCGTACTGCCGATCAGGACGACGTCACCGAGCGTCCACCGCCCGCACCACTACCCCGAAGGAGAGCCCACCATGCTGGCTCGTGTCCGCAAGTCCCTCGACGAGAACCAGAAGGGCTTCACCCTCGTGGAGCTGCTGGTCGTCGTCATCATCATCGGCATCCTCGCCTCGATCGCCATCCCGGTGTACCTGGGCCAGCAGAACAAGGCGAAGGACTCGGCCGCCAAGGCCGACCTGGCGAACGCCAAGACCGCTCTCGTCGTCCAGCTCACCGAGACCCCCGGCACCACGCCCACGGCCAACCAGGCCGTCTCCGCCTTTGTGACGACGTACGCGCCCTCCGCGTCGACCACCAGCGTGACCATCAAGTCCTACACCACGGCGTCCGGCGCCTTCTGCATCGGAGGCCGTCTCCGCCACGGCCAACGTCTTCCACACGAAGTCCCACGGGTGGCATCAAGGACGGCGTCTGCACCGTCTGATGCTCGATCGAGGTGTGGGGCGTGACGAGACCTTGTTGCGCCCCACACCTGTGGGCAGCACCCGAACCAGCCGACAACCGACCGAGGAGGACTCGACATGGACCGACGGTCCTGCGCACGCGCCGCACGACGGCGACCGCGAGAGCGGGTTCAGCCTCGTCGAGGTCCTCGTGGCGATGGTGCTGCTCTCGGCGGTCGCGATGGCGTTCATCCCGCTCGTCACGCAGGCCACCGAGGCCGCGGCGACGAGCAACCAGCTCGCGACGGCGACGCGGCTCGTGAGCGAGCAGATGGCAGGCCAAGCGGGCCGCGCCCAACACCGTCTGCGACGACCGGGGCGGCGCCGTCGTGGCCACGACGGACGATCTGCGCGGTGGCAGCTTCCGCACGCACACCGACATCGACGGCTCGTGTCCCGGCACGGGCATCGTCAAGTACGACGTCTGGGTCACCTACTCCACCGAGCCGACGAACGCCTTGGCGTTGTCCACCACGAGTCTCGCGATGGACGGGTCATGACGGCGACGCCCCTGGCCCACCGGCTGCTGCGCGCGGTCCCGGAGCACCGGGCCACCGACCGCGAGCGCGGCGTGACCCTCGTCGAGCTGCTCGTCGCCACCGCGATCCTCGCGATCGTCCTCCCGCTCGCCGGTGCACTGCTGGCCACCGCGCTCACCTCGCAGCGGGACGTCGGCAGCCTGACCGGCGCGGCCAACGACGCCCAGACCGTCGTCACGTCGGTCGAGGCGGGCGTGCACAACGCGTCCGCGATCAAGCGCACCACCTCCACGCCGACGTCGGGCACGCAGCCGGACGAGATGCTCGTCGTGCGCACCCAGGTCGGCCGCTCGGACAACCCGGTCTGGTACTGCCATGCCTGGTACTACGACGCGGCCGCCCAGATCCTCTACAGCAAGCGCGTCCCGGCGTCCGGGTCGTCGGCCATGACCGCGCCGACAGGCGGAGTCGTGACGACCTGGACCCAGCTCGCGCGCGGCGTGGTGCCGGTCGCGCGGACGGCTCCGGCCCCGAGCCTCGTCCCGCTGTTCGCCGTGTCGGCGACGCGGGTCGAGCTCGGCTTCTCCGTCTCGGCCGGGACACGCAAGCCCGTGGTGATGTCCACGGCCATCAGCAAGCGACCGCAAGGTCAAGACGGGGAGCGCACCGTGCTCTGCAATCCTCCTCCGCGCTGCGCTCCGACGTCGCGCGACCGGCCACGAGCCCCTCGAGGCAGCCGACGAGGAGGCCGGCAACGCCCTGGCGACCGTGGTCGCGATCATCGCCGTCACCGGCGTCATCGCGGCGACCCTGCTCACGACCACGATGTACGCCGTGGGCTACGCGTCCTCGAGCAGGGCCTCCGTCCAGGCGCAGGCAGCGGCCGACGGCGGTATCGACTACGCACTGCTCAACCTGACCGCATGCAGCAACGGCGTCATCACCAGCCCCGCGAGCACCACGCCGGTGTTCCGGGTGGTGGTGGACCACCGGGTCACGAACGGCGCCTGGGTGAACGGCAGCTGCCCGGCCGCGAGCGCCGCCCAGGTCCGGCTCACCTCCACGGGAGACGCTGCCGCCCGGGCCTGGACGGCCAGGTGCGCGGCGACACCCGCACGGTCCAGGCCGTCGCCAAGCCCCTGCCGGCTCTGACCTCGGGGACCGCGCTGAAGCTGATCTCCCCGCTGAAGGTCCTCGGGCAGGGCACCACGAACGCGGACATCAGCGTCCAGGGCTCGTTCAGCTGCGACCCGGCGAGGCCCGCCCACCCGCCACCGGGCAACCTGTACGTCCACGGGACCTACACGCCCGCCGCTCCGTGCAGCACGCAGGGCGCGGCCGTCCCCGGAGCTTTCGACCCCAACGCGCCGGCGTTCGCATTCCCCAGGGTGACCCGTTCGGACTCACGGTGGTGGGGGCTGTACCCGGTCCCGCAGTTCCGCGACTTCGTCCGCTACTGGAGCGACGAGCCGTACAACTTCTGCAGCTTCTTCGGGTGGGGCGCGCGCTCGTCCGACAGCCCCCTCGGCGTGCTCGCGGACTCCCGTGCCGACTGCCCGAACGGTGTCACGATGCGCACACCCCGTCCGGGCCAGCTCATCGCGATCCCGAACACCGTCCCCACGCAGTACTACCCTCCGCTCGTCGTGACGCTCACCGGCGACGTCACCCTCGTCGTCACCAAGTTCCAGCTCGACGGCGTGCTGAGGTTCCAGGCCGATCCGGCGACGACCAGAGAGTACGCGGTCGCGATCGTCAGCCCGTGGCCCTCCGACGCCCAGGGGTGCCCCGACGTCCCGCTCGCCGACATCACGCTGCTCAACGGCGGCATCGTGACCGGTCCGCGTACCCGCGTGCTGCTGTACAGCAGCAACGCCGTCCAGCTCGGCCCGAGCTCCACGAGCGACCGCATGCAGAAGCTCACCGGGCAGATCGCCGGGCTGCGGCGTGTCGCTGCATGACCCCACCGAGCTCACGTACGCCCCGGTCGGCCGGAACATGAAGGACCCCACCGCCGTGCCGCCGATGCAGATCGTGTCCAAGCGCGACATCAGCGATGACCGTGCTCATCGCCGGCACCGCCGCGCTGCTCGGTCTGCTGGTCGGCTCGTTCCTCAACGTCGTGGTCTGGCGCGTGCCGCGCGGGGAGTCCGTGGCGTCGCCCCCGAGCGCATGCCCCGCCTGCGGGCACCGTCGTCCGCCCGCGGGACAACGTGCCGGTGCTGTCCTGGGTCGCGGCTGCGCGGCCGGTGCCGCGACTGCCGGGCACCGATCTCCGTCCGCTACCCGCTGGTCGAGGCGGGCACCGCGGTGCTGTTCGTCGCTCGTGGCGGCCTGCGCGTCGACCGTGGGCCGTGCCGGCGTTCGCCTATCTCGCCGCGATCGGCGTCGCGCTGGCCCTCATCGACCTCGACACCCACCGCCTGCCCGAACGCGCATCGTCCTGCCCTCGTACCCGGTCCTGGCGCGCCTGCTCGTGGTCGCGAGCGCCGGGACGGGGGACTGGGCCGCGCTCGTGCGCGCCGTCGTCGGCGGCGCGGCCCTGTGGACGGCCTACTTCGCGATGTGCCTGGCCTACCCGCAGCGGGATGGGCTTCGGCGACGTCAAGCTCGCCGGCCTGCTCGGCGTGGACCTGGGCTGGCTCGGCTGGGGACCGCTCGCGGTCGGCGCCTTCGCCGCCTTCGTGCTCGGCGGGGTCGTTCTCCGTCGGGCTCCTGGTCACGCGCCGGGCGACCCGCGGCAGCCGGCATCCCGTTCGGCCCGTGGATGATCGCCGGCGCCGGGGTCGGCGTCGCCGCCGGCGCGCCCGCTCTGGGACGCCTACCTCGCCCTGCTGGTCTGACTGCTCGCTGCCGGCCTGACTGCTCGCTGCCGGCCTGACGGCTCGCTGCCGGCCTGAGGGCTCGCGACCGCTTCGCCCGACCACGCTGTCCCGGATGGGTCACACCGGCCCGCCGTCAGCCGATGGGCGGTCGGACAGAAGTCTCCACGACGAGAAGGGAACCTCCGTGCCGAAGGCAGGAGTCATCGGGCTCGACCTGGGCAGCACGCACGTGCGCGCTGCCGAGGTGCGGCTCGGTCGGGGCGGGGCCATCGGGAAGGGTGTGCCCACGCTGACGCGGTACGCCCAGGTGCGCCTGCCGCTGGGTGCCGTGCGTGACGGCGAGGTCGAGGACCCGCCCGCCGTGACGGCCGCGCTGCAGGAGCTGTGGGCGAAGGGCAAGTTCTCCTCCCGCGACGTCAACATCGGCGTCGGCAACCAGCGCGTCGTCGTCCGTGAGCTCGAGCTGCCCTGGATGCCGCTGCCGCAGATCCGGCGCGTCGCTGCCGTTCCAGGTGCAGGAGCTCATCCCCATGCCGGTCGAGGACGCCCTCCTCGACTACTACCCCACCGGGGAGCGCGACGGCGTCAGCGGCCGGATGGTCCAGGGCATGCTCGTCGCCGCGACCCGCGACACCGTGCGTGCGAACCTCATCGCCGTCGAGTCCGCCGGCCTGCGCCCGCGCATGGTCGACCTCAACCCGTTCGCGCTGCTGCGCGCGATGACCCGCGGCGACTACGGCGACCAGACGGTCGCGCTCGTCGAGATCGGCGCGCGGATCACGCAGGTCGTCATCGTCGCCCACGGTGTGCCGCGCTTCGTCCGCATGCTCCCCTCGGGCGGGCAGAACGTCACCGACGCCGTCGCCGGCGCCCTGGGCATCGCCGCCTCGGAGGCGGAGGAGGTCAAGCGCGCCGTCGGCATCGGCTTCCCGGTGAGCGCCGAGCTCGCCGCGGCCGGCGAGGCGATCAGCACCGTCGTCCGGCCGCTCATCGAGGCCGTCCGCAACACCTTCGTCTACTACGCGAGCAACAACCCCGGTGCCGGCATCGAGGTCGCGGTCCTCACCGGCGGCGGCTCGCAGCTGCCCGGCCTCGACCGCTACCTCGCGAGCACGAGCCGGCTCACGGTCGTCGCGGGCGACCCCCTCGCGGCGCTCAAGGTCGCGGCCACCGCGAACCTCGACGACCCCGCCCACCACGCCGCGTTCCTCTCGACGCCGATCGGGCTCGCGTACGGGGTGGCGGCATGAAGGCGCCCACCGCGGCCGTGATCGCGCCCGTGTTCGCCCAGGTCAACCTCCTGCCGAAGGAGATCGTCCAGGCGCGCAGCCTCGGCGTCGCCAAGCGCTGGATGCTCGCGTCGGCCGGCGTGACGGCCCTCGCCGTCGGCGCGGTCGCTGCCGTGGCGCAGGTGCAGACCCAGGCCGCCGAGTCCGGGCTCACCCAGGCCGACGCCGAGACCGCGGCCCTGCTCGCGCAGCACGGCCCGTTCCAGGAGGTCACCACCGTCCGCGCCGAGCTGGACACCGTCCGGCAGGCACGCGCGTTCGCGCTCGCGGACGAGATCCTCTGGTCCGACTACCTCGGCGCTCTGGTGGCCGTGACCCCCGACGGCGTCGGCCTCTCGTCCGTCGACTTCCTCGGTGCCACCCCGATCTCCGCCGTCCAGTCGTCGTCCGACCCGCTGGTCGGCGCGGGCGTCGGGACGCTGACCTTCACCGCGCTCGCGCGGGACGTCCCCGACACGGCCGCGTGGGCGGAGGCCCTCGACGCGGTCACCGGCTTCGGCGACACCCGCATCGACTCGGTCATGCTCAGCCCGACCGGGTCCGCGGGCGCCCTGCCCTACGTGGTCAGCGGCACGATCCAGGTCGACGCGACCGCGTACTCCCACCGCTTCGACACGCAGCCCGAGGGGGACTCATGACCCGCAGCGCCCGAACCGTGAAGTGGCTGGCGGCCACGGCCGCCCTCTGCCTGGCGGGTCTGGTCGGGGCGTGGCTGCTCCTGCTCGGTCCGATGCTCGACGCCGCGGCCGCGACCCGGGCCCAGGCCGACGGGGTGCGGGACCAGAACGCCGCCCTGACCGCACGGCTGGACGCCCTGGCGACCGAGTTCGAGGGCATCGACGCGTACCGCGCCGAGCTCGCCGCGCTGCGCCTGCAGCTGCCGGACGACGCCGACCTGTCGGCCCTCAGCCGGGAGATCGACTCGGCGGCGGACCGCTCCGGCGTGTCGCTCGTCGGCGTCGAGGTGGCCGACTCCGTCGACCTGACCGCGGCCGCGTCCGGGGCGGCGACCGCGTCGACGACTGTCGTCGCGCCGGTCGATCCCGAGGTCCCCGGGTCCGACGACCCGAGCTCCGAGGCCGCCGCCACGGCAGCGACCGGAGCCTCGGTCACCGCACCGCCGGTGGAGGGCATGATCGCGATCCCGCTCACCACCACGGTCGCCGGGTCGGTGGACGCGGTCCGCGCGTTCCTCGGCGAGCTCCAGACCGGCCTGCAGCGCCAGGTGCTCGTGACGTCGCTGGGCGTCTCCGCCCTCGAGCCGTCGACCGGGGAGGACGGGACCCGCCCGGCCGCCGCCGGGGACGTCGAGGCGGTCGTGGGCGCGTTCGCCTACGTCCTGCCGGGCGCCGACGGTGCCGCCGCCGGAGCGACCACCGGGACCGAACCGGCCGGCGCCCTGCCGGTCGCACCTGGGAAGAGCCCCTTCGTCCCCGCCGCGGCCGGCCCGGCCATCGGGCCGGACCCGAACAGCCCGGACGCCGCCACCGCGGCGGTGGACGCGGTGACCACCGCCATCGAGGCGCGCCTCGCCGAGGCGACCGCAGCGGCGACGGCCGTCGCCACGGCCCAGGCGGCGCAGGCCGAGGCGCAGGCAGCGGCTGCTGCGGCCGCCGCGTCCGCCCAGGCCGCTGCGGCCGCCGTCCCGTCGACCACGACGGCGACGGAGGTCGGCTCCGAGGAGTAGCCCGCCGGTCGGTCGCGCCCCGGCGCGCCGTTCCGTGCGCCCCCTCGGCCCGCGTCCGCAGCCCGGACGCGGGCCGAGGTGCGTCCCGCCAGATGGGATGATCGCGCCATGCTGCGTTGGTTGACGGCCGGAGAGTCGCACGGAGAAGCCCTGGTGGGGGTCCTCGAAGGGCTGCCCGCGGGCGTCCAGGTCACCACCCGCGACATCCAGGACGCGCTCGCGCGCCGCCGGCTCGGCTACGGGCGCGGCGCCCGCATGAAGTTCGAGCAGGACGAGGTCCGCATCCTCGGCGGCCTCCGGCTCGGCCTCAGCCAGGGCGGTCCGGTCGCCATCGAGATCGGCAACACCGAGTGGCCCAAGTGGGTCGACGTCATGTCGGCCGACCCGGTGGACGACCCGGAGAAGCTGAACCGCGCCCGCAACGCGCCCCTGACCCGGCCGCGCCCGGGTCACGCCGACCTCGTCGGCATGCGCAAGTACGCCTTCGACGACGCCCGCCCCGTGCTCGAGCGCGCGTCCGCCCGCGAGACCGCGACCCGCGTCGCGCTCGGCACCGTCGCCGCCCGCTTCCTCGAGCAGGCGGCCGGCATCCGGCTGGTCTCGCACGTCGTGCAGATCGGCCCGGTCGGCGTGCCCGACGACGCCGCCGCTGCCCACGCCCGACGACGTCGCCGCCCTCGACGCCGACCCGGTGCGCTGCGCGCACGCCGCGACGTCGGCGGCGATGGTCGCCGAGATCGACGAGTGCCACGCCGCGGGGCGACACGCTCGGCGGCGTCGTCGAGGTGCTCGCCTACGGCGTGCCGTCCGGCATCGGCAGCTACGTGCACGGCGACCGCCGGCTCGACGCGCGGCTCGCCGGCGCGCTCATGGGCATCCAGGCGATCAAGGGCGTCGAGGTCGGCGACGGCTTCCGGACCGCCGCCCGCCGCGGCTCCGCAGGCGCACGACGAGATCGAGCGCGACGCCGTCACCGGCCGCATCCGGCGGCTGAGCAACCGCGCCGGCGGCATCGAGGGCGGCATGGCGAACGGCGAGGTGGTACGCGTGCGTGCCGCCATGAAGCCGATCTCGACCGTGCCGCGCGCGCTGGCGACGATCGACACCGCGAGCGGCGAGCCGGCCAAGGCCCAGCACCAGCGCTCGGACGTGTGCGCCGTCCCGCCCGCCGCCGTCGTCGCCGAGGCGATGGTCGCGCTCGTGCTCGCCGACACGCTGCTGGAGAAGTTCGGCGGGGACTCCGTCGGCGAGGTGGCGCGCAACGTGCAGGCCTACCTGGCGGCCGTCCCCGAGCTGCAGCGGTGACCGCACCGGCCGTGGGTCCGCCGGCCCGCGCGTCGTCCTGGTCGGTCCGCCCGGGGCCGGCAAGACGACCGTCGCGCGGTCGCTGTCCCGCGTGCTCGGGCTCGCGGTGCGCGACACCGACGCGGACGTCGAGACGGTCGCCGGCAAGCCGATCCGCGAGATCTTCGTCGACGACGGCGAGCCGCACTTCCGCGAGCTCGAGCGGGCGGCGGTCGCCCGCGCGCTGGCCGAGCACGACGGCGTCCTCGCGCTCGGCGGCGGCGCGGTCATGGACCCGCTGACGCAGGCGGCGCTCGCCGAGCTACGTCGCGCGGCGGCGGGGTGGTCGTCTTCCTCGACGTCTCGCTCGCGCACGCCGCGCCGCGGGTCGGCTTCAACCAGTCCCGGCCGCTGCTGCTCGGCAACCCGCGCGCGCAGTGGCAGGCGCTCATGGAGCGTCGTCGGCCGGTGTACCAGCAGGTCGCGACTCTCGTCGTCGACACGGACGGACGCACCGCGGCAGCGGTCGCGCGCCAGATCGCGGAGGCTGCTCGGGTCCGAGGGCCGCAGCGGCGCGGACGCAGTGCGAGGAGCCACGGTGACCCAGACCCCCGAGCGCGGGACCCGGACGGTGCGCGTCGAGGGCGACGCAGCCCTACGACGTGGTGATCGGACGGCGCCTGCTCGGCGAGCTGCCCGCGCTCCTCGGCGAGGGCGTGCGGAAGGTCCTGGTCCTCGCGACCGAGGCCATGACGACGTCGGCCGACGCCGTGCGCGAGGACCTCGTCGCGCAGGGGTACCAGGCGATCCTCGCCGAGGTGCCCGACGCGGAGAACGCGAAGACGGCCGAGGTCGCGGCGTTCTGCTGGGGGGTGCTCGGGCAGTCCGACTTCACGCGCTCGGACGCGATCGTCTCGGTCGGCGGGGGAGCGACGACGGACCTCGCGGGCTTCGTCGCGTCGACCTGGCTGCGCGGCATCCGGGTCGTGCACATCCCGACGACGCTGCTCGCGATGGTCGACGCCGCCGTCGGCGGGAAGACCGGGCATCAACACGGCCGAGGGCAAGAACCTCGTCGGGACCTTCTACCCGCCGGCGGGCGTGCTGTGCGACCTCGCGGCGCTCGAGTCCCTGCCGAAGTGGGACTTCGTCGCGGGTCTCGCCGAGGTCATCAAGTGCGGGTTCATCGCCGACCCGCGCATCCTCGAGCTCGTCGAGGCCGACCCCGCCGGGCTCGTCGAGCGCGCCGGGGCGTCCGGGGAGGACTCCGCGGGCGAGGACGTCCTGGTCGAGCTCATCGAGCGGTCGATCCGGGTCAAGGCCAACGTCGTGGGGGAGGACCTCACCGAGGCCGGCCTGCGGGAGATCCTCAACTACGGCCACACGCTCGCGCACGCGATCGAGCAGGTCGAGCGCTACTCCTGGCGGCACGGCGCCGCGGTGTCGGTCGGGATGATGTTCGTCGCGGAGCTCGCCCGGCTCGCCGGCAAGCTCGACGACGCGGTGGTCGACCGCCACCGGACGATCCTGCAGTCGGTCGGGCTGCCGGTCACCTACCGCGGCGACCGGTGGGAACAGCTCCTCGCGGTCATGCGGCGGGACAAGAAGTCCCGCGGTGACCTGCTGCGCTTCGTCGTGCTCCACGACGTCGCCAAGCCGGCACGGCTGGAGGGTCCGGACCCGACGCTGCTCGCCGCCGCGTACGCCGAGATCAGCGCCGACGCACCGACCGGGCGGACGATCTCGCTGTAGCGGCGGGCGAGCGGCCGGTTCCCGGACGGCGTCGCCCCGGCGTCAGCTCGACGCGCCCCCACCCGCGGGCCGGGCCGACACGGTCGCCGGTCCCGTTGTGGTCTCGCTCCACCCGTCCCGCACCGCGAACCACCGCGTGAGCGCCTCAGCGGTCATGGGCCGGCCAAGGTGGAAGCCCTGCACCACGTCGCACCCGAGCTCCGACAGGGCCGTGAGCGTGTCCGCATCCTCGACACCCTCGGCCACGACGGACATCCCGAGGTTGTGGCCGAGGTCGATGGAAGAGCGCACCAGGACGGCGTCCTCGCGGTCGCCGAGCATGTCCATGACGAAGGACCGGTCGATCTTGAGCTCGTCCACCGGGAGCTGCTTGAGATAGGACATCGACGAGTACCCGGTGCCGAAGTCGTCGATGGACAGTGAGACTCCCAGCTCCTTGAGTCGGGTCAGCACCCCCAGCGCGCGCTCGGGATCGGCCATGATCGTGGTCTCGGTCAGCTCGACGCGCAGCAGGCGCGCCGGGAAGGGCGTGCCGCTCGAGCATCTCGGCCACCATGCCGGGGAACGCGACCTCGAGCAGGCATCGCGGCGAGAGGTTGACGGCCACCTGGATGGGGTTGCCCAGGTCGCACCAGGCGCGCGCCTGGGCGATGGCCAGCTCCAGCGTCCGCAGGGTGAGAGGCATGATGAGACCGGTGCCCTCGGCCACCGGGATGAAGTCGTCCGGAGGGACCATCCCTCGCACCGGGTGGTGCCAGCGCACGAGCGCCTCCACGCCCGACACGTCCTGTGTGCCCACGGCCACCTTCGGCTGGTAGTGCAGGGTCAGCTCGTCGTTGTGGAGCGCACGGCGCAGGTCCCCGAGGAGGGCCAGCCGGTGGGGCGTGTGCACGTCCAGAGCCGGCTGGTACAGGACCACGCCGCGCGCCTGGCTCTTGGACTCGTACATCGCCACGTCGGCGACGCGCAGGAGCTCGGTGCTGTCACCGCCGTGGTCCGGTCCGACGGCCACCCCGACACTCGCCTCGATGTCGAGGTCCAGCCCGTTGAGGGTGAAGGTCTGGTGCAGCGCCTGCAGGCACCGCCGAGCCAGCACGAGGGCGGCCTCGCCGTCAGTCACCTCCGGGAGCAGCACGGCGAACTCGTCGCCGCCCAGGCGCGCCACGGTGTCGGACTCACGGACCGCGCCGCCCAGCCGGTCCGCGGCCGCGCGCAGCAACGCATCACCGAACTGGTGGCCCAGCGTGTCGTTCACCTCCTTGAACCGGTCGAGATCGATGACCAGCACCGCGCAGGTCCCGCGACGCCGGCGGTTGAGGGCGAGCGCCTGCCCGAGCCGGTCGTTCAGCAGCCGCCTGTTGGGCAGCCCCGTCAGCTCGTCGTGCAGCCCCACATGTGTCAGCCGGCGGTGGCTCGAGCGCAGGTTCAGCCCGGCGAACGTGAGCAGCAGCACGGCGGCCAGGCCCATCGCCACCGGAGCGGGGCCCACCGACCGTGTCCAGCCGACGGTGTCGATCGGGGCGGTGACCACGACGGCCCACTCGTTGACGTTGCCGGGCCCGGTGGCCACGCGCGTCACGGCGACACGGTCCTCTCCGACCGTCGCCGACCCCGTCACGGTTGTGGCGGCGACGAGGGCGCGCAGGTCCGCGGAGGCGGGCCGGCCCGGTGCCCGGACACCGAGCTCGACGCCGTCCTCCAGGAGCACCTCGCCGCTCCGGACGTCGACCAGGATCGCTGTCATCCCGTCCGGCGTGGCGGCCGGGCGGAAGCTGTCCAGCGTGACCTCGAAGTGCACCAGCCCCCATGGCTCGGTCGCGGGTGCCGCGATCATCGGCGTGGAGTTGGAGATCACCCACTGATCGGTGTCCGGGGACAGGTACGGCGCAGCCTGGTGGACCTCCCCCTCGGCGGCACGCATCGTGGGGAGGAAGAAGGGCGCCTCGGCCTCCTCGGTGGAGAGCTCGTGCGCGGGCGCCACCTGCCCGCGAACCACGCGCGCGATCTCCGTCCCTGTGCTGTCGATGAGGCACGCCTCGCTGATGCGGCCCGGGTAGAGCTCCTCGAGGTAGGCCATCGCGGCACCCGCCTCGGCCGAGGCGGACGTCACCGACGGGCCGGACTCCGGCAGTGCACCCGGGGCGAACTGGCGGAACGCCGTGTCGTGGGAGAGCAGGAGGTTGAGGCTCCTCGCGCGGTCGAAGTACTCCGCCAGTGCACCTGCCTCCGACGACGCCTCTGCGGTGAGGGCGTGATCGAGGTCGTCGAGGGCCGCCTGGTGCCCAGCAGCCGCCGTGCTCACGACCGCGACCAGGAGCAGGGCCGCCCCGGTGACCGCCGTGGCCACCCGCAGCCCCGTGCCACGCCGGGTGGGCACGGCGGCGCCGCCCGGGGACGCACCTGCGGCGATCGCGTCCTCGTCGGTGGGTCGCGACGGCGCGACGGGCTCGGAGCTGGGCGGGACGGGACGACGACGCATGGTCACCCGATCGGCCTCACGCGGCGCCGGTTGAGCATTCGGAGCGGTCCCGAGACCCCGAGTAGGCTCCCCGCATGACCCACGTGCTCGTGCTCAACGGACCCAACCTCGGGCGCCTCGGGGTGCGCGAGCCCGAGGTCTACGGGTCGGCGTCGTACGCCGACCTGGTCGCCGCGGCCGGGACGTGGGGAGCCGAGCTCGGCCTCGAGGTCGACGTCCGGCAGACGGACGACGAGTCGGAGATCGTCGGCTGGCTGCACGAGGCCGTCGACTCCGGCAGCCACGTCGTCATCAACCCCGCCGCCTTCACGCACTACTCGTACGCGCTGCGCGACGCCGCGGCCCAGGTCACCAGCGCGGGACTGCTGCTGGTCGAGGTGCACCTGTCCAACCCGGCGGCGCGGGAGGCGTTCCGGCAGCACTCCGTCGTCGGGCCGATCGCGACCGGCACGGTCGCCGGGTTCGGCTTCGACTCCTACGCGCTCGCCCTCCGAGCCGTCGCGAACCGACTCGCCTCCTGACGCCGTCGTCCTGACGCCGTCGTCCTGACGCCGTCGTCCTGACGCCGTCGTCGCCGGCCCACGGGGCCGACCCGACGGGCGCAGGCTAGGATCGACGGCGGTCTGCCGCGCCCGAAGGTGCTGCGGCGAGAGAACCTCCCCATCCGACGAGAGAAGAGCCGATCGTGGCCACCACCAACGACCTGAAGAACGGCACCGTCCTCAAGATCGACGGACAGCTGTGGACGGTCATCGAGTTCCAGCACGTCAAGCCGGGCAAGGGTGGCGCGTTCGTGCGCACCAAGCTGAAGAACGTGCTGTCCGGCAAGGTCGTCGACAAGACGTTCAACGCGGGCCTGAAGATCGAGACCGCCAACGTCGACAAGCGCGACATGCAGTACCTGTACAAGGACGGCACCGACTACGTGTTCATGGACACGGACAACTACGACCAGCTGCACGTGTCCGAGACGACCGTCGGCGACGCCGCCAACTTCCTGCTCGAGAACCAGAGCGCCATGGTCGCGACCAACGAGGGCGTCCCGCTGTACGTCGAGCTGCCGCCGTCGGTGGTCCTGGAGATCACCTACACCGAGCCCGGACTCGCAGGGCGACCGCTCCACCGGTGGCACCAAGCCGGCGACGCTCGAGACCGGCCACCAGATCCAGGTCCCGCTGTTCCTCGAGACCGGCACGAAGGTCAAGGTCGACACCCGGGACAGCGGCTACCTGGGCCGCGTGAACGACTAAGTGGGCGCCCGGAGCAAGGCACGCAAGCGCGCCCTCGACGTGCTCTTCGAGGCCGAGCAGCGCCAGCGCGACCCGATGACGCTGCTGGCCGAGCGGATCGCGGAGCCGGG
This sequence comes from uncultured Actinomycetota bacterium, assembly GCA_963795145.1. Taxonomy (GTDB): domain Bacteria; phylum Actinomycetota; class Actinomycetes; order Actinomycetales; family Cellulomonadaceae; genus Pengzhenrongella. The sequence continues at coordinate 338,733 of CAWCGP010000002.1, read as the reverse complement.
CACCGAGGCGGCGCTGCCGCAGTACGCGGTCGAGATCGTCGAGGGCGTCCTCGCCGAGCGCGAGCGCATCGACGAGCTGCTGTCGACCCACGCGCAGGGCTGGACCCTCGAGCGCATGCCCGCGGTGGACCGCGCCGTGCTCCGCATCGGCACGTGGGAGGTCCTGTACAACGACGAGGTGCCCGACGCCGTCGCGGTGGACGAGGCGGTCGAGATGGCCCGCGCGCTGTCGACCGACGACTCGCCGACGTTCATCAACGGCCTTCTCGGCCGGATCGTCGACCTCAAGCCGACCATCCTCGCCTGAGCGCCTGAGCGCCTGAGCGCCTGAGCGCCGACGGCGCCGATCCCGCGGGGTCGGCGCCGTTCGTCGTCCCCGGCGGAGCCGTCCCGTCGCGGGGAGTGGGCGACCGCAGCGCCGGACCCGGTCGAGCGCCCCGCTCAGGGACCGCACGGCCCGATCGGCCGCGGGACCACGACGGGTGAGGGCCGGCCCGCGGCCGGCCGGCCCAGCAGGTAGCCCTGCAGCTTCGGGATCCCCAGGGCGACGAGCTCGTCCAGCTGCTCGACCGTCTCGACGCCCTCCGCGACGACGTCGAGCCGGTACGCCTCGGCCAGCGAGGCGATCGCACGGACGACGGCGCGGCCCTCGTCGGTCGTCACCTGGGAGACGAACGCGCGGTCGATCTTCAGCACGTCGACCGGCAGGGTCGCCAGCCGGGCGAAGGAGCTGTGCCCGGTCCCGAAGTCGTCGATCGCGATCCGGACCCCGCGCTCGCGCAGCGCCACCAGGCACGCGATGACGTGCGGCAGGTCCTGGAGCAGCGCGCTCTCGGTGATCTCGAGCGTCAGCCCGGACCACCCGCCGGGTCCGAGGTCGGCGGTGAGCTGCTCGAGGAACGACGGCTCCGCGAGCTGGCGCGCCGCGACGTTGACCATCACCGGCAGGTTCATCCGTGCCGCACCCGCGCGGGCCACGCCCATCACGCGGCGGCCGATCGGGACGATGAGCCCGGTCTCCTCCGCGAACGGCAGCCACTCGCCGGGCATCCGGGTGCGCCCGCCGTGCTCCCACCGGGCGAGCGCCTCGACCCCGACGATGCGCATGGAGCACGCCGCGACGACCGGCTGGTAGTGGACGGTGAGCTCCTCGTCGACGAGCGCGACGTTCAGCTCCCGGCGCAGCTCCTCCTCGGCGTCCATCCGGGCGCGCAGCGCGTCGTCGAACACCACGACCCCGGTGCGGTTGCGCTTGCTCTCGAGCATCGCGGTGTCCGCCTGGCGCAGCAGCTGGTCCGGGTGCGTCCCCGCGATCGGGCACCACACCGCGATGCCGGCGGACAGCAGTGGAGCCGGCCGGTCGGGGTGGTCGGTGGTGAGGCCGTGCCGGATCCGCCGCGCCAGGTGGAGGAGCGCGTCGTCGGGCACGGACGTCTCGAGGACGACGACGAACTCGTCGCCGCCGAACCGCGCGACGCACGCGCCCTCGCCGACGCACGCACGCAGGTGCTGCGCGGTCCGCTTGAGCAGCTGGTCGCCCCAGGCGTGCCCGTGCAGCTGGTTCTCGAGCTTGAAGCCGTCCACGTCGCAGTACAGGACGACGATCCGGGTCCCGTGCTCGGGGACGCGGGGGAGGGCCTCGCGCAGGTGCCGCTCGAGCGCGTGCCGGTTCGGCAGGCCGGTGAGCGAGTCGGTGAAGGCGGCCTGCTCCAGGTGCCGGGCGAGCGTCATGCGCTCGACCGCGACCGAGACGATGCGCGCGAGGTCGTCGAAGAAGCCGCGCGTGCGCGCGTCCGTGGGCAGGTCGCCGTCGCACGCGAAGGTGGTCTCGACGCGCCCGTCGGGCAGGTGCCGCACCGTCCCGCGGATCGTGGCATCGGCGAGCTCCGCGCGGGCCTCGCGCTCGGCCTCCGCCAGAAGCGCGGCGGGCGCGGTCGCCTCGAGGGCGAAGGTGCCGACGCGGGCCAGCGCGTCCCGCATCCGGTGCTGGCGGCGGGTCTCCTGCTCGACGAGCGCCAGCCGCCGCAGCCCGAGCCCGGTCAGGCCGCCCGCGAGCGGCAGGGTCCACGCGACCGTGAGCGGAGGGGTCCACAGGCTCACCCGCAGCAGGTACGGCAGGAGCAGCAGCATGACGGACAGCAGGCTGGTCGACGCCGATGACGTGCCGCGTGCGCCGGTCGGTCGACCCGCGCAGGGCGAGGACCACGTAGCCGCACACCGCAGCCAGGGGGACGACGAACAGCGGGACGGCGAGCGGCCCGCGGGCGACCGAGACCTCGGTGCCGGCGCCCACGAGGATGAGATCGGTCGTCTGCCAGACCACGGCCCGCAGGACGAACCCGGCGACCGCCACGATCACCCACGGGCGCGTCGGCGGGCCGCCGGTGAACGCCCGCACCACCGGCATCGCCAGCACCACGCAGACGGCGAGCACCTGCGCGCGGGCGAAGAGCACGGCGTCGGACTCGGGCCCGGCCGGGAGCACCGAGAGGGGCGCGTTGACGACGAAGAGGACCGCGATCGCGACCGTCCACGTCAGCAGCCAGCCCGAGCCCGAGCGCCCACGGTCGCTGCGCCACCACACCCACTGGAGGATCGACAGCGCCGCGACGAACCCGGCCACCACGCTCTGCGTGATGACGGCGACGGGGAGGTCGGTGCCCGGCATGGGTCGAGTATCGGTCATCACGGGCATGACTGGAGTCCCAGGCGTCCGTTCAGGCGACCGGGTCGTGCCGATCGGCGGCGTCGACCACCCGCTCGGGCGGTCTCGCGGGCGTCCCGTGACCTGCGTCACGCGCGCCCCCACCCGGCCCGTCCGCGCCCCGGACGGCCGACGGAGCCCGCCGGTCCGGCGGGTAGGGTGGCCGCCCGACAGACATTCCTTTAACTCCCGTCCCGTGAGGCGGGGAAGGAGGTCGCCAGATGACGTCTGGCCCCGCTGTGCCCGGCCCCGACCGCCGCTCCACCCCGGCAGCCACGGTGCTCGGCGCACCCGAGATCGCCCGGGCGCTGACCCGCATCGCCCACGAGCTCCTCGAGCGCAACAAGGGCGCCGACGACCTCGTCCTGCTCGGCATCCCGACCCGCGGCCTGCCGCTCGCGCACCGGCTGGCGCAGCGCCTCGCCGCCGTCGAGCCGGGACTCGACCCCGCCCGCCTGGTCGGCGTCCTCGACGTGACGATGTACCGCGACGACCTGTCCCGGCACCCCACCCGCCCGATCGGCACCACCCGCCTGCCCGACGGCGGCACTGGACGGCAAGGTCGTCGTCCTGGTCGACGACGTCCTGTACTCCGGCCGCACGATCCGCGCCGCGCTGGACGCGATCAGCGACCTCGGCCGGCCGCGCGCCGTCCAGCTCGCCGCCCTGGTCGACCGCGGCCACCGCGAGCTGCCGATCCGCGCCGACTACGTCGGCAAGAACCTGCCCACGTCGCAGGTCGGAGCGCGTCCGGGTCCTGCTCGAGGAGATCGACGGCGAGGACGGCGTCCTCATCGAGGGCCCGCCGGGGGGCAGCCCGAGCGGCGCCCCCGCGGGCACCCCGACCGGCGCGAGCGGAGGCACGCACCCGATGAGGCACCTGCTCTCCACCACCGACCTCGACCGCGACCGGCGCCGTCCGCATCCTCGACACCGCCGCGCAGATGGCGGCGACGCAGTCCCGCGAGATCAAGAAGCTCCCGACGCTGCGCGGCCGCACGGTCGTCAACCTCTTCTTCGAGGACTCGACCCGCACCCGGATCTCGTTCGAGACCGCGGCCAAGCGGCTCTCGGCGGACGTCATCAACTTCTCGGCCAAGGGCTCGAGCGTGTCCAAGGGCGAGTCGCTCAAGGACACCGCGCTGACCCTCCAGGCCATGGGCGCCGACGCCGTCGTCATCCGCCATCCGGCGTCCGGCGCGCCGCACACGCTGGCCCGCTCCGGCTGGGTCGACGGCGCCGTGCGTCAACGCGGGCGACGGCACGCACCAGCACCCGACCCAGGCCCTGCTGGACGCCTACACGATCCGCCGGCACCTCGTGGGCGGCGCCGGCGCGAGCGACCCCACCGGTCGGGACCTGGCCGGGCTGCGGATCGCGATCGTCGGCGACGTCCTGCACTCGCGGGTCGCCCGCTCCAACGTCGGCCTGCTGCACGACGCTCGGGGCCGAGGTCACGCTCGTGGCGCCGCCGACGCTCGTGCCGGTCGGCGTGGAGACGTGGCCCTGCCGGGTCAGCTACCACCTCGACCCCGTGCTGGCCGACGAGCAGCCGGACGCCGTCATGATGCTGCGGGTCCAGCGCGAGCGGATGGGCGCCGGGGCCGCCGGCGGCGGCTACTTCCCGACGCCGCTCGAGTACACCCGCGGCTACGGGCTCGACGGGCGCCGGCTCGGGCTGCTGCCGGACCACGCGATCGTCATGCACCCCGGCCCGATGAACCGTGGTCTGGAGATCTCGGCCGACGCGGCCGACTCGCGCGCGCGCGGTCATCGTCGAGCAGGTGGCGAACGGGGTCGCGGTCCGGATGGCGGTGCTCTACCTGCTGCTCGCCGGCGAGGCCGGCCCCGCCCGGAGCCGGTCCGGCCGCCGGACCAGACCGCCCGGCAGCTCCACCAGAAGAACGCACGGAACGACGAGAGGACGGGGATCGCGTGACCGGGTCGACGCAGCGCACCGAGGTACCTCCTGCGCGGGGTCGCCCCGCTCGGCGGCGAGCCCACGGACCTCCTCCTGGCCGACGGCGTCGTCGCGGCCGTCGGTGCGGACGACGTCCGGGCCACGCTGGCGCCTCGCCAGGCGCCTCGGACGGCGGCACCGCCCACGATGTCGTCGAGGTCGACGGCACCGGCCTGGTCGCCCTGCCCGGCCTGGTCGACCTGCACACCCACCTGCGCGAGCCCGGCCGCGAGGACGCCGAGACCGTCGAGTCCGGCACCCGTGCCGCCGCGCTCGGCGGCTTCACCGCCGTGCACGCGATGGCGAACACGTCGCCGGTGGCCGACACCGCGGGCGTCGTCGAGCAGGTGTGGCGGCTGGGCCGCGACGCCGGCTGGGTCGACGTCCACCCGGTCGGCGCGGTGAGCGTCGGCCTCGAGGGCGAGGCGCTCGCCGAGCTCGGCGCGATGGCGGCGTCCGCGGCGCGCGTGCGCGTCTTCTCCGACGACGGCAAGTGCGTCCACGACCCGGTGCTCATGCGCCGCGCGCTGGAGTACGTCAAGGCGTTCGACGGCGTCGTCGCCCAGCACGCGCAGGAGCCGCGGCTGACCGGTCGGCGCCCAGATGCACGAGGGCGTCGTGTCCGCCGAGCTCGGGCCTGGCGGGCTGGCCGGCCGTCGCCGAGGAGGCGATCATCGCCCGCGACGTGCTGCTCGCCGAGCACGTCGGCTCGCGCCTGCACGTGTGCCACCTGTCGACGGCCGGGTCGGTCGAGCTCATCCGGTGGGCCAAGTCCCGCGGCATCGACGTCACCGCCGAGGTCACCCCGCACCACCTGCTCCTCACCGACGAGCTCGCCCGCGACTACGACCCGGTCTACAAGGTCAACCCGCCGCTGCGCACCGCAGGCCGACGTCGACGCGGTCCGGGACGGGCCTCGCCGACGGCACCATCGACATCGTCGCCACCGACCACGCGCCGCACACGCGCGAGGACAAGGACTGCGAGTGGGCCGCGGCGGCCTTCGGCATGACCGGCCTGGAGACGGCGCTGTCGGTCGTGCAGCAGACGATGGTCGACACCGGCCGGATGACCTGGGCCGACGTCGCCCGCGTGCTGTCCGAGGCGCCCGCCCGGATCGGCCGCGTCGCAGGACCACGGCCGCCCGATCGCCGTGGGGGAGCCGGCCAACCTCACGCTCGTCGACCCGGCGGCACGCGCCGATCGTCGTGCCGGAGCGGCAGGGCACCGCGAGCGTCAACTCCCCGTTCCGCGGCCGCGAGCTGCCGGGCCGCGTCGTCGCGACCTTCCTGCGCGGCCGCGCCACCGTGCTCGACGGCGTCGCCGTGCCGCAGCCGGACGCGGCGCCGTCGACCACGTGCCGCCCGCCGATGCCCCCCGCGTCACCCTCACGGTGCTCCTGGCGCGCCGGCGTCACCGCGCTGTGGGCGATGCGGGCCGGCTGGGTCCACCGCGGCGCGCGCACCGCCGCCGTCGTGCCCGCGCTGCCCGCGCGTCCCCGCCGACGGCGACCCGCGCGCTCGGCGAGCCCGCGACCGGGCCGCTGCGAGGCGACCTACGTCTCGAGCACCATGGCCGGCGACTGGCTCGAGCGGGTCGTCGCGCACGACCTCGGCGTCCGGTCGCGCGCCGTCGTCCAGGTGTTCGCGGGCGGCGTCCGGGTCGGGCGCGACGGCGCCACGGACCTCTTCGTCCCGGCCGACGCGCTGCGCGCCGTCGGGACCGCACCCGGCATGGCGGGCAAGTACGTGGGCGGCGACGGGCCTCGTCGTCCTCACCTGGCAGGTGCCGGACGGCGACGCGCGCCTGGACACCGGCCTGCGCCCGCGCGCGCGCCGAGGACCGCGCCGGCGCTCGCTCGCCGCGGCCCGCGCCCTCGTCCCCACGGCCCGGCAGCCCCGCAGCACGCACACCGGCAGCCCCAGCAGCCCGGCACGGACACGAGCACGGCCGGCACCGCCGGCACCCCCGAGCCCGAGACAGCGTGAGGAACACCAGCGTGAGCGAGCAGACCCCGACCACCCGGGCCCAGGGCCCGGCCGTGCTCGTCCTCGAGGACGGGCGCACCTTCACCGGCCGCGCCTACGGCGCCGACCGGCGAGCACGGTCGGCGAGATCGTCTTCAACACCGGGATGACCGGCTACCAGGAGACCCTCACCGACCCCTCGTACCACCGGCAGATCGTCGTCATGACGGCGCCGCACGTCGGCAACACCGGCGTCAACGGCGAGGACGACGAGTCGACCCGCATCTGGGTCGCCGGCTTCGTGGTGCGCGACCCCGCGCGCCGGGCGTCGAACTGGCGCTCGCACGCACGACCTCGACGAGGAGCTCGCCGAGCAGGGCGTCGTCGGCATCAGCGCGATCGACACCCGCGCGCTGACCCGCCACCTGCGCGAGCGCGGCGTCATGCGGGCCGGCATCTTCTCCGGCGACGCGCTCGTCCGACGAAGCCGGCTGCGCCGTGCCGGTCGACGCGCTGACGGTCGACGCGCTGCGCGCCGTCGTCGAGCAGGCGCCGCGCGATGGCCGGCGCCGACCTCGCCGGCGAGGTGTCCACCGACGCCGCCTACGTCGTGCCCGCCCTCGGGCCCGACGGCGAGCGGCTGGCGACCCCGGTCGCGACCGTCGCCGCCGTCGACCTCGGCATCAAGTCGAACACCCCGCGCTCGCTCGCCGAGCGCGGCGTCGAGGTCGCACGTGCTGCCCGCCAGCGTCGACGATCGACGAGGTCCTGGCGACCGGCCCGGACGGCGTCTTCTTCTCCAACGGCCCCGGCGACCCGTCGCGCGGCGGCGCACGAGATCGAGCTGCTGCGCGACGTGCTGGACCGGCGGATCCCGTTCTTCGGCATCTGCTACGGCAACCAGCTGCTCGGCCGCGCGCTCGGCTACGGCACCTACAAGCTCGCCTACGGCCACCGCGGCGTGAACCAGCCGGTCATGGACCGCACCACCGGCAAGGTCGAGATCACCGCGCACAACCACGGGTTCGCGGTCGACGCCCCGCTCGACGGGGAGAGCGTCGCGCCGCACGACGGCGGCCGCTACGGCCGGGTCGTCGTCTCCCACGTCGACCTCAACGACGACGTCGTCGAGGGCCTGGCCGCGCTCGACCTGCCCGCCTTCTCGGTCCAGTACCACCCCGAGGCCGCGGCCGGCCCGCACGACGCCGCCTACCTGTTCGACCGCTTCGTCGACCTCATGAAGGCCGCACCCACCTCGATCCCGTAAGGACGCCCACTGATGCCCCGCCGCCCCGACATCGCCAGCGTCCTGGTCATCGGCTCCGGCCCGATCGTCATCGGCCAGGCCGCCGAGTTCGACTACTCCGGGACCCAGGCCTGCCGCGTCCTGCGCGACGAGGGCCTGCGCGTCATCCTCGTCAACTCCAACCCGGCGACGATCATGACCGACCCCGAGTTCGCCGACGCGACCTACGTCGAGCCGATCACCCCCGAGGTCATCGCCTCGATCATCGCCAAGGAGCGCCCCGACGCGCTGCTGCCGACCCTCGGCGGCCAGACCGCGCTCAACGCCGCGATCGCGCTGCACGAGAACGGCGTGCTGGAGGAGTACGGCGTCGAGCTCATCGGCGCGAACATCGCCGCCATCCACCTCGCCGAGGACCGCCAGCTGTTCAAGGGCGTCGTCGACCGGTGCGGCGCCGAGTCCGCCCGCAGCGTGATCACGCACTCGATCGAGGAGGTGCTCGCCGCCGTCGAGGACCTCGGCTACCCCGTCGTCGTCCGCCCGTCCTTCACCATGGGCGGCCTCGGGCTCCGGGATCGCCTACGACGAGGCCGAGCTGCGCCAGATCGCCGGGCAGGGCCTGCACTACTCGCCGACCACCGAGGTGCTCCTCGAGGAGTCCATCCTCGGCTGGAAGGAGTACGAGCTCGAGCTCATGCGCGACCGCAACGACAACGTCGTCGTCGTCTGCTCGATCGAGAACGTCGACCCGGTCGGCGTGCACACCGGCGACTCCGTCACCGTCGCGCCCGCGCTGACCCTCACGGACCGCGAGTACCAGCGGCTGCGGGACATCGGCATCGCGGTCATCCGCGAGGTCGGCGTCGACACCGGCGGCTGCAACATCCAGTTCGCGGTCGCACCCGGAGACCGGACGCGTCGTCGTCATCGAGATGAACCCGCGCGTCTCGCGCTCCTCGGCGCTGGCGTCCAAGGCGACCGGGTTCCCGATCGCGAAGATCGCCGCCCGGCTCGCCGTCGGGCTACACGCTCGACGAGATCCCGAACGACATCACCGCGGTCACCCCGGCGTCGTTCGAGCCGACGCTCGACTACGTCGTGGTCAAGGTGCCGCGGTTCGCGTTCGAGAAGTTCCCGGCCGCCGACCCGACCGCTCACCACGACCATGAAGTCGGTCGGCGAGGCGATGGCGATGGGCCGCAACTTCGCCGAGGCGCTCGGCAAGGCGCTGCGCTCGATCGACACCCGCGGCGCCGACTTCCACTGGGACGGCGAGCCGCTCGCCGGCGACGCGCTCGACGCGGTCCTGGCGACGATCTCGCGACCCACCCAGGGCCGGCTCGTCGACGTCCAGCAGGTGCTGCGCGCCGGGGTGCCGCTCGAGGACGTCTACGAGCGGACGGGCATCGACCCGTGGTTCCTCGACCAGGTCCAGCTCGATCAACGAGGTGCGCGGCCGAGGTCGCGGCCGCGCCGAGCTGACCCGCGAGGTCCTGCTGCACGCGAAGCGGCACGGGCTGTCCGACCGGCAGATCGGCCGGCTGCGCGGGATGCGGGAGGCGGACGTCAGCCTCGTGCGCCGCACGCCTCGGGCTGCGCCCGGTCTACAAGACCGTCGACACCTGCGCCGCCGAGTTCGCCGCGACGACGCCGTACCACTACTCGACGCTACGACGAGGAGACCGAGGTCGAGCCGCGCGAGCGCGCGGCGATCCTCATCCTCGGCTCCGGGCCCGAACCGCATCGGGCAGGGCATCGAGTTCGACTACTCGTGCGTGCACGCCGCGCTCGCGCTCAAGGGCGAGTTCGAGACCGTGATGATCAACTGCAACCCGGAGACCGTCTCGACGGACTACGACACCTCCGACCGCCTCTACTTCGAGCCGCTGACGTTCGAGGACGTCCTCGAGGTCTACGACGCCGAGGTCGCCGCCGGCCCGGTCGCCGGGGTCATCGTGCAGCTCGGCGGGCAGACCCCGCTGTCCCTCGCGCAGCGCCTGGCCGACGCCGGCGTGCCGATCCTCGGCACCACCCCCGAGGCGATCGACGCTCGCCGAGGACCGCGGCGCGTTCGGCCGGGTCCTGCGCGACGCCGGCCTGCCCGCGCCCGCGTTCGGCACCGCGACGTCGGCCGAGCGAGGCGCGGCGAGATCGCGGCGTCGATCGGCTACCCCGTGCTCGTGCGGCCCGTCGTACGTGCTCGGCGGCCGCGGCATGGAGATCGTCTACGACGACGCCCAGCTGCGGCAGTACGTGGACAAGGCCCTCGAGGAGGCGCCGGACGGCTTCACGTCGGCGCCGCTGCTCATCGACCGCTTCCTCGACGACGCCATCGAGATCGACGTCGACGCCCTGTTCGACGGCGAGGAGATGTTCCTCGGCGGCGTCATGGAGCACATCGAGGAGGCCGGCATCCACTCCGGCGACTCCGCCTGCGTGCTGCCGCCGGTCACGCTGTCCGTCGGCGAGCTCGAGCGCATCCGCCGCTCCACCGAGGCGCTCGGCAAGGGCATCGGCGTGCGCGGGCTGCTCAACGTCCAGTACGCGCTGGTCAGCGACGTGCTGTACGTGCTGGAGGCGAACCCGCGCGCGTCCCGCACCGTGCCGTTCGTCTCCAAGGCGACCGGCGTCTCGCTCGCCAAGGCGGCCGCGCTGGTCATGGCCGGCCACACCATCGCCGACCTGCGGGCGTCGGGCGTCCTGCCCGAGGCCGACGGCGCCGTGCTCGACCTCGACGCGCCCGCTCGCGGTCAAGGAGGCCGTGCTGCCGTTCAAGCGGTTCCGCACGACCGACGGCACCGTCGTCGACACGGTCCTCGGCCCGGAGATGCGCTCGACCGGCGAGGTCATGGGCTTCGACGTCGACTTCCCGACGGCGTTCGCGAAGTCCCAGGCCGCGGCGTACGGCGGGCTGCCGACGTCCGGCACGGTGTTCATCTCGGTCGCCGACCGGGACAAGCGCGCGATCGTCTTCCCGATCAAGCGGCTCGTCGAGCTCGGCTTCGAGATCCTCGCGACCGAGGGCACCGCGGGCGTCCTGCGCCGCAGCGGCATCCCGTCGACGCGTGGTGCGCAAGTACTCGACCGGGCCGCGGCCCGGCGGGGGAGCCGACGATCGTCGACCTCATCCGCTCCGGCGAGGTCGACATGGTCGTCAACACCCCGTCCGGTCAGGGTGCGCGCGCGGACGGCTACGAGATCCGGACCGCGACCACCGCGGCCGACAAGGCCGATCGTCACGACCGTCCAGCAGCTCGGCGCCGCGGTCCAGGGGATCGAGGCGGCGCTCGCCGGTCCGTTCGCCGTGACGAGCCTGCAGGAGCACGACGCCGCCCGGGCGCCCGCCGCGTCGCCTCGCGGCCGGGCAGCCGAGCACGGCGTAGCACGCCGGGGTCCTGGCCGCGTCCCGGGCGGCGAGCCGGCCGAGCCGCGTCGGCGAGCCGTTCGGCGCGCGCCTGGCGCGGGCCATGGACGCGCACGGCCCGCTGTGCGTGGGCATCGACCCGCACCCCGGCCTGCTCGCGGCCTGGGGCCTGCCGGACGACGCCCGCGGCCTGCGGGAGCTTCGCGCTGCGGGTCGATGGACGCCGTCGGCGGTCGGGTCGCCGCGGTCAAGCCGCAGTCGGCGCTGTTCGAGCGGCACGGCTCGGCCGGGCGTCGCCGTCCTCGAGGAGGTCGTCGCCGGCCGGCCGCGGCGACGGGGACGCTCGTCGTCGTCGACGCCAAGCGCGGCGACATCGGCTCGACGATGGCCGGGTACGCCGACGCCTACCTGCGCGACGGCTCGCCGCTCGCCGGGGACGCGCTCACGGTGTCGCCGTACCTCGGCTTCGGCTCGCTGGCGCCGGCCGTCGAGGCCGGCCGCGGCGACCGGTCGGGGCCTGTTCGTGCTCGCCCTCACGTCCAACCCGGAGGGCGCGTCGGTCCAGCACGCCGTCGGCCCGGACGGGCGCAGCGTGGCGCGCGTCGTCGCCGAGGAGGCGGCCGCGCTCAACGCCGCCGAGCTGGCGTCGGCGGGCTCCGCCGGACCGGGTGCGGCGGGGGGCCCGGCGCGCCCGGTCGCGCGGCGCTGGGCTCCGTCGGCCTCGTCGTCGGCGCGACCATCGGCGACGCCGCGCGCCGGCTGGGGGTCGACCTGGCCGCCGTGCGCGGGCCGCTCCTGGCCCCGGGCGTGGGCGCGCAGGGCGCGGGACCGGCCGAGCTCGCGCACGTCTTCGGCGCCGCCCGCGGTGCGGTGCTGGCGTCGTCGTCGCGCGGCGTGCTCGCCGCCGGGCCCGACGTCGGCGCGCTGCGGGCCGCCGCGGAGCGCGCCGCCGCGGACGCGGCGTCCGCCCTGCGTGACCCGCGGGGCCCGCTCGGCACGGCCCGCCCGAGCGGCCGTCACCGGCCCTGACCTGGGAGAGCGGCCACCCGGACGGGCGGCGCCGCCCACGTTGCCGCGAGGTGAGGCGGTCGCTAGGTTCGGTCCCACGTACCCGCTATCGATGAGGTGACACGCGTGGCCCTTCCGCCGCTCACACCCGAACAACGCGCCGCAGCGCTGGAGAAGGCTGCTGCGGCCCGGCAGGCCCGGGCCGAGGTCAAGAACCGCCTCAAGTACTCGCAGGGCTCGCTCTCCGAGGTGATCGAGCAGGGCCGGACCGACGACACGATCGGCAAGCTCAAGGTGGTGGCGCTGCTCGAGTCGCTGCCCGGGGTCGGCAAGGTGAAGGCCCGCGCGATCATGGCCGAGGTCGGGATCTCCGAGACCCGCCGGGTCCGCGGCCTCGGACCGCACCAGGCGAAGGCGCTCGTCGACCGCTTCGGCTGACCCGACCGGCACCCTCTCCCGTCCCACCCGCACGCACACCGCAGGAGCGCCGCACCACCCATGACGACGACGCCAGCCCGGCTCACCGTTCTCGCCGGACCGACCGCCGTCGGCAAGGGAACCGTCTCCGCCGACGTCCGCGCGCGCTACCCCGACGTGTGGCTCTCGGTGTCCGCGACGACGCGCGACCCGCGCCCCGGGGAGGTCGACGGCGTCCACTACCACTTCGTGTCCGCCGAGCGGTTCGACGAGATGGCCGAGCGCGGGCGAGCTGCTCGAGTGGGCGGTCGTGCACGGCCGCAACCGGTACGGCACACCGCGGCGCCCGGTCGAGGAGCGCCTGACGGCCGGGTGCGCCGGCGCTGCTGGAGATCGACCTCCAGGGCGCCCGGCAGGTGCGCGCGACCATGCCCGAGGCCCGGTTCGTCTTCCTCGCGCCGCCGTCGTGGGAGGAGCTCGAGCGGCGCCTCATCGGCCGCGGGACCGAAGGACCCGAGGAGCGCGCGCGCCGGCTGGAGACGGCCCGGGTCGAGCTCGCCGCGGAGCCCGAGTTCGACGTGACGATCGTCAACGACGACGTGCACCGCGCCACCGACGAGCTCGTCCGGACCATGGGTCTGCCCACCGTCTGAGCGCCCGGTAGGATGGAGTGGCCGGCAGCCGAGGCCCGGCCGCAGCGCGGCGGCGAGCCGGTAGGCTCGTGCTGGTCCACCCCCGCCTCGAGGAGCCACCCGTGTCCGGAACCGTCGCCGAGCCCGTCGGCATCACCGACCCGCCGATCGACAAGCTGCTCGAGAAGGCCAACTCCAAGTACGCGCCTCGTCGTCTACTCGGCCAAGCGCGCCCGCCAGATCAACGCGTACTACTCCCAGCTCAACGAGGGCCTGCTGGAGTACGTCGGCCCGCTGGTCGAGACCCGCCCGCAGGAGAAGGCGCTGTCCATCGCGATGCGCGAGATCAACGACGGCCTGCTGACCGTCGAGTCGACCGAGCAGCCGGCCGAGCAGCCCCGCGCCTGACGCCACCTGTGCGCATCGTCCTCGGGGTCGCGGGCGGGATCGCCGCCTACAAGGCGGTCCTGCTCCTGCGCCTGCTGCGCGAGGCGGGGCACGACGTGCGCGTCATCCCCACCCGCGGCCGCGCTGGAGTTCGTCGGCCGGCCCACCTGGGAGGCCCTGTCCGGGCACCCCGCGACCCCCGAGGTCTTCGAGGACGTCGAGCACGTCCCGCACGTCGCGCTCGGCAAGGGCGCGGACCTGCTCGTCGTCGCCCCGGCGACCGCGGACCTGCTGTCCCGCGCGGCCACCGGTCGCGCCGACGACCTGCTGACCAGCACCCTGCTCACCGTCTCGCTGCCCGGTGCTCCTCGCGCCCGCGATGCACACCGAGATGTGGGACCACCCCGCGACCCGCGCCAACGTCGCGACCCTGCGCGACCGCGGCGTGCACGTCATGGAGCCCGCCTCCGGCCGGCTGACCGGCTCGGACACCGGTCCGGGCCGGCTGCCCGAGCCCGCCGAGATCGCCGCGGCCGCCCTCGGCGCTGGTCGGCGTCGCGCTGCCCGAGGCCACCGAGCGGGCCCCGGCGAGTTCGTGCCGGACCCGCCCGGCTGCGACCTCGCCGGTCGGCACGTCGTCGTCTCCGCCGGCGGCACGCGGGAGCCCATCGACCCGGTCCGCTTCCTCGGCAACCGGTCCTCGGGCCGGCAGGGCGTACGCCCTCGCCCGCACGGCGCGGCGCCCGCGGCGCCCGGGTGACCCTCGTCGCCGCCAACGTCGACGCTGCCCGACGCCGGACGGCGTCGACGTCGTCGCGGTGGAGTCGACCGCGCAGCTGCGCGACGCCGTGCACGCCGCGGCCAAGGACGCCGACGTCGTCGTCATGGCGGCCGCGGTCGCGGACTTCCGGCCCGCCCGGACGGCCGACGCACAAGATCAAGAAGCGCGCCGGACGGCGCCGTGGAGCCGCTGGTCCTCGAGCCGAACCCGGACATCCTCGCCGAGCTCGCCGGGCCCCGGCGCCGTCCCGGGCAGGTCGTCGTCGGGCTTCGCGGCCGAGACCGGCGACGGCGAGGGCGACGTCCTCGCGCACGGGCGCGCCAAGGCGCGGCGCAAGGGGGCCGACCTGCTCGCGGTGAACGCCGTCGGCGCCGGGCTGGGCTTCGGCACGGCCGACAACGAGGTGACCGTGCTCGACCGCGACGGGCGAGGTCGTCAGCGACCGCCGCCGGGCACGAAGGACGAGGTCGCCGACGCGATCTGGGACGCCGTCGCCGCGCGACTCGGCGTGACCTCGTCGGGTGACCCGGCCCGGCGCCCGACCGGACACCCCGCGACGCCGACTACCCTGACCCCCATGACGGTCTCCCGACCTGCGCCTGTTCACCTCCGAGTCGGTGACCGAGGGTCACCCCGACAAGATCTGCGACCAGATCTCGGACGCCATCCTCGACGCGATCCTCGAGCAGGACCCGCGCCGCGCGGGTCGCCGTCGAGACGATGGTGACGACCGGCCTGGTGCACGTCGCCGGCGAGGTCACCACGAGCGCGTACGTCGAGATCCCGCAGCTCGTGCGCGAGGTCGTCCGGGGCATCGGCTACACGTCGTCCGCCGATCGGGTTCGACGGCGACTCGTGCGGCATCTCGGTGTCGATCGGCGCGCAGTCGCCGGACATCGCCGCGGGCGTCGACAAGGCGCTGGGAGATGCGCCAGGACGACACCGACCTCGACCCGCTGGACGCGCAGGGCGCGGGCGACCAGGGGCTGATGTTCGGCTACGCGAGCGACGAGACGCCGTCGCTGCTGCCGCTGCCGATCTGGGTCGCCCACCGGCTCGCCGAGCGGCTCGCGCACGTGCGCAAGCAGGGCATCGTGCGCCGGGCTGCGGCCGGACGGCAAGACCCAGGTGACCATCGGGTACGACGGCGACCGCCCGGTGCGGGTCGACACCGTCGTGCTCTCGACGCAGCACGACCCGGGCCTCGAGCCCGCGCTGGAGAAGGAGATCGCCGAGCACGTCGTCGCGCCGGTGCTCGCGACCCTCGGGCATCGACGTCGTCCGACCACCGCCTGCTCGTCAACCCGACCGGCACGTTCGTCATCGGCGGCCCGCAGGGCGACGCCGGCCTGACCGGCCGCAAGATCATCGTCGACACCTACGGCGGCATGGCCCGCCACGGCGGCGGCGCGTTCTCCGGCAAGGACCCGTCCAAGGTGGACCGGTCCGCCGCGTACGCGATGCGCTGGGTCGCCAAGAACGTCGTCGCGGCCGGGCTACGCCCGCCGCTGCGAGGTCCAGGTCGCCTACGCGATCGGCAAGGCGCACCCGGTGGGCCTGTACGTCGAGACCTTCGGCACGCACACCGTCGACCCGGCGACGCTCACCGCGGCGATCCGCGAGGTGTTCGACCTGCGGCCGGCCGCGATCATCCGCGACCTCAACCTGCTGCGCCCGATCTACCGCCGCACCGCCGCCTACGGGCACTTCGGCCGCGAGCTGCCGCAGTTCACCTGGGAGCGCACGGACCGCGTCGACGACCTGCGGTCCGTGCTCGGCTGACCGCCGTCGTCTCCGGCCGTCCACCGGTGTGGACCGACGCCCGGCGAGAGTGGGCGGCCGGTGCTGGGATGGGCGCGTGACGCAGGACGCCGGGGGGTCGAGCGAGGTCGGGGGGACGGTGCCGCAGGGCGAGCAGGGCGCGCTCGCCGGGCTGCCGGCGCCCCGCCGTCGCCGGCCGCGGTCGTCCGTCCCCGTCGAGCCCGCCGCGCACCTGCCGGTCGCCCGTGTCCTCGTCGACGTCCCGGCGGCGCACCTGGACCGCACCTTCGAGTACCTCGTGCCGGCGGCGGCCGACGACGACGCGCGTCCCGGCTGCCGGGTCAAGGTCCGGTTCGGGCCGCGCGACGTCGACGGCTACGTCCTCGAGCGGGTCGAGGAGCCCGACCACGACGGCGAGCTCGCGCCGCTGCGCAAGGTGGTCTCGCCGGTGCCGGTGCTCAGCCCGCCCGTCCTGCGCCTCGCGCGCTCGGTCGCGGCGCGGTACGCGGGGACGCTGGGCGACGTCGTCCGGCTCGCGGTCCCACCACGGCACGCGCGGGTCGAGGCCGAGTGCCTGGCGCCGACGTGGGCAGGGGGCGAAACGCGTGCGGACGACGGTGGTCCGGACGACGAGCCGGTCGGCGGCTCGCCGGCGGCCGTGGCCGTGGCCGACGAGTCGCCTGCGACCGCCGCCGGCGGCGGCGGCGTCACGACCGCCGGGCCCGTCGCGCCGGCGGGTGGACGGCCTACCGCGGCGGTCCGGCGTTCCTCGACCACCTGGCCGCCGGGCGCAGCCCGCGTGCGGTGTGGACCGCCCTGCCGGGGCCGGTCGGGCTCGACTGGCCGGCCGCCGTCGCGCAGGCGGTGGCCGCGACCGTGCGCGGCGGCCGGGGCGCCGTCGTCGTCGCCCCGGACGCGCGCGACGTCGACCGGCTCGTCGCCGCCCTGGCCGGTGCGGGCGTCGCGCCGTGGGTGCCGGGAAGCACCGGCGGGTTCGTGCGCCTGGAGGCGGACCATGGCCCCGCGCCGCGCTACCGCGCCTTCCTGGCGGCCCTCACCGGTGCCGCGCGGGTCGTCGTCGGGACGCGCGCCGCGACGTGGGCACCGGTCGCCGACCTCGGGCTCGTCGTGTGCTGGGACGACGCCGACGACCTGCACGCCGAGCCGCGCTCGCCCTACCCGCACGTGCGCGAGGTGCTCACCCTGCGCGCCGAGCAGTCCGGCGCCGCGGCCCTCCTCGGCGGTCCCACCCGGACGACGGAGGCCCAGGTGCTGGTCGAGAGCGGCTGGGCGCGCCCGCTCGTCGCGGACCGGGCGGTGACCCGGGCGCGGGCCCCGCGGGTGCAGGCCCTGACCTCGGTCGAGCTGGCGGGGGAGGGCGCCGCGGCCGCCGCGCGGCTGCCCGCGCCGGCCTGGCGGGCGGCCCGGGACGCGCTCGTCGCCGGCCCGGTGCTCGTGCAGGTGCCACGCGCCGGCTACCTGCCGGTCGTGGCGTGCGCCCGCTGCCGGGCCGTCGCGCACTGCCGGGTGTGCGCCGGTCCGCTGGCGCTCGGACGCGCCGGGGCCGTCCCGCAGTGCCGGTGGTGCGGCACGCTCGCCGGCACCTGGCGGTGCTCGGAGTGCGGCGGTACCGCGCTGCGGTCGGTCCGCGTCGGCTCGGACCGCACCGCGGAGGAGCTCGGCCGGGCCTTCCCCGGCGTCCCGGTCCGGGTGTCCGGCGCGACGGCGGCCACCGGCGTGCTCGGCGCGGTCGACGGCCGGCCCGCGCTGGTCGTCGCGACCCCCGGCGCCGAGCCGGTCGCCGACGGCGGCTACGTCGCCGCGCTGCTGCTCGACGCCGCCGTGTCGACGGCGCGCGCCTCGCTGCGCGTGGGGGAGGAGGCGCTGCACCGGTGGCTGAGCGCGGCGTCCCTCGTGCGTCCGGCGACGGCCGGCGGTCGCGTGCTCCTCGTCGGCGACGCCGCACCGGCGCCGACGCAGGCGCTCGTGCGGTGGGACCCGGTCGGCTTCGCCGAGCGGGAGCTCGCCGAGCGGCGGGAGCTCGGGCTGCCGCCGGCCGTCCGGGTCGCCGCGGTCACCGGCACCCGGGAGGCGGTCGACGCGTTCCTCGCCCGCGTGCGGGTCCCCCCGGGCGGGACGGTGCTCGGGCCGGTCGCCGTCGAGGCGTCGCCCGTGCCCGGCGGTCCGCCCGCCACGCTCGACGGGTCGGTGCGTGCGCTCGTGCGCGTCCCGGTCGAGGCGGCCGTCGAGCTCGCGGCAACGCTCGCGGCCTCGGCGGCGGTCCGCAGCGCGCGCCGCGAGGGTGGCAGCGTCCGGGTCCAGGTCGACCCGAAGGAGATGCTCTGACCGCGGGCCGGCGGCTCGCCCCCGGGCGGCCGCTCTGCCGCCGGCCGCACCGCAGCCGGGCGGGGGGCCCGGCACCCGCCGCCTAGGATCGGGTCCATGCGTCTGCTCTTCGCCGGCACCCCCGCCGTGGCCGTGCCCGCCCTCGAGGCGCTGCTCGCGTCCCGCCACGAGGTGGTGGCCGTGCTGACCCGTCCGGACGCCCGCGCCGGTCGCGGGCGCACCCTCGCGGCGAGCCCGGTGAAGGAGCGCGCCCTCGACGCGGGCCTCGAGGTCCTCACCCCGCGCAGCCCTCGCGACGAGGACTTCCGCACCCGGCTCGCCGATCTCGCGGTCGACTGCGCGCCCGTCGTCGCCTACGGCGCCCTGCTGCCGCCGGTCGTCCTCCACGTGCCCGCGCACGGCTGGGTCAACCTCCACTTCTCGGTCCTGCCCGCCTGGCGCGGTGCGGCACCGGTGCAGCACGCGCTCATCGCCGGCGACGAGGTGACCGGCGCGAGCACGTTCCGCATCGAGGCCGGCCTGGACACCGGTCCGGTGTTCGGCACCCTCACCGAGACCGTCCGCCCGGGGGACACCGCCGGCGACCTGCTCGACCGGCTCGCCGTCGCCGGCTCCGGCCTGCTGGTCGCCACGCTCGACGCGATCGAGGACGGCGTCGCGCAGCCGGTCCCGCAGCCCGCCGACGGCGTCAGCCTCGCCCCCCGCCTCGAGGTCGCCGACGCCCGGGTGCGCTGGGAGCACCCCGCGGTCGCCGTCGACCGGCGGATCCGCGGGTGCACCCCGGCGCCGGGCGCGTGGACGACGGCGCCCGACGGCTCACGCCTCAAGCTCGGCCCGGTCGACCTGCGGCCCGACGTCACCGACCTCCCCCCGGGGGTGCTGCGCGCCGGCAAGGACGAGGTGCTCGTCGGGACCGCGACGCACGCGGTCCGGCTCGGCGACGTGTCCCCGGCCGGTCGGCGCGCCATGCCGGCCGCCGACTGGGCCCGCGGGGCCCGGCTCGACGGCGACCTCGTCCTCGGGTCCGCCGCGTGAGCCCCGACGACGGCGGTCGCCCGCACGGCGGTCACGGGAGCGGGGGCGGCAGCGCGAGCGGTCGAGGCGGTGGTCGCGACGGAGGTCCGGGGAGCGGACGCGGCCGCGGTGGCCGCGGCGGTGCTCCCGAGGGACGAGGGTCCGGACGCCCGACCGACCCGCGCGGCGACCGAGCCGAGGACCGGCGGGACGCCGCCGGCCGCGAGCGCGGAGCCGCGCGCGCGGCGGGACGCACGGACCGGACCGCTGCGGCGCCGTCGGCCCGGCGGCGGGACGCCGACCCCGCCCGGGGCGCCGCGTTCGACGTCCTGCGCGAGGTCGAGGGGTCCGACGCCTACGCCAACCTCGTCCTGCCGCCGCTCCTGCGCGAGCGCGGCATCCGCGGTCGCGACGCCGGCTTCGCGACCGAGCTCGCGTACGGCACCCTGCGCCTGCGCGGCCGGTACGACGCGATCATCGAGCAGTGCGCCGGCGGCCGGACCCTCGACCGCATCGACCCGCCGGTGCTCGACCTGCTGCGGCTCGGCGCCCACCAGCTGCTCGGGATGCGGGTGCCGCCGCACGCCGCCGTCTCGGAGACGGTCGGCCTGGCTCGCGCCCGGACCGGCGCCGGCAGCGCCCAGTTCGTCAACGCGGTGCTCCGCGCGGTCAGCGCGGTCGACCTCGACACCTGGCTCGGCCGCATCGCCGACGCCGTGGACCCGGCCGGCACCGACGCCGTCGCCCGCCTGGCTGCGACCCAGAGCCACCCGCTGTGGGTGACCCGGGCGCTGCGCGAGGCGCTCGTCGGCCACGGCCGGGACGCGGGGGAGATCGGTGACCTGCTCGCCGCCGACAACGTCGCGCCCGCGGTGACCCTCGTCGCCCGGCCGGGGCTCGCGGACACGGCGGAGCTGCGGGAGCAGGCCCACCAGGACGCCACCCCCGGGCGCTGGTCGCCGTACGCGCTCGTGCTGTCCGGCGGCGACCCGGGCGCCCTGCGGGCCGTGCGCGACGGGCGCGCCGGCGTCCAGGACGAGGGCAGCCAGCTCGTCGCCCTCGCCCTGGCCGCCGCCCCCCTGCACGGCGACCCGAGCGACCGACCGGCGAGCCCGGTGGCCGGGACGCCCGCTGGCTCGACCTGTGCGCCGGCCCGGGTGGCAAGGCCGCGCTGCTCGCCGCCCTCGCGCACGAGCGCGGTGCCCGCCTCGTGGCCAACGAGCTGCAGCCGCACCGCGCCCGGCTCGTCGAGCGGGGGCTGTCGGCCGTCCCGGCGACCGCCGTCGAGGCGGTCCGGGTCGGCGACGGCCGCACGGTGGGGGAGGAGGAGCCGGCGGCCTACGACCGGGTCCTCGTCGACGCCCCGTGCACCGGCCTCGGGGCACTGCGGCGGCGGCCGGAGTCGCGGTGGCGCCGCACGCCCGCCGACCTGCCCGCCCTCGCGGACCTGCAGCGCGCGCTGCTCCGGTCGGCGCTGGACGCCGTCCGGCCGGGTGGCGTCGTCGCCTACGTGACGTGCTCGCCGCACCTGGTCGAGACCCAGCTCGTGGTCAAGGACGTGCTCCGCAAGCGTGACGACGTCGAGGTGCTGGACGCGCGGCCCGTGCTGCGCGAGGTGGCCGGTCCGGACCTCCCGCTCGCCGACCGCGACGACGTCCAGCTCTGGCCGCACGTCCACGGCACCGACGCGATGTTCCTCACGCTCCTGCGGCGACGGGTCTGAGTCGGACTCAGGAGGCCGTCAGCGCTCCCGCGAGACGCGGCGCACCGACCGGGTCGGCCGGGGCCGGTACGGGAGACCGCACCGATGACCGCGATGCCTCCCGTCGGCCGGACGTCGACCGCCGCAGGATCACGATCGTCACCACCGCGAGCGGGGCGTTGACCAGGCCCGGGGCACCGACCCACAGCGACTGCGCCGCCACGGCGTAGACACCCCACAGCACGGCGTTGAGCAGGAGCAGGACCTGCGAGGTCACGGACACGCCGCCCAGCCGGTCGGCGTCACCCCGGCAGCGCCAGACCATGAGGGCCTGCGGCCACCACAGCACGAGCGAGACGGCGGACCCGGCGAGCCCGACGACCTCGGTGAGGGCGCTCATCGGGTCCTCCTTCCGGACGTCGTCTCGTCACCACGCTCGTCGTCCGGATGCCGCGCTCGCGCCGGTGATACCACCCGGTCCTCGCCGGGCGGCCGCTCCCTGACGCGGCGGTGACACGAGCGCCGGTGTCCGCCTCCGTGCGGGCGACGGCGGCGTCGGGAGAGGGCGTGGTCCGCCGGGCGGCTCCCGGGGACGGGCTGCCGGCCGCGCGAGTGGCTACGGTGGCCCGCGTGGGAGCCCTCATCAACCCGAGCATCCTGTCCGCCGACTTCGCGAACCTCGAGCGCGACCTGGGCGCGATCCGCGGCGCGGACTACGCGCACGTGGACGTCATGGACAACCACTTCGTGCCGAACCTGACCCTCGGGCTGCCGGTGGTCGAGCGGCTCGTGCAGGTCTCGCCGGTGCCCGTCGACGCGCACCTGATGATCGAGGACCCGGACCGGTGGGCACCCGGCTTCGCGGAGGCGGGCGCCGCGTCGGTGACCTTCCACGCCGAGGCCGCGGCGGCGCCGGTCCGGCTGGCGCGTGAGCTGCGGCGCCTCGGCGCCCGCGCCGGCCTGGCCCTCAAGCCCGCGACGCCGGTCGAGCCGTTCCTCGACCTGCTGGGCGAGGTCGACATGCTCCTCGTCATGACGGTCGAGCCCGGCTTCGGCGGCCAGTCGTTCATCGAGGGCACGCTGGCCAAGATCCGCCGCGCCCGGGCCGCGATCGACGCCTCCGGCCTGGACGTGTGGGTCCAGGTCGACGGCGGCATCTCCCGCACGACGATCGAGCGGGTCGCCGACGCCGGCGCGAACGTCTTCGTCGCCGGGTCCGCCGTCTACGGCGCCGACGACGTCGCCGCGGAGATCGACGTCCTGCGTGGCCTGGCGGACGGCGCGCACCGGCACTGACCGGCGGCCGACCGGCCACCCGCCGGCACTCGCCCGGCCCGTGGGACCGACGCGCCGGCTCGCGCCGCGGCCGCCCTCCACGGGGAGGACGGCCGCGGCATGTCCGGGGTCAGACCGCCGGGTCGCAGTGCACGTCGAACCAGGTGTTGAACTCGTTGTCGGCCGGCGTGGCCTCCACGGCCTCGGGCGTGCCGTCGAACGCCCGCGCCCCGACGAACACGCGCACGTCGCCCGGCTGCGTGCAGGTCAGGGCGTAGGTCACCGTCCGCTCGTCGACGCCCGGCTCGAAGCCGGCGAGGTCGGACGACACGGGGTCCACGGTGGTGAAGTCGACGCCCTCGAGGACCCCGAAGACGAACATCCCCGCCGACACGTCGGCGCGGTCCGGTCCGAGGTTCTCCAGCCGCACGTGCACCGGCACGTCGAGCGGCTCGCCGACGGTCAGCACGTACGGGCCCTGGACCTCGAGCGAGGTGTGGGTGACGAGATCGACCCGCCGGCACACCTCGTCGGCGGGGGACGACGCGCAGAACAGCCGGACCACCTCGTCGGTCCGCGCGGCGGTCCCTGCCCCGTCCGGGTGTCGGTGATCTCGACGAACGCGAGCTCCGGCGAGTACGGAACCCCGTAGCGCGCCTCGTCGTCGCGGGCCTGCTCGGCGCTTGCGGTCAGCGGGTCCGGCGCCCGCCAGGTGTCGATCACCGTGCCGTCGTGGCGACGCGTGGTCACCTCGATCGGGCCGGTGTCGCCGCGGCGCACGTACACCTTGGTCTGCTCCAGGGAGACGCGGTGCGGCTCCTGCGGATCCGGCGTGTGCCGGACCCGCAGGACGATCGCCCGCCCCGTCGAGAGGTCGTTGCCGGCCATGTCGACCGCGCGGTCATCCGCGGCCGGGTGCCCGACGGCACGGCCACGCCGCGCCGGCGCGGCCGATCCGGTCGTGGTCCCACGGCCGGCGCCCGCCACGGAGGGCGCCGGCGCAGCCCCGGCCGTCCGGGTCAGCCGGCCGGCTGCCGCGGCGTCGGCCTGGCGGGGCGAGACCATGCCCACCACCGGCCCGCGATGCGCTGCGCCCGAGGGGTGCCCGGTCACGAGCGAGGGCGACGGGGAGGGCGAAGGCGAGGGCACGTGCCCCACCGCGCCGGAACCTCCCCCCGCGGCACCGGCCACGATGCTCACCGGCCGGCCGCGGGACGTGGCCCCCGCGCTCGCGAGCTGCGGCGTCGAGGCGGCCAGGGCGAGGGCCACCCCGGTGAGCGTGAGTCCGGTGATCAGCGTCGTCCTGGCGCGCATGTCAGCACCCTCCCTGGGTCGTGCAGCTGGTGAGCAGGTTGGTCCAGCGACGCCGGTCGAGCGGCCCGAAGCGCCCGTTCGAGCGCATGAGGTCGCTGCCCGCCGGGTCGGAGGTGAACCAGGCCATCCCGTCGAGGGTGTTGCCGATCCACCGGCAGGCAGTCGGGGCGACGCCGACCGCCGGGGCGTCGGCCTGGCAGTCGGCCGGCGTGGCGTAGAGGTTCGGCTGGTCGCCGGTGAAGTAGCCGCCGTCGCAGCAGTACTCGTCGGCGAGCCCGAAGGGCACGTGCCCGGTCTCGTGCAGCGAGATCCGGGGGCTGCTGTCGAGCGCGCTGAACAGCCGCAGGGCGCTGCGGGCGCAGTCCCGGTGGGCGTCGTCGTGCAGGATCCAGCCGACCTCGGCGAACCCGTACCGGTCCCAGTCCTCGGGGGCCACGAGCGTGCAGTCCGTCACGCCCATCGGCCAGTCGCCGTCCGCGCCGGTGCTGCGGGCGATCCACAGGTTGAAGCCGGACTGCGTCGTCAGGGTGAACTCGTCGGCGAAGTACCCGCCGAGCAGCACGGGCGGGATGTCGCCGAGGAAGTCCGGGTCGGTCGGGCCGGTGTAGGCGTCGCGGTCGGCCAGGAGCACGACGTCGATGCGCCGGTCGCTGGGTCCGGTGAACGCGATCGGCACCGCCCGGTCGTTGGTGGTCCCGATCCGCACCATGCGGGGTGTCGTGGTGGCGGCCTGCTCCCCACCGGCGTCCTCGGCCTCGCACTCGTACCAGAGCTGGGTCCCGGTCGCGGTGAGCGTGAACGACGCCGTCGCGGCACCGGTCACGGTCTCCACGTCCGTGCCCTCGACCTTGATGGTCACGCGGTCGGCGACGGCGAGCGGGTCGGCGGCGCCGTCGAGCGCGGTCGCCGTGATCGTGACGACCTGGCCGGGCTGCGGCCAGATCGGGTCGTGCAGGCACTGCATCCGCAGGCCCGGGGTGGAGGTCGGCAGCAGGACGTCGACCTTGAACACGAGCCGGTCGCCGTCGTCCGTGGTGATCTGCTGGCCGCAGGCACCAGTCACGTTCCCGCTGATCGCACAGGGACGCAGCTTGACGTCGATCCGCACGGCCGAGTCCCCGCCGGAGACGACGTCGGCCCGGTCGTCGCCGCCGTTGAACGTGTCGTCGTCGTCGAACACGCCGATGCCCACCGCCACGGAGCCCTTGGACGGGTTCGCGGCGAAGGTCCACTCGGTGTTGGGGTGGACGACCTCCTCGCCGTCCCAGGTGCCGCTGGTGTGCTCCGCCGTGCCGCCGGCGCCGTCGTCGAAGCTCGTCACCGTGAAGAAGTCGGCGTCGCTCGTGCTGTCGAGGTCGTCGCCGAGGTCACGCAGCTCGAGCAGGGTGACGCGGACGGTCACGTCGGGCAGGACGGGCGCGGCCCGCGCCGGCAACGGCGTGGAGGTGGTGAGCACACCGGCGATCGCGACCGCGAGCGCGGTCGTCCCGGCGGTGACGGCGGCGACCACGGGCGTGCGCGGCACCGCGGCGGGCACGCCGGACGCGACGGCGCCCGGCCTTCCACGTGTGGCCATGGGGTCCTCCTGGGGGTCAGGGGCTTCGGGCGTGGGTCCGTGGGCGTGCGGCGGCACACCCGGCGAGGAGGAGTCGCGGGGGCGGCCCGTGATACGCGCCGGTCGTCGAGCCCCGACGCCCGAGGCGCCCGGAGGGTGGGACGGGTCGCCGGCCCGCCGCACCCGCTGTGGCATGATCGGCGGCGAACACACACGTGCTCCGGGGTCGGTGAAAATCCGAGCCGGCGGTCACAGTCCGCGACCCGCGCGTCGTCCTCCACCCGGGGGGTGCACGCGGTTGACCTGGTGGAACTCCAGGACCGACGGTGAAAGTCCGGATGGGAGGAAGTACGTGGCGGTGGGCTCGGCCGACGGCCGGGCGCTCCGCGGTGGGTGCCCGGCGTCCGCGCCCTCGGGCACCGCCTTCGTCCACCCCGGAGCCCGTCAGGCGACCGGAGGTGAGTGACCGTGCAGAGCACCGAGCTGCGGGCGATCGACGTCGCGAGCCCCGCGGAGGTCGCCGCGATGGACCGCGCCCTCGAGCTCGCGCGGCGCGGTCCCGGTCGCACGGCCCCAACCCGCGCGTCGGCTGCGTCCTGCTCGCCGCCGGCAGCGGTCGCCACGTGCTCGCCGAGGGCTGGCACGCCGGCGTCGGGACGCCGCACGCCGAGGTCGCCGGCGCTGCAGGCCGCCCGCGCGCGCCGGCGTCGACGTCCGCGGGCTGCACCGCCGTCGTCACCCTCGAGCCGTGCAACCACACCGGCCGGACCGGCCCGTGCGCCGAGGCGCTGCTCGACGCCGGCGTGGCACGCGTCGTCGTCGCGGTCGCCGACCCGAACCCGGTCGCGGCGGGCGGCGCGGAGCGCCTGCGGGCCGAGGGGGTCGACGTCGTCACCGGGGTGCGTCGAGGACGAGGGCCGCGCCGCTGCTGCGCACCTGGCTGCCGGCCGTGGAGCGCAGCCGCCCGTTCGTCACCCTGAAGATCGCCACCACGCTCGACGGCCGGGTCGCCGCCGCCGACGGCACCAGCCGGTGGATCACCGGCGAGGTCGCCCGCCGGCACGCGCACTCCCTGCGCGCCGACTCGGACGCGATCGTCGTCGGCACCGGCACCGTCGCGGCCGACGACCCGTCGCTCACCGCGCGCACCGCCGACGGCGCGCCTCGTCGCGCACCAGCCGCTGCGGGTCGTCGTCGGCCACCGCGCGGTGCCGGACGACGCCCGGCTGCGCGGACCCGGCGGCGAGCTCGTGCACCTGCGACACGCACGACCCCGCCGCGGTCCTCGACGCGCTGCACGCCCGCGAGGTCCGCCACGTGCTCGTCGAGGGCGGCCCGACCCTGGCCGCGGCGTTCCTGCGCGCCGGGCTCGTCGACGAGGTGCACGCGTACATCGCGCCCGTGCTGCTCGGCGCGGGCCCGTCCGCCGTCGGCGACCTCGGCGTCGCCACCATCGGCGACGCCGTCCCGCCTCGCTGCCCGGCTCGGCCGACGTGCTCGTGGCGCCGCTCGCCCGCCCCGACGTCCCCGAGTCGTGCGCCGACCGTCGTCCCAGCCGCACCCCCAGGAGGAGCACTGATGTTCACCGGAATCGTCGAGGAGGTCGGCGCCGTCGTGTCGATCGTCCCCGGGACCCCCGACGGCGCCGGCGGCCGACGTCCCGGCGGCACGGACGCCGCCTCACCGTCGCGCGGCCCGCTCGTCGACGTCCGACGCCGCGCTCGGCGACTCGATCGCGGTCGTCGGGGTGTGCCTCACGGTCGCCGAGCTGCCCGGCGACGGCACGTTCACCGCCGACGTCATGCCCGAGTCGCTGCGCCGCACCGCCGCTCGGGGCGCTCGCCCCGGGCGCCCCGGTCAACCTCGAGCGCGCGCGTCCGGGCCGACGCGCGGCTCGGCGGGCACGTCGTGCAGGGTCACGTCGACGGCGTCGGGACGATCGTGCGCCGCACGCCCGGGCCGCGCTGGGACGACGTCGTCGTCCAGCTGCCGACCGAGCTCGCCGGCTACGTCGCGGAGAAGGGCTCCATCGCGGTGAGCGGGGTCTCGCTCACCGTCACGCAGGTCGGGCCGGACGACGCTTCGGCGTCTGCCTCATCCCGACCACGCTCGCGGCGACGACGCTGGGGCACCTGCAGCCCGGCGCGGCGCGTCAACCTCGAGGTCGACGTCATCGCGAAGTACGTCGAGCGCCTGCTCGCGACCGGTCACGGGACCGTCCGGTGAGCGCGCTCGGCGCCCGGCCACGGCGCCCACCGTCCTCGCGGCCGACGACGCCCTGCCGCTCGGCACGGTGGAGGAGGCGCTCGCCGCGCTCCGCGCCGGCCGTCCGGTCCTCGTCGCGGACTCCCCGGACCGCGAGAACGAGGCCGACATCGTCCTGGCGGCGCAGTCCGCGACCCCGGAGTGGGTCGGCCTGGACGATCCGGCACTCGTCGGGCTACCTCTGCGCGCCGATGACCGGCCCGCGCGCCGACGCGCTCGAGCTGCCGCTCATGGTCCCGGCCAGCCAGGACCCCCGGCGCACCGCCTACACGCGTGACCGTCGACGCCGCGCACGGGCGTCACCACCGGCATCTCGGCCGCCGACCGCGCGCACACCCTGCGCGTCCTGGCGCGACCCGTCGTCCGGCGCCGGCGACCTCATCCGTCCCGGTCACGTGCTGCCGCTGCGGGCCGTGCCGGGCGGCGTGCTGCACCGGGCCGGGCACACCGAGGCCGCCGTCGACCTGTGCCGGCTCGCGCGGCCTGGAGCCGGTCGGCGGGATCGCCGAGCTCGTCGAACGACGACGGCGTCGATGACCCGGCTGACCGACGCCGCGGCGCTCGCGGCGGCCGAGGGCCTGGTGCTGCTGACCATCGAGGACCTCATCGCCTGGCGCCGGGTGCACGACACCGACCCGCAGTCCGGCGACGCCGGCGAGGGGACCGCCGGCACGGCCGTCCAGACCGCCGCACCGGCGCGGGTGCACCGCACCGGCGTCGCCGCGCTGCCGACGAAGCACGGCTCGTTCCGGGTGCACGGCTACCGCGACCTCAAGACCGGCGCCGAGCACGTCGCGCTCGTCTCGGTGCACGCGCTGCCGGACGCCCCCCTGGTGCGCGTGCACTCCGAGTGCCTGACCGGGGACGCCTTCGGCTCGCTGCGCTGCGACTGCGGTCCGCAGCTGGACGCGTCGCTCGAGCAGGCCGCGGACGAGGGCGGCGTCGTCGTCTACCTGCGCGGGCACGAGGGCCGGGGGATCGGCCTGCTCGCGAAGATCGGGGCCTACGCCCTGCAGGACGCCGGCCGGGACACCGTCCAGGCGAACATCGACCTGGGCTGGCCCGCGGACCGTCGCGAGTACGGCGCTGCGGCGGCGATCCTCGCCGACCTCGGCGTGCACCGGCGTGCGCCTCCTGACGAACAACCCCGCCAAGGTGGCCGGGCTGCGCGCGCACGGGCTCGAGGTCACCGACCTCGTGCCGCTCGTCGTGGGCCGCACCCCCGAGAACAGCGCCTACCTGCGGACCAAGGCCGTGGAGATGGGTCACCTCCTCGCCTTCCCGGACGACGACGACGCGCCGCTCCACCACGACCGACCGCACGATCGACCCGACAACCGACCGCACGACCGACCCAGGGAGACACCCGCATGAGCGGCGCCGGAGCACCCAGCATCACCGTCGACGGGACCGGCCTGCGGGTCGTCGTCGTCGCCGCGAGCTGGCACACCGAGGTCATGGACGGTCTCGCTCGACGGCGCCCGGCGCGCCCTGCGCGAGGCCGGGGTGACCGACGTGACCGAGGTCCGCGTGCCGGGCTCCTTCGAGCTGCCGGTCGCGGCCGCGAAGGCCGCCGCGAGCGGCGCCGACGCCGTCGTCGCCCTCGGCGTCGTGATCCGCGGGGGCACGCCGCACTTCGAGTACGTCTGCTCCGCGGCGACCCAGGGGCTCTCGACCGTCGCCCTGACCACCGGCGTCCCGGTCGGCTTCGGTCTCCTGACCTGCGACGACGAGCACCAGGCGCTCGACCGCGCCGGCCTGCCGGGATCCCGGGAGGACAAGGGCGCCGAGGCGGTCGAGGCGGCGGTCGCGACCGTCGTCGCCCTCCGGGCCCTGTGACCCGGGCCGCCGGGCGCCCCGGCCGCGCAGCCTCCGGCGCGCTGACCCACGCCCTGACCCGCGCCCTGACCCGCGACCTGACCGGACCGCGGTCGCCGGGGACGGCGGGCTCCGCCCGGCGTCTAGGCTCTCGCCCGTGAAGACGTTCGACGCCCTGTTCTCCGAGCTGTCCGAGAAGGCAGCTGATCCGCCCCGCCGGCTCGGGGACGGTGGCCCAGCTCGACGCCGGCGTGCACGCCATCGGCAAGAAGGTCGTCGAGGAGGCGGCCGAGGTGTGGATGGCCGCCGAGCACGAGGGCGGCGAGCGCACCGCCGAGGAGATCTCGCAGCTGCTCTACCACCTGCAGGTGCTCATGCTGGCCCGCGGCCTGACCCTCGAGGACGTCTACCGCCACCTGTAGGCCGCTCGTCCCCGCTCCGCGCCACGCATCACCCGCCACCCGACCCCGCCCGAGGACCCCGTGCTGCGCATCGCCGTCCCGAACAAGGGCTCGCTCGCCGAGCCCGCCTCCCAGATGCTCCGCGAGGCGGGGTACCGCCAGCGGCGCGACTCCCGCGAGCTCGTGCTCGCCGACCCGGCGAACGACGTCGAGTTCTTCTTCCTGCGCCCGCGCGACATCGCGGTCTACGTGGGGGAGGGGACGGTCGACGCCGGCATCACGGGCCGCGACCTGCTCCTCGACTCCGGCTCGACCGCCACCGAGCACCTGCCGCTCGGCTTCGCCGGGTCCACGTTCCGCTACGCCGCCCCGCAGGGGACGCTGACCGACGTGCGGGACGTCGCCGGCCGCCGGGTCGCGACCTCCTACCCGGTGCTCGTCGCGGACCACCTGGCCGCGAACGGCGTCGCGGCCGGCGTCGATCGTCCGCCTCGACGGCGCGGTGGAGACCGCGATCAAGCTCGGCGTCGCCGACGTCATCGCCGACGTCGTCGAGACCGGCAGCACGCTGCGCGCCGCCGGCCTCGAGGTGTTCGGCGAGCCGATCCTGCGGTCCGAGGCGGTCCTCGTGCGCCGCAGCGGCGCCGAGCCGCCCGCCGGTCTCGACGTCCTCGACCCGCCGCCTGCAGGGCGTCCTCACCGCGCAGCAGTACGTGCTCATGGACTACGACGTGCCGGTCGCCGACGTCGAGCGTGCCGTCGCGATCACCCCGGGCCTGGAGTCGCCGACCGTCTCGCCGCTGCACAACAGCGACTGGGCCGCGGTCCGCGCGATGGTCCGGCGCACCGAGACCAACCAGGTGATGGACGCCCTCTACGACGTCGGCGCGCGCGCGATCCTCGTGACGACCATCCACGCGTGCCGGATCTGAGCCGGACCTCCCGATGAGCGCAACCGACCCCGGGCACCCGTCGCACCCCGGCCGTCCGGACCGGGCGCGGCTGTACGCACCGTTCCGGCCGCGGGCCGCGCGCGTGGTCAGCCTCGTGCTCGCGGCCGCGCTGGCGGTGGGGTCGGTCGCGCTGGTCGCGTCGCTCTGGGACTTCTTCGGCACCCTCAACGGCCTCGGCGTGCTGGTCGTCGGGCTGGCGATGGCGTGGTTCTGCTGGCGCGAGGCGAGCGTGCGCGCCGACGTGGACGAGCGCGGGATCACGGTGCGCAACCTCATGATCACCCGGCGCCTGGAGTGGGCCGAGGTCGTCGCGGTCCGGTTCGGCCAGGGCCGCCCGTGGGTGCAGCTCGACCTGTCCGACGGCGACGTGCTCGCGGTCATGGGCGTCCAGCAGTCCGACGGCGCAGCGCGCGGTCGCCGAGTCCCGGCGCCTCGCGGCGCTGGTGGCGATCCACAGCCGGACCGCCCGGGACGACTAGCGCCCGCTCACGCGAGCAGCGCGGTCGCGTGCACGCCGGCGGCGGCCGCGGCGAGGAACGCCGCCGGGTCCGCGTCGAGCCCGCGCCCCATGGTCGACAGCCGGACCGGCGACGCCGCGAGCGCGACCAGCAGGTCCGACCCGGCGTCGACCTCCACCAGCCGGTGCCGCCCGACCGGCTGGACGAGCGCGAGCGCCTGGGCGTGCACGCGCGCGCCGAGCCCGGCGAGCGTGCCGGCCTCGAGCGGCGGGACGCCGTCGTCGTCGGCGAGGCCCTCGATCGGGCCGGGCGGGAACACCGGCACGACGACGTCGGCCGGGACCAGCGCGACCCGGCCGAGCGCGGTGAGCGAGTGGTGGGAGACCCCCTGGTGCCGGGGTCGCTCGTCCGCGCCGGAGACCCGGAGCGACCCGACCGGGCGGCCGCCGAGCGTCCCCGCGGCGTTGACCGCCTCGCCGGCGGCGACGCCGGAGAAGCCCCACCGCGTCCCCGTCCCGAGGTTGCCCGGACCCTGGGCGACGACCACGAGGTCGGCGCCGACCACGAGGCGCGCGGCGAGCAGCGCGGTGTGCACGGTGACCGCCTCGAGGTCACCGCCGAACGCCTGGCCGGCGGTCACGCACGCCTCGATCCAGCCCGCGTCGCGCAGCCCCGCGACGGTGCGGGAGAACGGCGGCGGGCAGCGCGCCGCCGTCGGTCATGACGTACGCGACGCGCGGTGCCGGCCGGCCGGCGAGCGCGGCCGCGTGCCGGGCGCCGGCGACGATCGCGGGCAGGGCCGAGTGCAGGTCGGCGACGACGACCGGGAGCCCGCCGAGGTCGTCGGCGTCGCGGAGCGCGTCGTGGTGGGCGGACTCCTGCTCGTCGACGCCCAGGACGAGCGCCTGCAGCGGCGTGTACCGCGCCTTGACGAGGTGCCCGGGCCCGTCCGGCGGGTCCGCGGGCAGCCCGGAGCCCGGTGCGCCGGCCGGTCCCACGACCAGGGCGTACCCCCCGGTGCCGAGCCCGCGGGCCAGCGCGGAGACGTTGAGCAGGACCCGGTCGCCGGTCGCCGGGTCGCCCACGAGGTCGGTGTAGGCCAGGGCCCGGACCTCGGTGCCGGCCACGGGGGCGGAGCCGGGCTCGCCGTCGACCCGGACGCGCAGCTCGACCGCCCCGGACCATCGGGTGCCGACCTGCTCCACGACCCCTGCGCGCCACGTGATCACCCGTCCACGCTACCGGCGGCTAGGTTGGCCCCGATGCCCGAACAGATCCACCCCGCCGAGCGGCTGCTCAACCTCGTCATCGCCCTGGTCAACACCGCCGGCCGGATGACGAAGGAGCAGATCCGCTCCAGCGTCGCGGGGTACGCCGACGCCACGTCCGACGACGCCTTCGAGCGGATGTTCGAGCGGGACAAGGACTCGCTGCGCGAGCTCGGCATCCCCGTCCTCACGGTCGCGGGCAGCGGCCACAGCGACGACATCGGCTACCGCATCGACCAGGAGGCGTACGCGCTGCCCCCGGTCGAGCTGACCGCGGGCGAGCTCGGCGTGCTGTCCCTCGCGGTGCAGTTCTGGCAGGACCGCGCGCTGCGCACCGACGCCGCCCGCGCGCTCACCAAGCTCCGCGCGGTGGGCTCCGAGCCGGCCGGGACGGACCTCGTGGCCGGTCTCGCCCCGCGCGTGCGCCCGGCCGGGGACGCCTTCACACCCCTGCTCGACGCCGTCCAGGCACGCCGGGCGGTGACGTTCACCTACCGCGCGGCCACCACCGGGGAGGTCCGCGAGCGCACCCTCGAGCCGTGGCGGCTCCTGGCGCGGGGCGGCGGCTGGTACGTCGTCGGCCGGGACCGGGACCGGGACGCGCCGCGGTCCTTCCGCCTCAGCCGGATCCAGGGCCGTGTCCGCGCGGTCGGTCCGGCGGGCGCGTACACGATCCCCGCGGACCTCGACGCCGGCGCCGTCCTCGGGGACCGGCCGGACGGTCCGTCGCGCGTCGCGGTCCTGGCGCTGCGGCCCGAGCGGGCGAGCGCGCTGCGGGCCCGGGCGACGGAGCCGACCGGCTCGGGGTCCTCGGCGGGTGCGGCAGGGTCCTCCGGCGGCGCCGCGGGGTCCTCGGCGCAGGACGGCGTCGACATCGCCGACCCGCGGGTCGCCGCGGTGCTCGCCGACCGCGACCTGGTCCGGGTGCCGTTCACGGCGGTGTCCGAGACCGCCGACGAGATCGCCGGGTACGCCGACGCCGTCGTCGTCCTGGCGCCGGCCGACCTGCGGGAGGCGGTCCTGCGCCGCCTGCGAGCCGCGGCCGACCTGGACCGCCGGTCCGCGTTCGCCGTCGACCCCGCCGTCGACCCCGCCGTCGACCCCGCCGAGCACGCCGCCGAGCAGGGGGACCACCGTGGCTGAGAAGGCGACCGACCGGCTCCTGCGGATGCTCGGCATGGTCACCTACCTCGACCGGCACGCCGGCGTGCCGATCGAGCAGGTCGCCGAGCACTTCGGGGTCAGCACCCGCCAGGTCGTCGAGGACATCGACACCCTGTGGGTGACCGGCACGCCGGGGTACTGGCCGCACGACCTCATCGACTTCGACGCGGCGTCCTACGACGAGGGCGTCGTCCGGCTGGTGGAGTCGCGCGGCATGACCCGCCCGCTGCGCCTCGGCACCCGGGAGGCGGTCGCGCTCATCGCCGCCCTGCGCGCGATGCGCGAGGCGGTCGCACCCGGGCTCGACGGGGCACGGGCCGCGGTGCTGGCCTCCGCGCTGGACAAGCTCACCGCCGCGACCGGGGAGGGCGCGGCCGCGGTCGACGTCCGGCTCGCCGTCGACGGCGCCCCCGGCGTCGTCACCGCGCTCGGCGACGCGCTGGCCGCGCAGCGCCGGCTGCGGATCCGGTACGTCACCGCGGCGGACGTCACGAGCGAGCGCGAGGTCGACCCGATCCGGCTGGTCACCGAGGACGACCACTCCTACCTCCTCGCCTGGTGCCACCGGGCCCGGGACGAGCGGCTGTTCCGGGTCGACCGGGTGCTCGCCGCCGAGGTGCTCGACGAGCCGGCCACCACCCACCCGGGTGCGCACGCCGAGACCTTCATCCCCTCGCCGCAGGACGACCTCGTCACGCTCGCGCTGGCGAGCCCGGCGCGCTGGATCGCCGAGCAGGTCCCGGTCGAGACCGTCGAGGAGCTGTCGGACGGCGACTTCCGCGTCGCCCTGCGCATCGCCGAGCCGGCCTGGCTGCGGCACCTGCTGCTCCAGGTGGGTGCGCACGTGCGCGCGGTGAGCCCGGCCGCCGTGGCCGACGACGTCGCGGCGGCGGCGCGCGCGGCCCTCGCCGCCTACGGCGAGCCGGTCGGGCCGGTCGGCATCCCGCCCGGCGACCGTTAGCCTGTGCCGGTGCTCTGGTTCGCCGTCTGGACGGTCCTCGTGCTCGCCACCCTCGCGGGCGCCATCTGGCTCGGCCGCGACCTGTGGCGCAAGGGCAAGGCCCTGCTCGCCGAGCTCCAGCGCGCGGGCGACGTCGCGGCCGCCCTGAGCGAGCGGGCCGACGCGCTCACCGCGGCCGCCGCGGCGACGCCGATCTCCCACGACGTGCTGAGCGACCCCGACGTCCACCGGGAGCGGCTCGCGGTCCTGCGTACCGCCCGCGACGAGCGGCGTGCCGCCCGGGCCCTGCGGCACGCGGACACGTTCACCCGCTGGCGGCGGTACACGCACTGATCGGAGCAGTCCCGACCCGGGGTCACCGGGCTAGCATGTGAGCACCCAGGCCCCACCGAAGGAGCACCATGCCGAACCTCAGGCCGGTCGAGATCCTCCTGATCGTGCTCGTCGTCCTGCTCCTCTTCGGGGCGCGCCGACTCCCGGACCTCGCGCGCAGCGTCGGACGCTCGCTCAAGATCTTCAAGTCGGAGGTCAAGGACCTGCGCGACGACGACCGCCCGGCGACGACGCCGACGACGCCGCTCGCGCTCCCGGACGCCGACCACGCCGGCACCACGCCGCCGCACGGCGACCCGACCGCGAGCGCGCTGCCCACCGACACCACCGACCGCAAGCAGGTCTGAGCCACCGGTGTCCGCTCGCAGCACCCGTCGCCGCCGCGGTGACGACGGTCGGATGCCGTTGCGCGAGCACCTTCTCGAGCTGCGCAAGCGCGTCGTCCGGGCGGTGATCGGACTCCTCCTCGGCGCCGTCCTGGGCTGGGTGCTCTACCAGCCGATCTTCGAGATCCTCCAGGCACCCGTCACGCGGCTGCAGGAGGAGCGCGGCCTGCTCATCGGGCTCAACTTCGCCGGGGTGCTCGCCGCGTTCGACATGCAGGTGAAGGTGTCGCTCTTCGTCGGCGTGCTCGTGTCGAGCCCGTGGTGGGTCTACCAGCTCTGGGCGTTCATCACCCCGGGCCTGACCCGCCGCGAGCGCCTCGTCACGGTGGGCTTCCTCGCCGCCGCCGTCCCGCTGTTCCTCACCGGCGCGTTCCTCGCCTGGTTCCTGCTGCCGCAGGCGGTCGGCGTCCTCACCGGCTTCACCCCGAACGACGCCTTCAACCTCATCTCCGCCTCGGAGTACCTCACCTTCGTCATGCGCATGGTGCTCGCGTTCGGCGGCGGCTTCCTGCTGCCCGTCGTCATGGTCGCGCTGACCATGGTCGGCCTCGTCGAGGGACGCACCTGGCTGCACGGGTGGCGGGTCGCGGTGATGCTCTCGTTCCTCTTCGGTGCCGTCGCGACCCCGACGGGCGACGCGATCTCGATGCTCGTGCTCGCGATCCCGATCACGATCCTCTACTTCGCCGCGGTCGGGCTCGGCCTGGTGCTGGACCGGCGACGCGACCGCCGTATCGCGGCCGAGGACGCCCGGTACATCGCCGAGCAGGGGGCGTGAGCCGGCTCGGCCTGCTCGTCAACCCGACGTCCGGCGGCGGTCGCGGCGCGGCCGCCGGCGCCCGCGCCCTCGACGCGCTGCGACGCGAGGGGCACGACGTCGTCCCGGTGGCAGGACCTCGCGTCGACCCCCGGGACGTCGCCGGCCTGGACGCGCTGGTCGTCGTCGGCGGGGACGGGACGGTGCACGCCGGCCTCCAGGTCACCGCGGGCTCGGACCTCCCGCTGGGCGTCGTGCCGGCCGGGAGCGGCGACGACGTCGCCCGCTCGCTCGGTCTGCCCCGCCGGACCGACGACGCCCTGGCCGTCCTCGGCCGCGCCCTGACGCATTCGCTGACCCACCCGCCGCGGCGCGTCGACGCCGTCCGGGTCGGTGCCCCCGGTGCCCCCGGTGCGCCCGACGGCCCCGACACCGCCGACGGCCCTGCCCGCTGGTACGTCGGCGTGCTGTCGTGCGGCTTCGACGCCGCCGTCAACGCCCGCGCCAACGCGATGAC
Source organism: uncultured Actinomycetota bacterium (assembly GCA_963795145.1). GTDB lineage: Bacteria > Actinomycetota > Actinomycetes > Actinomycetales > Cellulomonadaceae > Pengzhenrongella. The sequence goes on along the minus strand of CAWCGP010000002.1, from coordinate 302,019 downwards.
CTGGCCCCGCGGCCACGCCCGCTACCTGCGCGGCGTCGTGGCCGAGCTGCGCACCTTCGCCCCGTACGGCTACCGGATCACCCTCGACGACGCCGTCTGGGAGTCCGGCGGCACCCTGGTGGCGGCGGCCAACGTGCCCCGCTTCGGTGGCGGCATCCGCATCGCCCCGGACGCGTCGATGACCGACGGCCTGCTCGACGTCGTCGTGGCCGGGCCGTCCACCCGCCGCGGCGTCGTCGCCGTCCTGCCCGGCACCTACCGCGGACGGCACGTGCGGCACCCCGCCGTGCAGGTCCTGCGGAGCCGCAGCGTGCTCGTCGAGGCCGACCCGCACCTCGGCGCACCGCCGCCGGTGGCCTACGCGGACGGCGAGCGACTGGGTCCGCTGCCCGTGCGGGCGACCGTCGTGCCGGGCGCGCTGGCCGTCCTGGCCCGAGCCGCCCCGCCGGGCGGGGCTGCCGCGACCCGGGCCGACCGGCGACCTAGGGTGAGGAAATGGCCGACGTCGAGCTGAGCCCCGCCGAGCGGTACGCCGCCTCCCGACGCCGCGCCGCCGCCGCCCGGACCGAGCTCGCCACCTTCCGCGGGCTGCTCGGCTTCCAGCTCGACGACTTCCAGGTCGCCGGGTGCGAGGCGCTCGAGAGCGGGCGGGGCGTCCTCGTCGCCGCACCGACCGGCGCCGGCAAGACCGTGGTGGGGGAGTTCGCCGTCCACCTCGCGCTCGTCCGCGGCCAGAAGGCGTTCTACACGACGCCGATCAAGGCGCTGTCCAACCAGAAGTACGGCGACCTCGTGCGCCGCTACGGCCCGGACCGGGTCGGCCTGCTCACCGGCGACACCACGGTCAACGGGGACGCCCCGATCGTCGTCATGACCACCGAGGTCCTGCGCAACATGCTCTACGCCGGGTCCGACGCGCTGCACGGGCTCGGCTACGTGGTGATGGACGAGGTGCACTACCTGGCCGACCGCTTCCGCGGGCCGGTCTGGGAGGAGGTGATCATCCACCTGCCCCCCGAGGTCCAGCTCGTGTCGCTGTCGGCGACCGTCTCCAACGCGGAGGAGTTCGGCGACTGGCTCGAGATGGTCCGCGGCGACACCGCCGTCGTCGTCAGCGAGCACCGACCGGTCCCACTCGGTCAGCACGTGCTCACCCGCGACGCGCTGCTCGACCTGTACGCCGGGCACGTCGACCCGACCGCCCCCGGCCCCAACCCGCCGATCAACCCCGACCTCATGATCGCGATGCGCCGGCGGGACCGCGAGGGCGGCGCGGGCGGCCCCGGGTATGGTGCCGGACCGGGCAACGGACGCGGTCGCGGTGACCGTGGGTACCGCGGCGGCGGTGGCCGGGGCGGCTTCAGCGGCGGCAGCGCGGGCTTCCGGCCCACGCCCCGGTTCGCCGTCGTCGACATCCTCGCCGAGGCCGGGCTGCTGCCGGCGATCTACTTCATCTTCTCCCGTGCCGGCTGCCAGGGCGCCGTCGCGCAGTGCCTGTCGGCCGGCGTGCGGCTGACCACGCCGGAGCAGGAGGAGCAGATCCGGGCGATCGTCGAGGACCGCTGCGCGACCATCCCGCCGGAGGACCTGCAGGTGCTCGGCTACTGGGACTGGAGCGAGGCGCTGGCCCGCGGGGTCGCCGCGCACCACGCCGGGATGCTGCCGCTGTTCAAGGAGACCGTCGAGGACCTCTTCTCCCGGGGACTCGTCAAGGTCGTGTTCGCGACCGAGACGCTCGCGCTCGGCATCAACATGCCGGCGCGGTCCGTGGTGCTGGAGAAGCTGGTCAAGTGGGACGGCTCGAACCACGTCGACGTCACGCCGGGGGAGTACACCCAGCTCACCGGGCGCGCGGGGCGGCGCGGCATCGACACCGAGGGGCACGCCGTGGTCGTGGACCACCCCGGCCTCGACCCGGTGGCGCTTGCCGGGCTGGCGTCCAAGCGCCTGTACCCGCTGCGGTCGAGCTTCCGCCCGACGTACAACATGGCGGTCAACCTCGTGGCGCAGGTCGGCCGGGAGCGGGCGCGGGAGGTCCTCGAGACGTCGTTCGCGCAGTTCCAGGCCGACCGCGGGGTCGTCGGGCTCGCCCGCCAGGCGCAGGCGCACACCGAGGCCCTGGACGGGTACGCGGAGGCCATGCGGTGCCACCTGGGCGACTTCGCCGGCTACGCCGCCATCCGGCGCGCGATCGCCGACCGGGAGCAGGACCTGTCCCGCGAGGCCGGCCGCGAGCGGCGGGCGGACGCCGTCCGGTCGCTCGAGGCCGTGCGGATCGGGGACGTCGTCGAGATCGGGTCCGGACGCCGGGCGGGGTACGCCGTCGTCCTCGAGCCGGCCACCCACGTCGGGTTCGAGGGCCCGCAGCCGCTCGTCCTCACCATCGACCGGCAGGTGCGCCGGGTGTCGGTCCAGGACGTCCCCGGTGGGCTGCGCACCGTGACCCGGATCAAGGTGCCCAAGGGCTTCAACGGCCGCAACGCCCCGGCCCGGCGCGACCTCGCCGCCCGCCTGCGGGACGCGCTCCCCGACGAGGCGGCGCCCGGGCACGGGCGGCACGGACGACACGGGCGCGGCGCACGCGACGTCCCGTCGGGGGACGACGCCGAGCTGGCGCAGCTCCGCCGGCGGCTGCGGGCGCACCCCTGCCACGGCTGCCCGGACCGTGAGGAGCACGCCCGGTGGGCCGAGCGGTGGGACCGGCTCCGCCGCGAGCACGACGCGCTCGTCGCCCGCATCGAGGGGCGGACGAGCTCCATCGCGCGCGTGTTCGACCGGATCTGCGACGTGCTCCAGCGCCTCGGCTACCTGAGCGCGGCCGACACGGCGGACCCCGCCACCGCGGCCGCCGTCGCCGCCGAGCCCGGTGTCGCGGCCCACGCGGCCGCCCGGCCGGGGTCCCCCGGGGAGGTGCACGTGACCTCGGACGGTCGGTGGCTGCGCCGCCTGTACGCCGAGAACGACCTGCTCGTCGCCGAGTGCCTGCGCCGCGGGGCCTGGGACGAGCTCGACCCGCCCGCGCTCGCGGCGGCCGTCTCGACGGTCGTGTACTCCTCGCGCCGCGACGACCGGGACGCCGAGCCGCACGTCCCCGGCGGCCCGCAGGGCAAGCTCGCCCGCGCGCTCGACGAGACGGTGCGCATCTGGTCCGAGCTGGACGACCTGGAGTCCGCGGCGAAGATCGAGTCGACCGGGCCGCTCGACCTCGGGCTCGTCGAGGCCGTGCACCGGTGGGCGTCCGGCCGCAGCCTCGACGCGGTGCTCAAGGGCTCCGACCTCGCGGCCGGCGACTTCGTGCGGTGGTGCAAGCAGGTCATCGACCTGCTCGACCAGCTGTCCCAGGCGGCGCCGAGCACCCGGGTGCGCGACTCGGCCCGCCGCGGGGTGACCGCCCTGCGCCGCGGCGTGGTGTCGTACTCGTCCATCTGACCCGTCCCGCCCCGGGCGCATGGGTCGGCACCGGTCGGCCTGTCGGTGCGCTGGCCTAGGGTGTGCCGCTGTGAGCTCCACCCTGTACCGCAACGGCATCGTCCACTCGCCGGCCGACCCCTTCGCCGAGGCGCTGCTCGTCGCCGACGGCACGATCGCCTGGATCGGTGCCGACGACACCGCCGCCGGCCTGGCCGCGAACGCCGACACCGTGGTGGACCTCGACGGCGCCCTGGTCGCGCCGGCCTTCGTCGACGCCCACGCGCACGTCCTGGAGACGGGGATCGCGCTCGAGGGCGTCGACCTCACCGCCGCCGGGGGGGTGCGGTCCCTCGCGGACGCGCTCGCCGCCGTCCGGCGCGCCACGGACGCCGCCCCGGCCGCCGAGCACGACCGGCCGCTCGTCGGGCACGGCTGGGACGAGACGGCGTGGCCCGAGGGCCGGGCCCCGACCCGGGACGAGCTCGACGCCGCTGCGCGCGGCCGCCCGGTGTACCTCTCGCGCGTGGACGTGCACTCGGCCGTCGTCTCGACGTCGTTCGCCGCGGCGTCCGGCGCCCGGGAGCACGCCGGGTGGTCCGAGGACGGCCGCGTCGAGCGGGACGCGCACCACGCCGCCCGGTCCACCGCGCGCGCCGTCGACCCGGCGCACCGCGAGAGCCTCCTGCGCCGTGGCCTGACGGCCGCGGCCGCCGCCGGGATCGCGTCGGTGCACGAGCACAGCGCGCCCGGCATCGACACGCGCGAGGGGCTCGCCGGGCTGCTCGACCTCACCGCCGACCCGGCGTCCGGCCTGCCGCACGTCGTGGGGTACCGGGGCGAGCTGTGCGCCGACCCCGACGACGCCCGCGCGCTGCTCGCGGCGATCCCGGGCCTGACCGGCATCGGTGGCGACCTCAACGTGGACGGCTCGGTCGGCTCCCGCACCGCGGCGCTGCGCGAGCCGTACGTCGACGACCCGGCCGCGGGGACGGGGCCGCTGTACCTCACCGCGGAGCAGGTGTCGGCGCACCTGCGCGCGGTGGGCGCGGCCGGGGTGCATGCGGGATTCCACGTCATCGGCGACCGCGCGATGGACGTGATGCTCGCCGGGCTGCGGCACGCCGCCGACGTCGACGGCACCGGCCCCGTGCGTGCGGCCGGGCACCGCATCGAGCACGCCGAGATGATCGACGCGGCCACCGTGGCCGCGCTGTCGCTCCTCGGGGTGCGGCTGAGCATGCAGCCGGCCTTCGACGCCGCCTGGGGCGGCGACGCGGGCATGTACGCCGTCCGCCTGGGTGCGGAACGGGCCGCGCGCCTCAACCCGTTCGCCGCCCTCGCCGCTGCCGGCCTCCCGCTCGCCTTCGGCTCCGACTCCCCGGTGACGCCGTTCGACCCGTGGGCCGGCGTCCGCGCCGCCATGGCGCACCACGAGCCGGCCTACCGGATCTCGGCCCGGGCGGCCTTCCGGGCACACACCCGCGGCGGCTGGCGGGCCGCCGGCCTGGACGGCACCGGGGCCGGCGAGATCCGGATCGGGGCGCCGGCCCACCTGGCGCTGTGGCGCGCGGAGCACCTGGCGGTGCAGGCGGCCGACGGCCGCGTCTCGGCGTGGAGCACCGACGCGCGCGCCGGCACCCCGCTGCTGCCGGACCTCGGACCCGGTGCCCCGGCCCCGGTGTGCGTCCGGACGGTCCGGGCCGGCGTCGTCCTGCACGACGCCCTGGGGTGACCGGCCAGGACCGCGGACGAGGGTGATCGCCGTCCGGGCTCGCCGCCGGCCCGGGCCTGGCACCGCGGCCGCCGACCCGCCGCGGCGACACGCAGGACACACCGGGCGACACGCCGGGCACCCCCCCGGTCGAGGCGGTGAACGGGCACGCATGACCAGCGCCGACGCCGCTGACCTGCACCGGTACCTGCTTGACACGACACGGGTGACCGGTAGGTTCGTGCGACGTTCCACCGTCCTGTCGCCGTGCCGCGCCGATCGCGAGGTCCCCGCAGGCAGGCGGGTCGGGGCACCAGGCCAGGCCCGCGTGTTCACCAGAAAACAGACGGCACCGCAGCACCACGCCGTCTGGACCGAAGGACACGCGGGCCGGTCGGGGCACCCAGATCACTGACGTAGCCTTCTTCCGTGCCGCGCCGCCCCGAACCCCACCGCTGGGGGGTGCTTGCACTCGGCGTCGTGTCCGGCCTGGTCACCGAGGCCGGCTTCCCGGGTCGCGGCTGGTGGGGAGCGACGTTCCTCGGCATCGCGCTGCTGTTCCTCGCCCTGCGCCGGGACAGCGCCCGGTGGAACACCCTGGTGGCGTTCGCCTGGGGGCTGGCCTTCTTCCTCCCGCACGTCGTGTGGGCCGACTACGCCGTCGGCCGGGTGCCGTGGGTCGCGCTGGCGGTGCTGGAGGCCGTGCTGATGGCGGTGTTCGGTGCCGCCTGGACCTGGGCCCGACGGGGGGTGGGGACCTGGCGCAGCCCGGGCCTGCAGGCGGTCGTCTTCACGATCGTGTGGGTCGCCGTCGAGGAGCTCCGGTCGTCGTGGCCGTTCGGTGGCTTCCCGTGGGGGCGCCTCGCCTTCGCGCACGCCGAGTCGCCCCTGGGCCGGCTCGCGTGGCTCGGCGGTGCCCCACTCGTCTCCGGCGCCGCCGCCCTGATCGGCGCGCTGCTCGCCGTCGCGCATCCTCTGCGCCCGCCGGCTGCGCGTGGGCCGCACCCTCGTGGCGACCGCCACTGCCGCCGTCGTCCTGGGCGCCGGACTGCTCGTGCCGCTCGACACCCGGGCCGAGGTCGGGACGCTGCGGGTCGGCGCCGTCCAGGGGAACGTGCCGACCCCCGGGCAGGACGCCTTCGCCCAGCAGCGCGAGGTGCTGCACAACCACGCGACCGGGACCGAGGCGCTGCTCTCCCAGGTCGAGCCGGGGGAGCTGGACCTCGTCGTGTGGCCGGAGAACGGCTCGGACGTCGACCCCCAGGTGGACGACGACGCCGCCGACGAGATCGACGACGCCGCACGCGCCGTGGACGCGCCGATCCTCGTCGGGACGATCGAGTACCCCGAGACCGGCGGCCGGTACAACACCGCGGTCATGTGGGAGCCGGGGGTCGGCGCGACGGCGATCTACCGCAAGCAGCACCCGGCGCCGTTCGGTGAGTACATCCCGCTGCGCGAGGTGCTGCGGCCGTTCTCCTCGGCGATCGACCTGGTCCGCAACGACATGATCGCGGGGACCGAGGTCGGCGTCGTGCCGCTGGAGTCCGAGCGGCTCGGCCGCACCGTCCCGATCGGGGACGTCATCTGCTTCGAGATCGCCTACGACACCCTCGTGCGCGACGCCGTCCGCGCCGGCGGGGAGATCCTCGTCGTGCAGACCAACAACGCGTCGTTCGGCTTCACCGACGAGTCGACCCAGCAGCTGGCGATGTCGACGATCCGCGCCATCGAGCTCGGGCGGGCGACGGTCCAGATCTCGACGGTGGGGGTCAGCGCGGTGATCGCGCCCAACGGCGTCGCCAGCCACCGCACCGGCCTGTTCACCGCCGCGGGGATCGTCGAGGAGCTGCCGCTGCGGACGTCGCTCACGCCCGCCGCAGCGATGGGCGGCTGGCCGGCGTGGGCGGTGGACGCGCTCGGCGTCGTCGTGGTGCTCGCCGGGATGGTCGGTGCCGCTCGGGTGCGTCGCGCCGACCGCGAGGAGCGGCTCACGTGAGCCGGACGCTCGTGATCATGCCGACCTACGACGAGCGCGACGCCCTGCCCACCACGCTGGCCGACCTGCGGACGACCGTCCCGGAGGCGGACGTGCTCGTGGTCGACGACGCCAGCCCGGACGGCACCGGCGACGTCGCCGACGCGCTCGCCGCCGCCGACCCGTCGGTGCACGTGCTGCACCGCACCGGGAAGCTCGGGCTCGGCACGGCGTACGTCGCGGGGTTCGCCTGGGCGCGCGAGCGCGGGTACGACGTCGTCGTGGAGATGGACGCGGACGGCTCGCACCGTGCGGTCGACCTGCCGGTGCTGCTCGAGGCGCTCGACCGCGCCGACGTGGTGCTGGGGTCGCGCTGGGTCGCCGGCGGGCGGGTGCTGAACTGGCCGCGGCACCGCGAGGTGCTCTCGCGGGTGGGCAACACCTACACGCGGGTCGTGCTCGGGCTGCCGCTGCGCGACTCGACCGGCGGCTTCCGCGCCTACCGGGCCCCGGTCCTGGACGCGGTCGGGATGGCCGCCGTCTCGTCGCAGGGGTACTGCTTCCAGGTCGACATGGCGCGGCGGGCCGTCGCGAGCGGCTTCCGCGTCGCCGAGGTGCCGATCACGTTCGTCGAGCGGGTGCAGGGGGAGTCGAAGATGAGCCGCGCCATCGTCGGCGAGGCGCTGGTGCGAGTCACCCAGTGGGCGGTCCGGCGCCGGATGCAGCAAGCAGCCGGTGCGATGCACCGGCTGCTTGCTGTGTCAGGCGTGCGACGTGCGTGACGTCGGTGATCTCTCAGGCGCTGCGGCGCAGCTTCCCGGCCCGCAGCAGCTCCAGGCGCTCCTCGAGCAGCACCTCGAGCTCCTTGATCGTGCGACGCTCGAGGAGCATGTCCCAGTGCGTGCGCGGCGGCTTGCCGGCCTTGGCCTCGGGCCGCTCGGCGCCGCGGAGCAGCGCCTCACCGCCGCCCGGGATCTCCCAGACGAGCGGGATCTCCGCCTCGACCGAGAAGGGCACCGTGACGCTGACGCCGTTGGGCCCGTCGTAGTGGGCAAGGACGCGGGGGGCGAACTCGACGCCCTCCTCCGTCTCCATGCTGTTGGAACCGATGCGCATCCCGCGCAAGGACCGGTTCGCCATGTTCAGCCTCCGTGGTGCCGTCTCGACTCGTGCTCTACCGATGTGGTCAACGGTGCCGGGGGCCCCCGTGTTCCGCCCGGACGTGAAGGTCCGGTGAACACCCGCCCGGGCGCCTGTGTCAGGGTTGCTCGGTGATGACTTCCTCCATGTCCTCTCGCGGGTCCTACCGCCGACTGGGCACGTCCGGCCTGGTGGTCTCCACCGTGGGCCTGGGGTGCAACGCCTTCGGGGTCTCGACCTCTCCCGACGATGTCCCGGGAGTGGTCTCAGCGGCGCTCGACGCCGGGATCACCCTCCTCGATACTGCCGACATCTACGGCAGTCGGCCAGGCGAGAGCGAGGAGCTGCTCGGGTCCGCGCTCGAGGGGCGCCGCGACGACGTCGTCGTGGCGACGAAGTTCGGCGCCGACACACGCGGCCTCAACGGCCGCGACCACGGGGCGCGCGGGTCGCGGCGGTACATCCGGCGCGCCGTCGAGGGGTCGCTGCGCCGGCTCCGCACCGACCGCATCGACCTCTACCAGATGCACCGCCCGGACCCCGCGACGCCGATCGCCGAGACGCTGGGCGCGCTCCACGAGCTCGTCGTCGAGGGCAAGGTGCTCGACGTCGGGTCGTCGAACTTCGCGGCCTGGCAGGTCGTGGACGCGGACTGGACCGCCCGCACCGAGCGCCTGACTCCCTTCATCTCGGTGCAGGACCACTACTCGCTGCTCGAACGGGGCATCGAGCGCGAGGTCGTCCCCGCCGCCGAGCGGGTCGGCGCCGGCGTGCTGCCGTACTTCCCGCTGGCGTCCGGGCTGCTCACCGGCAAGTACCGGCGCGGCGAGCAGCCGCCACCAGGATCGCGTCTGGCGATGCGCCCGGAGCGGTTCGCCGCGGCCGACTTCGACCGCATCGAGGCGCTCGACGCCCTGGCCCGACGGTGGGGGATCGACCTGCTCACGCTCGCGATCGGGGGCCTCGCCGCCCAGCCGGCGGTCGCGTCGGTGATCGCCGGGGCGAGCCGCGCCGAGCAGGTCGCCGCGAACGTCGCCGCCGCGGCATGGCAGCCGGACCTCGAGCAGCTCGCGGCCCTCGACGAGGCGGCGCCCGGACCCCAGTGACCCGTCCGGGCCCGGTGGGTTCGCGGGGCAGGCACCGGCCCGGTCGGCCGGTCGCTCAGCCGGCGGCGCCGGTGGGCTGCGCCAGGACGACGCCGTCGGTGAACATCACGCCGTCGGCGAAGCGCGCCTCCACCCGTCCACCGCCGAACTGCTCGGCGTACAGCCGCGCGTAGAGCCCGTCCGGGGACGCGACGAGCTCCTCGTGCGTGCCGCGCTCGACCACCCGGCCGTCGTCGACGACGAAGATGACGTCCGCGTGCCGGATCGTCGAGAGCCGGTGGGCGATGGCCAGGGTCGTCCGGCGGGACATCGCGGTCGCCAGCGCCTCCTGCACCAGGCGCTCCGAGGCGGAGTCCAGGGCCGACGTCGCCTCGTCGAGGATGAGCACCCGCGGGTCCTTGAGCAGCACGCGGGCGATCGCCAGCCGCTGCTTCTCCCCGCCCGACAGGCGGTAGCCCCGCTCGCCGACGGTGGTGGCGTACCCGTCCGGGAACGAGACGATCCGGTCGTGGATGTTGGCCGCCCGGCACGCCTCGGCGAGGTGCTCGTCGGTCGCGTCCGGACGGGCGTACCGCAGGTTGTCGGCGATCGTCGCGTGGAACAGGTACGGGTCCTGGGTGACCATGCCGACGACGTCGGCCAGGGAGCCGAGCGTGAGGTCGCGGACGTCTCGACCGTCGATCCGCACCGCCCCCCGGTCCACCTCGTACAGCCGCGGCACGAGGTAGCTGAGGGTCGTCTTGCCGGCGCCGGACGGGCCGACGAACGCCGCGAGCTGACCGGGCTCGACGACCAGCGACACGTCGCGGACCGCCCACGGCCGGCGGCGGGAGGGGCTGTCGGCGCCGGTGCCCGAGCCGCCGTCCGGCGCGCCGTCCGCGCCGCCGGTGACCTCCGTCGTCGCGGGCGGGCCCGTCGCGAGCGGGCCCGTCGCGAGCGCGCCGGTCGCCTGCGGGTCCGTCGGGAGCGGACCCGGCACGGCGTCCCCGGGGCCGACGGCGGGCACCGCGAGCCCCGGCGCGGCCGTCGCGACCGGCGGCTTGCCCGGCCCGGACGGCGGCAGCCCGAACGCACCCCACGCCATGCCCATGCCGCCGCCACCCCCACCGCCGCCGCCCCGGCTGCCGCGGGGAGCGGGCGGGGGAGCGGTGAGCCGCGGGGGAGGGGGATAGGCGAACCAGACGCCCTCGAGCTGCACCCGACCGCGGGTCGTGGCCGGGTCGAGCACCTCGGCGTCGGGCCGGTCCGCGATCGCCGGTCGCAGGTCCAGGTACTCGAAGATGCGCCGGAAGAGGGCGAGCGAGGTCTGCACGTCGAGGGCGACCCGCATGAGCGACACCATCGGCATCATGAGGCGGCTCTGCAGCGTGGAGAACGCGACGAGCGTCCCGGCCGAGAGGACGGCGCCGCCCGCACCGCCGGTCAGCATGTACCCGGCGAGCAGGTAGACCAGCGCGGGGGTGATGGCCATGAACGCGCTGACCACGCCGAAGAAGCCCTGACCGGCCATCGCCTGCCGGACCTGCAGGTCGACCTGCCGCTCGTTCTCGACCCGGTACCGCGCGACCTCGGCGTCGGCCCGGTTGAAGATCTTGGCCAGCATCACGCCGGAGACGCTGAGCGCCTCCTCGGTGATCGCCGTCATGTCGGACAACGACTCCTGCGTCGCGCGCGCGAGTCGCTGGCGCCGCGCGCCGACCCGCCGCTGCAGCACGACGAACAGGGGCATGAGCGCGATCGCGACGATCGTCAGCTGCCAGCTGAGCAGGAGCATCGCGACCAGCGAGGCGATCACCGTGACGAGGTTCGAGAGGATGGACGACGCCGTCGTCGTCAGGACGGACCGCACCCCACCGACGTCGTTGGCGAGCCGCGACTGGATCGACCCGGTCTTCGTCGCAGTGAAGAACGCGAGCTCCATGCGCTCGAGGTGCTCGAACAGCCGGCCCCGCAGCTCCGCCATCGCGAGGTTGCCGACCTTGGTCGTGAGGTAGGTCTGGCCGACGCCGATCGCCGAGCTCAGCAGCGGGAGCGCGATCATCGCCGAGGTGAGCCCGAGCAGCAGCCGCAGGTCGACACCCGAGCCGTCGGTGGGGAACAGGGCGTCGTCGAACACGCGCTGGGTGAGGAAAGGCGTGACGACGCCCAGCAGCGAGCTGACGAGGATGGCGACCGCGACGAGCACGAGCGACCCACGGTAGGGGGTCAGCAACGCCCCGATGCGGCGCAGCAGCGCGGGCGAGGCCGCGACCGTCGTCGCCGGTGCGTCGGTCGGCGACGGTGCGCCGCCCTGCGGGACCGGGGTGCGGGTCGCGCTCATGCGAGGGTCCTCTCGGCGGCGAGGGCGAGGAGCGTGCCGTCGTCGGCGCCGCGCTCGCGCCAGCGCCGCTGGACCTGGGCGCCGGTGCCCTGCGCAACCAGATGGTCCAGCCGCGCCGTGACCCGCTCGAGGTCGCCGACCGCCCGGAGCGCGGGGGAGACGTGCTCGAGCAGGGCACGGACCACGGCGGCGGCCGGCGCAGGGGCCCCGGTCAGCGGGTGCACGAGGTCGGCGGTCAGGCCGGTCCGCGCCGCGCGCCAGGCCGCCACCCGCAGCAGCTCCGCCCGCGGGTGGGGGCCAGGGTCCCGCGTGCCGTCGGCCCCTCCGGCAGCGGCGACGGCGGTCTCGGCGAGGGCCCGCACGAGCGCGGCCTGCAGGACGGCGTCCTCCGCGTCGAGGCAGACGTCGGCCACCCGGACCTCGACGGTCGGGTACCGGGCGGACAGTCGCGCGTCGAAGTAGACCATCCCGGGGTCCAGGATCGTGCCGCTGCCGACGAGGCCGTCGACGACCCGGCGGTAGGTGGCCGCGTCCCCGAAGGGCGCCGTCGGGCCGGCGGTCGGCCAGCGGTACCAGATCTGGGTGCGGAAGCTGGCGTAGCCGGTGTCGCCGCCACCCCAGAAAGGCGAGTTCGTGCTCAACGCCAGGAGCACGGCCGTCCAGGGCCGCAGGTGGTCGATGACCGCGACCCCCTCGTCGTCGTCGGCCACCTCGACGTGCACGTGGCAGCCGCACGTCAGCTGCTCGTCGACGAGCGGGCCGAACGCCTCGTACATCCGCAGCGCCCGGGGGTCGTCGACGACCTCCGACCGGCCGGCGTCGGGCGCGGTCGCCACCGCGGCGACCCGGGCACCCGCGGCGCGCGCGGACGCATCGGCCGCCAGTCGGCCGCGACGCAGCTCGGCGGCGAGGTCGTCCAGTCGCTCGCAGGGGTGGGTCGACGTCTCGATCTGCTCCTTCTTGAGCTCCTTCTCCAGATGGCCGCCGGGCTTCTCGGACACGGCCGCCGGCTCGTGCCTTCGGGCGTACGCGAGCGCGGCGGGGGCGACGGCGCGGAGGGTGCCGTCCGGCGACACGAGCATGAACTCTTCCTCGACCCCGACGGTGCGCACGCCGACAGTCTCGCCGGTGCCACCGACAGTGTCCCGGGGTGGCGGTGTGACGTCGGCCGGGCTCGTCACCGTGGGACCGCGCACCGTCCGCCGACCCCCTCCATTGATCTCTACCTAGGGTCGCGCTACCGTCGGAGGGTGGACAGCCGGAGCGGCTCGCCGCGCATGACCCTCTCGACGCAGCTCGTCCTGCGCACCCTCCTGGAGGACCCGACGCAGGAGCTGTACGGCCTGCAGATCGGCGACATCGCCGGCCTCCCGAGCGGGACGGTGCACCCGATCCTGGTCCGGCTGGAGAACACCGGGTGGCTGGAGTCGCGGTGGGAGGAGATCGACCCGCGACAGGAGGGCCGCCCGGCGCGCCGGTACTACCGCCTGACCCCGAGCGCCGTCGAGCAGGTCCGGGTCGCGCTCGCCGGCGCGTACCGCGGCCGGGCGCACCGCTTCCGTCCGCTCCCGGTCCGGGACCAGCCATGACGACGCACCCGCCCCTCGGCGCCCACGCCCCCGCCGTACCCGCGCGGTGGGCCGTCGCCGCCGTGCACCTCGCAAGCGGGGCCCTGCCGGCGGGTCCCGCCCGGGACCGCTACCGGCAGGAGTTCCTGTCCGAGCTGTACGACCTCCGGCGGCCCCGCCAGGCCGCCGACACCTGCGGGGTGCTGTCGCGCACCTGGGCACTCCGCACCGCCCTCACCTCACCGGTGCGCCCGTCCTCAGGGGACGTCATGACCACCCCGACCATGCGCAGGCCGTTGCTGTGCGCCCTCAACCTCAAGCACGCGTGGGTCATCCGCAGCTCGGACGACGGTCACCGGTACCGCGTGTGCCGCAGGTGCGGCCGCGAGAACAACCCGACCGGCACCCTCCCGCCCGGCTTCGGTTCGCTGTGAGCGTCCCCACCGGACGCAACAAGCAGTCACCCAGGACGCGCAGGCCGCTGCTGTGCGCCCTCAACCTCAAGCACTCCTGGACCACCCGCACCACCGATGACGGCGGCCGGTTCCGTACGTGCCGCAGGTGCGGCCGGGAGGGCGATCCGACCAGCACGGCGCCGCGCGGATCGAGATTCGGGGCCGCGGGCTGACGGGCGCCGTCAGTCCAGGAACGCCCGGATCGCCTCGACGACCAGGGCGTGGTCGTCGGCCTGCGGCAGCCCGGAGACGGTCACGGTCCCGACCACGCCGACGTCACGGATCCGCACCGGGAAGCACCCGCCGTGCGCCGCGTACTCCTGCAGCGGCAGGTCGTGCATCGCGGCGAAGGTGATGCCCTTGGCCCGGGCCCGCAGCCCCACGAGGTACGACGACGCCCCGAACCGCTCCACCACGCGCACCTTGCGCTCGACCCAGCTGTCGTTGTCCGGCGTCGTGCCCGGCAGAGCCGCGTGGAAGAGCTGCTGCGGGCCGCGGCGGACGTCGATCGTCACCGCGAGGTCGCGCTCGCGCGCCAGCTCCACCAGCAGGCAGCCCAGCCGCCAGGCGTCGTCGTTGTCGAACCGGGTGAACACCAGCTCGCGCTCCTGCGCCTCGATCCGCGCGATGACGCCGGCGACCGGCTCGGCGGCGTCGGGCGGGACGGAGGCAGGGGGAGTGGTCATGGGTCGATCCTGCCCCAGGGTGGGCACGGGTGAGGACCCCGGTGCTCGCCCGCAGCGCCGCGCGGGACGTCGCCCGCCGTGACGGACCCCGAACCGGTCAGGAATCGAGAAGCGCGCGCCGGACGGCCCCGCCTAGCGTGACCGGCATGGACATCACCATCCACTCGAGCTTCCTCCCGCACGACGACCCGGACGCGTCCCTGGCGTTCTACCGCGACACCCTCGGCTTCGAGGTCCGCAACGACGTCGGCTACGGCGGGATGCGCTGGATCACCGTCGGCCCGGCCGGCCAGCCCGACACCTCGATCGTCCTGCACCCGCCGGCCGCCGGCCCGGGGATCACCGACGACGAGCGCCGCACGATCCTCGAGCTCATGGCCAAGGGCAGCTACTTCGGCGTCAACCTGGCGAGCCGGGACCTCGACGGGATGTTCGAGCGGCTGGCGACCCTCGGGGTCGAGGTCGTCCAGGAGCCGACGGACCAGCCGTACGGCGTCCGGGACTGCGCCGTCCGGGACCCCGCGGGCAACATGATCCGGATCCAGCAGGTCGGCTGAGCGACGTGTGCGAGCAGACACGGACCGCCCGGCGGGCGGGCCGGACGGGGCACGCCAGGCTCTCGGCAACACCGGCGCGACGTGGCACGATCACGCAGGTGACCAGCACACCTGCCGACGAGCAGAAGCTGCTCGACCTCGCCCGCCTGCGCCGGGTCCGGGACCGGATCGACCGGGAGCACGCGCGACCGCTCGACGTCGAGGCGCTCGCGCGCGGCGTGAGCATGTCCGCCGGGCACCTCAGCCGCGAGTTCAAGCGCGCGTACGGCGAGTCACCGTACGGCTACCTCATGACGCGTCGCATCGAGCGCGCGATGGCGCTGCTGCGCCGGGGTGACCTGAGCGTCACCGAGGTCTGCTTCACGGTCGGATGCTCGTCACTGGGCACGTTCAGCACGCGTTTCACCGAGCTGGTCGGGGTGCCGCCGAGCGTGTACCGGCGGGAGGCGACCCGCGCGACGGCGGGGATGCCGTCGTGCGTGGTCAAGGTGGTGACCCGGCCGGTCCGGCACCGGGGGACCCCGGTCCCCGCCGACCGAGCATGACCGTCCGGCCCCGTATCGACGACCCGTCCGCCGCGCTCATCGATCGCCCGCGCGCCCGCCGACCGGCCCGCTGCCGGCCCGCCGCCCAGCACGCCGCTCTGCCCCGCCGCTCGAGGGAGACACCATGACGACGACCACCACCGCGACCACGGACACCGACGCGTCGGCGCCGGGGCAGCACGCCGCCGACAGCCACGACCTCATCCGGGTGCAGGGCGCACGCGTGAACAACCTCAAGGACATCAGCCTCGCGCTCCCCAAGCGCCGGCTGACGGTGTTCACCGGCGTCTCGGGGTCGGGCAAGAGCTCCCTGGTGTTCGGCACGATCGCGGCGGAGTCGCAGCGGCTGATCAACGAGACCTACAGCGCGTTCGTCCAGGGCTTCATGCCGACCCTGGCGCGGCCCGAGGTCGACGTCCTGGACGGCCTGACGACGGCGATCATCGTCGACCAGGAGCGCATGGGCGCCAACCCGCGCTCGACCGTCGGCACCGCGACCGACGCGAACGCGATGCTGCGCATCCTGTTCAGCCGGCTGGGGGAGCCACACATCGGCTCGCCGCAGGCGTTCTCCTTCAACGTCGCCTCGATCAGCGGCGCCGGCGCGGTCACCATCGAGCGCGGTGGCACCACGACGAAGGAGCGGCGCAGCTTCAGCATCACCGGCGGCATGTGCCCGCGCTGCGAGGGCCGGGGCGCCGTCCAGGACTTCGACCTGACCGCGCTGTACGACGCGAGCAAGTCGCTCAACGAGGGCGCCCTGACGATCCCCGGCTACACGATGGACGGCTGGTACGGCCGCATCTTCCGCGGCTGCGGGTTCTTCGACCCGGACAAGCCCATCGGGAGGTACACGAAGAAGGAGTTGCACGACCTGCTCCACAAGGAGCCGACCAAGATCAAGATCGACGGGATCAACCTGACCTACTCGGGGCTCATCCCGAGCATCACGAAGTCGTACCTGGCCAAGGACGTCGAGGCGATGCAGCCGCACATCCGGGCCTTCGTCGAGCGCGCGGTGACCTTCACGACCTGCCCCGACTGCGACGGCACCCGGCTGAGCGAGGCCGCGCGGTCCTCGCGGATCGAGGGCCTGAACATCGCCGACGCGTGCGCGATGCAGATCAGCGACCTCGCCACCTGGGTTCGAGGGCTGGACCGGCCGTCGGTGGCGCCGCTGCTGGCGTCGCTCGGGCACACCCTCGACTCCTTCGTCTCGATCGGCCTGGGCTACCTGAGCCTCGACCGTCCGTCCGGCACGCTGTCCGGTGGGGAGTCGCAGCGCACGAAGATGATCCGGCACCTCGGGTCGTCGCTGACCGACGTGACCTACGTCTTCGACGAGCCGACCGTGGGCCTGCACCCGCACGACATCCAGCGGATGAACCGCCTGCTGCTCGAGCTGCGGGACAAGGGCAACACGGTGCTCGTGGTCGAGCACAAGCCCGAGGCGATCGAGATCGCGGACCACGTCGTCGACCTCGGACCGGGCGCCGGGTCCGCGGGCGGCGAGGTGGTCTACGAGGGCAGCCTCGCCGGGCTGCGGGCGAGCGGCACGCTCACCGGGCGGCACCTCGACGACCGCGCCTCGCTCAAGCCGTCGGTGCGGACCGCGACCGGTGCGCTCGAGGTTCGTGGCGCGAGCTCGCACAACCTGCGGGACGTCGACGTCGACATCCCGCTCGGCGTCCTGGTCGTCGTCACCGGGGTGGCCGGGTCGGGCAAGAGCTCGCTCATCCACGGCTCGGTCGCCGGGCGGGACGGCGTCGTGGCCATCGACCAGGGCGCCATCCGCGGCTCCCGGCGGAGCAACCCCGCGACCTACACCGGCCTCTTGGAGCCGATCCGGAAGGCGTTCGCGAAGGCCAACGGCGTCAAGCCGGCGCTGTTCAGCGCCAACTCCGAGGGGGCCTGCCCGACGTGCAACGGGGCCGGCGTCGTCTACACCGACCTGGGGATGATGGCCGGCGTCGCGACCACCTGCGAGGAGTGCGGCGGCAAGCGCTTCGACGCCGCCGTGCTCGAGTACCACCTCGGGGGCCGGGACATCAGCGAGGTGCTCGCGATGTCGGTGGCCGAGGCCGAGGCGTTCTTCGGCGCGGGGGAGGCGCGCACCCCGGCGGCGCACGCGGTGCTCACCCGCCTCGCTGGACGTCGGTCTGGGCTACCTCACGATCGGGCAGCCGCTCACGACGCTGTCCGGCGGCGAGCGCCAGCGACTCAAGCTCGCCACCCACCTCGGCGAGAAGGGCGGCGTCTACATCCTCGACGAGCCGACGAGCGGCCTGCACCTGGCCGACGTCGAGGGTCTCCTCGGCCTGCTGGACCGGCTGGTGGACACGGGCAAGTCGGTGATCGTCGTCGAGCACCACCAGGCGGTCATGGCGCACGCCGACTGGATCATCGACCTCGGGCCCGGCGCCGGGCACGACGGCGGCCGCATCGTCTTCGAGGGCACCCCCGCCGAGCTGGTCGCCGCCCGCTCGACCCTCACCGCGGAGCACCTCGCGACGTACGTCGCCTGACCCCCGGCCGATCGTTCTCGCACCCACCCGCCACCGAAGGAGACGACCATGAGCCCCACGTTCCGCAGCCTGGTGATCCCGGTGTCCGACCTGGACGCCGCCAAGGCGATCTACACCGCACTGCTCGGCGCACCGCACACCGACCAGCCCTACTACGTGGGGTACGCCGCCGACGGCTTCGAGGTCGCCCTGGCGCCGGGCGACGTGTCCGGGGGACCGGTGACCTACGCCGACGTCGAGGACCTCGACGCGGCCCGCGCCATGCTCCTCGCGGCTGGGGCGACCGAGCGCGACGCACCGCGGCAGGTCGGGCCGGAGGCCCGGGTCTGCGTGCTCGCGGACGCCGACGGCAACGCGATCGGCCTGCGTGGCCGGTAGCCGGCACGGCCGGTCATCGGCACGCCTGGTCATCGGCACGGCCCGGGCGACGGGGCCCTACTCGTCGCCGCGCCGGATCCACAGCTGATCGACACGCGTGGCCCCGATGGTCTCCCCGGCAGAGACCGGCTCCGTGTACCGGCGCTTGCCGCACCGGCGGCACCGCCAGAGCTCGGGAGCGTCCACCCGCGCGGGGACGCGCACGAACCGGTGGTCCACGACCAGGCACTTCAACGCGAGCGCGGTCGGGCCCTGGTCACCAGCGCCGTCGGCGCCAGTCCGCAGCCGCAGAGCACCGATGGCGATCAGGTACAGCGCAGCCATGTAGAGCAGCACCAACCCCAGCATCACCCCGAGGCCCGTCGGGTAGACGACCCGTACGGTCAGGACGACGCTCGCTGCTGCCAGCGCGAGGCCCACGAGAAGGGTTCTGACGCCGGCTCGCCGGTGCGCGCGACGCCACGTTGATCCCGGGTGCGGTGCGGCGTGATCCATGCGCAGGTTCCGTTCAGAACATCTGACCGGTGCTGATGGCAGCACCTTGCTCGCATGCAGGTCGGGCGTCAAGGTGGTGCCTTCCCCGCTCGCACCGCCCGGCCCCGGGAGACAGCAAGCGGTTGCCTCCCATCCGGACATCAGATCCGGATGGCGGATGGTCGCCAGCGTCATGTGGCTGGCCGATCGCCTGCTGCTCGACTCTCCACCGGTGCGGCGTAGTGGAGGAGGCCGCCGACTGGCCCGGTGAGCAGGTCGCGGACCTGACTCCTACGTGACGCACCTGATCGAGCGGCGCGCCCCCACCCGGGCCTTTGCCGATAATGTGCATTATGACATTCCGACTCTCCGGGGGCCGGTCTCGCGCCCCTCCCCGGCACCGATCAGGCGAGCCTCACTCCTCCGTCGACGCGACACCGGCCGTGCGCCCCGGCGCCGTCTGGACCGACCAGTACAGGTTCGTGTGCGCGATGACCTGCTCCGGCGTCGGCGCACCGTAGGCCGTGAGGTCCTCGGTCGTGTGCGCATCGCTCACGAGCGTCACGTCGTACCCGCGCGTGAACGCTCCGGGGATCGTCGAGCGCACGCACTCGTCGGTCTGCGCCCCCGCGACCCATGACGGCTCCTCGCTCGGGTGCGTCCCCGGTGACCTCCCGCGCTAGGCCGGGCCACCCACACGCCGGCGCCGGATCCGGACCCTCAGACCGGCGCGGCCACGACGGCGTCCCGTCCGCCGAGCTTCGCCCGGTACAGGGCGGCGTCGGCCGCCGAGTAGAGGTCGGTGAAGTCCACCTCCCCGACCCGGGCATGGGCCACACCCACGCTCACGGTCATCCCGACCTCGGCGTCGTCGACCCGCAGCGGGTGCCGCCGGACCGCGTCGCGGACGGCGTGCGCCCGCGCGAGCGCGTCGTCCAGGGACCCCGGCAGCAGGACGGCGAGCTCGTCGCCGCCGAGCCGGGCCACCGTGTCCGAGGGTCGCACCGCGGCCCGGACCAGCTGCGCGACGTGGACGAGCGCGGCGTCGCCGACCGGGTGCCCGTGCGTGTCGTTGAGGACCTTGAAGCGGTCGACGTCGATCACGACGAGCGCGACGGTGGCCACCGGTCCCCCGGTCCGCCGCTCGGGCCGCTGGCCGGGCGCCGTCCGGCCCGCCAGCAGTCGCTCCGCCACGTCGGCCAGCTCCCGCCGGGTGGCGAGCCCCGTGAGCGGGTCCGCGGTGGCGAGGGCGTTGAGCCGGGCCACGAGGCGGTCCTGGTACGTCCCGGCGGTCACGAGCACGACGGTGAGCATGCCCAGCGCGGCGCTCATGACGATGAGGTCGCTCACCGCCTGGCGCACCGGCAGCAGGGTGAGCGCGACGACGGCGTCACCGAGCAGCGCTGTCGCCGCCGCGGTCCAGGCGAACGGCGGGCGGAAGTGCGCCGCGGCGAACACGACCGGATACACGAAGCCGACCTGTCCGGCCGCCGTGGCGTCCCGGTTCACGAGGCAGATGCCGACCTGGAGCCCCACGCCGATCGGCGGCAGGACGGCGTACAGCAGCGGCGGGACGCGCTCCGGCACGCGTCGGCAGGCCAATGCCAGCACGACGAGGACGAGGCACGCCCCCACGGTCGCCGCGGCGGACGTCGGGCTGCTCGACGGCATCCGACTCGCCATCGCGTACAGCTCCCACGCGACGTTGGCCGCGAGACCGATCACGGCGACGAGGACCATCGTGCGGGCGGCGGCCGTCCGGTCGCGCGGGATGAGCGCTCTCTTCAGGGGCGACATGCCGCAGATGATGGACGAAAGGGACGATTCGGACATCCTGTGTCCGGCGCCGGGAGCCCCGGTCCCCCGATCGGGTGGTGGCCCGGCGTCCGCCCGTCCTCCCCGGGGCCCGTCGAGCACGCGACACCCCACCGGCAACACACGGCAACCGCTTGCATCGGCGCTCGCGCGCTCATGAGAGTGATCCACCTCAGCCCACAGCGACCGCCACCCGAGATCGACGCCGACGCCGACTCGGGCCATCCCGGAGGACCTCCCCGTGACAGAGCTCGCCCTCACCCCGCCGACCCTCGGCGCGCGTACCAGCCGGATCCTGCGGGTGGACGGCCTCGAGTTCAAGGACCTCAACGGCAACGGCCGGCTCGACCCCTACGAGGACTGGCGGCTGCCCGTCGCCGAGCGGGTCGCGGACCTGCTGTCCCGGATGTCGGTCGAGGAGAAGGTCGGCCTGCTGCTGATCACCTCGCACTACATGGGCGACTCGACGATCATCGGCGACCCCGAGCAAGGCCTGCTGAACACGCACGAGAAGTGGTCCGACACGAACTTCTGGGCCGACGAGAGCTCCTCGACGCGGCACTTCGACCCGCCGGTGCTCGACCACGCCGGGTCCCACCGGGCCATCGCCGAGCTCGGCCTGCGGTACCTCATCGTCCGGGACAACCCGACCTCGCACGCGCTCGCGACCTGGACGAACGCCCTGCAGGAGCTCGCCGAGTCCACTCCCCTGGGCATCCCGGCCGTGCTCGTGAGCAACCCGCGCAACCACGTCTCGACCCAGAAGCTGTTCGGCATCGCCGAGGCGACCGACCAGATGTCCCGGTGGCCCGGGGAGCTCGGCCTGGCCGCGACCCAGGACGCGGACCTCGTCGAGGAGTTCGGTCGCCTGGCCGCCCGGCAGTGGCGCGCCGCCGGGCTCACCAAGGGCTACATGTACATGGCGGACATCGTCACCGAGCCGCGCTGGTCGCGTGCGAACGGGACGTTCGGTGAGAACGCGGAGCTCGCCGCGCGGATGATCGCCGCCGTGACCCGCGGGTTCCAGGGAGCGGGGCTCGGGACCCGATCGGTGTCTCTGACCACCAAGCACTTCCCCGGCGGGGGTCCGCGTGACCGCGGCCACGACCCGCACTTCGAGCACGGTCGGTTCCAGCCGTACCCGACCGAGGGCAGCCTGTACCGCTATCACCTGCCGGTGTTCCAGGCCGCGATCGACGCCGGGACGACGTCGGTCATGCCGTACTACGCGATGACGACGAATGCGATGTCCGCCCCCCAGCTGCGGGGCGGGCGCGCGTTCGAGGAGCTCGGCTTCGCCTACGACAAGCACCTCATCACCGACGTCCTGCGCGGCGAGATGGGCTTCACCGGCTACGTGAACTCCGACACCGGCATCTCGACCGGGATGCCGTGGGGCGTGGAGGGGCTCAGCCGCCCCGAGCGCTTCGCCAAGGCGATCGACGCCGGCGTCAACGCGTTCGCGGGTGACGGCAACCCCCAGCCTCTGCTCGACGCCGTCGCGCAGGGCCTGGTGCCCCTGGCCGACCTCGACCGGAGTGCCGGACTCCTCCTGGACGAGATGTTCCGGCTCGGCCTGTTCGAGAACCCGTACGTCGACCCCGACGCCGCGCAGGCGATCGCGGAGGACCGCGAGATCCAGGCGCTCGCCGACAGTGCACACCGGCGCTCGCTCGTCCTGCTCCGCAACGATCGCGGCCTGCTCCCCCTCACCGCCGACGACGACGCCCCGGTGCGCCTCTACGTCGAGGCCTTCACGAGCGACGACCCGGCCGGCACCACCGCCCGGATCGCCGTCGAGGTGTCCGAGGCGCTCGGGGAGGGATCCGGGACCACCGTCGTCGGGTCGCCCGAGGACGCGACGCACGCCCTGCTGTGGCTGCGACCGATGATCTCGCTGCTCAACGACCGACCGGACACGGCGCTGTCCCTCGCGCTGGACGGCGACACCGGGATCGACGTCGACCGCGTGCTCGCGCTCGAGGCGCAGCTGCCGTCGGTCGTCGCGGTCGACTTCGCCAACCCGTGGCTGCTGGACCGGGTCGCCCCCGGCGCCGCGGCCGTCGTCGGCACGTTCAGCGCGCTCACCGACGCGCTGGTGGACCTGGTCCGCGGCGCGGTCTCCCCCACCGGCCGGCTGCCGTTCACCGTGCCGGCCGACGAGGCGGCGGTGCTGGGCAAGCGCTCCGACATCCCGGGCGCCGACGAGCCGGACGGCTACGCCTACGCCGACGCGACCGGGGCGCGCTACGTGTTCGGGTACGGCCGCACGGAGTTCTGAGTCAGGTGCCGCCGGACGGCGCCGGCCGTCCGGCGCCCGGACACCATCGCGCCCTGCACGGAGGCGGTGTCCCGGTGGTCCCCGCACACGAACCGGCCGTCGCCGAGATCGACCCCGCGGCGGACCTCGAGCGGCGGCGGCTGCGCCGGCAGGGCGCCGGGGACGGCGTGCCGCGCGACCTCCCGCCAGGACGTCGTGGAGACGCCGAACATCTCCCCCGCCTGCCGTCGGACGTCCGCCTCGTCCGGCGCGGTGGGGCCCAGCAGGCAGGTCACCTGGACGAGGTGCTGCCCGGCCGGGGCCCAGGTGGGCGCCGCGGCGGTCATCACCGCCGCGTTCACCACCGGGCCGCGCCGGCGGCCGTCCACCACGACCACCGGGTCCGCGGTGGGCGGCTCGTCGGTGGCGTACCACCACGTCACGAGCCCGTTGAGGCGCGGCGCCACGACGCCGAGCAGCGTCTCGGCCGCCGCGGCATCGGTCGCGACGACCACGGCGCGGGCCGTGACCGCCCCGCCCTCGGTCGCGACGCGGTACCCGCCCGGGACGGGCTCGACCCGGTCGGCCCGCACGCCGAGGGAGACGTGCGGCACCTGCCGGGCGAGCTGCTCGGGCAGCGCCGCACTGCCGGCCGCCGGGACGCCGGGGGTGCCGAGCAGGAACGAGCGCACGAGCAGCCGGACGAACGCGGCCGACGTCGTCCCGTCCGCCTCGCCCAGCACGCCGGCGAGGAACGGCTCGAGCACCTCGCGCCGCACCCGGCCGTCGACGCCGGCCTCGTCGAGCGACCGCGCGAGCGTCGTGTCCGGGAGGGTCGCGGCGGAGCCGCGGGACGGCTCACCGGACGGGCCAGGACGGTCGACGAGCCGGCGGACCGGCCCGAGCGCGGGCGCCGCCCACCGGGCCAGCGCGAGCAGCTCCGCCGGCGCGAGGTACCCGCTGCGCAGCGTCCGGGGCAGGGTCGTCGGTGCCCGGCGGGGGTCCGCGACGAGCACCAGTCCCCGCTCGCGCCGGACCGCGACCCCGGGCAGGAACGGCCGCAGGTCGAGCGCGTCGACGTCGACGCGGGCGCGGACCGCCGGATAGGCGGGGTTGAGCACCTGGAAGCCACGGTCGACCGTGAAGCCGTCGACGTGGTCGGTCCGGACCCGGCCGCCGACCGCGTCGGACGCCTCCAGCACGAGCGTCTCGACGCCGTGCTCGTGCAGGGACCGCGCGCACTCCAGCCCGGCGAGGCCCGCACCGATGACCACCACGTCGCAGTCGATGCCCATGGGCCCGGAGCCTAGGTGCCGGCGTGGGATCGTGGGGCATGACCGATCGCGACCCCGCTCCCCGCTCAGCCGCCGACCGCGCCAAGGCCACGAGGCGCACGCCGCGTGTGCCGGCGGGCAGCACCGCCGGCACCCCCGCCGGCGCGACCGCCGGCGCGACCGCCGGCACAGCGCTCCGGGACCGCTGGTGGTGGTCCCCGACGCTCTCGATCGTCATCGGTCTCGTCGTGATCGGCTACCAGCTGGACCCGCTGCGGGGCGACAACCCGCTGTGGGGCAACTGGCTGGTCGCCGCGCTCGGCGCGGCCGTCGCCGTGTGGGGTGCCGTGCGGCTGGTGCGCGCCGCTCGGTCCCGCTGACTCAGCGGTCGCCGGGACCGGTCGCCGGGTCCGCGACGACCGGGACGCTGCCGGTGCTGGGCTCGGCGCGGGCGACGTCGGCGATCTCCTCCTCCGGGCGGGGCGGGATCGTCTCGTCGGCCTCGAGGTGCGGGACGTCGTCGTGCGTGGGGTGCTCGGACATGCTGGCCTCCGTGGCGTGAGGTTCGTGCGCGCCGGCGGTGGTGACCGGCGGGTGGAGCCCACGGTACGACCCCCCTCCCCCAGCGTCCCGGGCTGCGGCACGCACAGCCGGCCCGGCCGCCCGGCGATGGGGTGATCTCCACCCCGGGCGGGGCGTCCGGCGGTGACTGGACGGTCCCGAGAACCTAGGGTGGGGTGACCCCGGGCCGTGCGCCGTGCCGGCACCGGCCGGCGGCGCGGTCCGCCCGATCATTTCTCAGAAGGTGGAGAGCGCGTGCTCGAAGGTAGTCCCTGCGCCGTCCTGGTCGACGACGAGGAGGTCGCGCACGGGGTGATCAGCGTCGACACCGGCCTGTCGCTCGACGTCCGGCTCACCGACGGCGGCGAGAGCGTGCCCGGTCCGGGCGCGAACGTCGTGCTCCGGACCTTCGAGGAGGTGCGGGGCCGGCGCGACTACGCCGTCGTCGTCCGCTCGCACGAGGACGACGAGCTCGTGCTCGACGAGCTCGCGCTGCTCTCGGCCTACCAGCAGCGCGCGATCGTGCGCGTCGGGACCGACCTGCGCGTGACGCTCGAGTACGAGGTCGTCGACGACCAGGCGCGCGACCTCGACCCGCCGGTCCAGGCGGCGATCATCGACCTCAGCGCGACCGGTGTGCGCCTCCACTGCAGCGTCCCGCTGCGCGAGGGGCAGCGCGTCGGGTTCCAGCTGCGCACCGACTTCGACGAGCTGCCGCTCGTGGCGGAGGTGCTGCGCCGCGAGGACGCACCGCGCGGCTTCCGCTACGGCTGCCGCCTCGTCGGCACGACGCAGCGCGAGGCGGACGCCCTGCACCGCTACGTCCTCAGCGAGCAGATCGCGCAGCGCTTCCGCATCGGCGACTAGAGCGAGAAGGTCTCCCCCGCCGGCACGCGCCCGTACTCGGTGACCCCGGTCCCGGGACCGCGACCGCCGAGCAGCCCGTCGAGGAGCGCCCGGCCGCTGTCGGCGAGGATCGCGTCGTGGATCGGGACCGCGCGCCGGGCGCCGACGGCCCGCACGTAGTCGATGACCTCGCCCGCCTTGACCCACGGCGCCACGATCGGCACGAGGAGCAGCTCGATGTCCCGGTCGGGGACGGTGAGCGCGTCGCCCGGGTGCAGGACGGCGCCGTCGACGACGTAGCCCACGTTCGCCGCGCGCGGGAGCTCGGGGTGGATCACCGCGTGCTTCTCGCCGACGACGTCGACCGGGAAGCCGGCCGCCTCGAAGTGGTCGCCCGCGGTCGCGACGTGCACCCGGGACGCGAGGGCGTCGTCGCCGGCGGTCAGCGCGGTCGCGACGGGCTGCGGCGCCCAGACCTGCAGCTCCGGGCGGTCCGCGAGGGCCGCGCGCAGCCGGTCCGGGACGACGTGGTCGGGGTGCTCGTGCGTGACCAGCACGGCGTCGGCGCCGTCGAGGGCGTCGGCCGCGCTGAACGCACCGGGGTCGATGACGAGCCGCCGGCCGCCGGAGTCGAAGCGGACGCAGGAGTGCCCGAGCAGAGTGAGGTCCATGCCGTCCACCCTGCCATGCGACGGGCTGGTCAGCCGACGACGAGCACCAGGTCGCCGCCCTCGAGCTGCTGGACGGCGCCGATCGCCAGCCGGGTGACGGTGCCGGCCACCGGGGTGGTGATGGCCGCCTCCATCTTCATCGCCTCGACCGTCGCGACGGTCTGGCCGGCCTGCACGGCCTGGCCCTCCTGGACCACCGGCGTGACGGCCCCGGCGAACGGCGCGGCGATGTGTCCGGGGACGCCCGGGTCGGCCTTCTCGGCCGTCGCGATGTCGACGTCGACCGACTTGTCCCGCACCTGCAGCGGACGCAGCTGGCCGTTGAGGGTGAACATGACGCTGCGCATGCCGCGCTCGTCCGGCTCGCCGACGGCCTCCAGCCCGACCAGCAGCCGGACGCCGCGCTCGAGCAGGATCTCGAGCTCCTCCCCCGCCTGCATGCCGTACAGGTAGCTGCGGCGTGGTGAGGACCGAGACGTCGCCGTAGGCCGAGCGGATCGCCTCGTACTCCTTGGTCGGCCCGGGGAAGAGCAGGTGGTTGAGGCGGTCGCGCCGGGTCGCGGGGTCGCCCGCGAGCTCGGCGTGGTCCTCGGCGGTCAGCGGGGTGACACCCGGCCGGACGGTCCGCCCGGCCAGCGCGCGCGTCCGGAACGGCTCCGGCCACCCGCCGGGCGGGTCGCCGAGCTCGCCGGACAGGAAGCTCACGACGGAGTCGGGGATGTCGAAGCTCGCCGGGTCCTCGGCGAACTTCGCCGGGTCCGCACCGCGCGCCACGAGGTGCAGCGCGAGGTCCCCGACCACCTTGGACGACGGCGTGACCTTGACCAGCCGGCCGAGGATGCGGTCCGCGGCGGCGTAGGTCGACTCGATGTCCTCGAAGCGGTTGCCGAGGCCGAGGGCGATCGCCTGCTGCCGCAGGTTGGACAGCTGGCCGCCCGGGATCTCGTGGTCGTAGACGCGTCCGGTCGGCCCGGGCAGGCCGGACTCGAACGGCCGGTACAGCCGGCGCACGGCCTCCCAGTAGGGCTCGAGGTCGCACACGGCCCGCAGGTCGAGGCCGGTGTCGCGCTCGGTGTGCTCCAGCGCGGCGACGAGGGCCGACAGCGACGGCTGGCTCGTGGTCCCGGCCATGGCCGCGGACGCGCCGTCGACGGCGTCCGCCCCGGCCGCGGACGCGGCGAGCAGGGTCGCGAGCTGGCCGCCCGCGGTGTCGTGCGTGTGCACGTGCACCGGCAGGTCGAAGCGCTCGCGCAGCGCCGTGACCAGCCGGGTCGCCGCCGCCGGCCGCAGCAGGCCGGCCATGTCCTTGATCGCCAGGACGTGCGCACCGGCGTCGACGATCCGCTCGGCGAGCCGCAGGTAGTAGTCGAGGGTGTAGAGGTCCTCGGCCGGGTCCAGCAGGTTGCCGGTGTAGCAGAGCGCCACCTCGGCGACCGGCGTGCCGGCCTCGCGCACGGCCTGGATCGCCGGCCGCATCTGCTCGACGTCGTTGAGCGCGTCGAAGATGCGGAAGATGTCGATGCCGGTCGCGGTCGCCTCCCGGACGAACGCGTCGGTCACCTCGGTCGGGTACGGCGTGTAGCCGACGGTGTTGCGGCCGCGCAGCAGCATCTGGATCGCGACGTTCGGCAGCGCCTCGCGCAGGGCGGCGAGCCGGTCCCACGGGTCCTCGCCGAGGAACCGCAGCGCGACGTCGTAGGTGGCGCCGCCCCAGGCCTCGACGGACAGCAGGCTCGGGCGTCAGGCGCGCGACGTGCGGGGCGACGGCGACCAGGTCGTGCGTGCGGACGCGGGTGGCCAGCAGCGACTGGTGCGCGTCGCGGAAGGTCGTGTCGGTGACCGCGAGGGCGCGTCTGCGCGCGCAGCGCGCGCGGCGAACCGCTCCGGCCCGAGCTCGAGCAGCCGCTGGCGGCTGCCGGCGGGCGCCGGGCGCGGTCAGGTCGATGCGTGGCAGCTTGACGTCCGGGTCGACGAGCGCGTGCCCGGGCCCGTTCGGCTTGTTGACCGTGACGTCGCCGAGGAACGAGAGCAGCTTGGTGCCACGGTCCGCGCTGCGCCGGGCGGCCGAGCAGCTGCGGGCCGCTCGTCGATGAACGACGTCGCCAGGTCACCCGACGACGAATGCCCCGTCGGCGAGCACGGCCTGCAGGAACGCGATGTTGGTGCGCACGCCGCGGATGCGGAACTCGGCCAGCGCGCGGCGCGCCCGCCGGACCGCCGTCGGGAAGTCCCGGCCGCGGCAGGTGAGCTTGACCAGCATCGAGTCGAAGTGGCCGGTGATCTCGGCGCCCGCGGTCGCGGTCGCGCCGTCGAGCCGCACGCCCGCGCCGCCCGGGGACCGGTACGCGACGATGCGGCCGGTGTCCGGGCGGAACCCGTTGCCCGGGTCCTCGGTCGTGATCCGCGACTGCAGCGCGAACCCGTTGACGTGCACGCGTGTCCTGGCTGATCCCCAGGTCGGCCAGGGTCTCCCCCGCGGCGATGCGCATCTGGGAGGACACGAGGTCGATGTCGGTGACCTCCTCGGTCACCGTGTGCTCGACCTGGATGCGCGGGTTCATCTCGATGAACACGTGCTTGCCCGCGCGCTCGCCGACCGTGTCGACGAGGAACTCGACCGTGCCCGCGTTCTGGTACCCGATGCTGCGCGCGAACTTCGACCGCGTCGCGCGCACAGCGCGTCGCGGATCGCGGGGTCGAGGTTGGGCGCCGGCGCGATCTCGATGACCTTCTGGTGCCGCCGCTGCACCGAGCAGTCGCGCTCGAACAGGTGCACGACGTCGCCCGGTGGCGTCGGCGAGGATCTGCACCTCGATGTGCCGGGGCCGCAGCACGGCCTGCTCGAGGAACATCGTCGGGTCGCCGAACGCGCTGTCGGCCTCACGCATCGCCGCGGACAGCGCCTCGCGCAGGTCCTCCGGACGGTCGACGCGGCGCATCCCGCGACCGCCGCCGCCGGCGACGGCCTTCGCGAAGATCGGGAACCCGATCCGCTCGGCGGCCGCGACGAGCTCCTCGACGTCCGCGACGGCTCCGACGACTCGAGCACCGGGATGCCGGCCTCGCGGGCCGCCTTCAGGGCGCGCACCTTGTTGCCCGCGAGCTCCAGGACCTCGGCCGGCGGGCCGACGAAGGTGATGCCGGCCGTCGACGCAGGCGCGCGCGCGAGCGCCGGGTTCTCGGACAGGAACCCGTACCCGGGGTAGATGGCATCGGCGCCGGCCTCCTTGGCGACCCGGATGATCTCCGTCGATGTCGAGGTAGGCGCGCACCGGGTGGCCGGGCTCGCCGATCGGGTAGGACTCGTCCGCCTTGAGCCGGTGCTCGGAGTTGCGGTCCTCGTGGGGGAAGACCGCCACGGTGCGCGCACCGAGCTCATAGGCGGCGCGGAACGCCCGGACGGCGATCTCTGCGCGGTTCGCGACGAGCACCTTCGAGAACACGACTCACTCCGTCCGATCGTTCGCGAGGCACACCGGTGGCGACCTGCGCGGGTCGACGATGAACCTGCTGCGCGGACCCCGGCCCGCGGCAGTGCGCGGTCGGCAGTCCTGACGGCGGCGATCCTGCCATGCCGCGCACGCCTCCGTCGTCGGCGTCCAGCGCGGGCACGGCGAACGCCGCCGGGCCCGGAGGCTCGGCGGCGTGCGCGTCGGTCGGCCGGACGGCTCAGCCGGCGGTGCGGGCCTGCCGGCGCCGGGCCAGCTCGTCCTCGGCGGACGACGCCGCGGCGGGGGCGTGCTCGTCCTCGGCGCGCTCGGTCGGCAGCTCGGCGAGCGTGCCCTCGACCTCGCGCCACACGCGCCCGACGGCGATGCCGAACACGCCCTGGCCGCCCTGGACGAGGTCGATGACCTCGTCGGCGGAGGTGCACTCGTACACGATGGCGCCGTCGGACATCAGGGTGATCTGAGCGAGGTCCTCGACGCCGCGCTCGCGCAGGTGGGCGACGGCGGTGCGGATCTGCTGCAGCGAGACGCCGGTGTCGAGCAGTCGCTTGACGACCTTGAGCACGAGGATGTCGCGGAAGCTGTACAGGCGCTGGGTCCCGGAGCCGGTCGCGGGACGGATGCTCGGCGCGACCAGGCCGGTGCGGGCCCAGTAGTCGAGCTGGCGGTAGGTGATGCCGGCGGCCTTGCACGCGGTGGGCCCGCGGTAGCCGGTCGTGGTGTCCAGGTCCGGGAGCTCGTCGCCGAACAGCAGGCCCTGGACACGCTGCGGCACCCCGCCGGCGACCTCCAGGGACTCTCCGTTGCCGCTCACGCGTCCTCCAAGTCGAACCCTCGTCGCACCCGCCGAGAGTCGGTGCACCGGGCGTCCACGCGGGCTGGTCGCGCCGCGGGTGGCCGGAATGCTTCGGATGTCATTCTGCACGCTAGGCCCGGTGCAGGGGCCAGTCAACGACAGCGGGCCCGACACGCGCTCCGGCGTGTCGCCCCGGCGAGCCTCACCTTCGACCTGAAGGTCAGGGCAGCCCGCGCGGGGGGTGCGGCGGGGGCCGGTCGTCGCCGTCGCCAGGATCGCCGCCCCCTCCTCCTCGTCGAAGTCCTCCGGGCTCACGTGGTCGAGGAACTGCCGGAACCGCTCCATCTCCTGCTCGGCCGGCTTCGTCGTCGGCCTCCACCCCGGCAACGGCGACGACCTCGGCCGAGCAGAGCACGGGGCTCCCGGTGCGCACGGCGAGGGCGATCGCATCCGACGCGCGCGAGTCGACCCGCGCCCCGGTGCCCAGGACGAGCGCGGCGTGGAAGACGCCGTCGGTCAGGTCGGTGATCTCGACCCGCTCGAGGCGGACGCCGAGGGTCGTCAGCACGTTGCGGAGCAGGTCGTGCGTCATCGGCCGCGGCGGGACGATGCCGGCCTGCGCGGTCGCGATCGCGCTCGCCTCCGCGGGCCGATGAGGATCGGGACGAAGAGCTCGGCGGCGGGGTCGAGCAGCAGGACGACGATCTCGTCGTCGACCAGGTGCTGGCGCACGCCGACCACCTCGACCGGGACCATCTCCTCGTCACCCATCACGCGTCCACGCTACGTCCGTGGGATCAGGGCGCAAGGTCCGCGACACCCGCGCGGACCATCACGGTGTGCAGCTGGCCGCACAGCTCGCCGACCTCCGCGGCCAGCGTCGCGGCCCGGGCGCGCGAGCGACGCGGTGTGCTGGCCCCGCCAGGGCGCGACGACCTGCTCGACGAGGTCGACCTGGCGTTCGGCCGCGGCCCGGAAGGTGCGCAGGTGCCGGGCGTCGATCCCGTGCTCGCGCAGCGCCGCTGCCAGCACGACGACGTCGCCGCGCCCACGGGTCGAAGTGGCCGCGCGGGGTCGGGCGCAGCACGCCGGCCTCGACGAGCTCGGTGACGAGCCCCTCCGGCACCGCAGGCCTCGGCGGCGAGCGACGCCGCGGTCAGCCGGCCGGCGACGGCCGGACCCTGCCGGACGCCGTCCTGCGTGGCGAGCCGGGCCGGGGCGTGCGCCTCGTCCTCGTCGCCGGCGTCGAGCGCGGCGAGCTGCTCGCCGATGACCTTGAGCGGCAGGTACCGGTCGCGCTGCTGGCGCAGCACGAAGCGCAGCCGCTCGACGTCGGCCGGGCTGTACTGCCGGTAGCCGGCCTGGCGTGCGCACCGGCTCGACGAGCCCCTGCTCCTCGAGGAAGCGGAGCTTGGAGTTCGTCACCGTCGGGAACTCGAGCTGCAGCGCACCGAGGACGTCGCGAGATCCGCATCGACGCGCGGCGGGAGATGCCGCGCGGCCAGGGCTCGACGACGTGCGGTCGCGGACCGGCGACGTCCGGGCGTGCGCGTCGTCGGGTCGCCGTGGCGTCGATCAGCGGCTCACGGCGGGCCGTGCTCACGAGCGGCGGCGGCGGGCCGTCGCGCCGCCCGCGTCGCGCCGGGGGCTCGGGTGGAAGGTCAGCCGGTACTTGCCGATCTGCACCTCGTCGCCGGCGCGCAGCGACGGCGTTGTCGATGCGGTTGCGGTTGACGTAGGTCCCGTTGAGGGAGCCGATGTCGCGCACGACGAACTCGTCGCCCTCGCGGACGAACTCCGCGTGCCGGCGGGACACCGTGACGTCGTCGAGGAAGATGTCGCTGTCCGTGCTGCGGCCGGCGACGGTGCGCACGGCGTCGAGCAGGAAGCGCGCGCCCGCGCTCGGGCCGCGCTGCATGATGAGCAGCGCGGACGTCGGCGGGAGCGCGCGCGACGGCCGACTTGTCGTCGGGGGTCAGGCCCGCCGGGACGACGATGTCGGGGTCCTGGTCGACGGTGCCGAGGTTGCCGAGGTCGCCCAGGTTGATCGTGGTCTCCGCGCTGCTGCGGCGGACCCGCGCAGCGGCGTGCGCGGCGTGCGCACCGGGCCCTCGCCGACCGGTGCCGTCGTCGCGCACCGGCTCGGGGACCTGTGGGCCGTCCGACATCGCTCGCCTCCCGGGCGTCGTGGTGGCGCCGGCGAGGTCCGTCGGCGCAGGGGTGACCACAGACTATGGGGTGCGCGACGGGCCGTGCAGCCCTCACCCGCCGTCGGCGGGGACGGGGGTCGCGAACCGGGGCTCGGGGACGGTCCGGGTGGCCGTGACCTCGACCTCGTCCTGGCCGCGGGGCGTCCCGGTGCCGCCGTTGGTGCGGATCGACGACATCGCGCCGCCCGGGATCTCCAGGGCCGGCACGAGCGTGTGCCGGGTCGCCGATCGCGACCCACCGGTAGGGCGGGTCGAGCAGGACGCCGTCGACCTCGACGCCGTCGGCGGTGTCGACGAAGTAGGTGCTCGCGACGATCGCGCAGGTCGTTGAGCTGGACGGCCTCGGCCCCGGCGTTGCGCAGCTCCTCCAGCACGTTGAAGAGGGTGCAGCGCGGGCACCGCGTCGGTCGGGGTCGACGATCGTCAGCTCCATGCCCGGGCCCGCTGCGCCGGCAGCCGGCCGGACAGGATGCCCTGGACGGCCGCGGCCTGCGGTCGCGGCCTCGAGCGCCGCCTGCTGCTGGTCCGAGCCGGTGAGCAGCTCGCTCGCGGGTCGCCTCGAGCGTCGCGGCCTCCCGCTCGAGCTCCTCGGTGCGCTGGTTGGCCTGGTCGAGGATGCCGGACGAGCTCGGCCTGCGGCAGCGACGCCAGGCCCTCGACCTGGGTCTGGCGCACCTGGACGACGAGCGCGAAGCCGAGCAGCCCGCACAGCAGGCCGACGAGCACCTGCGAGCGGCGACGGCGCGCGGGCGGAGGGCGCGGCCGAGCGTGCGCCACGAGCCGCCTGCCGGCGCGCCGGGGTCGGTCGGACGTCGTCACGCCTTGAACAGGTGCCGCCGGATGGCGGCCGCGTTGGAGAAGATCCGGATCCCGAGCACGACGACGACGGCGGTGGACAGCTGCGTGCCCGACGCCGAGCTGGTCGCCGAGGAAGACGATGAGGGCCGCGACGACGGCGTTGGACAGGAACGAGACGACGAAGACGCGGTCGTCGAAGATCCCGTCGAGCAGGGCGCGCAGCGCCGCCGAACAGCGCGTCGAGCGCGGCCACGACCGCGATCGGCAGGTACGGCTGGAGGGACGGCGGCACCGTCGGCTGCAGCAGCGAGCCCGCCGATGACGCCCACGACCAGCCCGAGCACCGCGATCACGACGTGCCCTCCCCTGCCCTCGTCCGCAGCCCCCGACCCTGCCACATCGGCCGGGGACCGCCGGCCCGCGTCCGGTGCGGCCGACCGGTCCGAGGCGCGCGAGCTCGGCGACGGTGCGACGCGGGCGGGTCGGCCGGGACGTCGCGCCGGCCGGGTCCCCGTCCGGGATCTCCGCAGCTCCGTGGTCCCGTCGACTCCGCCGACCCGTCGTCTCCGCAGCTCCGCGAGGTCGTCGTCGCGGCCTGCGACCCGGCTGGGCGATCGGAGTAGGTCGTCTGCGCAGCACGCTCGGTCTAGGTGTTGCGCAGGGTCGCGAGGTGCTGGCCGGCGCTGGTCCGCGCGAATGCCGTCTGCATCGCGATGGGGTCGCCGACCGCCTCGACGACGTACGGGCTGCTCAGCGGCGGCCAGGTCGACGAGGATCGCGCTGCCGGCGGTCCGGATGGCGGTGAGCGCGGTCAGGCGCTGCCCGTTGATCGGCCACCGCCTCCGCACCGGCCGCCCACAGGCCGTTGACGACCACCTGCAGGTCGACGTCCTGCACGCGCAGGTCGGGGTCAGCGGCCTCGGGGTCCGCCCGCGTGACCGGGGCGTCGGCGACGGTGACGCGCAGGCCCGGGCCCGCCGACCGCGCGCGGTCCCGGCGGCGAGCTCGTCGCGGGCGAGGACCGCGAGCAGGTCCGGGTCCTGAGCGGCGAGCGCCGTCGTCTGCAGCTCGGCGATCTCCCGTCCGAGCACGTCGGTGGTGGCGGCGAGCTGGTCGGCCAGGGCGCTCTGCTCGGCGATCTGCTCGGTGAGCAGGGTCCGCGCCTGCAGCGCCTCGGGCTGCGGGGCGCGCAGCGCGGCTGCGGCGGTCGGTCACGACGAGCCCCAGGACCGCGGCGACGACGGCCAGCGCGACGCGGCGCGCGAGCGGACACCGGGCGCTCCCCGGGCCGGTCGCCGGCGATCGGCGGCCTCGGCGTAGCCCGGGTCGAGCGGCCGGTGCATGACCTCGTTGCAGGAGCGTCATCGACGCGTCGACCGGACCCGCGCGGAGCCGGCCGTGCCGGCCGCGGTCCGTCGGCACGGCGTGCCGGACGCGGGCCACCGAGCTCACCGGGGTCCCACGCCGACCCGGTCGGGCGCGAGCAGGGCGCGCGCCTGCACGAGGTAGACGACGGCGGCGAACCAGTACAGCCCCGCTCCCCAGCCGGCGAACGCCCAGCCGAGCACGGCCGCCGTCGTGCCCAGCGACCCCGGGCGCACTCGGCGAGCAGCAGCAGCGGGAAGGCGTAGAGCAGCGCGAAGGTGGCGGCCTTGCCGGCGAAGTGCACCGGGAGCGGGCCGTACCGCTGCCGGGCGAGGAACGGCATGAGGCAGGCGAGCAGGACGTCGCGCGTCGACCAGGACGAGGACGAGCCAGAGCGGGATGACGTCGCGCCACACCAGCGCGACCATCGTCACGAGGATGAACAGGCGGTCGGCGGCCGGGTCGAGCACCTTGCCCAGCCGGGAGACCTGGTCGAAGCGGCGCGCGATCACGCCGTCGAGCCAGTCGCTCGCCCCCGAGACGGCGAGGACCGTGAGCGCCCACACGTCGTCGCCCCGGACGATCAGCACCGCGAACACCGGCACGAGCGCGAGCCGCAGCATGCTGATGAAGTTCGGGACGGTGAGGATGCGGCCGCTGACCACCTGCGCGCGTGCCACTGGTCCTCCCCACTCCTGATCCTAGGGGTGCCCCCCGGCGTTCGGATGCGCAGACGGCACCGGAGTCGTACGCGTCGAAGGACGACGATCGAAGGAGAGGCTGCCATGGGACTCGACGACAAGATCAGCAACGCGGCCGAGGGACTCGGCGGCAAGGCGAAGGAAGCCGCGGGAAGGGCCACGGACGACCCGGACCTCGCGGCCGAGGGTCAGGCGGACCAGACCTCGGCGGACCTCAAGCAGGCTGGTGAGAAGGTCAAGGACGCCTTCAAGGGCTAGCCGCTCGGCGGGGGTGGCACCGGGCGCGGACTCGCCCCGGTGCCACCCCTTCGTCCTACGGCTCGTAGGTGAAGCGCACCGTCCGGGCATCGAGGTCCGCCTCGGTCAGCCGGACGCGGACGGCCTCCCCCGCGGGCAGCGGGTCGCCGTCGCAGCGCGCCACCACGGCCGGATCGGCGAGCTGGACCGACCCCTCGGACAGGGCGACGGCGTCCATCACCTCGCCGACCATCGGCGCGAGCACCGCGGCCTCCACCAGGTCGGTGCACGCCCGGTCGACCGCTCCCCCGCGCTGGGCCCCGGCGGCCATCTCCGGCGCCGAGCGTCGGCAGGGCGTCGCGCACCCACGACGGCACCGGCCGCCCGGCGGACGCCGCGAGGCAGACCTCGAGCCCGTAGCGGTCGACCAGCCGACGCAGCGGCGCGGTGACGTGCGCGTACGGCGCGGCGATCGCGGCGTGCCGGAGCTCGGCGGGCGGGGCGCCGTCGAACGGGGGTCCACGCGGCGCCGCGGAAGAGGCTCGTCGCGGCGGCCAGGAACGCGCCGGTCTCCGGACGGGTGTGGTCGAGCCCGGCGAGGACGTCGCCGTACTGGGCGCCGTCGGGCCACGGCACCCCCAGCGCGCGCGGCCTGCCGGCGCAGGCGGTCGAGGCTCTCGGCGTCGGCGGGCGGCATGGTGCGCAGGATCCCGACGCCGGCGTCGAGCATCATCCGCGCGGCGACGATGCCGGTGAGCAGCGAGATCTGCGCGTTGTGCTCCTCGACCGGCAGCGACGCCCGGAACGACACGGTCCAGCCGTCGCCCGGCCGGCACGACCTCCTGCTCGGGACGGGCGAGCGACACGCCGCCGCGGGCAGCGCTCGAGCGCGGCCCGGGCGGTGCCGACCTCGGCGAGCAGGACGGGCAGCTCACCGCCCGCGTCGAGGTCGCGCTGCACGCCGGCGTAGTCGAGCTGTGCGGTGCTGCGGACGGTCGCCCGCCGCGACGTCCGCGGTCACCACCTCGCCGGCGTCGTCGAGGTCGATCGTCCACACCACGGCGGGCGTGTCCTGGTCGGGCAGCAGCGAGGCCGCGCCCTCGGAGAGCCGCGGCGGGTGCAGCGGGATCGCGGCGGTCCGGGCAGTAGACCGTCTCCGCGCGGCGGTGCGCCTCGGCGTCGACCGCGCCGCCCGGGACGGACGAACGCGGCGACGTCGGCGATCGCGTACCGCACGCGGTAGCCGCCGTCCCGGTGCTCGAGGTGCACCGCCTGGTCGAGGTCGCGGGAGCCGGGCGGGTCGATGGTCACGAACGGGACGTCGCGCAGGTCGGCACGCTGCCCGACGACGCCCAGCCGGGCGTCGTCGGGACCCGCGGCCGCGGCCTCGACGGCCTCCGCCTCGACATCGGCGGGGAACGTCTCGGGGACGCCGAGCTCGGCGCGGACCGCGACGAACCGGGCCGCTCAGCGACGGGTCCTCGGCGCGCAGGCGCAGGCGGGTGCGGCTCACACGGTGACCCTAGGGTCGCAGCAGCGACTTCACCGCCCGGCGCTCGTCCATCGCGGCGTACGCCTCGGCGACGTCGTCCAGCGGGACCTCGAGGTCGAACACCCGGCCCGGGTCGATGGTGCCGTCGAGCACCTCCGCGAGCAGCTCGGGCAGGTAGGCGCGCACCGGCGCGACGCCGCCGGCGACGTTGAGGTTGCCGGAGAACATCGGCCGATCGGCAGCTCCGGACCGCCGGCCGGGACGCCGACGTAGCCGACGAAACCGCCCGGGCGGGTCGTGGCGCAGCGCCTGCTCCATCGACTCCTTCGTGCCGACGCACTCCAGGACGGCGTCCGCGCCGATGCCGCCGAGCAGGTCCTGCACCCGCTCGACCCCCTCGTCGCCGCGCTCGGCGACGACGTCGGTCGCGCCGAACTCGCGCGCGATCGCCTGCCGGTCGGCGTGCCGCGACATCGCGATGATCCGCTCGGCGCCGAGCCGCCGGGACGGCGAGCACGGCGCACAGGCCGACGGCGCCGTCGCCGACGACGACGACGGTGCGAGCCCGGGCCCGACGCCGCGCGGACACCGCGGCGTGGTGGCCGGTGCCCATGACGTCGGACAGCGTGAGCAGGCCGGGGACGAGGGCGTCGTCGGGCATGCCGGGCGTCGCGACGAGGTTCGCCGTCGGCGAACGGCACCCGCACGTACTCGCCCTGGGCGCCGTCGACCAGGTCGCCGTCGCTGGTCCGTCGGCGCCCCAGCGCCGCGCCGTGGACGCACGAGGTCCAGATCCCGTTGCGGCAGTGCGCGCACGTGCCGTCGCCGAGGGCGAACGGCGCGATGACGAAGTCGCCGGCCGCAGCCCGGTGACCTCGGCGCCGATCTCCTCGACGACGCCGACGAACTCGTGGCCGATCGCGGCGCGGCTCGCGCGCCGGGCGGACGCCGCGGTAGGGCCACAGGTCGGAGCCGCACACGCACGCCGCGACGACGCGGACGATCGCGTCGGTGGGCCGGGCGAGGGTCGGGTCGGGGACGGTCTCGAGGCGGACGTCGCGGGGGCCGTGGAGGAGGGTGGCGCGCATGGGCGCAGCCTACGAAGGGCCGGGTGGGGCCGCCTGACCGTCGGCCCCAGCCGTGCGTGCCGGGCTCGGGGCGTGCAGCACGCCCACGACCCCGACGGTCATCGCCCGACTGCTCACGACCCCGGCCCGGTGGGCCGTCGTCGGGCTGTCGACCAACACCGCCCGCGCCGCGCACGGCGTCGCGCGGTTCGTGCAGACCGGGCTCGGGCATGACGATCGTGCCGGTGCACCCGGCCGCGCGAGACGGTGCACGGCGAGCCGCGGGTACGCGCGGCTCGCCGACGTCCCGGACGCCGATCGACGTCGTCGACGTGTTCGTCAACTCGCGCCGGGCCGGCGACGTCGTCGACGACGCCATCGCGGTCGGGGCGCGCGCGGTGTGGCTGCAGCTCGGCGTCGTCGACGAGGACCGCGGCCGCGCGCGCGCCGGGACGCGGGGCTCGACGTCGTCATGGACACCTGCCCGGCGATCGAGGCGCCGGCTGCCGCCGCGCTGACGCCGGTGGTGTCCGAGGTCACCCCGCGCCACCCGCGCGGAGCGGACGCCGCGCCCGGGTAGGCTGGAGCCCTCTTCGGAGTCAGTCGCGAATCCCCTGTGTGTCTGTGCCGGTGTCCAGTCACCGTCGTTGTCGTCGGGATGCGACCTGCGGTCCGCCCCCTGGCACCCGTATCACCGGCTCCACGCGATGGATTGGTTCCCTCCATGACTGCTGCCCCTGACCTCGCCCTGCCCACCGACGGCCTCCGCGACCGAGCGAGGTGCCGCCCGACGTCGCGCCCGGCCCGCCCGCGACGTCAGGCCGACGCCGACGCCCCGTCCCCCGCACGTCCGGCGCCGACGCCGCCGTCGGCGTGACCTTCGCCGACCTCGGCCTGCCCGCCGCCCTCGAGCGCGCCGTCGCCGACCTCGGCTTCACCATCCCGTCCGCGATCCAGGCCGAGGCCATCCCCGCGCTGCTCGCGGGCCGCGACATCACCGGCGTCGCGCAGACCGGCACCGGCAAGACCGCCGCCTTCGGCCTGCCGCTGCTCGCCGCGCTCGACCCGGACGTCCACCAGGTCCAGGCGCTCGTCCTGACCCCGACCCGCGAGCTCGCGATGCAGGTCGCCGAGGCGATCGAGACCTTCGCCACAGCACCTGCCCGGCGTCGAGGTCGTCGCGGTCTACGGCGGCTCGCCGCTTCCTGCCGCAGCAGCGTGCCCTGCGCCCGCGGCGCCCAGGTCGTCGTCGGGACCCCGGGCCGGGTCATCGACCACCTCGAGCGCCGCACCCTCAAGCTCGACGACATCAGCTTCCTCGTCCTGGACGAGGCCGACGAGATGCTCCGGATGGGCTTCGCCGAGGACGTCGAGAAGATCTTCGGCGCCGGCCCCGACCGAGCGCCAGGTCGCCCTGTTCTCCGCGACGATGCCGCCGGCGATCCGCCGGGTCGCCGAGCCAGCACCTGACGCGACCCCGTCGAGATCGCCACCTCGCGGCAGTCCTCCACCGTCGACCGGCGTCCGCCAGACCTACGCCGTCGTGCCCGTACCGCCACAAGGCCGGCGCGCTCGCCCGCGTCCTGGCCGTCTCCGAGGCCGACGCCGCCATCGTCTTCGTCCGCACCCGCGGCGCCGCCGAGGAGGTCGGCAGCGCGCTCATCGAGCGCGGCATCTCCGCCGCGTACATCTCCGGCGACGTCGCCCAGGGCGAGCGCGAGAAGATCGTCGAGCGCCTGCGCAGCGGCGCGCTCGACGTCCTCGTCGCCACCGACGTCGCCGCCCGCGGGCTCGACGTCGAGCGCATCGGCCTGGTCGTCAACTTCGACGTCCCGGGCGAGCCCGAGACCTACGTGCACCGCATCGGCCGCACCGGCCGGGCCGGGCGCACCGGCGAGGCGCTGACCTTCGTCACGCCCGCCGAGCAGCACCGCCTGCGCCAGATCGAGCGGACCACGCGCACGCCGCTCGAGGAGATCGCGCATCCCCTCCCCCGCCGACGTCTCGGCGCACCGCATCCAGGCGCTGCTCGGCAAGGTCCCGGCGCGGGTCGAGGCCGGCCGCCTCGAGCTGTACCGCGAGGCCGTCGCCGTGACGCTGGCCCAGCAGCCGGACCTCGACCTCGAGGACCTCGTCGCGGCCGTCGCCGCGCTCGCCGTCGGCGACGAGGGCCCCGGCGCCCGCGCCGACCGAGGGCGACGACCTGGACGACGCGCTCAACCGCGCCCGCCTCGGCGCGAAGCGTGCCGACCGTGGCGACCGTCCGGACCGTCCGGACTCCCGCTCGGAGAACCGCAACGGCCCGCGCGGCGGCGTCCGCCGCACCGAGGGCGGGACCATGTACCGCCTCGCCGTCGGGCACCGCGACGGCGCCCAGCCGGGCGCGATCGTCGGCGCGCTGACCAACGAGGGCGGCCTGACCGGCAAGGACCTCGGCAAGATCGACATCTTCCCGGGCTTCAGCCTGGTGGAGATCGCGACCGAGCTCGACCCCCGACGCCGTCGACCGCATCTCCCGCGCCCGGGTGGCCGGCAAGCCGCTGCGCATCCGCCTCGACGAGGGCCCCGGCCCCGCGTGCGCACGGCGTCTCCCGCGCCGCCGCACGGCCCGGGCGCCGGGCACCGCGAGCACGGCGGCGCCGACCGCCGGCCGCGCACCCACCGTCCCGCGGCGTACTGAGGCCGCCGGCATGACGATCGACCTCGCGCCCGGCGGTGCGCCTCGGCGCGCCGTCCGGGGGCGGCCGTCGGCACGCCGGGCGGCGCCGCCGACCCGCAGGAGGCCGCGCTCGCCGCGGGCGCGCTGCGCGATCGCCCCGTCGGACATGGCGACCTTCCTGCGCGTGGTGGCCGAGCTGGCCGCGCTGCCCGCCGACCACCCGGACAACGCGGTGGCCCGGCGGGCGACGTCGGGGCTGTTCAAGGCGGTCAAGAGGGACCGGCGCACCACGCGGCGCGCGGCGGTGAGCGCGGCCGACGCCGCCGTCGTCGCGGCCACCGCGACCGGCAGCCCGGGCCGGATCGACGACGAGACGCAGGGCTGCCGCTCGTCTCCGTCGGCGACCGGGGCGCTGGCCGGGACGCTGCTGCGCGCGCGGCCCTGCTACATCTGCAAGGAGCGCTACCGCGAGGTCGACGCGTTCTACCACCAGCTGTGCCCGGCCTGCGCGGCGCTCAACCACGCCAAGCGCGACGCCCGCACCGACCTCACCGGCCGGCGGGCGCTGCTCACCGGCGGCCGGGCGAAGATCGGCATGTACATCGCGCTGCGCCTGCTGCGCGACGGCGCCCACACGACGATCACCACCCGGTTCCCGCGCGACGCGGCCCGCCGCTTCGCCGCGATGCCGGACAGCGCCGACTGGCTCGACCGGCTGAGCATCGTCGGCATCGACCTGCGCGACCCGGCCCAGGTCGTCGCGCTCGCCGACCGGGTCGCGGCAGCCGGGCCGCTCGACGTCCTCATCAACAACGCCGCGCAGACCGTGCGCCGCTCCCCCGGCGCCTACGGGCCGCTCGCCGACGCCGAGCTCGTGCCGCTGCCCGGCCGGTCGGCCGATGCCCGAGATCACGACCTTCGGGCACACCAGCGACGCGCACCCGCGCGCGCTGGCCGGGTCGGTGTCGCGGCTCGCGGAGACCGTCGCGTCCGTCGGCGCGCCCGACGTCGCCGCGCTCGCCCTCACCGCCGAGGCCGCCTCGCTCGAACGGCTCGTCGCCGGCACGTCGATCGACGCCGGCGGCCTCGTCCCGGACGCCGTGGACCACAACAGCTGGGTCGCGACCGTCGACGACGTCGACCCGCTCGAGCTGCTCGAGGTCCAGCTCTGCAACCAGACGGCGCCGTTCATCCTGGTCAGCCGGCTGCGCGCGGCGATGAAGGCCTCACCGGCCCGGCGCACGCACGTCGTCAACGTCTCGGCGATGGAGGGCGTGTTCTCCCGCGGCTACAAGGGCCCGGGTCACCCGCACACCAACATGTCCAAGGCCGCGCTCAACATGCTGACCCGCACGAGCGCCGCGGAGATGCTCGACGCGGGACGGCATCCTCATGACCGCCGTCGACACCGGCTGGATCACCGACGAGCGTCCGCACACCACCAAGGTGCGGCTCGCCGAGGAGGGCTTCCACGCCCCGCTCGACCTCGTCGACGGCGCCGCCCGCGTCTACGACCCGATCGTGCGCGGCGAGGCCGGCGAGGACGTGCACGGCGTCTTCCTCAAGGACTACCGCCCGTCGGGCTGGTAGTCACAGCGCGTCGGGCCGGGACGCAACGTCCGGCGGGACGGGGAGCTCGACGACGTAGCCGTCGTACCCGCCGATCGAGACCGCCACCGGGGCCGCACCGCCGCGCCCGCCTGGGCCGCGAGGGCGTCGGCGACGGCCTCGGGCGACGGTCCGACCGCGGCCGGAAGCCGGGCCGGGTCGCACGGGTCCGGGTGGACCCGCGTGGTGGTCCACAGCCAGAGCCACCCGCCGGGGGGCTCCCCCGCCGGGCCCGCCTCGGAGACGGGACATGGCAGGTGGAGAACCACCGCGAGCAGGATTCGTGGAGACGTGCCGGACCCCGACCACCCCTGCGATGCGCACCCGCAGCCGACGCCCGTCGAGCGGCGGTGACGGCGACCTCCGAGCGCCCGCGGACCCGCACCCCCGGGGTGAGCACGCGGCCCCAGTCCGGCCCGGGCAGCGCACGCACCGAGCGCCCGGCGCTGACATCCTGTGGCGACGCCTCCCCCGTCCGACCCCGAGGAGCACGACATGACGGACCAGGACCTCCAGGCCGCGACACGCGAGTGGTTCGACGTCCGGGTCCGTGCCGAGCGCGAGCGTGCTCGCAGGCTCCGCGCCGCGACCTCCGCCCTCTCGGTCGCAGCACTCGGGCTCGTGACCTCGTTGGCGCTCCCGTGGGCCGTGTCGGCGGACGAGAACAGCCCCGACTTCGACCCCACCCGAGCCCTCCAGCTCGACGAGCCCGGACCGTGGCGGGCGGACGGCTGGTTCCTGCTGCGGGACGCCGTCGGCCACTGGGGCGAGGACGGCAGTGCGCTGACCGCGGTGCTGACCGTCCTCCCGCTGGTCTGCGCCGTCATCGCCGGCTGGGCCGTGATCCGTCAGGAGCGCAGATCCGCATCCGCGTCGAGGATCGCCGGCGGGATCGGGGTCGTCGGCCTCGTGGTCATCGGCTTCCGGCTCGTCGTGGGACCGGGCGTCACTCTGGGGGCAGGCTTCTGGCTCGCCGTCGCGTCGGCCGCCGTCCTCGCGTGCGCAGGGTTCGCGCTCCATCGCGCCGCCGGGGCGGACGACGACGCCTGACCGCGGCGGGCAGATGCGGCACCGGCCGTGTCGGGCCGGCACCGCGCGCGATGGCTCCGCGGCGGCGCCGACGGCCTTGCTCCGCCCGCCTCGTAGCTCCGCGGCGAGGTCGGGGCGCCCCCTCAGCGGACTCCCCACAGCTCCGCGGTGAGGTCGGTGGCGTCGAGGGTCCTCGACGATGGCCGCCGTCTCGTCGATGACCTCGACCGGGACGTCGATGCAGGGACACGAAGGTGGCCGTCTGCCCCTGGGTCATCCGGCCCACCTCGAACACCGGACGGTCGGCGACCGCCGCGCATCTCCACTCGTCGTCCGTCCAGTCGTCGTTTGCTGCCGACGGACAGAGACCAGCAGGTCCTCCCGGGCACGCCGAACCGCTGCCGTCGTACCGGACGGTGACCTCGACCTGGACGTACCGTCCGAGGGCCGCGTCGTTGAGCGGGTCGGCCGCGGGCGCTGCATCGGCGATGGCCGGGCGGACGGCAGGCGTAGGGCAGGCTGGGCCCATGAGCACCCTGGAGCGACTGACCGCCGACCTGACCGCGTCGATGAAGGCCCGGGACTCCTTCCGCACCAACACGCTGCGCCAGGTGATCGCGGCCGTGCGCACCGCCGAGAAGGCCGGGACGGCCGCCCGCGAGCTCACCGACGAGCAGGTGCAGTCGGTGCTGGCCGGCGAGGTGAAGAAGCGGCGCGACACCGCGCAGATCTACACCGGGGCCGGCGCGACCGACCGGGCCACCACCGAGACGTCCGAGGCCGACCTCATCGAGGGCTACCTGCCGGCCGCCGTCAGCGAGGACCAGCTCGACGCGGTCGTGGCCGACGCCGTCGCAGCGACGGGCGCGACGTCGATGAAGGACATGGGCACCGTGATGAAGGCCGCTACCGCAGCCGCGGCCGCGCTCGGACGCGTCGACGGCAAGGTGCTCTCCCAGCGGGTGCGACAGGCGCTGAGCGGCTCCGGCGTCCTGAGCGCGTCCTGAGCGCCAGCCGGAGCGGCGTCCGCCGGGTGGACCCAGCGGACGACGTCCGTGCGGGCACGAGCGCGACTCGCCTCGCCGTCGTGCCCGAGCGGCCCCGCACCACGATGCTCGTGCACCCGTGGTGCGATCGACGACGTCCTCCGGCGGTCGGGCGAGGAGCAGCTCGCCCCGGTGCTCCACCGCCACCTCAACCACCTCGACCGGCCACGTCCCGGCGCCGATCGTCACGGTGCCGATCACCTGA
Source organism: uncultured Actinomycetota bacterium (assembly GCA_963795145.1). Taxonomy (GTDB): domain Bacteria; phylum Actinomycetota; class Actinomycetes; order Actinomycetales; family Cellulomonadaceae; genus Pengzhenrongella. The sequence goes on along the minus strand of CAWCGP010000002.1, from coordinate 257,076 downwards.
GCACACGCCGGTCGCCGGACAGCAGGGTCGCGGCACCGGCCGACGCCCCGGTCCCGCACCAGGTCCGCGAGCACCGGCTCCCGCCGACGCATCCCGGCCCCTTCCGCCGGCGGCCGTCACGGCCAAGGACGCCGGCGCCCGCGGGACGTCGAGGGTCGGCGCCCGGGAGGTCGGACCCGCACCGGTGGCGCACGGGTCGACGTCCCGCAGCGAGTGGCTCAGGCGCGCGCCTCGACGAGCGCGTTGCGCGCGAGCAGCTCGCGCAGCGCCTGGATGCTCAGCCCTGCCTCCGCGGCGACCGCCGGGAGCGACCTGCCGCCCGCGAGCGCCTGCGCGATGACATCGACGGTCTCGCGGTTCTCGACCAGCTCCATGGCTCTGCCCTGTTCCCGGTCGGCGACGGCCGACCCTCCGACGCGACGGTCGCCGGTGCCCGACTGCACCTGTCGTCCGGCGGTCCCGGGTCCGACCCGGCGAGCATCGACCCGTATGTTCGGCGGACCGCCTGGTCTGGCGCCGCGGGCCGCGGCACTGGTGTGCTGCGATCGACGGTCGCCCCGCGCGACGGTCGGCGGCGCCTGGCCGAGCAGCGCCCGCGGGCACGGGCACGGGCGGGCACGAGTGCACGCGGCGAGCCGGAGCGACACGAGAGGCACTGCATGACATCGGACGACCTGCTCGCCGCCTCGGGCTGTCTTCGCGGACGCTTCGACGGCGACACGCTCGACGAGCACCGGTGGGTGGCCACGGCCTCCCGCAGTGGACGACGCGGACCGGTCCGCCGCGCGGTGGTCGCTCGGCACCGGCGGCCTCGACCCTGCGGATCGCGCGGACCAGCCGGCGTGGCGCCCGCAGGACGCCCGATGCGCGTCTCGAACCTCCAGACCGGCTCGTTCTCCGGCCCGTCGGCTCCCCCGTCGGGCAGCACCGGCACCGTCCGGGCCTGACGGTGGTGACCCCGCAGCCGACGCGCCGCCTCTGGACGCCGTCGTCCGGCCGGGCCGAGGCACGATGACCGCGTCCGGCGCCCGACCTGCATGATCGCGCTCTGGCTGGTCGGGTCCGAGGAGGGGTCGCCCGAGGCCAGCGGCGAGATCTGCGTCGCCGAGCGCTTCGGTGACGCGATCGGTCACCGGCGGCTCGCAGGTCCGGCTCGGCCCGAGGCGCACCACCACCCTCACCCTCACCGGCGATGGTCGACCTGCGGCTCGTCCTCGTCGGACCCGCGAGCACACGCCGCCGAGGGGACGCGTCGCGACACGGCTGCTCGCGGTGTCGGTGTCCAACCTCCGCGAGGCAGCGGGTCATCCAGCTCGAGGTCATGCTCGACCTCGAGCCCGACGACGCCTGGCGCCCGGCTCGCCGACCGGCGCGGCGCGGCGGGCGGTCGACGGCGTCGATGGACCGTACCCGGACCGCGGTTCGGCGGCGACGTGCGTGGGTACGCTGCCCGCGGTGCCTCCGCGCTCGGCGGCTCCTGCCGGCTGCCGGCACGAGTTCCGCGAGCTGCGCCGAGCACGACGCGCTGTCGCGCGCCGGCGCCCCGGCGAGCCGTCCGCACGCCGACGTCACCGGCGAACTGACCAGGCGCCAACAGCCCACCACGGCCGCGCTCGTCGTCGTCGTCGTCCTCGGGCGGCGCGTCGGTCGGTGGCTGCGAGACGGACGCTGAGGACCTCCCCGGTCTCGGTGTCGAACGGGGTGATGCCCAGCGTCGCGGCACACCGAGAGCACGACCCCGACGGCGCCCTCGCCGCCGCTGATGTAGAAGGTGAGGTCCTGCACCCGGATGCCCTTGCCGAGCGCGATCTCGACCTGGTGGTCCGGGCCCGTCGAGCCGCAGCCACCGCGGGTCCGCGTGTCGAGGTGGGGCGCCACGCGCCGCACCGCCGTCGACGACGTCGTCCGGCTCACCGATCGGCGGGCCCGTGTAGCCGTCCGGGATCTGCTCGACCGAGCGGGCGCCGCGCGGCGCACGCAGGGCATACACGTCCCAGGTCATAGGCGCATTGTGCGCCCCGGTGCCCCGCTGGGGCGCCGGACGCGCTCGAGCCTGCCACGGCGACCCCCTCACGCGACGAGCGCGGTCTCCTCGCGGATCGCCGCCGCGAACGCGTCGACGTCGGCCTCGGTGGTGTCGAAGGCGCACATCCAGCGGACCTCGCCGGTCGCCGGGTTCCAGTCGTAGAAGCGGAACCGCGGCCGCAGCCGGTCGGCGACGCCGGGCGGCAGCACGGCGAAGACCGCGTTGGCCTGGGGGACGTTGCGTGACCGTGACGCCCGGGATGTCGAGCACCTGCTCGTACAGCCGTCGTGCCATCGCGTTGGCGTGCGGGCCGAGCGCAGCCACAGGTCGCCGTCGAACAGCGCGAGCAGCTGGGCGGACATGAAGCGCATCTTCGACGACAGCTGCATGTCGACCTTGCGCAGGTAGCGCAGGCCGGTCGACACCTCGGGCCGCAGCACGACGACGGCCTCCGCGCCGAGCAGCCCGTTCTTCGTCCCGCCGAGCGACAGGACGTCGACGCCGGCGTCGGTGGTCAGTGCGCGCAGCGGGACGTCGAGCGCAGCGGCCGCGTTGGCCAGGCGCGAGCCGTCCATGTGCACCCTCGAGGCCGAGGGCGTGCGCGTGGTCGGCGACCGCGCGGATCTCCTCGACGGAGTACACCGTGCCCAGCTCGGTGGACTGGGTGATCGACACCACGCCCGGCTGGGCGCGGTGCTCGTCGCCGAAGCCCCAGGCCTGCCGGTCGACGAGCTCGGGGGTGAGCTTGCCGTCCGGGGTCGGCACGGTCAGCAGCTTGAGCCCGCCGACGCGCTCGGGGGCGCCGTTCTCGTCGGTGTTGATGTGGGCCGTCTCCGCGCAGATGACCGCGCCCCACCGCGGCAGCATCGACTGCAGCGACAGCACGTTGGCGCCGGTGCCGTTGAAGACCGGGTAGCGCCTCGACGGGCCCCCCGAGCTGCTCCGACGAGCACCTCCTGCAGGCGGGCGGTGTAGACGTCGGCGCCGTAGGAGGTCTGGTGGCCGCCGTTGGCCGCGGCGATCGCCGCGAGGACCTCGGGGTGGACGCCGGCGTAGTTGTCCGAGGCGAAGCCGCGGACGGTCGGGGTCGTGGAGGGTCGTCACCGCCCATCCTCCCGTACCGCGGCCCGTGACCCGTCCCGCCCGCCCCGCGGGACGCCGACGCGGGTCGCGCCCCCCGTGAGGGCCGCACGCCGCCGGCGAGGGACGCGAACCGCGCCAACCGGACATCCGGCGCGCCGCACGCTCACGCCCCCGGCCCGGCCCGATGGGTCCCGCGTACCGGTACCCGCACGGACAGGACAGCAGTGGACGGCATCGCCGCGATCACCAGCCGCATCGCCGAGATCCGCGGCACCCTCGCCGTCGTTCGCGCGCGGGCCACCGCGTCGGCCACGTCGACGTCGACCGCCTCGGGCACGACGCCTCCGGCACCTCGTCGTCGACACCTTCGCGACCGCGCTCGCGACCGAGGTGTCCCGGACCGCCGCGACGGCGCGCGTCGTCCGGCACGCTCGACGCGGACGGGCGTCCCGACGGACCTCGCCGCGTACGGCAACGGCAAGATCCCGAGCGAGGCGCTGAGCGAGATCGGCAGCACCGGCCACCGATGTGGACCCCCGCCGCCCGCCAGTACGAGGCGCTCTCCGCGGCCGCGGCCCGCGACGGCGTGACCATCGGCATCACCGACTCCTACCGGACGTACGAGTCCCAGGTCGACCTCGCCGAGCGCAAGGGCCTGTACAAGAACGGCGGCCTCGCCGCCGTCCCGGGCACCTCCGACCACGGCTGGGGCCGCAGCCTCGACCTCAAGCTCGACAACAACGCCCTGACCTGGATGCGCGAGCACGGTGCCCAGTACGGGTTCCGGAGGACGTGCCGCGCGAGTCGTGGCACTGGACGTACTACCCGCCGGGGTCGTAGGCGCACCTCCCGCTCGTCCCCCCGCGTGCGGCCGCACGCGTGATGCGGCACCGTGCACAGCATGGGAACCAGCCTCACCTTCCACGGGCAGGACGCGGCCGTCGCGGTCGACGACCGCATCATCACGCTCACCGGCACCGTCGCGACCTCCGGGCCGGACGAGCGCGAGCGGGCGACCGAGCTCCCCGACGACGATCCGGTGGTCCTCCCCCGGTCGGAGATCGCCGGCGTGACCCTCGAGCCCGCCACGCTCCTCGGGTACGGCCGGCTCGCCATCTCGACCCGGGCCGGGCGCACGCACTCGGTCCGGTTCCCCCGGGACGCGCAGGACCACTTCGCCAACCTCGAGGCGATCATCCGTCCGTAGGGACGTCACGCCATGGCGCTCGACCCGGCCCTCCTCGACTGGCTCCTCGACTCCGACCCGGCGCTGCGCTGGCAGGTCGAGCGCGACCTCGTGGGTGCGCCGCCCGACGTCTGGGAGGCGACCCGGGCCCGCATCGCCACGGAAGGCTTCGGCGCGCGGCTGCTCGCGCTCCAGGATCCCGACGGCCAGTGGGCCGGTGGCGCCTACTTCCCGCGCGACCACGACTTCGCCGGCCCCGAGAGCGCCGACGGCGCGGGCCAGCCCTGGACGGCGACGACGTGGACGCTCAACACCCTGCGGGACTGGGGGCTGGACGCCGCCGCCCTGGACGGGACCGCCGAGCTGCTGGCGGCGAACAGCCGCTGGGAGTACGACGACCTGCCGTACTGGGGCGGCGAGGTCGACGTCTGCATCAACGCGTGCACGCTCGCCAACGGGACGTGGCTCGGGGCGGACGTCTCCGGGATCGCCGCAGTGGTTCGTCGAGCACCGGCTGGCCGACGGCGGCTGGAACTGCGAGTGGGTCCAGGGCTCGACCCGCTCGTCGTTCCACTCGACCCTCAACGCGGTCAAGGGGCTGCTGGTCCACGAGGCCGCGACCGGCGGGCCGACGACCTGCACGCGGCGCGCCGGGCCGGCGAGGAGTACCTGCTGGAGCGCCGGCTGCTGCACCGGCTGTCGACGGGCGAGGTCGTCGCGCCGTGGGCGACGCGGTTCGCCTACCCGTTCCGGTGGTCGTACAGCGCGCTGAACGCGGCCGAGCACTTCCGGACCGCGTCCGTGCACGACGGCGTCGCCCCCGACCCCCGGCTCGCGGACGCGATCGGCGTGATCCGCGCCGCCCGGCTCCCGGACGGCCGGTGGGTGCAGGAGCGCCGGCACCCCGGCCGGGTCTGGTTCGAGGTCGACGTCCCGCCCGGCGAGCCGTCCCCGTGGCTCACGCTGTACGGCACCCGCGTCCTGGCGTGGTGGGACGCGGCGAACCCCGGCTGACGCGGGCCCCGGGGTCGCGGCGTCGTCAGTCCTGCAGCACCGACAGGACGTTCCCGGCCGGGTCCGTGAACCACGCGATGAGCGGTCCACCGCCGCGGAAGATGCCCCGGGGGTCGGTCTCGATCTCCGTGCCCTCGTAGCGCTCGAACCGCACACCCCGGCCGGTCAGCCGATCGACGGCGGCCTCGATGTCCGGCACGGGGAAGTTCAGCACGGTGAAGGTGGCCGGGGCGTGGTCCGGCTTCGGGTACACGAGCACGCGCCCGCCCGACGCGAGCTCGAGCGTGAGCATGCCGTTCTCCTCGGCGACGTCGAGGCCCAGCGTCTCGCCGTAGAACGCGCGAGCCGTCGCGACGTCGTCGACCGAGAACCCGCTGAAGGCGTGGGAGTCTCGCAGCACGGTCTGTCCCCTCCGGTGCCGCTCCGGGCACCCGGTCACGCACCCGCACCGGTGGCGAGCGCTGCCCCGGTAGACCGACGGCGGGGTCCCGTCTCATCGGGCCTCCGCAAGGAGCCGCACCGCGGCCCCTCACACCCTCGACATCCCGGCGGCTGTACCGTCCCCTCGGCCGGCCGACCGCGGGTCGCCACGCCGGGGCATGCCGGGGCACGCCGGGGCACGACGACGGGAGAACCATGGACGACCGCGAGCGCGAGGTGCGCCGACGGATCGCTGCGCACGAGCTCTACACCGACGCCGCACCGGGCCTCGAGGCGCTCGAGGAGGAGCGGATCACGGCCAAGGAGCTCGTCCACGACTTCAACGCCACCCGGCCCCGGGAGACCGCGGAGCGCGAGCGGATCCTGCGCGCCCTGCTGGGCTCGGCGGGCGAGCGCGTCTGGGTCGAGCCGCCGCTGCACGTCGCGTACGGCAGCAACGTCCACCTCGGCGACGACGTGTACGTGAACTTCGGGCTGACGGTGGTCGACGACGGCGAGGTGCACGTGGGCAGCCGCGTCATGTTCGCGCCGCACGTGACGATCAGCGCGACCGGTCACCCCGTCCACCCCGACCTGCGCCGCGACGGCTCGCAGTTCTCGGCGCCGGTGACGATCGAGGACGACGTCTGGATCGGCGCGGGCGCGATCCTGCTGCCGGGCGTCGTCGTGGGCGCGGGGTCGGTCGTCGGGGCGGGTGCGGTGGTCAGCGCGAGCGTCCCGCCGGGCGTGGTCGTCGCGGGCGTCCCGGCGCGGGTGATCCGCCGCATCACGGACGCCGACCGGGACTTCCGCTACCGGCCGCCGCGTGCGCTCGCCTCCGAGCTGCTCGAGCTGCTCCCGCCGCTCGAGCCCGGCGACCCGCGGTAGGCCGTCGTCGAGAGGGCCGACCGACGGCGTGGGTGAATGACGTCCGGCGGTGCAACGTTCTGTGCCCCTCGGGCGTCGTTGTCGTCATGATGGGTGGATCGGGTCGCCCGGACGGACGGAGGACGACCATGCCGAGCACGAGCGCGTCGAGCGCGTCGAGGGACGAGGGCGGGGGAACGCTCCCCCGCGCCGACGGGCAGGTCCGGGGCGCCGCCCGGCCGGGAAGGGTCGCGCTGACCGCGCTGCTCGTCGGGGTCCTGCTGGCGGGATGCACCGGCGGCGTGACGGGCGCCGCTGGCACGCCGACGACGCCGTCGGCCTCCTCGAGCGACAACTCACCCACGCCGTCCCCGACTCCGACTCCGACTCCGGAGCCCAGCCCGGAGCCGACCACCACGCCCGAGCCCACGCCGGAGCCCACGCCCACGCCGGCTCCCGCACCGCCCGCACCGGCACCGGCGCTGCCGCCCGAGCCCCCGCCGGCGCCCGAGCCGCCGCCGGAGCCCGCGCCGCTCCGCCGGGGCGACGAGGGCGAGGCCGTGCTCGCCCTGCAGCAGCGCCTGGGCGAGCTCGGCTACTTCGTCACCGGCGCGGACGGCCGCTTCGGCGCCGCGACCCAGCAGGCGGTCTGGGCGCTGCAGAAGGCCGCGGGCCTCAGGCGGGACGGGCTCGTCGGGCCGGCGACCCAGGCCGCGCTCGCGGCCGGCACCCGGCCCTCGCCGCGCACCGGCGCCGGCCGGGCGATCGAGATCGATCTCGACCGCCAGCTGCTGCTCGCCGTGGACGACGGCGTGGTCACCCGGGTCGTCAACGCGTCGTCGGGCAACAACGAGTACTACGAGGCCCTCGGCCGGACGCTGCGCGCCGTCACCCCGACCGGCGACTACCGGGTCGTGCGCCAGATCAACGGGAACCACGAGTCGACCCTCGAGCTCGGCACGATGTACCGGCCGAAGTACTTCCGCGGCGGCTGGGCGGTGCACGGCTCGGGGTCCATCCCGCCCTGGCCCGCCTCGCACGGCTGCGTGCGCGTCTCGAACGCCGCGATGGACTGGATCTGGGACACGTGGGGCGCCCCCGTCGGCACGGCGGTCGTCGTCTACTGACGGGCGCCGGGACGACGCGCACCGAGCCCGCAAGGCGCCTCGGCGGATCGACCGCCTTGCCGGAACGGCAAGCGGGCTCGCGTCCGCAGGCGCGGCGACGGCACGCTGTCCCCATGACGGACACGACCGACCGCACCCCCGACGCCGCCGCCTGGGACGAGCGCTACGGCGCCTCCGACCAGATCTGGAGCGGGGACCCGAACGGCGCGCTCGTCGCCGAGGTCGCCGACCTGCCCCCCGGCCCGACCGCCCGCCGAGCGCTCGACGTCGGCTGCGGGGAAGGGGCGGACGCCGTCTGGCTGGCCCGCCGCGGCTGGCAGGTCACGGCGCTCGACGTGTCGCGGGTCGCCCTCGACCGCGCCGAGCGGCACGCGCGCGATGCCGGGGTCGAGGTGACCTGGGTGCACGCCGGCCTGGTCGAGGCCGACCTCCCGGTCGGCGGCTTCGACCTCGTCTCCGCGCAGTACCCCGTGCTGCTCAGGACCCCCGGGGCGACGGCGGAGCGCACGCTCGCCGACCTGGTGGCGCCGGGCGGGACGCTGCTGGTCGTGCACCACGACCTCGGCGGCGGGCACGACGGCGACGAGCACGACGTCGGCGAGCACGGGCACGGCTCCCCGGGCGACGGCTCCTCACGTGGCGGCTCCCCGGGGCACGGCTCCCACCCCGAGGCCGACCACGGCCACGGCACAGCCCAGCCCGGACGGCGGCTTCGACCCGGCGCTGTACGCGCTGCCGGCCGACGTCGCCGCGGTGCTGGGGGACGGCTGGGGGGTCGAGGTCGACGAGCGCCGGCCCCGGTCCGTCCGCGGCGGGGGCGGCGCCCACCACGTGCAGGACGTCGTCCTGCGCGCGCGGCGCCGCTGAGCCGCCCCTGGCGAGTGAGTGACGAGAGGCTCCTGCTGTGGTCGCGCTGAGCACGTTCTTCCCGCCGGCTCCGCCGCCGGGACGGGTCGGTGACCCCGGGATCCTCGGTCCGGCGTCCGCGGCCTGGCGCCTCGGCCGCGAGCGCCTCCTGATCGCCTCCGGACCTGCGGCGCTGCTGCTCCAGGTGGCGCACCCCCTGGTCGCCGAGGGCGTCGCGGCGCACAGCGACTTCACCGCCGACCCCCTGCGACGCCTGCAGGGCACGCTCGACGCCGTCCTCACCGTCACGTTCGGCGACGGCGACCAGGTGCGGGGCGCCGCCCGGGACGTCGGCCGTCGGCACCGGCTCGTCACCGGGACGCTCCCGGTCGCGACGGGCCGGCTGCCGGCCGGGACGCCGTACCGCGCCCACGACCCCGACCTGGCCCTGTGGGTGTTCGCGACCCTGGTCTGGACGTCGGTCGCGGTGACCGACGGCTTCGCCCGCCCGCTGCCGGCGGCCGAGCGGGACGCCTACTACCGGGACATGACGCAGGTGGCCCACCGGTTCGGCGTGCCGGCCTCGGTCCTCCCCGCGGACTGGTCAGGCCTGGAGCGGTACGTCGCCGACCAGGTGCGCGACGTGCTCACCGTCGGTCCGACCGCCGCGCGGCTGGCCGGGCAGATCCTCGCTCCGGACCCGCGGCTCCTCCCGAGGCCCGCCCACCACCTGCCCGCGCTGCTCGCCGCCGGGGTGCTCCCGCCCGCCGTCCGGGACGCCTACGGCCTGCCGTGGCGCGGGCGCGAGCGCGTCGCCTTCCGCGCCGCCCGGACCGCCACCCGACGGGTCCTGCCGCTGCTGCCGCCCCGGGTGCGCTACTGGCCGCACTACCTCGTGGCCACCGAACGGCTCCGGGCTACGGGAGCCGGGACGGCAGACGCCGGGTCGCCACCCCGGCCCGGTCCGGCTGCAGGGGCACCGGGCTGACCAGGACGTTCGGCCCGCGGTGCAGCACGCCGCTGGTCACCGGCTGGCACCGGACGCCGCCACGACCGCGCATCGCGGCGTGCGCGCCGGGCGCGAGCACGCGGTCCATCCAGGCGCACGGGTTCGCCGGCCGCCCGGCCCGCAGACGCACCGAGTCGCCGTGGCTCTCCAGCACGAGCTCCTCGCCCAGCAGCGGCGCGAGGTCGGCGCCCCGCAGGACGACGTTGCGCCGGGTGAGGAGCGGGTCGAACGGCCCGGCGCCGAGCTCGGCGGCGATCTCCTCGAGCGCCTCCACCGCGAACAGGGTCATCGCGGCGTCCATGTGGGCGGCCTTGCCGAAGAACCGGTCCCCGACGATGCCCTTGCCGGCGACGACCTCGACCCGGTCGGCGTCGGTGGTCGGGACCTGGACGGCGCCGTCGCGCGGGCGCCCGAAGTACGCGTGCTCCGGCGACACCAGCAGGTGCAGCACCTCCACCTCGTACCGGTACACCGACGTCACGCCGCCCAGCATCGCGCAGGGCACCGGGCGGTGCCGGACGACGACCGGCGGGACCGGCCGGCTCCCACCGGTCCCGCGCGCCCCTCCCGCCGAACGGCGCGACCGCCTCGTCGTCGACCGTCTGGTCGTCGATGTGGACGAGCCCGGCCGGGATCCGCTCGGCGAGCTGGAGGCCCGCGTCGACGTCGCGGGTGAGGATGCCGAGCGCCAGGCCGCAGTCCGTACCGCCCGCGAGCCGGACGACCTCGTCCGGGTCCCGGAACGCCGTCACCGGTGCCACCGGGCCGAAGATCTCCTGCGCGTACACCGGCTCGGGTCCGCGCCGTCGCGGAGCACGTGGTCGTCGACCGGTCGGTCGTCGTCGCCGTCCGGACCGGCGACGGTACTGGCCCGCGTCCCGGTGCGACCCCGGATCGTCCGCAGCCCCTGCGGCACCTCCGGCAGCCCCGGCAGCTCGTCGCCGCGGCCGGGCCCGGTGCCGGTGTGCGGCAGGATGTGCACCGCACATCGGCGATCGAGGCAGGGGCGGACACACGGTGGACACGGTCGAACCGGTCAGCGCGAGCATCCGGCGGGTGGGTGGCCAGGTCCGCGCCGAGCACCACACGGTCGGCGTCGTGCGGACGCTCCCGGGGTCGGTGAACGAGCTCGACTGCGCCTGCGGGGTCACGCTCACCAACGGTCCCGGCTGGTCGCTGGACGAGCACCTTCGCCTGCACCGCGCGGAGGTGAAGTACGAGGCGCTGCTCGCGGTCGCGCACCCCGACATGCCGCTCGGCCGGACGGCTGACCGCTCCCCCGCCGCCCGCGCCCTGGACGCCCTGCTCGCCGGGGACGCCGTTGCCGCGCGGTGGGCGGTCGCCGCCCTCGACCCCGTCGCCCGCGCCCGCCTCCGCGAGGCCGCGCACGACCTCCTCGCGCTCGCGGACGACGTCGGCGGAGGGCCGGACGGCCCGGTCCCCGCCGCACGCCCCGCCGCACGCCCTGCCGAGGTGCGCCCGGCTGGCTAGCCTGGCAGGCACCCGACGCCCACGGAGGACCCGTGCCCGACCTCGCCACCCTGACCGAGACCCATCTGGCCGCCGCCCTCGTCGCCCCCAACGGGCGCAGCACCGAGCTCATCGTCCACGACCACCAGCTCCGCCAGACGGTCATCGCGCTGGCCGACGGCCAGGCGCTCAGCGAGCACAACGCCCCGCCGGCCGCCACCATCCAGGTGCTGCGCGGCAGCGTGCAGATCACCGCGCAGGGCGGGGGCGACGTCGTCGTCCGGGAGGGCGAGCTCGCCCAGCTCATCCACGAGCGGCACGGCGTCCTGGCCCTCGAGGACACCGCGTTCCTGCTCACCACCGTCACCGGGATCCCCGCGGGAACCCGCGGATGAGCGCCGAGACGCTGCCCCCCGGCCCGCCGGCCCGGCCGACCGACCCCGACCCGCCGACCTCCAGCCGACCGCACCGCGCGGCCCGGCTCGAGGACCGGTTCAACCGCGCGGTCGCGCGCGCCCTGTGGGCCCGCGGCTGGCGCACCCGGATCGAGCCGTTCGTCGGCTACGGCGGGCCGGGGTGGGTCCGCGTCATGGCGCGGACGGTGCTGTCCCCGCCGCGGCCGCTGGACGGCGAGTCGAGCGCGCGGGCACCGGAGGACGAGCCGTCCCGGACCGTGCGCGGCTGGCGCAGCCTGGCGACCGCCCAGGTGCCGGGCGCCGTCGTCGAGGTGCAGGCCGGCTCGCAGGTCCACCGCGTGACCTCGGACCGCGGCGGGTACGTCGACACCATCGTCGACTCCGACCTCGAGCCCGGGTGGCACGACGTCCGGCTCACGGTGCCCAGCGGGAGCGTCACGGCCCGCGTCCGGGTCGTGTCCCCCGACGCCCGCACCGGCCTGGTGAGCGACATCGACGACACCGTCATGGTGACCACCATGCCGCGACCGCTCATCGCGGCCTGGAACACCTTCGTGCTCGACGAGACCGCGCGCCGGCCGGTCGACGGCATGGCGGACCTCTACCGCGACCTGCTCGCCGAGCACCCCGACGCCCCCGTGCTCTACCTGTCGACCGGCGCCTGGAACGTGGCGCCGACGCTGGGCCGCTTCCTGGCCCGGCACGGCTACCCCGGCGGCCCGCTGCTGCTCACGGACTGGGGCCCGACCAACACCGGCTGGTTCCGCAGCGGCATGGAGCACAAGCTGGGCTCGCTCGAGCGGCTCATGCGCGAGCTGCCGCACATCCGCTGGATCCTCGTGGGCGACGACGGCCAGCACGACCCGGAGATCTACGACCAGACCGCGCACCGCTACCCGGACCGCATCCGGGCGGTCGCGATCCGCCAGCTGACGCCGACCGAGCACACGCTGGCCGCGGGCGTCCCGCAGCCGCTGCCGGACGCCCGGGAGGCACAGCGCCGGACCGCGGAGACGGGTGTCCCGGTCGTGCGGGGCGGCGACGGGTCCACCCTGGCCGCCGGGCTCGAGCGGGTCCTCGACGGTCGCTGACGGGCGTCGTCCCGGGTCGTCACGCACGACACCCGGGACGGCGCGTCACCGTCAGGCGTTCTCCTTGCGGAACGTCGACGTGCCCCACCAGATCGCCGCGACGAACAGGACGAGCGCCCACCCGCTGCCCCACAGCAGCGCGGAACCGCCGAAGTCGCCCGCGAAGGACGCCCGGACGCCGTCCACCACGTGCCGGATCGGCATGAAGTCGCTGGCCCGCTCCAGCCACGCCGGGCCGATCGTCATCGGCAGCAGGATCCCGGAGAGCAGCAGCACCGGCATCATCACCATGTTGATGACCGGCGCCATGACGTCCTCGGACTTCGTGGTCAGCGCGAGCGCGTTCGACGCCGCCGCGCACGCGCCGCCGAGCAGGAGCGTGAGCAGCACCCCGAGGACGATGCCCGTGCCGGACGCCACCATGCCGAGCGCGTACCCGAGCACGACGAGGATGAGCGCCTGGACGAGCAGCTGGAGCAGGTCGCGGTACAGCCGGCCCATGAGCAGCGCGGTGCGGCTGGCCGGCGTCACGCGCTCGGCCTCGATGACGCCCTCGCGCCACTCGCCGATGAGGCTGAACCCGGCGAAGAACGCGCCGAACACCCCGAGCTGGACGAGCATCCCCGGGACGAAGAACGTGTACGCGTTCACGGCGCCGAACTGGCCGATGAGCGGCTCGAGCAGCGGCCCGAACAGCAGCAGGTAGAGGATCGGCTGCAGCATCCCGATGATCACCCACGCGGGGTTGCGCAGGTTCATCCGCAGCTGGCGGCGGAAGACGATGAAGCTGTCGCGGAAGAACGTCACCGGAAGGCCCCTTCGGTGGAGGACGTCGTCGTCGGGGGTGGGTGCGCGCCGGCGTGCCGGTCGCGGTGCCCGCGGGCACCGGCGGTGCGTCGCCGTCGGCCGGTCCGCCCGGGCCCGCGGAGGACTCGGCGTCGCGCAGCGAGCGGCCGGTGAGGCTGAGGAAGACGTCGTCGAGCGTCGGCCGGCGCACCTCGATGGTCTGCAGGTCGATCCCGGCGCCGTCGAGCTCGCGCAGGAGGGCCTGGATGGACCGCCCGGCGCGCGGCACCCGCGCCCGGACGTGGAGGTCGGCGACCTCGACCCGGCCCTGCCCCCGCGCCGCCCGCCCGCACCCGTCGACCGTCGACCAGCGCCGCGAGCTTCTCGGCGGCCTGGCCGACCCGGGCGGGGTCGGCCACCTCCAGGTCGACGAGGTCGCCCGCGACCTGCGCCTTGAGGTTGTCGGCGGTGTCGGACGCCACGATCCGGCCGTTGTCGATGATGACGATCCGGTCCGACAGCGCGTCGGCCTCGTCGAGGTAGTGCGTGGTGAGGAAGACCGTCACGCCGCGCCGGTCGCGCAGGTCCCGGATGTGCGACCAGAGGTTCGCGCGGGCCTGCGGGTCGAGCCCGGTGGTCGGCTCGTCGAGGAACATCAGCCGGGGCTCGTGGATGAGCCCCATGACGATGTCGAGCCGCCGCTTCTGACCGCCCGACATCGACCGCGGCATCCGGGTCCACAGCCCGGGCAGGTCCATCCGCTCGAACAGCGCCTTCCCGCGCTCCTCGACGACGCGCCGAGGCAGCCCGTAGAGCATGCCGTGGTCGACGACCTCGTCGCCGGCCCGCGCCCCGCTGAACGCGCCGCCGGCCTGGGACACGTAGCCGATGGCCCGGCGCACCTCCACCGACTGCGTGACGACGTCGTACCCCGCCACGGTCGCGCTGCCCGCGGTGGGCCGCAGCAGCGTGGTGAGCATCCGCAGCGTCGTCGTCTTGCCCGCGCCGTTGGGTCCGAGGAACCCGACGACCTCCCCCTCGGCCACGTCCAGGTCGACGCCGTCGACCGCACGCACCTCCGTCTTCGTCCGCCCCTGCCGGCTGTGGAACGTCTGCGCCAGCCCGTGCGCGTGGATCACGTCGTACCCCTCCGTCGTCCCCGATCGGTCACGTCGGGTCAGACCGGCGGGGCGCGCGGAAGTCGTCGGTCCCCGGCGAGGCGGATCGAGCGGTCAGCGGCCCCGGGGCCGCAGCGGCGGGCTGCCGCCGCCGTCACCCGCGGCGATGCCCTCGACCATCTCGGTCAGGGCGCGTGCCGCGGGGATCGTCGGCGCCCAGCCGAGCATCTCCGTGCGCGCGGAGGTGTCGAGCAGCGGGACGTTCATCGCCATGTCGAGCCAGCCCGGGCTCATCGGGACCGCCCGCGCGTGCCAGGCGGCCGCGACCGCGGCGCGCGCGGCGGCCGGGGCGACGTCGAGCAGGGTGCCGCCCGCGAGCAGGTCCGCGACGTCCTGGCCGTGCAGCACGCCGTCGGCGGCGATGTTGAAGGCACCGGGCACGCGGCGGACGACGACCTCGCGGTACGCCGCGGCGACGTCGTCGGCGTGGACGGCCTGCAGGCGCAGCCCGGTCGGCCACGGCAGCGACGGCAGCTCGGCGCCGAGCACGCTGCGGCGGGCAAGAGCCGGCCGAGGAAGTAGCGCTGGATCTCGGCGCCGGCGTGCCGCTGGAAGATCAGCGCCGGGCGCAGCCGCGACACCACGAGGTCGGGCTGCAGCACCTCCGCCTCGTCGAGCAGCCGCTCCATGGCGGCCTTGTCGACGCTGTACTCCGAGGAGCGGACGCCGTCGGTGGGCCACTGCTCGCGGCGCGGGACGTCGTCGGGCGCGGGCGAGTAGGCGCCCACCGACGACGCCGCGACGAGGTGCGGGACGCCGGCGCGGCGGACCGCCTCGATCACGCGCCGGGTGCCGTCGACGTTCGTGCGCCGCAGCGCCTGGCGCAGGTGGGACGGCTGGATGAGCCACGCGAGGTGCACGACGGCGTCCGCGCCGGCGAACGCCTCGGCCAGCCGGTCCACGACGGGCGCGTCCGGGCCGGGGCGGCCGATGTCGCAGCGCACCCAGTCGCGACGTCGTAGGGCGGCGGCACCGTGCCGGACGGCACCCGCCGGGCCACGCCGACGACCGAGGTGACCGTCGCGTCCGCCGCGAAGCGCCGCAGCAGCGCGGTGCCGGCGTTGCCGCTGGCACCGACGACGGCGACCTTCACGTCGCCACCGGGCTCGTCGACGCGGTCGCGCGGGCCGTCGCACCGGGATCGGCGTCGGCGCGGCGGGGGTCGGCACGCCGGTCACTCGGTCTCGCGCGGGTTGAGCATGCCCGGGTCGGCGTCCGGGTCGCCCTCGGCCGACGCGTCCTCGGCGCCCTGCTCGCGCGGGTTGAGCATGCCGGGGTCGGCGTCGGCGTCGCGTCTCGGCGTCGTAGGGGACCTCGGACGGGTTCTCGGTGTTCTCGGTCATGCGACAAAAGTGCCACTGACCAGGACGGACCGCATCCCGAGCCGCCGTCGACGGCGGGCGCCGCGGGGCCCGCGGGCGGTGCCGCCGGCTCAGCCGCGCCCGCGCCCGGTCCACGCGAGCAGGCGGTCGACGTCCCAGGTGGTGACGACGCGGTCGGCCGGCAGGTCGTGCTCGGCGGCGCGGTCGCACCCGGCGATCTGCCAGTCGAGCTGGCCCGGGGCGTGCGCGTCGGAGTCGACCGAGAACACGCAGCCGTGGTCGATCGCGGACCGCAGCAGGGCGTGCGGCGGGTCGAGCCGGTCGGGCCGGCTGTTGATCTCCACCGCGACGCCGTTCTCGGCGCACGCCGCGAAGACCTGCTCGTGGTCGAAGTCGCTCGGCGGCCGCGGACGGCTGCCGATGAGCCGCCGGCCGGTGCAGTGGCCGAGCACGTCGAGGTGCGGGTTCGCGACCGCCGCGAGCATCCGCCGGGTCATCGCCGCGGAGTCCATCCGCAGCTTGGAGTGCACCGACCCGACGACGACGTCGAGCTCGGCGAGCAGCTCCGGCTCCTGGTCGAGCGAGCCGTCGTCGAGGATGTCGACCTCGATGCCGGTGAGCACGCGGAACGGGGCGACGGCCTCGTTGAGCGCCCGCACCTGCGCGATCTGGCGGCGCAGCCGGCCGGGGCTCAGCCCGTTCGCGACGGTGAGCCGCGGCGAGTGGTCGGTCACCGCGAGGTACTCGTGACCGATCTCCATCGCGGCGAGCACCATCTCCTGCATCGGGCTGCCGCCGTCGCTCGCGTCGGTGTGCGAGTGCAGGTCGCCCGCGCAGCGCGGCCCGCAGGGCGTCCCCCGGGCGGGGCGGCGGTGCGGGCTGGGCCTCGAGGTGGTCGAGGTACTCGACCGGTCCGCCGTCCCAGCTCTGCACGCACGACCTCGGCGGTGCGCTGCCCGACCGCGGGCAGGTCCTGCACGTGGCGGTCCGCGACCAGCCGGGCGAGCTCGTCCGGGTCGGCCGCCTCCACCGAGCGCGCCGCCTTGCGGAAGGCGTCGCTGCGGTACGACGCCGCCTGGGCGCGCTCGAGCAGGAACGCGATGCGGCGCAGGGCGGCGACGGCGTCGTCCTGCGCGGCGCGCCGGGCGGGCCGTCATGCGCGCGCCGGTCACCGCGCTGGCCGGCCGGCGGTCAGGACGCCCGCCGGCCGGCGCGGTCGGCCGTCGCCTGGCGGCCGCGGGCTTCGTCCGGACGTCGCGGCGGACTTGCGGGCTTGGTCGGCTCGGCTTCGGTCGTCGTCGTCGCGGCGGCCGTCTGGCCGCCTTCGCCGCGGCGGCCTTCGTGCGGGTGCCTTCGCACCGCCCGCCTTCGCGCCCGACCGCGCGGCCGGCTTGCGGGTCGACGGCGCGTCCTCCTCGACCTTGACCCGCGAGCTGCGCGTCCGCCGGCGCCTTCGCTCCCGCGCGTGCGCGCGGACGACGCCGCGCGGTCGACCGCGCGGTCCGGGCCGGCGCCTCCTCGGCCTCGTCCTCGTCCTCCGCCGGCTCGGCGGCCTTGGTCGCGGCGGCCGTCGCTCGCGGTGCGCTTGCGGGCCGGGCGGGCTTCTCCTCGGGTCGGCTCCGCGGCCGCGGCCGTCTGCGCGGCGGCGCGACCTGCGGGCCGGCTTGGCCGCGCGGCCTCCTCGGTCGTCCGCGGCGTCCTCGGCGTCGTCGCGCGCCGGTCGGCGCCGTCGGACGCGGCGGCGTCCCGTACTGCCGCACCGCCCGCCGCCGCACCGCCGCCGCGTGCGCCGCGGGCCTTCTCCACGCTGCGCTGCAGCGCCGACAGCAGGTCGATGACCTCGCCGCCGCCGGCGGCCTCGTCGTCCGGCGCCGGCCGGCGCCGGCACGCTCTGCGTCGAGCCGGTCTCGACCTTCGTCTCGATGAGCGTCTCGAGCGCCTCGCGGTAGGAGTCGTGGAAGTCCGACGGGGTCGAAGTCGGCCGCGAGCGACTCCACCAGCGACGACGCCATCGTCAGCTCCTGCGGGCGCACGGTCGACCTCGGCGTCGAGGATCGGGAAGTCGGCGGCGCGGATCTCGTCCGGCCACAGCAGCGTCTGCAGGCAGATGACGTCGTCGCGCACCCGCAGCACCGCCATGCGACTCGCGCTGGCGCAGCGCGACCTTGACCACGGCCATCCGGTCGGTCGCCGCCAGCGCCTCGCGCAGCAGGGCGTACGGCTTGGCGGCCGTCTTGTCCGGCTCGAGGTAGTACGTCTTGGACGAGCATGATCGGGTCGACCTGCTCGGCCGGGACGAACTCGAGCACCGAGATCTCGCCGCTCGGTCGACAGCGGCAGCTGGGCCATGTCCTCGTCGGTGAGCACGACGAGCTTGCCGTCGTCGGTCTGGTAGCCCTTGGCGATGTCGCGCATCTCGACCGGCTCGCCGCACACGCTGCACGTCTTCTTGTAGCGGATCCGGCCGCCGTCCTCGCGGTGCACCTGGTGCAGCGGCACGTCCTGCTCGCCGGTCGCGGCGTACAGCTTGACCGGCACGTTGACCAGCCCGAAGGCGACCGCACCCTTCCAGATCGCGCGCACCGACGTCTCCTTCTCGCAGCATGGTCGACCCCGGCCGCGTGGCGCTCGTCGCGCCGGTCCGGGTCGTCATGGGCAGGATGGACCCGTGCAGCCCATGCTCGCTACCCGTGCGGCCACCCCGGCTGACCTGCCGCGGGGCCCGGAGTGGGCCTACGAGGTGAAGTGGGACGGCGTCCGGCTGCTCGCCGACACGACCGGCGACCGCCTGCGGCTGCTCACGCGCAACGGGCGGGACGCGACGGTCGCCTACCCCGAGCTCGCGGGGCTCGGACGGCTCGGCGGCGCGGTGCTCGACGGCGAGGTCGTCGCGATGGCCGGCGGGATCCCGTCGTTCGAGGCGCTCGCCGAGCGGATGCACGTGCGCGACGCCGCCCGGGCGACGGCGCTGGCCGCACGCGGCTCCCGTGACGTTCCTCGTGTTCGACGTGCTCGCCCTGTACGGCGTCGACCTGACCCGGCGCTCCTTCGACGAGCGCCGGGCGACGCTGCGAGCGGCTCGAGCTGCCCGACCACGTCCAGCTCTCGCCCGTCTACCCCGACGGGGACGAGCTGTGGGAGGTCACCCGCGAGCACGGCCTCGAGGGCGTGCGTCGCGAAGCGCCGGACGTCGGTGTACCAGTCCGGGCCGCCGCTCGCCGGACTGGGTCAAGGCCGCGCACCGCACGCACCCGGACCGCCCTCGTCGGCGGCTGGCGCGTGGAGACGACCGCGCGCGACCGGATCGGCGCGCTGCTGCTCGGCGCGCCCGACGCCGGCGGCGGCTGCGCTTCCTCGGCCGCGCCGGCAGCGGGCTCGGCGGCGTCGTCGGCCCGCCGCCTGGAGCCGCTGCTCGCCCCGCTCGAGCGGCCGACCAGCCCGTTCGACGAGCCCGTGCCCGGCCGTCGACGCACGCGACGCGCACTGGTGCGAGCCGACCGTCGCTCGTCGACATCACCTACCTCACCCGCATGACCGAGCGGGCGCCTGCGCCAGCCGGTCGTGCGCGGGGTGCGCGACGACGCCGAGCGTCGACCCCTGGGAGGACCTGTGAGCCGGTGGACGTGCAGCGCGCGAGCGCACCGACGCGAACCGAGGACCTGATGCGAGGTCGGCGGGGTCGGCGCGGACGCTGCGGATCGGCCACCTCGACCGGGTCATGTACCCGTCGACCGGGACGACCAAGGCCGAGGTGCTGCACTACTACCTGCAGGTGGCGCCGGCGATCCTGCGCCAGCTGCGCGACCGCCCGGTCACCCGGATCCGGTGGCCGGAGGGCGTCACCGGGCGAGAAGTTCTTCGAGAAGAACCTGCCGCGCGGGGCGCCGTCGTGGGTGCGGCACCACGTGCTGCCGGCCTCGCCCGGCACCGACGACGAGGGCACGATGCTCGACCTGCCCGTGCTGGACGACGTCGCGTCGCTGGTCTGGGCGGCGAGCCAGGGGGCGCTCGAGCTGCACACGCCGCAGTGGACGGTCGGGCCGCGGGGTGGCCTGCGCCACCCCGACCGGCTGGTCGTCGACCTCGACCCGGGGCCTCCGGCCGGGCTGCGCGGAGTGCGCCGCGGGTCGCGTTCCTCGTCGCCGACCGGCTGCGCGAGGACGGTCTGGAGACGTTCCCGGTGACGTCCGGCAGCAAGGGCCTGCAGCTGTACGCCCCGCTCGACGGGCGGCGCAGCGCGGCGGCAGGTGCGCGAGCACGCCCGCGTCCTCGCGCACGAGCTCGCCGCCGCCCACCCGGACCTCGTGGTCGCGGTCATGCGCAAGGACCTGCGCGGCGGCAAGGTGCTGCTCGACTGGTCGCAGAACCACCCAGCGAAGACGACGATCACGCCGTACTCGCTGCGCGGCCGCGAGCGTCCGACGGTCGCCGCGCCGCGGACGTGGGACGAGCTCGACGGACCCGGACCTGCGCCAGCTCACGCCGGACGAGGTGGTCGACCGGCTGGACACCATCGGGGACCCGTTCGGCTCCGGCTACGCCGACGGGTCGGCGGCCGGCCGGCCGGCGGTCGGGCGGTCGGGCGGTCGGGCGGTCGGGCGGTCGGGCGGGCGGTCGGCCACGGCGACGGCGTCGGCGACGGCGACGGCGACGGGCTACGCCGTTCGCACCCCCAGGCCGGCCATCCACACGTCGACGCCGGTGGTCGCGAGCAGGTCGCGCACCTGGGCGCTGGTGCCCAGGAACGTCACCGGGCGACCGTCGGCGGCGGCGTCGCGCACGACCCGGACCAGCACGGACAGGCCGGTGGAGTCCATGAACTCCACGTCCCGGCAGTCCACGGTCATCGGCGTCGTCCCGCGCAGGTCGCCCAGGCCGTCGGCGCCCGCCTCGCGCACCGCGAGGTCGATGGAGCCCCAGAACCGCACGGACGTCGCGACGTCGGCCACGGCGACGTCGACGCCGCCGTGGACCTCGGCGGGCGCCTCGCCACGACCGCCGGCCGTGTCAGCTGCCACCGCTGCTCGCGGCGAAGGGGTCGAGCACCACCTTGATGCAGCCGTCGGTCCTTCTTCTGGAACATCTCGTACGCGTCCGGCGCCTGCTCCAGCGGCAGAGCCGGTGCGTGCGCAGGTCCAGCACGGCGAGCGGGTCGGCGGGGTCGGTCAGCGAGCGGCAGGATCGCGTCGGTCCAGCGCTTGCACGTGGGCCTGGCCCATGCGCAGCGTCAGGCCCTTGTCGAACATCTGGAACATCGGCAGCGGGTCGGTCGCGCCGCCGTACACCCCGACGATCGACACGGTCCCGCCGCGCCGGACCGCCGCGATGGCGGCCTCGAGCGCGGCGAGCCGGTCGACGGCGACCTTCTCGATCGCCTTGCGGGCCAGCGCGTCGGGCAGCAGGCCGGCCGCCTTCTGCGCCAGGCTCGCGACCGGCGAGCCGTGCGCCTCCATGCCGACGGCCTCGATGGTCGCGTCCGCCCCGCGCCCGCCGGTGAGGTCGCGGACGGCCGCCGAGACGTCGTCGACCTCGCGCAGGTCGATGACGTCGACGCCGTGCCGGCGCGCCATCTCCAGGCGCTCGGGGACCAGGTCGACGCCGATCACCGTCGACGCGCCGCGGTGCGCGGCGATCCGCGCCGCCATCTGGCCGATCGGTCCGAGCCCGATGACGGCGACCGAGCCGCCGACCGGGATGTCGGCGAACTCGACGGCCTGCCAGGCGGTCGGCAGGACGTCGGACAGGTACAGGTAGCGCTCGTCCGGCTCGCCGTCGTCCGGCACGAGGCACGGGGCCGAAGTGCGCCTGCGGGACGCGCAGGTACTGCGCCTGGCCGCCGGGGACCTGGCCGTAGAGCTTGGTGTAGCCGAACAGGGCCGCGCCCTTGTCGTGCTCGCGGACCTGGGTCGTCTCGCACTGGCCGTACAGCCCCCGGGTGCACATGAAGCAGGAGCCGCAGGCGATGCCGAACGGGACCACGACCCGGTCGCCGGGACGGATGTGCGTCACGCCGCTGCCGACCTCCTCGACGACGCCCATCGACTCGTGCCCAGGATGTCGCCCGGGTCGAGGAACATGCCCAGCGTCGAGTACAGGTGCAGGTCCGACCCGCAGATCGCGGTGGAGGTCACCCGGATGATCGCGTCCGTCGGCTCCTGCAGCGTCGGGTCCGGCACGCTCTCGACCGTGACCTTCTCGGTGCCCTGCCAGGTCAGTGCCCTCATCGTGTCGCTCTCCTCGTGCTCGTCGCTCGTGGCTCGTCCGCGTCCTCGCGGCTCACGCTCGCACCCGGCCCCGCCGGCGCATCCGCAGCGGCCGGCCCGTCCCCCCATCCTCGACGCGATCGGCAGCGAGCGGTGGCGCTGATCCTCCAGCCTCGCGACGCCGCCGGGAGGGTGTGGCTCGAGGGCCACGTGCTCGACCTGACCGTCGCGCACACGCGGTCCAGGGCCCGCGTGGCCACCTCAGCACGGCGCCCGGGCTCGCCGACGTGCTCGCGGCGGCCGTCGCGCAGACCGAGGCCCCGGCGCCCGTCGTCGTCGACCTGACCGAGGTCGCTCATCTCGGCCGGCCGGGGTCGACGCCCTCCTCGTGCCACCGGCGTTCCCGCGCCGCCGGGACCGACCTGCGGCTGGTCGTCCGGCCGCACGGTCCCACCCTGCCCACCGACGACGACGGCCCGGCGGTCTTCGCCGACCTGGCCAACGCGGCCGCCCGAGGCGGAGCGCCGCTGCTCGGCCGGCTCGGACCGGGACGCGCCTCACACGCACCGGTGAGCCCGGGCGGACGCCGCGCGCCGCACCCGGCCGCGCGACACGATACGGCCATGGCACGCAGCACGGGTCGGCGCGGCGCGAGGCCGGAGCGAGGACTCCCGCACCGCCGACCGGTCGCGCGCAGGGACAGCCGGACGCGACCGGGAGGACGGCGACACCTACAACCGGGACGAGACCGCGCCGAGCGGCTCGACCGGAACTGGAGCGAGCTGCTCCAGGAGCTGCGGGTCACCCAGACCGGCGTGCAGATCCTCACCGGCTTCCTGCTGACCCTGCCCTTCCAGCAGCGGTTCACCGACCTCGACGACTACCAGCGCACCGTCTACCTCGTGCTCGTCCTGCTCGCGGTCCTCACGACGGCGCTCATCGTCGCGCCGGTGAGCCTGCACCGGATCATGTTCCGCAAGCACCTCAAGGACGAGCTCGTCGACTCCGCCGACCGGCTCGCGCGGGCGGGTCTGGTGTCGCTGGCGCTGACCATCGCGGGCGCGGCCCTGCTCGTCTTCGACGTCGTCGTCGGGCGCACGCCGGGCTGGGTGGTCGGCGGCGCGGTGCCTCGTCGCTGCTCGCGGTCTTCTGGCTCGCGATCCCGATCCGGCTCACCCGCGGCGAGCACGCCGACCCGACGGCCCGGGCTGACCCGGCGACCCGGGCTGGCCCGGGCTGACCCGCGCTGACCCGTCGGCCGACGTGCACGGGCTGACTGCGGCGGTCGGACGACCGACCATGCTGGAACGGTCGGCGTCGACCGTCGGCGGCACCCGAGGAGGCTCTGCATGGCAGCACACGGCACGACGACCCCGACGCGTCCGCGATCCGGCGTCGACCCGCACCCGGTCCTCGTCGAGGCGACGCTCCAGCTCGAGCAGGCGACGGCCCTCGACCGGCTCGTCGGGCTGCTGCAGCCGGTCGCCGCGGCCCTCGTCGCCACCCGCGGTCCGGCCGACCTGCTGCACGGCCGGTTCATGGGCCACGCGGCTCACCCGCTGCTCACCCAGGTGCCCGATCGGCACGTGGGCGAGCTCGGTCGATCCTCGACCTCATCGGCGGCAAGGCGCAGCCGCCCGGCGGCCACCCGGCTCATCGGCACCGGCATCCTCGCCGCGGTCCCGACCGCGGTGACCGGCCTCGCCGAGTGGGCGGTGACCACCGACCAGCCGGCGCGGCGCGTCGGCGTGGTGCACGCCGTCGCCAACACCGTCGGGCTGCTGCTGTACACCGCGTCCTACCGGTCGCGCCGGCGCGGCCACCACCTGCGCGGCGTGGGCCTCGGCATGACCGCGCTGTCCGTGGTCGGGCGCCAGCGGCTTCCTCGGCGCGCACCTGTCGCTGGCGCGCAAGGTCGGCGACGCGCGACCCCGCGTTCGCGGCGCAGGTGCCGCTCGCCGAGGAGGTCGGCCGACCCGATGTCGGCCCTCGGCTCCGGGACCGTCGGTTCCGCGCGGTCGGGCCCGGGACCGCTTCGGCGCCGGCCGGCACCGCGACGACGGCGACGCGTCCTCCACCACGGTCTGAGCGGCCGCGCACCTCCGCCCGGCGCGACGCGGCGCCGGTACCCCTCGGGGTACCGGCGCCGGCCTGCCCCGTCCGGAGGTCGGGCGGTTCTCCTCAGGCACCCGCTGCTCGTGCAGGACGTCCCGCACCGTGCCGGCGACCGTCTCCACCGTGTTCGGCACGTCTGTGGTGCCGCTGAGGGCTCAGGGCGCGGCGCGCGCGCCGCCTCCAGCGCGTCGAGGATCGTCGGGACCAGCCGGGGGTCGCTGAGCAGCCGGAAGTGCCCGGGCGTCGTCACGTGCACGTTGGTCGCGCCGTCCAGGTCGCTGCCGCCGGGGATGTGCGGGTCGAACGGTCCGGACACGGACGTGATCCGGCGTTGACGACGAGCTCCGCGGTGAGCGCCGCGAGCGTGCGTCCGGTGGGCACGAACGCGCGCACGCGCGGCGAGCGGGATCCACCGGGCGTAGCGACGAGCCGGCGAACGGGGTGTTGATCGGCGACCAGCCCGAGGACCCGGCCGTCCGGGTCGTGGTGGAGCATCGCGTACTTGCCGATGAGCCCGCCCTTGCTGTGCGCGACGACGACGACGTCGGTCAGGTCGTGCTCGACCGAGGTGATCGGCGACGAGCGCGGCCATCGTCGGGGATGGTGCCGACGTTGTAGCCGAGCTTCGGCGACCACGTGGACCCGGTGGCCGTGACGGTGCAGCAGCGCGCGCGAGCGGCCGCATGAAGCGCCAGCTCTCGTACACGCCGGGGATGAGCACGACCGTCGGGCGCGCGTGGGTGGTCCGGCTGCGTGAACGGCTCGACGCCGCCGCGGTGCAGCGGCGCCGGCGACCTGCCACGAAGACCACGTAGGCGTAGTCCTGCACCCACCACACGGCCCGCCGTACGGGTCCCGCCAGCGGTCGTCGCAGCCGGCTCAGCAGGTCCTCACGCCGCGGCACAGCGCGCGCACCCTCTCCGGATCGGCGTACATGGCGACGTGCCCCGCCCGGGGCACCTCGTGGGCGGTGCCGCGGGGCGAGCGCCGCGAGCCGCCGCACCCAGGCGCTCGGGCGCGATCGGGTCGTGCTCGCCGCGCGACCACGACGACCGGTTCCGCGGCGAGCGTGAGCCGCTCGTGGCAGCGGGTAGCCGAGCATGTGCGGCAGGGTCGCGAGGTACCGGCGTGGACCGCAGCGGAGGTAGTCGCCGAACACGACGGCGTTGACGCGCGGCGGCTCGTGCCGGGTGTCCCGCAGCAGCCGCACCGCCTGCTGCGTGGCCGGACGGGGCCGCCACGTCCACCACCGGACCGATGAGGACGGCGCCCGCCGGCGAGCCCCGGGCGGCGTCGCCAGGACCTCGGTGACGACCTGCGCGCCCCATCGAGTGGCCGACCAGCACGGTGGCGATCAGGCCGCGGTCGGCGACGAGCGCGGCGACGACGTCGGCCAGCTCCGCCGACGTCCAGCGCGTGGTCCGGGTCGGGGCTGCGGCCGAAGCCCGGCAGGTCGGGGACCAGGACGTGGCTGTCCCGCTCGAGCGACCTCGGCGAGCGGGCCGAAGTACCGGGCGGACACGCCGATGCCGTGCACGAGCACGTACGCGGGCGCGAGCGGGTCGCCGCCCTCCGCGACGACCAGGTCGTAGCCGGCGGCGGAGGTGTGAGCGGTCCTCACCGGCCGGTGTCGCCGGTCGCGCGACCACGGCCCTCGGCGAGCAGCGCGAGGCGGTTGCAGCGTCTCGGCGTTGCGCGGCACGAGCAGCACCGTGCGCAGCGGCTTCGGGACGAGCATGCCCGGGCCCTTGACGGCGTCCTCGGTCATCCGCACCGTGCAGCCGGCGCCGTCGGCGTCGCCGCACCACCTCGATCCGGATCCGCGCCTCGCCCAGCGGCCAGCCGTGCGCCTGCAGCTCGAGCCGGGCGACGCCGTCCCACTGCCGCGACACGGTCTTGTCGTTGATGACCAGCGGCCACGCGCCGGCGGAGTGGTGGATCGTCGACCCGGCCTCCGGCCACCGGGCGTCGACGGACCGGATCCGGGACGCCCCGACGACCCAGGCGGCGTACGACCACCCGTCCCGCAGGATCTCGAGCACCGACTCCGCGGGAACACGCGCACGTGCTTCTCGACCTCTGCCATGACGGAAACCTACGCGGTGCGGACCACGCGGCAACTCCGCACGACGGTCGTCCGGTGCGATGCTGGGGGTGATGAGCCGCGCGGGCGTGGACATGCGGGACGTCGTCCTCGAGGAGGTCGACGGGTACGGCGACGTCGCCGACCCGCCGGGCCTTCGCCGAGCGCTGCCCTGGACCGCCCGCACGGCGGCAGGTGGCTCGGCGGGTGTGTGGGCCGACGGGTCGGCGGGTGTGTGGGCCGGGTCCTCGGCAGGTGGGTCACCGACCGGTGGGTCACCGACCAGTGGGTCACCGACCAGTGGGTCGCCGACCGGTGGGTCGCCGACCGGTGGGTCGTTGACCGCCTTGGGCACTCCTGCCATCGACGCTCCGGACCTCGAGGCGCGGACGCGGCGACGTCGTCGGTGGTCCGCCGCGTGCCTCGCGGTCGCCGTCCTCATCGGCGCAGGTGCGCTGGACTCGTGGCGCGAGTCGGTGGCCCTCGCGGAGGTGGCCGAGTCGCCGGGGGCGCTCGACCCGGTCGACGGCCCGCTGCGGGAGCTGTGGCGGACGGAGGGCCTCTTCCTCAACGAGTTCGACCGCGTGGGCGGCCTGCTCGTGGGCTCCGGCCACGGGGCCGGCGGTGAGGTGGAGGCCGTCGGCCTCGACCCGTCGACCGGCGAGGAGGTGTGGGCGACGTCGCTGACCCCCGACGGCCGGGAGACCGGTGGCGCCCAGTGCCTGACGCCCGAGCCGGCGGGCGACCGGGACGAGGTCGCCGTGACGGTGTGCGCCGTCGTGGACGGCGTGAGCCGGTCCGACGACGCCACCCTCCCCGGCGCCGTGCAGCCGCCCGTGGGCCGGCTCGTCGTGCTCGACTCGGCGACCGGGGGCGTGCTCAGCCGGGCGCCGACCGCGGTGGGCACGTCCCTCGCCACCCTGGGGCCCGACCTCGTGCTCGGCAGCCTCGACGACGACGGCCGGCTGCAGGTCCGCCGGACCGACGCACGGGGCGAGCGGGTCCGGTGGGAGTTCGTCAGTCCCGAGCCGCTGGGGACCTCCGAGTACGACAGCTGGGTGTGGGTGCAGGTCGTCGACGGCCTGGTGGTCGCCGGCGGCGAGTCCGGCTGGGTGCTCTCGGCCGACGGGCAGCCGCTGCGCTCCTGGCAGCCCCCGCCCCACGGTGGCTGGGTCGACCTCGTCGGCGACGGTCTGCTGGTCCAGCCGGCACCCGGCGACGCGACGCGGCGCGCGGAGCGGGGTGGTGGCCAGGCGGCCACGTGGCGGGTGGTCGACGTGCGGACGGCGGCGTCGTTCGAGGTCGACGGGCACCCGGTCTACGTCCCGGTCGACGACGGCTCGGCGGGCGACATCCTCCTCACCCAGGCGTCCGTCGGCGGGCTGTCGGCGTACGACGTGTCCGACGGGCGACGCAGGTGGACGGCGCCGAGGCCCGGGCGGACGGCGGGGGCGGCGGCCAGCTGATCGTCGGCGGGCGGGTGGTGCAGGCGCAGTACGACGGCATCGGGGCGCTCGACGCCGCCACCGGCGCCGCGCTCTGGAGCACGCGGCTGCTCCCTGTCCCGCAGTTCACTCTGGTGACCGACGGGCGGCTCGTGCTGTGCGTGGTCATGCGTGACCCTCCGGAACAGGTCCTGGCGGCCTACGGCCTGGACGACGGCCGGCTGCGGTGGGAGGTCGCACTCCCGGACGGCGTCGACCACCTGTTCGTGGTGGACGGCGACCTGTTCGGCTACGCCCAGAGCGGGCTGGTCGCCTTCGGCTGACCGTCAGGACGCGAAGCGCTCCCCGCGCTCCACGACCCGCGGGGCGCCCGCGGCGGCATCCCACTCCATCACCGTCACGCCGTCGATGAGCACCGTCTCGGCGCGGGAGGTCACGTCGAGGGGGTCGCCCGACCAGACGACGACGTCGCCGTCCAACCCCGGTGCGAGCGCGCCGATCCGGCCGTCGAGGCCGAGGAACGACGCCGGGTTGACGGTGAGCGCCTCCAGGGCGGTGTCCCGCGGCAGACCGTCCTTCACCGCGAGGGTCGCCTGGTGGACGAGGAAGTTGATCGGAACCACCGGGTGGTCGGTCGTGATGGCCACCCGGACGCCCGCGGCGGCGAGGGTGGCGAGGTTCGAGATCGCCCGATCCTTGCAGCTCCACCTTGGACCGGCTGGTGAGCATCGGACCGAAGATCACCGGGATGTCCTTCTCGGCCAGGACGTCGGCGATCTTGTGGGCCTCGGTGCCGTGGTTGATGACGAGGCGGTAGCCGAACTCCTCCGCCAGCCGGACCGCCGTCGCGATGTCGTCGTGCCGGTGCGTGTGCTGGTCCCAGACGAGCTCGCCGTCGAGCACGCGGGCCAGCACCTCGAGGCCGAGGTCGGGCTGGAACGGCTCGTCCTTGCGCAGGCCGGCGGCGCGGGCCTCGCGGTAGTGACGCGCCTTGGTGAACGCCTCGCGGAGGACCAGGGCCACCCCGAGGCGGGTCGACGGCAGCTGGTTCTTTCCGGCGTACACCCGCTTCGGGTTCTCGCCGAGCGCGGACTTCACGCTGACCGCGTCGCTGATGACCTGCTCGTCGATCGTGCGGCCGCCCCAGGACTTGATCGCGACGGTCTGCCCGCCGATGACGTTGCCGGAGCCGGGCTTGACGACGATCGACGTCACTCCGCCCGACGAGCGCGTCCCGGAACCCCTCGTCCTCGATGTTGATGGCGTCGATGGCGCGCACCCCGGCGGTGTTCGGCTGGGTCATCTCGTTGGTGTCGTTGCCCTCGACGCCCACGCCCTCCTCGTGGATGCCGACGTGACCGTGCGACTCGACGAAGCCCGGCAGCACCCAGCGACCCGTCGCGTCGACGACCGTCGCACCGGCGGGGACGGGGACGTCGCCGTCGGGACCGACGGCGGTGATGCGGCCGTCCTCGATGAGGACCGTGCCGCCGTCGATGGGCGCGGAGGCGACGGGGACGACATACCCGCCGGTCACGGCGACGACGGACGGGGCGGAGGCGGCACGGTAGGTCATCCGGACACCGTACGTGGACGGCGCGGGGGTCGTCGCGACGGGTGTCCCCGGCGGGTTGCGGTGACCGACGTAGGGTCGGGACGTGACCGCCGAGACGCCCACCGCGACCCGCGTGGACCGCTGGGTGTGGGCGGTCCGGCTGACCCGCACGCGCGCCCTGGCCGCCGCGGCGTGCCGGGCCGGACACATCAAGGTCAACGGCGAGCGCGCCAAGCCGGCGACCACCGTCCGGGTCGGGGACGAGGTCCGGGTCCGGGTCGAGGGTCTCGAGCGCATCGTGGACGTCAGCCGGCTCATCGAGAAGCGGGTCGGCGCGGCGGTCGCCGCCGAGTGCCTGGTCGACCGCACGCCACCTCCTCCGCCGTCGGTCGAGGTGCCGGGCGGGGCCGTGCGCGACCGAGGAGCGGGGCGCCCGACGAAGCGCGAGCGCCGCCAGATCGAGCGGCTGCGCGGGCACTGACCCGCAGACCGGCCCGGATGCGTGCTGCACCGCGACCACGTGCGTCCGCGGTCTCACGTGCGGCAGACCAGGTGCCACCCGTCTGCGGCCTCACGTGCGGCTGACGCGGTGGGGGTCGCCGGTGATCTCGTGGCCGTGGCGGTCGGTGAAGGCGAACCGTCGGCCGTGGAGGGTGATCTGGATGCTCTTGCGGTGCACCAGTCCGTGGTGGAACGTGCACAGCAGGAGTCCGCGTCGGACGGCGGTGCGGCCGTGCTTCTTGACCCACTCGTCGAGGTGGTGGCCGTCGCAGAGGATCGGTGGGGCGGTGCACCCCGGATAGCGGCAGTGCTTGTCCCGGGCGATCAGGGCGTCGCGTCGCGCGCAGGTGAAGGTGCGTTGGGTGCGTCCCACGTCCAGGACCTCGGAGTTGGCGCCGAAGACGTAGCGGGCGAACTCGGAGTCGCAGCACGCCAGGTCGAGCTCGGTCCGGCTGATCGGGGTGCCGTCCTCGTACTGGGGCCCACCGACCACGTCGGTCCCGGTCACGTTCCCGCGGGTGGCGAACGACGGGGAGCGGACCGGGCCCTGCGCGCCGCGGGTGCTGCGGGTGCCGATCTCGTCGAGGGTGCCGCTCTCGCCTCGGGTGGCGATCGCTGCCTGGGTGCCGCACCGGGTCCGGCCGCCGGTGACCAGGTCCTGCAGGGTGGCGTACGGGACCAGGATCCCGAGCCGGTGGCGGACGGTGCGCCGCCTGCCTCCCGCCCGCTCGGCGTCCAGGGCGACCCGGCACACGTCACCCAGGGCGTGCGCGCGGCGCTGGGACGCCGACCGGGTGTCGTCCGGTGCTCTCACCGGGGTCAGCGCCGCCAACGCGGCCTTCAACGCCTGCCCGACCGAGATGGTCACCTGCCCGGACACGTCGACCATGTCACCGAGCCGGGTGATCTCCAGGTGCTCGCGGTCGCTGGCCTCGACGTACCCGCGGTCGTCGGCGTCCGGGTCGGTGTGGGCGGCCCACCGGCGCATCACCAGCCGCAGCTCGTCCACCCGGACCTGCTGGGCGGTCTGGACCAGGAACGCCTCGTTCGTCTCATTCACCGGGTCCGCCAGCGCGTCGCGCCGCTGCTCGGTCGTCGGCCCCAGCTGGGCGAGGATCCTCGCCTGCTCGACCGTGACCCGCCCCTCGGCCACCGCCGCGGCCGTCAGGGGCAGGTGGTCCCGCAGCGCCCGCCCGAGCCGGACCTGCGCCCGGGCGGTCTGCACGGCGAGGTGGTGCTGCTCGGCGACCCAGATCGCGAACGACTTCGACCCACCGGCCGCCCACATCCCGTCCGCCTCCACCACCGGCAGCAAGCACGCACCCAGCGCGCTCGACCGGCCGGCCCCGGCAGCGAGCAGGGCCGCGAGAAGCTCCGCCTGCGGACCGTCCACGTCCCTCGCGGCGACGGCCGCGCTGAACGTCTCGATCGCGGTCATGTACGCGGCCGCCGCCCCGGCCAGCTTCGGCGGCAGCAGCGCAAGATCCAACCCGGCCCACGGATCAAAGACGGCCGGACGCTCGACCTCCTCGCTCACCCCACCCACCTCCTCCCGCCCCGGCCGCCGCCGTCGCCCGTGCCGGCGAGCTGGGCGACGAATCGCGCATCGAGCCGATCTGCGTTCTGAGAATCAGGCTAGACCGAGCCACCGACACGCTGAAATGCCGCATCCAAGAATGTGGAGGGGGTGGAGATCTTCGCGCCTGGGGTCGGGCACCATCCCGCGACAAGCGGGTCTGACGTGCCGACGACGCAGGTCATGCACTTGTGGACGGGGTCCGCGCGATGGAGCCTGGGGACGGCATGAAAGCGCGGGCGCCAGGAGAGAAGAGCGGGCGAGACGAGAGCGCGAGCCCCAAAGAGAAAGGCGGGCGAGGCGCCAGGTCTTCGCACGCTGCGCATTCCGTCGCCGAGAACGTGAATACCCGTACCTACAACGCCGCACCGCACCGCACCGCAATGCACCGCACCGCACCGCACCGGACGGTGCCGAACGGTGCGAGCTAACGCTCCGCGACCGGTGTGAGCAGCCCCGCGTCCAGGGCGATCTCCGTGTCGAGCGTGACGTATCCCCGCTCCTCGAACAGGACCGTGACCCGCTCCGCCTCGACCACCGACACCGTGCCGGTCCCCCACTCGCGGTGCTCCACGAGCTCACCTGCGCGCAGCGGGGCGCCGTCGACCTCGCGGCTCGTGCCCGCGTCGCACGAGTCGCACCGGCCGCACCGCTCGGGGTGGCTCTCGCCGAGCAGCTCCAGGAGCAGGCGCCGGCGGCAGTCGCTCGTGTCCGCATAGGTCCGGACCAGCTCGACCCGTGACCGGTCCATCGCCCGCGCGCGGTCGCGCTCGGCGACGACCGCCTTGAGGACCGCGTCGAGCGACCGTGGCCGCCCCTCACCCGCCCGGGGCAGGAGGATGCCGTCGCGTTCGTGGACCGCGCCCACATGGACGAGCGCCCCCAGCGCGCGCGAGAGCGAGCGCGTCGTCAGCCCCGTGCGCTCGGTGAGCTCGGCCCGCGTGCCCGGCTCCTTCCGGACCGCCCGCAGCACGGTCCGCAGGGTCTCCGGTCGCGACCCGCCGCCCGAGCGCAGGTAGTGGTTCAGCCCGAAGTCGTCCGGACGGTGGACGAGCAACGCGATCGCCGGCTCACCGTCGCGTCCCGCCCGCCCCACCTCCTGGTAGTACGCGTCGAGCGACGTCGGCGGACCCGCGTGCAGCACCCAGCGCACGTCGGGGCGGTCCACCCCCATCCCGAACGCGCTCGTGGCGACGACGACGTCGGCCCCGCCACTGAGGAAGGCGTCCTGCGCCTCGTCGCGCTGCCGGCCCGGGAGCCCCGCGTGGTAGACGAGCGCGGGCCGCCCGCCCTCGGCAAGGGCGGCTGCGAGGTCCTCGACGTGCCGGTGCGTGCGCGCGTAGACGATCCCCGCACCGTCGGTCGCGACGGCGGCCTCGACCACCGCCGCGTCCCGCTCCTCGGGTGTCGACGACTCCCGCGCGCCGAGCCAGATGCCGGGGCGGTCGGCGTCGTGCACGAGGACCCGGGGCGTCCGCATCGCGAGCCGGTCGACGATCTCGGTGCGCACCTGCGCCGACGCGGTCGCAGTCAGGGCCAGGACCCGGGGACCCCCGATCCGCTCGACCGCCGCCCCGAGGTGCAGGTAGTCCGGCCGGAAGTCGTGCCCCCACTCGCTCACGCAGTGCGCCTCGTCGACGACGACGAGCCCGACGCCGGCCTCCGCCAGCGCCTCGACCACCGACGGGCGGACCATCTGCTCCGGCGCGAGCAGCAGGACGTCCAGCCGGCCGGCGACGGCGTCCCCCAGCGCGAGCCGCTGGCGGCGCGGGGTGAGCGCGGAGCTGACGGCCGCAGCACGCAGTCCCGCCTCGGTGAGCGCGTCGACCTGGTCGCGCTGGAGCGCGAGCAGCGGCGAGACGACCAGGGTGAGCCGGTCGGACATGAGCGTCGCCACGGCGTACACGGCGGTCTTCCCGGCGCCCGACCGCGCGACGAGCAGCGTGTCGGCGTCGGTCAGCCCAGCCAGCGCGTCGGTCTGGACGTCGCGCAGCGTTCCGCCCTCGCCGAGCACAGTGCGGACGGCGGCGTCCAGGTCGAGTGCGGGGCGGGTCATGGGTCCTCCCGAGCTGACAGGCCGTGACGTGCGTGGCGCCGGCGCGCCGGTGGTCGCTGTG
Source organism: uncultured Actinomycetota bacterium (assembly GCA_963795145.1). Lineage (GTDB taxonomy): Bacteria > Actinomycetota > Actinomycetes > Actinomycetales > Cellulomonadaceae > Pengzhenrongella. The sequence goes on along the minus strand of CAWCGP010000002.1, from coordinate 223,640 downwards.
TTGGTCGCCGGCAGGTGCCGACCGACGTCGCCTCGACCGCAGCGGTGGCGTCCGGCCGGGTCACCGAACACCGACGAGACGCGCCCCGCAACCGGACGCGCCCCCACGACAGGTTGCGGGCGCGGTCGGTCGGGCCGACCGTGAGCACGACCGAGCCTCGCCCCCGAGCCACCCGCGACCGACGAGGAGACCCCCGTGACCGACACCACCGCCGCACCCCCGGACCCGACCCGGCCCCCCGTCGCCGCCGATCCGGAGCGCGTCGTCGTCACCGGGGCCGACTCCGGGATCGGCCGCGCGTGCGCCGTCGCCCTCGCCGGACCAGGTCGCCAGGTCGGGATCACCTGGAACACCGACGAGTCCGGCGCCGAGGCGACGGCCGACGAGGTCCGCGCCCTCGGGGCCACCGCGCACGTCCGACACCTGGACCTCACCGACCCGCCGTCCGGCGCCCGTGTCGTCGACGACCTCGCGGCCGCGATGGGCGGGCTCGACACGCTCGTGCTGTCCTCGGGCACCGGCACGTCGACGCTGCTGCTCGACCTGTCCTACGAGTCCTGGCGGGAGACCGTCTCCGTCGACCTCGACGGCGCGTTCTGCTGCCTCCAGGCGGGTGCACGGCACATGGTCGATGCCGGCCGAGGTCGCATCGTCGCGATCACCAGCGTCCACGAGCACGCGCCGCGCGTCGGTGCGGCGCCGTACTGCGCGGCGAAGGGTGGTCTCGGGCTGCTCGTGAAGACCGCCGCGCTCGAGCTCGCCGAGCACGGCATCACGGTCAACGCCGTCGCGCCCGGCGAGATCGCCACGCCGATGACCGGGCAGACCGACGAGTCCGTCCTGTCCGGCAAGGACCGGCCCGGCATCCCGGTCGCGCGTCCTGGCGATGCCCGGGAGGTCGCCGCCGTCGTGGCGTTCCTCTGCTCCGGCGCCGCCGGGTACGTCACCGGCGCGTCGTGGCCGGTCGACGGCGGCATGCTGCTCATGGGTCCGCAGGCGGGGTCGCACCTGGAGTCCCACGACTGGCGCCGCCCGTGAGCGCAGGGCTGACGCCCGCCGTCCGCTGGTCCGGCCTCGCCGCGGCCGGGGTGCTCGGCGCGGCGGTGGGCACCGGCATCGGCGTCGTCGCGCTGCTCCGCCGGGACCGTCCCCTGCATGCCGTCGGCCGCACGTCCCACGCCCGGGTCGAGCCGGTCCTGGCGGCCGAGCCGTCCGGCGTCCTGTGGATCGACACCCTCGGCCCGCGCGACGTGCTCGTCCGGTTCTCGCGCGGAGCGGGCCTCCCGCCGTGGGCGCCGGACGTCCAGGGCGTCGCCGTCCGCCTGCCCGAGCCGCGCGGGCACACGGACCTCCTCCTCGGCTCCACCGGAATGCGCGGCCCGGGCCGGTTCGTGCTGGTCCCGCGCCGGTCCCCGCTCGCCGGGCCGGCGAGCAGCCTCATGCCCTTCCGTGGCCCGGACGGACCGCTGCTCCTGGCCGTCGAGCCGCTCCCCACCCCGGCGGCGGCGGCGTGGCGGTGGCGGCGGGTGCCGCACCCGCCGGCGCGCGGTCGCTCACCGGGACGCGCTGGCGCCTGCTCTGGTCGGGTGCGAGCGGGCCGTGGTCCGCCTTCGCGGAGCTCGTCGTGGGCCCGACGCCGGGCCGGACGTCGACCGCGCGACCCGCTTCGACCCGCTCGGAGCGACGCCCCCGGACCTGCCCCCCTACCGGTGGGCCGCGGCGCTGCGCAGCCCCGCCTACCGGCTGGCCCGCCTGGTCGGGCGCCGCTCCCGCCCCACCTGACGGGCGTCGCGTCACCGCGCCCGCCGGACCGGCCGAGTCGCAGGACCGGTCCGTCCGGCACGATCACTCGCCGGCGGTCCCGAAGCGCGACGTCCCCGACCGGGTGAGCCCGACCAGGCGCCCCTCGACCTCCACGAGGTGCTCGAGGTCGGCGGCGACGGCGGACGTCCACCGGACCCGGCCGTCGTCGAGATCCCGTGCGACGAGACCGTACCTCGGTCGTCACGGCGTCGTCCCGCTCCGTGCGCACCACCATGCGCCCGTCGGTGTGCAGGCCGTACTGCCGGGCCACGCGTCGACGGCGCGGACCACACCGTGACTCGCCCGTGCGGGCGTCGACCGCGCGCAGCGCGTCCGCTCGGCGCGCACGCACGCCGCCCGTCGAGCACGACGACGCCGCCCGCGTCGGCGCCGTCGACCGACCACCGGGGCGTCCGGACGCCGATGTCGTGCGCCAGCAGGCCGTCGCCGAGCGCAGACTGGACGAGCACGAGGTCGCCGGTGGAGCCGTCGTCGCCGTCGCGGTCAGCGGGAAGCCGTCGGTGAGGAACGACCGCCCGGAGCGCAGGTCCACGACGCGACGTCGCGCCGAGCACGTCGCGCAGCGGCTGCACGAGCGCACGTCCGCGCACGACGTCGGCCCAGCCCGCGGCGCGCCGGACGGTCCGGCTCCCACGCGTGCACGACGTCGCCGTCAGCGGTGAGCACCCACCCGGCCTCGCCGGGCACGACGACGAGGTCCGTCGTCGGTCCGCACGAACGCGAAGCCGGGGCGGAGGTTCGTCGGGGCGGCCGGTGAAGGTCCACCGCTCGTCCCGCGCTGCGGGGCCCGGTGCGGGTCACCCGGACCCGGCCGTCGTCGGTGACGGCCTTGACGACGAGGTCCGGACCGAGCGCGGCCACCGACGTCGACGGTGTCGACCGACCGCTCCTGAGCACCTCGCCGGTGCCGGCGACAGGACGAGCAGGCGGGCCGCCGCGGGGCTCGAGGACCGACATGTCCTGCGGGGACCGGCCCGAGCACGTCGATGCTCACGCACACCACGACGCGGTCCGCCTCCGCCGCCCCCAGGGCGCGCGTCGGGACCACGCAGCGCACCCCGCCGATCGGGCTCGTCGCGCCGCGCGCGTCGACCGTCGTCGTCCAGCGCTCCTCGCCGGTGTCGGCGTCGAGCCCGACGACGACGATGTCGCGCGACCCGTCCCACGGTCGCTGACCCCGACCACGAGCGACCCGTCCACCGGTCAGCGGTGACCACAGCCGGTGGTCGCTGCGCCAGACCTCGGAGAGCGGCTCGTCGACGGGGTCGAGCACGCCGGGCAGGACGGCCGACCGCGCGCGAGCCGGTCGCTCTCGCGTCGCTCGTCGCACGACCGTCGGCGCCCCGAGCGCCAGGCCACGGCGACCGCGGCCGCGGCGACGTCCAGCGCCGGGAGCCGGCGCGCGGACCGCGCCCTGTCCCGCGGCCGGGCACCCCGTGCGCGGGGCCGGCCGGTGGAGGGGCGACCGGTCCGGCGGGTCGGCCGGCCCGTCGCCGGGCCGTCGGTCGTCGTCGACGCGCCCGGCACAGGTCGGGCTCGACGTCGGCCTCGTCCACCTCGACGAGGTCGACCGCGCGCATGCTCTCGCGGGTCGGGGCCCATGAGCGACCCTACCCAGCGCCCCGGGACGGCGCCGGCGACGGGCTCGCCCGTCCGCGAGCGGGCACGAGCGGGCCCGACGCCGGGGCCGGCGCCGCGGCCCGGCGCCCCGGGCGCGAGTCGGGGCACGACGGGCCCGGTGACCCGACGGGTGTCGAGTCCCGGGCCCTGGCCGGACGGGCGTCCGGACGAGCGCCGGGACGTGCGCCCGACGACCCGGCCTCAGACGGGCTGCGGCGTCCGCGCCTCGGCCGCGGCGTCGGCGGCCTGCTCGGCCTGGACGATCGGGTTCGGCTTGGTGCTCTTGAGCACGATGACGATCGCGGCGCTGACCACCATGCCGATGACCACCGCGAGCAGGAAGCCCGAGCGGGTTGGAGATGAGCGGGGTCACCCACACACCGCCGTGCGGGGCGCGCAGCTCGGAGCCGAAGGCCATGACAGCGCGCCGGTCACGGCTGGAGCCGACCAGCGAGGACACGATGACGCGCCACGGGTCGGCCGCGGCGAACGGGATCGCGCCCTCGGAGATGAACGACAGCCCGAGGAGCCACGCGGCCTTGCCGTTCTCCTGCTCGGCGTGCGTGAACAGGCGCTTGCGGACCGTGGTGGCCAGCGCCATCGCGAGCGGCGCGACCATGCCGGCGCGCCATGACCGCGGCCATGATCCGGAACTGCGCGGCGCCGGTGCCCAGGCCCTCGGTGGCCAGGCCGGTGATCGCGAAGGTGTAGGCCACCTTGTTGATCGGGCCGCCGAGGTCGAAGCCCATCATCGCGCCGAGGATCGCGCCGAGCAGGAGGAGGTTCGCGCCGGTCAGGCCGTTGAGCCAGCTGGTCAGGCCGGCCATGAGGCTGGCGATCGGCTGGCCGATGATGACGAACATGACGAAGCCGGTGAGCAGCGAGGACAGCAGCGGGATCACCACGACCGGCATGACGCCGCGGACGCCCTTGGGCACCTTCCAGCGGCTGATCCACAGGGCGAGGAAGCCGCCGATGAAGCCGGTCGCCAGGCCGCCGAGGAAGCCGGCGTTGATGGCGCCGGCGATGGCGCCGCCGACGAACCCGGGCACGAGGCCCGGCCGGTCGGCGATCGCGTAGGCGATGAAGCCGGACAGCACCGGGACGAGGAACCCGAACGCCAGACCGCCGGTCTGGAACAGCAGCACGGCCCAGTCCTGCGCGGACAGCGGGTCGAAGCCGCCGAGCGAGGTCCGCGATCGGGCACCTGCGTGACGCCGACCGGCCCGTCCTCGCCCCACGCCGCCTGCGCGACCATGAAGCCCAGGGCGATGAGGATCCCGCCCGCGGCGACGAACGGGATCATGTAGGACACGCCGGTCATGAGCCACTGCCGGACCCGGGTGCCGACGCGACGCGTTCTTGTCGACCTTGGTGACCGGCGCGGCCGCCGGACGCCCCGCCGGGTGCGGCGGCCGGCACGACACCGGACTCGACCGCCGCGACCGCCTGCGCGATGACGCCGTTCGGGTCGTGCACGGCCTTCTTGACGCCGACGTCGACGACGGGCTTGCCCGCGAAGCGGTCGCGGTCCTTGACCTCGAGGTCCGCGGCGAAGATCACGCCGTCGGCGCCGCGATGACCTGCGGGTCGAGCGGCGTGGAGCCCGCGGCCCCCTGGGTCTCGACGTGGACCTCGTGACCGGCGGCGCGGCCGGCGACCTCGAGGGCCTCGGCGGCCATGTAGGTGTGGGCGATCCCCGTGGGGCACGAGGAGACGGCGACGAACTTCATGAGACGACGACCTCTCGGGTGACGATGTCGGCGACGGTCGCGGCGTCGGGGGCTTCGAGCAGCGACGTCCGGAACGACTCGTGGATGAGCCGGCGGGCGAGCGCCGCGAGGATCTTCAGGTGGTCCCCGTGGGCGCCGTCGGGCGCGGCGATGAGGAACACGAGGGTGGCCGGGCCGTCCGGGGCGCCCCAGTCGACGCCGGTGCGCAGCTTGCCGACGGCGAGGCTGGGCTCGGCGACGTGCGCGGAGCGGGCGTGCGGCAGGCCGACGCCGCCGGGCATGCCGGTCGCCATCTGCGACTCGCGCTCGCGGACGTCGGCGTGGAAGCCGTCGGCGTCGGTGACCCGGCCCGCGGCCGCGAGCAGGGCGATGAGCTGGCGGGTCGCGTCGTCGCGGTCCGTGGCGACCAGGTCGACGGCGACCAGGTCGGGGGTGATGAGGGGGGAGGTCACGTCACAGCTCCTTGAGGGCGAGGGTCGGGTCGGGCTGGTCGATCACACGCACGTCGTCGATGACGGCTGCCACGTCGGACGGTTCGGGGACGGCGCTGCCGGGCAGCAGCACCGCGGCGCGGCCCCAGGCGACCGCGAGGCGCAGACGGTCGGCCGGCGGGCCGTCCGCCGCGAGGTAGCCGGCGAGGGTGGAGTCCCCCGCGCCGACGGTCGAGAGCGGGACGAGCGGCGGGCCGCCGCGCCCACAGGCAGAGGTCCGGGCGTGCACGAGCAGGGCGCCGTGGGCGCCGAGGCTGACCAGGACGGCGTCGTTGCCGTGCGCGAGGACCTCGCGCGCGGCGTCGACGACGTCGCCCACCGTCGGCAGGTCGCGGCCCACGAGCTCGGCGAGCTCCTCGTCGTTCGGCTTGACCAGTGCGAGGCCGCCGGCCGCGCACCGCGGCGGCGAGCGGCGCGCCGGACGTGTCCAGGGCGACGGGACGCCGTGGCGGGCGGCGACCCGCGCGACCCGGACGAACAGGTCGGCGCCGGCGCCGGGCGGCAGGCTGCCGGCGCCGACGACCCAGCGCGGGCCGGTGGCCGAGCTGCTGGTCGACCGCCGTCGAGCAGCGCCTCGACCTCGTCGGCGCGTGAGCGCCGGGCCCGGGGCGTTGATCTTCGTGGTCACCCCGTCGGCGTCGACGAGCGTGACGTTGGAGCGGGTGTCGCCCGCGCACCGGGACGGCGACGGTGGCGACCGCGACCTCGGCCAGCAGCGCGGCGAGCCGCGCGCCGTCGGGACCGCCGGCCGGCAGGACCGCGAGCGACGGCACGCCCTGGCGGACGAGCGCCCGGGAGACGTTGATGCCCTTGCCGCCGGCGTGCTCGTGGGACGCGACGGCGCGGTTCACCTCGCCGACCTCGAGCCGGTCGACGTCGAGCGCGCGGTCGATGCTCGGGTTGGGGGTCAGCGTGACGATCATGCGCGCACCACCCTCGGTCCGGCCGCCTCGAGCTCGTCGGCGAGCTCGGGCTCGACTCCGGTGTCGGTGATGAGGGTATCGACCGCGGCACCGGCGCGACCTGGGCGAAGTCGGCGCGCCCGACCTTGGTGTGGTCGGCGAGGACGACGACGCGCCGGGCCGCCCGCGATGAGCGCCCGCTTGACCGCGGCCTCGGCGAGGTCCGGCGTGGTCAGGCCGTGCTCGACGCAGATCCCGTTGGTGCCGAGGAAGACGACGTCGGCGTGGATGTCGGCGAGGTCGCGCAGCGCCCAGGAGCCGACGGCGGCCAGCGTCCGGCCGCGGACGGTGCCGCCGACGAGGTGCAGGGTGATGTTCGGAGCGGGTCGCGAGCACGGTCGCGACCGGCAGCGCGTGGGTGACCACCGTGAGCTCGCGGTCCGGCGGCAGCGAGCTCGGCCAGGCGCACCGTCGTCGAGCCGGCGTCGAGGATGATGCTCCCGCCGTCCGGCACCTCGTCGAGCGCCGCCTTGGCGATCCGGTCCTTCTCGGCCGACTGGAGGCCCTCGCGGTCGGCGAGGTCGCGCTCGAAGCCGAGCCGCTCGACCGGGATCGCCCCGCCGTGCACCCGGCGCACGAGCCCGTGGCGCTCGAGCGCCGTCAGGTCGCGACGGATCGTCTCGGGGGTCACGTCCAGCTCGCGAGCCAGGGACGTCACGTCCACCCGCCCCTCGATCCGGGCCCGACCGAGGATCTCCTGGTGCCGCTCCGGTGCGTACACGTCGACTCCGTCGTCTTCGGTGCCGACTCGCATGGCCGGCGCTGCGGTCCCAGAGTGCCGTGGACCACACCGCATGTCAACACATTCGGAGAAGTTCGGAGCGAATCGGACATCTCGTGCCCCGATGAGGCCGCGCAACGCCGTCCGGCGGTCGTCTCGCGGTGGTCCGCGGGTGGAGCCTGCCAGACGGCGCCGTCGGGCCGCACACCGGCCTGCCGCCCGCTCGCCCGACCCTCTGCCGGGCCTGTCAGGGGGCTCCGTCGGGCACCGCTGTCGCCCACGCCGTCGTCCGTCCGTGTCCGGACCGCGCGGGACGGACCGCGCGGTGCCAGGCTGGACCGCATGGCAGGAGACGCACGCGGCGCCGCTCGACGGGCCGGGAACCATCCCCTCGTCGAGCGCGGAGCGAGGCTCGGCTACGCGGCCAACGGCCTGGTCAACGTGGTGCTCGGATGGATCGCCCTCCAGCTCGCGATCAGCGGCGGGGGCGGTGGCCAGGAGGCCAGTGCCTCCGGCGCGCTGCGGACCCTCGCGGACCAGCCGTTCGGCGCCGCCCTGCTCTGGGTGATCCTCGTCGGCTTCGCGCTCCTGGCCCTGTGGCAGCTCGCGACGGCGATCGCGGGCGGCGAGACGGCGGACCGCGTCAAGGCCGCCGGCAAGGCGGTCACCTACGGCGTCCTGGCCGGCCTCACCGCGACGATCGTCTCGGGGGCGGGCGGATCCGGTGCCGGGGGCGGGTCGGGCGGCTCGACCGGACTCACCGCGTCGCTCATGTCCCAGCCGTTCGGACGGGTGCTGGTGGCGCTCGTCGGGCTCGGCGTCATCGCGGTCGGCGTCTACCACGTCATCAAGGGCTGGACGAAGAAGTTCCTCCAGGACCTCCAGGAGCGTCCCGCGCCCTGGGTCGTGACGGCAGGGCGCGCCGGGTACGTCGCCCGCGGGATCGCCCTGGTCGTCGTCGGCGGCCTGTTCGTCGCGGCGGCGTGGACCAGCAACCCGGGCGAGGCGCAGGGCCTCGACGGCGCGCTGCAGACGATGCTCGAGGTGCCGTTCGGACGCGTGGTCCTCGGGCTGGTAGCCCTCGGCTTCATCGCCTACGGCGTGTACTCGTTCGCCCGCGCCCGGTACGCCCGCGTCTGACCTCGCAGGTCCGCGCCCCGGGCCGCCCGGAGTCACGCGTGGGCTGACTCGGGTCCGGGTCTGGAACGGCGCCGTGTCGTCGGTCTACTGTCCTCTGAGGCGTTGTCCGGCGAGCAGGTGGGCCGATGGAGCTGCACGACGCGGTGCGGATCGGCGTGGACGCGGCGCACGACGTGGTCCGCGGTCGGGACTTCGCGCCCGAGCTCGCCGACCGGGTCTACCGGGTGTTCCACGCCGACGCCGGCGCCGCCGTGATGCGGTGGCACGTCGCCGACGGCCGGACCACCGGGATCGACCGGCTGACCATGACGGGGGGCGCGTCGATGACCCCCGTCCAGGTCACGCGGGCGGAGCACGGTGCCCGGCGGCACCCCACCTTCGCGGCGATGATCCGGGGCCGCTCCGTGGAACGGCTCAGCGACAGCCTGGACCTCGAACGCTTCTGGGACACCGACGTCTTCCGGGCGGTGCACGGGCACTCCGAGGGGCGGTACCCGGCCGCGGTCGTCCTCGGGCGCACGGCGTCGTCCCTCACCTTCCTCGGTGTCCAGCGCCAGGTGCGTGACCTGGACGACGACGAGGTGGCGTGCCTCGAGGCCCTCGCCGAGCCGCTCCGGGCGGCGCTGGCGTTCCGGGTCGCGATGGACCGGGCCGTGTGCCGCCTCGGGCCGCCGTCGGAGACGGCCGGGCACGTCCCGACCGCCGGCCCGCCCCCCGACGCGAGCAACGGGAGGTCAGGCGGCCCGTCCCGCGAGACGTCCGGGACGCCGCAGCACACGGGCGGCCCGTTCACCGCTCGCGAGGCCGAGGTCATCGTCCTCGTGTCGCGCGGTTGGACCACCGAGCGCATCGCCCGGCGGCTCGCCATCAGCCCGACGGCCGTCAAGAACCGCCTGGCCACGGCACGCGACCGGGTCGGCGCCGCGACCCGGTCGGAGCTCGTCGCGTGCTGGGTACGGGACGACCGCCCCCACCGGCACGCCGCCGAGCCGGCCACGACGCACCGAGCCGACCCCGACCCGCGAGCCTGAGCCGCGCGCCCGGCCGGTCTGGACGTGCCAGGCTCCGTCGAGCGGGTCAGGATGCCCCGGGCTCCGCCGCACCGGTCCGCGCGGCCCCGAACGCCGGGCGGGCCGGCACTCCCTGCGCGAGCAGCGCGGCGAACGTCCGCCACAGGGCTCGGTCCCCCGTGCCCGTGAGGATGCCCAGGTCGGTGAGCAGCTGCCGGCCCTCGACGTCCCACGCCGGCACCGGCGTCGTGGCGGGGGCGGCGAAGACCATCCAGGGGTGCGGCCGGGAGCCGAACGCCGCCACCGGGCAGGCCAGGAGCTCGCGGCGGGCGCGGGCCAGCGGGCGGTGCCGGAGCGGGTCCCCGAGGCGGTGGGCGTCGTCCAGCAGGACGAGCCGCGTCGGACGGGTGGGTGCCCCAGGGACGCCGTTCCGGACGGCGAACCGGGTCAGCAGCCGGGCGAGCTCGGCGGACTGCCCCGCCCGGCGGACCTGCTCCCACTCGTCGACGGGGTCGGGCGGCTCGTCCGGCGGCCGGTCCACCCCGAGGTCGTCCCGGGCGAGCAGCTCCCACCGGGCATGGCCGAGGTGCTCGGCCACGAGCTCGGCGTGACCGGGCGTCCACAGACGTGCCGCGAGCATCCGTCCCGCGACCCGCAGCCGGTGGTCCACGGCGAGCACGCGCCGGACCTGCACCACGGTGCCGGGATCGAGGAACGCAGCCACGCGCCCATGCTCGCCGGACCGCCGACGTGCGGGAACGTGTCCGTTCGGACAGCTCGACGCGGTCGGCGGGGCCGCCGGCGCGGCCGTCGGAGGTGCCACCTCGGGACGACCCAGTGGCCTCCCGGACGGGGTGGGGCCGCTGCGGCCCGGCCTGGTCGACCCGATCATCGGCCGGCCTTCGCCCACAGCGCGACGAGCTCGGCCCGGGAGCTCACGCCGACCCGGTCGCGGGCGGACTCCAGCCGCTTCTTGACCGCGCTCTCGCTGATGCCCAGGACGCGGCCGATGTGGGCGCTGGTCCAGCCCCGGGTGACGAGCGTCAGCACGTCGCACTCCCGCGGCGAGAAGGTCACGTCCCGGTCCGCCGCCGCCTCCGCGAGCACCGCGGCCGCCCGGTCGAGGACGTCGCGCAGCTCCAGTGCCGCCCGCAGCGGCTCACCCAGCAGCGTGAGGCCCTCCACCTCGTCGTCCTCCAGGTCCCGGCACTGGCGGTCGACGCCGAGGAACACGAGCGTCCCGGGCGTGCGCTGCAGCACGAGCCCGGCCGTGAACCTCGACCCGCTGTGCCCGTGCATGGCCTCGTACACCTCGGAGTCCCAGAACGGCTCGAGGTCGACGAGGTCGCTCACCCGCGTGACCGACGGCGCGCCCGGGTCGAGCATCCGCCCGATGCCCGGGTGGGCCGGCGCCGCCGCCTGGGCGCGCACGACCTGGTCCCCGTCGAGCGGCTCGACACCGCACGTGGACAGTCCCGACCCGCGCACCCCGCTCGGCGTCACGTCCCACCGGACCAGGCACGCGCCGGCGTCCGCGGAGAACTGCCGGAAGACGGACTCGGTCAGCTCGTCCTCGTACGACTGCCCGAGCACCGCTGCCCGGGCGGCCGTGATCCCGGTCCGTACCGCGTCGTCCAGCCTCATCGCGCCCCCCGGCCCCCTGCCGCGTCACTGGACGGTCACCACCTGTCACGACCGCCCCGACCTCGCCGACGGTAGTGCGGCGGCGGCGCTCGCGGCCAGAGTCCCGCCCGATCGGATCGCGGCCCGCGCGGCCTCGGGGGACGCTGGACGGATGTCGAACCGGCTTGCGGCCAGCACCAGCCCGTACCTGCACCAGCACGCGGACAACCCCGTCGACTGGTACGAGTGGGGCGACGAGGCGTTCGCGGAGGCACGGCGCCGCGACGTCCCGCTGCTCGTCTCCGTCGGGTACGCGGCCTGCCACTGGTGCCACGTCATGGCGCACGAGTCGTTCGAGGACGACGTCGACGGCTGCCTTCATGAACGAGCACTTCGTCAACGTGAAGGTGGACCGCGAGGAGCGCCCCGACGTCGACGCGGTCTACATGGAGGCCACCCAGGCCATGACCGGCGCGGGCGGCTGGCCGATGACGGTGTTCACCACGCCCGACGGCGACCCGTTCTACTGCGGCACCTACTTCCCGCCGCGGCCGGTGCACGGGATGCCCTCCTTCCCCCAGGTGCTCGCCGCCATGGCGGCGGCCTGGGCGACGCAGCGCGCCGACGTCCGCTCGAGCGCCGCCGCGATCCGGGAGGCCCTCGCCGAGCGGCGGCCGCTCGGGACGTCCGCCGGCCGGCGGGTCCGCGGCGGGCGGGGACGGGGCGGGCGACGGCCGGGACGCGGCGGTCGATCCCGCCGTCGTGGACGACGCGCTCGCGGCACTCGCGCCGTCCTTCGACGCCGACCGCGGCGGCTTCGGCGGCGCGCCCAAGTTCCCGCCGTCGATGGTGCTGGAGTGGCTGCTGCGCCGCCATGCGCGGACCGGCGACGCCCGGCGCACTCGCCATGGCGGAACGCACCCTCGAGGCGATGGCCCGCGGCGGGATGTACGACCAGCTCGGCGGCGGGTTCGCGCGCTACTCCGTCGACGCGACGTGGACCGTGCCGCACTTCGAGAAGATGCTGTACGACAACGCGCTCCTGCTCCGCGTGTACCTGCACTGGTGGCGGTCCACGGGCTCGCCCCTCGCGCGCCGGGTCGTGACCGAGACCGCCGAGTGGATGCTCCGCGAGCTGCGCACCGACGACGGCGGCTTCGCCTCGGCCCTGGACGCCGACAGCGAGGGCCGCGAGGGCGCCTTCTACGCCTGGACGCCGGCCGCGCTGGCCGAGGCGCTCGGTCCCGACGACGCCGCGTGGGCGGCCCGGACGCTCGCGGTCACGGTGACCGGGACGTTCGAGCACGGCGAGTCCGTGCTGCAGCTGCTCACCGATCCCCCGGACGACGACGCCGAACGTCTCGCCGACGTGCGCGCGCGGCTGCTGGCGGCGCGCGAGTCGCGACCGCGGCCGGGGCGGGACGACAAGGTGGTCTCCGCCTGGAACGGTCTCGCCGTCGCGGCGCTCGCGGAGGCCGGTGCGCTCCTCGAGCGGCCCGACTGGGTCGACGCCGCCGTCGCCGCGGCGGACCTGCTGGTCGGGCTCCACCTCCGCCCACCGGCCGAGCGGCCGGCGGAGCGGCCGGCGGAGGCCGGGACGGCGGGTGTGCGCCTGGCCCGGACCTCTCGCGACGGCGTCGTCGGGGCCTCGGCCGGCGTGCTGGAGGACTACGCCGACGTCGCCGAGGGTCTGCTCGCCCTCGGCTCGGTGACCGGCCACCCGCGCTGGACCGCGCCACGCCGGGGACCTCCTGCGCACCGTGCTCGACCACTTCCCCGACGGGCGCGGCGGGTTCTACGACACGGCCGACGACGAGACCGACACGGTGCTCGCACGGATCCGCCGCCCGCAGGACCCCGCCGACGGCCCCGCGCCGTCCGGCCAGGCCGCGGCTGCCGCCGCGCTGCTCACGTTCGGCGCCCTGACCGGGTCCCTCGAGCACCGGGCGGCCGCCGAGGACGCCCTGCGCGAGCCGCTGCGGATCGCGACCCGGTACCCGCGCGCCGCCGGCTGGGCGCTGGCGACCGCCGAGGCCGTGCTCGACGGCCCGCGCGAGGTCGCCGTCGTCGGACCGCAGGACGACCCGGCGACCGCCGTGCTGGTGGCGACCGCGCGTGCGTCGACCGCGCCCGGCCTCGTGGTCGCCGTCGGCGCCGGGACCGCCTCCGACGCCGACCCGGACATGCCCGCGCTGCTGCTCGACCGGCCGGCGGTCGACGGTCGGCCGACGGCGTACGTGTGCCGGGGCTTCGTCTGCGACCGGCCCACGACGGACCCCACGGAGCTCGCCGCACAGCTCGCCCGTCCGACCGTGGCCCCGGCTGCCGGTCCGGGCGTCGCGCCGCTCCCCCGCCCGGGCGGTGCCCCGGGTGCTGCGGGGGTCGGTCCGGCGTAGCGTCGTGCCAGCACGGACCCCCGATCGAGAGGCAGCGCGATGAGCGAGGACACCTCCACGCCGATCCCCGACACCCCCGCCGAGGACCCGGACGCAGCCTGGGCCGAGCCGGAGAACGACGACCTCGGTCTGACCGACCGGCAGGACTCCATCGACGGCGCCGGCTTCGAGCTCGACGAGGAGCGCGGATGAGCACCGAGACCCCGTCCGACGCCTCCGGCACCGGTCCGGAGGGCACCCCGGGCACCCCGGACGCCCAGCACGAGGAGAGCACCGAGCCGACGCCCGGCTCGGACAACGACGGGGCCGAGGCCGGCTACACGCCGCCGTCGGGCTCGGACGACCCCGTCTCGGACTGACGCGCCGGGCACTCCCCGGCCGCCGTACGCTTCGCCGGCGCGGTCGACCCGCGCTGCCGGGTCGACACCGGCCCGTCAGGGGCCGTCGCCCTGTCGTGAGCCGTCGCAGGGAGACAACCACCGTGCCGCAGACCCGCACCCAGCGCCTGGACGGCCTGCCGTTCACCCGGCAGCACCGTCGACTGCTCATCGGCTCCGGGGCCGGCTGGGCGTTCGACGCCATGGACGTCGGCCTCATCTCGTTCGTGCATCGCCGCGCTCGCGGTCGAGTGGGACGTCACCGCGGGGCAGCTGTCCTGGGTCGCGTCGGCCGGCTTCCTCGGCATGGCCGTCGGCGCCAGCCTCGGCGGGCTGCTCGCCGACCGGATCGGGCGCCGGCAGGTCTTCGCGCTCACCCTGCTCGTCTACGGTCTGGCCACCGGCGCGTCCGCGCTGTCCTGGTCGATCGGCGCCCTCATCGTGCTCCGCTTCGTCGTGGGCCTCGGCCTCGGCGCGGAGCTTCCGGTGGCCTCCACCCTGGTGAGCGAGTTCGCGCCGCCCCGCATCCGCGGCCGCGTCGTCGTCGCGCTCGAGGCCTTCTGGGCGATCGGCTGGACGCTGTCGGCGCTCATCGGCTACCTCGTGGTGCCGGCCGAGAACGGGTGGCGCTGGGCGCTGGCGGTCGGCGCGCTGCCCGCGGTCTACGCGGTGTACGTCCGGCGCGGCCTGCCCGAGTCGGTGCGCTTCCTCGAGGCGCGTGGCCGGCACGCCGAGGCGGAGGCGGTCGTCGAGCGGTTCGAGGCGTCCGCCGGGGTCCGCTCCCCGGCGTCCGAGTTCGGGGCCGGCACGTCCGGGCCGGACCCGGCGAGCCGGGCGACGGGCGGGACCGGTGCGACGGCGGTCGGCGTGGGGACGCTCACCGAGACCGCGCCCGCCGCACCACCCCGGCTGGGCGAGCTGTTCGCGACCCGGCTGCGGGCGCGCACCGCGACCCTCTGGGTGGTGTGGTTCGCGGTGAACTTCTCCTACTACGGCGCGTTCATCTGGCTGCCGACCCTGCTGTTCGACTCGGGCTTCTCGCTGGTCCGGTCGTTCGAGTACACCCTCATCATCACGCTGGCCCAGCTGCCCGGGTACGCGGTGTCCGCGGTACTCGTGGAGACGTGGGGACGACGCCCCACCCTCGTCACCTTCCTGCTCGGCTCCGCGGCCGCGGCCGGTCTCTTCGCCGGGGCCGACGGGACCACCCAGGTCCTCGTCGCCGGGATGCTGCTGTCGTTCTTCAACCTCGGCGCGTGGGGTGCCCTCTACGCGGTGACGCCCGAGCTCTACCCCACCCGCCTGCGCGGCACCGGTTCGGGGTCCGCAGCCGCCTTCGGCCGGCTGGCGTCCATCCTCGCCCCGCTCGCCGTCCCCGTGCTGCGTGACGCGGGCGGCATCGGGCTCCTCTTCGCCGTCTTCGCCGGTGTCTTCGTCGTCGCCGCCGGCGGATCGGCGTTCCTGCCGGAGCGCCGGGGCGCCACGCTCGAGGAGTGAGCCGCTGCCCGTCGTGCCGGACCGGGCCCGCGGTGGGACGCTGACCTGCACACGGAGCACCGATCGAAGGGCATCGACATGAGCACCGACAGCAGCACGACCGACGACGCCACCCCGAGCGACGTGCCGCCCGGCGAGGTACCCAACACCGAGACCGGTGCGGGTCTGGGCGCCGGCGAGCCGTCGACCTTCGAGCCCGAAGAGGACCCGGAAGCGGTCCCGGACCCCGAGTGAGGACCCGATGAGCACCCTGCCGCCGTCCGTGCGCACCGAGCCGGGCGGCGGCGGTCTGCCCCGCGTCGTGGTCGAGGGACGCGCCGGGACCGCCGAGATCTACCCCCACGGCGCACACGTCACCCGCTGGCGCCCCTCCGGGCACGACGACGTCCTGTTCCTCAGCGAGCACAGCCGCTTCACCCCGACGACGGCGATCCGCGGCGGCGTGCCGATCTGCTTCCCCTGGTTCGGGCCGAACGCGGACGCCCCGGAGGCACCGGCGCACGGGTTCGCCCGCACCTCGGAGTGGACCCTGGAGGGCGCGGAGGAGAGCGGCGACGACGTCGTCGTCACGCTCTCGCTCACCGACTCCGACGCGACCCGGGCCTCGGCCTGGCCGTACCCGTTCCGGGCGACCCTGCGGGTCACGGTCGGCGCCCGGCTGGTCCTGGCGCTCGAGGTCCACAACACCGGGTCGACGTCGATCCGGTTCGAGGAGGCGCTGCACACCTACCTCGCGGTGGCCGACGCACGCGGTGTCGTCGTCCGCGGCCTCGAGGGCGACCGGTACGTCGACAAGGTCGCCGGCGCCCCGGAGCCGGTCCCGGCCGGCGGGGAGCCCGTCCGGCTGACCGGGGAGACCGACCGGGTCTACCTCGACACCGCGGGCTCGGTGACCGTCGACGACCCCGCGGGCGACCGACGGCTGACCGTCTCGGCAGAGGGCTCGGGGACGACCGTCCTGTGGAACCCCTGGGTCGACCGGGCCGCGGCCCTCGCCGACCTGGGCGACGACGAGTGGACCCGGATGGTGTGCGTCGAGACCACCAACGTCGGCCCGTCCGCCGTGACGCTCGAGCCCGGAGCCGCGCACCGGATGACGGCGATCCTCGACGTCGTCGCCGGTGCAGCGGCCCCCGACCGGGGCTAGCGTCGACGGCCCGTCCCACCGAGACCGGCGAGGTCCGATGCACACCACCGAGGTCGCCGACCGGGTCCACCGGATCGAGCACGCCTACGTCAACGTCTACCTGGTCGAGGACGAGGGCAGGGTGCTGCTGGTCGACACCGGCCTGCCGGCGACCTGGGCACTCATCGCCCAAGGCCTGCGGCACGTCGGCCGCCGTCCCGAGGACGTCGCCGCGGTCGCCCTGACGCACGCCCACTTCGACCACACCGGCAACGCCGCCCGCGCGCAGGAGCGCCTGCGGGTGCCGATCTGGGCGCACCGCGAGGACTTCTTCATCGCCGCGCACCCGTACCGGTACGTGCACGAGAACCTCCGCGCGATCTACCCCCTGAAGTACCCGGTCGCGGTGCGGATCCTCGGCGCCATGGCCGCGGCCGGTGCCCTCAGGGTCAAGGGCGTCGACCGCCTCGTGCCTTACGCCGGCGAGGGCGAGACGGACCTGCCGGGGCGTCCGCACGTGATCTTCACGCCGGGGCACACCTACGGTCACTGCGCCCTGCACCTCCCCGGTCGCGACGTCGTGATCAGCGGGGACGCGCTCGTCACGCTCGACCCGTACACCGGGCGCGCCGGGCCGCAGATCGTCGCCGGCGCGGCGACCGCCGACAGCGCGCAGGCGCTCGCGTCGCTCGACCGGCTCGCGGCGACCCGGGCCGGGACCGTCCTGCCCGGGCACGGCGAGCCGTGGACCGCGGGCGTGGCGACCGCCGTCGAGCTGGCGCGCGAACGCGGCCCGCACTGAGCTGTCCTCGGGCGGACGTCGCCGGATCCTGGTGGTCCTGGATCCTCGTGGTCCCAGGTCCCGGTCCCGGGTCCCGAACCTGGACGCTGAGGTCGACTCGGACCCGGACCTGGTCGGACCGGCGACCGCGGACCGACCCGGACATCCGGTCGGCGAAATGCGGTGCGCCCGGTGCGTGCCGGTGGGAGACTGGCTGACGCCCACGTGGCCCATCGCGGGGCGACGCGAGACCCGCGACGGCGCGGTGCAGGGGAGACGACCATGACCGACGTCCATGCCTCCGGGCCCCACGGGCCGCGGCAGCCCCCGAGGACCGACGACGAGCTGCTCGACGAGATCGCGGGGCACGCGGGCGACCTCATCCGCGAAGGGCTCGAGTGCGGCGTGGTGCTGCGCGAGTTCCGCAGCCCGCGGATGGCCGGGACGAGCGACCCGCGGGTGCGACGGTGCTCCGCCGTCGAGCTCGCCGACCGCAGCGGCCCGGGCCTGACGGCGCTCGAGGAGAACCGGGTGGTGGTCGTCGCGGACATCGGGCGGACCCGGCGCTGGCCGCTGTGGCGGGACACGGCGGTCCGCGAGGGCTTCCGCACCGCCGTCGCGCTGCCCGCCGCGGTCCTGCCCGGGATCGACGTCGGGATCGAGCTCTACGGCGACAGCACCTCCTCGTGGCAGCGTCCCGAGCTGCGGTCGGCGGCGGCGTTCGCCCGGGAGGTGGCCCGCGTGGTCGGCCTCGAGCTCGAGGTCGGCCGGCTGCGGTGCCTGTCCGAGGAGCTCTTCGCCGCCGTGTCGGCCCGCGACGCGATCGGCCAGGCCACCGGCATCGTCATGGCGCAGCGGACCTGCGGGCCCGAGGAGGCGCTCGGCGTGCTGCGCCGGGCGGCCGAGCACCGAGGGGTGATGCTGCGCGACCTCGCCACGATGGTGGTCTCCGAGATGATGCGGTCGGACGCGATCCGGTCGTCGATGTTCGAGGAGACGCCCCCGCGCCGCACGGCGGTCGGCGCCGGCTGAGCCGACGGGCCACGCCGGCGGACGACGGTGGGGCGCCCGGGATTGCCCTTGCGCGCGAGGCATGTGGACCCGCCGCGCGATGAGAACCGCGCACCGTCCCGGTCCATCGGGTGTGACCTCTCTGTGCGCTCTCCGGGTCCGCCTGGCGGCCGGTGACCTCCGCGTGGACGCGGCGGCCGTCTGCGCCGACGTCGTCGCGCGGCTGGCGGCCACCGGTGCGGGGCTCGTCCTGGCCGACGTCG
This sequence comes from uncultured Actinomycetota bacterium, assembly GCA_963795145.1. Taxonomy (GTDB): domain Bacteria; phylum Actinomycetota; class Actinomycetes; order Actinomycetales; family Cellulomonadaceae; genus Pengzhenrongella. The sequence goes on along the minus strand of CAWCGP010000002.1, from coordinate 205,065 downwards.
TCACCGACGACGACACCTGCGCGACCCGCGTCGTGCCCGACGCCGACCGTGACGGCGCGGACCGGGGCGCCGCCGTCCGGGACAGCGCCGGCCGGAGCGCCGCCGTCCGGGACAGCGCCGGCCGGGACGGCGCCGGCCCGGACGGTGCCCGCCCGGACGGTGCCCGCCCGGATGGTGCCCGCGGGCCCGGCACGGCGCTGCACCGCGGACGGCGCGTGGACCTCGGCACGCTCGACGGGCTCGCCCGGCTCGAGCTCGCCGTCCGGCGGGCGGGGGCACGCCTCGAGCTCGTCGGCGCGGCCGCCGACCTCCGCGCGCTGCTCCTGTTCACCGGACTGGCCGACGTCCTGGCCGCTCCCCCGGCGGGCCCCGGCCCAGGCCCCGGTCCGGACCCGGGGTCGGACGACGGCCCCGACCCCGGGTCCGACCTCGGGTCAGACGTCGAGGTGGGGCGGGAGACCGAAGACGCGGAAGTGGTCCGGTCCGACGAAGTTCGTGATGCTGCTGATGCGGCCGTCACGGACCTCGAGGAGGTGGATCGCCCACGGCACGAGTTGCCCGGGCCCACCAGGCTTGTACTGGGCGAAGCCCCGTGACCCGTTCGCGGCCACCGGCAGCAGCCGCGAGCCGCGGCAGCCGCCGCCGGGACCCAGGTGCCAGCGGCCGATGTCGTCCGGACCGTGGAGCCACAGCGCCCAGGGCGGCATCGACTGCGTCGCGTCCTCGTGCAGGAGCGCGACCAGCGCCTCGATGTCGTACGCCTCGAACGCCTCGACGTACCGGGTGAGCAACGCCTCGTGCTCGGGGTCGAGCGGGTCGGGCGCCGCGCCGGCCTCGGTCAGGCGGGACGACGCGAGGGTCGCGCGCGCCCGCTGGAGGGCGCTGTTCACCGAGGCCACCGTGCTGCCGAGCAGCTCGGCGACCTCGTCGGCGTGCCAGCGCAGCACCTCGCGCAGGATGAGCACCGCACGCTGACGGGGCGGCAGGTGCTGGAGCGCCGCCACGAAGGCCAGACGCACCGACTCGCGCGCCACCGCGAGCTCGGCGGGGTCCGCCGTCTCCGGCATCACGCGACCGTCCGGCACCGGACCCACCCAGGTGGTCTCCGACAGCGGCGCGCCGAGCGACGCCTCGACCGGCGGCGACGCACCGGGCGAGAGGTCCATGGGCATCGCGCGACGGCGCGACCCGCTCGTGCTGTCGAAGCAGACGTTCGTGGCGATGCGGTACAGCCAGGTGCGCAGCGACGAGCGGCCGTCGAAGCGGTCCACCGCCCGCCACGCGCGGACCATGACCTCCTGGACGGCGTCGTCGGCGTCGAACGACGAGCCCAGCATCCGGTAGCAGTACCCGGTCAGCTCACGTCGGTACCGCTCGAGCTCGAGCTCGGTCTCCGGGGACACACGGGGTGGCGCGTCCCCCGCCACAGTCGTCGGGCCAGGAGCATTCACGGGCGGGCCTTCCCTTCGCGGTGGCGTACGGACTCGCTGTCGACGACGACCCGGGTCGTGGGGTGTGGGCGCCCCGGGGACGCCGCCGTCCCGATCCTGGCAGCCGGGTACGACACGCCACAACCACTCCCCGGCCGCCGCGGCGGGATCCCGCCCGCTGCGGTCGGCGGGCGCCGAGCCCGACCATCGCTCGTACACTTGTTCGAATGCAGGAGGTGGACTGGTCCCGGTGGCGACGCACGCCGCGCGGCTACGAGCTGGTCCCGCCGCCGGGGTGCCCACGGGGTCACCGCTGGACGATCGACGGCCCGGGTCGCCCCGCCCAGCGGTCGGTCTCCTGCACCTGCACGCCCGACCGCCGCCACCTCGTCTGGGTCTGCCCGACCTGCGCGACCTACTGCGCGCAGGGCTGCACCGACGTGAGCGCCTGGGCGTCGTCGACCGTCCCGGTGGGCGTCGCCCCGGCCCGCCGCGCGGCGCTGTGACCGCCGCCCGTTCGCCGACGGCCTGGACCGTGGCGGACCGTGGCGACGGCCGCCCGGGTCGCTCAGCGGCGGAGCAGCCCGCGCACGTACGCGGCCTGCCCCGCGTGCTGCAGGTCGTCGCTGAGGACGGACACCAGCCGGACGCCGAGGGTCACGGGCGGGTCCCACGAGGTGTCGACGACGCGGTCGAGGTCCGCGTCGGTGACCGCGGACAGGTGCTCGGTCGTGCGGGCGTGGACCGCCTCGACGTACCCGAGCAGGACGTCCGGGTCGAGGCGGACGGCCGCGACCTGCTCGTCGGTGTGCCGGTAGCCGGTGTCGGCGGGGTCGAGGGGCAGGCCGCAGCGCTCGGCCCAGCCCTGGGACGTCCACACCTGATCGGAGCCGAACGCGTCCGCCACGTGGTCGTCCTGCACCCGGGCCAGGTGCCAGACGAGCCAGCCGACCGGGTTCCCGCCACCCGGCCGCTGCACGAGGTCGTCCGCCGACATCCCCGCGAGCGTCGACCGCACCACGCCCCGCACCCGTCCGAACCCGTCCCCGAGCACCTCGGCAGCCAGCATGCCCCGCTCCCCACGATCGACGTCCGGCCCATCGTGGACCGCCGCGGTCCGGCGCGGCGCGTCGAGCGGCACCGGCGGCTGGGCGGCGCCGTCGTCGGCGGGTGCCGGTGGCCGGTCGGTGGTCGGGTCAGGAGCGTGCGGCCGCCACCGTTGCCCGGACGACGTCGGCGTCGGTGACGTCGAACCCGGGTGCGCCCCCGCCCGGTCCGGCAGCGGCCGCGGTCGTGCCCTGGCCGGCGGGCGGAGAGGTGCACGGCGTCGACGCCGGCGGCCGCGAGCGCCGCGACGTCCGCCGGGCGCACGCCGCCCCCCGCCATCACCTGGACGGTCGCGCCGGTCGACCGGGCGTGCCGGGCGAGATCCGTCAGGGCCGCCAGCCCCTCGCGTGCGGTGGGCGCGCCCCCCGACGTGAGGACGCGGGTGACACCGAGCGTGGCGAGCCGGTCGAAGGCGCGCGGGCGGTCCGGCACCACGTCGAACGCCCGGTGGAAGGTCACGTGCCGGCCGTCGGCCGCGTCGACCAGGGCCCGGACGGCGTCGTCGTCGATCTGCGCGTCCGCCCGCAGCGCCCCGACGACGACGCCCGCCGCGCCGGCCCGGACCGCGGCCCGCACGTCGCGGACCAGCACGTCCAGCTCGAGGGCGTCGTGGACGAACCCGCCGGTCCGGGTGCGGATGAGCGGGTGCACCGGCAGCCCTGTCCGGACCGCCGCCTCGAGCAGCCCGGCCGGGGGCGTGAGCCCGCCGGTGACGAGTCCGACGCACAGCTCGACGCGGTCGTGCGCCCGCGTCCCGGGCGGTCAGCACGCCCGCGAGGTCCTGCACGGCGATCTCGACGTCGACCACTGGCTCGCTCCGTCCTCGTCCGGTCCGTGGCGCGTGCCCCGTGGCGCGCGGCGGCCGGCCATCCGGCCGCGGTGCCACCCGAGCGCCCGCCGAGCCGACCGTAGCCGCCCCGGCGCCGCGAGACGGACGAGTCCCGCGGCGTGTGGGTGCCCCGTGCCACGGTGGTGCCGACCACCAGGCGAGGAGGCGGGACATGAGGTTCGCGGTGAGCATGCCGAACTTCGGCGTCGGTCTGGACGCCGACGGGGTGGCCGACGCAGCGGTCGCCGCAGAGTCCGCCGGCTGGGACGCCTTCCTCCCGGTGGGACCACACCGTGGCGTTCCTGCCCGGGCCGGTGGACCTGGTCGACCCGTGGATCGCGCTCACCGTGGCGGCGACGCGCACCTCGCGGATCCGGCTCGGGACCGCCGTGACACCGCTCCCCCGGCGTCGCCCGGTCGCCGTCGCGCGGCAGGTGGTCACCCTCGACCGGCTGTCCCGGGGCCGGGTCACGCTCGGCGTCGGCATCGGCGCGATGCCCTTCGAGTGGGAGTAGGGCGGCGAGGAGGCCGACCTCGTCGTGCGCGGCGACATGCTCGACGAGTCCCTCGAGGTGCCGAGCCGGCTGTGGAGCGCCGAGCCGGTCCGGCACGAGGCATCGACCCGCTTCGGCCCGGATGCGCGCCGGGGCGGCGCCGCCGACGATGGGGCGGGTCGTCGCAGCGTCCCTGCGTCGGTCTCGGCGTCACCCCGGCGTCACTCTTCGGCGTCGTCCCGGCGGCGCTCCCGGCGTCGTCCCGGCAGAGAGAGGCACCATGCCTGTCCCCCGACACCCCGCATCCCCGGCCCACCGCGTGAGCACCGTCGCGGACGGACTGGTGGCTCGGCTCGCCGACTGGGGTGTGACCCGCGTCTTCGGCTACGCCGGGGACGGGATCGACCCGATCCTCGCGGCGCTCGACCGGGCCTCGGACCGGATCGAGCTCGTCACGGCGCGGCACGAGGAGATGGCGGCGTTCATGGCGACCGGCCACGCCAAGTACTCGGGCGAGGTCGGCGTGTGCCTGGCGACCCAGGGCCCGGGCGCGATCCACCTCCTCAACGGCCTCTACGACGCGAAGCTCGACCGCAAGCCGGTGGTCGCGATCGTCGGGCAGGTGGTCTCCACCGCCCTGGGCAGCGGCTACCTGCAGGAGGTCGACCTGCCCACCCTGTTCAAGGACGTGTGCGGGCAGTACGTCCAGACCCTCACCGCGCCCGAGCAGCTCCCGCTCGTGCTCGACAACGCCGTCCGCACGGCGCTCGCGACGTCGTCCCCCACCTGCGTGATCGTCACCCACGACGTGCAGCGCGCCGACCTCCCCGACGACACTGCAGCAGAGCCACGGCGTCGTGCACACCGCCGCGGTGGCCGGGAGGTCCCGCGTGCTGCCCGCCGAGGACGACCTCACCCGCGCCGCCCGGGTGCTGGACGCGGGCGAGCAGGTGGCGATGCTGGTCGGGCAGGGCGCCGCCGACGCGGTGGACGACGTGCTCGCGGTCGCCGAGCGGCTCGGCGCGGGCATCACCGTGTCGCTGCTGGGCAAGCCGCTCCTCGACGAGTCGCTGCCGTTCCACACGGGCGTCATGGGCCACCTCGGCACCACGGCCTCCGCGGACCTCATGGAGTCCTGCGACACCCTGCTCATCGTCGGCAGCAACGACCCCTGGACGGAGTTCTACCCGCCGCCCGGGCCAGGCGCGGACCGTGCAGGTCGATCTCGCGAGCCGCCACATCGGCGCGAAGTACCCGGTCGAGGTCGGGCTGGCCGGGGACGCGGGACCGACCCTCCGGGCGCTGCTGCCCCTCCTCGCGCCGCGCGACCGGTCGGCGTGGCGCTCGAAGGTCGAGGCCGACGTCCGCGCCTGGCACGACGTCGCGGCGCAGCGCGTGCAGGACCCCGCCGATCCGCTCAACCCCCAGCTGGTCGTGCACGCCCTCTCCGACCACCTGCCGGCTGACGCGCAGGTCTCCGTCGACGTCGGCTCGGTCGTCTACTGGTACGCCCGGTTCCTCCGCCTGCCGCCGGGCGTCCCGGCGCACCTGTCCAGCAGGCTCGCCTCGATGGGGTCAGCCCTGCCGTACGGTCTCGCCGCCAAGCTGCTGCACCCGGACCGGCCCGTCGTCGCGCTCGCCGGTGACGGTGCGATGCAGATGAACGGCCTGTCCGAGCTCATCACCGTGGCCGCCCGCTGGCGGGACTGGGCCGACCCGCGGTTCGTCGTCCTCGTCCTGCACAACGGCGACCTCGCCGAGGTGTCCTGGGAGCAGCGCGAGATGGAGGGCGACCCCCGGTTCCCCGCGTCGCAGGACGTGCCGGCGTTCCCGTACGCCGGCTACGCGGAGCTGCTCGGGCTGCGCGGACTCCGGGTCGACGACCCGTCGCAGGTCGACGCGGTCTGGCGGGACGCCCTGGCCGCGGACCGCCCGTGCGTGGTCGAGGCCGTCGTCGACCGGCGGACCCCGCTGCTCGCCCCCCGCCGCGACGAGGAGTCGGTCGCGCCGATGTGGCGCGGCCTCGCCCAGGAGCCGGACGGGGAGCCGGCCGCGGCGCAGCTGCGCCGGCAGCGCGCGCAGGAGGAGGGGGCGCCGCCGGCCGGGTGAGCGGCCGGTGGCCGTCACGCCGAGACCGCAGGTTGCCTACGAGATCGCACGCTGCACGGTGCGATCTCGCGTCGGAGGTGCGATCTCGGCGGGGAGAGGGACGAGCAGCGCGAAGGAGCGCCGGGTCGCCACCGGCGAGGTGAGTGGCCGCCGTGGACGCGGTGAGTCGCCGCCGCGGGCCGTGAGCGTCAGCCCTCGTCGAGCAGGGCGAGCAGCCGGGTGACCGTCGCCCAGTTCCGCATCGTCGCGGGGCTGCCGAGCGCCGCCGTCACCGCGCGGCGCGCCGAGCTGGGCGGCGAGCTCGCTGCGGCCGAGCCCGTCCGGCGTGTGCAGGTAGAGCACGCCGTCGACGACGCTCGCCCTCGTCCCGGCTCCCCTTCGCGCGCGGCACGCTCGACCGCGGCCGCGAGCGTCTCCGCGGCGCCGTCGTCCGCCCCGCCCTGCTGGAACGCGACGTGCACGCACGTGGGGTCGGCCTCGTCGGGGTACGGGTTGTTCGCCACCACGCGGGCGAGCGCGTCCCGGGTGAGGACGACGACGTCGGGCCGGACGTCGCTGCCGGCGGCGATCGCCCGCCCGAGGGCGGCCGCCAGGGCGGCGGGATCGGCGCCGTCACCGGCCGCGGTGAACACGACGTTGCCGCTCTGCACGTAGGTCGCGACGTCCCGGTGCCCGAGGGACTCGACGACGGCGCGCAGGTCCGCCATCGCGACGCGGTTGCGTGACCCCCGACGTTGACGCGCCCGCAGGAGGGCGACGTGCGTGCGGCACGGTCAGGCGGGGCGTCCCGGGCCGGCGCGGCGCTGGGCGTCGCGCTCCCTGATCCGCTGCTCCTCGCGCTTGACCTCGGCGAGCGTCGCCCGCTCGCGGTGCAGCCACTCCGGCGGGTGCGCGATGAGGTCCTCGATCTGGGCGGTCGTCAGGGCCTCGGTGAGCCCGGCGCGCGCGAGCCCGCTGGTCGAGACGCGCAGCCGCGCGGCGACCACCGAGCGCGGGTGCGGCCCGTGGCGACGCAGCTCGACGAGCCACGGCGGCGGGGTGCGCTGCAGCGCGTCGAGCTCGTCGCGCGTGACCATGCCGGCCTGGAACTCCGGCGGCGTCGCGGGCAGGTACACGTCGAGCTTCGCGGCCGCGGTCGAGGCCTTCATCGACTGCGGCGTGCGCGCGGTCGTCCGCCGGGACGACCCGCTCGGAGCCGACCCGCTCGCACCGGCCGCGCTCGCTCCGGGGTCCGCACCCTCGGCCGGCGTCGCGTCGGCCGCCAGGGAGGAGTCGGTCGCGGCGTCGTCGGCGGGCTGCGTCGCGCTGTCCGGTGGGGTCGTGCTGTCCGAGGTCACGCCGGTCAGGATACGGCGACCCGCGCCGATAGCCTGACCTCCCGACCACCCGCCGACGGAGGCGTCATGCAGCAGGACGGGCGCGAGGCGCCGGGACCGACCGGCGACCGCACCGCCCCGGCCGGGTTCCGGCTCGCCGTCGTGCCGGGGGTCAACCCCGCGAAGTGGCTGCGCGTCTGGGACCAGCGCCTGCCGGACGTGCCGCTCCCGCTCGTCCACGTCCCGGCCGCGGCGGCGCAGGAGGCGCTGCGCGTCGGGCGAGGCCGACGCCGCGCTGCTCCGCGTCCCGGTCGACCGCGCCGCTGCTCAGCGCGATCCCGCTCTACACCGAGACGACCGTCGTCGTGGTGCCGACCGACCACCTGGTCGCGGCGGCGGACGAGGTCACCGCGGCCGACCTGTCCGACGACGTCCTGCTCGTGCCCGCCGACGACGTCCTGGGCTGGCCCGATCCCCCCGGCCGGGCCGGAAGAGCCGGAAGAGCCGGCCGGTCCGGCACGGCGGACGACGACGCTGCGTCCGGCCCCGGTCCGCCGGCTCCGACGGCGCTGCCGGCGACGACGCCCCAGCCGACGCCGCGACGACGCCCAGCCGGGAGTGCCGGGCGGGCGCCGCACCGGCGACCACGGCGGACGCCGTCGAGCTCGCCGCCGCCGGTGTCGGTGTGCTCGTGGTCCCCCAGTCGCTGGCGCGGCTGCACCACCGCCGGGACCTGACCCACCGGCCGGTGACGGACGCCCCGACGTCGTCGGTCGGGCTCGCGTGGCTGACCGACGCGTCGCTCCGAGCTCGTCGAGGAGCTCATCGGCATCGTCCGCGGCCGGACGGCCAACAGCTCGCGGGGCCGGGCGGCGTCACGCGCCGGACGACGCCGACGGCGCGACGGCGGCCGGACGCGGAGCGGGTGGACCGACCGGCGGGTCGGCCGGGAGCGCCGCGGCGGCCGGGACCGGCGGGTCGGGCGCGCGGCGGGCCGCGGCGGGGTCGGCGGGGGCGCCGCCGGAGCGGTCGAGCCGGCGGAGGCTCGGGCAAGCGGACCGGCGGCGGCGCGGGCGGAGCGGCGGCGGCTCGCCGGGCTCCGGCGGCCGCGGCGGCTCCGGACGCGGCAAGGGGACCGGCCGCTCGCGCTGACCGGTCCCCGTCGCCACCGTCATCTCGTCGACGCCCACTGCAGCCCGCGAGCGCAGCCCGCCCGCGAGCCGCAGCCCGCCGCGTCAGCGCACCGACAGCGTCCGGTGCTCTTCGTGCACGGTCCGGACGAGGTCGGTCAGCTCGCGGTCGAGGTGCTTGTCGCGGTGCTTGGCGGGCAGTCCCTGCAGCACGCGTTCCCCACCCATGACGACGTCGTACGCCTCCGACCGCTCCTCGGGAGCGACGTCCGGGTCCAGGTCGAGGTACTCCTGGGCGTGGTGGCGCAGCCTGCGACGCCGCGTGCTGGGCCTTGCCCGCCTTGCTCAGCAGCGACGCGACCACCGTCACGACCAGCACGCCGAGGATGACGCTGAGCGAGAGCCCGGTGCTGATCTCGAGCACGTCGACGTGCTCGCCGTCGTTGATGAACGGCACGTTGTTCTCGTGCAGCGCGTGCAGGACGAGCTTGACGCCGATGAAGGCCGAGGATCGCCGCCAGCCCGTAGGAGAGGTAGATCGAGGCGGTCGAGCAGGCCGTCGATGAGGAAGTACAGCTGGCGCAGGCCGAGCAGCGAGAACGCCGTCGCGGTGAACACGATGAACATGTTCTGGGTGAGTCCGAAGATCGCCGGGATCGAGTCCAGCGCGAACAGGATGTCGGTGCCGCCGATGGCGACCATCACCAGCAGCATCGGCGTCATCACGCGCTTGCCGTCCTGCGACGGTGAACAGCTTGTCGCCGTCGTAGTGCTCGGTGGTGTGGAACACGCTTGCGCGCGATCCGGATGACGATGTTGTCGGCGCTGTGGCTGTCCTCGCCCTCGGGCTTGAGCAGGTTGCCCGCGGTGACCAGCAGGATGAGCCCGAAGAGGTAGAACACCCACGCGAACGAGTTGATCAGCGCCGCGCCGAGCAAGATGAACCCGGACCGGGCGATCAGCGAGAACACGATCCCGAACAGCAGCACCTTCTGCTGGTCCGCCCGGGGCACCGTGAAGCTCGTCATGATGACCAGGAAGACGAACAGGTTGTCGACCGACAGCGCCTTCTCGGTCACGTAGCCGGCGAAGTACTCCGTGCCCATCGTGCGTGCCGCCGAACAGCCACACCCCGACGCCGAACACGAGGGCGATCCCGATGTAGAGCGCCGACCAGACGGTGGCCTCGCGCAGCGTCGGGCACGTGCGCCTTGCGCACGTGGAAGAAGAAGTCGAAGGCGAGCAGGCCGACGATCCCGACGATCGTCGCGATCCAGACCACAGCTGGAGACGTCCACGGACACCCTTTCCGTCGGCGACGCGCGCCACCCGACGGACGACGGGGCGCGGTACGAGGCGCATCGCCGAGACGTGCGGCCCGGCCGGCGGGCGCACGCCACCGTGACAGGTCCTCGAGAAGGACCAGCGTAACGACCGCCGGGAGGGGCGGCTCCACCGGACCGGCGCCGGCCTCCGGCCGGTCCCCGACGTGCGGCCCCGCGGGGCGGCTTGCGGACCCGTCGCGGCGCTGACACGGTGGTGGCCGGTCACCGTCCGCCGGACCCCTGGCGGCGTCCGTGACACCTCGACCGCCGCCCCGGAAGGACCGTCCCATGGCCGACTCGACAGCGTGACGACCTCAAGGACGTGCCCCCCGGGCGCGCCGGCAGCGCGGTGCTCTTCGTCGTCTGCTCGGCACTCCTCGTGTTCAGCTTCTGGCTGATGGCGTACGGGTTCGAGATCGGCTCGGCCCTGGTGTTCGGCGCCGGCCTGCTCGCCGCCTGCGCCTCGTACTTCGTCCCCATGCAGCTCCTCGGCCGACCCGACTGATCCCGACCGGCCACGGACCCGAGCGGGACCCGGGCACGCGCCACGCCACACCACGCCGCACCGCTCCCGACGCAGGGGGCACCGGGAGGTGAGCAGCGATGGACGACGACGTCCGCCGGCTCGCCCTGCCGCTGGAGCGGACCGCCGACCTGGACCCGCTGCTGAGGCGGATCGGTGACGCGCGCTCCGTGCTGCTCGGCGAGGCGGCGCACGGCACGCACGAGTTCGACGCCTGGCGCGCCGCCCTCACCCGCCGCCTGGTGGTCGATCGCGGGTTCTCCGTCGTCGCGGTCGAGGGCGACTGGCCGGACTGCTGGGCCGTGCACCGGTCGGTGACCCTCGCCCCCGACGCGCCGATCGACCCCGCGACCGTGCTCGCCGGCTTCGACCGGTGGCCGACCTGGATGTGGGCCGACCGCGAGGTGGTCCGGTTCATCCGGTGGCTGCGCCGCCACGACGCCTCGCTGCCCGCCGAGCGCCGGGTCGGGTTCTCCGGCCTCGACGTGGACAGCCTCTGGGAGTCCCTGCGGTCGATCCTGGGCTACCTCCCGAGCACGCCCCCGAGCACGTCGACGCCGCCGTGGCCGCCTTCCGGTGCGTCGAGCCGTACGCGGAGGACCCCCAGGCCGACGCGACGGCCACCCAGCTCGTGCCGACGAGCCGGGAGGACCCCGTCCTCGTCATGCTCCGCGAGCTGCGCGACGTCCGGGAACGGGCCGAGGACGGCTCGCCGGACGAGCGGTTCGACGCCGAGAAGAACGCGTGCGTCGCGGCGGGTGCCGCGGCGCACGACCGGGCGATGATCCGCGGCGGACCGGCGTCGTGGAACGTCCGCGACCGCCACCTGGCCGACTGCCTCGACCGCGTCGTCGAGCACCGCGAGGCGGGTCGCGCCGACGACGACGCCCCGGTCCGCGCGGTCGTGCGGGAGCACAACACCCACGTCGGGGACGCGGGGTACACCGACATGGCCCGCGCCGGCATGGTCGCCGTCGGCCAGCTCGTGCGGGAGCGGCACGCGGAGGACGGCGTCGTGCTGGTCGGCTTCGGTGCGCACGCCGGGACCGTCGTCGCCGCGGACGCGTGGGGCGAGCCGCCCCGGGTCATGACGGTCCCGCCGGGCCGTCCGGACTCCGTGGAGCAGACCGTGGACCGCGCCCTCGCCGCCGCCGCCGCGCACTTCGTCGTCCCCGACGACCCGCCGGCATGGCTCACCGAACGGCCGGGGCACCGCGCGTCGGCGTCGCCGACGACCCGCACGCGGAGCGCTGGGGCAACGACGTGCCGACAGTCCTCGGCCGGCGGTACGACGCGTTCTGCTGGCTCCGCCAGACCCGCGCCCCCGAGCTCCTCGGGATCGGCGGACGCGGCGTGGGCGAGCTGCAGACGTGGCCCGAAGGCCAGGAGAGACCGATCCGACCCAGGAGGAGGAGCACCATGCCGAAGACCACGAAGAGGGGCACCGCGCGCCAGGACGAGCTGCCCAGCACGCTGCAGCGCTCGGGCGACAAGGCGCAGCGGACCTTCGCCAAGGCGCACGACGCGGCCGAGGAGCAGTACGGCGACGAGCAGCGAGCGCACCAGGTCGCGTTCGCGGCGCTCAAGCACACGCACGAGAAGGTCGGCGACCACTGGGAGCCCAAGGAGCAGGCGGGGCCGTCCGACGACCGCGCGGCGGGCGGCCGTGACACCCCCGCGCCGACCGCCGGCGGGGTGGACGCGAACGCCTCGAAGCAGCACCTGTACGACGTCGCCAAGCGCCTGGACATCTCCGGCCGGTCACGGATGACCAAGAGCGAGCTCGTCGAGGCCATCGGCAAGGAGAACGACCGCCGGACCCGCCAGGCCCGCTCCTGACGCCACCGCCGTGGGACCCGGAATCGGCGCCCGGACCCCTCAGAGGAGCGAGCCCGACGCCCCCACGAGGAGGACGACGTCGACCGCCGCCACCCCGATCGCGGCGGTGAACGGCACCCGGCTGCGGGTGCGCCGCAGCGCCACGACGACGGCGGTCACCGCGAGCGCGGTCGCGAGCGCGAGGCCGGCCCACGCGCCCGGCGACGGCGCTCCCGCCGGACCGTTCACCACGAGCCCCGTGGCACCGACCAGCACGACCGGCGCGAGCAGGCCCGTCCGTGTCCGTCCGAGCCGGTGGCCGAGCCCCCGGACCCCCGTCGCCTCGTCGTCCTCGAGGTCCGGCAGGACGTTGGCCAGGTGCGCCCCGACGCCCAGCAGCGCCGCCGCGGCTACCGCCCAGCCCGGCGGGACGTCGGGTCCGGGCAGCGCGAGCGTCACGACGCAGACGAGCAGCCCGAACGAGACCGCATACGGCACCCACGACGCGGGCGTGGCCTTGAGCCGCGCGTTGTAGGCCCACGCGACGACGACGGCGGCGACGTGGGTCAGCCCGGCGCGCCAGCCCAGCGCGAACGACAGCACCACGCACGCGGCCGCGGCGACGAGCGCTGCCCGCCGCACCGTCGCGACCGACACCGCCCCGGTCGCCACCGGCTTGTCGGTGCGGCCGACGGCGACGTCGCGCGCCGCGTCGATCCAGTCGTTGGACCAGCCCACCGAGAGCTGTCCGGTGAGGACGGCGAGCAGCACCCCGACCGTCGTCGCCGGCGGCGAGCCGACCCCGGCGGCGAGCGTCCCGGCGAACGCGGTCACCGCGACGGCCGGGCCCGGGTGGCACGAGAGCGCCAGCGCCCGCGCCGCTGCCGCCGCGCCCGATCGCGTCGCCGTCCGCCGCACCGTGACCTCCCTCTGCGCAGCCCACGCCGCCTCGTCGTGCCGCCGTCCCCGCGCGCGGTCACCCGACCGCGTCCTGCGCCTCCTGCGTCCGCGCCGCCGTCCCCGCGCGCCGTCGCCCCGAAACTAGCCCCGCGCGCCCCGCCGTCGGCGGCGGGCGGCCGAGCCGGCGTGGTGGACGGATGCGCGTGGCACGATGCCGGGATGTCGCGCATCGCTGCGGTCGCCCCGGTGCTCCCACCGTTCGCCTACCCCCAGAGCGAGATCACCGCGGAGATCGGGCCGCTGGTGGCCCCGGACGAGGGATCCGCGCGGCGCGCCGTGATGGAACGCGTGCACGCCAACTCCGGCGTGAGCACGCGCCACCTGGCGCTTCCCCTCGAGCAGTACCGCGACGTGACGACGTTCGGGCAGTCCAACGACCTGTTCATCGCGGTCGGGCTCGACCTCGCCGCGCAGGCGCTGCAGCGACGCGCTCAAGGAGGCCGGGTACGTCCCGGAGGACGTCGACCACATCCTGTTCACCTCGGTCACCGGCGTCGTCCGCGCCGTCCCTGGACGCCCTGCTGGTCGTCGCGTCTCGGCATGCGCCCGGACGTCCGCCGCATCCCGGTGTTCGGCCTCGGCTGCGTCGCGGGCGCGGCGGGCATCGCCCGCGTGCACGACTACCTCACCGGCCACCGCGACGACGTCGCCGTCCTGGTGTCCGTCGAGCTGTGCTCGCTCACGCTGCAGCGCGACGACGACTCCATGGCGAACCTCGTCTCGAGCGGCCTGTTCGGCGACGGCGCCGCGGCGGTCGTCATGGTCGGCGCGGACCGCGCGGCGCGCGACGGCGTGGTCGGGCCGGACGTGGTCGGCACCGCCAGCCGGCTCTACCCGGACACCGAGGACATGCTCGGGTGGGACGTCGGCGGCTCCGGGTTCCGGATCGTGCTGTCCGCGAGCCTGTCCGACGTCGTCGAGCGGCACCTGGGCGGGGACGTCGCCGACCTGCTGGCCGCGCACGGCCTCGCGCGTCGACGACGTCGACACGTGGGTCGCGCACACCGGCGGCCCACGCGTCCTCGAGGCGGTCGCCCGGACGCTCGACCTCGAGCGGGCGGACCTCGAGCTGAGCTGGCGCTCGCTCGACCGGGTGGGCAACCTGTCGTCGTCCGCGGTCCTGCACGTCCTGGCGGACACGCTCGCCGCCGGGACCGCGCCGCCCGGCGGGACCGGGGTGCTGTTCGCGATGGGCCCCGGCATCTGCGCCGAGCTCGTCCTGCTGCGCTTCGGGGAGGGCTGAGGTGCTGCTCCTGTTCGACGTCGTCCTCGCACTCGTCGCCCTCGAGCGCCTCGCCGAGCTCGTCGTGGCCAAGCGGCACGCGGCCTGGGCGTTCGCCCGCGGCGGCGTCGAGCTCGGGCGCGGGCACTACCCGCCCATGGTCGCGCTGCACACCGCCCTGCTCGTCGCGTGCGTGGCCGAGGCGCACCTCGCCGAGCGGCCGTTCGTCCCGGTGCTCGGCTGGACCGCGCTCGCGCTGGCCGCCGGCAGCCAGGCGCTGCGGTGGTGGTGCATCCGCGACGCTGGGCCCGCAGTGGAACACCCGGATCATCGTCGTCCCGGACGCGCCGCTGGTGAGCCGCGGGCCGTACCGGTGGCTGAGCCACCCGAACTACGTCGCGGTCGTGGTCGAGGGGCTCGCGCTGCCGCTCATCCACACCGCCTGGGTGACCGCGCTGACGTTCACCGTGCTCAACGCGGTCCTGCTGCTGGGCTTCCGCATCCCGGCCGAGGAGCGCGCGCTCGACACGCTCGCCGCCGGTCCCCGTCCGTGACGCCGTCCGCCACGGGCAGGTCCGTCGACACCGACGTCCTCGTCGTCGGCGGCGGTCCGGTGGGCCTGGCGGCCGCGATCGAGGCGACGCCTCGCCGGGTACGACGTCGTCGTGGTCGAGCCGCGTCACGGCCCCGTGGACAAGGCGTGCGGCGAGGGGCTCATGCCCGGGGCCGTCGACGCGCTCGCCCGGCTCGGGGTCCGGCCGGACGGGCACCCGCTCGTCGGGATCCGGTACCTCGACGCGACGCGTCGGGTCACCCACCGGTTCGCCGGCCGGTCCGGGCTCGGCGTCCGCCGCACCACGCTGCACGCCGCCCTCGTCCGCGCGGGCCGACGAGCTCGGCGTCCCGCGCGTCGGCGCGCGGGTCACCGCGCTGACCCAGGACGCGGGATCGGTCACCGCGGCCGGGGTCCGGGCCCGGTGGCTGCTGGGCTGCGACGGACTGCACTCGACGGTGCGCCGGCTCGCCGGGCTCGAGGCACCGCTCGCCCAGCCGGGTCGCGGGACCGCGCGCCACGGCACCCGGCGCGACCGCACCCGGCGCTACGGCACCCGGCGGCACTACCGGCTGGCGCCCTGGACCGACGTCGTCGAGGTGCACTGGGGCGCGACGCCGAGGCCTACGTCACGCCGGTCGCCGACGACCTGGTCGGCGTCGCCCTGCTCGGTCCCCGGCGCACCGACTTCGACGCGACCCTCGCCGGCTTCGCCGGCCTCGCCGCGCACCTCGCCGGCGCCGAGCCGGACGGGCCGGTGCGCGGCGCCGGTCCGCTGCTGCAGCGCACGTCGGCCCGCACCGCGGGGCGGGTCCGGCTCGTCGGTGACGCCTCGGGGTACGTCGACGCGCTCACCGGCGAGGGCCTGCGGGTCGGCTTCGCGCAGGCCGCCGCCGTGGTCGCCACCCTCGAGGACGACCCGGCGCGGTACGAGCGTGCCTGGGCGGCGTCCACGCGCGACTACCGCTACCTCACGCAGGGCCTGGTCACCGCGGCGACGTCGCCGGCACGCCGCGGCATCGTGCCGCTCGCGACCCGCGCACCGGCGCTCTTCGGGGCGATCGTCGAGCGGCTGGGCCGGTGAGCGCCGGTGGCGCCGGTGACCGGCCCGAGCCGGTCAGCACCGGTGACGGAGCCGGGCCGGTGAGCGCCGACGGCCTGCGCCTCGTGCTGCTGGCCGACACCCACGTCCCGCGCCGCGCCCGGGACCTGCCCGCCGCGGTGTGGGACGCGGTCGACGGCGCGGACGTCGTCGTGCACGCGGGCGACTGGGTCGACGTCGCGCTGCTCGACGCGCTCGAGTCCCGGGCGCGGCGGCTGGTCGCCTGCTACGGCAACAACGACGGCCCCGCGCTGCGCGCGCGGCTCCCGCTCGTGGCGCACGCCGACCTCGGCGGGGTCCGGATCGGCGTCGTGCACGAGACGGGGTCCGCGGCCGGGCGCGAGGCGCGGTGCGACGCCGCCCACCCCGGCCTCGACGTGCTCGTCTTCGGGCACAGCCACATCCCGTGGGACACGGTCACGCCCGCCGGCGCTGCGGCTGCTCAACCCCGGATCGCCGACCGACCGGCGCCGGCAACCGGCGTGCACCTGGATGAGCGCGACGGTCGCGGGCGGACGGCTGACGGACGTCACCCTGCACCCGCTGTCACCCCGGGTGGCCCCGCGGTGACCGAGGGCTGACACCGCCCCGTCCGCACGTGGTCGCAGTGTGCCGTTCGTCCCGTTCGGGTTCCCCGCCGCGCGCGAAGGCGGAACCTGCTGGCACCCTGTGCACATGCAGATCTGGCCTGGACGTCCCTACCCCCTCGGTGCGACATATGACGGAACCGGGACCAACTTCGCGATCTTCTCGGAGGTCGCCGAGCGCGTCGAGCTCTGCCTCATCGACGACGCTCGGCGTCAGAGATCCGCATCGACCTCCCCGAGGTCGACGCCTTCGTGTGGCACGGCTACCTGCCCGCGGCGCAGCCCGGCCAGCGGTACGGCTACCGGGTCCACGGCCCGTACGACCCCGCGAACGGTCACCGGTGCAACCCGAACAAGCTGCTCCTCGACCCGTACGCGAAGGCGATCGACGGGCAGATCGACGGGCGACCAGTCGCTCTTCTCCTACCAGTTCGGCGACGACGACCGGCGCAACGACGACGACTCCGCCGCCGCACACGATGACGTCGGTCGTCGTCAACCCCTACTTCGACTGGGGCCACGACCGTCCGCCGCAGCACGAGTACCACCAGAGCGTCATCTACGAGGCCCACGTCAAGGGCCTGACGCAGCAGCACCCGGGCATCCCGGAGGAGCTGCGCGGCACCTACTCCGGCATGGCGCACCCGGCGATCATCGAGCACCTGAAGTCGCTCGGCGTCACGGCGGTCGAGCTCATGCCGGTGCACCAGTTCGTCAACGACCCGCACCTCGTGGAGCAAGGGCCTGTCGAACTACTGGGGCTACAACACCATCGGGTTCTTCGCGCCGCACAACGCGTTCGCCGCCTACGCCGGCCGCGGGTCAGCAGGTGCAGGAGTTCAAGTCGATGGTCAAGGCGCTGCACGAGGCGGACATCGAGGTCATCCTCGACGTCGTCTACAACCACACCGCCGAGGGCAACCACATGGGCCCGACGCTGTCGTTCCGCGGCATCGACAACGCCGCGTACTACCGCCTGGTCGACTCGCGACCGCGGCCCACTACTTCGACACCACCGGCACCGGCAACTCGCTGCTCATGCGCAGCCCGCACGTGCTCCAGCTGATCATGGACTCGCTGCGCTACTGGGTCCGGACATGCACGTCGACGGCTTCCGCTTCGACCTCGCCGCGACCCTGGCCCGCCAGTTCCACGAGGTCGACCGCCTGTCGGCGTTCTTCGACATCGTCCAGCAGGACCCGATCATCTCCCAGGTCAAGCTCATCGCCGAGCCGTGGGACGTCGGCGACGGCGGCTACCAGGTCGGCGGGTTCCCGCCCGCTGTGGACCGAGTGGAACGGCAAGTACCGCGACACCGTGCGCGACTTCTGGCGCGGCGAGCCGTCCACGCTCGCCGAGTTCGCCAGCCGGGTCGCCGGCTCGTCCGACCTGTACGAGCACACCGGCCGCAAGCCGATCGCCTCGATCAACTTCATCACCGCGCACGACGGCTTCACGCTCAACGACCTCGTCTCGTACAACGAGAAGCACAACGAGGCCAACGGCGAGGACGGCATGGACGGCGAGAGCCACAACCGGTCCTGGAACTGCGGGGTCGAGGGCCCGACCGACGACCCCGCGGTCCTCGCGCTCCGCGGCACGCCAGCACCGCAACTTCCTCGTCACGCTGCTGCTCTCGCAGGGCGTGCCGATGCTCGCTGCACGGCGACGAGATCGGCCGCACCCAGCGCGGCAACAACAACGTCTACTGCCAGGACAACGAGCTCGCCTGGGTCGACTGGGACCTCGACGAGAGCCGCACGCGACGCTGCTGGAGTTCACCCAGCAGGTCATCCACCTGCGCCGGACCACCCCGTCCTGCGCCGGCGCCGGTTCTTCGCCGGCGCCGCCGACGCACGGCGGCGAGTCGGACCTGCACGACATCGCCTGGTTCAACCCGTCCGGCGAGCACATGCTCGACGAGGCGTGGCACCACGACTTCGCCCGCGCCGTCATGGTGTTCCTCAACGGCGAGGCGATCGGCGAGCCCGGCCTGCGCGGCGAGCCGATCGTCGACGACAGCTTCCTCTGCTGTACAACGCCAGCCACGAGGACCTCGACTTCACGATGCCGACCTCCGACTTCGGCACGCGTGGACCTGCGTCCTCGACACCGACCACAGCCTCGGCACAAGCAGGAGGTCAAGGCGACCGAGACGTCCAGGTGCCGGCGCAGCACCGTCGTCCTCACCGGCCGCCGGGCGCAGTCTCCGAGCCGATCGTCGTCGCCGTCGAGGGCCGGCGACCGGAGCCGGCTCCCGACGCGGTCGAGCGCCCGTCGAGGCCCGGCCGAGCAGCGCCGTCGGCCCGGTCAGGACCCGCACGCCACCGCCGGCGACCGGGACCCCGACCCGATGAGCGCCGCGCGAGGCCGGCCACTCGGGGTCGTCCCGTCGCCGGCCGGCACCCGGCCGTCCCGTCCCGGTCTCCACCTACCGGCTCCAGCTGGGCGCCGGACCTCACGCTCGACGACGTCGCGGCGCGGGTCGGCTACTTCGCCGACCTCGGGGTCACCGCACCTGTACCTGTCCCCGGTGCTGCACGCCGCGCCCGGCTCGACGCACGGCTACGACGTCGTCGACCACAGCGAGATCTCGCCCGTGCTCGGTGGCCGCGAGGCGCTCGACCGGCTGCGGGCCGAGGCCGCGCACGCGCGCGGCCTGGGGATGATCGTCGACATCGTCCCCAACCACATGGCGGTGCCGACCCCGGCGTGGCACAACCGCGAGCTGTGGTCGGTCCTCGCCGAGGGCCCGGACTCCCCGTACGCCAGCTGGTTCGACGTCGACTGGTCCGCGGGCGACGGCGCGCTGCTCATGCCGGTCCTCGGCGACCGGATCGGCGCGGTCCTCGGCGCAGCGGCGACCTCAGCCTGGACGCGGATGGTCGTCCCGGGCCACGAGGACGCCGGCGAGGTCGACGTGCTGCGCTACTTCGACCACGTCTTCCCGGTCCGCGCCGAGACCGTCGCGCTGCCGCTCGCCGAGCTCGTCGACCGCCAGCACTACCGGCTGGCGTTCTGGCGGGTCGCGGACGAGGAGCTCAACTACCGCCGGTTCTTCGACGTCGGCACCCTCGCCGCGATCCGCGTCGAGGACCCCGAGGTCTTCGACGCGAGCCACGCGGCTCATCCTCGAGCTCGTCGCGGACGGCACCTTCGACGGCCTCCGGATCGACCACCCGGACGGCCTGGCCGACCCCACCGGCTACCTCGCCCGGCTCGACGAGCAGTCCGGGCGGCGCCTGGGTCGCGGTCGAGAAGATCCTCGCCGGCGAGGAGGAGCTGCCCGCCGACTGGGACACCGTCGGGCACCACCGGCTACGAGGCGCTGTGGCGCCTGCAGTCGACCTTCGTCGACCCCGGCGGCGCCTCGCCGCTCGGCCGCGGTCATGCACCGCATCGCCGGCGACACCCCGGACCATCTGCCGAGCCTGATCGACGACGGCCAAGCGCGAGATCGTCGACGGCGCCCTGTACGCCGAGGTCGCACCGCCTGACCGAGCTCGCCGCCGAGCATCTGCCACGACGACCTGCGGCTGCGCGACCACACCTGGCGCGCGCTCGAGGAGTGCCTCATCGAGCTGCTGGTCGCCTTCGACCGGTACCGCGCCTACGTGGTGCCCGGGGAGGAGGTCCACCGCGACAGCGTCGAGGCGATGCGCGCGGCGGCCGAGATCGCGCGCGCGCAGCCTCAGCCCCGGACCGCGCACGAGACCCTCGACGTCCTCGTCGACCTGCTGCTCGGCCGCGAGGCCGGCAGCGCGGGCCTGCACCCGCGGGCCGCGTCGCGACGAGCTCGTCGTCCGCTTCCAGCAGACCTGCGGCGCCGTCATGGCCAAGGGCGTCGAGGACACCGCGTTCTACCGGTGGACGCACGACATCGGCCTCTGCGAGGTCGGCGGCGAGCCGGCGAAGTTCGGCGTCAGCCCCGAGGAGTTCCACGCCTGGGCGACGCGCGCGCAGTGGCAGACGCCGGTCGGCGATGACGACGCTCAGCACCCACGACACCAAGCGCGGCGAGGACACCCGCGCGCGCCTCGGCGTCCTCAGCGAGCTGCCGCGAGGAGTGGTCGCGGCTGGTCGACGACCTGCGCGCGGCCACCGGCGCCTACCGCACCGACGCTGGTCGACGGCCGCACCGAGAACATCCTGTGGCAGACGCTCGCCGGCACCTGGTCCGACGACGGCCCGATCGCGGCCGAGCGCCTCGAGCAGTACCTGCTCAAGGCGATGCGCGAGGCCAAGAGCCACACCCGCTGGACCGCGCCGGACGAGGCCTACGAGGCGGCGGTCGTCGACCTGGCGACGCGCGCGTGATCGCCGACCCCGCCGGTCGTCGCGCTCTTCGACGAGTGGGTGACGCGGGCGGCGTCCGGCGTCCGGGCGGCGACCCTCGGCACCAAGCTCGTCCAGCTCACCCTGCCCGGCGTCGCCGGACGTCTACCAGGGCACCGAGGTCCCCGCGCTGACGCTCGTCGACCCCGACAACCGCCGGCCGGTCGACCACGCGGCGCTCGCCGAGCGCCTCGAGCGCGCTCGACGGCGGGGCGAACCCGCACGACCTCGCCGACGAGAAGCTCCTCGTCACCTCGCGGGCGCTGCGGGTGCGCCGCGCGCACCGCCGAGCACGTTCGTCGGTCCGACGGCGGGCTACTCCCCGCTCGCCGCCTCGACCGGTCACCTGTTCGCGTTCGCGCGGACGCGACGGCGGCACGCCGCAGGTCGTCACGCTCGCGACCCGGCTCGCGGTCGGCCTCGACCGGCTCGGCGGCTGGGCCGGGCACACCGTCGCGCTGCCCGAGGGCCGCTGGCGCGACGTGCTCACCGGCCGCGCCGTGGACGGGGGCGTGCAGCCGATCGCGCCGCTGCTCGACAAGCTCCCCGTCGCCCTGCTCGTCCGCGACCAGGAGGCCTGACCGATGCGACCGACCGTATGGGCCCCGGACGCCGGGGCCGTGGACCTCGTCCTGCCCGCGACCGGCCGCCGGTGCCCGCTCGAGCGCGCCGACGACGGCTGGTGGGCCACGCCGGCCGGTGAGCCGGAGCTCGGCACGGGGACGACTACGCGTTCGCCGTCGACGGCGGCGACCCGCGTCCGGACCCGCGCAGCGCCTGGCAGCCCGACGGCGTGCACGGGCCGAGCCGGGTCTTCGACGCGTCCCGGCACACCTGGACCGACGGCGGCTGGCGCGGCGCGGACCTGCGCGACGGCGTCATCTACGAGCTGCACATCGGCACGTTCACCCGAGGGCGGCACGCTCGACTCCGCGATCGAGCGGCTCGACCACCTCGTCGACCTCGGCGTCACCACGGTCGAGCTCATGCCGGTCGCGGCGTTCGACGGGCAGCACGGCTGGGGCTACGACGGCGTCGACCTGTACGCCGTGCACGAGGCGTACGGCGGCCCGGCGGCGCTGCAGCGGTTCGTCGACGAGGCGCACGGCCACGGCCTGGCCGTCTGCCTCGACGTCGTCTACAACCACCTCGGTCCGGCCGGGCAACTACCTCGACACGTTCGGCCCGTACTTCACCGACGCGCACGAGACGCCGTGGGGCCGCGGCGGTCAACCTCGACGGGCCCGGCTCGGACGGAGATCCGCCGGTGGATCTGCGACAACGCGCTGCGCTGGCTGCGGGACTTCCACATCGACTCCCTGCGCCTGGACGCGGTGCACGCGCTCGTCGACGACTCGCCCCGGCACCTGCTCGCCCAGCTCGCCGACGAGGTCGCGGCGCTGTCCGCCGAGGTGGGCAGGCCCCTGTCCCTCGTCGCGGAGTCCGACCTCAACGACGCCGTGATGGTCACCCCGACCGCCGAGGGCGGCCGCGGGATGACGGCGCAGTGGGCCGACGACGTGCACCACGCGATCCACACCTTCCTCACCGGGGAGCGGCAGGGCTACTACGCCGACTTCGGCTCGCCCGAGGTGCTCGCCAAGGTGCTGACCCGCGTCTTCCTGCACGACGGCGAGTACTCGGCGTTCCGCGGCGAGGTACTGGGGCGCGCCGGTGCCCGCGGGCATCGACGCGCGACGGTTCGTCGTCTTCGACCAGGACCACGACCAGGTCGGCAACCGGGCGCTCGGCGACCGCCCGTCGGCCCGGCTCGACGACGGCACGCTCGCCGTCTCCGCGGCGCTCGTCCTCACCTCGCCGTACACGCCGATGCTCTTCATGGGCGAGGAGTGGGGCGCGACGACGCCGTTCCTGTACTTCACCGACCACCAGGACCCCGAGCTCGCCGAGGCGGTCCGCCAGGGCCGACGCTCGGAGTTCTCCGGGCACGGCTGGGCCGAGATGTACCCGGACGAGGCTGTCGACGGCGAGCTCGAGGTGCCGGACCCCCAGGACCCCGACGACGGTCCGCCGCAGCCGGCTGGACTGGGACGAGCACACCGGCGGCGGGCACCTGCGGCTGCTGCGCTGGTACCGCCTGCTCATCGCGCTCCGTGCCGAGGTGGCGGACCTGCACTCGGGTGACCTGTCCGCGACCGCGGTCGAGTGGGACCGCGACGCCGACCCCGACGGCGAGGCCGGCTACCGGTCCTGGCTCGTCGTCCGGCGCGGCGGCGTCCGCGTCGTGGTCAACCTCGGCGAGGCGCCCACCACGGTCCCGGTCCCCGGCGCCGGCGAGCTCGGTGTGCTCGCCGCCTGGGAGCCGGTCACGGTCGAGGCCGACGCCGTCCGGATGCCGGCGCGGTCCGTCGTCGTGCTCGGCTCGGGCCACCGGGCCGGGGCGGTCTGACCGACCCCTGCGGGGGCGGGAGTCCGGTGGTGGTCGTCGCACGGCGACCACCACCGGGCACTCGAGGGGTCTGCCGGGTCGGTCAGGTCACGGGTGCATCCACGGCGTGTGGGTGACGCCCACGAGCAGCGACTCGGGGCTGAGCAGGCGCGACGTCGTCTGGCCCCACGGCTCCTCCTGCGCCCGCCGCAGCACCGTGCAGCCCGCGGCCTCCAGCTCGGCCACTGCGTCGGCCACCGCCTGCGGACTGGCGACGTCGAGCTCGACCCACGCCTGCGGGACCGGGTGCTCGGGCGGCCACTCGGTCGTGCCGAACGTCGACTGCGCGGCCTGCTCGAGGGGCCAGATCGCGAACGCGTTGACGCCCGGCAGGTCGTCGGTCGCGAAGTACCCGGGTGCCGGCTCGTCGAGCGGCAGGCCCAGCCGCTCCGACCAGAACCGCAGCGAGTCGGGTCCGGAGCGGGCCACGGGACCGAAACCTGCGACGAACTCCACCTTCATGGTGCCTCCCCGGTCGGTGCGTGCCAGTGCTCGTCATCGAAGCACGGGGGTCCGACACGGGCCGCGGGCGGTCGCATCAGGTCGCCAGGTCGCCCAGGACGCGGCGGGCCGCCCTGCGGTCCACGCGCCCGGCCCGCACTCAGGCGACGAGCCGGCGACCCTGCTCCGCGAGCGCACCGAGTCGCGACAGCGCCCGGTAGTACTTCTTGCGGTAGCCGCCCGCGAGCATCTCGGCCGGGAACAGCCCCTGCTCACCGCTGCCGCCCAGCAGCACCGGGACGTCACGGTCGTACAGCCGGTCGACGAGGACGACGAACCGCAGCGCGGTGCTCTGGTGCTCCACCGGCCGCACCCCCGTGATCCCCACGAGCTCGACATCGTCGAGCAGCGCGCCGTAGCGGCTGGGATGGACCTCCGCGAGGTGCGCGAGCAGGTCGTCCCAGGCGTCGACCGTCGCACCCGGCCGGTCCGCCGTCGCCCCGCGGACGGCGTCGTCCGGCAGGCCGTCGACGTCGGTGACGGTGGTGCGGTGACGGTAGTCGTCGCCGTCGACGCGCATGACCTCGAAGCGGTCGGCGAGGGCCTGGATCTCGCGGAGGAAGTCCTCCGCGGCGAACCGCCCCTCGCCGAGCGACCCCGGCAGCGTGTTCGACGTCGCCGCGAGCGACACGTCGCGGTCGGCGAGCTCGCGCAGCAGGCGGGACATGAGCACGGTGTCGCCCGGGTCGTCGAGCTCGAACTCGTCGATCGCGACGAGCCGCTTCGAGCCGAGCGCCTCCACCGTCGGGCCGAACCCGAGGGCTCCGACGAGGTTGGTGTACTCGACGAACGTCCCGTAGGCGCTGCGCTCGTGGCCGACGGCGTGCACGAGCGAGGCGAGCAGGTGCGTCTTGCCCACCCCGAAGCCACCGTCGAGGTACACGGCGGGCGGTGTCGCCCTGCGGCCCAGGCCGAACAGGCCGCCGCGGGACCGGGTCCGCGTGACCTCGTCGGCGACCGACCGCAGGCGCTG
Source organism: uncultured Actinomycetota bacterium (assembly GCA_963795145.1). Classification (GTDB taxonomy): domain Bacteria; phylum Actinomycetota; class Actinomycetes; order Actinomycetales; family Cellulomonadaceae; genus Pengzhenrongella. The sequence goes on along the minus strand of CAWCGP010000002.1, from coordinate 180,302 downwards.
CACGGCACGTGCCTGGCTGGGGTGGGCGGGGTCCGGCACGTAGGTGTCGAACGACTCGCCGGCGAAGTGACGCGGCGGGACGAGCTCGTCGAGCAGCCGCGCCGCGGGCACCCGGGGACGCCGGGCGGTGAGGCTGGGAGCGGTCGTCGCGGTCACGACCGCCACCCTAGGCACCGCCGCACCGCGCCGCCGTCCGGACCGGCGCGGCGGACGTGTGGTGGTGACCACGCCGCTACCCTGCCGGGCATGGTGCCACCCGCAGCGGCCGACCGGACCGGGCCGCCGTTCGACGTCCTGCTGCCGCTCGACCGTGCCGGCCGGCGGCTGGACCCGCTGCCGGGCGAGCCGGCGCTGGGCGCGCTCTACGACCACCCGGACCCCGGCGACGGCGGCGTGTGGGTCCGCGCGAACATGATCGCCAGCCTGGACGGCGGCGCGACCGGGGCCGACGGGCGCTCGGGCTCCCTCAACGGTCCCGCGGACCACCGCGTGTTCGACCTCCTGCGCGGGCTGGCCGACGTCGTCCTCGTCGGCGCGGGCACGGTCCGCGCCGAGGGGTACCGCGAGCTGCCCGTACGTCCGGACCTCGCCGCGGCTCGGGTGGCGCGCGGTCAGCACCCGGACCTGCGGCTCGCGGTCGTCAGCCGGTCGGGGTCGCTGCCCGACGACGTCCTCGACGGTCACCTGGCCCCGCTCGTCGTCACCGTGGCGGACCGGCCGGACCTCGCCGAGCTGCGCGCGCGCGTCGGGTCGGAGCGCGTCGTCGTGGCCGGCTCGGGCGACGTCGACCTCGCCACCGCGCTCGCGGAGCTGGGCCGCCGCGGGCTCCCGCGCGTGCTGGCCGAGGGCGGCGCCCGCGTGCTCGGGGACCTGCTCGTGGCCGGTCTGGTGGACGACCTGTGCCTGACCACCGTCCCGGAGCTCGTCGCGGGCCCCGCCCGCCGCGTGGTCGACCGCGCGGACTGGTTCGCTCCCCCGCTCACCGCCCGCCCGGCGCACCTCCTGCACAGCGACGGGGTCCTGCTCGGGCGGTGGCTCCTCGGCCGCGGGGTGGCCGGCGCACCGGAGGTCGCGTGACCGACCCCTCGACTAGGGTCGTCCCGTGACCGCATCCACGTCAGATCCGGCCGTGCCGGAGCCGTCCACCGACCCCGTCCGGACCGTCGTCGTGCTCACCGAGGACACGCTGACCACCGCCGACGTCGAGCACATCACGGACCTGCACACCGGGGAGGACGTCGACTACCGGGTCCTCGTGCCGGCCGACACCGAGCGCAACCTGCTCGTGTCCGTCGTCGACCACCTCGGGCTCGGCGAGCTGCGCAAGGCCCTCGACGACGTCCTGGGCCGGGAGCCGCGGCCGGCGGACGTCCACGCGGAGGCCGCCGACCAGCTCGAGGCCAGCGTCGCGGCCTTCCGCGCCGCCGGCGCCGAGGCGGACGGGCGCCGTCGTCGAGGACGACCCGATCCCGGCGCTCACCGCCCAGGTGGCGGGCGGCGACGTCCGGGAGATCGTCGTCGTCACCTACCCGCACGCGGTCGAGGACACGTTCCACCGCGACTGGGCGTCGCGGGCCCGCGACCGCCTCCGCGTCCCGGTCCTGCACCTGTACGCCGGCACCAGCGAGCTCGGCTGACCGGCACCCGCCTGCCTGCCCGACTCGCCCGCCGGCGAGGAGCCTCCCCGCGCGGAGACCCCGGCCGCACGGACCCGGGCCGGCCGACGCCGCCCCACGAGCGGTGTCCCGCCGTCAGAAGCCGGTGTCGGTCGGCTTGGGGTAGTGCGTGCGGAACTTGCGCACCTGGTTGAGCAGCGCCGCGGCGACGTACGCCCGCCGGGCGACCGACGCGTCGGCCCGGTACCGCAGCGGGTGCGCCACGGCGCCCGGCCTTGATGAGCGCCTGCACCCGCGCCCGCAGCGCCGGCTCGCGCACGTACCGCAGCAGCAGGCGGTGCGGCAGGATCGAGTACAGGACCTCGCGGTCGACCACGACCGGCTCCACCGTCCGGCCGTGCGACCCGGTCGTCGACCAGGAACCGCATCGGGGTTCGCCCCGGCCGCCGTCACGTAGTAGTTGTTCCGGCCGATCCGCGGGTTGACCTCGAAGAACCGGAACGACCCGTCGCGCGGGTCCACCTTGACGTCGAAGTTCGCGAAGCCGACGTACCCCGTCTCGGTGAGGAACCGGCGGGCCTGGTCGAGCATCTCGTCCGACCCGGCCGGTGATCATCGCCGCCGGGTTCCCCAGCCCCGACGGCGTGTGCTCCTCGAGCAGCACGTGCGCCGAGCACAGCAGCGTGATCGTCCCGCCGAGTCGACGTAGGCGGTGATGGACCGCATCTGGGTGTCGTCGCCGGGCATCGAGCTCCTGGGCGACGAAGCGGCCGCGGAAGCCCGGCCCCCGCGAGCGACGTCCACAGGGCGTCCAGCTCGGCCGGCGTCCCGATCTCGAAGACCTTCTTCTTGCCCTCGAAGTGCACGTCCTGGTAGTCGGCGCTGCTCGCCGCCTTCGCGATCAGCGGGTAGGCGCAGGTCGACCGGCACCGGCCGCCATCCCGGGTCACGCCGCGTCCGCGAAGTCCTGCACGATCGTCCGCGGCACCGAGATGCCGAGCTCGGTGCAGATCTCCGCGAACATCGCCTTGTCCGAGATCCGGTCGAGCAGCTCCTCGGACAGGAACGGCACGACGTAGTGCGGCTCGAGCCGCTCGCGGTGCCGACGACGACGCGCACGAGCCAGTCCGAGTTCGCCAGCAGCACCAGGCGCTTGCCCGGGTGCTCCGCCGCCAGCGCCACCAGCCGGTCGACCATGGCCTCGGGGGTCGCGCCCGGCCCGAGCAGCACGTTGTCGATGATCCGCGACCGCGCGACCGGGCCGAGCGCGGCGCCGCTGACGACGATCGACCGCACCCCGTACGCCTCGTGGAAGGACGCGCGCGAGAGCGTAGACGCCGATGTCGGCGCCGAGGATGACCGGCTGGAGCTCGGGGCGCGCCGCCGACGACGTCGCCCCGGCCGACGACCCGCCGAGACCCGCCCGCGGGGCCGGTCGAGGCTGCGTCACTGGGTGGTCTCGGTGCGGTCGCCGGTCCACTCGGTGTGGAAGGTGCCGGGCTGGTCGATGCGGTGGTAGGTGTGGGCGCCGAAGAAGTCGCGCTGCGCCTGGATGAGGTTCGCCGGCAGCCGCTCGGCCCGGACGCCGTCGTAGTAGGCCAGCGACGACGAGAACGCCGGGACCGGGACGCCGTTCTGCGCGGCCGCGGCGACGATCCGCCGCCACGCCGCGACGCCGTTGCCGACCGCGCCGGTGAAGTACTCGTCCGCCAGCAGCAGCGGCAGGTCGGGGTGGCGCTCGTAGGCCTCGGTGATCCGGTTGAGGAACCGGGCGCGGATGATGCACCCGCCGCGCCAGATCCGCGCCATCGCCCCGCGGTCGATGTCCCACCCGAACTCGGCCGACGCCGCCGCGATCTGGTCGAACCCCTGCGAGTACGCGACCACCTTCGAGGCGTACAGCGCCAGACGGACGTCCTCGACGAACGCGTCCCGGTCGGTGATCGCCCACTCGCGCGGTGTGCGCCGGGCAGCACCCCGACGGCGGCGGTGCGCTGCGGCACCGACCCGGACAGGGCCCGGGCGAACGTGGCCTCGGCGATGCCGGTGATCGGCACCCCCAGGTCGAGGGCGTTCTGCACCGTCCAGCGGCCGGTGCCCTTCTGCTCGGCCCGGTCCGCGACGACGTCGACGAACGCCTGCCCGGTCTCCGGCGTCGACGTGCGCGAGCACGTCGGCGGTGATCTCGATGAGGAACGACTCCAGGTCCCCGGTGTTCCACTCGCGCGAAGATCTGCCCGATCTCGCGCCGCGCGACGCGCCCAGGCCCTGGCTGCAGCAGGTCGTACGCCTCGGCGATCAGCTGCATGTCGGCGTACTCGATGCCGTTGTGCACCATCTTGACGAAGTGCCCGGCGCCGTCGGGACCGACGTACGTGCAGCACGGCACGCCGTCGACCTTGGCCGAGATGTCCTCCAGGATCGGCCCCAGCGTCACGTAGGACTCACGCGACCCGCCGGGCATGATCGACGGCCCGTTCAGCGCGCCCTCCTCGCCACCGGACACCCCGGACCCGACGAAGTGCAGACCCGTGCGCCTGCAGCTCGTCCTCCCGGCGGATCGTGTCCGGGAAGTGGGCGTTGCCGGCGTCGATGACGATGTCGCCCGCCTCCAGCAACGGCACCAGCTCCGCGATCACCGCATCGGTCGGCGCCACCGGCCTTGACCATGATCACCACCTTGCGCGGCCGCTCCAACGACGCCACGAAGTCCGCCATCGACTCCGACGCCACGAACACGCCCTCGTCCCCGTGGTCGGCAACCAGCGACGCCGTCTTGGCGAACGACCGGTTGTGCACCGCCACCGTGTACCCGTGCCGAGCGAAGTTCCGCGCCAGATTCCGACCCATCACCGCCAGACCCGTCACACCGATCTGCGCCGTACCGACGCGTTCCGGTCTGCGTCGTCCGGTCTGCACGTCGGTCTGCACCCTGCGGACATGGCGATGCTCTCCTTGCGTTCGGGGAAGTCGTCCGCGCCACCCTATCGACGCCCGCGCGGGCGGGGTCGGCGCGCCACATCGCGGGACGACCGACGGTGCGCCCGTACGCTCGCAAGCGTGATCACGACCGGTCAGGGCGACGTTCCCGCGGAGTTCATGCGCGCCCTGCACTCGCTCCGTGCCGCCCGCCTGCGGCCCGAGGTGCAGCCTCGAGGAGGTCCCCGGTCCCGGCCCGGATCGCGCCGTGGTCCGTCGCGCTCACCGGTGAGGTGCGCCGTCCGCAGGACGAGGAGGGCCTGGCGTCCGGACGCTTCGTCGTCCTGCACGACCCGGCCGGGCCAGGACGGCCTGGGACGGCACCTTCCGGGTGGTCAGCCTCGTGCGCGGCACCCTCGAGCCCGAGGTCGCAACCGACGGGCTCCTGGGCGAGGTCGCCTGGACCTGGTTCTCCGGACGCGCTCGCCGGGGCGGGCGTCGCCGCGCACGCCGCCGGGGGCACGGTCACCCGCGTGCTGTCGCAGAGCTTCGGCGCCCTCGCCGACCGCCCGGACGAGGTCGAGGTCGAGATCCGCGCCTCCTGGACCCCCGTCGACGGCGACCTCGGCCCGCACCTGGTCGCGTGGTCCACCCTCCTGTGCACCACGGGCGGGCTGCCGCCGATGCCGGAGGGCGTCGCCGTCCTCGGTCGCCGGCACTGACCCCACCTCGAGTCGCTCCGCCCGCTCCGCCGTCCCGGCCGCTCGAGCCGCTCCGGCCGCTCAGCCGCTCCAGCCGCGCGCACCCGGACGGCCCCATGAGCGCCCGCACGAGCGTCACGGCCGGTCACGATGCGGTACCGAACGGGCGACGGAACCAGCGGCACACCGCCAACTCCTCAAGGTGGGCACCCCTGGACCCGATAACACCGAAGAGAGTTCCGCCCTCCCTCGCGAAAGTGACCATCGTGAGCATCGAGACCCTGCGCAGCACCCCCCACGCCCAGCGTGCGGTGGCCCCGGTCAACCCGGTGCGGCGACCCGCACCCGGTGCGCAGATGTGCATCGTCGTCAACGAGCTCGCCGAGGGCGGCGGCACCACGCTGGTCGAGAACCTGGGCCGCCGGGGCTCCACCCGCGTCATCCTCCTCGCTCGCCAGGCCGCGCGCCGCGACATCGTCCAGCTCCTGGCCGGTGGCCTGCGCGGCGGCGTCACCGCCGACCCCAGGCGGCTGCAGCGCCATGGCGCAGCTGCAGCAGCGCGCCGAGACCGCAGCGAGCCCGGTCGAGCCCGCCCCGGAGCCCCAGTCGCCCGTGGCCCGCGACCTGCCCGAGCTGACCGCCCGCGAGCTCGGCGTCCTCGAGCTCGTCGCCGCCGGACGCACCAACCGCAAGATCGGCGAGGAGCTCGGCCTGTCCGCCCTGACCGTCAAGAGCCACCTGGCGCGCATCTCGCGCAAGCTCGGCACCGGCGACCGCGCCGAGCTCGTCGCGATCGTCATCCGCGCCGGCCGGATCGCCTGACCGCCGCCCGCCCGGGACCGTCCGGCGCCCGGCGTCCCCTGTCGGGCGGGACACCGGCGAGCGCCTACGGTGGGAGCCATGGAGTCTGAGCTGTCCACGGCGACCACGACCCCCGTGGAGCAGCGGCCGCCGGAGCTCGTCGTCGTCCCGTTGCTCGAGCCCGCCGACGGCGTCCCACCCGTCCGCACCACCGCGGCCGAGCTGGCCGACGTCGTCGAGGCCTTCGCCGCCGGCACGGGCCCGGTCGCCGTCGACGCCGAGCGCGCCTCGGGCTACCGGTACGGCCAGCGGACGTACCTCGTGCAGCTGCGCCGGGAGGGCGCCGGCACCGCGCTCATCGACCCCATCGCCCTGCCGGACCTGTCCCCGCTCTCCGACGCGCTGGTCGGCGTGGAGTGGGTGCTGCACGCGGCCTCCCAGGACCTGCCCGGGCCTCGCCGAGCAGGGCATGCGCCCCAGCCGGATCTTCGACACCGAGCTCGGCGCGCGCCTCCTCGGGCCTGGAGCGGGTGGGCCTCGCCGCGGTCGTGGCCGAGCTGCTCGGCGTGGGCCTCGCCAAGGAGCACTCCGCGGTCGACTGGTCGACCCGACCGCTGCCCGCCGAGTGGCTGCGGTACGCCGCCCTCGACGTCGAGGTGCTCATCGAGCTGCGCGCCGTCATGGCCGACCGGCTCGCCGAGGCCGGCAAGGCCGAGTGGGCGGCCCAGGAGTTCGAGGCCGTCCGGCTCACGCCGCCGCCCGCGCCCCGGATCGAGCCGTGGCGTCGGGTCTCCGGGCTGCACGCGATCCGCGACGCCCGCCGCCTCGCCGTCGTGCGCGAGCTGTGGGAGGCCCGCGACCGCAACGCCCGCGAGCGCGACATCTCCCCCGGCCGGGTGCTGCCGGACACCGCCATCGTCGCCGCCGCCCAGGCGCTGCCCCGGTCGGTCGAGGCGCTCACCGCGCTCCCCGCCTTCTCCGGCAAGGGCGCCCGCCGGCGCATCACCGTCTGGCAGGCCGCGATCCAGCGCGGGCTGGCGACGCCCGACGCCGACCTGCCCTCGGTCCGCGGGCCGAAGTCCGACGCGCCGCCGCCGCCGCGCGCCTGGGCCGACCGCGACCCCGCCGCCGCCGCCCGCCTCACCGCCGCGCGCGAGGCGATCGCCGCCCTGTCCGCCGAGCACACCGTCCCGGTCGAGAACCTGCTCCAGCCGGACCTGCTGCGCCGCCTGTGCTGGACGCCGCCGGACACGCTCGACGCGGACGTCGATCGCCGCCGTCCTCGCCGCCGGCGGGGCACGACCGTGGCAGGTCGCCCTGACGTCACCCGTCCTGGCGCAGGCCATGGTTACTGCCGAGTAACATCGACGACGGACGTCGGCCGAGCCGCGCGGGCGTACGCGTCCGGCCTCAGCGCCCGCCTGCGGGCGCCGGACACCGCTCGTCCGGGCGCAGGACACCGTCGTCCTGCCCAGGAGGTCCCATGCCCGGCGCACGCCCGAGCCCCGCCGTCCGACCGGTCGTCTTCGTCGAGGGCGTGCGCACACCGTTCGGGCGGGCGCGCCCCGACGGCCTCTACGCCCACACGCGCGCCGACGACCTCGCCGTCAAGACCGTGCGCGAGCTGCTGCGCCGCCACCCCGAGCTGCCCCCCGAGCGCATCGACGAGGTCGCCCTCGCGGCGACCACCCAGACCGGCGACCAGGGGCTGACCCTCGGCCGGACGGTCGCGCATCCTCGCCGGGCTGCCCGCGACGGTGCCGGGCTACGCGATCGACCGGATGTGCGCCGGCGCGATGACCGCCGTGACGTCCGTCGCCGCCGCGATCGGCGTCGGCGCGCAGGACGTCGCGGTGGCCGGCGGCGTCGAGCACATGGGCCGCCACCCGATGGGCTCCGACGCCGACCCCAACCCGCGCTTCGTCGCCGAGCGGCTGGTCGCGGCGGACGCGCTGCAGCATGGGCCGCACCGCGGAGAACCTGCACGACCGCTACCCCGCGCTGACCCGCGAGCGTGCCGACGCGTACGGCGTCGCGAGCCAGGCCAGGTACGCCGCGGCGCTCGCCGCCGGCCGGATCGAGCGCCGACCTCGTCGCCGGTCGCCCTGCGCGACCCGGAGCGCGGCTGGGGCCTGGCCACCGCCGACGAGCCGCCGCGCCCCGGCACGACGCTCGAGGGCATCCGCGACCTGCCGACGCCGTTCCGTCGCCGGCGGCCGGGTCACCGCGGCGACCTCGGCCCCGCTGACCGACGGCGCCGCGACGTGCCTGCTCGCGGCCGAGGACACCGCCGTGGAGCTCGGCCTGGCGCCGCGGATGCGGCTGGTCACCTTCGCGTACGCCGGGGTCGACCCGGCCGTCATGGGCCTCGGCCCGGTCCCCGCGACCGAGCGCGCGCTCGCCCGCGCCGGCCTGACCATCGACGACATCGGCCTCGTCGAGATCAACGAGGCCTTCGCCGTGCAGGTGCTCGCGTTCCTCGACGCGTTCGGCCTCGCCGACGACGACCCGCGCGTCAACCCCGACGGCGGCGCGATCGCCGTCGGGCACCCGCTCGCGTCGTCCGGGCGTGCGGCTCATGACCCAGCTCGCGCGGCACTTCGCCGCCCGGCCCGACGTCCGGTACGGGCTGACGACGCTGTGCGTCGGGCTCGGCCAGGGCGCCTCGGTGATCTGGGAGAACCCGCACCACGCCGAGTACGACGGGTACCGCCCCACCACCACGACGACGCCCGCCGGAGCCGACCGATCGACCACCAGCGCCACGCCCCCTCGGCCGAGCCCCGTCCCGACGCTCCGGTCCCCGGCCGCTCGCCACCCGCGCCGCCGTCCCGAGCGGGTCACGCACGCCCTCGTCCGCGACGTCGCGCTGCCCGGCGGCGCCGGCGTGCTCGCCCTCGTGACGCTCGACAACGGCCTCGACCACACCAAGCCGACCACGCTCGGCGCGGCGGGCTCGCCTCGCTGCACGAGGCGCTGACCGGCCTGCAGCGGCGCGCGGCCGCCGGCGGGATCGTCGCGGTCGGCGTCACCGGCAAGCCGTACGTCCTCGCCGCGGGCGCGGACCTCACCGCGGTCGCGCGGCATGACGGACGAGCGCGACGCCCGCGCCGTGGCCGAGCTCGGGCCACGCGACGCTACCGACTGCTCGGCGAGATGGCGCGTGCCGACGTTCGCCTACGTCAACGGCGTCGCGCTCGGCGGCGGGCTCGAGGTCGCGCTGCACTGCACCTACCGCACGGTCGCGGCGGACGTCACCGCGCTCGCGCTGCCCGAGGCGTTCCTCGGGCTCGTCCCCGGCTGGGGCGGCTCGCTACCTGCTCCCGCGCCTGGTCGGCGTCCGCGACGCGCTCGACCTCATCCTCACCCGCCCGCTCGCGAACAACCGGATGACCACCGCGGCGCAGGCCGCCGAGCTGGGCGTGGTCGACGTCGTCCTGCACCCGGCGGACTTCCTCGAGCAGTCGCTGGTCTGGACGGCGGACGTGCTGGCCGGTCGGGTGCGGCGTCCCCCGCCGCGACGCTCGACGACGCCGCGACGTGGGACGCCGTCGTCGCGGGCGCCCGCGCGCCAGCTCGACGCGCGCCTGCACGGCGCGAAGCAGGCGCCCTACCGCGCCCTGGACCTGGTGGCCGCCGCCCGGACCGCCGACCGCGACGCCGCGTTCGCGGCCGAGGACGACGTGCTGACCGAGCTCATCATGTCCGACGAGCTGCGGGCGGGCCTGTACGCGTTCGACCTCACCACCCGCCGGTCGCGCACGCCCGCGGGGGCGCCGCCGGCGGACCTCGCCGCGCCGCGTGCGGCTCGGTCGGCATCGTCGGCGCCGGGCCTCATGGCCGGCCAGCTCGCGGTGCTCGTCGCCCGGCGGCTGCGGGTGCCGGTCACCCTGCGCGACGTCGACGACGAGCGGGTCGCGGCCGGGCTGGCCGGCATCCGCTCGCAGGTCGAGGGGCTGGTCGCCAAGGGCCGGGTCCGGCCGGACGAGGGCAACCGCCTGCTCGCCTCGATCTCGGTGACGACCGACCTCGGCGCGCTCGCCGGCGCCGACCTCGTCGTCGAGGCGGTCACCGAGGTCATGGCGGTCAAGCAGCGGGTGCTCGCCGAGCTCGAGGACCTCGTCGGCGAGCACGCGGTGCTCGCGACCAACACCTCGGCGCTGTCCGTCGCCGAGATGTCGGCGCACCTGCGCCACCCCGAGCGCGTGGTCGGCCTGCACTTCTTCAACCCGGTCGCGCAGATGCCGCTCATCGAGGTCGTCCGCACGCCGCGTGCCGGCGACCGCGCCGTCGCGACGGCGTTCGCCGTCGCGAAGGCGCTCGGCAAGACGGCCGTCGGGGTCGGCGACCGGCCCGGGTTCGTCGTCAACCGGCTCCTGCTGCGGATGCTCGCCGAGGTGGCGGCCGCCGTCGAGGGCGGCACGCCGGTCACGCGTCGCCGACGTCGCGCTGCGCCCGCTCGGGCTGCCGATGGGCCCGTTCGCGCTCCTCCAGCTCGTCGGGCTCCCGGTCGCCCTGCACGTGCTCGGCTCGCTGCACGAGGACCTCGGCGACCGCTACCCGCTGTCCCCGGGCCTCGAGCGGCTCGCCCGCGAGGGCCGCCGGGTGGTGCCCGAGCCGGACGGCCGGGGCGGCCCCGGCGCCGCGGAGCACGCCGTCGACCCGGCGATCCAGGAGGTCTTCGGCGACGCCGGGGCGCGCCGGGCGCGCTCGACGCGGCCGGCGTCCTGGACGCCGTGCTGGCCGGCCTCACCGAGGAGATCGGGCTCATGCTCGACGAGGGCGTCGTCGGCGTCGGCCGACCAGATCGACCTCGCGATGGTCCTCGGCGCCGGCTGGCCGTTCCACCTCGGCGGGATCACGCCGTACCTGGACCGGTCCGGGTACTCCGAGCGGGTGCTGGGCCGACGGCTCCGCCCGGGGCGTCGCGGACGTGCCCTCAGCGTCACGACCGGTGTCACGACCGGTGTCGCGACCGGTGTCGCGACCGGTGCCGGACGCGCGCCGGACGGCGCGGAGGTCGCCGCACGTCCCGGACGGCGTCCGCGGCTGACGTGGGACCGCCTACGCCGGCGGGCACCCCGGTTCCACGAACGGCTCGCCCAGATCGAGGTACGGCCCGAAGGACTCGGCTCCCGAAGCTCTGCACGAGCCGCACGCCGGGCCGGAGCGTGAACACGTTCGCGGCGCCGAGGGTGGCGACGTTGTTCGCGTAGTCGTCGCTCCGCTCCGGGTGGGTGCCCGCCGACCTTGATGCCGCCCGCCGGCAGGCCCGTGGATCCGGTACTCGTAGGCGGTCGGGCGGAGGCGTCACCGCCGCCAGTCGCTTGCCGGTGACGGCGTCGTACACCGTGACGGTCGCGCCGTTGATGGGGTCGAAGCCCGAGAGCACCTGCCCCGCAGGGACGCGCCGGCGCCCGCCACGAGGACGGGCGCCCCGCCGGAGACGGCGGACGGGCGATGTCGGCGGCGACGACCAGGAAGCGGCCGGTCGACACCAGGGTCGTCCGGCCCGCGAAGACGTGGCTGCCCCGGTCCGCCGAGGTGAACGTGTACCGCGGCGGCAGGGACCGCACCTTCCCGTCCGTGCTGCGGAACGCGACCGTGCCGCGGTAGGCGGGGACCCAGTTGCGCCAGGCGTCCACGGCCGAGACGCGGACGTCGAACGGCACGCCCGCGACCGCGCGGGACGGACCCGAGACGGCGAGCGCCGTGACCGGTCCCGCCTTGACCAGCACGGACACGGCCCCGGAGAGCCAGGGGTCGGTCTGGTCGGCGACCGTGACCGTGCGCGTGCCCGCCCGGTGCAGCGCGACCGCCGGGAACGTGTGCACGCCGGCGTCGGCGGCCGTGAACGTGTACGCCGCCGGGCAGCACCGGCGCCCGGCCGTCGTCGCTGCCGAACGCGACGGTCCCGCGGTACGACGTCGCGACGGCGCCGGCGGCGTCCCGCGCCGTCACGGTGACCGCGAACGGCGCGCCGGCCACGACCGACGCGGGAGCCGACATCGCGAGTGCCACCGTGGGCCCCGCGGGCACCCACGGGTCGGCCGCGGCGGCCGGCGCCGCTCCCCGACCGAGGCTCGCCAGCACCACGACGAGCACCGTCCACCACGCCGACCCCGGACCGTCCGGCCCGGATCGGCGTCCCCTGACCTTCATCGCGCACTCCCCTTCCGCGGGGGGGCACGCGCCGAGACGGCGCCTCGTCGACGGCCGCCCTCAGGACAGTCCTAGACCCCCGCGAGCCCGGACCGCCAGGGTGAACATCGGCCGGTCGGCCCGGGACGTCCGGGCGGTCAGACGGAGGCGCCGGGGAGGGCGGCGAGCACGTCGCGGACGACGTCCTGCGGACGCAGCCGGAGCGCGTCGACGATCTGGTCGCGGGACGCGTGGTCGAGGAAGCCGAGCGGGATGCCGATCGACTGGACCGGCGTCGCCACGCCGGCCTCGCGGGCCCGCTGCGCGAGCATCGCGCCGATGCCGCCGACGACCAGGCCGTCCTCGAGCGTCACGACGTGGTCGTGCTCGCCGGCCAGCTTGACCAGCGCGGACGGGACGGGCAGCACCCACCGCGGGTCGACGACCGTGACCCGCAGACCGTGCGCGGCGAGCAGCTCGGCGGCCTCGAGCGCGGTGGGGACCATCGCGCCCGACGCCGACGACGAGGACGTCCGGCCGGCCGTCGGGACCGCTCGCCGAGGGACCGACGTCCCCGTCGTGGCGGGCCAGCACGTCGACGCCGTCGACGGTCTCGAGCGCGGGGATCGGGTCGACCAGCGCACCCTTGGGGTAGCGCACGACGCTCGGCCCGTCGTCGATGTCGACCGCGGCCCGCAGCGCGTCCCGCAGCGTCACCTCGTCGCGCGGCGCGGCCATGCGCAGCCCGGGGACGACGGTCAGCATCGCCATGTCCCACATGCCGTTGTGGCTCGCGCCGTCGTCGCCGGTGATGCCGGCGCGGTCGAGGACGAACGTGACGCCCGCGCGGTGCAGCGCGACGTCCATGAGGACCTGGTCGAACGCCCGGTTGAGGAAGGTGGCGTACACCGCGACGACGGGGTGCAGCCCCGCGAAGGCCATGCCGGCCGCGGACGTCGCGGCGTGCTGCTCGGCGATCCCGACGTCGAACGTCCGGGTCGGGAACTCCGCCGCGAACGGCGCGAGCCCGACCGGCGCGAGCATCGCCGCGGTGATCGCGACGACGTCGGGCCGGCGGCGGCCGATGCGGACCATCTCGTCGGCGAAGACCGACGTCCAGCCGAACCGGGACGGCGCGAGCGGCAGGCCGGTCTCGGGGTGGATCTGGCCGACCGCGTGGAACCGGTCGGCGACGTCCTGCTCGGCCGGGGAGTACCCGCGGCCCTTCTCCGTCATGACGTGCACGATGACCGGGCCGCCGAACGCCTTCGCGCGGCGCAGCGCGATGCTCCAGCGCGCCGGTGTCGTGACCGTCGATGGGGCCGACGTACTTGATGCCGAGGTCCTCGAACATGCCCTGCGGGGCGACGACGTCCTTGATGCCCTTCTTCAGCCCGTGCAGCGCGTCGTACGCGACCCGGCCCGGCATCCCCGTGCGGTGCAGCGCCCGCTTGCCCCAGGAGAGGAAGCTCTCGTACCCGCGCGTCGTGCGCAGGGTGTCGAGGTGGAAGGCGAGCCCGCCCATCGTGGGCGCGTAGGAGCGCCCGTTGTCGTTGACGACGATGACGAGGCGGCGGTCGTGGCCCTCGGCGATGTTGTTGAGCGCCTCCCAGGCCATGCCGCCGGTGAGGGCGCCGTCGCCGATCACCGCGACGACGTGCCGGTCGGTCCGAGCCGCGCACGACGTTCGCCTTCGCGATGCCGTCCGCCCAGCTCAGCGCGGTCGACGCGTGCGAGTTCTCGACGACGTCGTGCTCGGACTCCCCGCGGCTCGGGTACCCGGACAGCCCGCCGCGCTTGCGCAGCGCGGAGAAGTCCTGCCGTCCGGTGACGAGCTTGTGCACGTAGGCCTGGTGCCCGGTGTCGAACACCATCGTGTCGCGCGGCGACTCGAACACCCGGTGCAGGGCGAGGGTCAGCTCGACGACGCCGAGGTTGGGTCCGAGGTGGCCGCCGGTGCGCGAGACGGACTGGACGAGGAACTCGCGGATCTCCTCCGCGAGCGAGTCCACCTCCGTCGGGCTGAGACGGCGCACGTCTGCCGGTGACCCGATCCGGGCGAGCAGGCCCATGGCGTTCCTCCAGTCGGTGGCAGTCGGACGCACGCGTCGTGGCGTCCTCGCCACACCGATGGTCCGCCGCCGGAGGGCGCCGTCCAGTCTAGGTCGCCCGCGCGGGCGCCGCGTCCGGCCGCGATCCGGCCGCTGCGTCGTGCTTCTCGGAGGCGTCCCGGCCCACCGTGATACGCACGCCGTCGGCGGCGTCGACCCGCAGGACGCCGCCGTCCGCGCCGATCTCCACGGCGAGGGGCCGGCCGCCGAACCTCAGTCCCGCCGCGCTGAGCGCCCCCACCGGCGACGGCGCCGCCGGCGCGACCCGCAGGGTGCCGTGCGGGGCGTCCGGGTCCACGCCGAGCGCGCCGCCAGGACGGCGACCGCGGCCGCCGCGGACCACGCCTGCGGCCGGCACGCCGCGGGGTACGGCACGAGGGTCGGCACGGCGTCTCGCGGGCGGCGCCGGAGTACAGCTCGGGCAGCCGGTACCCGGAGGCGTCCCCGGCGGCGAGCAGGCCCTCGACGAGCCGCGCGGCCACCTCGGTGTTCCCGCTGCGGGCCAGGCCGGTCACCGCGATCGCCGTGTCGTGCGCCCAGACCGAGCCCGCCGTGGTACCGCAGCGGCCAGTAGCCCGCCGGACGTCGTGGACATCGTGCGCAGCCCGTAGCCCGAGCTCATGTCCGGCGCGCCGAGCCGGGCCGCGACCACCCGCTCCTCCTCGGCGTCGAGCAGCCCGGTGCCGAGCAGGTGACCGATGTTGCTGGTCAGCGTGTCGACGGCGCGCTTGTCCGCGTCGAGCGCGATGGCCGGGTAGCGGCCGGTCGGCGTCCTCGACCCAGAACGCCTCCCGGAAGCGGACGGCGAGGTCCGCCGCCCACCGCCGCCAGCGGTCCGCGCCCGGACGGCCGAACGCCTCGAGCAGGGCGGCGCCGCCGAGCGCGGCCTCGTGCGCGTACGCCTGCACCTCGCACAGCGCGATCGGGCCGGTGGCGAGCGAGCCGTCGCGCCACTGCACCGAGTCGCCGGAGTCCTTCCAGCCCTGGTTGGCCAGGCCGTGGCCGCCCTCGTCGACGTACTCCAGGAAGCCGTCGCCGTCGGCGTCGCCGTGGTCGGTCATCCAGGCGAGGGCGCGCTCCATCGCGCGGCAGCAGCGCCTCGACCTCGTCGGCCGGCATGCCCCAGCGCCAGGCGTCGTGGAGCAGGCAGCACCCACAGCGGGGTGGCGTCGACGGTCCCGTAGTAGACCGGCGGGAGCACCCGGTCGCCCTCGCCGAGCGCGAGCGGCTTGGCGCGGACCTCGTGCAGGATCTTGCCCGGCTGCTCGGCGCTCGCCGGGTCGGTGACCGTGCCCTGCCGGGCGCGCGAGCACGCGCAGCGTCCCGGCGGCCAGGTCGGTGCCCAGCGGCAGCAGCATCCGGGCGGCCCACAGCGAGTCGCGGCCGAACAGCGTGAAGAACCACGGCGCGCCGGCGGCGAGGAACGTGTCGCCCGGCGCGAAGTCGGCGCTCATCCGCAGGGTCGACAGGTCCTCGAGCGCGCGGTCGAGCAGGGCCGCCAGCCGGCGGTCGTCGCCGGCGACGACGGGGACCGACCACTCGGGCGCGGGACGGGCCGGCGGTCCGACGACGGTCGCGGTGGCGGACACCTGCACGCCCCAGCCGAGCACCACGGGAGCCCCCGGCGGGACGACGACGTCCCAGACGACCCGGGGACGCACCGGGTCCGCGACCTCGATGCGGGCCCCGGGGGCGTCGAGGACGACCGCGGTCCCGGCGCTGTCGGCCCACCGCAGCGTCCCGTCGCCGACCGCCTCGGCCGGCCGGCCGGCCGTCGCGCGGCCCTGCTTGACCGACTCCATCTCGGCCAGGTCGCACGCCACCTCGACGGCGAGCACGAGGCGCACGGGCTCCTGGGTGGCGGCCGAGAGCTCGAGGTCCTCCCGGACGCGGCCGGGGGTGACCCGGCGGGTGCGGCGGAGCACGACGGTCGGGTCGGCCACGTGGTCCTCGTCCACCCCGCGCAGCAGCGAGACGACCTCCACGACGCCGGCCCCCGCCGGCCCGCCGGCGATGGTCTCGGGCTCCTCGCCGTCGACCGTGAGGACGGCGCGGGACAGCACGCGGACGTCCCCGTGGTACCAGCCGTGAGCCCCACTGGGCCGCACCTGGCCGTCCGGGCCCGACCATGCCTGGCTCGGTGCCATCGTCGCCACGAGCAGGTCGTGCAGCAGCGGCTGACGCTCCATCGGGTCCCCCCACCTCCGTGCGTGGATCAGTGCGCGATCGTGACCGGCCGTGACCGATCCGTGACGTGTCCGGGGCCCGTCCGCCTTGACATCGCCGGGCACCGGATCCACGCTGACACCAACATTTGATCGATCAAACCTCGCACACCGTAGTGCTTTTGATCGATCAAACACCAGATCTGCCCGGTCCGAGTCGGATCCGCGGACCGGCGGGACGGACAGACGGTCGCCGACGACGGCGCCGGACGACGCGAGGAGGCGACGTGAGCGACGACCGCAGGCCGACGCTGGCCACCGTGGCCGCCCGCGCCGCCGTCTCGCGGCAGACCGTCTCGAACGCGCTGAATGCTCCGCACCTCGTCCACGCGGACACCCTCGAGCGCGTGCTGGGGGTCGTCGCGGAGGTCGGCTACCGCCCCCACGGCGCGGCCCGACAGCTGCGCACCCGGCGCTCCCGCGTCATCGGCCTGCGGCTCGAGCCCACCGCGGACGGCATCAGCGGCGCCGTGCTCGACCGCTTCCTCCACGCGGTCACCGAGCAGGCCCAGCTGCGCGGCTACCGCGTCATGCTCTTCACCGCCGCGGACGACGACGCCGAGATCGACCAGTACTCCGAGCTCGTCGACGTCCTGGGCGTCGACGCCTTCGTGCTCACCTCGACCCACCACGGCGACCCGCGGACCCGCTGGCTGCGGGACAACGACCTCGCCGTTCGTCACGTTCGGCCGGCCCTGGGGTCCTGGTCGCCGACGGCCACGGCGACCCGGCCGGACGGCTCGATGCGGCGGCGGGCGACCACGCCTGGGTCGACGTCGACGGCGCGGTCGGCACGCGCGCCGCGACGGAGCACCTGCTCGAGCTCGGCCACCGCCGCATCGCGTTCATCGGGTGGCCGCGCGGCTCCGACGTCGGCGACGACCGGCGCCGGGGCTGGGCGCGGGCGATGCGTGCCGCCGGCCGGGACCGACGACGAGCTGCGCGCCCTGTCCCTCGGGGTCGTCGACGGCGTCGGGACCGGCGCGGTGGCCGCCGAGCGCCTGCTCGCCACCGCCGGCCCGACGGCCTTCGTGTGCGCGAGCGACTCGCTCGCGCTCGGGGCCTTGTCGACCGCCCGCTCGCTGCCGGCGGCCACGCACGGCGGCCAGCCGGCCGTCGTCGGCTTCGACGACACCCCGGTCGCCCGGGCGGTCGGGCTGAGCTCGGTCGCCCAGCCGCTCACCGAGGCGGCGGGTCGCGCGTTCGGCCTGCTGCTCGACCAGGTCTCCGATCGCCCCGGCGCCGCGACCGACCCCGCCGACCAGGCCGTCCTGCTCAACCCCAGCCTCGTGGTGCGCGACTCGAGCGCGCACCGCCGACCACCCCCTGACCCGCCGACCCCCTGATCCCGCGAACCCACCGCTCGGCCCGCCCGACCACCCGCCCGACCACCTGCCCGCACAGGCCCGACCGCCCCACACCCCGGGACGCCCCCGGACGTCGAAGGAGACACACCATGCGCAGACCCGCACGCACCACATCGCTCACCGCCCTGCTCGCCGTGGGGGCGCTCGCCCTCACGGCGTGCGGCGGCGGCTCGGGCTTCGAGGAGGAGCCGGCCGACGACGCCGCCGCCGGCGGGGGCGAGACCGGGACCGGCTCGCTCAACATCCTCATCGGCTCCAGCGGCGACGCCGAGACCGACGCGGTCAACGCGGCGGTCGCGGCGTGGTCGGAGGAGTCCGGCGTGGACGCCGACGGTCAACGTCGCCACCGACCTCGTCCAGGAGCTCGCCCAGGGCTTCGCGGCCGGCAGCCCGCCCGACGTCTTCTACGCCAGCTGGGACCAGTTCGCCGGCTACGCCGCGCAACGGCTCGCTGCTCGCCTACGGCGACCAGACGGCCGCCGCGGACGACTTCTACCCGTCCCTGCGGGAGAACTTCACGCTCGACGACGAGTTCTACTGCGCCCCCAAGGACTTCTCGACCCTCGCGCTGGTGATCAACACCGACGCCTGGGCAGCCGCAGGGCTCGACCGACGCCGACATCCCGACCGACTGGGAGAGCCTGGCGGCCGCCGCGAAGACCCTCACCACCGGCAACCAGGTCGGCCTGAGCTTCGGGCCCGAGTTCCAGCGCCTCGGCGTGTTCATGGAGCAGGCCGGCGGCGGGCTCGTCAGCGAGGACGGCACGGAGGCGATCGCCGACAGCCCCGAGAACGTCGAGGCCGTCAACTTCGTGAAGCAGATGCTCGCCGACGGCGTGCTGGCCTACCCGGCCGACGATCGACTCGGGCTGGGGCGGCGAGGCGCTCGGCACCGGTCGCGCGGCCATGGTCGATCGAGGGCAACTGGATCGTCGGGGCCATGAAGAACGACTTCCCCGACCTGAAGTACACCGTCGTCCCGCTGCCCGAGGGTCCGGCCGGCCGGGGACGTTCCAGTTCACCAACTGCTGGGGCATCGCCGCGGACAGCGCCAACCAGGAGTCCGCGCTCGAGCTCGTCGACTTCCTGACCTCCACCGAGCAGCAGGTCGAGTTCGCCAACGCGTTCGGCGTCATGCCGTCCGTCCAGTCGGCCGCCGAGGACTTCCGCACCGCGTTCCCGGAGCAGGCTGCCGTTCCTCGACAGCGCCGAGTTCGCCGTCGGGCCGCCCAGCATGCAGGGCGCCTCGGACGTCATCGCCGACTTCAACGGCCAGATCGAGGGCCTCGCGACCGCGGACGTCCCCGGCATGCTGGCCTCGGTGCAGACCAACATGCAGGCCGTCCTCGACTCCGCGGGCTGATGTCCACCGTCTCGACGGCGCGGGTGCCGGCTCCGGCACCCGCGCCCCGGGGCGGCCGCCGCGCCGGTCCGGCGCGCGCGGTCCGCGAGGCGGCGGCCGGATGGCTGTTCATCGCGCCGATGATCGTCATCCTCGGGCTGTTCCTCGTCGTGCCGGTCCTCATGGCGGCCTGGGTGAGCGTCTCGGACTGGACCGGTCGCGGGCAGCCCGCTCGCCTCGACCGTGGGATTCGTCGGCGCGTGACAACTACCGCCAGCTCGTCGGCGGCGGCCTGCCGACGCAGGACTTCGGCACCGTCGCTGCGCAACAACGCCTGGTACGTGTTCCTCGTCGTCCCGCTGCAGACGGCGCTGTCGCTGTTCCTCGCGGTCATGGTCAACCGCAAGGTGCTGCGCGGACGGGGATTCTTGCGGACCGCGTTCTACTTCCCGTCGGTGACCAGCTCGGTCGCGATCACCGTGCTGTTCCTCTTCCTGTTCTCCGCATCCGGCGCGGTCAACAAGCTGCTCTCCTACCTGAGCATCGACGGACCGAACTGGCTCGCCGACCCGCGCGGCGTCGTGCACATCCTGCTGGGCGTCGTCGGGGTCGACCAGGGACCGGCGGCCCTCACCGGCAACGGGTTCCTCGGCATCCCGTGGTGGCAGTGGATCAGCGGGCCGAGCGTGGCGATGAGCATGTTCATCACGATGGCGGTCTTCACGACGTCCGGGACGTTCATGCTGCTGTTCATCGCCGCCCTGCAGCAGATCTCCGGCGACGTCGACGAGGCCGCGATGATGGACGGCGCGACGCCGTGGCAGCGGTTCCGGCTCGTCACCCTGCCGATGCTGCGGCCGACGCTGTTCACCGTCCTCACCCTCGGCCTCATCGGCTGCTGGCAGGTGTTCGACCAGATCTACACCGGCACCCAGGGTGGGCCGTCCAAGACGACGCTGACCCCCGCCTACCTGTCCTACCAGGCGTCCTTCGAGCAGCAGGACTGGGGTCGCGGGCGCGGCGATCGCGTTCGTGCTGTTCGCGATCATCGTGGTGTTCACCGCGTTCCAGCGGTTCGTGCTGCGCGAGCGGACGACGATCCCGCGCCGCAAGCAGTTCGTCCTCACCGGGGTCGCCGGTGCGGGCGGCGCTCGCGGGGCGGGTGGTGCGCCCGACGCCGGCGCCGTCGCCGGGACCACCGACTCCTCGACCGAGCCGCCGACCGACGGAGGAGGCCGACGATGACCGCCGCACCCACCACAGCCGGTCCGCGGCGTTCGACGCCGTCGCCCGCCGCGCGCGGCACCGCCCGGGCGGAGCGGTCGGCGCGCCGGAGGCAGATCGGCACCGTGTTCGTCTACGCGGTCCTCCGGCCTTCGTCCTGCTGTACATCTACCCGTTCCTCGTGCAGGTGGCGACGTCGTTCAAGTCGGACGCCGAGGCCGTCGCAGCCCCGCTGTCCCTCGTCCCGGCGACCTGGACGACGGCGGCCTACGAGCGGCTCTTCCTGCGGTCGGACTACCCGGTGTGGTTCACGAACTCCGTCATCGTGACGGTGTGCGTGACCCTCGGGCGGGTCTTCATCAACTCGCTCGCGGGGTACGCCCTCGCCCGCCTGGAGTTCCGCGGCCGAGGGCTCGTCTTCGCCCTCCTCATCGCCGTGATGGCGGTCCCGGGCGTCGTCCTGCTCATCCCGAAGTTCCTCGTCATCAACCAGCTCGGCATCTACAACTCCTACGCCGGGCTGATCGTCCCGCTGCTCGCGGACGCGGCGGGGATCTTCATCATGAAGAACTTCTTCGAGTCCATCCCCAGGAGCGTCGAGGAGGCCGCCCGGATCGACGGCGCCGGACCGTTCCGGACGTACTGGTCGGTCGTCCTGCCGATGGCGACACCGGCCCTCATCACCCTGGTGATCCTGTCCTTCCAGGGGTCGTGGAACGAGCTGTCGCACTTCATCGTCGCCGCGCAGGCCCCCGAGCTGACCACCGCTCACCAAGGGGGTCGCCGGGCTCGCCGCGGGCGGCCTGGGCCAGGGCAGCCAGTACCCGCTCAAGCTGGGGGCGGCGGCGATCATGACCATCCCGGTCGCCGTGCTCTTCTTCGTCTTCCAGCGCCGGATCATGAACACCACCACCGGAGCGGTGAAGGAGTAGCGCGCCACGAGACCGGGCGCCCGGCGGTCCGCCCCGCGTGGTCCCCTGGCCACGCGGGGGTGGACCGCCGGGCGTTCGTAGACTGGTGGTCATGCGTTTCCTGCCCGGCCACGTGCCGACCTCCGACCTCACCTACGGCGACGTCTTCCTCGTCCCGACCCGCTCGGAGGTCGCGTCCCGGTTCGACGTCGACCTGTCGACGGTGGACGGCACGCGGCACGACCATCCCGGTGGTCGTCGCGAACATGACGGCCGTCGCCGGCCGCCGGATGGCCGAGACGGTCGCCCGGCGCGGCGGGCTCGCGGTCATCCCGCAGGACATCCCGGCCGACGTCGTCGCCGACGTCGTCGCGTCCGTCAAGGCGCGGCACACCGTGGTGGAGAGCGCCGTCGTCGTCGACCCGACCGACACCGTGCACACCGCGCTGACCCTCATCGGCAAGCGGTCGCACGGCGCCGCCGTCGTCGTGCACGACGGCGTCCCGGTGGGCGTCGTCGCGGAGGCCGACTGCCAGGGCGTGGACCGCTTCACGCAGGTGGCCGAGGTGATGACCGCCGACCCGACCGTGGTCGAGGCGGACGTCCTCGCCGGGCCCGGTGGCCTGGAGGCCGCGTTCGAGCGGCTGCACGACTCCCGCCGCCGGTTCTCGCCCGTCGTCGCCGACGGCCGGCTCCTCGGCGTCCTCACCCGGATCGGCGCGCTGCGGTCCTCGGTCTACGCCCCGGCCCTGGACGACGACGGACGGCTGCGGATCGCCGCGGCCGTCGGCATCAACGGCGACGTGCGCGCGAAGGCGGCCGCGCTGCTCGAGGCCGGCGTCGACGTGCTCGTGGTCGACACCGCGCACGGCCACCAGCGCAAGATGCTCGACGCCGTCGCCGCGGTGCGCGACCTCTCCCCCGACGTCCCGGTCGTCGCGGGCAACGTGGTCACCGCCGAGGGCACGCACGACCTCATCGAGGCCGGCGCCGACATCGTCAAGGTCGGCGTCGGCCCGGGCGCGATGTGCACCACCCGGATGATGACCGCCGTCGGCCGCCCGCAGTTCTCCGCCGTCCTGGAGTGCGCGGCGGAGGCGCGCCGTCTGGGCAAGCACGTGTGGGCCGACGGCGGCGTCCGGCACCCCCGCGACGTCGCCCTCGCGCTCGCGGCGGGTGCGTCCCAGGTCATGGTCGGGCTCGTGGTTCGCCGGCACCCACGAGAGCCCGGGCGACCTGCACGAGGACGGCACGGGGCGGCTGTACAAGGAGAGCTTCGG
Source organism: uncultured Actinomycetota bacterium (assembly GCA_963795145.1). Taxonomy (GTDB): domain Bacteria; phylum Actinomycetota; class Actinomycetes; order Actinomycetales; family Cellulomonadaceae; genus Pengzhenrongella. The sequence goes on along the minus strand of CAWCGP010000002.1, from coordinate 157,664 downwards.
GATGGCGTCCGCGCGCGCGGTCGCGGCCCGGACCCGCGGCGGGTCGGCGTTCGACCGGGCGCGCAAGGGCCTGTACGAGGAGGGCATCTCCAGCTCGCGGATGTACCTCGACCCCGAGCGTCCCGGGGTCGAGGACCTGCTCGACCGGATCACGTCCGGCCTGCGCTCGGCGTGCACCTACGTCGGCGCGTCGACCCTCGAGGAGCTCAGCGAGCGGGCCGTGGTCGGCATCCAGTCCGCGGCCGGGTACGACGAGGGCCGCCCGCTGCCCAGCGGGTGGTGAGCGGTGCCGTGAGCAGGCCGGCGCCGGTGGCGGCCCGGGAGCAGCTCGCCGCCCTCGCCGCGCGCGGCGTCTCGTGGGACGGCTACATCGGACGTGCCGCCGACCCGGCCGCCCGTCCCGCCGCGGTGCTCGTGCTGTTCGGCGTGCTCGACGCGCGTCCGGGGCTGCATGCCACGCGCGCCGTCCCGGCCGACCTCGACGTCCTGCTCGTCGGCCGGGCCGCCACCCTGCGCCAGCACTCCGGCCAGGTGGCGTTCCCGGGCGGGCGGGTCGACCCGGACGATGCCGGGCCCGAGGCGGCCGCCGTCCGCGAGGCCGTCGAGGAGACCGGGCTGGACGCCGACGGCGTCGAGGTCCTCGGGACGCTCGGCGAGCTGGCGGTCCCGGTGAGCGACCACCGGGTCACCCCGGTCCTCGCGTGGTGGTCGCGGCCCACCCCGGTGGGCGTCGTCGACGCCGGGGAGTCCGCGCACGTGTTCCGGGCGCCGGTCGCCGACCTGCTCGACCCCGAGCACCGGCGGACGACCGTGCACCGCCGGGGGGGCGCGACGTACCGGTCCCCCGCGTTCCTCGCCGGCGAGCACCTCGTGTGGGGCTTCACCGCGATCGTGCTCGACCGGCTGTTCGACGCGCTCGGCTGGGCCGAGCCGTGGGACCGACGCCGGACGGTCGACTGGTCGGTCTGAGGCGGGCTACGGAGCCGCGATGGTCGAGCGCAGGCCGACCGCCCGGCCACCGCCCGCCACCGCGACCCAGTCGCCCGACGTCCCGACCCGGGTCATCGGGTGGTCCGGGAGCCACACCCACAGCGTGCCGTCGGAGCGGATGGCGAGCGTGCACCCGGACCAGGGGGTACCGAGCGGGAAGCCACTGCGGGTCCCGATGCCGAGCTGGCCGGCCCAGTTCCCGCCCCACGTCCACAGGGAGCCGTCCTTCTTCAGCGCGAGCACGTGGTCGTGCGAGGTCGCGACCGAGGCCCAGTCGGTGTCCGTGCCGATCTGCAGCGGCACGAGGCTGCCCCGGCGGTCGTCGTCGTAGGAGTGCTGGGGCGAGTGCTCGCCGCCCCAGAGCCACAGCGTGCCACCCGTGGTGATGCCGGCCGAGATCGTCGAGGACGTGTCGGCCGACGCCCAGGTCTGCTCGGCACCGACCTGGACCGGCCTGCTGCGGTCCACCGTCGTGGCGCGCTCCGGCGACGATGGTCGGCCCCCGGTACCGGGACCTCACGGCAGCAGGGCCGAGCTGAGCCCCATCGTGTGCCCGTTGCCGACCGTCGCCGCCACCCACGCCGTCGACGTCCCGACCCGCACCGGCAGGGTCGGCGCCTCGAGGTCCGAGATGCCGCCCCACCGCCACAGCGCCCCGTCGCTCGTGATCGCCGCCGAGTCGAAGCCGTCCGAGCCCGTGGTGACCGTCCGGACAGTACGACCCGGCAGGACCTGGACCGGCAGCAGTCGATGCGTGCCGCGACAGCGGACCAGGTGGTGCCCGGTGCGACCTGGACCGGAGTGGACGAGCCGGTGCGGTCCCCCGTTCCCAGGGCGCCGAGGTCGTTGCGCCCCCAGGCCCAGAGCGTGCCGTCGGCCTGGAGGGCGAGCACATGGTTGTCGCCGGCGTCGGCAGCGACCCAGCCGGGGCTGACCTCGCCGGGGACCACCCGGTCCGCGAGAGTGCCGTCGCCGAGCTGGCCGTAGGTGTTCTGCCCCCACGTCCACATCCATTTGGCGTTGCGTTCGATGGCGACCGTGAAGCCGCCCCCGGGCGCGACCGAGGCCCAGGTCCGTTCGGGCCCGATGGCCACGGGTGACGAGCGCCGCGTCCCTGCCGGTGACGGTGAGCGTCGAGGAGGTCCCGGCGCGCGCGGTCGCGGGGAGGCCGCCGAGCGTGAGGCGCGTCGTGGTGCCGGGAGAGACGGTGACGGCGGCGGATCGGCCCTTGACCGTCGCCACGGCGGTGTCGAACGCGGCGACGGTCCTGCTGCCGGCCGTGAAGAGCCTCACGCCGGCGAAGGTGTGCCGTCCGTTGTCCGCAGCCGTGAACGTGTAGGCGGGCGGCAGCACCGGTGACCGGGTGTCGGTGCTCGTGAAGGTGACGCGTCCCCGGTACGACGTCGCGACGGCCCCCGCGGAGTCCCGGGCCGTGACCGTGAGGCTGAACGCGGCCCCGGCCGTCGTCGTGGTCGGGGCCGCCACGGTGAGCGCCACGGCCGGCCCGGCTGCGGAGGCCCGCGGGGCGAAGGGTGTCGCCACCGTCATCGCCACCACGAGGGCGAGGACCCCGAGAACCCTCGTCCGCGCCCGGGCCCCACCCTGCTCCGTCATCGCTCTCGTCGGCATGACCCTGCTCCGTCGTCTCCAGCGCCGCGGGCGGCGGCAACCGCCGCCCCTGAACGAACTCGTCGGTGTCCGCCCGCTCCGGCTGGATCGCCGCGCTGAGCGCCCTGATGTGGTCGCCACCGGCCGAGGCGGTGAGCCAGTGAGGCCCGGAACCGACCTGATGAGCCCCGATGAGGCCGCCGTCCAGGGAGCTCTTCCCCCAGACCCACAGCTCGCCCTCGAAGGTCACAGCGGCGTGCCGCCAGGGCGCGACGCCGCTGGACACCCGCTCCGGCGATGATGGTCGGCGGGCGGCGCACGCGCGTCGCGGCGAGGAGGAGCGGTGGGGACCCGACCCGCGGCGGAGGTCGACGTCACGACCGACCTGGTGCGGCGCCTGCTCGTCGAGCAGCACCCGGACCTGGCCCGGCTGCCCCTGCGACCCGTCACCACCGGGTGGGACAACGTGCTGCTGCGGCTCGGTGACCGGCTCGCGGTCCGGATGCCCCGCCGGGCCTCCGCCGCGGCGCTCGTGGAGCACGAGCAGCGCTGGCTGCCGCTGCTCGCGCCGCGGCTCGGCACACCGGTCCCCACCCCGGTGCGGGTCGGCCGCCCGTCGGCCACCTACCCCTGGTCGTGGAGCGTCGTCCCGTGGTTCGACGGCCCCACCGCCGCGACGGTGCGGCCCGCGGCCCGGCGGGACCTGGCCGTGCCGCTGGCCGACGTCGTCGTCCGCCTGCACGTCCCGGCCCCGGCGGACGCCCCGGTCAACCCGGTGCGCGGCGTGCCGCTGCGCGACCGGGACGCGGTGGTCCGCGAGCGGCTGGCGTCCGGGGCGGTCCCCGAACCGGACCAGGTCACGGCCGTCTGGGACCGCGCCCTCGCGGCCCCGCCGTGGACCGGTCCGCCGCTCTGGCTGCACGGTGACCTGCACCCGGCCAACCTGCTCGTCGCCGACGACGGCGCCGGGCAGGCTCTTGCGGCGGTGCTCGACTTCGGCGACCTCACCGCGGGCGACCCGGCGACCGACCTCGCGACCGCGTGGTTGACCTTCGACGCGACCGGACGCGCGGCGTTCCGCGACCACGTCGACCGTGTGAGCCGGCCGACCGGACCAGGTGGGCCGGGTGGGCCGGGTGCGCCGGGCGCGCCCGATGCGGCCACCTGGACCAGAGCGCGCGGCTGGGCGCTCGTCATGGCGACCGCGATGCTCGCGCACTCCGACGACGACCCGGTCGTCGCGGCCATCGGTCGGCACGCGCTGCCGGAGGTCCTGGTGGGCTGAGGCGGGCCGGCTGAGGCGGGCCGGCTGAGGCGGGCGAGCTGAGCCGGGCGGGCTGGGGCAGGCAGGTCCGGTCATCGCGAGGTCACGGTCGGTCTCGAGCCCGGTCACCGTGAGGTCACGGTCGGACCTCCCAGGTCACGGATGGCTACCCCCCGGGCACGATCCGGTCACAAGGGCGGCACGGGGTGGGACCGGGCACCCGCGGCCTTCCTACGGTGGACGCATGCGTCGCCTCGGGATCCTCCTGGCCCTGCTCGCCCTCGTCCTGACCGGGTGCTCGGCCGGGTCCGGCGCGTCCGGCTCCGCCGGGTCGGCGGACGACGCGGGGATCGACGTCGAGGAGGCGGCGCCGATCGGACCGCCGGCCGAGGGCGGCCAGAGCGCCGGTGACGGCACGAACGGCGAGGGCGGCGGGGACGCGGCGGCCGTCGCGGACCTCGACGACGCCCGGCAGGTCGTCGTCGAGGGCTCGGTGACCCTGACCGTCGAGCAGCCGCGGATCGCGGCGCGCGACGCCGCCGCCCTCGTCGAGCAGGCCGGCGGCCACGTGCAGGAGCGGGTCGAGCAGGCCGGCGAGGAGGCGTCCCAGGACACCGCGTGGCTCGTCGTCCGGGTGCCGTCGGACGGCCTGACCCAGGTGCTGGCGGAGCTCGAGCGGCTCGGCCGGGTCGACGAGGTGGAGCTCACCAGCAACGACGTCACGGCTCAGGCGCAGGACCTCGACGCGCGCATCCGGGCGCTGGAGATCTCGGTGGGGCGCCTGCAGGACCTGCTGTCGCGGGCACAGACGACGTCCGATGTCGTCGCCGCCGAGCAGACGCTGACCGAGCGCCAGTCCGACCTCGAGTCGCTCGTGTCCCAGCGCAACCGGCTCGCCGACCGGGTCGAGATGTCGACCGTCCGGCTCATGTTCCAGTCCGAGGAGGGCGCCCCGGCCCCGGCGCGGGCAGGGTTCGGCGGCGGCCTGGCCGCCGGGTGGGAGTCGCTGGTCACCGCGCTGTCGGCCGCGATGCTCGTCCTCGGGGTCCTGCTCCCCTGGGCGCTGGTCGCCGGGGGCGCGGCGATGATCGTCGTGCTGGTGCGGCGCGAGGTGCGCCGCCGGCGCCACGCCGTGCCGACCGCGGACACCACCGTGGAGCCGTCCACCCCCTGACCTGCCCTGAGCCGCTGCAGACCGGCCGCTCACCCGCCGCATCCCCGCTCAGGAAGTCCGGCTCAGCCCGGCGCCGGGGTCGCGTCGCCGTCGCCGGACGCCGCCGCGTACGAGCGACGGACCATCTCCTCGAGCACGCCGAGGTCGACCTTCGCGAGGTCCTTGAGGTAGAGGCACGACCTGCCCAGGGTGTGCGGTCCGAGCCGCGCGAGCTCGTCGGCGTACCCGTCGAACCCCTCGTTGAAGTACACGGTCGTCGACGTCGACCGCGGCGAGAAGCCGATCGCCCCGATGTCGCCCTCGCGCCCGGACTCGAGCACGTCGTGGGACGAGCCGAAGCCGACGATGGACGGCCCCCACATGCGGGGCGCCGCACCGCTCACCCGCTGCATGAGCTCGAGCATCGTCCGGGCGTCCCGCCGACGGACCTCGTGCCCGACGCCCGCGATGAACGCGTCCACGTCCGCGTCGGTCCACACCGTCGTCAGCGCGGCCTTCCCGCCCGACCTCGTCGTCGCCATGGCGCCAGTATCCGCCCGGTCCCCGACCCGGCCAAGGCCGGCACGACGACGCCGGTGCCCGTCCCCTGCGGGACGCGCACCGGCGTCGGTCACGGGCGGGAGAGCCCCGCGATCAGGCCTGGCTGACCAGCGACCGCAGCACGTACTGCAGGATGCCGCCGTTGCGGTAGTAGTCCGCCTCGCCGGGGGTGTCGATGCGCAGCACGGCGTCGAACTCGATCGACGGTCCCGTCGGCCTTCGTCGCCGTGACGTGCGAGCGTGCGCGGCGTGGTGCCCTCGTTCAGGCCGGTGACGCCGGCGATGTCGAAGGTCTCGGTGCCGTCCAGGCCGAGCGAGTCGGCCGTCTCCCCCGCCGGGAACTGCAGCGGCAGCACGCCCATGCCGATGAGGTTCGAGCGGTGGATCCGCTCGAAGCTCTCGGTGATGACGGCGCGCACGCCCAGCAGGCTGGTGCCCTTGGCGGCCCAGTCACGCGACGAGCCGGAGCCGTACTCCTTGCCGCCGAGGATCACCAGCGGGATGCCCGACGCGGCGTACGCCTGGGCGGCGTCGTAGATCGTCGTCTGCTCGCCGGTGAGGTGGTTGACGCGTGAAGCCGCCCTCGACGCCGGGGACCAGCTGGTTGCGCAGCCGGATGTTCGCGAACGTGCCGCGGATCATGACCTCGTGGTTCCCGCGGCGCGAGCCGTAGGAGTTGAAGTCCCTGCGGTCGACGCCGTGCTCGGCGAGGTACGCGCCGGCCGGGCTGTCGGCCTTGATCGAGCCGGCCGGGCTGATGTGGTCGGTCGTGACCGAGTCCCCCAGCTTGGCCAGCACCCGGGCGCCGGAGATGTCCGTGACCGGCTCCGGCGTCGCGCCCATGCCGTCGAAGTACGGGGGCTTGCGCACGTAGGTCGACTGCGGGTCCCAGGCGAACGTCGCGCCCTCGGGCGTCGGCAGGCCCTGCCAGCGCTCGTCGCCGGCGAAGACGTCGGCGTAGTCCGTGGTGAACATCGAGCGCTGGACCGACGAGTCGATCGTGTCCTGGACCTCGAGCGGGGACGGCCAGATGTCCCGGAGGAACACCGGCTCGCCGGCCTCGGTGGTGCCGAGCGGCTCGTTCTCGAAGTCGAAGTCCATCGTCCCGGCGAGCGCGTACGCGACGACCAGCGGCGGCGACGCGAGGTAGTTCATCTTCACGTCGGGGTTGATGCGGCCCTCGAAGTTGCGGTTGCCCGAGAGCACCGAGACGACCGACAGGTCGTGCTCGTTGACCGCGGCCGAGACCTCCTCGGGCAGCGGGCCCGAGTTGCCGATGCAGGTCGCGCAGCCGTAGCCGACCAGGTGGAAGCCGAGCTTCTCCAGGTACGGCCACAGGCCGGCCTTCTCGTAGTAGTCGGTGACGACCTTGGAGCCCGGTGCCATCGAGGTCTTGACCCACGGCTTGGCGGTCAGGCCCTTCTCGACGGCCTTCTTCGCCAGCAGCGCGGCCGCGAGCATGACCGACGGGTTCGACGTGTTGGTGCACGACGTGATCGAGGCGATCACGACGTGCGCCGTGGTCGAGCTCGGTCTGCGTGCCGCTCTCGAGCGTGACCGGCACGCGCTTGTGCGGACGGCGCGCCGCGTCACCGCGGTCCGGGTGGTACGGGGCGTCCGAGGCGTCGGCGTGCTCGCCGGCGGCGATCGGGTCCGAGGCCGGGAAGGTCTCCTCGACCGACTCGTCCAGACCGGACAGCGGGTGGTCGCCCGGCTCGACGTAGTCGAGGATCGACGTCGCGAACGACTCCTTGGCCTCGGTCAGCTCGATGCGGTCCTGCGGGCGCTTCGGGCCGGCGATCGACGGCACGACCGTCGACAGGTCCAGCTCGAGGTACTCCGAGAACATCGGCTCGGTGTAGCCGGCCGCCGACGGGTCGTGCCAGAGCCCCTGCTCCCTGGCGTACGCCTCGACGAGAGCGATCTCCTGGTCCTGGCGGCCGGTGAGCCGCAGGTAGTCGATCGTCACGTCGTCGATCGGGAAGATCGCGCAGGTCGAGCCGAACTCCGGGCTCATGTTGCCGATCGTGGCGCGGTTCGCCAGCGGCACCTCGGCGACGCCGTCGCCGTAGAACTCCACGAACTTGCCGACGACGCCGTGCTGGCGCAGCTGCTGGGTGATGGTCAGCACGACGTCGGTCGCGGTGACGCCCGGCCGGGATCGCACCGGACAGCTTGAAGCCGACGACGCGCGGGATGAGCATCGAGACCGGCTGGCCGAGCATCGCGGCCTCGGCCTCGATGCCGCCGACGCCCCAGCCGAGCACGCCCAGGCCGTTGACCATCGTGGTGTGCGAGTCGGTGCCGACGCAGGTGTCCGGGTAGGCGCGAAGTGCACCGTTCACCTCTCGCGTCATGACGCCGCGGGCGAGGTACTCGATGTTCACCTGGTGCACGATGCCGGTGCCGGGCGGGACGACCTTGAAGTCGTCGAACGCGGTCTGGCCCCAGCGCAGGAACTGGTAGCGCTCGAAGTTGCGCTGGTACTCGAGCTCGACGTTGCGCTCGAACGCGTCCCGGCGGCCGGCGACGTCGATCTGCACGGAGTGGTCGATGACGAGCTCGGCGGGCGCGAGCGGGTTGATCCGCGCCGGGTCGCCGCCGAGGTCGGCGACGGCCTCGCGCATCGTGGCGAGGTCGACGACGCACGGCACGCCGGTGAAGTCCTGCATGACGACGCGGGCCGGCGTGAACTGGATCTCGGTGTCCGGCTCGGCGGTCGGGTCCCAGGTGGCGAAGGCGCGGACGTGCTCGGCGGTGATGTTCGCGCCGTCCTCGGTGCGCAGCAGGTTCTCGGCGAGCACCTTGAGGCTGTAAGGCAGGCGCTCGAGGCCCGGGACGGCCGAGAGGCGGTAGATCTCGTAGGAGGTCTCGCCGACCTCCAAGGTCCCCTTCGACCCGAACGTGTCGACGTTGCTCACATGTGCTCCTTCGGCTGTGACTGGCTGCGGGTGGCGCCCGTGCGGAGCGGCACCGATGGGTCCGCTCGCGGCGGGCGGCCCGATATCTTGACGTCAAGATACATCGTACCGGGTGACGCCCGGTGGCACACGCCGCACGTGGCACGGCGGGACCGCGACGCGGCACCGTGCGCCGCGTCCGGGGCCCGGTCGGCACCCGGTGGAACTGGCCCCGGGATGCGCCGGGGCGATGCGCTGGAGGTGGCGGTGACGGCCCGCCCGTCCGGTCTACCCGCCGGATCCCGCCGCGCGGGCGTCCTGCTCGGCGGCGAGCGCCTCGGCCGCCCTGCGCTCGTGCTCCACCGCCCGGTCGTGGGCCCGGTGGTCGTACTCGGGCGTCCCGGCCTTGCGGGCCTCGGCGGCGGCGACCTTGCCGGCCTCGATGTAGCGCCGGGCGGCGTCGCTCTCGTGCGTCTCTGCCACGACTGCACCCCTCTCGTCGCGCACCGAGCGGTCTGCCGGTGCGACCACTGTCGACGCTATGCCGCCGGGGCGCCGTCGGCCACCGAGGTGGTCGGCGACCCCTGCGATCGCGCGGGGACGGCGGCCGGTGCCAGGGCGCGCTCGACCCGGGGCGGCAGGTCGTACAGCCCGGGGACGCCGCGCGTCACCCGGTGGACGAGGAGCGAGACCACTGTCGCGACCACGGTGAGCACCGGCGCCAGGAGCGGCGCCCAGGGCTCGAGGGCGGCGCGGTGCGGCGCGAGCAGCACGACCGCCTGGAGGAGGACGTAGGAGTGCAGCAGGTACACCGGGAGCGTGGTGCGACCGAGGGCGACCAGCCAGGCGGCCGACCGCGTGCGGGACAGGGCGACCGCCGCGGCCACGCCCGCCACGACGGCGACCGTCGCCACGACGAGGCGCACGCCGGGCACCCAGACGAGTCCGGTGACGGTGACGCCGGCCGCCACGACGACGTACCCGGGGACGAGCGCGAGCACGTGCCGCCCGCGGATCCGCGGGGCGAGCTCGCGCACGCGCGGCCCGAAGCGGACCGCCGCCACGAAGAACACGAAGTAGGTGCCCATCTTGTCGATCGGCGTGCTGCCGGTGTCGACCTGAGCGGCGACCACGGACACCAGCGCCGAGCCCCCGAGGAGGAGCCAGGTCGGCACCCGTCGCGCGCACCACGTGATCGTGAGGAACAGGGCCAGCGCGTAGACGAACCAGGTGGTGTCGTTCGGCCACACCAGGAGCAGGGGCAGCTCGGCCCAGCCCGGCCGCGGCACGTCGGGGCGCGGCCACGGCAGCACCTGGAACGCCACGACCCACACCGTCGACCACAGGCCGTAGAGCCACAGGAGCCGGGCGACGCGCCGGTGGACGAGCACCCGGAACGGCTGCGCCAGGACCCCGGCCGCGAACAGCCCGGCCGTGAGGAAGAACAGCGGCATCCGGAACGTGTCGAGGACGTTCGACGCCTCGCGCCACCGCCACGCGAGGTCGACGTCGGCCGTGACGAGGACGGCGTGGAAGAACACGACACCGAGGATCGCCATGCCCTTGCCGGCGTCCACCCAGGTCTCACGGTCGCGCGGCATGCTGGCTCCGGGGGGTCGTGACGGACGGGAAGGCACGTCGTCAACGGGCCGCCGGGATCCCGGAGAGGCTACCGTCCCGGCGCGCCGGACCGCGTCCCGGCGCCGCTTTTCACCCGGGCGCGAGCGGGCGGGAGCGGGCGCGAGCGGGCGGGAGCGGGCCGGACGGGAGGCAGCGGGTCCGCCCGCTCAGGATCGCTCGAGCACCGCCACGCACTCCACGTGGTGCGTCATCGGGAACAGGTCGAAGGCGCGGAGCCCGGTGAGGGCGTAGCCGGCCTCCGCCAGGAAGGAGACGTCCCGGGCGAGGGCCGCCGGGTCGCACGCGACGTACACCACGCGCTCCGGTCGCAGGTCGGCGATCGCCCCGACCACCGCCCGGCCGGCGCCGACCCGCGGCGGGTCCAGGACGACGGCGTCCGCGTGCACGACGTCGGAGTCGGCGTCCACGGCACCGGACAGCACCCGAGCCACCTCGCCGGCGTGCAGCTCGACGTTGCGGCGGTCGTGCACGTTGCGGCGCGCGTCCCGGACCGCGCGCTCGTCGCCCTCCACCGAGACCGACCTCGCCCGACTCCCCGACGGCGTCGGCCAGCGGCAGCGTGAACAGTCCCGCGCCGGCGTACAGGTCGAGCACGGTGGCGCCGTCGACGTCGCCGAGCGCGTCGAGGACGGCGGTCGCCAGGACGCCGGGCGCCTCGCGGTGCACCTGCCAGAAGCCGTCGGCGGCGACCCGGTAGGTGTACTCGCGCGACCCGAGGCGCAGGTGCTCGCGCACCGTGCTGCGCGCGTTGGGACGGGTGTCCGGCCGGCCACCGGTCTGCGGGACGCCGTCGACCAGGACGATCGGGGCGTCCCCGGCCGGCGCGACCGCCTCGATCCGCGCACCCTTCGGCCAGCGCCGGTCGAACAGCCCGAGGTCGGCGATCGCCTCGCTCGCGAGCGGCATCCCGGTCAGCGCGTGGACCGTCGTGCGAGCGGTGGCCGAGCATGCCGGCCCGGCCGGTGGCGTCCGCGACGAGGTCGATCCGTGTGCGCCAGGCCAGGCCGCCGCGCTCGTCGTCCCCGGGGGCCGCCTCCACGACGACGTCCCGCTCGTCCTTGGCCAGGCGGCGCAGCTGCTCCTCGACGACGGCGGCCTTCCACGCGCGCTGCGCGGGCAGGGCGACGTGCGCGAGCTCGCCGCCCCCGACACCGCCGGGGCCGGCCTCCGGCCAGGCGGACGGCACGCGGTCCGGCGAGGCCTCGAGGACCTCGACCGCGTCCGCCCGCCAGAAGGAGGCGTCGGCGGCGGTCTCGGTCAGCCGGACCCGGACGCGCTCGCCGGGCAGCGTGTGCCGGACGAACACGACCCGGCCGCGTCCCGGCCCGCCTGCCGACCCGGCGGACCCGCCGGATGCGCCCGACCCGTCGCCGTCGCGGGCGACCTCGTCGTCGAGCCGGGCGACGCAGTGGCCGCCGTGGGCGACCGGCCCGACGGTGAGCTCCACGACGCGGCCGTCCGCCTCCCCGGCGCGCGGCGGTCGGACGGGGCGGGTGTTGCGCGGGCGGCGACGGTCAGAAGGCACCCGGTACCGTACCCCGCACGGTGTCCTCGAGCCCCGTCTGCCCCTCGGACGAGGCGAGCTGCCAGGGCACCGACGCCACCACGACGCCGGGCGTGAAGAGCAGCCGACCCTTGAGCCGCAGGGCGCTCTGGTTGTGCAGCAGCTGCTCCCACCAGTGCCCGACGACGTACTCCGGGATGTACACCACGACGAGGTCCCGCGGGCTCTCCCGGCGGATCGACCGCACGTACGTGAGGATCGGGCGCGTGATCTCCCGGAACGGGGAGTCGAGCACCTTGAGCGGCACCGGCAGGTCGAGCTCGTCCCACCGGGCGCGCAGCGCCGCGACGTCCTCCTTGTCCACGCCGACCGTGAGCGCCTCGATGACCTGGGGCCGGGCGGCCCGCGCGTAGGCGATCGCCCGCATCGTCGGCTTGTGCAGGTGCGAGACGAGCACGAGCGCGTGCACCCGGCTGGGCAGGGCCCGGGCGGCCATGAGGTCGTCGCCGAGCGCGAGCTCGGCACGCACCCGGTCGTAGTGCTGGCGGATGCCCTTCATCAGGGCGAACACCAGGCCCATCGCGAGGAGGGCGATCCACGCGCCGAGCGCGAACTTCGTGACCAGCACGATGACGAGCACGACGCCGGTCATCGCGAAGCCGACCGCGTTGATCGACGCGCGAGCGCAGCATGCGCGTGCGGCCCGCCGGGTCCGGCTCGGTGCGCAGCTCGCGCGTCCAGTGCCGGATCATCCCGAGCTGGCTGAGCGTGAACGAGACGAAGACGCCGACGATGTAGAGCTGGATGAGCCGGGTGACCTGGGCGTCGAAGGCCCAGATGAGGACGATCGCCGCGAGCGCGAGGGTGACGATGCCGTTCGAGAACGCGAGGCGGTCGCCGCGGGTGTGCAGCTGGCGCGGCAGGAAGCCGTCCTTGGCGAGGATCGAGCCGAGCACCGGGAAGCCGTTGAACGCGGTGTTCGCGGCGAGCACCAGGATGAGCCCGGTGACCACGGCGATCGCGACGAAGATCACCGGGTAGCCCTCGAACACCGTCTCGGCGAGCTGCCCGATCACCGGGTGCTGCACGTACTCCTCGCCGACCGGGACGCCGTCGCGCAGCAGCTGGCTGGTCGGGTCCTCGACGTAGTGCACGCCGGTGGCGCGGGCCAGGACGAGGATCGACAGGATGAACGTCACCGAGATCCCGCCGAGCAGCGCGAGCGTGGTCGCGGCGTTGCGCGACTTGGGCTTGCGGAACGCCGGCACACCGTTGCTGATCGCCTCGACGCCGGTGAGGGCGGCGGAGCCCGGACGCGAACGCCCGCAGGACGAGGAAGGCGCCGCCGAGCCCGGTGAGCCCCTGCTCCAGATCGGACTGCGGGACGATCTCGAGGGCCGAGCTCGCCGCCTGCGGCAGGTCACCGGCGGCCCACCGGACGAACCCGACGACCGCGACCGCCCCGACCCCGAACATGTACAGGTACACCGGGAGCGCGAACGCGGCGCCCGGACTCCCGCACCCCGCGCAGATTCGCGAGCGTGAGCACCGCGACGACCCCGACCGCGAACGCCGTCTCGTGCCCGCGCAGCGCCGGGAACGCCGAGGCCGCGTACTGCGCGCCGGCGGAGACCGACACCGCGACGGTGAGCACGTAGTCGACCAGCAGCGCGCTGGCGACGGTGACGCCGGCCGTGCGGCCCAGGTTGACGGTCGCCACCTCGTAGTCGCCGCCGCCGGACGGGTAGGCGTGCACGTTCTGCCGGTACGACGCGACGACGGTGAGCAGACCGCCGACCACCCCGACGCCGACCCACGGCGAGAACAGCGTCGCGCCGCACCCCGGCGAGGGCGAGGGTGAGCAGGATCTCGTCGGGCGCGTACGCCACCGACGAGAGCGCGTCCGAGGCGAACACCGGCAGCGCGATCCGCTTCGGGCAGGAGCGTGTGCCCCAGCCGGTCGCTGCGCATGGGCTTGCCGAGCAGGAGCCGCTTGGCGGCGTCCGCGATGTCAGACACGAGGGATCACTCTAGGCACTGCCCCGCCACGGCACGGTCGACGCCGCCGCGCCGTGGGCGCCCGTCGCGCGCCCCGTGCGCGCCCGGCGCGCTGCCGGCACCACCCGGCGTCGGGGGTAGCGTTCCGGCCTGTGCACTTCGTGATCATGGGCTGCGGCCGGGTCGGCGCGACGCTCGCCGAGTCGCTCGAGTCCAGCGGGCACTCCGTCGCCGTCATCGACCAGAACCCCGACGCGTTCCGCCGCCTGCGACGCCGACTTCGGCGGCAAGAAGGTGACCGGTCTCGGGCTTCGACCGCGACACCCTGGGCCAGGCCGGCATCGAGGACGCCTACGCGTTCGCCGCGGTCTCCGACGGCGACAACTCGAACATCCTCGCCGCGCGCGTGGTGCGCGAGACGTTCGGCGTCGCCAACGTCGTCGCCCGGATCTACGACCCGCACCGGGCCGAGATCTACCAGCGCCTCGGCATCCCGACGGTCGCGACCGTCCGCTGGACCGCCGACCAGGTGCTGCGCCGCATGCTGCCGATGGGCGCGACCGACGAGTACCGCGACGAGTCCGGGCAGATCCGCCTCGTGCGCGACCGACGTCCACCCGGGCTGGGTCGGCGTGCCGCTGCGCGACGATCGAGGCCGCGACCGGCGCCCGCGTCGCCTACCTCCAGCGCTACGGCGAGGGCCTGCTGCCCACGCCCGACGGCGTGCTGCAGGAGAACGACGTCCTGCGCGTGCTCGTGCGCGGCGGAGGACACCGGATCCGTCGAGCGGATCCTCACCGCAGGCCCCGGAGGTCTCCTGATGCGCGTCGTCATCGCCGGTGCCGGCTCCGTCGGCCGGTCCATCGCCCGCGAGCTGCTCGGCCACGACCACGAGGTGACCATCATCGACCGGCAGCCGAGCGCGATGCGGGTCGCCGCAGGTCGCCGGACGCCGAGTGGCTGCTCGCCGACGCGTGCGAGCTGCCGACGCTCTCCGAGGCCAAGGTCGGACGAGTGCGACGTCGTCGTGGCCGCGACCGGGCGACGACAAGGCGAACCTCGTCATCTCCCTGCTGGCCAAGACCGAGTTCGGGGTGCCCGCGCACCGTCGCGCGGGTCAACAACCCCAAGAACGAGTGGATGTTCGACGAGGCGTGGGGCGTCGACGTCGCCGTCTCGACGCCGCGGATCATGACCGCGATGGTCGAGGAGGCGGTCGCCGTCGGCGACCTGGTGCGGATCTTCACCTTCCACCAGTCCGGCGCCGACATCCTCGAGCTGACGCTGCCGCGTCGACTCCCCGCTGGCCGGGCAGCGCGTCGGGTCGATCGAGTGGCCCGCGGACACCGTGCTGGCCTGCATCATCCGCGGCGATCAGCCGCTCGCGCCGAGCCCGGACGACACCCTCGAGGAGCGCGACGAGCTCATGTTCGTCACGGGGCGGCAGGCGGACGAGTCGGACGCTGGAGAAGATCCTGGGGTCCGGACCAGCAACCAGGTGACCCACAGGGTCAGCGCCCACAGCGGGACGCCCATGACGAGCCGCGCGGTGCCCAGCCAGCCCACCGAGGCGCCGAGGTAGAGCGGCACCTGGACCGCGAGGCGCAGACCGAACATCGCGACCCACAGCCAGGTCGCCCAGGTCGCACCGGGCACGTGCCACCCGGTCCGCCCGCCAGGCGGTCCCGCCGCCCCGCAGCAGCCCCGACCACGATGCCGACGAGCGGCCACCCGACGAGGATCGACACGAGGCACGCCACCCCGTACGCGGCGTTGGTGCAGCAGCCCGAGGGCGAAGTAGTCCTGCGCCTCGCCGGTGCGCCACGCCCAGATCACGCCGACCCCGACGCCGAGCGACGCCGGCCAGGGCCTGGGTCACCGGGGTGCGCTGCACCAGCCGCACGACGACGGCGGCGACCATCACGCCGACCGAGGCGACGAGGGCCGGGGTGAGGGACCGCGTCGCGACGTACACCGCGACGAAGACGACGCCGGGTGCGACGGACTCGACCAGCCCCCGGACTCCGCCGACGGCGTCGACGACCGAGAACTCCTCGCCCAGCACGGCGGCCATGCCACGCGGGGCCGCGCCGGCCAGGGGCGGCGTCCCGGGCGCACCCGGCGCACCGGGTACGGCGTGCGCTGCGTCGACCGGCACGGCGCGGGCGTCGGTGGCCTCCGACGCGACGCCGGGTGACGACGCGACGCCGGACGACGACGGGTCGGCGGGCGGCGGGGGGTCCGCGGAAGTCGGACGGTCCGCGGACGTCGGACCGGTCGGACGCACGCCCTCGGCGTCACTCACCGTGGCGGGGCAGGAGCTCGTAGCGGGGGTTGTAGACGGTCCGGCGCCCGTTGACGGCACAGACGAGACCCTCGAACGTCCCGCGGCGGCCCGGCTCGATCCCGTTGATCTCGCGGCGGCCGAGCCACACCAGGTCGAGCGCGCCGGTTCCGTCGTACAGCTCGGCCTGGAGGGCCGGCACGCCCTGCCGGGGCCGCAGGGTGACCGAGCGGATGACGCCGTGCACGGTCGCACGGTGGCGCTCCGGGAGCCCCGACACCGGGGTGCACCCGTACCGGATGGACTCGGTGCGCTCCTCGTCGGCCTCGAGCTCCGCCTGGGACGCGAACGCCCGGTGGAGGGCCTCGCGCACGTCGAGCTTGCCCATGTCGATGCTCCTAGCGGATCTCGGTGATCTCCGGCCCCCGGGTCAGGGGGTCGAGCGAGGGCTCGTCGGCCGCGACCGCCGGCGTGTCCGTCCCGGTCGCGGGCCGCTTCTGGCCGGGCAGCCGCAGCGCGAGGAGGTCGCGCGGCGCGCGGGCCTCGGTGCCACGGACGACGACGACGTCGGCGAAGAGCGCCTCGAGCTGGGCGGCCTGCTGGGGGTCGACCGCCGCGGCGCCGGTGAGCACGCCGCGCAGGAACCACCGGCGGCCGTCGTGGCCGATGAAGCGGGCGGGCCGGTGCCCGGTGCGTCCCTCGGGCGTCCGGACGGGCAGGCGCGCGAGGAGCTCGCGGCCGAACGGCCCGGGCAGGTCGTCCACCGAGCCGCCCTGCTTCGTCACGGACTCGGCGATCTCGGCGCGGATCTCGTCCCAGATGCCCTCGGTGCGAGGCGCGGCGAAGGCCTGGACCTGGAGGGCCGAGCCGCCCAGGGTCACCCCGACGCCGGTCACCTGGTTCGTCTTCTTGTCGATCTCCATGCGCAGCTCCATGCCGACCACGCCGGGGAGCCAGATCGCCCCGAGGTCCACCCGACGGCCCAGGCCGTCGACCTCGGACTCGTCCCAGGGTCCACCGGGGGCGGGGCGGCTCACCGGGCCGGCCGCCGCCGCGGGCACGACCCCGTCAACCCCCTCGGCACCGTCGGCGTCCGCCGTGGCGGTCCTCGCCGGGGCCGCCGTCACCGCGTCGCCGTCCTCGGCCGGGACGTCGCGCGCGCCGGCCGGGTCGGCGGCGTCGTCGGGGACCGCCTCGACGGCTGCGTCGTCGGCGACCTCGTCGGCTCGGGGCGTCGCGCGATCCGTGTCGCGGACGTTCCCGCCACGTCGGAACAGACCCACAGGTGCTCTCCTTCAGTGCTCCGCCACCGCGGCCCTCCTCGGGCGCGCGGTGAGCGCCGGTGCGCCACCTTCGACAGTAATCGCCCCGGCGAGGGGCGACCTACTCGCTCGCGGCTTTCCACCCTCCGCTGGACCCGAAGCCACCCGATCCGCGGTGCGAGCCCGGCAGCCGCTCGGCCCGGACGAACCGCGCACGCTCGACGCGCTGCACGACGAGCTGGGCGATCCGGTCGCCGCGGTGCACGGTGAACGGCTCGACGGGGTCGGTGTTGAGCAGGGTGACCGCGAGCTCGCCGCGGTAGCCGGCGTCGACCGTGCCGGGGGCGTTGACGATCGTGATGCCGTGCCGGCTGGCGAGCCCCGAGCGCGGGTGGACGAACGCGGCGTACCCGTCGGGCAGCGCGATCGCCACCCCGGTCGGGACGGTCGCGCGCCCCAGCGGTGGCAGGACGACGTCGACCCGGCTGACCAGGTCCGCGCCCGCGTCACCGGGGTGCGCGTAGGCGGGGACCGGCAGGTCGTCGTCGAGCAGGAGCAGGAGGACCTCGAGGTCGGCGTCGGGGGGTGTCACGACGCAGGACTGTAGACGCCTGCCCTCCGGGAGGGTCGCGGGCTGGGATGCTGGGGGCATGTCCGACCGCCCCGTACCCCCCGGTCCCGCCGGTCCCGCCGGTCCCCCTGGGCCCGCCGGTCCGCCGGCCCGGGCCACCGCCCCCGCGCCCCGGCACGCCGAGCGCCTCTGGCTCGGCCCGGTGGGATGGGCGAGCGTCGCCGGCTTCGCGCTGGTCATGGCCGTGGCGCTGTGGCCGGTCGGTGCCGGCCCGGCGCTCGTCGCCGCGGCCGTCGTGCTGCTCGTCGGCATCGGCGTCGCGCTGTCCCTGGCGACGCCGGTGCGGGTGACGGGCGGAGAGCTGTGGGCGGGCCCGGCGCACCTGCCGCTCGAGCTCGCCGGCGAGGTGCGGGCGCTGGACGCCGCCGCGACGCGCGCCGAGCTCGGTCCGCGCCTCGACGCCCGCGCCCACGTGTGCCTGCGCGCCTGGGCCCGCACCGCCGTGCGTGTCGAGGTGCTCGACCCGGCGGACCCGACGCCGTACTGGCTCGTGTCCACGCGGCGGCCCACGGACCTCGCGGCCGCCATCGCCGCCGGACGCAGGAGGCCGGCGGCGCGGGACCGGTGAGGTCCCGCGGCCGCCGGCCCGGGATCGTGCCGTGCGGGCGCTCGGTGGTGCGCTCGGGTCAGGCGGCGCACTCCGTGCAGACCGGCTGCCCGTTCTTCTCGAACGCGAGCTGGCTGCGGTGGTGCACCAGGAAGCAGCTCGAGCACGTGAACTCGTCGGCCTGGCGAGGCAGGACGCGGACGGACAGCTCCTCGCCGGAGAGGTCGGCGCCCGGGAGCTCGAAGCCCTCGGCAGCCTCGGTCTCGTCCTCGTCCACGACTCCCGAGCTCTTGTCCGAGCGGCGCGCCTTCAGCTCCTCGAGGGAGTCCTCGCTGAGGTCCTCCTCGGTCTTGCGCGGGGCGTCGTAGTCGGTTGCCATCTGTGTGGTCACACTCTCTGTTGTCGGTCGCTGCCGGCCGGTGTCGACCGTGCTGCGGTGAGGTACGAACTCAATGCACGGGCGCAGTGGTTTGTTCCCCCCGGGGCGCTGCGGATTGTGCCGCATTTTCCCCGCGGGCGCACGCACCGTTGCCGCGGGCGCCGGTCGCGGCCGGCGGCGGTCGGGACCGGTCCCGGAGCGGGATCGGACGCCGGGGTGGGTGCGGGCCCCGGACCTGCGCCCCGACCTGTCCGGCGTCTGCCGGAGCGGGTCAGGCGCCGGACGCGGCGCCGTGCTCCTCGAGGAAGGCGACCAGCAGCTCGAGGGTGCCCGCGGGACCGGCGACGGTCATCGACTCGCCCGCCGGCGCGCCGTGGAGCCCGCTGACCACGGCGCCCGCCTCGGTCGCCACGAGGGTCCCGGCCGCGAGGTCCCACGGCTTGAGCCCGCGCTCGTAGTAGAGGTCCAGCCCGCCGGTGGCGATGGTGCACAGGTCGAGGGCCGCCGCGCCGATCCGGCGCACGTCGCGGATCTGGGGCAGCAGCTCGGCGAGCAGCCGGCCCTGCTCGGTCCGCCGCTGGACGGTGTAGGCGAAGCCGGTCCCGACGAGCGACTCGGCGAGCGGCCGGGCGGCGTTGGCCCGCAGCGGACGTCCGTCCTGCCGGGCGCCGAGCCCGCGCCCGGCGGTGAACGTCCGGCCGTCGGCGACGCTGTGCACGACCCCGGCGACCGCGGTCCACCGCTCGGGGACGGGCGGCCCGGCGACCACGGCGACGGAGACCGCGTACGCCGGGATGCCGTAGAGGTAGTTGACCGTCCCGTCGATGGGGTCGAGCACCCAGGTCAGCCCGGACGTCCCGGCGACCGGCTCGTCCTCCTCGCCGAGGATGCCGTCGTCGGGGCGGTGCTCGGCGATGAGCGACCGCAGCAGCGCCTCGGAGGCCAGGTCGCGCTCGGTGACGACGTCGACCGGGCTCGACTTCGTCGCCGCGACGTCGACCCGGTCGGGTCGGCCGTCCCGGACCAGGTCGCCCGCGGCGCGCGCGAACCGCTCGGCGAGCGCGACGAGCTCGGCCGTCGCGGCGGCGTCGGGCAGCACGACCGCCTCGGCCGCGGTGCCGCCGGCCAGCTCGGTGCGGTCGGCCAGCTCGGCGGGGGTGTGCTCGGGGGCGGGCGGTGCGGCGGGGGCGGTCACGCGTCCATCCTGCCCGAGCCGCGGCGGCCCCAGGTCATGCCGGTCCACGGGCCTGGCGCCTGGAGCCGGAACCGCATCGCCGCGATCCGCAGGCCGAAGACCAGGACGACGGCCGCCAGGCCGGTCCAGACGGTCAGCGTGCCGGTCGACCAGAGCGTCGACGTGAGGGCCGCACCGACGCACCGCCGGCACCGCGTAGAGCTCGCGCTGGTGCAGCACGGCCGGCACCTCGCCGGTCAGCAGGTCGCGCAGGACGCCGCCGCCGACGCCGGTCAGCCCGCCCACGCAGACCGCCGCGACCGGTCCGGCGCCCAGCTCGGCGCCCTTGATGGTCCCGGCGACGGTGAACAGCGCGAGCGCGCCGGCGTCCAGGACGGCGATCATCCGCCGGGCCCGCTCCAGGCGCGGGTGGAACAGGTACATGACCGCGCCGCCGAGGCACGCGGCCGCGATGAGCCGCCAGTCCGCGATGCCGACGGGCGGCGTCGCGCCGATGAGCACGTCCCGCAGCACGCCCCCGCCGAGCCCGGCGGCCCACGCCAGGACGAGCACGCCGAAGACGTCGAACTGCTTGCGGACGGCGGCGAGCCCGCCGGAGAGCGCGCCGACGAAGACGGCGACGATCTCGAGCACCGGCTCGAGCGGGACGGCGGGGGTCACCGCGCGATCCTCCCAGCCCCGCCCCGTCCCGCGTGCTGGTGCCCGCGCTCGCGGCGGGTGCGTGTCCCGTCGGACTCCGCGTGCCCCCAGGTGCCCCCCGGCCCCCCTGGCGTCGTCGCGCGCCCGCGGCGCACCGGGCCAGATGTCACCGATCGGGCGTGCGGGGTGGCACCCTCGTACCAGAGGTCGGGGAGGTCGCATGAGTGAGCTAGAGCTGGTGGGTCTGCACGAGGACGGGGAGCACCTCGTCCTGATGGGCTCCGACGGGCAACGTTTCCGCCTGCGCATCGACGAGCCGCTGCGCGCGGCCGTGCGCCGTGACCGGCCGCAGCTGGAGCAGCTGCGCGCCGAGCGGTACGGCACGCTCGCGCCGCGGGAGATCCAGGCGCGCATCCGCGCGGGGCAGTCGGCGGCCGCCGTGGCCCAGAGCGCCGACATCCCGGTCGAGCACGTCCGGCGCTACGAGGGCCCGGTGCTCGCCGAGCGCGAGCACATCGCCGCGCAGGCCCGCGCGACCCGGGTCGGCCGCGACGCCGACGCCCCGGTCCTCGGCGACCTGGTGACCGACCGGCTGGCCGCTCGTGGGGTGTCCGTCGAGTCCATCGAGTGGGACGCGTTCCGGGACGGACCCGCGCCGTGGACCGTCGTCGTGCGCTTCACCGTGGCGGACGAGCCGCGCGAGGCGCTGTGGACCTTCGACACGCAGGCCCGTGCCGTGCAGGCTCTCGAGGACGAGGCCCGGTGGCTGTCGGAGACCGAGCTCGCGGACGAGATCATCCCCCGCCGGCACCTCGCGGCCGTCCGGGACGTCGTCTTCGACTTCCAGGCGGACGGCGAGGTGCGGCCGCTGACGCCGATCGACGACGCCGTGTCCACCGACACGGTGCCGGTGCCCGCCGCCGAGCCCGACCCGGCGGACATCACCGCGGCGCTGCTCGACGACCTCAGCACGAAGCGGGGCGTCCGGCAGCAGCTCGAGGAGGACGACCTCGAGGACTTCGAGGGCTTCGGCCCGCAGCGGACGTTCGACTTCCCCGGCTCCGACGAGCCGCCGGCGGCCCACCCGCCCCTGTCCGACCCGGACGCGGCGACCGACACCCGCGTGCTCCCCCGCCCGACCGGCCCGCGGCGGCTGACCACGCCGGTCGCCGTCGGGCCCGACGAGCCGGTCCCCGCGGACGACGCCCCCGCGCCGGCGCCCGAGCGTCCCCGGGCGCGCCGGGGCCGGGCGAGCGTCCCGAGCTGGGACGAGATCGTCTTCGGCGCGAAGCCGGAGTAGCCGCTCAGACGTCCAGGGTGAGCGTCGCCGGGGACGGCGACGCCGCCCGGGCCGCGGCCGCCGTCATGCGGCGCAGGTGGTGCCGGCGGCACAGCACCTCGTAGGCGACGTCGTGGTCGTGCGGGGAGGCGTGCCCCAGCGGCGCCCCCAGTGTGTCCGCAGGCGTGTCCCCCACGGTGTCCCCGACCACGACCTGTGCGCCCTCGACCACCATGACGCCGTCGACCGTGCGGGCGTTGTGCGTCGCCCGCGCCCCGCACCAGCACAGCGCCTGGACCTGCAGCACCTCGACCCGGTCGGCGAGCTCGATGAGCCGCTGGGAGCCGGGGAACAGCCGGGTCCGGAAGTCGGCGGTGATGCCGAACGCGAACACGTCGACGCCCATCTCGTCGACCAGCCGGGCGAGCTGCTCGACCTGCCCGGGCGTGTAGAACTGGGCCTCGTCGCAGATGAGGTAGTCGACGCGCTCCCCGCGCATGCGCCGGTCGACGACCTCGTGCCAGAAGTCGGTGGCGTCGTCGACCTCGTGCGCGCGGGTCTGCAGGCCCAGCCGGGAGGACAGGACGTCGTGGCCGGCGCGGTCGTCCCGGGTGAAGATCACGCCGCCGCGTCCGCGGGCGGCGTGGTTGTGGTCCATCTGCAGCGCCAGCGTGGACTTGCCGCAGTCCATGGTCCCGGAGAAGAAGGCGAGCTCGGCCACCGGAGGTCCCCTAGCGGCTGTGGAGGGTGAGCAGCGGCACGATCATCTCCTGCGGGGTGAACGAGCCGTGCACGCCGACGAGGTCGAGGGACGCCGCGCTCTGCGTCCGGGAGTCGACGATCGGTGCTGCGCCCGGTCGCCGCGACCACGAGGTCCCCGATCGCGGGCAGCACGTGCTCGGCGACCGGCCCGAACCAGCCCGCGGCGACGGCCACGTCCCGGGTGGCGACGACCGCGGCCCGACCCAGCGTCTCGCGCCACCGCGCCGCGGCCGCCGCGACGGCGTCCGGCGCGGAGGACCGGGTGTGCACGTGCAGGGCGCGCGGCTCCCCCGCGACCAGCTCGACCCCGTCGGCCAGCGACGGCGTCGTCGCGACGTCCCACCGGCCGGCGGGGTCGACGTCGACCATGCCGTGGTCGGCCGTCACCAGCAGCAGCGTGCGGGGCGGGAGCAGGCGAGCGAGGCGCGCGAGCTCGCGGTCGAGCTCGCCGACGGCCTCGCCCCACTGCCAGGAGCCGACGCCGTGGTGGTGCCCCGTCGTGTCGACGTCGCCCCAGTACAGGTAGACGAGCGCCGGGCCCATGAGCTCCTCGACCGCGACGTCGACCCGGTCCGCGAGGCTCTCCGCGCGCCGGTACCCGCCGCCGCGCAGCGCCGCCTCGGTGAGCCCCGAGCCGGCGAAGCGGGCCGGCCCCACCGACGAGACCGGCACGCCGGCCGCGTGGACCCGCTCGAACACGGTCGGCTCGCGCTGCCACTCGCGCGCCGGACCCATGTCGGTCCAGCTCGACGAGGTTCCCGAGCGCCCCGGTCCCCGGGTGCCGGACCGAGTAGCCGACCATCCCGGTGCGGCCCGGACCGGCGCCGGTCCCGAGCAGCCCCATCGAGGCGGCCGTCGTCGACGGGAAGCCCGTGACGAGCCGGCGGCCCTGCGGCAGCAGCGACCGCAGGAACGGGGCGTGGCCCGCGCGCTCCTTGAGCGCGTGGAACCCGAGCCCGTCGACGAGCACGAGGCACACGCGGTCCACCCGCGGCAGGCTGAGGTCGGCCCGCGCCCGCGCCGAGCGCCCGTCGTCGTCGAGCGGTGCGCCGAGGGCGTCCGCGACGGCCGGCAGGACCGACCCCAGGCTCGCCCCGTCGTAGCGGGGGGCCACGAAGCCGGCCTCGCGGAACCCGGGCACGACGAGGTCGGTCCCGGCGGTCGGGACCGTCATCGGGTGCGGGCGCTGGCGGCCGAGAGCCGGCGGGCGAAGTCGGCGGCGGCACGCACCGCACCGGGACCCTCGGCGCCGGCGCTGATGCGCACGACGATGTCGTCCGGCGTCATCGTCCCGGTCAGGCCGTGGTCCGCCTCGCACGCGGGGTCGGGGCAGGTCGCCGGCTCGAGGTCGATCCGGGACACCGAGCCCCAGCCGACCGCGAGGGTCAGCTCGGCGGCGAGCGTGCCGGCGACGTGCTGCTCGGGGTTCGCGATGACGTGCGTCAGCGCGACCGAGCGCAGCTCGGACAGCGGGACCGACTCCGTGGTCGCGGACGCGCTCGTCGACGGGTGGTCGCTGTCGGCGGGGTGGTCGTCGACGTGCGCGACGACGAGGCGCGTCTCGGTCAGCACGAGCACCGTGACGTGGCGGCGCACCTCGTTGGCGTCGAAGGTGGTCTCGGGGTGCACGAGGTGCGCGAGCACCGCCTCGTCCGCGAGCGCGACGTCGAGCACGTCGGCGACGAGCTCGGGGTAGTACCCGGCGCGGTGGAGGTCGGTGTGCAGGTCGGTGGTTGCTCCGGTCACCGGCACATCCTCCCACCGGCCGCGCCGTGCCGGGCACCCGGGGCACCGGGACGGCGACCGTCGAGCACCGGCGCGCACCGGCGCGCGCCGGCGCAGCCCGGTCAGGTCGGCAGCGACCGCCGGCTCGCGTCGGTGCGCCTCCCCGGCGCGAGCTCGACCCGGCCCGACAGCACCGCCGCGCCGTCCTCGGAGACCACGACGGGGTGCAGCTCGAGGGTCCGCAGCTCGGGGTGGTCCCGGGCGAGCACCGAGACCCGGGCGATGACGTCCTCGAGCGCCTCGACGTCCGCGGGCGGCAGCCCCCGGTAGCCGAACAGCCGGGGTGCTGCGCGCACCGACCGGACGAGCTCGGCGACGTCGACGTCGGTCAGCGGGGGGATCGCGTAGCCGACGTCGCCGAGCAGCTCGCTCGCGTCCCCGGCGAGGCCGAACGAGACGACCGGCCCGAACAGCGGGTCCTCGGTCGACCGGACCACGCACGCGACGCCCGACGGCGCCATCCGCTGCACCTCGAGCGGCGCGTAGTGGGCGCCGACCTGCGCGGCCCGCTCCTGCAGCTGCAGGACGTCCCCCCGCAGCTCGTCGGCCCCCTCGATGTCCAGCCGCACGCCGCCGAGGTCCGCGCGGTGCCGCAGGCGCGACGCGGTGCTCTTGAGCGCGACCGGCCAGCCGAGCTCCTGCGCCGCGGCGACCGCCTCGTCCGGGCGAGGACACCGTGCGCGCCGGCCACAGGTCGATGCCGTAGCACGCGAGCAGCTCGCTCTGCTCGGGCCGCGTCAGCCGGACCGGCACCGGGGCCGTCCGACGCCGCCAGGTGCCGCTGGATGATCCGCCGGGCGCGCTGGCGGTCCGTGCCGGCCGGCGCGACCGGCCGGCCGTGGTCGGCGCTGCGCCACGCGGCGTACCGGACCACGGCGCCCAGGGCAGCGGCAGCGCCCTCCGGGGTCGAGTACGCCGGGACCGTCCACGAGGTGCCGTCCGCGTCCGTCGCCGTCAGCGGCTCGCACGACGCCGTGCAGACCGAGCACGCACGGCGGCGGTGGTGATCCCCGAGCCGGCCGCGGCCTTCGCGACGGCCCGGGCGAGCCGGGGCGACGCCGCGCCGACGGTGGGGACGTGGACGACGATGACGACGTCGCACGCGTCGCTCGAGTACAGGTCCGCCAGGGACGACGTCGAGCTCGGCGTCGCTGGTGTCCTCGGTGAACGTGACGACCCGGCCGCGGTCGTCGAGCTTGGCCGCGACCGCCGCCTCGGCCGCGATGGCCACCATCGACGACGACCCGGCGACGATCCCGACCCGCCGCCCGCGCGGCAGCGGCTGCAGCGCGAACAGCTGGGCGATGTCCAGCAGCGCGTGGGTGTTGTCCGCCCGGACGACGCCCGGACTGCCGGAACACCTCCTCGATCGTCCGGCGCGGGGAGCGCGTCGGGCGCACGGCGTGGCCCGGGCGGGACGACCGGCCCCGACTGGCCCGGCGGTGACCACGACGACCGGCTTGACCGCCGCGAGCCGCCGGGCGATCCGGGAGAACTTGCGCGGGTTGCCGATCGACTCCAGGAACAGCCCGACCACCTCCGTGCCCGGGGTCCTCCTCCCAGAACTGCATGAGGTCGTTGCCGGACACGTCCGCCCGGTGCCCGGCCGACACGAAGGACGACATCCCGAGGTTCCGGTTCGCGACCGACGCGAGGATCGGCACCGCCATCGGCGCCGACTGGCAGAACAGCCCCAGCCGTGCCGGCGGACGGGCAGCTCCTCGGCGAGCGAGACGTTGATCGGCGGCGAGGCAGCGGCGTCGAAGAAGCCGAACGACGCCGGGCCGACCAGCCGCATGCCGACCGAGTGCGCCGCGCGGACGAGCTCGCGCTGCAGCGCCAGGCCCGCCTCGCCGGTCTCGGCGAAGCCGGTCGACAGCACGACGACGCTGCGCACACCGAGCGGTCCCAGCCGGCGCACCACCGCGACGACGTCGGCGGGCGGCAGGGCGACGACGGCGAGCTCGACGTCCCCGGGCACGTCGCGGAGCCGGTCCCAGTACCGCACGTGGGTGGCCTCGCCGGCGGGGCTCCCGGAGCCCGACCACCAGTCCTGCCGCGGCAGCCCGTCGTGGCCGCTGACGTCTCGGGCAGGCCCGACGACGTGCAGGTTCGCCGTGCCGCTGCGCGCAGGCTCGTCGAACGCGCGCTTGGTCAGCAGGTCGAGCACGGAGCCCGTCGGGTGCCCGGGCCGCCCCGACGAGGACGACCGTGCGCGCGCCGAGCAGGCGCTGCATGCTGCGCGCCTCGGCGCGGTGCTCGCGGTCGGCGGTGACCGCGAGCGAGCGGTCGGTCGGGTCGATGTCGAACACCACGGTGACCACGCCGTCGTCGACCGTCTGGGACACCTCGTAGCCCGCCTCCCGGAAGACGGCGATCATCCGGCCGTTCTGCGGCAGCACCTCGGCGGTGAACCGTCGCACCCCGACCTCGCGCGCCGCCGCGGCCAGGTGCTCGAGCAGCACCGAGCCCAGGCCCGCGCCCGCTGGTGGGCGTCGGCGATGTTGAACGCGACCTCGGCCTCGTCGTCGGTGATCCGGTCGAACCGGGCGACCCCGATGATCTGCTCGTCGGCCTCGCCCGCCTCGGCGGCGACGCGCGTCGGCCTCGAGCGCCTCGCGCGTGGCGCGGGTGCGGCCCGGACGGTGCGGACCGCGATGAGCGCGACCCGGTTGACGTGGTCGACCGTGGTGAACCGGGCGAGGTCGCGCTCCGGGAGCCGCTCGAGCGCCGCGAAGAACCGCATGTACGTCGAGCGCTCCGACTGCGCGACGTGGAACGCCTGCAGCGCGGGCGCGTCGTCGGGCGTGATGGGCCGGATGTGCGTCGTCTCGCCGTCCCGCAGGACGACGTCGGCCTCCCAGCCCTCCGGGTAGGGCCGGCCTGGGCTCGTGCGGTGCGGTCGCTCCAGCCATGCCCCCAGGCTAGGGGGTGTGCCGGGGCGCCGTGGGGGCCGCACGGTGCCGCGCCCGCGCGTCGGCCGGCCATCCGACTCGTGGATCCGCCGGCGGGGCCGCGTCCGCGCGGGCGGTCGGGCGTGCCGCGGGCCGGTGCGACACCGGCCGGGCGACAATGGGACGTCGGCGTCCGCCGCCGCACCGGGCCGCCGGACGCGCACCGACGTACCGAGACCGACGCACCGCGCCACCGGACCCCGGGCCCCGCCCCGGACGTCCACCGGCGTGAGGACCGACCGAGGAGCCGCATCGCCATGGCGCGCCGCACCGCCACCCCGCCGCCGGCCGGGCGACGACTTCACCGAGCACATCGTCGACATCGACGTCGCGGAGGAGATGCAGGGGTCGTTCCTCGAGTACGCCTACTCGGTCATCTACACCCGCGCCCTGCCCGACGCCCGGGACGGCCTCAAGCCCGTGCAGCGCCGGATCGTCTACCAGATGGCCGACATGGGGCTGCGCCCCGACCGCGCGCACGTGAAGTCCGCGCGCGTCGTCGGCGAGGTGATGGGCAAGCTGCACCCGCACGGCGACGCGTCGATCTACGACGCGCTCGTGCGGCTCGCGCAGCCGTTCGCGCTGCGCGTGCCGCTCGTCGACGGGCACGGCAACTTCGGCTCGCTCGACGACGGCCCGGCGGCCTCCCGGTACACCGAGGCGCGGATGGCGCCCGGCGGCGCTGGTGATGACCGCGGGGCTCGACGAGGACGTCGTCGACTTCGTGCCGAACTACGACAACAAGCTGCGCCAGCCCGAGGTGCTGCCCGCGGCGATCCCGAACCTGCTCGTCAACGGGGCCGCGGGCATCGCCGTCGGCATGGCGACGAACATGGCGCCGCACAACCTCGTCGAGGTCGTCGCCGCCGCCCGGCACCTCGTCGCGCACCCGGACGCGACGCTCGACGACCTCATGCGGCTCGTGCCCGGGCCCGGACCTGCCGACCGGCGGCAAGATCGTCGGCCTGGAGGGCGTCCGCGACGCCTACCGCACCGGCCGCGGCGCGTTCCGCACCCGCGCCACCACCCGGATCGAGAACGTCACCGCCAAGCGCAAGGGCATCGTCGTCAGCGAGCTGCCCTACCTCGTGGGCCCGGAGAAGGTCATCGAGAAGATCAAGGAGGGCGTCCAGGCCAAGAAGCTCTCCGGGATCAGCGACGTCACCGACCTGACCGACCGCGCCCACGGCCTGCGCCTGGTCGATCGAGGTCAAGACCGGCTTCGACCCCGAGGCGGTGCTCGAGCAGCTGTACCGGTACACGCCGCTCGAGGAGTCGTTCAACATCAACAACGTCGCGCTCGTCGACGGCCAGCCGCGCACGCTCGGCCTCGTCGAGCTGCTGCGGGTGTGGGTCGACCACCGCATCGACGTGGTGCGCCGGCGGAGCACCTTCCGGCTGACCCGGCGGACGCGAGCGGCTGCACCTGGTCGAGGGCCTGCTCCTCGCGATCGCCGACATCGACGAGGTCATCCAGGTCATCCGCACCTCCGACGACTCCGAGATCGCCCGAGACCCGGCTGCGGGAGGTCTTCGACCTGTCCGAGGCGCAGGCCGAGTACATCCTCGAGCTGCGGCTGCGCCGGCTGACGAAGTTCTCCCGGATCGAGCTGGAGAAGGAGCAGAGCCGAGCTCGCCCGAGGAGATCGCCGGGCTGCGAGGCGATCCTCGGCGACGAGTCGCTGCTGCGCGGGGTCGTCTCGGACGAGATGGCCGAGGTCGC
Organism: uncultured Actinomycetota bacterium; assembly: GCA_963795145.1. Taxonomy (GTDB): domain Bacteria; phylum Actinomycetota; class Actinomycetes; order Actinomycetales; family Cellulomonadaceae; genus Pengzhenrongella. The sequence continues at coordinate 128,605 of CAWCGP010000002.1, read as the reverse complement.
GCGGGCGCACGGCACCCCGCGCCGCACGATCCTGCTCGACTCCGGCGGCGCGCGCGGCGCCGACGCCGGTCCGCGGCGCGCGGCGCCACCCCGCTGGAGATCGAGGACACCCCGTGCTGGGTGCTGCTGTCCGGCGACCGGCCTGCTGGCCCGCACCACCGACGACGCCCGCCCGGCCCGCGCCGGGCGGCCGGCACCGGCACGACGTCCTGCGGGCCGACCGTCCCGCGACCGCGCGCGGCGAGGTCGGCGCGGTGACGTCCCGCGGCCGGCTGCGTGCGGCGTGCTCCGTGCTCGACCTGCCGGCGCTGCCGCCCACCGACAGCGCGCCGAGCCTGTCCGGCGGCGTGCCGGTCGGCGAGGTCGTGGCGCTGGCTCCCGGCGAGTCGCTCGTGTCGCTCGCGTCGCTCGACCCGGCCGCTCCGACGCTCGCCCTGGGTACCGCGTCCGGCGTGGTCAAGCGGGTCGCCGCCGCGGACGTGCCGGCGAACCGGGACGCCTGGGAGGTGATCACGCTCAAGGACGGCGACGAGGTGGTCGGCGCGGGCGCCGCCGCCGCCGACGACCGGCTCGTCTTCGTCTCGTCCGACGCCTCGCTGCTGCACTTCCCGGCGTCGACCGTCCGGCCGCAGGGTCGCGCCGCCGGCGGCATGGCCGGCATCAACCTCGCGGCCGGCCAGCGCGTCGTCTACTTCGGGGTCGCGCCCGCGGGCTCGCCGGTCGACGGCGACGACGCGGATGACGGCGCCGGCCTCGCCGTCGTGACGATCGCCGGCTCGTCCGCCGCGCTCCCCGGGCACCGAGACCGGCAGCGCGCAAGACGACGCCGTTCGCGCTGTACCCGGGCAAGGGCCGCGCGACCGGCGGCGTGCGGGCGCACCGCTTCCTCAAGAGCGAGGACACGCTCGTCCTCGCCTGGGTGGGTCCGACGCCGCCCCGTGCGACCGGGTCCGGCGGCCAGCCGGTCGACCTGCCGCCGGTCGACCCGCGGCGCGACGGCTCGGGCGTGCCCCTGCCGGCCCCGGTCCACGCCGTGGGCTGAGACCGCTGCGCCGATCGCCCCCGAGCCGCCGCGTCCTCGGCCGGCCGCACGGGGCCGACCCTCAGAGCTCGAGGGAGTACAGGACCGAGCCGCTGGTGACCTCGTACCCGAGCCGGGCGTACAGCCCGTGGGCGCCGGAGGGGTTCTCGGTGTCCACGTCGAGCTCGGCGTACTCGCATGCCGTCGGCGCGGAACGCCGCCATCGACGCCGCGAGCAGCGCCGGGCGCGAGCCGGCGCCCCCGGTAGGCCCGGCGCACGCCGAGCGTCGTCGGTGTAGCCGGTGGTGTAGCCCGAGCACGGCCCAGTCCTGCTCGTAGCGCCCGGACAGCGCGTACGCCGCCACCACCGGCTCGGCTCCGTTCTCGTCGAGCGCGAGCGAAGCTCCACGCGGGCGCGAACTTCGCCCGCCCGTGACGTCCAGCTCTCCGCGGTCGCCGGCTCGCTTCCCCAGTGGTCGCGGAACGCGTCGTTGTGCGCGAGCCGCACGTGCTCGTCGAGGTCGGGCGACCACGGGACGACCCGCAGACCGGCGTCGAGCTGGACCGTCGGGCAGCGGCTGCGCGAGGTCGCGGCGCATCGCGCGGTAGTACCGGCGCGGCGCGAAGCCGGCCCGGCCGAGCAGGCGGCGCGTCGCCGCGGCGTCGTCGTCGACGAAGACGGCGATCCGCGCCGGCAGGTCCTTGCCCGACGCGGCGAGCTTCTGCCGGCCGCGTCCCACCTGCCACGCGAGCAGCGCGCGGCCGATGCCTCGCGGCCGCGCAGGTCCGGGTGGACGCCGCCGTCGAGGAACGCCCGGACCGTCGTGCTGTCGCCGGGGCGGACCTCGACGAACCCGTAGGCGCGCAGGACCCCGGCGTCGTCGAACGCCGCCGAGGATGTCGCGCGCGACGTCCTTCCAGTCGCCGTCGAACTTCTCGTCGACCTCGTCCCGGTCGGTGCGGTACGGCGGGCGGTCGGCGTCCTCGATGGCCGCAGGAGCGCGAACAGCGCGTCGGCGTCGGCGCGCTCGAGCGGCCGCCACGTGAGCCCGAGCGCCGCCGACGGGACGTCCAGGCGCGCGGGTGCCCCGCGCCCGCTCGGCGATCGGCCGGACCGGCGTGCCGACCCGGTCGGGTCACGCTTCGGCGGCGGGGTCGGCCGCGGTCGGGTCGGTGCCGGCGCGCGGTCGGTGGGAGCGCTGTGGGCTCCATGCCGGCACGCTATCGACTCGCCGCGGACCGGGCGACGGGATTTCGTCGGTCAGACGTCGATGCGGCTCGGGTCCAGCCGGTTCGCGCCGGCGACGATGAAGTCCTTGCGAGGCGCGACGTCGCTGCCCATGAGCAGCTCGAACACCTTCTCGGCGGCCTCGGCGTGCTCCATCCGGACCCGGCGCAGGGTGCGGTGGCGCGGGTCCATGGTGGTCTCCGCGAGCTGGTCGGCGTCCATCTCGCCGAGGCCCTTGTAGCGCTGGATGTCCTCCTTGTAGCGCTTGCCCGCCTTGTCGAGCCGCTTGAGCGTCGCGGCGAGCTCGGCCTCCGAGTACGTGTAGAGGTACTCGTTCTTGCGCGAGCCGGCACCGATGACCTCGATCCGGTGCAGCGGGGGCACGGCCGCGAACACGCGTCCGGAGTCGACGAGCGGGCGCATGTAGCGGAAGAAGAGCGTGAGCAGCAGGGTGCGGATGTGCGCGCCGTCGACGTCGGCGTCGGTCATGAGCACGACCTTGCCGTACCGGGCCGCCTCGAGGTCGAAGGACCGTCCCGAGCCGGCGCCGATGACCTGGATGATCGCGGCGCACTCGGCGTTCTTGAGCATGTCCGTGACCGACGCCTTCTGGACGTTGAGGATCTTGCCGCGGATGGGCAGCAGCGCCTGGAAGTCCGAGCTGCGCGCGAGCTTGGCGGTGCCGAGCGCGCTGTCCCCCTCGACGATGAAGAGCTCGCTGCGGTCGACGTCGTCGCTGCGGCAGTCCGCGAGCTTCGCCGGCAGCGAGGAGGTCTCCAGCGCGTTCTTCCGCCGCGAGATCTCCTTCTGCTTGCGGGCGCTCAGGCGCGCCCGCATCTCCGCCACGACCTTGTCGAGCAGGAGGCTCGCCTGCGCCTTCTCGTCCCGCTTGGGCGAGGTGAGGATGCGCCCGAGCTCGGTGTCGACGACCTTGGCGACGATGTTGCGCACCGGTGCGGTCCCGAGCACCTCCTTGGTCTGGCCCTCGAACTGCGGCTCGGCGAGCCGCACGGTGAGCACGGCGGTCAGCCCGGCCAGGACGTCGTCCTTCTCGATCCGCTCGTTGTCCTTGGTCGAGACCTTGAGGCGGCGCGCGTTCGCGTCGACGGCCTTGCGGACCGTGCGCAGGAGCCCCGCCTCGAATCCGCCGAGGTGGGACCCGCCCTTCGGGGTGGCGATGACGTTGACGAACGTCCGCAGCTCGGTCTCGTAACCCGTCCCCCACCGCAGGGCGATGTCGACCTCGCACTCGCGGGTGACCGGCTGCGACGTCAGGTGCCCGCGGTCGTCGAGCACCGGGACGGTCTCGGTGAAGGTCCCGGACCCGGTGAGCTGCCAGGTGTCGGTGACCGGCGCGTCCGGCGCGAGGAACTCGACGAAGTCCCGGGTGCCGCCGTGGTGGACGAAGGTCTCCTCGTGCGGGCCGTCCGCACCCGGCGTCCCGGCCAGCCGCCGCTCGTCGCGGACGGTGACGGCGAGCCCGGGGACGAGGAACGTCGTCTGCCGGATGCGGGTGACGAGCTCGTCGTAGGAGAAGACGGCGTTCGCCGGGAACACCTGGCGGTCCGCCCAGTACCGCACCCGGGTACCGGTGCGACCCCGCGGGACCTTGCCGACGACGCTGAGCTCGGAGTTGTCGACGAACGGCGCGAAGGGGGCGTCCGGGCGCGGGCCGGCGGCGCCGTCCGTCGAACACGCCGGGCTCGCCGCGGTGGAACGTCATGCGGTGGGTCTTGCCCGCCGCGGTCGACCTCGACGTCGAGGCGTGACGACAGCGCGTTGACGACGCTGGCGCCGACGCCGTGCAGCCCGCCGGACGCGGCGTACGAGCCGCCGCCGAACTTCCCGCCCGCGTGCAGCTTGGTGTAGACGACCTCGACGCCGGTCAGCCCGGTCTTCGGCTCGAGGTCGACCGGGATGCCGCGACCGTCGTCGCGCACCTCGACCGACTGGTCCTCGTGCAGGATCGACGTGTGATCGCCGTGCAGTGGCCGGCGAGGGCCTCGTCGACCGAGTTGTCGATGATCTCCCACATGCAGTGCATGAGGCCGCGCGAGTCCGTCGACCCGATGTACATCCCGGGTCGCTTGCGCACCGCCTCCAGACCCTCCAGGACGGACAGGTGCCGGGCGGTGTAGCTGGACTCTGCGGATGCGGTCGTCACAGGACCCGAGCGTAATCGCTGCGCCGCGACACGGCCGCGGCGCCACACCGTGGCGGGCGTGCACGACGGGCGTACGCGGGCGGCGGGCCCGGCGTGCCGGGCGCGGTGCCGCCGATCCGGGTGACGGACCGGCCCTGCCACAGGTGTCGGAATCGGGACGATCCGGTATCGGACCGGACACGTTTCTTCGCGGTGAGCGAATACACCCGGTCCGACGGCATGCGGCACTGGCCGCGGATGGTTACATGTTCTTGTGACTGCAACGACGACGACCGAACCCCTGACCGCGGCAGACCGTTGCGACCGCTGCAACGCGCAGGCCTACGTCCGCGTGGTGATGCCGAGCGGCGAGCTGCTGTTCTGCGCCCACCACGCCCGAGAGCACGCCCCCAAGTTCACCGCCCTGGCGACGCACGTCCAGGACGAGACCGACCGTCTGCTCGCCGAGCACGGAGCCGGGGCCGGCGCGGTCCGCTGACCGCACGGCACCGCGGGTCGCCGACCCGCACCACGACGAAGGGCCCGACCGGATCGGTCGGGCCCTTCGTCGTCCGGGTGCCCCCGCGGGCGAGCTGCCGCGCCCGAGCGGTCGTGCCGCTGCTCAGCGCACCTGGGCGGGGACGTAGCCGAGCAGGACGCCGGCGCGCCGGCCGAGCGTCTGGCGACGCAGCAGCATGTCGAGCGGCGAGCCGGTCTCCGGGCGCAGCGGCCCGTCGGGCGACATCGTCAGGAGGGCGGCCTCGTCGCGCGCCGGCACGCCCTCGGGGCGCGCGGGGCGGCGGGCGGGGTGGGTGAAGTCGGACATCTCGTGCTCCTGTCGTTCGGTGGCCCGGCTGACCATGATGGTCCCGTGGCTTTGCGTCCCCGCCTCTCGACGGGTTTGCCCTTCTCGCTGACACCGGACGAACGTACCTCACGAATCGGGCACGACGGCCGCTCCGGGGTGCTTTCACCCGGATGGCCCGACGCGCCTGGTCCCGGTGGTCCCCGCAACCTCGCCGGACGACGACAGCCCCCTCGCCACGGGGCGAGAGGGCTGTCGGGGCACTGCAGCGCGCGGACCTCAGTCCAGGTAGTCGCGCAGGACCTGGGACCGGCTGGGGTGACGCAGCTTGGACATCGTCTTCGACTCGATCTGGCGGATCCGCTCGCGGGTCACGCCGTAGACCTTGCCGATCTCGTCGAGCGTCTTCGGCTGGCCGTCGGTGAGGCCGAAGCGCATCGAGACGACGCCGGCCTCCCGCTCGGACAGCGTGTCGAGCACCTGGTGCAGCTGCTCCTGGAGGAGCGTGAAGCTGACGGCGTCGGCCGGGACGACGGCCTCGGAGTCCTCGATGAGGTCACCGAACTCGCTGTCCCCGTCCTCGCCGAGCGGCGTGTGCAGCGAGATCGGCTCGCGGCCGTACTTCTGGACCTCGACGACCTTCTCCGGGGTCATGTCGAGCTCCTTGGCGAGCTCCTCCGGGGTGGGCTCGCGGCCCAGGTCCTGGAGCATCTGCCGCTGCACGCGTGCCAGCTTGTTGATGACCTCGACCATGTGCACCGGGATGCGGATGGTGCGGGCCTGGTCGGCCATCGCTCGGGTGATGGCCTGGCGGATCCACCACGTCGCGTACGTCGAGAACTTGTAGCCCTTGGTGTAGTCGAACTTCTCGACCGCACGGATCAGGCCGAGGTTGCCCTCCTGGATGAGGTCCAGGAAGAGCATGCCGCGGCCGGTGTAGCGCTTGGCGAGCGAGACCACGAGGCGCAGGTTCGCCTCGAGCAGGTGGTTCTTGGCGCGGCGCCCGTCGCCCGCGATCCACTCGAGCTCGCGACGCATCTTCGGCTCGAGCTTCGTGCCGGAGTTGAGCCGCTCCTCGGCGAACAGGCCGGCCTCGATCCGCTTGGCGAGCTCGACCTCCTGCTCGGCGTTGAGGAGGGCGACCTTGCCGATCTGCTTGAGGTAGTCCTTGACCGGGTCGGCGGTGGCGCCCGCGGTGACGACCTGCTGGGCGGGGGCGTCGTCGTCGTCGGCGTCGGAGTAGACGAAGCCGCCGGTCTCCTCGGCCTCCTCGCCCGCCTTGGGGGTCGGTGCCCGCGGCGTCGTCCCCGGTGGCGGCGTCGTCCCCGACCACGACGACATCACCGTCGACGACCGTGACGGTCTCGACGTCCTCGACGACGACGTCCTCGAGCTCGACGACCTCGACGTCCGCGTCCGCGGGCTCGTCGCCGGAGGGCGCGTCGCTCGCGGCGGTGGCCTTGACGGCGGTGGCCTTGGCGGCCGTGGTCTTCGTGGCGGTCCGCGGGGCGCGCGCTGTGGCCGGTGCGGCCTCGGTGTCGCCGTCGGGCGCGACGGCCGCCTTCTTGGCGGGCGCGCGGCGCTTGGCCGGCGTGCCGGCGGCGGGGTCCACGGTCGCGCTGGCCCCCTTGCGGGTCGTGGCGGTGGCGGCGGCGACCTTGACGGTGGCGGTCACGGGCTCCGCGACAGTGACGCCCACGGCGGCGAGGCCGCGATACACGACCTTCAGCCGCTTGGCGTCATTGACCTCCGCGGACTCGCACGCGGCACGGAACGCCTCGGCGTCCACCGTGCCGTGCGTACGTCCGAGCACGACCAGCTCCTGGAGAGCGGGGTGCTCGAACTCGCGCGGGAGTGCAGGATTCGGGGAGAGGGATGACACGAACAACCTTTCGGCAGCGCAGGCTCGCACGTCGAGCCCCGGGGTACATCCATCTATTGTACCGGCCGGGGTCTGTCGCCACGGGCCGGTGTGCGCCCCGCGGAGGGGCGAGCTGCCCTCGTTCGGGCGCGGTCACTGAGTACTAACGGCCGATCCCTGGTCGCCATTCCCGGTCGGCTTGACCGCCAGCACGGGGCACGGCGCGTCGAGCAGGATGCGCTGCGCGTTGACGCCCGAGGATGAGCTTGCCGACCGGGCTGCGACGTCGCAGGCCGATGACGATGAGCGTGCCGTCGTTCTCCTCGGCGGCCGTGATGAGGTCCTCCGCGACGTCGCGGCCCTGCGTCACCTCGCGGATGTCGAACGGCACCCCGTGCCGCTCGAGCTCCTGCCGCACCTCGTCCACCCCGCGCGCCTGCTCGGCGGCCGCCTCGACGGACGCGGGCCCGCCCTTGTCGCTGAGCACGAGCAGCAGCCGGGTCGAGCGACGCTCTGCCTCGGAGATCGCGGCGTCGAGTGCCGCCCGGCCCTCACGAGTGGCCAGGTGTCCGACGACGATGGTCATGCGTCCTCCGCTGCGCTCCGACGAGCGACCCGGGGGTGGGTCGTCCGCCCGTCGACCGTACCGGACCGACCGCCGCCCGGCCGCTGCCTGTCCGGCCCTCGTTCGGGCTCCCCCCGGCTCGCGATGCGTTCCCGCGCGGGTCCCCGGCGGTCGCTCCGGCCATCCGCCTGCCGTTCCGTCCCCGGCGACCACCGCCCCCGTATCAGGACGGCGCGTCAGCGCGGGACCCGCACCCAGCCGGGCGCCAGGCCCGCCCCGAGGGCGTCCGCGAGCAGGTGGGCGAGGCGGTGGCCCGGGTCGGCCCGCAGGGCGCGCTCGAGGAGGACGGCGGCACGAGCGCCGTCGCCGTGCCACCAGGCGAGCAGCCCGAGCAGCGTCAGCGCGGGTGCGCGCCGGGCCCCGCGGCATGCGCCGCCACCCGCTCCGAGCAGGTCGGCCGCGGCGACCAGGGTGCCGGCGTCCGGCGGGACGCCGTCGCGCGGGCTCACGACGGCCGCGAGCGCGTCGGCGACCTCCCGTGCCAGCGCCTCGTCCCCGGGGAGCCGCCCGCCGGACGGACCGCTCCGGCAGGTCGCCGGCGCCGTCGAGCAGGCGTGAGCAGCACGGCGTCGCGGACCTGCGACGTCGTCGAGCGCGGTCGCGATCCTGCCGAGGGCCGCCGCGGTGGGCGCCGGGACGGTCGCGGTCGGGCACACCGCGGCGAGGTGGGTGCGCCAGGTCCGCAGCGCGTCCGCCCGCCACGCCGCCGAGCGCGTCACCACCGGCCGCGAGCGGCGGCCGCGCGGCGGGCGTCGGCGCGCCGTGCGGCGCGGTCGGCGTTGCGTCGCGCGCCGGGCGGGCGCCGGCACGTCGGGCACGAGGGTGTCGCGCGAGTCGGCGACCATGGCGCCGGCGAGGACCATGTGCGCGCCCGACCTCCGTCGACTGCAGCTCGCGCAGCGGCCGCCCGCCCGGCGGGCAGCACCCGGGGTCGGCGCAGTCGAGCGACAGGTAGCCCGCGCGGGCCACGACCCAGACGGCGACGTCGCCGAGGAAGCCCGCCGCGGCGTCGCCGGAAGTGGTCGACCGCACGCAGCGCCGACGACCCCGCGTCGTCGGGTGCGGCGTTGTCGCGTGCGGGGTCACCCCCCGGTGCCGCCGGCTCGGTCGGCTCGGTCGGCTCGGTCGTCGACCTCCGGTCCGCCACCCAGGAGCGCGGGTCGTCGCGCACGTAGACGACGAGGACCGCACGGGTGGCGCCGTCGCCGACGAGGTGGGTCACCAGCCGGCGGGACAGCGCGGGGCCGAGGTCCGGCTCGGCGAGGTCGGGCAGGTCGACGCGGGCGATGAGCCCGATCCGTCCGCGCGGTGGTCGCAGCGCGACCGCGACGGCGCTGTCCTCGGGCTGGAACCCCAGCTGGTACGGGAGCAGGGCGAGGAGCTCGCGGGGCTCGCGCACCCGGATGGTCGTGGCGTCCATGCCCCGAGGGGACCGCGGGCGACCGGACCGGGCGCGCGCGCCGGACGGCGCCTGTGGATCGGCGCCCGTCTCCCCCGCCCCGTGGTCGGGATCGGGGCGCCGCCGGATACGGTGCACCGGTGGAACAGACCCCCCGCCACGCACCCGGCCCCGTGCTCGTCCCGCACCGCGACCGGCGGCACCGGACGTCGTCGGTCCCGACCCCGGGGCGTGCCCGCGCGGCCGTCACCGGCGCCGCCCTCGCCGCCTTGACGGCGGCCCTCCTCGCCGCCTGCACCCCCGCGTCCGACGCCGACCCGGCGCCGTCGTCGGACGTCGCGACGACGGCGGCGCCCGCACCCGGGCCGACCCAGGGCGACGTCGTCCCCACGCCGGACGAGCACACCGCCGTCGGCGAGCTGGCCGCGGGGTTCCCGGCGGACCTGCTGCCCGTGCCGCCCGAGGCCGAGATCCTCGTCTCCACCTACGCGCCGCGGGGCGAGCCCGGCGCGGGTCAGCCGTACGACGGTGAGCCTCAACGTGCGCAGCGACCTCGCGGTCGCGGACGTCGCCGCGGTGTACCGGGCGAGCCTCACCGGCGGCCGGGTTCGCCGAGACGGTCGGGACGCCGACCGCCGGCCTCGCCGCGGAGTCGACGTACAGCCGCTCGTCCGGGGTCGAGGTCGTCACGGTCGGCGTGCTCGACCGCGACGGCGTGCGCACGGTGACCGTGGGCGGCACGGTCACCGCGAGCGGCTGACGCCGCCGTAGGCTGCCGCCGTGACTCGAACCGCCGCCGCCCTCGTCGACGTCGAGGGGGTCCGTCCCCGGGTGGACGCGCTGCTGGCCGAGTACGTGGCCGCCGAGCGGGTGGTCCTGACGAAGCTGGGCCCCGACAGCGCGGTGCTCAGCGACGCCGTCGAGCAGATGCTGTCCGGCGGCAAGCGGCTGCGGGCCGCCTTCTGCTACTGGTCCTTCCGTGCGCACGGCGGGCAGCCGGGCACCTCCGCCGCCGAGGCCGTCCTGGGCGTCGGCGCGGCGCTCGAGCTGTTCCAGGCGGCCGCGCTGTTCCACGACGACGTCATGGACGACTCCGACACCCGCCGTGGCCTGCCCGCCGCGCACCGGGTGTTCGCCGCGCCTGCACGAGCGGTCGGGGTGGACCGGCAGCCCCGACCGCTTCGGCGAGGCGGCCGCGATCCTGCTCGGCGACCTCACGCTGGTCGCCAGCGAGTCCCAGTTCAGCCGAGCCACCGCCGCCCTGCCGGTCGGCATCGCGACCCGGGCCCGGGAGGTGTTCGACCTCATGCGGACCGAGGTGACCGCCGGCCAGTACCTCGACGTCCTCGCGCAGGCGCTGCCCTGGGGCCGGGACCCGGTCGCCGACGAGGCCCGGGCGCGGGAGGTCATCCGGGCCAAGTCGGCGCGCTACAGCGTCGAGCACCCGCTCGTCGCTCGGCGCCGCGCTGGCCGGGGCGGACGGCGACGCGCGCGAGACGTGCGCCGCCTTCGGGCTGCCGCTGGGCGAGGCCTTCCAGCTGCGCGACGACCTGCTCGGCGTCTTCGGCGATCCCGCCGCGACCGGCAAGCCCGCCGGCGACGACGTCCGCGAGGGCAAGCGCACGGTCCTCGTCGCCCGGGCGATGGCCGCCGGCGACGACGCCGAGCGCACGACCCTGCGGTCCCGCCTCGGCGTGCGCGACCTGCTCCGACGACGACGTCGCGTCGGTCGCCGGCCGTCATCCGGCGCACCGGTGCGCCCGACGAGGTCGAGCGCCTCATCGCGCAGCTCTCCGGTGCGGCCTTCACGGCCCTCGACGGCGCGCCGCTCGCCGAGCCGGGCAAGACGATGATCGCCGAGCTCGCGCACGCCGCGGTGGACCGGGCCGCCTGACGCACCGCTGCCGACACCGGCTGCCGGGCGCGGCCCCCGCACCTCAGACCAGGGTCTGAGCCCGCCGGCGGACCTCGCTCTTGGAGCCGGCGCGCAGCGCCTCCATCGGGGTCCGGCCGAGCACCTCGTCCGTCGAGAAGAGCCACTCGATCGACTCGGACGCGTCGAAGCCGGCGTCGGACAGCACCGTGAGGGTGCCGCGCAGCGCGGTGAGCACCGCCCAGCGGCCGCCGCCGTCCTCGGCCTCGTCCGACGGGGCCGGCGCCGTGGGCGCCGCCGGGTTCGCGAGGTGGACCGGGACGAAGAAGTCGGCCGGCACGGACAGGACCGTCGGGTCGCCACGGCGAACCGCGACGAGGCGACCCTCCTGCAGCAGGCGGCGCACCTTGCCGACGTCGATCCCGAGCCGGTCGGAGACATCGGGGAGGGTCAGCCACTCCGGGACGAGGGCGTCGAGGACAGCTGTGTCGGTCACCGCGCCAGCCTACGCAGCGGTGCGCGCCGGCCGGGCGTCGGGCCGAATCACACCGGCGCAATTCGCGGACCCGCTTTCCCCTCCCCCGATCGCTGAGTTACGGTCGGCAAGTCACAGCAGTCACATCAGTCACTGCAGTCCCACAAACCCCATCTCTCACATTGACGAGGACCGACCATGACGCAGCCCGCCACCGCCCGCGAGGACGCGACCGCGCGCCCCGACGACGGGCGACCCGGCCAGCCTCTGTCCCGGGCCGTCCGACGCCGTGTCACCGCCGGGCACGGGCGCCACGCTGGCGCTCGCGGTCGCCTCCGTGGCCGGGCGCCGGCGCCGCTGCGGCCGACGAGCAGTACACGGTCCGGCTCGGGCGACACCGTGTCCCACATCGCGGTCGCGCACGGGCGCCAGTCGTCCAGGCCATCGCCCGCGCGAACAGCCTGCCGAGCGCCTCCTCGATCCGCGATCGGGCAGACGCTGACGATCCCGACCGGCCCCGCCGCGGCGCCGGCCCCGGCCGCGCCCGTGGCGACCACCTACACCGTCGCCGCGGGCGACACCGTGTCGCGCATCGCGACGCACGCTACGGCACCTCGGTCGCCGCGATCGTGGCCGCCAACGGGCTCGACGCGCGGGCGTTCATCCGCGTCGGCCAGAGCTGTGGTCCCCGGCGCGTCCCGCGGCGCGAGCCCCGTCGCCGCCGTCCGGTCCGCAGCTCCCGCGGCAGCCGCTGCGTACACCGTCGTCTCCGGCGACACCGTCTCCGCGCATCGCCGCACGCCTCGGCACCTCCGTCGCCGCCGTCGTCGCGGCCAACGGGCTCGACTCCCGTGCGCTTCATCCGCGTCGGCCAGCGACTGACCGTGCCCGGCGCGGCCGCGTGCCGTCGGCCCCCGCGCCGGCCGCGGCAGCCACGCCCTCGGCCGGCACCTACACCGTCCGCGCCGGGGACACCGTCGGCGCCATCGCGTCCCGCCACGGCACGACCGTCGCGGCGATCGTCAAGGCCAACGGGCTCGACGCACGCGCCTTCGTGCGGATCGGCCAGCGCCTCACCGTGCCGGGCGCCGCGGCACCCGCAGCCGACCACCCAGCTCGTCGGCAACACCTTCGCCGGCCGGACCTACGCCGACAGCGTCGTGGCGTCCGCCAACGCCAACAAGGCGACCCTGCTGTCCATCGGCGTGCCGTCGAAGGCGCGACATGCGCGCCAAGGTCGCCGCGACCGCGCGGTCGATGGGCGTGGACCCGGCGCTCGCCCAGGCCATCGCCTTCCAGGAGTCCGGCTTCAACCAGACCGCCGTCTCCCCCGCCAACGCGATCGGCACCATGCAGGTCATCCCGATCTCGGGCGAGTGGGCCGGGCAGCTCGTCGGACGCCACGCTCAACCTGCTCGACCCGGACGACAACGTCACCGCGGGCGTCGCGATCCTGCGCCAGCTCGTGCGGATCAGCCCCGACCTGCCGAGCGCGATCGCCGGGTACTACCAGGGGGCGTCGTCGGTGAAGCGCAACGGCATGTTCGCCGACACCCGCGCGCTACGTCGCGACCATCCAGACCCACATGACCCGGTTCCGCTGAGCCGTCGCGCCTGACGGGTCTGCCGGACGTGCGCACCGTAGGATGACCGCCGTGGGAACCACCATCAGCGACCCCCTCGTCGGCCACCTGGTCGACGGGCGCTACGAGGTCGTCTCCCGCATCGCGCGTGGCGGCATGGCCACCGTCTACCTCGCCGTGGACCGGCGCCTGGACCGCGAGGTCGCCCTCAAGGTCATGCACCCGCACCTGGCCGAGGGGGCCAGCGGGACCGCGTTCGTCGCCCGGTTCCGGCGCGAGGCCCGGGCCGCCGCCCGGCTGACCCACCCCGGCCTGGTGGGGGTCTACGACCAGGGCGTCGACGGCGACACGAGCTACCTGACGATGGAGTACGTCGACGGGACCAACCTGCGACGCCACCTCGGCGAGCGGGGTGCGCTGCCGCGTCGGCGACGCGTTCTCGGTCCTGGAGCGAGTCCTCGACGCGCTGGCCGCCGCGCACCGCACCGGCCTCGTGCACCGCGACGTCAAGCCCGAGAACGTGCTCCTCGCGTCGGACGGCCGGGTCAAGGTGACCGACTTCGGCCTCGCGCGCGCCGTCACCGAGGTGACCTCGACGACGACCGGCACGGTGCTCGGCACCGTCGCCTACCTCGGGCCGGAGCTCGTCGTCCAAGGGTGCTCTCCGACCCGCGCACCGACGTCTACGCCACCGGGATCCTGCTCTACGAGATGCTCACCGGGCGGCAGCCGTTCACCGGCGAGACGCCGATCCAGGTCGCGTTCCAGCACGTCAACTCGGACATCCCGCGCGCCGTCGCGCCGCGTCGACTGGCTCCCGCAGGAGGTCGACGAGCTCGTCGGCGCCCTGGCCGCGCGCGAGCCGGACGACCGTCCTGCCGACGCCGCCGCCGCGCTCACGCTCGTGCGCCGGACCCGCGCGTCCCTCGACGAGGCCACGCTCGTCCGCCGCGCCGACGTCCCGCCGACGATCGCGCTGCACCCGGCCACCTTCGACCCCGACACCACGGACGACGACGACCGCGGTACGGCTGGGTGACTGACTCCCCGTCGGAGGCCGACGCCACCGCGCGCCTCGACGTCGTCCCCGCGCGGCACGACCGTCGCCCTGCCCATCGGCGCCGGGACGCGCGCGCCCGCGGAGCATCGCCGCCGAGGAGCGGCAGCCGGCGACCGCGCCGGTCCGGCGTCGTCGCCGGCGGCGCTGGGTCGCCGCGGTCGCTGCTCGCTGCTGGCCGCTCGTCGCGGCCGGCGCGTGGTGGTACACGACGATCGGACCCGGTGCCTACACCACCGTGCCCGACGTCGTCCGCGAGCGAGGAGGACGCGGCCACCGACCTCCTGGACGACGCCGGCCTCGGGCGCCAGCGTCCGTGGAGGTCTTCGACGCGCAGCCACCCGGGACGGTCATCGCGACCGACCCCGTGGCGGGCGCCCGCATCCTCGAGGACGGCGTCCGTCGAGCTCTCGGTGTCGAAGGGCCCCGAGATGACCGTCGTCCCGGACGGGCCTCGTCGGGGCCGCCGGCCGAGGACGTCCGCGCCGCGCTGACCGCCGCCGGCCTCGCGCTCGGCGACGCCCGTGACCCCGTACGACGACGCCGCCCCGGCCGGGTCGGTCATGGCCGTCTCGGTCGAGGCCGGCGCGCAGGTCCCCAAGGGCACCGAGGTCGTCCTCACGGTCTCCCAGGGGCCGGCGCCGGTCGAGATCCCGCAGGTCATCGGCGCGACCCAGGCCCAGGCGACCCAGGACCTCGAGACCGAGGGGCTCGTGGTCGCCGGCGGCAGCCCGCCTTCAGCGACACCGTGCCGGCCGGGTCCGTCATCGACCAGGACCCGAAGCAGGGCACCGCCGGGCACCGCCGCGACACCGTCACCATCGTGGTGTCGCAGGGCCCGGAGCTCGTCGAGGTGCCCCGCGTCGTCAGCCAGCAGTACGACGCCGCGGCGGCCGACGCTCGAGGCGCTCGGGTTCGTCCCCGGCGCGCCAGAACGTGCTGGGCGGCTTCTTCGGCACCGTCCGCGACCAGAGCGTCGCGCCCGGTCAGCGGGTCACGCGCGGCACGACCATCACGCTCACCGTCGTCTGACCGCACGACACGGCGGGCCGACCCGGTGTTCCGCGCGGCGGCCCGCCGGGTCGTGCGGTGCGGCTGGGTCGGCTCAGGCGCCGCGCATGAGCTGGACGACCTGGAAGGCCATCTCCAGCGACTGCTGGTGGTTGAGGCGCGGGTCGACGAGCGTCTCGTAGCGCAGCGCGAGGCCGGCGTCGTCGATCTCCTCGCTGCCGCCCAGCACCTCGGTGACGTCGTCCCCGGTGAGCTCGACGTGCAGGCCGCCGGGCACGGTGCCCGAGCGCGCGGTGCACCTCGAAGAAGCCGCGCGACCTCGTCGAGCACGTCCGTCAGGCGGCGCGTCTTGTACCCGCTCGCCGACGTGATCGTGTTGCCGTGCATCGGGTCGCACACCCAGGTCACGGGCGACGCCGGCCGCGGTGACCTTCTCGACCAGCGCCGGCAGCGCGTCGCGGATCGTGCCCGCGCCCATGCGCGTGATGAACGTCAGCCGGCCGGGCTCGCCGGCCGGGTTGAGCCTGTCCATGAGCGCGAGGGCGTCGTCCGGCGGCCGTCGTCGGGCCGAGCTTGACCCCGATCGGGTTGCGCACCCGGGACAGGAAGTCGACGTGCGCGCCGTCGACCTGACGCGTCCGCTCGCCGATCCACAGGAAGTGCGCCGAGCAGTCGTACGGCAGGCCGGTGCGCGAGTCGATCCGGGTCAGCGGCCGCTCGTAGTCGAGCAGCAGCGCCTCGTGGCTGGAGAAGAACTCGACCGTCCGCAGGGCGTCGAAGTCGGCGCCGCAGCGCCGCCATGAACCGGATGGCCCGGTCGATCTCCGCCGCCGTCTCCTCGTAGCGCGCGTAGGCCGGGTTCGCCATGAAGCCGCGGTTCCACTCGTGCACGCGGCGCAGGTCGGCGAAGCCGCCGGTGCGTGAACGCGCGCAGCAGGTTCAGCGTCGACGCGCTGACGTGTGGTACGCCTGCTGCAGCCGCTCCGGGTCCGGCACGCGGGCCTCGGGCGTGAACTCGTGGCGCGTTGACGATGTCCCCGCGGTACGCCGGGCAGCGTCACGCCGTCGCGGGTCTCGTCGTCGCGCTGCGCGGCTTGGCGTACTGCCCGGCCATCCGGCCCATCTTGACGACCGGCAGGCTCGCGCCGTAGGTCAGCACGACGGCCATCTGCAGGATCGTCTTGATCTTGTTGCGGATGTTGTCCGCGGTCGCCTCGGCGAACGTCTCCGCGCAGTCCCCGCCCTGGAGCAGGAACGCCTCCCCCCGGCCGGCGGCCGCGAGGCGGCTCTTGAGCACGTCGGCCTCGCCGGCGAACACCAGCGGCGGCAGCGCGGCGAGCCGCGCGCCGACCCGGCGCAGCGTGCTCGGGGTCGGGCCAGGTCGGCTGCTGGGCGACCGCGAGGCGTGCGCCAGTGGTCCAGGCCCGCCAGCGACCGCTGCGGTCGCGGCGACGACCTGGGCGGTCACCGGCTCGTCGGCCGCCGGCATCGGCGCTGGAACGATCACGAGCGTCGCCGCCGGGCACGAGCGCGCTGGCCGATGCCCGCGAGCAGCTCGCCGAACCACGGCTGCGAGACGTCGAACGCCTTGCCGCCGGCGATGCGCGGGAACGCGATCGCCTTGAGGCGGTCGCCGTCCTCCTCGTCGTGGCCGATGACGCCGGACTCGCCGCGCAGCGCGCACTCGACCGCGAGGTCGGTCATCGACTTGATGAGCGCGCAGGTCCTCGCTCGTTGGCCGGCCGCGGCGCGCGAGAAGTACCCGCTCTTCTGCACCATGACCTTCTCGGCGCCGAGCTTCTCGGCGAACTGCTTCGCGAACCACTGGCCGGGGTTGATGGTGTCGAGCTTGCACGTGGCCGAACGGGTCGCGCGCGCACCTCTCGCCGGACGCCTCGAGCTGCGGCGACGATCTCGTGCATGCCCGCGCCCTCGGACAGGAAGATGTTGACGTTGCCGATCTCGTCCATGACCGCCGCGCAGGCGCTCGGCCTCGGCGTCGATGTCGAGCGCGAGCTCGGGCAGGAAGACGGCGTGCACGTCCCACCGCTCCGTGCTCAGGCCGATGCTCGGGCAGCCCACTCCTGCGTCGTCGAGCCACCGGCGGTACTCCGCGGCCGCGGCGGCGGTCAGCCACCCGCAGTGCCGGCCCATGACCTCGTGCACGATGAGCATGCGCGGGCCCGACGCGGTGCTCGCCGATGATGTTCCGCGGCGAACCCGGCGGCCTCCTCGGCGGCGGTCCAGGCGCCGAGCGACTGCTTGATCGGGACGACGTCGTTGTCGATCGTCTTGGGCAGGCCGACGACCGTCAGCTCGTAGCCGTTCTCGTGCAGGTAGGCGGCGAGGTCGGCGGCCGTCGTGTTCGTGTCGTCGCCGCCGATGGTGTGCAGGACGTCGACGCCGTCGGCCTTGCAGCCGCTCCGCCGCGACCTGCAGCGGGTCCTGGCCCTCCTCGACGAGGCCGCGCTTGACGAGGTCCTTCGACGTTGGTGAGCTTGACGCGCGAGTTGCCGATCGGCGAGCCGCCGAAGCGGTGCAGCAGCGCCGGCCTTGCGCGCGCGTCTCGTCGTCGACGACGACGCTAGTTGCCGGTGAGCAGGCCGTGGTAGCCGTGCTGGTAGGCGATGATCTCGATCTCCGGCGCGATCTCCGTGTAGCGCTCGATGAGCCCGCCGACGGCGGAGGACAGGCACGGGGCGAAGCCACCCGCGGTCAGGAGGGCGACGCGACGAACCGACATGGGAGCACCTCTCGTTGGTGCGCACCGTCCCGCCGCAGGGCCGGGCACGGCCTGGGGCCCGGAACGGGCCGGGATCGAGGGTCACCGCCGCGCGGCGACCGCCTCATCCTACCGACGGCGCGACTCGTCCTCGGGCGGGACCGGTGGGTGGACCTCGGGCACGGGGCGTCCGCCGGGGGCCGCCGACCGGCGTCTCGGGCGGGTCCGCCGGCGGCCGGCGTGGCCGGACGGCGATCCGCGCCTTCTGCGTCGCGGCGTACACGTCGACGTACTCCTGGCCGGACAGGCTCATCAGCGCGTACATGATCTCGTCGGTGACCGACCGCAGGACGAACCGGTCGCTCTCCATGCCCCGGTAGCGGCTGAAGTCCAGCGGCTCGCCGATGACGATCCCGATCCGCATGATCTTGGGGATCCGCTGTGCCGATCGGCTGGGCGACGTTCGTGCCGACCATCGCGACCGGGATGACCGGCGCGCCGGACTCGATCGCCAGGCGCGCGACGCCGGTCTTGCCGCGGTAGAGCCGGCCGTCGGGGCTGCGGGTGCCCTCGGGGTAGATGCCGAACAGGCCGCCGTCGCGCAGGCGCCGCAGCCCGGTGCGCAGCGCGGCCTCGCTGGCCTTGCCGCCGCCGCGGTCGACCGGGATGGTGCCGACGCCGCGCATGAAGCCCGCGATCGAGCCGGCCCTTGAGGCCCGCGCCCTGTGAAGTACTCGGACTTGCCGATGAAGACGATCTCGCGCGGGAGCACGAGCGGCAGGAAGAACGAGTCGATGACCGCGAGGTGGTTGCTCGCCAGGATGGCGGGGCCCTCGTCGGGCACGTTCTCCACGCCGCGCACCCAGGGGCGGTACACCAGGCGCAGCAGGGGACCGACCATCACCCGCTTCATCAACCAGTAGAACAACGCGCCACCTCCGCCACTGCGCCCACGCGACCCGCGCGCAGCATCCGTACGACTCTAGAGTGCTGCACATGGCCGCACGTCACGACGACACCGGGGACGCCACCCGACCGGGGAGACCCCGCCGGCGACGAGATCGCCGAGCGCTGGGCCGAGATCGTCGCCGACCTCGGGCCGCTGGAGCGCGGCGGACGAGCCCGACCGTCCCGCCGGACCCCGGACGAGGGCGCCGGACCGGCGGCGACCTGCCCGGTCGCACCCTGGGTCTCGTCGCGGCCGGCCGCCCGCGAGCTGACCGGCCGGGACTGGGCCGGCACGGACGAGACCGACGCGGCCGAGGCCGAGGTGGACGAGCGCGAGCACTTCGTCCCGCCCGAGCCCGGCCCCGTGCTCGGGCGGCGACCCGCTGCTCACGATGGCGTGGATCGGCGTCGCGGGCGTGCCGATCGGGCTGCTGCTCGTGCCTCGTCGTGTGGCGTGACGCGCCCGACGGTCCTGCTGCAGGCCGCCGGCGTGGTGTTCCTCGCTGGGCTGCGGCCTGCTGGTCTGGCGCATGCCGCACCGGCGCGACGACGACGGCGGCGGCGCCGTCTCCGGTCGCGGCTCGTCGTAGCGGCCCGCTCAGAGCCGGGCGAGGTCGGCGGCGCCGACGATGCCGGCCTCGTTGCCCATCGACGCGAGCCTGATCTCCGCCTCGGGCCGGTGCCCGCGGGCGGAGAGCTGGTCGGCGAACGCCTTGCGGGCGGGCGTCGAGCAGGAGCTCGCCCGGCCGCGCCCGACGCCGCCGCCGATGACGACGAGCGCCGGGTCGAGCAGCGCCGCCACCGACGCCGAGCCCTCGCCGATCCACCGGCCGAGCTGGGCGAGCAGCTCGACGGCGAGCGGGTCGCCCGCCTGGGCGGCCTCGCGTGATCTGCGGGCCCGTTGAGCGCCTGCGGGTCGCCGCCGGCGAGCTCGAGCAGCGTGGTCGCCCCGCTCGGCGTCGACGACGAGCGGCCGCCTGGGCGTCGCGGACGAGCGCGCTGCCCGACGCGTACTGCTCCCAGCAGCCCTCGTGGCCGCAGCCGCAGTAGTGCCCGCCGGGGACCACGCGCATGTGGCCGACCTCGGCCGCGACGCCCCACGCGCCGCGCACGAGCTTCCCGCTCGACGATGATCGCGCCGCCGAGCCCGGTGCCGACCGTGAGCATGAGCATGTCGTCGACGTCGCGGCCCGCGCCGAACCGGAACTCGGCCCAGCCCGCGGCGTTGGCGTCGTTCTCGACGACGACCGGACGTCGTCGTCGACGCAGCGTCGCGCACGCGCTCGCGCAGCGGGTAGTCGCGCCAGGCGATGTTCGGCGCGAAGAGCACGGTCGACCGGTGCCGAGTCGACGAAGCCCGGCGGCGGCGACGCCGATCGCGCCGACCTCGTAGGTCAGCCGGACAGCTCGGCGTAGACCTCGGCGATCGGCCCGGTCGATGCTCGACGGCGTCGTCGGGTCGGTCGCCCGGCGGATCTGGGCGAGGATCGTGCCCGTCCTCGTCGACCACACCGGCCGCGATCTTCGTCCCGCCGATGTCCACACCGATGGCGTGCATGTTCGTCCTCGTGCTCGGGTGCACGGCGGCCTGCTGGCGCCGCGGTCAACCTACGCGGATCGCCCGACCCGGTGCGCTGGGCGTCCGGCGTAGGGGTGAACCGCGTCGAAGCTACACGGTGCGTCGCGGCGTGAGCACGATGGGCCCGGCGTCTACTGTCGTGGCACCTTTCAGCCGTACTGACAATGGAGCCAGCATGGACGAGATCCACACCCCTCTGCTCGTGGAGCGTGGACCCCTCTCACAACCTCAACGACCTGCTCGCGGAGCGGGTCGCGCTCGCTGCCCGACCGGCCGCTGGTCGAGCGCAGGCCGCCGGACGGCACGGCCTGGACGCGTCGATGACGGCCGGCGAGTTCGACGCCGACGTGGTGGCCGCCGCCAAGGGCCTGGTCGCCCGCGGGGTCCAGCCCGGGCGACCGCGTCGGCATCATGTCCCGCACCCGCTACGAGTGGACGCTGCTCGACTGGGCGATCTGGGCCGCCGGCGCGGTGCCCGTCCCGCTGTACGAGACCTCGTCGGCCGAGCAGGTCGCACTGGATCCTCACCGACGCCGGCGTGTCCCTGCTGTTCGTCGAGACCGACGACGCACGCCGCCGTCGTCGACGAGGTCCGCGCCGACGCTGCCCGACGCTGCGCGAGGTGCTGGTCGATCGACGACGGCGCGCGTCGACGCGCTCGCGACCGAGGGCGCGCGACGTGGGCGACGACGAGATCGGCCGCCGCCGCGGCCTCGCGGACCTGGCCGACGTCGCGACGATCATCTACACCTCGGGCACCACCGGCCGCCCGAAGGGCGCGACGCTGACGCACCGGCAACTTCTACGTCGCTGACCGTGAACGCGGTCGAAGGGCCTGCACGAGGTGGTCGCGACGCCCGGGCGCGCGCACCCTGCTGTTCATGCCGCTGGCGCACGTGTTCGCGCGCTTCGTCGAGGTGCTCGTCGATCGCGGCGCGGTGCGACCATCGGGCACACGCCGGACACCAAGGACCTGCTGCCGGACCTCGGCGACGTTCCGGCCGACGTTCATCCTCTCCGTCCCCCGCGTGTTCGAGAAGGTCTACAACTCGAGCGAGCAGAAGGCCGTCGCGGGCGGCAAGGGGAAGATCTTCCACTGGGCCGCCGAGCGCCGCGATCGCGTACTCCCGGGCGCTGGACACGCCGTCCGGGCCGAGCCTGGCCCTGCGGCTGCAGCACAAGGTCGCCGACGTGCTCGTGCTGTCCAAGCTGCGCGCCGCCCTCGGCGGTCAGGTCGGAGTGGGCGATCTCGGGCGGCGCGCCCGCTCGGTGAGCGGCTCGGGCCACTTCTACCGCGGCGTCGGGCTCAAGGTGCTCGAGGGCTACGGGCTGACCGAGACCACCGCGCCGGCGACCGTCAACCTGCCCGACCGGACGAAGATCGGCACCGTCGGCCCGCCGCTGCCGGGCACGGCGGTCCGGATCGCCGCCGGACGGCGAGATCGAGATCCAGGGCCGCCACGTGTTCGCCGGCTACCACCAGAACCCGGCCGCGACCGCCGAGGCGTTCGACGACGGCTGGTTCCGCACCGGTGACCTCGGCGTCGCTCGACGACGACGGCTTCCTGCGGATCACCGGCCGCAAGAAGGAGATCATCGTCACCGCGGGCGGCAAGAACGTCGCCCCGGCCGTCCTCGAGGACCGGCTGCGCGCCCACCCGCTGGTCAGCCAGTGCGTCGTCGTCGGCGACGGGCGGCCCTTCATCGGCGCGCTCGTCACGCTCGACCCCGAGGGCCTGCCGGGCTGGCTCGCCGCGCACGGCCTGCCGACGCTGGACGTCGCCTCGGCGCGGAAGGCGCCCGCCGTCCGCGCGGCGCTCGACGAGGCGGTCGCCACGGCGAACGAGGCGGTCTCCCGGGCCGAGTCGATCCGCAAGTACCGGATCCTCGAGGGCGACCTCACCATCGCCAACGGCTACCTCACGCCGAAGCTCAGCGTGAAGCGCAACGGTCGTGCTCAAGGACTTCGCGGCCGAGGTCGAGCGCGCTGTACGACGGGCCCGACCCCGAGCGGGACGACCGTCTGAGGGGACCGCGCCACCGCCGGGCCGGCCGGCACGAGGCGGGCCGGCACGAGGCGGGCCGGCACGAGGCGAGCCGGCACGAGGCCCGCGCGGCGCAGGCCGACGCGAGCGAGCTGTCGTCTCGCCCGCGAGCGCGAGGCGGGCCGGCGCGACCCGCCGGGTCACATCGCACGCTCCATGCGGAGCGGCGGGACGAGCCCGGACGACGGCGAGCACGCCGAGAGCGGCGCGCTCGCCGTCGTCGAGGTCCACCCGTGCGCCCGCTCCCGCGCCGGCGCCCACGGTGGACCGGTCGGGCCGTCGAGCACCGTCAGCGGCCGGAGCGCCGTCGCCCCGTCGGACCGAGCGTCCCCGCCGGGCCGGCCGACGGCCGGACCGGGATGGTCAGGAAGGTCACCACGCAGTCGGTGCACGCGGCACCGCGGACCGTGCAGCTGTCGCAGTCGATCATCATGGCGCGCGACGGTAGGGACCGCCACCCACACGCCGGCCGGCGGCGGCGCTCGCACCCGCACGCCAGGACCGCCGTGTCCAGGCCGGCGCGCCCGCGCGGCCGTGTCGGTGCCCGGGGTTAGCGTCCGGCCCATGTCCGTGGTCGACACCCCCCGCAGGCGCCCGGCGCGCCCCCGGCGCCGGTCGCGCCGTCCAGCCCACCCTCGACGACCTCGGCACACCGCTGTGGGACGTCACCTTCGTCGTGGTCGACCTCGAGACCACCGGCGGGACGCCCGGGCGTCAACGCGATCACCGAGATCGGCGCCGTGAAGGTGCGCGGCGGCGAGGTGCTCGGCGAGTTCCAGACGCTGGTGAACCCGGGCGTCCCGGTGCCCGCGTTCATCCAGACGCTGACCGGGATCACCACCCGCATGGTCAGCACCGCGCCCGTCGATCGACGGGGTGCTGCCGGCCTTCCTCGAGTTCGCGCGCGGCATCGGTGCTCGTCGCGCACAACGCGCCGTTCGACGTCGGGCTTCCTCAAGGCGGCCGCCCGGGCGTGCGGCTACCCGTGGCCCGGCAACGCGGTGCGTCGACACGGTGCGCCTGGCGCGCCGCGTCGTCCTGCGCGACGAGGCGCCCAACCACAAGCTCGGCACCCTGGCGGCGCTCTTCCGGGCGTCCGTCACGCCCGACCACCGCGCGCTGTCCGACGCCCGCGCGACCGTCGACGTCCTGCACGCGCTCCTCGCCCGGCTCGCGCCGCTGGGGATCACCCACCTCGAGGACCTCGCCACCGCGACGCGACCCCGTGCCGGCCGACGTGCGGCGCAAGCGTCACCTGGCCGCGGGCCTGCCGGACGCCCCGGGCGTCTACCTGTTCCACGGCCCGGGCGACGAGGTGCTCTACGTGGGCACGTCGACGTCGATCCGCACCCGGGTGCGCAGCTACTTCACGGCCGCGGAGAAGCGCGGGCGGATGACCGAGATGGTCCGGGTCGCACACGCGGTGACGCCCGGTGGTCTGCGCCACCACGCTCGAGGCCGGGTGCGCGAGCTCCGTCTCATCGCCCAGCACTCCCCGCGCTACAACCGTCGCTCGCGGTTCCCCGAGCGGATGCCGTGGGTCCGGCTGACCGGCGGCGCCGCACCCCGGCTGCAGGTCGTCCGGGAGGTCGTGCCCGGACGACCGCACATCGGCCCGTTCACCTCGCGCGCCGGCGCCGTGCTCGCCGTCGAGGCCCTGCAGACCGCGTTCTGCCGGCGCACGCCCGGGCACCCGGCCGCACCCCGACGTTGGAGGCCGACGCCGTCCCCGCGGTCGAGGCGGCCATGACCGGCGACCCCCGCCCGGTCCTCGCCGCGCACGCCGCAGCGGATCGCGCGGCTCATCGCCCAGGAGCGCTTCGAGGAGGCGGCGCGACGTCCGCGACCGCCTCGACACGTTCCTGCGCGGCGCCGCCCGGGCCCAGCGGCTGGCGCCCGCTCGCCGCGTGCGCCGAGCTCGTCGCCGCGCGGCGGACGGAGACCGGCGGCTGGGAGGTCGTGCTGGTCCGGCACGGACGGCTCGCGGGCACGGCGGCGGTGGCGCCCCGGCACGATCCCCGACCGGCGATCGAGTCGCTGCGGGTCACCGCCGAGCACGTGCCGGCGCCCGTGGCGCCCGCTCCCGCGGCGCACCCGGAGGAGGCCGACCTCGTGCTCGCGTGGCTCGACTCCCCCGGCGTGCGTCTCGTCGACGCGCACCACGCGCCGGGCTGCCCGCCGGCGCGGAGCTCGCCGTGCGTCGGCGCGCAGGCGTTCACCGAGCCGTCGCGGGTGGCCGAGGCGGTCGCGGCCGCCCTGGCCGCCGACCGTGGCCGCCCGACCCGCCCGACCCGGTGCCCGACGCGCGCGCCGACCTGCTGCCCGACGCCGCGGCCTGCGCTGCCCGACACGCGAACGGACGCGACCCTCGGACGCACGGCGCCGACCCGCGCGGCGGCGGCCGCGCCGCTCGTCCGGTCACGTGCCCGGCGCGCCTGCCCGGCCGAAGGGGTCGGACGACCAGCTGTCCGAGCCGGCGGTGCGTGGCCGCAGCGATCACCGTGCCGGTCGACCGTGGCGGCGCGCCGGCCGCCTCGACGACCACCGCCGCGCGGAGCGCCGGCCCGGGTGGAGCGAACGGCATGATGGGCGCGGTCGTCGCGTGACGGCCGGCGAGAGGGGACGCAGATGCTCACTGCCATGGTCCTGATCGACGTCGACGCGGGGCGCATCCCGGAGGTCGCCGCCGAGATCGCCGAGGTGCCCGGCGTCAGCGAGGTCTACTCGGTGACCGGCGAGGTCGACCTCATCGCGATGATCCGGGTGCGCCAGCACGAGGAGCTGGCCGACGTCATCGCCGACAAGGTGAGCAAGGTCGAGGGCGTGCTGCGCACGCAGACCTACATCGCGTTCCGCGACCTACTCCAGGCACGACCTCGAGCAGGCGTTCGACATCGGCCTGGAGGACTGACCGGCGGCCGGCCGCCGGACGCGCCGGCCGGGTCCGCCGCGCCCGGCCGCGACCCGCCCGACCCGGCCGAGGCAGCGGTCGCGACGGCCGCCCGCCGTCGGGTCCGACCTGGCGCGCGCCGCGCGTCGCCTCGCCAGCACGTCCGCGGCGCGCCGTCGTCGACCGCGCGGGCGGCGACGTCCAGCGCCGCGCCCAGCCGCTCACGAGCGACCCGGTCGCCGTGCCACGTGCCGTCGGCGACCAGCGCCGCGGCCGCGTTGAGCAGGACGGCGTCGCGCACCGGGCCACGCTCGCCGTCGAGCACGCGCCGGGCGACGTCGGCGTTGTAGGCCGGCGTCCGCCCCGCGCAGGTCCGCGATCGTGCGCCGGCGGCAGCCCGAGGTCGGCCACCGAGTCGAGCGTGCTGCTCGGTCACGACGCCGTCGCGCACCTCCCAGACCCGCGAGCGGGCCGTCGGGGCGAGCTCGTCGAGGCCGTCCTCGCCGCGGAAGACCAGCGCGTCGGTGCCCGCGGGCCGCGAACACCCCGGCCATGAGCGGCGCCATCCGCGCGTCCGACACCCCGACCGCGGTCGCGGCCGGCGCGCCGGGTTGGTCAGCGGGCCGAGGAAGTTGAACGCGGTCGCGATGCCCAGCTCGCGCCGGACGGCCGCCGCGTGCCGCATCGACGGGTGGAACATCCCGGCGAAGCAGAACGTGATGCCCGACCTCGCGCGCGATCGCGGCGACCCGCTCCACCGGCTGGTCGAGCCGGATCCCGAGCGCCTCGAGGACGTCCGCCGAACCGGACGACGACGACGCCGCCCGGTTGCCGTGCTTGACCACGGTCGTCCCGGTGCCCGGCGACCACGAGCGCCGCCATCGTCGAGATGTTCACCGTGTGCGCGCGGTCCCCGCCGGTCCCGACGAGGTCGACCGTCCGGCCGGGCACCTCGATCCGCACGGCGTGCGCCAGCATCGTGTCGGCCAGCGCGGTGAGCTCCTGCGACCGTCTCGCCCTTGGACCGCAGCGCGACGAGGAACGCGGCGAGGCGCGCGGGCGACGCCCTGCCGCCCATGACCTCGCCCATCGCCCATGACGTCTGCGCCGGCGGTGAGGTCGCGCCCGCCGACGAGCGCGGTCAGGACGTCGGACCAGGTCGGCGACGTCATCCGCGCGCGATCCGCGCCGTGACCAGGCCCGCGACGACCCGCTGGAGCTCGACCGGGTCGAGCGGGTGCGCGAGCACGGCGTCGGCGAGCGACCACGACGCGAGCCAGGCGTCCTGCGGCGCGGCCGGTCAGCACGAGCACGGGCGGGCAGTCGAACACCTCGTGCTTGAGCTGGCGGCACAGCCCCATCCCGCCGGACTTCGCCGCCTCGCCGTCGAGGATCGAGCAGGTCGAGGTCGCCGGCGTCGGCCGCTGCCGACCACCGCGGCGTGCGTGGCGGTCTCGATCCACGTCGATGTCGGGCGCACCCTCGGCCAGGCCGGCGTCCGACGCGCGAGCCGCACCTGCGCGCGCGTGTCGACGTCGTCGCTGTAGAGCAGGACGCGGGCCGCTGCGCGCCCCGTCGCGCCCGCGCCGCCGGTCGCAGCTGCTGAGCTCGGTGGTCATGCCCGGTCCCATCCGCTCGTCGTCGGTCTCCGCCGGGCATCTTGGCACGGTCGGCGCGACCGCGGCGTGCGGGGCTCGGCGCGGAGGCAGCGGCCACGCGGGCGCGCGCGGGCGCGGACGACGCTGCGGGACCGGCGCCGGGCGACGGTGGCCGGACTCCTGCTCGTACTACGGAACGCGTGCCCGTCGCCGGATGCAGATGACGATGTGACATTCACCTGCCACGGCGCACGACGCTCTCTGGGACGCCGTCCTCACGGGTTCTCCCCCATAATGGGCGACGTGTCGACTGCAACGGCTGCCTCCAGCACCTCCGTCCACGTGAGCGTGAACCGGCCCAACCCGGTGTCGGTCGGCACGATCGTGTGGCTGGCCAGCGAGCTCATGTTCTTCGCCGGCCTGTTCGCGATGTACTTCACGCTCCGCTCGCAGGTGCCCGAGGAGTGGGCGGAGCAGACCGAGCTGCTCAACATCCCGTTCTCCGCCGTGAACACGACCGTGCTGGTGCTGTCCTCGGTGACCTGCCAGATGGGCGTGTGGGCGGCCGAGCGCTTCCAGCCGCGCCGGACCGGCTCGCTGCTCGCCGTGCGCGCAGTGGGGCATGAACGAGTGGATGACGCTGACCTACCTCATGGGCGCGTTCTTCATCGGCGGCCAGCTCTACGAGTACGCCGAGCTGGTCCGCGAGGGCCTGACGATCGCCTCGAGCCCGTACGGCTCGGTCTTCTACCTGACGACCGGCTTCCACGGCCTGCACGTCATCGGCGGGCTGATCGCCTTCCTCTTCGTGCTGGGTCGCTCCTTCGGCGCCAAGCGCTTCGGTCACCACGAGGCCACCACCGCGATCGTCGTGTCGTACTACTGGCACTTCGTCGACGTGGTCTGGATCGCGCTGTTCGCGGTCATCTACCTGCTGCCAGTGACCGCGCCGGCCTCCCGGCCGACCGGCACGCCGCACCCGTTCCACCCAGCTCTCCCCGATCCGCGAGACGAGGACCCATCCGTGAAGGCACTTGCAGCCCGCAGGCACCACCGGTCGCGCCGGTCGTGCTGCTCCTGCTGGCGCTGCTGGTCACCGGCGGCCTGTACGCCGCGCTCGCGCCGAGCCCGGCCGGAGCGGCCGAGGCCACGCGCAGAGCGACATCGAGACCGGCTCCGCAGCTCTTCCAGGCGCAACTGCGCCACCTGCCACGGCATGAACGCCGAGGGCACCGCAGGACGCGCCGTCGCTGATCGGCGTCGGCGCCGCGTCCGTCGACTTCCAGGTCGGCACCGGCCGCATGCCGATGCAGGCCAACGGCCCGCAGGCGCTGGCCAAGCCGCCGCAGTTCACCGAGGAGCAGACCGCGGCCCTGGCGGCCTACGTCGCCTCGCTCGGGCCCGGGCCGGCGATCCCCACCGAGGAGCAGGTCGACCCCGCGCAGGGCGACCCGGCCAACGGCATGGAGCTCTTCCGGACCAACTGCGCGATGTGCCACAACGCCGTCGGCGCCGGCGGCGCGCTGTCGGAGGGCAAGTACGCGCCCGTCGCTGTGGGACAGCACGCCCGACGGTCATCTACGAGGCCATGCTCACCGGTCCGCAGTCGATGCCGGTCTTCAACGACGCGAACATCACGCCCGAGGAGAAGCGCGACATCATCGCGTACCTCGTCGCGCAGCGCGACGGCAGCCCCGGCGGTGCCGAGCTCGGCGTCGCTCGGCCCGGTGACCGAGGGCCTGTGGGTCTGGGTCGTCGGCATCGGCCTGCTCATCGCCGCAGCGTCTGGATCGGAGCCAAGTCCTCGTGAGCGAGCCAGACACCCGGCCGCACGGACGTCACCGCGCCCCGGCGCCGGCGCCGGCCTGCCCGGAGCGGTTCGCCGACCCGGGCCTGCGGCCCGCACCGCCCGCGCCAGTCCGACATCGACCCGGCGGCCGCCAAGCGGGCCGAGCGCCAGGTCGTCGCTGCTGTTCGGCGCTCTCGATCCTCGGCACCATCGGCTTCCTCGTCGCGCTACGTCGCTCGTCCCGCCGGGCGAGACGGTCGCCAGCGATGCGGCTGTCGAACCTGCTGCTCGGCCTCGGCCTCGTTCCTCGGCATGTTCGGCATCGGCGTCGCGCGGCGTCCACTGGGCCAAGACGCTCATGAACGACCACGAGCGCGATCGACGAGCGGCACAGCCTCGCGGCGCACGACGAGACCCGCGCGGGCGCCGTCCAGAACCTCAAGGACGGCCTCGACGACTCGGCATCGTCGGCCGCCGCGGCGTCCTCAAGGGCGCCATGTTCTCGGCGCCCTGGCGCTCGCTCCCGCTCGCGCGTCGCCGTCCCGCTCATCGGCGACGTCGGCGAGGACTGGGACATCTCCAAGTTCAAGCACACGATCTGGAAGCGAGGGCGTGCGGCTCGCGATCGACCCGTCGGGCCGCCCGATCCGGGCCGCCGACGTCACCATCGGCTCGGTCTTCCACGTCATCCCCGAGGACCTCGAGGAGGCCGAGCACCCCTCGACGAGAAGGCCAAGGCGATCGTCGCTCATGGTCCGCATCGACCCGCGCGACCTCAACGAGCGCCGAGGAGCGCAGAGGCTGGTCGCTACGAGGGGATCGTCGCCTACTCGAAGGTCTGCACGCACGTGGGGTGCCCGGTGGCGCTCTACGAGCAGCAGACCCACCACCTGCTGTGCCCGTGCCACCAGTCGACGTTCGACCTCGCCGACGGCGCGAAGGTCGTCTTCGGCCCGGCCAACCGCCCCCTGCCGCAGCTGCCGATCACCGTCGACGACGAGGGCTACCTGGTCGCGCAGAGCGACTTCGACGAACCGATCGGCCCGAGCTTCTGGGAGCGTCTGAAGTGAGACCACGACCATCGAGCGCGGCGCGCGCGGCGCCGGCGCGCGACTACCTCGACCAGCGCACCGGCGATCGGCGCGGCGGTCAAGGACGTTCGCGCGCAAGGTCTTCCCGGACCACTGGTCCTTCCTGCTGGGCGAGATCGCCCTCTACTCGCTTCGTCGTCCTGCTCGATCTCCGGCGTCTTCCTCACGCTGTTCTTCGTGCCGAGCATGGCCGAGACGCACTACGAGGGCCCGCTGCGGCCAGCGATGCACGGCGTCGAGATGTCCGAGGCGTTCGCCTCGACGCTGCGGCTGTCGTTCGAGGTGCGCGGCGGTCTGCTCATGCGGCAGATCCACCACTGGGCGGCGCTGATCTTCATGGCGTCGATCGTCACGCACATGATGCGCGTGTTCTTCACCGGCGCGTTCCGCAAGCCGCGTGAGCTCAACTGGATCGTCGGCTTCATCGCTGATGATCCTGGGCCTCGCCGCCGGCTTCTCCGGCTACTCGCTGCCCGACGACGTGCTCTCCGGCAACGGCCTGCGCATCACCGACGGCGTCATCACGGTCGATCCCGATCATCGGCAGCTACATGTCGTACTTCATCTTCGGCGGCGAGTTCCCGGGCCACGGACATCGTCCCGCGCCTGTTCACGCGTCCACATCCTGCTGGTCCCGGGCATGATCCTGGCGCTGATCGCGCGTGCACCTGTTCCTGGTCGTCCTGCACAAGCACACCCAGTACCCGGGCTCGCGGCCGGACCGAACAAGAACGTCGTCGGGCTACCCGCTGCTGCCCGGTGTACGTGGCGAAGGCCGGTGGCTTCTTCTTCATCGTCTTCGGCGTCATCGTGCTGATGGCGCGCCACGATGACGATCAACCCGGTCTGGAACTACGGGCCGTACGACCCGTCCCCGGTGTCCGCCGGCGCCCAGCCGGACTGGTACATGCTCTTCCTCGAGGGCTCGCTGCGACTCGATGCCCGGCCAGGGCACGGAGTGGGTCATCGGCGGGTTCACGCTGTCGCTCAACGTGCTCATCCCGGCGGTGGTCATCCCCGGCATCCTGTTCACGGCTGCTGGCGCCTACCCGTTCATCGAGGCCGTTCGCGACGGGCGACAAGCGCGAGCACCACGTGCTCGACCGCCCGCGCAACCGCCCGTTCCGCACCGCGTTCGGTGTCGCGATCCTCACGGCCTTCTTCATCCTCGTCCTGGCCGGGTCGAACGACCTCATCGCCGCGCACTTCTTCCTGTCGCTCAACGACCTCATCCGGGTCTTCCGCTTCCTGTTCTTCGTCGGCGCCGATCTTCGCGTTCTGGATCACGAAGCGGATCTGCCTGGGCCTGCAGCGCAAGGACCGCGAGCTGGTGCTGCACGGGCACGAGACCGGGCGCATCGTCCGGTTCGCGCACGGCGAGTACATCGAGGTCCACAAGCCGCTCGACGAGCACGAGCGCTGGCTGCGGGTCGGCTACGAGCCCGAGCGTCCGCTGGAGATCGCCGGGCCGGTGGACTCGCGCGGGGTGCGCCGCAAGGGCTACCGCGCCGACCGGGTGCGGCAGCGCCTGTCCCGGGTCTTCTTCGAGGACCGGGTCGAGCCCGTCACCCCGGCCGAGCTCGCCGCGGCGCACTCGCACGGCGAGCACGACGCCCTCGAGGCCGGCCACGACGACGCCCGTCCGCGAGGCTCGAGGGCTCCGCGACCGGCGGCGGGCGTCTGCTCGCGGAGCCCGAGGACGGCTCGGCTCCCGACGTGCGACGCTGACCGGCGTCGCAGGGAGCTGACCGGGTCGTCGCCACCGCCGGCGCGCGGCGGTGGCGACGACCGCATGTTCGACGCCGCACGCCCGTGCGGCCCGACGAGAGGTACACTCATGCATGGCCGAGTACACCCTCCCGGACCTGCCCTACGACTACGCGGCGCTCGAGCCGCACATCTCGGGCCGGATCATGGAGCTGCACCACGACAAGCACCACGCGGCCTACGTCGCCGGCGCCAACACCGCGCTCGAGAAGCTCGCCGAGGCCCGCGAGAAGGGCGTCCTTCGACGCCGTCAACCTGCACGAGAAGAACCTCGCCTTCAACCTCGGTGGTCACATCAACCACTCGGTGTTCTGGAAGAACCTCGTCCCCCGACGGCGGCGGCGAGCCCGACGGCGAGCTCGCCGCGGCGATCGACGAGCACTTCGGCTCCTTCGAGGCGTTCCAGAAGCACTTCGCCGCCGTCGCGCTCGGCATCCAGGGCTCCGGCTGGGCGGTGCTGGCCTGGGACTCCATCGGGCAGAAGCTCGTCGTCGTGCAGATGTACGACCAGCAGAGCAACATCGCCCTCGGCCTCGTGCCGGTGCTCATGCTCGACATGTGGGAGCACGCCTTCTACCTCGACTACGTCAACGTCAAGGCCGACTACGTCAAGGCCTGGTGGAACATCGTCAACTGGGCCGACGTCGCCGAGCGCCTCGCGCGTGCGCGCACCCAGACGTCGGGCCTCATCGTCCCGGCCTGACCGCCATCCCGGCGGTCACGGCCGCCCCGGTCGCACCGCTGGACCTCAGCACGACCCCGCAGCGCCGGTTGCCCCTTCACGGGGCACCGGCGCTGCGTCGTGCGTGGACGGGTGGACCTGCCGTCCGCCGCCGCGCCGTGGGGCTCGCTCGGGCGCTGGGGCCCCGCGCCGGGCACCGTGAGCCGCCCAGGGGGCCGCAGAGGCGCCCTGACAGAGGCCTGCGAGGCGCGCTGCCGGCTCCGCCCTCACGCCGTCGTGCGCGACGACCCACGACGGACGACGGCGCCCGCCCCCGGAGGTCCGGGAGCGGGCGCCGTCGACGCGTGCGGGCGACGCCTCAGTGGGCGTGCTGCCCGCGGGAGAACTCGAAGACCCAGCCCGACCAGCGCGACCATGCCGAGCGCCGACGCCGACGTAGACCATCCACCAGCCGATCGCGAGGCCGAGGAACACGATGGCGGCCGATGGCCGCGATGGCCAGCGGCCACCAGCTCCACGGGCTGTAGACGCCCTGGTCGCCGGCGCCCTCCTCGATGTTGCCGTCCGGGTCGTCCTCCGGGCCGCGCGTCGATGCGGCGCACCAGCACGGCGAAGTAGCGCGCCGATCATGAGCGCCAGGCCGGCGACGAGCAGGATGCCGAGCGAGCCGACGGGCTCCCAGCCGCTCCAGAAGCCGTAGATGACGCCGACCAGCGACGAACCACGGCACGAGGTAGAGGAAGGTCTTCGCCTCGGTCTTCATCGCTGACGTCCCTCCGTGTCGTCCGGGCGCACGCCGTCACCGACGACGCCCTGGGCGGCCTGCTCGGGCTCGCCGGTCCCGGTCGCCAGACGCTCGCTGCGCCTGCTCGCGCTGACCCCCGTGGTCGGACTCCCAGTCGAAGAAGCCCTGGTCCGGCGTCGCGAAGTCCATCGCCGCGACCTCCGGGTGGTGCAGGTCGAACGCGGGGCGCTCGGACCGGATCCGCGGCAGCGACGTGAAGTTGTGCCGCGGCGGCGGGCAGCTCGTGGCCCACTCGAGCGAGTTGGAGAAGCCCCACGGGTCGTCCACCGTCGACCTGCGGCGGCCTTGCGCCACGTGACGTAGACGTTCCAGAGGAACGGCAGCGTCGACGCGGCGAGCAGGAACGAGCCGACGGTCGAGACCTGGTTCATCCAGGTGAAGCCGTCCTCGGGCGCGTAGTCCGCGTACCGGCGGGGCATGCCGACGACGCCGAGCCAGTGCTGGATGAGGAACGTCATGTGGAAGCCGACGAACAGCATCCAGAAGTGGATCTTGCCCAGGCGCTCGTCGCAGCATCCGGCCGGTGAACTTCGGCCACCAGAAGTAGAAGCCGGCGAACATCGCGAACACCACGGTGCCGAACACCACGTAGTGGAAGTGCGCCACCACGAAGTAGGTGTCGGTGACGTGGAAGTCCAGCGGCGGGCTGGACAGGATGATGCCCGGTCAGGCCACCGAAGAGGAACGTCACGAGGAAGCCGATCGACCAGAGCATCGGCGTCTCGAAGGTGATCTTCCCGCGCCACATCGTGCCGATCCAGTTGAAGAACTTCACGCCGGTCGGCACCGCGATGAGCATCGTCATGACCGCGAAGAACGGCAGCAGGACCGCGCCGGTCGGGTACATGTGGTGCGCCCACACCGTGACCGAGAGCGCGGCGATCGCGATGGTCGCGTAGACGATGCCCTTGTAGCCGAACAGCGGCTTGCGGCTGAAGACCGGGAAGATCTCGGAGACGATGCCGAAGAACGGCAGCGCGATGATGTAGACCTCGGGGTGCCCGAAGAACCAGAACAGGTGCTGCCAGAGGATGGCGCCGCCGTTCTCCGGGTTGAACACCTGCGCGTCGAGGCGACGGTCCGCGCCGAGCGCGAACAGCGCGGCGGCCAGCGGCGGGAACGCCATGATCACCAGGAGGCTGGTGACCAGGGTGTTCCAGGTGAAGATCGGCATCCGGAACATCGTCATGCCGGGCGCGCGCATCGTGACGATCGTGGTGATGAAGTTGACGGAGCCGAGGATCGTCCCGAAGCCGGCCAGGGCGAGCCCGAACACCCACAGGTCTCCACCGAGCCCCGGTGTGAACGTCGTGTTCGACAGCGGCGCGTAGGCGAACCAGCCGAACGACGCGGCGCCCTGCGGGGTGAAGAACCCGGCGCACGGCGATGAGCCCACCGAACAGGTACAGCCAGTACGCGAACATGTTCAGCCGCGGGAAGGCGACGTCGGGCGCGCCGATCTGCAGCGGCATGATCACGTTCGCGAAGCCGGCGAACAGCGGCGTCGCGAACAGCAGCAGCATGATCGTGCCGTGCATCGTGAAGAGCTGGTTGTACTGCTCCTTGCTCTGCACGATGTCGATGCCCGGGCGTCGAACAGCTCGGCGCGGATGACCAGCGCCATGAGGCCGCCGATCATGAAGAAGATGAACGACGAGATCAGGTACAGGTACCCGATCGTCTTGTGGTCGGTCGAGGTGATCCACTTGACCACGGTCCGGCCGAGCGTCTGCCGCTGCGGCGCCAGACCCGGGATCGGCGGCTCGACGTGGCTGCCGAGGGAGCGGTGTCGGTCGCCATGTCAGTTCTCGTTCCTCTGGGTTCCCGGGGCTTCGCTGGTCCCGCTCTGGTTCCGGTTCAGCTCGACGCCCGAGCGCGCCGGTCTGGCCCCGCTCGCGCAGGTCGTCCATCTGGGCGTCGAACTCCTCGCGCGAGACGACCGCGACGTTGAACAGCATGGACGAGTGCTCCTCGCCGCAGAACTCGGCGCACTTGCCGGCGTAGACGCCCTCACGCGTCGGGGATGACCTGGAAGCATGTTCGTGCGCCCCGGGATCATGTCCTTCTTGTAGAGGAAGGCCGGGACCCAGAACGAGTGGATGACGTCGCGTGCGTCGAGGAGAACTCCACCCGCTCGTCGACCGGCAGGTACAGCGTCGGGCAGCTGGTCGAAGCTGTCCTCGGCAGCCGACGTCCTGCGCGTGCACCCCGGTCTCGTAGACGTCCTCGTCGAGGTAGTTGAAGTCCCAGCTCCACTGCTTGCCGACCACCTGCACGGTGAGGTCCGGGCTCGGCCGTGGTCACGTCCTCGATCGCGCGTGATGTCGCGCGCGGTGTAGAAGAACAGCACCCCGACCAGGATGACCGGCAGCACGACGTAGGTGATCTCGAGCGGCACGTGGTAGCGCAGCTGCACCGGGAGGGTGTCGTCGGACTTCCGCTTCCGGTAGACCGTCGACGCACCAGAGCATCAGGCCCCAGGTGAGGAGGCCGACGACGAGCGCGGCGATCCACGACCCGACCCACAGGTCGGTGATGCGCTCGGTCTGGTTGGTGACCTGGCCGTCCTCGTAACCGGGCAGGAAGCCACGCTGCGCCTCGGCCGAGCAGCCGGTCGCCAGCAGGGCGACGGCCGTGGCCAGCGCGACGGCGGCGCGGGCCGGTCGCCGGTTCGAGCGGGTGGTGTGCGAGCGCAAGGGTGGCCTTTCACGTCACGTCCGGCAGCATCCCGGCCGTCGGCCTGGCACTGGTCCGGGACCTTCGTCCTCGACGCCGGTCAGCGTTAGCGCGCCCGGACCGCCGGGGACGTCCCAGCCGCGCGGGGCGCAGCGGTCGACCGGCACGTCATCGTGCCTCTCCGCGCCCGGTTGCGGCCGGGGCGCCCGGTGGCAGGCGGCGGCGGGCGCTGCCCGGGACGATCCGGGTGCGTCGCGGGAACGCGCAGGCACCGGCGGGGTCGTGAGCGACGACACGCTTGAGAACCGGGCCGGGACCGCGTCGGGACGGACGAGGGGCCCGGTACCGACCAGCGGTACCGGGCCCCTCGGGGTCGTGCAGAGGTCGACGATCGTCGACCGGGTGGATCAGGCGAACGAGCCGCCGCAGGCGCAGGAGCTGCCGGCGTTCGGGTTGTCGATCGTGAAGCCCTGCTTCTCGATCGTGTCCGCGAAGTCGATCGTCGCGCCCTCGAGGTACGGGACGCTCATCTTGTCGACCACGACCTCGACGCCGTCGTAGTCGCGCAGCGCGTCGCCGTCGAGCACGCGCTCGTCGAAGTAGAGCTGGTAGATGAGGCCGGAGCAGCCGCCGGGCTGCACGGCCACCCGCAGGCGCAGGTCGTCGCGGCCCTCCTGCTCCAGCAGGCTGCGGACCTTCCCGGCAGCGAAGTCGGTGAGGACGACGCCGTGCGTCGCGGTCTGGGTGGTCTCGCTCATGCTCACTCCGCAGGTCTCGGGGCGGTGCGGTCGACACGGGTGTCCGTGTGTGGGTCGCCGGTGTCAACACCGTCACACCGTGCTGGTTGTTCCCGCCCAGCGTACGTCCCGCGTGCGGCCGGGTCGCGGCGTCGCCACGTGGCCGCGACCTGCGGCGCCCGAGCCGACGGGCGGGGCTCAGCGCGACCAGGTGCGTGCGACGGCGACCAGGCGCGGGCGGCGACGCGGGTCCGCGCGGTCCGCGGCGAGCCGCACGGCGGGGTCGGTCGTCCGCGCCGGGACGCGGCTGCCGTCCCGTCCTCGACCGCGTAGGCCGCGGCGATCCCGGCGGCCGCGAGCTCACGCCGGCCGGCCTCGACGCGTCCGGCGAGGACCACGGTCGGGATGCCCGCCGCGAGCGCGCCGCGCGACGACGGCGCACACGCGGTCGTGCAGCGAGCGCCAGTCGAGCCGCCCCTCGCCGGTGACGACGAGGTCGACGTCGGCCAGGCGGCGCGGCAGACCAGCACGTCGGCGACGACCGCGCCCCGGGCAGCACGCCGCGCGCCGAGCAGCGCGAGCCCGAAGCCCAGTCCCCCGCCGGCGCCCGCGCCGGGCGGCCCGCGAGCCGCGCGACCGGCGTGCGTGGCGTCGGGCGGCGGCGAGCAGGTCGGGCGGGACGGCGCCGAGCCCGAGCGCCGCGACGGCCACGTGCGCGACGTGCCCGAACGCGCGCTCGAGGTCCTGCGCCTGCTCCGGCGACGCGCCGCGGGCCCGCGGCCGCGGCGCTGGCGCCGTGCAGCCCGAGCAGCGGCAGGTCGACGGCGCACGCGGCCACGCAGCTCGACGCCCGGCCCAGCCGGGCCCGGACCCGGTCGCAGGCCGGCCGAGGTCGTCCGGCGTCACGCCCGCCAGCCCGCCGCCGCCGCCGGTCAGCGGACCGGCAGCTGCCGGCGGCCGGGCGGTCCGGCCCGCACGCCCCCCGCCCCGACGCCGAGCGCGGCGAGCATCCCGGCGCCGGCGTCGTGCGCTCGCGCCCTCCCCGACGCCGACGACGACGCGCCGGGCGCCGGTGTCGCAGCGCGAGGGCGCAGCAGCGTCGCCGACGCCCGCGGACGAGGTGCGGGTCGGGTCGCGGCGGTCGGCGGGGACGAGCGGCGAGGCCGGTGGCCTGGGTCGACTCGACGTAGGCGGTCCGGACGCCGCGTCGTCGGTCACCAGGAGCACGGTCGCCGGCACCGGCTCGCCGAGCGGCGACCGGACGGTCGCCGAGAGCAGCTCGCCGCCGAGGGTCGCCCGCAGCGTCTCGACGAAGCCCGGGCCGCCGTCGGTCAGGGGGCACGGACGGACGTCGTCGGCCGGGGCCGCGCGCCGCCAGCCCGTCGGCGATCGCGCGACGCCGCCGCCGGGCGCGGACAGCGTGCCGCCGAAGGAGTCGGGGGCCACCAGGACGCGCACGCGCGGATCCTGGCACACCGCCGCGGTCGCGGTCCGGCCGAACGGCTCGCCCGCCCCCGCCGGACCGCGCGCCGCCTCCGGTGGGAGCATCGCCGAGAGGCGCACCCGGGTGCCGCCCACCCGGGGCCCCGGACGTGCGCGAGGAGGCGGACGGATGGCCACGGGCAGCGCGCTGCGGGTCGGGGTGTTCGTGTTCGACGACGCCGAGGAGCTCGACGTCGTCGGCCCGTGGGAGGTCCTCGCCGCGTGGGCGCGGCTGTCGGACCTGCGGCCCGAGGTCCTGACGTTCTCCGCCGACGGCGCCGGCGTCCGGCTGGCCAAGGGCCTGCGGATCGTGCCGGACGCGTCCGCCGACGACGTCGGGCACGCTGCACGTGCTGGTCTACCCCGGGGGCCAGGGCACGCGCCGGCTCGTCGCGCGACCACGAGCACCTCGCCTGGGTGCGCGCGATGCGCGCGCGGGTCCCGCTCGTCGCGAGCGTGTGCACCGGGGCGCTCGTCCTCGCGGCGGCAGGGCTGCTCGCCGGGCGGCCCGCGACGACGCACTGGGGTGCGTTCGACGAGCTCGCCGAGATCGACCCGAGCGTCGCCGCCGACACCGAGGCCCGCTTCGTCGACGACGGCGACGTGGTCACGGCGGCCGGCGTCTCCGCCGGGCATCGACATGGCGCTGCACCTGGTGGCGCGGCTGGAGAGCGCCGACGTCGCGCGCGAGGTGCGCCGCGCGATCCAGTACGACCCCGCTCCCCCGGTCTGACGCGCGACCTCGACCCCGGGATCCAGGGCCGGCGCGCTCAGGCGCCGCCCAGGTCCACGAGCAGCAGCGCCTCGGCGAGCACGACCCGCTCGAGCTCGGCGAGGTGGACCGACTCGTTCGCACCGTGAGCGCGCGAGTCCGGGTCCTCCACGCCGGTGACGAGGATCGCGGCGTCGGGGAACTCCTCGAGCAGGTCGGCGATGAACGGGATCGACCCGCCGACGCCGATGTCGACCGGCGGCGTCCCCCAGGCGCCCTCGAACGCCCGTCGGGCGGCGCGCATCGCGGCCGAGTCGACCGGCGCCTGGAACGGCTTGCCCAGCTCGCCGTCGGTCACGGTGACCCGCGCGCCGAACGGCGCGTGGTCGAGGAGGTGGGCGCGCAGGGCGGCGAGGGCCTCGGCCGGGTCCTGACCCGGCGCGATCCGCAGCGACAGCTTGGCGGTCGCGCGCGGGGTGATCGTGTTGGACGCCCGCGCCACGCTCGGCGCGTCGATGCCGATGACGGACGAGCGCCGGCCGCGTCCACAGCCGGGCCGTGATCGGGCCGCGTCCCGGCCAGGCGCACGCCGTGGACGACGGCGGCGTCGGCCCGCAGGTCTGCCTCGTCCAGGTCCACCGTCGGGTCGGGCGCGCGAGACGAGGCCCGCGACGGCGACGTCGCCGGCGTCGTCGTGCAGGGTGGCGATCAGCCGGGCCAGCAGGGTGAGCGCGTCGAGCACCGGCCCGCCGTACATGCCGGAGTGCACGGCGTGCTCGAGGACGGCGACCTCGACCTCGAGGTCGACCAGGCCGCGCAGCGACGTCGTCAGCGCCGGGACGCCGACGCGCCAGTTCGACGAGTCGGCGACGACGATGACGTCGGCCGCGAGCAGGTCGCGGTAGGTCGACAGGAACGCGCGCGAAGGTCGGCGACCCGACCTCCTCCTCGCCCTCGACGAAGACCGTCACGCCCAGCCCGAGCTCGGCCAGGTGCTCACCGAGCACGCGCAGCGCGCCGACGTGGGCGATGACGCCCGCCTTGTCGTCCGCGGCGCCGCGCCCGTACAGGCGGCCGTCGCGCTCGGTCGGGCTCGAACGGGTCGGTGTCCCAGTCCGCGTCGTCGCCGGGCGGCTGCACGTCGTGGTGGGCGTACAGCAGCACGGTCCGGGCGCCCGGTGCGGCCGGGCGCCGCGCGACGACGGCCGGGGCGCCCTCGCGGCCGTCCGGCCCGGTCACCGTGAGGACCCGGACGTCCGGCAGCCCGGCGCCGGCGAGCAGGGCCGCGACGGCGTCGGCGCTCGCGCGCACGTGCGCCTGGTCGAAGGCCGGCGTTGGAGACGCTCGGGATCCGGACCAGCGCCTCGAGATCGGCCCGCAGACCGGGCCACTCGGCGGCGACCCGTCGGCGCCAGCGGTCGACGCCTGCGGGGTCGGGGGCGGTCACGGTCTCGGCGGTGGTCGCGTCGGTCACGGGCGTCCACGGTACCGGCCGGCTCGACTACCCTGGACGGGTGTTCTCGCGCAAGCAGTCCGACGTCGTCCCGCCCGCCACCGCTCCCGAGGAGCCGGTCCCGGGCCTCGTCGGCGCCGGCAAGGGGCGCCCGACGCCCAAGCGGCGCGCAGCGGAGGCCGCGAACAAGCGCCCGCTGGTCCCGACCGACCGCAAGGCCGCCGCCAAGACGGCCAAGCGTCGCCGCCCGCGCCGAGCGCGACCGCCAGTTCAAGGCGATGCAGACCGGCGACGAGCGCTACCTGCCGGTCAAGGACCGCGGCCCCGTGCGCCGGTACATCCGCGACCACGTCGACGCCCGGTGGAACCTCGGCGAGTTCTTCCTGCCGGTCGCCATGGTGTTCGTCCTGCTGACGCTGCTGTTCTCGCGCAACGTCGTCGCCTCGACGGTCGTCGTCATGGCGCTGTACCTCATCGTCCTCATCACGATCGTGGACGCCTTCTTCATGTGGCGTGGGCTGCGCAAGAAGCTCGCCGCGAAGTTCGGCGACGACGCCCAGCAGCGCGGTCTCGCCATGTACGCGGTCCTGCGGGTGTTCCAGCTCCGGCGGGCCCGCCTGCCCAAGCCGCAGGTGGCGCGGGGCCAGTACCCGGTCTGAGCCTGACCGCCGCGGTCGGAGCCGGCGCGGTCAGGGCCGGCGCAGTCGGGGTCGGCGCGGGCCCACGCGGTGCCGCGGGTGCCGGGCTCCGGCGGCCCGCTTAGGGTCGGCGGATGGTCAACTACCGCTACCTGGGCGACTCCGGGCTGAAGATCTCCGAGATCACGTACGGCAACTGGCTCACGCACGGCTCGCAGGTCGAGAACGACGCCGCCACCGCGTGCGTCCACGCCGCGCTCGACGCCGGCATCACGACGTTCGACACCGCCGACGTGTACGCCAACACCAAGGCGGAGAAGGTCCTCGGCAAGGCGCTCAAGGGCGTGCGGCGCGAGTCGCTCGAGATCCTCACGAAGGTGTACTGGCCGGTCGGGCCGAAGGGGCCGAACGACGTCGGCCTCTCCCGCAAGCACATCCTCGAGTCGATCGACGGGTCGCTGAAGCGGCTCCGGACCGACTACGTCGACCTCTACCAGGCGCACCGGTACGACACCGAGACGCCGCTCGAGGAGACGATGCAGGCGTTCGCCGACGTCGTCCGGCAGGGCAAGGCGCTCTACATCGGCGTGAGCGAGTGGACGGCCGAGCAGATCCGCGCCGGCCACGCGCTCGCGAAGGACCTCGGCGTCCAGCTCGTCTCCAACCAGCCGCAGTACTCCATGCTGTGGCGGGTCATCGAGGGCGAGGTCGTCCCGACGTCCGCCGAGCTCGGCATGTCGCAGATCGTGTTCTCCCCGATCGCGCAGGGCGTGCTCACCGGCAAGTACCAGCCGGGCGGCGACCTGCCCAAGGGGTCGCGGGCCACCGACTCCAAGGGTGGCGCCAAGATGATCGAGCGCTTCATGACCCAGGACATCCTCACCGCCGTGCAGGGCCTGCGGCCGATCGCCGAGGAGCTCGACCTGACGATGGCCCAGCTCGCGGTGGCGTGGGTGCTGCAGAACCCGAACGTCGCGGCGGCCATCGTCGGGGCGTCCCGGCCGGAGCAGGTCGTCGACAACGTCGGCGCGTCCGGCGTGACGATCCCCGCGAAGCTGATGGGCCGGATCGACAAGGTGCTGGGCACCACGGTCGAGCACGACCCCGGCCGCACCGCCGAGGGTGCACCGAAGACGCGCCCCGCGTAGCCACCCGCCGGCGGGAGCCCGCCGCCCGACGACGACGCGTCCGGTCACCCCCCGCGGTGCCGGGCGCGTCGTCGCGTCCGGGTCAGCCGTGCGGCGCCGGGCGGTGGGCGGTCGCGTCCGGGGCGGGCCCGTCGCCGAGCGCGTCCGGGTCCGGATTCGGGTCCGGATTCGGGTCCGGTCGGTCGCCGGCCGCACGGGGCTCGGTCGCGACCGTCAGCCGGGGCAGCAGCGCGTGCACGATCGGCCCGATGAGCAGCGCGTACGCGAGCGTCGCGAGGCCCAGGGTGCCGCCGAGCACCCAGCCGACGGCGACGACGGCGACCTCGATGGACGTCCGGACCAGCCCGACCGGTCGGCCGGTCCGCCGCACGAGCCCTGTCATCAGCCCGTCCCGGGGTCCGGGGCCCATCCCGGCGCCGACGTACAGGGCGGTGGCCAGGCCGTTGAGCGCGATCCCGCCGACCACGAGCGCGACGGCGCCGCCGAGCGGCAGGGGCGACGGCAGCCGGTCGAGCAGGGCGAGGATCGGGTCCACCAGCAGCCCGATCACCAGGACGTTCGCCACGGTGCCGACCCCGGGCCGCTGGCGCAGCGGGATCCAGCACAGCAGCACGAGCACGCTGACGAGCAGCGTCAGCGTCCCGAACGACCAGCCGGTCCGGCGCGACGCCCCCTCGCTGAGGACGTCCCACGGCATGTTGCCCAGCCGCGACCGGACCAGCAGCGAGATGGACACGGCGTACAGCACGAGCCCGACCGCGAGCTGGCCGTACCTCCGCCCGGGCCGGTCCGCGGGCACGAGCACCCGGACGAGCGGGGCCACGAGCGAGCGGGGCGCGGACCTCGGCGGGCCGCCGGTCACGGGACGCGCAGCGGCACCGGCGCGGAGGCCTGGGTGCCGTCGTGCAGCAGGCGGGCGACCGCGACGTCCTGCGCGGCCAGCCCCCGCCAGTGCTCGCCGAGCCACTGCTCGGCGTCGAACTGGTTGCCGAAGACGGGGCTGACCGGCGTCTCGAGGACACGCCCGTCGGCGTCGTCCAGCTCCCAGACCCACTGCGGCCGGATCATGCCGCGACCCGGTCGGCGGGCCGGTGCGCGGCCGCGAGCGCGCGGTTGATCCGGGACGCCCACAGCGGGCCGCGGTAGACGAACCCGGTGTAGCCCTGGACGAGGGTCGCGCCGGCGGCGAGGTACGCGGCGGCGTCGGCGGGCTCCGACACCCCACCGACCCCGATGACGACCGCCTCCGGGCCGAGCCGTCCGCGCAGGCGGGCGACCACCTCCAGCCCCCGGGCCAGGACGGGCGGACCGGAGAGGCCGCCCGGGCCGCGGTCGTGGGCGATCGTCGTGTTCACCGCGACGACGCCCGCCAGGCCGAGCTCGAGGGCCAGGTCCGCCACGGCGTCGACGTCGTCGTCGGAGAGGTCGGGGGCGATC
Source organism: uncultured Actinomycetota bacterium (assembly GCA_963795145.1). GTDB lineage: Bacteria > Actinomycetota > Actinomycetes > Actinomycetales > Cellulomonadaceae > Pengzhenrongella. The sequence goes on along the minus strand of CAWCGP010000002.1, from coordinate 85,325 downwards.
TTCACCAGGAGCGGGACCGGACCGGCGCCGGAGCGCCCGAGGCCGCCGGTGGCGTCGTCGGCGGCGGCGCGCACGGCCACGAGGATCGGACGCAGCGCCGCGACCGACTGCAGGTCACGCAGGCCCGGGGTGTTCGGCGAGGACACGTTGACCACGAGGTAGTCGGCGTACGGCGCGAGCAGACCGGCGCTCGTCGCGTAGTCGGCCGGGGCATCCTCGGCCGCGGTCACCTTGGTCTTGCCGATGTTCACGCCGACGACGAGGCGGCGTCCGGCCGGGGTCGCGCGCAGCCGGCGCAGCCGTCCGGCGACGGCGGCCGCGCCCTCGTTGTTGAAGCCCATCCGGTTGCGCACGCCGCGCACGTCCGAGCTCCCGCCACAGCCGCGGCCGCTCGTTGCCCGGCTGCCCCTGCGCGGTGATCGTCCCGACCTCGACGAACGCGAACCCGAGCATCGTCAGCCCACGCACCCCGACGGCGTTCTTGTCGAAGCCGGCGGCCAGACCGAACGGCGCCGGGCAGGTCCCTGCCGAGCGCGTGCACGACGGCGCCGGGCGGCGGGCCGAGCAGGCGCGTCGCGGCCGTCGGCGACGCCCGGGACGGCGGCGACGGCGCGGATCGCGGCGAAGGACAGCTCGTGGGCCCGCTCGGGGTCGAGGCGGCGCAGCACGTGGTCGAAGAGGAGCCGGTACACGGCTCCACGCTACTGGGCGCGGGGGCCGCTCCCGCCCGGCGTCCCACCCGACCGGCGCAGCCAGGCGAGGCCCAGCAGGGGCAGCACGAGCGGCACGTACCCGTACCCGCTGCCGAACCCCGACCAGACCGTGGCCCGGGGGAACGCGGCCGGGTCGGCGAGCGAGAACGCACCGACGACGAGCACCCCGACGAGCTCGACGACGACCGCGGCGGTCGCGAGCCGCCGCGCGTCGCGGGCCAGGGCGACGGTCGCGACGACGTACACCAGGGCGGCGACCGCGGAGAGCGCGTACGCGAGCGGCGCCTCGTGCCAGTCGCGCAGCAGCTGCACCGAGGCTCGCGCGCTCGCGGCGAGCGCGAAGACGCCGTAGACGGCGACGAGCACCCGGCCCGGCCCGGCCGCCGTCGAGCGCCGGGCCCGCCCGTCACGACCCGGGCTCGCGCCCCGCCCGCGCGCGCTCACGACGCCGTCCAGATCGCCGCGATGCGCCACTCCATGACCGCCACCGTCAGGGCCGCGACGAGCAGCACCACCGAGCTCCACCGCGTCCGCTCGGCGAAGGCCCAGGCCGCCGCGATCGGCAGGAGCAGCAGGGCGGTGACGAGGTATCCCCAGAACGTGACGCCGTCGGCCGGGCCGTCGCCGCGCACGGTCAGCAGCACCGCGGCCAGCACCTGGAGGACGAGGGCCCCCTCGACCACGGCGCCGCCCCAGAGCTGGCGCAGGACCACGGCCCGGTCCCGGACGGCGAAGAGGCCCGCCCAGCCCGCGAGGGCGACGGCGAGCAGCGCGACGACGGTCGCCAGGGCGGGGAGCACGGTCACCGAGGCTACCGTCGCCGCCGTCTACGATCGTCGCGTGGCCCAGCTGACACTCACGTCCTCCGACCCTGCCCTCCTCACCGCGGACGCCCTCGTCGTCGGGACGGCCTCGACCTCGGGCGGTCCGGTGCTCGTCGGGGCGGACGCCCTCCCGGCGGACCTGCGCTCCCAGCTGACGACGTCGGCCGTCGCGCTCGGCCTGACCGGCGCGGCCGACGAGGTCCGGCGCGTGCCCACCGGCGGCACGATCGCCGCCCCCGTCCTCGTGCTCACCGGGCTGGGCGACGCCGCGGCGTCGTACGGCGCCGAGACCCTGCGGCGGGCGGCCGGCGCCGCCACCCGGGAGCTCACCGGGACCGCGACCGTCGCGCTGGCGCTGCCGGCCGACGACGTCGAGAGCCTGGCCGCGGTCGCCGAGGGCGCCCTGCTGGGCGCCTACGCGTTCCTGCGGTACCGCGGCGAGGACGCGACCCGCAAGGGCGCCGCGGTGTCCGCGGTCGAGATCGTGTCACCGCTGGACCGGGAGGGGCCCGTCAAGGCGGCGCTCGCGCGCGCCGAGGTGCTCGCCGCAGCCGTCCACGGGGTGCGGGACCTCGTCAACGCCGCCCCGAACGACCTGTACCCCGCCGCGTTCGCCGAGATCGCGCGGACGGCGGTCAAGGGGACCGGCGCGAAGGTCACCGTGCTCGACGAGAAGGCGCTCGCCGCGGGCGGCTACGGCGGCCTGCTCGGCGTCGGCCAGGGCTCGGCGCGCGGCCCGCGCCTGGTCAAGGTGGCGTACACGCCGTCCCGGCCGGCCGCCAAGGTCGCGTTGGTCGGCAAGGGCATCACCTTCGACTCGGGGGGCATCTCCATCAAGCCGGCTCCCGGCATGGAGGCGATGAAGTCCGACATGGCCGGGGCCGCCGCCGTCCTGGAGACGGTCGTCGCCGCCGCCCGGCTCGAGCTGCCGGTCGCCGTGACCGGGTGGCTCTGCCTCGCCGAGAACATGCCGTCCGGGACCGCCATGCGCCCGTCCGACGTGATCACGATCCGCGGCGGCAAGACCGTCGAGGTGCTCAACACCGACGCCGAGGGCCGCCTCGTCATGGCGGACGGCCTCGTCGCGGCCATCGAGGAGAACCCCGACGTCGTGCTGGACATCGCGACGCTCACGGGCGCCCAGGTCGTGGCGCTCGGCAACCGCGTGTCGGCGGTCATGGGCACGGACGACGTCCGGACCGAGGTCACCGCCGCCGCGGAGGCCGCGGGCGAGCTCTTCTGGCCGATGCCGCTGCCCGAGGAGCTGCTCGGCGGGTTGCGCTCCAAGGTCGCGGACCTGGCGAACATCGGCGACCGCGCCGGCGGCATGCTGTCCGCCGGGGTCTTCCTGCGCGAGTTCGTCGGCTCCACCCCGTGGGGCCACCTGGACGTCGCCGGGCCCGCCTTCAACGAGAAGTCCGCGCACGGCTACACGTCGGTGGGCGGCACCGGGGTCGGCGTCCGGACGATGCTCGCGCTGATCGAGGCCCGCGCCGAGGCGGGCCGGCGCCGGAAGTAGGCCGCACCGGCGGGCGGCGATGCGTCGCCCGCCGGTCGCCTCGGCGTCCCCGGGCGCCGTCCCGGCCGCCCGGCACACGTCCGGCGCTCGACGACGCCCCTGTGCCGCAGCCCGTCACTCCTCATCGCTCCTGAGCGGGCGCCGCTGGAGTCCCCTGGGTGACGGCCGCGCTGACCGCCACCGAGCGAGCGGGCGAGGGAGGACGGTCGTCGTGCGGAGACCGCTGGCCTGGGCGTGCGTCGTCGTGCTCGTCCTCATCCGGACGCGCCGTGGTCAGGCGCCGCCGGCGGCGGACGGCGGGAACCGGCGCGGACGCTGGCGGCTGTTCCAGTCGCGCATCCGCTGCGGGTAGCCCACCCGCTGGACGTCGTAGACCGGGATCCCCAGCCCGCGGGCGACGCCGTGCGCGGTGCGCTCGTCCGGCACCCGGCGGCGGGTCCACTCCCCCGTCGTCGCGATGAGCATGAGGGTCACGGGGGTCACGTTCGTCGCCGGCTCGACGTACGCCTCGACGCCGACGCGCGTCCGGACGAAGTCCTCCAGGTGCGCGAGGGTGGCCCGTTGCGCCTCACGCGTGGACGGGGCGCCGTCGACGTGGACGGTGCGGCGGCGCGAGAACAGGCCCATCGCGGGAGGCTAACCGGGCATCCTGGACGTCCGCTGGGAGATCCGGGACGCGCAGCGACGCCGTCGTCGCCGTCGTCGGCGGGTCGGCGGGCAGGTCAGCGGGGGTCCGGGGGTGCGCGCGGGTGTCTCGACCGTCACACGAGCGCCCCTCCCGCCCGGTTAGGGCTCGCGGTCGCGTGGTGACAAGATGACCGCGAGCATGGACAAACCACACGCCAGCGCCGGAGGAGTACCCACGTGGCCGAAGCGAACGGCACCGTTTTCGACATCGTCGTCCTGGGCGGAGGGAGTGGCGGCTACGCGGCCGCCCTGCGCGGTGCCCAGCTCGGCCTGAGCGTCGCCCTGGTCGAGGGAGGCAAGCTCGGCGGCACCTGCCTGCACAACGGCTGCATCCCGACCAAGGCCCTGCTGCACGCGGCCGAGCTGGCCGACAACGCCCGCGAGGGCGCGAACTTCGGCGTCCACACCACCCTCGACCACATCGACATGGGCGGGGTGAACAAGTACAAGGAGAACGTGGTCGCGCGTCTCTACAAGGGCCTGCAGGGACTGGTCAAGTCCCGCAAGATCACCGTCTTCGAGGGCTGGGGCAAGCTCGTCGCGCCCGACGCCGTCGAGGTCGACGGCGAGCGCGTCACCGGCCGGAACATCATCCTCGGCACCGGCTCCTACGCGCGCTCGCTGCCCGGCCTGGAGATCGGCGGGAACATCATCACCTCCGACCAGGCGCTGCAGCTCGACCGCGTGCCGAAGTCGGTCATCGTGCTCGGCGGCGGCGTCATCGGCTCGGAGTTCGCCAGCGTGTGGCGGTCCTTCGGTGCCGAGGTCACGATCATCGAGGCCCTGCCGCACCTCGTCGCGAACGAGGACGAGGCGCTGAGCAAGGCCTTCGAGCGCGCCTTCCGCAAGCGCGGCATCGCCTTCAACCTCGGCGTCCGCTTCCAGGGCGCCACGCAGACCGACGACGGCGTGCACGTCACGCTCGAGGACGGCAAGACGTTCGACGCCGAGCTGCTGCTCGTCGCCGTCGGACGCGGCCCGACGACGGCGAACCTCGGGTTCGAGGAGCAGGGCATCACCGTCGACCGCGGGTTCGTGATCACGAACGAGCGCCTGCACACCGGCGTCGGCAACATCTACGCGGTCGGCGACATCGTCCCCGGGCTGCAGCTCGCCCACCGCGGGTTCGCGCAGGGCATCTTCGTCGCCGAGGAGATCGCGGGCCTGGCCCCGCAGGCGATCGTCGAGTCCGGCATCCCGCGGGTGACGTACTCCGAGCCGGAGATCGGGTCGGTCGGCCTCACCGAGGCCAAGGCCAAGGAGGTGCACGGGGCGGACGCCGTCGAGGTCGCTCGAGTACAACCTCGGCGGCAACGGCAAGAGCCAGATCCTCGCGACTGCCGGGTTCATCAAGCTCGTGCGCAAGAAGGACGGCCCCGTCGTCGGCGTGCACATGATCGGCGCGCGCGTCGGCGAGCTCATCGGCGAGGGCCAGCTCATCGTCAACTGGGAGGCCTACCCCGAGGACGTCGCCGCCCTGGTGCACGCGCACCCGACCCAGAACGAGGCACTCGGAGAGGCCCACCTGGCCCTCGCCGGCAAGCCGCTGCACGCCCACAACTGACCACACGATCGAAGGAGACACGAGCGGTCATGTCTGACTCCGTGCAGATGCCGGCGCTCGGTGAGAGCGTCACCGAGGGAACCGTCACCCGTTGGCTCAAGCAGGTCGGCGACACCGTCGCCGTCGACGAGCCGTTGCTCGAGGTCTCGACCGACAAGGTCGACACCGAGATCCCGTCGCCCTTCGCGGGCGTGCTCGAGCAGATCCTCGTCCAGGAGGACGAGACGGTCGAGGTCGGCGCCCAGCTCGCCGTGATCGGCTCGGGCGAGGGCGGTGGCGAGCAGCCGTCGGCACCCGCCGAGCAGGAGGCGCCCGCCGAGCAGGAGGCGCCCGCCGCAGCGGCGGCGCCCGCCGAGCAGCCCGCGCAGCAGTCGGCGCCGACGCCGCAGGCGTCGGCCGACGCCGCGTCGCCGGGCGACACCGTGGGCGAGGGGTACGGCGGTCCGCCTCCGGAGGCCGAGGGCACCTACGGCGGCGCGTCCGAGGGCCCGGGCGCCGGGCAGGGCGGGACCGCCCCCTCCGGCGGGGACGGCCAGCAGGTGGTCATGCCGGCCCTGGGCGAGAGCGTCACCGAGGGCACCGTGACCCGCTGGCTGAAGGCCGTGGGCGACGACGTCGCGGTGGACGAGCCGCTGCTCGAGGTCTCCACGGACAAGGTCGACACCGAGATCCCGTCGCCGGTCGCCGGCACGCTGCAGCAGATCCTCGTCCAGGAGGACGAGACGGTCGAGGTCGGCGCACCGCTCGCCGTCATCGGCTCCGGCTCGGCGCCCGCCGAGGCGCCGTCGCAGCCGGCCGCTGCGGCCGCACCGGCCCCGGCCCAGACGCCGGCCGCCCCGCAGGATGCCGCACCGGAGTCGGCGCCCGCGCCGGCCGCCGAGTCCGCACCCGAGCCCGCACCGGAGCCCGCACCGGAGCAGGCCGCCGCGCCCGCGCCGGCCGCGAGCCCGGCACCCGCGCAGGCGTCGTCGTCCCCGGCCCCTGCGCCGGCAGCGTCCGGCACCTATCTGACCCCCCTCGTGCGCAAGCTCGCGGCGGAGAAGGGCGTCGACGTCGCGACCCTCACCGGGACCGGGGTCGGCGGGCGCATCCGCAAGGAGGACGTCCTCGAGGCGGCCGCCCAGGCGGAGGAGGCCGCCAAGGCCGCCGCCGCGAAGGCCGCCGCCCCGGCTCCTGCGGCCGCCGCACCGGCCAAGGCCGCGCCGGCAGCGGTCTCCCCGCTGCGCGGCACGACCGTCAAGATGTCGCGGCTGCGCAAGCTCGTCGCCGAGCGCATGGTGCAGTCGCTGCAGACCGCGGCACAGCTCACCACCGTGGTCGAGATCGACATCACCCGGGTCGCCCGCCTGCGGGCCGCCGCGAAGGACGACTTCAAGGCACGTGAGGGCGCCAACCTCACGTTCCTGCCGTTCCTCGCGCTGGCCGCCGTCGAGGCTCTCAAGCAGTACCCGAACATCAACGCGAGCATCGACGGCGACCAGGTCGTCTACCACGGCTCGGAGAACCTCGGCATCGCCGTCGACACCGAGCGCGGACTCGTCGTCCCGGTCATCAAGGACGCCGGCGACCTCAATCTCGCCGGGATCGCGCGCCGGATCGGCGACCTCGCGTCGCGGACCCGGGCGAACAAGATCACCCCGGACGACCTGTCCGGCGGCACGTTCACGATCACGAACACCGGCTCGGGCGGGGCGCTCATCGACACCCCGATCGTCGCCCTGCCGCAGGTCGCGATCCTCGGGACCGGCACCATCACCAAGCGACCCGTGGTTGTCACAGGACGCCGACGGCGCCGAGGTCATCGCGATCCGCTCGATGATGTACCTGTCGCTGTCCTACGACCACCGCCTGGTCGACGGCGCGGATGCGGCCCGGTACCTCATGGCCGTCAAGAGCCGCATCGAGGAGGGCGCGTTCGAGTCCGAGCTCGGGCTCTGACCCGCCCGCGGGCGTCCCGCCCGCACCAGCACGACCACGCCGGCCCCTCCACCGTCCGCGGTGGAGGGGCCGGCGTGCACAGGGCCGGCATGCTGGTCGCAGCCGGCGCGACTGCGGGCGTCGAACACCGGGCCGACCGCGCGACCGTGTGCCTAGGGTGACGCCATGAAGATCATGGTCGCCGGCTCGCACGGACTCATCGGCACCGCGCTCGTGAAGCGCCTGCGCGCGGAGGGCCACAGCGTGCACCGGCTGGTGCGCGGGGCGACGTCGTCGCCGGGCGAGGTCGCCTGGGACCCCGAGGCCGGCCGCCTCGACCCGCACGCGCTGGCCGACGCCGACGCGGTCGTCAACCTCGCGGGCGCCGGCGTGGGCGACCACCGGATGACCCCGGAGTACAAGGAGGTCGTCCGGCGCTCGCGGACCGCGACCACCGGGACGATCGCCCGCACGATCGCGCAGCTGGGTGGGCGACCGCCGGTGCTGCTCAACGCGTCGGGGATCGGTGCCTACGGCGAGCGGGGCGACGACGTGCTGGACGAGCGCTCGCCGCTCGGGGACACGTTCTTCGCCGGTGTGGTGCGGGACTGGGAGGCGGCGACCGCCCCGGCCGCCGAGGCCGGCGCGCGCGTGGTGCACCTGCGGACGGGGATCGTCCTCGCCCCGGCGGGGGGCGCTCTCGAGCGGATGCTGCCGATCGTGCGGGCCGGGGTGGGGGGCCGGCTGGGCTCCGGCGACCAGTTCTGGAGCTGGATCACGCTGCCCGACGAGGTCGGCGCGATCGTTCACCTGCTCCGCGCGCACGACGTGCAGGGGCCGGTCAACCTCACCGCGCCGCACCCGGCGACGAACGCCGACGTGACTCGCGAGCTTGCGGCGGCGCTGCACCGCCCGGCGCGGCTCCCGGTGCCCGCGGCGGCGCTGAAGCTCGTGCTCGGCGAGTTCTCGAGCGAGGTCCTCGGGTCGATCCGTGCGCTGCCGGCGGTGCTCAACGCCGACGGGTTCACCTGGCAGCACCGGACGATCGGCGACGCGGCCGCCTGGGTCGCGCGGGAGATCGGGACGCGTCACCCGCGCTGACGCGGCGCCCGCCGCAGCTTGGCTCGGCGGGGTGCGCGGTCGGCGGGCCGAGTGCCGGTCCGCCCTCCTCACGCCGGACCGACGTCCGTCACCCGCCAGCCGGCGTCGGTCCAGGCGAGCCGCAGCACGACGTCGCGCGCGGGCTGGGCCGGCACTTCGACGTCGCCCGACGGCGACCGGCGCGTGTGCGCCGTGAGGGACGACCGGACCCGGACGTCCGTGACGACGGCGGCGCCCTCGTCGGTCCCGTCGTCGGAGCGGGCCTGGGTGCCCGGCGTCCCACCGGTGCCGGGGGCCGCCGGGAGCACGAGCGCTGCCTCCTCGACCACGACGGCGAGCCCGTCCAGCGTCACGCCGTCGGCGGTGAGTCGCCCGAGGAGCGACCGGTCGGCGCGGTGCGCGGGGCTGCCGGGTGACGTCACCGCCGCCAGCCCGGCCACGTCGCCCGCGGCCAGCGCGTCGGCGCGCTGCCGCGTGAGGGCGACCGCGGCGTCGACCGGGTCCGGCCGCTCCACGCCCGCGGGGTCGACCCGGTCCGGCAGCTCCGCGGCCGCTGCGTCGACCCGGTCCGGCCGCCTCCCGACCGGCGTCGACACTGCGGGCGGCACCGGGCTGGCCCCGGCGGTCGCGGGCTCGTCCGGGGGTGCGGCGGGTGCGGCCGGTCCCGCGGTCGCGGTCGCCGTCGCGGCCGACGTGGTGGGGCCCGGCTCCGGGCCCGAGGCCACGACCCGGGTCGTCGGCTCCGTCGCCGGCGCGGGGCCGCTGAGGACCGCCCAGGCGACCCCCGGCACCGCGCCGGCGGTGACGAGCGCCCCGGCCACGAGCCACCGCCGCCGCACCGGGACCCATGGTCCGCCGGACCGCCGTGGTCGACGCGCCCGGTGCCGACCGCCGGTGGGCACCGACACCGTCCGCGCCGGTGCGGCGAGCTGGGCCAGGGCGGTCCGGGCGAGCACCCCCGCGTCCGGCTGGACGATCGGCGCCGGCTCGGCGCACGCGTAGACCGCCGCGGCGAGCTCGGCCGCCGTCGGCCGGCGGATCGGCTCCCACGCGGACGCGGCACGCAGCTCGTCCCCGAGCCGGCCGCCGTGCTCGGCGAGGTCCAGGGCGGCGAGGGCGACACCCGCGAGGGCGAACACGTCCGCCGGCGCCCCGGCGGCCAGCCCGCCCGGTGCTGCGCCGGCGGCCGGCCCGCCCTCGGCTGCGCCGGAGACCGTCGGGGGACCCTGCCGCCCCGGCCGCCCGGTCGGCGCGGGCGACGCCCCGGACAGCTCGGGTGCGATGAACCCCGGCGTCCCGCGCCTCCCCTGCCGCGCCCCGCTCGCGCCCCCGCCGCCGGACCGCCCGTCCCCGGCCGCGCCCGCCGGGACGACGTGGACCTCGCCCAAGACGTCGATGAGCACCGGGCGCCCGTCCGGCCGGACCACGACGTTCGCCGGCGACACGTCCCCGTGCACCAGGCCGGACCGGTGCAAGCCGTCGAGCGCCCCCGCGATGGGCACGGTCAGGGTGACGACCTCGGCGGTCGACAGCCGCCCGCGGGCCGCCAGCAGCGCGGCCACCGTCGCCCCGGGCACCTCCGCGAGCAGCACCGCCCACATCTCGCCCCCTGCGTCGCCGCCGGGCATGACCACGACGTCGACCACCGTGGGCAGGTGCGGGTGGTCCAGCGCCCACAGCGCCTCGAGCCGACCGGCGAGCCGGGCCCGGGTGGCGGCGTCGGACACGTCGAGCACCTGGACGACGACGCGCTCCGGCGCCGGGTGGTCCGCGGTGACGCGCGTCGCCGTCCACACCGGTCCCCCGCCTCCCACGCCGGCCGGACCGCCGACCCGGTAGCCCGCGTCGAGGAGCGCCGCGGCGAGCGGCGCGGGCAGCGCGCTGGTGTCCATCCGGCCATCGAACCGCCGCGGGTCCGGGCGCGGACCGCCGTCCACAGGCCCGGGCGACGGCGCCGCGCCGCGCCCCGGTGCGGCGAGCCGCAGCACCCGGCGGCCGGATCGGTGCGGCGGAGTCAGCCTCAGCCCAGCCGGACGACCCGGCCGTCCCGCGCGCTCACCGCGGCCGCGTCGAGCACCTCGGCGGTCCGGACGGCGTCCTCCGGGTCGACCGGGACCGGGACGTCGCCGCCCAGCCATGCGGCGACGTCCCGGTAGAAGTCGGCGTGGCCGCCCGGCGCGCGCGGCACCGCGACCCGCTGGTCGCCGTGCACGAGCCAGCCGCCGTGGCCCTCGACGCCGCCCGGCTCCGCCTCGTCGAGCACGGCGAACGGCGTCGGCTCGCCCTCGAAGCTCGTGACGAGGAAGGCGCCGGCCGAGCCCAGCACGCGGGTCCGCGGACCGGGCGCGCCGACCAGACCGCCCCCGGTCAGGTGGCTCAGCACCCCGCCGGCGTGGTGCAGCGCGAGGAAGACGTCGTCCGGCGCGACCGTGCTGAGCGACCGCACCTCGGCGTAGACCGCCGCGACGGGCCCGAAGAGCTGGACCGCCGAGTCGACGAGGTGCGCGCCGAGGTCGAGCAGCAGCCCGCCGGCGACCGGGTCGTTCTCCTTCCACCGGTCCTTGGGCACCGGCCGCCACCGCTCCCAGCGGCGCTCGAACCGGTGCACGTCCCCGAGCGTCCCGGCGGCCAGCAGCGCGCGGAGCGTCAGCTGCTCCGTGTCGTAGCGGCGGTTCTGGAAGACCGTGAGCCGGGCGCCGGTCGTGCGGGCCGTCGCGGCGATCTCCCGGGTCTCGGTGGCGGACGTCCCCAGCGGCTTGTCGACGACGACCGGCACCCCCGCGGCCACGGCGGCGAGCGCGTGCTCGCGGTGCAGGCCCGTCGGGCTCGCGACGACGACCAGGTCGAGCGCGCCGGACGAGCTCAGCAGCGCCTCGACGTCCGGCACGACGTCGACCCCCGGCCAGTCCGTCCGGGCCGTCGCCGCCCGGTCCGGGCTGCGGGTCACGACGGCGGTCACCGTGTGACCGGCCTCGCGCAGGAGGCGGCCGTGGATGCCCCGCCCGGCGTCCCCGTACCCGACGACGCCGACCCGCAGCGGTCCGGTCCCTCCGCCCGTCCCCGTGCCGGTCGTCGTGCCCGTCGAAGGGCCGTCCGCTGTGCTCATGCGGCTCACCCTAGGGGCGCGGGCACCTCGGTCCGGGCGGCGGCCGGGACCCGGTCGCCCTCGCCGGTCGCGTCCCAGCGGCTCGGCCACCAGGTGCGCCGGCCGACGTCGTGCACGAGGGCCGGGACCAGCAGGCTGCGCACCACGAGCGTGTCGACGAGGACGCCGAACGCGACGATGAAGGCGAGCTGGGCGAGGAAGAGCAGCGGGATGACGGCCAGCGCGGCGAACGTCGCCGCGAGCACGACCCCGGCCGAGGTGATGACGCCGCCGGTCACCGCCAGCCCGCGCAGGACGCCCGGCCGCGTCCCCCAGACGCCGGCCTCCTCGCGCACGCGCGTCATGAGGAAGATCGAGTAGTCGACCCCGAGCGCGATGAGGAACGTGAAGGCGTACAGCGGCACCGTCGGGTCCGCCCCGGGGAACCCGAGCACGTGCTCGAACACCAGCGCGGACGCCCCCAGCGCCGCCGCGAACGACAGCACGTTGGCGGCCATGAGGAGAACGGCGGCGAGCACCGAGCGCAGCAGCACCATGAGGATGACGAAGATCACCAGCAGCACGACCGGGACGATGACCCGCAGGTCCCGGGCGCCCGCGACCTGGGTGTCCAGCGTCTCGGCCGCCGCGCCGCCGACGAGCGCGTCCGGGCGACACCGCGTGGACGGCGTCGCGGAGGCGCTGCGACCGTGTCCACCGCCGCGCCGGTGTCCGCGGCGTCGTCGGTGACCACGTCCACCCGGACCGTGCCGTCGACGACGACCGGTGGCTGCGGCTCCGACGTCGCCGGGACCACCCGGTCCGCCGGCCGGCGGGCCGCCGGGCTGCCCGCCGGTGTACGGCGCGGCCGACGCGACCCCGTCGACGCCGGACGCGGCCTCGACCACCGCGTCGACGTCGTCCTCGGGGACGAGCACCATCGGCGGGCTGGACGGACCCGGCCGGGAAGTGCTCGGACAGCACGTCCTGACCCTCGACGGAGTCGACCTCGGTGAGGAACACGTCGGCCTCGTCCGTCCCGCGTCGCCTCGAAGGTCGGCAGGAACGCCGCCCCGGCCGCGAGGACGAGCGCCGTGGCACCCAGACCGCGCGCGGCCGGCGCCCGATCCCCCGGGCCAGCCGGCCCCACAGCCCGCGCAGGACGACGTCGGTCGGCACGGTCGGTCGGCGTCGCTGTGGGTGTCGGACGCGTCGTACGCGGGGCGGTTCGGCCAGAACAGCCCGCGGGACCGTCGGCCGACGAACGAGCAGCAGGGCCGGCAGGAAGGTGAGCGCGGCGAGGAACGCCGACGCGATGCCGATCGCGGCGACGGGTCCGAGGCTCTTGTTGGACGCGAGGTCCGACAGCGTCAGGCACAGCAGCCCCGCGACGACCGTCCCGGCGCTCGCGGCGATCGGCTCGATCGTCGCCCGGACGGCCCGCGCCATCGCGGTGGACGTCGCTCGGGGCGTGGCGCAGCTCCTCGCGGTACCGCGCGACCAGCAGCAGCGAGTAGTCCACCGCCGCGCCCACGACGAGGATCGACAGGATCCCCTGGGTCTGCCCGTTGAGCGTGAGCACCCCGGCCGCGGCGAGCTCGTAGACCACGAGCGCCGCGGCGCAGAGCGCGAACAGGGCGGTGAAGATCACGACGAGCGGCAGGAACGGCGACCGGTAGACGACGACGAGGATGAGCAGCACGGCGCCGAGCGCGACGAGCAGCAGCACGACGTCGATCCCGCCGAACGCGGACACGAGGTCGGCGACGAAGCCGGCCGGACCGGTCACCCAGGCCTGCAGGCCGAGGTCGCCGGCCCCGGCGGCGGTCGCCCCCAGCTCGGCGTCCAGCGCCGCCGCGCACGGAGGTGACGACGCCCTCGACGACGCCGGAGTCGTCCGCCAGGACCTCCTCGGCCGCGACCCCGTCGAGCGACAGCGGCGACGAGCAGCGCCTCGCCCGTCCTCGGACGGGACGACGACGGCGTCGCCGAGCAGGACGTCGCCGACGGTCGCCGGGTCGCCGGCCGGCGGGGTCGGCGCCCGCGAGCGGGAGGTCGCCGAGGCCGGCGGCGAACGCCTGGACGGCCGCGAGCTGGTCGGGCGTCACGGCCCCGTCGTCCCCCGGGCGCAGGACCACGAGGGCGGGCAGCGACTCGATCGTCGACGAAAGCCCGGTTCGCCTCGCCGGCCCGGGTCGACTCCGCCGACGCGGGCAGGAACGCCGCCGCGTCGTTGGTCTGGACCTGCGAGAGACGTCCCTGCGCCGGCCCGCCGAGCGCGGCTACAGTCAGCCACGCTCCGAGCGCGAGCACGATCGACCAGTGCTCGGACCACCGACGACCCTGCGAATGCTCAGCATGCTGAGTATCGTGCGGCGCGCGGACCGGACCGAGCAAGACGGGAAGGATCCCCGCGCGTGTCGCAGGACCCCTCGGCTGGCCCACGGGTCGCCTGCTCTCCAGCGCGGCACGGCGGATCGAGCGCGAGTTCAACGCGCACCTCGACGCCTGGGGGCTCAACCACGCGAGCATGCCGGTGCTGGCCTACCTCAGCGCGCGGGACCACTCCCAGCGCGAGCTCGCCGCCGCGACCGGCGTCACCGAGCAGACGATGAGCCGCATCCTCGCCCGCATGGAGCGGCTCGGGTACGTCACCCGCAAGCCGCACCGCGACGACCGGCGTCGCCACGTGATCTCGCTCACCGCCGCCGGCCGGGCCGTCCTGCGCGGAGGCCGCCGACCGCGAGCGCAGCGAGGCGCTGGTCGGTACGCGGACTGGACGCCGGAGCAGGTGGGCCAGCTGCGCCGGACGCTCGCCGCGATCATCGCCGCGCACCCCGATCCCGCCGACGACGCCGTCGACGACCGGCATCACCACCCTGACCGGCCGCCGTCCCCGCGTCGGCCGGCGGCGGCCAGCCTCGGCCGGATCCCGGCCCACGTCCGGCCCGCACCGGACGCCGCCGCCGGCCGGGGTTATCGTGACCGGGTGCGCTTCGTCGAGCTCGACCTGGGGACGCGTCACGTCGACTACCGCGAGACGTGGGACCTGCAGCGCGACCGTGCAGGCCGAGGTCGCCGACGGCACCCGTGAGGACACCGTCCTGCTCTGCGAGCACGCGTCGGTCTACACCGCCGGCAAGCGCACCGCGTCCTGGGACCGTCCCGTCGACGGCACCCCCGTGGTCGACGTCGACCGCGGCGGCAAGATCACCTGGCACGGGCCCGGCCAGCTCGTCGGCTACCCGATCGTGCGCCTGCGCCAGCCGGTCGACGTCGTCGCCTACGTCCGGGCGCTCGAGGACGCGCTCATCGGCGTGTGCGCCGAGCTCGGGCCTGACCGCCGACCGCGTCGAGGGTCGCAGCGGCGTCTGGTTCCCCGGCGACGGCGCCCGGCGCGACCGCAAGGTCGCCGCGATCGGCGTCCGGGTCGCCCGCGGGGTGACGATGCACGGCTTCGCGCTCAACTGCGAGCCCGACCTCGCCGCGTTCTCCCGCATCGTGCCGTGCGGCCTGCCGGACGCCGACGTGACGTCCCTGTCGGCCGAGACCGGTCGCCGGGTGACCATCGCCGACGTGCTCGAGCCGGTGCGGCGGCACCTGGCCCGCGCGCTGGCCCCGGTGCTCGCGTCGGCGCGCGTCGGCGGACGCCCGCCGCCGGCGCCGGCCCTCGTCCAGGGCTGACGTAGGGTGCTGGGGTGACGATCGCACCCGAGGGACGGCGCATGCTGCGGGTCGAGGCCCGCAACGCCGCGACCCCCATCGAGAAGAAGCCCGAGTGGATCAAGACCCGGGCGACCATGGGCCCGGAGTACTCCGAGCTCAAGGGCGCTGGTGAAGCGCGAGGGCCTGCACACGGTCTGCGAGGAGGCCGGCTGCCCCAACATCTTCGAGTGCTGGGAGGACCGCGAGGCCACCTTCCTCATCGGCGGCGACCAGTGCACCCGCCGGTGCGACTTCTGCCAGATCGACACCGGCAAGCCCGCCGACTTCGACGCCGACGAGCCGCGCCGCGTCGCGGAGTCCGTCCAGGCCATGGGCCTGAAGTACGCGACCGTCACCGGCGTCGCCCGCGACGACCTGCCCGACGGCGGCGCGTGGCTCTACGCCGAGACCGTCCGGCAGATCCACGCGCTCAACCCGGGCACCGGCGTCGAGCTGCTCATCCCGGACTTCAACGCGACGCCGCACCTCATCGCCGAGGTCTTCGACTCCCGGCCCGAGGTGCTGGCGCACAACCTCGAGACCGTGCCGCGCATCTTCAAGCAGATCCGGCCCGGCGTTCCGGTACGACCGGTCGCTGTCGGTGCTCACCGCGGCGCGCGACGCCGGCCTGGTCACCAAGTCCAACCTCATCCTCGGCATGGGCGAGACGCTCGACGAGGCGAAGGACGCGCTCGTCGACCTGCACGACGCGGGCTGCGACCTCCTCACGATCACCCAGTACCTGCGCCCGTCGGTCCGGCACCACCCGGTGGACCGCTGGGTCAAGCCCGAGGAGTTCGTCGAGCTGTCCGACGAGGCCGAGCGGATCGGGTTCCTCGGCGTGATGTCCGGGCCGCTGGTGCGCTCGTCCTACCGGGCCGGGCGGCTGTGGGGCCAGGCGATGCGCCGCCGCGGCCAGGAGATCCCGGCCGCGCTCGCCCACCTCGGCGAGGCCCGCGTCCTCCCGCCAGGAGGCGTCGAGCCTGCTCGCCCGCTGAGCGCCGGCCCTGAGCGCCGGGCCCGTCGGCGAGCGGGACCCCGGCGCGGGCGCCCGCATCCGGATCCACCGGCGGCACTAGACTCGGCGCCATGGCCCGTGCGAGCAGCTCCGGGGCGGGTTCGTCCGCCCTCAAGCCCCCGAAGGCGAAGAAGACCCGCTGGTACCACCAGGTCTGGCAGGCCTACGGATGACCCGCAAGCAGGACCCGGCGGTCACGTGGCTCATGCTCGCGGCGTTCGTCGGCGTCCTCGCCGTCTTCGTGCTGGTCGGCCTGCTGTGGTTCTCCTGGGTCTACACCCTGCTGCTCGGCCTCCGGCTTCGCCGCTGCTGGCCGCCATGTTCGTGCTCGCCCGCCGCGCCGAGGCGGCCGCGTACACCCAGATCGAGGGCCAGCCGGGCGCCGCCCGCGCGGCGCTGGGCACCATCCGCCGCGGCTGGAACTTCCCGGACGAGCCGGTCGCCGTCGACCCGCGCACGCAGGACCTCGTGTTCCGCGGCGTCGGGCGCGCCGGCGTCGTCCTCGTCGGCGAGGGCCCGTCCGGCGCGGGTCGCGCGCCTGCTCGAGTCCGAGCGCAAGCGCACCGCGCGGCTGCTCCCCAACGTGCCGATCCACCTCATCCAGGCCGGCTCCGGCGAGGGCCAGGTGCCGCTGCGCCAAGCTGCCCCGCACGGTGCAGAAGCTCAAGCCGACGCTGACCAAGCAGGAGGTCTCCGAGGTCATCAAGCGGCTCAACGCCCTCGGCGCACGGTCCGCCTGCCGGTGCCCAAGGGCGTCGACCCGATGCGCGCCCGCCCGGACCGCAAGGGCATGCGCGGGCGCTGACGACGCCGGCCCGGCTCCCGGCCGACGACGACGTCCGGTCAGCGCCGGACCACGACCGTCCCGGCCGCGCGGTCGTGCAGAGCGCGGCCGTGGTCGTCCCACACGACCGCGGGGATGACCAGGCACAGCAGCGACCGTGCGCACCGCGGCCCGCACGGGCCCGGGCAGCAGCGCCTCGGCCGGCACGTGGCCCGGACCGGCCGGTCGCCGCGCCGCCACCGCCCCGACGCCGCGGACGTGCGTGCGGACCCGGACCCGAGCAGCCGGTGGCCGACCGTGTAGCCCGTCGTCCCGACGAGCAGGACGTTCTCCGCGGCGAAGACCAGCAGGGTCGCCATCGGGTCGCCGTCGAAGAACGCGGTCGAGATCGCCAGGCACAGCGCCCAGTCGACGGCGAGCGCCGCGACCCGGCGACCCGAGCCCGGCCAGCGACCCGCGGCCCGGCGTCCGGCAGACCGAGGCCCGTCCGCCGTCGCGCCGGCCGGTCGCCGGGCCGACCGCCGCCCAACCACGACCCCATGTCCTCGCGTGCCGCCATCCTCGGTAGCCTAGCCGCGTCCCGAGCCGATCGGCACCGACCCGCGTCGGGACGTAACACCACGGAAACACCCGGTACACGGCAGGGAAACCCCGCCCTCCTAGCCTCCGGGACGCGCCCGTACCGGGCACACCCCAACCGAGGAGCAGCGGATGTTCAGCAATGCCCAGGAAGTCCTGGCCTACATCAGGGACGAGGACGTCAAGTTCGTCGACGTCCGTTTCTGCGACCTGCCGGGCACGATGCAGCACTTCAACGTGCCCGCCCAGTCCCTCGACGCCGACTTCTTCACCGACGGCCAGATGTTCGACGGCTCGTCGATCCGCGGCTTCCAGGCGATCCACGAGTCGGACATGAAGCTCGTCCCGGACGTCTCGACGGCCTACATCGACCCGTTCCGGACGCAGAAGACCCTCAACATCAACTTCCACATCGTCGACCCGTACACCGACGAGCCCTACAGCCGCGACCCGCGCCAGGTCGCCGCGAAGGCCGAGGCGTACCTGCGCTCGACCGGCATCGCCGACACCGCGTTCTTCGCCCCCGAGGCCGAGTTCTACATCTTCGACGACGTCCGCTTCGAGACGAAGTCGAACAGCGCGTCGTACTTCCTCGACTCCATCGAGGGCGCCTGGAACACCAACCGGGTCGAGGAGGGCGGCAACCTCGGCCACAAGACGCCCTACAAGGGCGGCTACTTCCCGGTCCCGCCGGTCGACCACTTCGCCGACCTGCGCGACCTGATCTGTCTCGAGCTCGACGCCCTCGGCCTGCAGGTCGAGCGCTCGCACCACGAGGTCGGCACCGGCGGCCAGGCGGAGATCAACTACCGCTTCGACGAGCTCGGCAAGTCCGCCGACAAGGTCATGCTCTTCAAGTACGTCGTGAAGAACGTCGCCCACCAGGCCGGCCGCACCGCCACGTTCATGCCGAAGCCGCTGTTCGGCGACAACGGCTCGGGCATGCACGTGCACCAGTCCCTGTGGAAGGACGGCGAGCCGCTGTTCTTCGACGAGAAGGGCTACGGCGGCCTGTCCGACATGGCGCGCTGGTACATCGGCGGCCTGCTCAAGCACGCCCCGTCGCTGCTCGCGTTCACGAACCCGACGGTGAACTCCTACCACCGCCTGGTCCCCGGCTTCGAGGCCCCGGTCAACCTGGTCTACTCGGCCCGCAACCGCTCCGCGTGCATCCGCATCCCGGTCACCGGCTCGAACCCGAAGGCCAAGCGCATCGAGTTCCGCGTGCCGGACCCGTCGTCGAACCCGTACCTGGCGTTCGCGGCGATGCTCATGGCCGGCCTCGACGGCATCCAGAACCGGATCGAGCCGCCGGAGCCGGTCGACAAGGACCTCTACGAGCTGCCGCCCGAGGAGCACGCGCAGATCCAGCAGGTGCCCGGCACCCTGGCCGAGGTGCTCGACAACCTCGAGGCGGACCACGACTACCTGACGGCCGGCGGCGTGTTCACCCCCGACCTCATCCAGACGTGGATCGACTACAAGCGCGCCCACGAGGTCGACCCGATCCGCCTGCGCCCGCACCCGCACGAGTTCGAGCTCTACTACGACTGCTGAGCCCAGGGCCGCGATAGGGGCGGCCACATCGCGCTGACCTGCGCGAACACCGGCGCGTACCGCGCTGGCGGGACGCTCTTCCTGAGCCCCGTCCCATCCGGGCCCCCGGCCCGGCGCTCCCTCCACCAGGGGAGGCGCCGGACCGGGGGCCTCGTGCGTGCCGCAGCGGCCGCGCCCAGTCCGGTTGCCGGCCGGCTGCGACCACCGGGACGACCACTTCTGGTCGCTGGGTCCCTGGACCGGCTGCTCCGCGAAGTACCGGACCAGCTCCTCCACGAGCACCACCGACCACCTCTCCCACGAGCGATGGGCGACCGTGACGGGGAAGCCTGCGAGCGGCGGCCTGCGCGAGTACAGCCCAGCTGTCATCGACCTCCGCTCGCGGCCCTGGGCCGGTACCGCGGTCACCCGCACCAGGTCGCTCGTCGACACCTGGGAGCCTCGGACCTTCCGGGTGGTGCGCGCAGGAGCGGAGCACGGCAACGTCGCGGGTGCGGCGGCGTGCCTGGCCAGGGTCGTCCCGCCGACCGCGGCGAGCCCGCAACGCTGAGGCCGTGATGCGCCGGGGCGTTGACCCGGACGGTCCCGCGAGAGGTCTTGTGGGCGGTGCCGGAGCTGCGGCGCGTGATGCGACGTCCGGTCCCGACCGGCTCCACCAGCGTGCGTCGGCGCCGCCGGGTTCACCCCAGACCGACGGCCTCACGCTCGGTGAGGGCGACCAACCCGCCGTCGACGACGAGGTAGTCCTCGACGCCGTCGGGTGCCGGGGCGCTCCAGCGGACCCGGCCGTCGTCGAGCCCGAGCGCGGTGAGGCCGGGCCGGCCGTCGGCCGACGTCGTCGGCACCAGCAGCACCCGACCGTCGGTCATCAGCTCGCGGCTCGAGCGCCGGGTGGCCACCTCGGTGCGCCAGACGGTGCGTCCGGTGCCGACGTCGACCGCAGCGACGGCCCCGCCCGAGCGCGTGTGCAGGCGCCCGTCGAGCACGACGGCGGCGCCGCGCGCCTCGGTCCGCCACCGCCAGCGTCCGGTCCCGGGGTCGACGGCGACGACCTGCCCGCTCCCTGGTGGCACGGTGAGCAGCACGTCACCGGCGGAGCCGTCGTCGACCACGGGCCGCAGCACCCGCCCCGGGACGGCGAACCCGTCCCGGGCGTCGGACGCCGACACGGTCCCGTACGGCAGGCCGTCCAGCCCCCCGGCGTCCGGCTCGCCCACCACGAACCGCCCGTCGGGCAGCACGGTGAGGTCGACGCTGGGGTCGACGTCGGACGGCGACCCGGGCCGCCGCGGCGCCCAGGACCCCACCAGCACGCCGTCCGGCTGCAGCGCCCAGGCACCCGGGCCGCTCACGGCGACGACGCCGGCAGGGTCGGCGGCAGGGTCGCCGGCAGGGTCGCCGGCAGCGCTGCCGGCAGCGGTGACCCGGCCGGCGCGGGGCAGATCGATCCTCAGCGGCGTCGCGGACGTCAGCCCGCCGAGCGGGTCGGGGCCGCGGACGGTCCACCGGACGGCACCCGAGACGGGGTCCTGGCGGGTGACCCGCACGTGGAGGTCCGGGTCGACCTCGGCGAGCACCAGGTCCGGGCCCAGGGCCGCGACCGACGGCAGGCGCTGCGCCAGGTCGTGCGTCGCCGCCCGGGCACCGGTCGCCGCGTCGAGCACCACCAGCAGCGTGCGCCCGTCCGGCGGCACCCGGCGGCGGCCGAAGCCCAGCGAGCCCAGGGCCGTGGTGACGGTGCAGACGACGTGGGCGTCGGCGCCGTCGTCCGGCCGGGTGACCGCGAGGCAACCGATCTCGCCCGTCGGCCCCGGCCCGGGCAGGGTCGTCACCCAGCGCCGCTCACCCGTCCGGCCGTCGAACGCCGCCAGCAGGGCCCCGGACAGCGCGTCCCGGGTCGCGACCAGGAGAGTCCCGCCGGGGGTCGTGCTGCGTTCACCCTCGGCCTGGACCCGCCACCGTTCGCGGAGGGTCGGGTCGAGCGGCCCGAGCAGGCCCGTTGGCCTCGGACGCGCCGCCGCGGTACGAGCCGTCCGTCGACGGGGGTCGCTCGTCGGACGCGGTCGAGCCGCAGGTCCGCGCGTTGCTGCGCGAGCACCCGACGATGCCGGCGACGGTGATCGCCGCAGCGGATCGGCTGTGGACGCACTCGATCACCGTCCTGAAGGACCGGGTGCGGGCGATCCGGCCGGAGTACCGAGGAGTCGATCCGGTCGACCGGCTGGTGCACGAGCCCGGAGCGAGCACGCAGTGCGACTTGTGGTTCCCGGCCCCGCGGATCGCGGTCGGGCACGGTCAGGTCGCGACGCTGCCGGTGCTGGTGATGACGTGGGCGTACTCGCGGTTCATCACCGCCCGGATGATCCCCTCGCGTCAGGGCGGGGACATCCTGGCCGGGATGTGGGCGCTGGTGCAGCGGGGTCGGCGCGGTGACCAAGCGAGCTGTGGTGGGACCGGGAGTCCGCGATCGGCGGCAAGGGCACCCTCAACGTCTGACGCGGCCGCGTTCGCCGGGACGCTGGCGAGCCGAGGTCGTGCTGGCCCGCCCGCGCGACCCGGAGTTCAAGGGCATGGTCGAGCGGCACAACCGGCTACCTGGAGACCTCGTTCCTGCCCGGGCGCTCGTTCGCCTCCCCGGCGGACTTCAACGCCCAGCTCGCCGACTGGCTCCCGGTGGCGAACGCCCGCACGGTGCGCTCCCTGGGCGGGCGGCCCGTGGACCACCTCGCCGCGGACCTGCGCCGCCGCGATCGATGCTGCCGCCCGTGGCGCCGAGCGTCGGGCTGCGCACCCGGGTGCGCCTGGGCCGGGAGTACTACGTGCGGATCGACGCCTGCGACTACTCCGTCGACCCGGGCGTGATCGGACGGTTCGTCGACGTCGTGGCCGACCTCGAGCGGGTCCGCGTCACCTGCCAGGGCCGCGTCGTCGCCGACCACGCCCGCTGCTGGGCGCGGGCCGCCACGATCACCGATCCCGCGCACGTCGCACGCTGCCGCGAAGCTGCGCACCGCGTGGCAGGACGAGCGAACGCGCACCGGGCCCGGGCCGGCGACCGCCGGCACGCCGACGGTCACCCGGTGGCGCTGCGTGCGCTGCCGGACTACGACGCGCTGTTCGGCGTCGACTTCGACCGCCGACCGGCGCCGAGGCCGAGGACGGCCCGTGAGCGCCGGCGACGGACACCGCCGTCCCAGGTCGCCTACCTGACCCGGGCGCTCAAGACCCCCACGATCGGTCGGACGTTCGCCGACCTGGCCGACACCGCCCGCCAGCCGGGCTGGACCCATGAGGAGTACCTCGCCGCCGTCCTGGCTCGTCAGGTCGCCGACCGCGAGGCGTCCGGCGTCGCGATCCGCATCCGCGCCGCGCACCTCCCGGCCGTCAAGACCCTCGAGGACTTCAACCTCGACCACCAGCCGTCGCTGCGCCGCGACGTCCTCGCGCACCTGGCCACCAGCACGTTCGTCGACAAGGCCGAGAACGTCGTCCTGCTCGGACCGCCCGGCGTCGGCAAGACCCACCTGGCATCGGACGTGGGCGAGCTCGGTCGTGCGGCGCAGGTCGCGCGCGTCCCCGACGACCGCCGTCGTGACCAGGGCGACGACGAGGAGGGCCACGACCACCACGGGCAGCACGCGGCGAGGGCCCGCCGCGGCCGTCCGGCCGGGGCGAGGACGTCGACGTGTCACGACCGTGGGACGGATCGCCGCCCACCGCACACCGGCCGGGCGGGAGCCGCCCGCCGGGCCAGGCGGTCGTGCCGGGGGCGCGCCGGCGTCCGGGTCGGCGTCGACCAGGACGACCTCGCGCATCTCGTCGCGCGCCATCCCCGAGACGCTACCCGGCGGTCACGGTCCCGGGCCGAGGAGCTGTCTCGCGCGGCGCCTGCCGGTCCGGTCCCGGGTCGACGACATCCCCGCTCCGTCCCCCGGACCCGCCGGCGGCCGCTCTCGCGCGCGGTCGCCACATCCCGGTCGGCACCCGTCGACGCACCGGCCCGGCGCAGCACGGTGTCGCGGTGCGGGAGCAGCCGATCGGCTCACCTCGACGGCAGCCCGCCGACGCAGGCGGGCGGCCGCGGCCGGCCCGACCGCACCAGCGGATGCCGACCGCGCAGTACCGACCTAGCCTCGCGGGGGAGCGGGCACGATCAGGCACGCGCCGCCCGCCCCGCCGCCCTGCCCACCCTGCCACCACGGCCGACCCGACACCGACCCCGGACGGACCCCATGGACGACACTCAGCACCATCCGCCCCCTCGCCCTGGTCACCGGCGCCTCGAGCGGCATCGGGCTCGAGCTGGCGCGCATCTTCGCCGAGAACGGCTTCGACCTGCTGGTCAACGCCGAGGACGCCGGCCTCGCGGTCGCGGCCGAGGCGATCGCCGCCGAGGGCGGCGCCGCCGTGCGCAGCGTGCGCGCAGACCTGTCCACCGCGGCGGGCGTCGAGGAGCTCGTCGCGGCCGTCACCGCGACCGGCCGGCCGCTCGACGCCCTGGCGCTCAACGCGGGCGTCGCCAACGGCGGTCCCTTCCTCGAGACGGCGCTCGAGGACGACCTGCGAGTCATCGGGCTCGACGTCGTCTCCGTCGTCCACCTCGCCAAGCGCCTGCTCCCGGCGATGGTCGCCCGCGGTGCCGGCCGGGTGCTGGTCACCTCGTCGGTCGCGAGCCTCATGCCCGGCCCGTACTACGCGACGTACGCCGCGTCGAAGGCCTTCGTGCAGTCGTTCGCCGAGGCCGTGCGGCACGAGCTCGGGGACACCGGCGTCACCGTGACCACCCTGCTGCCCGGCCCGACGGACACCGACTTCTTCGAGGCGTCGCACATGGAGGACACCCGGGTCGCCCAGGGCCCGAAGGACGACCCGGCGAAGGTGGCCCGCGAGGGCTTCGAGGGCCTCATGGCCGGCAAGGACCAGGTGAAGGTCGACCTCGCTCAAGACGCGGGCCCAGACCGTCCTGTCCCACGTGCTGCCCGAGAAGGCGCAGCCCGGCATCCACGGCGCGGTGACCAGGCCCCAGGACGAGTCCTGACGGGCGCCGCGCCCCCGTCGATCCCCCGCACCCATCCCCGACCGACCCGAGCAGAGGAGCACCGCATGACGCAGCAGCCCGAGGACACCACGGCCGACGTCACCGACACCGAGCCCCAGCCCGACCACGGGGGCAGCACGCCGGCACGGACCGGCGTCGGCAGCCCGGAGAAGGACCCGGCCGACTGGGTCACCGGCGACGAGCCGGCGACCGGCCCGCAGGCGAGCTACCTGGGCACGCTCGCCCGCGAGGCCGGCGACGAGGTGCCCGAGGACCTCACGAAGGCGCAGGCGTCGGAGATGATCGACGACCTGCAGTCCCGGACCGGCCGCGGGCAGTAGTCCTCCCGCACGGCCTGCACGACCCTGCACGACCCTGCACGACCCGCCGACGACGGGGTGGGAGCCATCGGCCTCCCACCCCGTCGTCGTGCTGGTCCGTCGCGGCGCGCGCGGTGTCCGCCAGGCTGGGCGCGAGACCGGCGGCGTCCCCGCCGGACGGCTCGGCGCCGCCCTCGACCTCGTCGAGACGGGTCTGCGGCACCTGGACGACGGGAAGGCGGGTCGACCCGACGCGCGAGCCCCGGACGTCGCTCGCGGCCACCCCACGGTGGCTCGGCCACGGGGTCAGGCGTAGAACACCCGGTCGACGACGGCGCGCGCCCGCCGCGCCGTGCGCAGGTAGTCCTCCTCGAGGTCGCCGCCGCACCCGGGCCCGTAGCCGACCACCCGGGCGACCCCGCCCAGCGCCTGCCGGTCGTGGGGCAGCACGTCGGCACCGGCGCCGCCCGGCCCGACCGGACCACAGCACGAGCGCGTCGCGCAGCCGCGAGGCGAGCATCCACGCCTCGGTGAGCGTGCGCGCGTCCTCGTGGCCGACGAGCCCCTCGTCGGCCGAGTGCGCCGAGCGCCTCGAGCGTCGACGTCGTGCGCAGCGCGGGGACGCGGCCGGCGTGCCGCAGCTGCAGCAGCTGGGCCGTCCACTCGACGTCGGAGATGCCCGCCGCGGCCGAGCTTGAGGTGGCGCGCCGGGTCGACCCCGCGCGGCAGCCGCTCGGCCTCGACGCGCGCCTTGATCCGCCGGATCTCCCGCACCACCGCGCGGCTCGCAGCCCGTCCGCCGGGTAGCGCAGCGGCGTCGACCAGGGTCGACGAACCGCTCCCCGAGCTCGGCGCTGCCCGCCACCGGCCGGGCCCGCAGCAGCGCCTGGCTCTCCCACGGTGACGACCAGCGCTCGTAGTACTCGGCGTAGGCGGCGAAGGACCGCGCCAGGGGGCCGTTGCGGCCCTCCGGCCGCAGGTCGGCGTCGACGGCGAGCGCGGGCTCGGGCCCCAGCGTCCCCGAGCAGCGACCGCAGCCGGGTCGCGACGGTGATCGCGTACGCCTGGGCGACCGCCGGGGTCGGCGCCGGCGAGCGGCTCGTGGACGAACAGCACGTCGGCGTCGGACGCGTAGCCCATCTCGCGGCCGCCGAGCCGGCCCATCGCGACGACGAGCATCGCGGTCGGGCTCGCGTCCAGGCCCGTGCTCGGACCGCGCCTCCGCCTCGGCGATGCGCAGGCCGCCGGCGAGAACGACGTCGGCCGCGGTCGTGAGGTTCTGCGCGGCGGTCGAGCTCGTGCACGACGTCGAGCAGGTCGGCGGCGGCGCTGCGGGCGAGCTCGCGGCGCCGCAGGGCGCGCAGCGCGGTCGCGGCCGGGCACCGGGGTGTCGCGCGCGCGCCAGGACGGCGTCGGCCTCGGCGGCAGGCGCTCGGCGGCACGCGGGGCAGCAGGTCGCGAGTCGCTGCCGAGCCAGGCCACCGACTCCGGCGAGCGGGCCGAGGGCGTCGGCGACGTACCGGGACGTCGACAGCACCAGGGCCAGGCGCTGGGCCGGCGGTGCCCGAGTCGCGGAGCAGCTTGAGGTACCAGTGCGTGGTGCCGAGCTCGTCGGACAGCCGGCGGAAGGCGAGCAGGCCGGCGTCGGGGTCGGCACCGTCGGCGAACCAGCCGAGCATGACCGGCAGGAGCTGGCGCTGGATCGCGGCCCGCCGCGAGACCCCCTCGGTCAGCGCGGTGATGTGCCGCAACGCGCCGGACGGGTCGCGGTAGCCGATCGCCCGCAGCCGGGCCCGGGCGGCCTCCGGCGCCAGGCTGGCCTCCTCGGTGGACAGCTGCGCGGTGGCGGGCAGCAGCGGGCGGTAGAAGAGCTCCTCGTGCAGGCTCGCGGACCTCGCGGCGCACCGAGCGCCACCGCTCCACGCAGCCCGTCCGCGCCCTCGGCGCGCATCCCGACGGCGCGCGCGAGCCGGCGCAGGTCCGCCTCGGCGGTCGGCATGAGGTGGGTGCGCTGCATCCGGACGAGCTGGATCCGGTGCTCGAGCGCGCGCAGCAACCGGTAGCAGACGGCGAGCTGGGCGGCGTGCTCGCGCCCGACGTACCCGCCGGCCGCCAGCGCCGCGAGCGCGGTCAGCGTGTTGGCGCTGCGGATCGACTCGTCGGCCCGGCCGTGCACGAGCTGCAGCAGCTGCACGGTGAACTCGACGTCGCGCAGCCCGCCGACGCCGAGCTTGAGCTGCCGGTCGGCCTCCGCGGCCGGGCACGTGGTCCTCGACCCGGCGGCGCATCGCCTGGGAGTCCTCGACGAAGTTCTCCCGCCCGACGGCGGCCCACACCAGCGGGTTGACCGC
The DNA here is from genome assembly GCA_963795145.1 of uncultured Actinomycetota bacterium. Classification (GTDB taxonomy): domain Bacteria; phylum Actinomycetota; class Actinomycetes; order Actinomycetales; family Cellulomonadaceae; genus Pengzhenrongella. The sequence goes on along the minus strand of CAWCGP010000002.1, from coordinate 58,563 downwards.
GTCGACGTAGGCGTCACCGAGCGCGCGGTCGCCGGCGACCGGGCGGGCCTTGAGCAGCGCCTGGAACTCCCACGTCTTGGCCCAGCGCTCGTAGTAGGCCAGGTGGCTGGCCAGCGTCCGGACGAGCGGCCCGTTCTTGCCCTCGGGACGCAGCGCGGCGTCGACCGGCCACAGCGCGGGCTCCGCGGACGGGGTGCGAGCACGCCCGGGCGAGCCCGGCGGCGAGCTTCGCGCCGACCGACAGGGCGTACGGCCTCGTCGGACCCCTCGGCCGGCTCGGCGACGTAGATCACGTCGACGTCGCTGACGTAGTTGAGCTCGCGCCCGCCGCACTTGCCCATGCCGAGCACGGCCAGCCGGACGCCCGGCGCCGCTGTCGGGCAGGTCGGCCCGGGCCAGCGCGAGCGACGCCTCGAGGGCGGCGCCGGCGAGGTCGGCCAGCGCGGCCGCCGACGCCGGGCAGCCGGCTCAGCGGCTCCGACGAGGTGAGATCGGTCGCGGCGATCCGCAGCAGCCGCTCGCCGGTAGGCGCGCCGCATGGCGTCGACGCCGGCGGCACCGGTCACGGTGGCCACCGGCACCGCGGCGTCCGGGTCGGCGCCGACCGCGACGAGGAGCTCGGCACGCACCGCGACCACCGGGACCCCGGTGCCGGCGGTCAGGTCGACCAGGACCCGCGAGCTCGTCGGGGTGCGCGACGAGGTAGTCCGCCGAGCGCGACGGACGCCCCCAGGACGGCCAGCAGCCGGTCGCGGGCCTCCCCCGGCAGGAGCACCGCGCGCAGGGTCCCGACCAGCGACGGCGTCCCGCTGACGGAGACCGCGAGCCGCGCGAGCGCGAGCAGGGCCTGGTCCGGGTCGGCGGCGGCACCGAACGCCACGAGCAGGTCGTCCGGGATCGCGCCGTCGCCCCAGCGCAGGTCCCGGACGGCCGCCGGGGACGACCCCGTCGCCGTCAGCCCGTCGTCCCGGTCCCGGCGCCCGGCGACCGCGACGAACGCGTCCTCGCCGAGCATCCGCTCGGCGCGGGCGGCGTCGGCGAACCCCAGCCGCATGAGACGGCCGGGCAGCGTCGCGCTGCGTGCGGTCGGGGTGCTCACCCGGTCACGCTCCCCGGCTCAGCGCTCGTGGTCCGGGCACCTCACAGGACCGGCAGGAACCGCTGCAGCTCGTAGGGCGTGACCTGGCCGCGGTACTCGTCCCACTCCTGCCGCTTGTTGCGCAGGACGAAGTCGAAGACGTGCTCGCCGAGCGTCTCGGCGACGAGCTCGGACTTCTCCATGACCGCGATGGCCTGGTCGAGCGACTGCGGCAGCGGCTCGATGCCCAGCGCCCGGCGCTCGGCGTCGGTCAGCTCCCAGACGTCGTCCTCGGCGCCCTCGGGCAGCTCGTAGCCCTCCTCGACGCCCTTGAGGCCCGCGGCGAGCACGACGGCGAACGCGAGGTACGGGTTGGTGGCGGCGTCCAGCGCGCGGTACTCGACGCGGCTGGAGTTGCCCTTGCCCGGCTTGTACATCGGCACGCGGACGAGCGCGGACCGGTTGTTGTGGCCCCAGCAGACGAAGCTCGGGCGCCTCGGCGCCGCCCCACAGCCGCTTGTAGGAGTTGACGAACTGGTTGGTCACGGCGGTGATCTCCGGCGCGTGGCGCAGCAGGCCGGCGATGAACGACGCGCGCGACCTTCGACAGCTCGTACTGCGCCGCCCGGCTCGTGGAACGCGTTCGCGGTCGCCCTCGAACAGCGAGAGGTGGGTGTGCATGCCGGAGCCCGGGCTGTCGGCCATCGGCTTGGGCATGAACGACGCGCAGACGCCCTGCTCGAGCGCGACCTCCTTGACCACGGTGCGGAACGTCATGATGTTGTCCGCGGTGGTCAGGGCGTCGGCGTAGCGCAGGTCGATCTCGTTCTGGCCCGGGCCGGCCTCGTGGTGGGAGAACTCCACCGAGATGCCCATCGACTCGAGCATCGTGATCGCGGCGCGCCGGAAGTCGTGCGCGATGCCGCGCGGGACGTGGTCGAAGTACCCGGCCTGGTCCACCGGGACCAGCGGAGCGGCGGGGTCCGTCGGGCGGCTCGAACAGGTAGAACTCGACCTCGGGGTGCGTGTAGAAGGTGAACCCCTGGTCGCTCGCCTTGGCCAGCGCCCGCTTGAGCACGTTGCGCGAGTCCGCCAGCGACGGCTGCCCGTCGGGCGTGAGGATGTCGCAGAACATGCGCGCGCGTGCCGTGCCGCTCGCCGCGCCACGGCAGGACCTGGAACGTCGTCGGGTCCGGCTTGGCGATCATGTCGGCCTCGTAGACCCGGGTGAGGCCCTCGATCGAGCTGCCGTCGAACCCGATGCCCTCCGAGAAGGCCGCCTCGAGCTCGGCGGGCGCGATCGCCACCGACTTGAGGAAGCCGAGCACGTCGGTGAACCAGAGGCGGATGAAGCGGATGTCCCGCTCCTCGACCGTGCGGAGCACGAACTCCTGCTGCCTGTCCATGGACCCATCCTGCCGGATGCCGACGGACACCCGACGCCGCGGACGCCGCGAACCGCGTGCGCCGCGACCGTGGCCGTCGGACCCCGCAATAGGGTCGGACCATGGCAGACGTCCGCATCGCGCTCGCCCAGATCGACACCTGCGTCGGTGACCTCGACGGCAACACGCGTGCCGTGCGCGCACCTGGACGCGCAAGGCCGCCGAGGCCGGCGCCGACCTCGTCGCGTTCCCCGAGATGTGCCTGACCGGCTACCCGATCGAGGACCTCGCGCTGCGCGGCGTCCTTCCGCCGCGGCGCCGAGCGCGCGCTCGCCGAGACCGCGGCCCAGCTCGCCGCGGACGGGCTCGGCGACCTGACGGTCGTCGTCGGCTACCGTGGGCGAGCGCACCACCCGCGAGCACGACGGCGCCCCGGCGCGGCCGACCAACCAGGCCGTCGTCCTGCGCGGCGGCGCCGTGCGTTGCCCGCTACGACAAGCACCACCTGCCCAACTACGGCGTCTTCGACGAGTTCCGGATCTTCGCGCCGGGCACCGAGCCGTGCGTCGTCGAGGTGCGCGGCCGGCGAGTCGGCGATCGTCATCTGCGAGGACATCTGGCAGGACGGCGGGCCGGTCGCGCAGATGGCCGAGGCCGGCATCGACCTGCTCGCTCGTCATCAACGGCTCGCCGTTCGAGCGAGGGCAAGGGCCACGTGCGCGGCGAGCTCGCCGCAGCGCCGCGCCCGCGAGGTCGACGCCCCGGTGGCCTACGTCAACATGGTCGGCGGGCAGGACGACCTCGTGTTCGACGGCGGCGTCGTTCGTCGTCGGCGCGCGACGGCGCGATCGCTCGCCGCGGTCCCCGCAGTTCGTCGAGGACCTGCTGCTGTGGGACCTGCCCGGGACCTGGCGCCGGACGGCCGAGGCCGACGCCGACGGCCGCGGCCGGAGTCGAGCGCCCGCCGCTGCCCCGCCGCGTCGCGCCTCCCCTCGGACCCGGACGAGGAGATCTACCGGGCGCTCGAGACCGGGCTGCGCCGACTACGTCCGCAAGAACGGGTTCCGGTCGGTGGTGCTCGGCCTGTCCGGCGGGATCGACTCCGCGCTGGTCGCCGCGATCGCCGCGGACGCCCTCGGCGGGGACCACGTGGTCGGCGTCTCGATGCCGTCCCGGCACTCCTCGGAGCACTCGCGCGACGACGCCGCCGACCTCGCGCGAGCGCCTCGGCGCTCGACTACCGCGTGCAGCCGATCGGCGCCGATGGTCGACGCGTTCGAGGGCGAGATGGCGCTCGACGGGGTCGCCGCGGAGAACCTGCAGGCCCGCGTGCGCGGCGTCATCCTCATGGCGCTGTCCAACTCCGAGGGTCACCTCGTCCTCGCGACCGGCAACAAGTCCGAGCTCGCCGTCGGCTACTCGACGATCTACGGCGACGCCGTCGGCGGCTACGCGCCGCTCAAGGACGTCGACAAGTCGCGCGTGTGGGCGCTCGCGCGCTGGCGCAACACCACGCGCGTCGACGCCGGCGAGATCCCGCCGATCCCGGAGAGCTCGATCACCAAGCCGCCGTCGGCCGAGCTGCGGCCGGGCCAGGTGGACCAGGACTCGCTGCCGCCGCTACGACCTGCTCGACGTGGTGCTCGACGCCTACGTCGAGCACGCCGAGGGCCGCGAGGAGCTGCTCGCCGCGCGGCTTCGACCCCGAGGTGGTCGACCGGGTGCTCAGCCTCGTCGACCGGGCCGAGTGGAAGCGCCGTCAGTACCCGCTCGGGACCCGAAGGTCACCGCGCTCGCCTTCGGGCGCGACCGGCGCCTGCCCGATCACCACCCGCTGGCGCGAGCCGATCGCCACCGCCGTCCACCACCCCCGACCAGGAGCAGTCATGACCCAGTCCCCCGGCGCCGCCGCGACGCGGCACGCCCGGCACCGCCGCTGCCCGGCCGGCGCCCCGGCCCAGCGGGTCCGCGTGCACCACCTGCGCGAGGCCAAGGAGCGCGGCGAGCGGCTGACCATGCTCACCGCCTACGACTACCCGACCGCGCGGATCTTCGACGACGCCGGCATCGACCTGCTGCTGGTCGGCGACTCCATCGGGAACACCATGCTCGGGCAGGACACGCACCATCCCGGTCACCGTCGACGAGCTGATCCCGGCGGTCCGCGCGGTCTCCGCGGCGGCCCGGCGGGCGCTGGTCGTCGCCGACCTGCCGTTCGGGTCCTACGAGGCGTCCGCCGAGCAGGCGTTCGCGACGGCCGTGCGGATGCTCAAGGAGGGCGGCGCCCACGCGGTGAAGTTCGAGGGCGGCCGGCGGCGTCGTCGCCGCAGGTGCGGCTGCTGACCGACGCGGGCATCCCCGTCGTCGGTCACCTGGGCTTCACCCCCCAGTCCGAGAACCTGCTCGGCGGCAAGCGGGTGCAGGGCCGCGGCGACGAGGCGGCCGAGCGGCTCGTCGCCGACGCCGCTCGCGCTGCAGGAGGCGGGCGCGATCGCCGTCGTCCTGGAGATGGTCCCGGCGCCGCTCGCCGCGCCGGGTCACCGAGGTGCTCGAGATCCCGACGATCGGCATCGGCGCGGGCGCCGGCTGCGACGGGCAGGTGCTCGTCTGGCTCGACATGGCCGGCATGGGCGACTGGTCGCCGCGGTTCGCCAAGCAGTTCGCGCAGGTCGGCCAGGCGCTGGGCGACGCCGCCGCGCCTACGTCGCCGAGGTGCGCTCGGGCACCTTCCCGGACGACGCGCACTCGTTCCTCGAGTAGGCCCCGGCCGTCAGCGCGCTACCGCCGGCGCTCGTCCTCGCGGTCCCACGCCTCGGTGCGGGCGGCGGCCTTGCGCGAGCGCCGCCTCGGCCTCGCCGCGCGTCGCGTACGGACCCATGAGGTCCTTCCACGAGCTGCGGTGACCCTCCTCGACCTGCTTGGTCGCCACGTTGTACCAGTACTGCTGGTCACCGTCGGCCATCGTGTCCTCCTCGCCGCGCTGCGGTCCTGCCCTCGCTCGTAGACTGCCAGCCATGGCCACCGCGAGCACCACGAGCCGACCGGTCACCCCGGGCACGATCAGTCCCCGTCGGCCGGTCCCGGCCTCGATCGAGCGTCCGGAGTACGTCGACCGCCCCGCGCCGACCCCGTTCACCGGCAGCGACGTCAAGTCGCCGGAGACGGTCGAGCGCATCCGCGTCGCCGGCCGCATCGCCGCGCAGGCGCTGGCGGAGGTCGGCCGCGCGGTGCGCCCCGGGGTGACGACCGACGAGCTGGACCGGATCGGCCACGAGTTCCTGCTCGACCACGGCGCCTACCCGTCGACCCTCGGCTACCGGGGCTTCCCCAAGTCGCTGTGCACCTCGGTCAACGAGGTCATCTGCCACGGCATCCCGGACTCGACCGTCCTGGTCGACGGCGACATCGTCAACGTCGACATCACCGCCTACCGTCGGCGGCGTCCACGGGGACAACAACGCCACCTTCGGCGTCGGCGAGGTCGACGAGGAGGTCCGCGCTGCTGCTCGAGCGCACCGAGGAGTCCCTCGCGCGGGCGATCCAGGCCGTCGTGCCCGGCCGCCAGGTCAACGTCATCGGCCGGGTGATCGAGAAGTACGCCCAGCGCTTCGGCTACGGCGTCGTGCGCGACTACACCGGGCACGGCGTCGGCGAGGCCTTCCACAGCGGGCTGGTCATCCCGCACTACGACGCCGCGCCGATGTACGACACCGTCATCGAGCCCGGGATGGTCTTCACGATCGAGCCCATGCTCACCCTGGGCACGCACGAGTGGACCATGTGGGACGACGGCTGGACCGTCGCTGACGGCCGACGGCAGCCTCACCGCGCAGTTCGAGCACACCCTTCTCGTGACCGACACCGGAGCGGAGATCCTGACCCTGCCATGAGCGACCACACCACAGCCCACGCGTTCGGCATCGACATCGGCGGCAGCGGCATCAAGGGCGCCCCCGTCGACCTGGCGGCCGGCGTCTTCGCCGCCGAGCGGGTCCGCATCCCGACGCCCGAGGAGTCGACCCCGCGCAACGTCGCGAAGGTCGTGGCCGAGGTCGTGCGGTCCTTCGACCTGCCCGCCGACCTCCCGATCGGCGTGACCTTCCCCGCCGTCGTCCAGCACGGCGTCGCCCGCAGCGCCGCGAACGTCGACAAGTCCTGGATCGGCACGAACATCGAGGAGGTCGTCGGCGAGGCGGTCGGACGGCGCGTGCGTGCGCGGTCAACGACGCCGACGCCGCCGGCTACGCCGAGGCCGTGCACGGCGCCGCGCGCGGGTCGCAAGGGCGTCGTGCTCGTGACCACGCTGGGCACCGGCATCGGCACCGCCATGGTGGTCGACGGCGTCCTGGTGCCCAACCTCGAGCTCGGGCACCTGGAGATCGACGGGCACGACGCCGAGACCCAGGCCGCGGACATCCGCCCGGGACCGCGACGACCTGTCCTGGGAGCAGTGGGCGAAGCGTCTGCAGCGGTACTACGGCGTCCTGGAGGACCTGCTCTGGCCCGACCTCATCGTCGTCGGCGGCGGGGTCAGCAAGCACCACGAGAAGTTCCTGCCGCTGCTGCACCTGCGCGCCCCGATCGTCGCCGCCCAGCTGCGCAACGACGCCGGCATCGTCGGCGCGGCGGCGCTCGCCGCGCGGGCCGCGGGCGTGACGGTGCCCGCGCCGGACTGACCGCGCCCGGCGGCCGGCGCGCGGCACTCCGGGTCACTCCGTGGTCTGCACCAGGTGGCCCGTGCCGCTGCTGAGCTGGGTGACGAGCAGGCCCAGCGTGCGCTCGGCGTCGGTCTCGTCGTCCGCCTCGAAGGAGAGCAGCACGGTCGCCGTCTGGCCCTGGACGTCGCCGACCGGGCCGTGGGTGAAGTCGCCGGTCAGGGAGTCGACCTCGGCCTCGAAGTCCTCGAGCGAGCGGCGGCCGAGCGGGGCGGTGAGTCGTGCGTGGTAGGTCGTCATGCGGCCATCGTGCAGGGGACGACGCCGTCGCGCGAGGCCAGCACCCCGGCCGCCTGTGCGCCCTGCGGGACCAGTCGCTAGCGTGCAAGCCATGCCCCTCGTGATCAGCCAGCTCGCCGTCGACGCCGCCGACCCCGCCGCGCAGGCCCGCTGGTGGCAACAGGTGCTCGGCGGGACGGTCGACGACGAGGACCCGGACGAGATCGCGATCACGTTCGACTCTGGGCTGCCCGAGCTGCTGTTCCTGCGCGTCCCCGAGGCCAAGTCGGTGAAGAACCGCCTGCACCTCGACGTGCGCCCGCCGGACGGGTCCGACCAGGCGACCGAGCTCGCGCGGCTGCTCGCGCACGGGGCGCGGCGGGTCGACATCGGCCAGGGCGACGTCCCCTGGGTCGTGCTCGCGGACCCCGAGGGGAACGAGTTCTGCCTGCTGCGCAGCACGCCGGGCGAGTTGCGGGCCGCCCGGGAGGGCTGACCGCCGGCGGCCCGCACACCCGCCGGACACGCGACGGCCCGGTCCCCACGTCGGGGACCGGGCCGTCGTGCGTGCGGTCGGACGGGGCGCCGTCGTCCACCGGCCGCGCTCCTGGCCGCCGATGCGCTCGTCGGCGGGTCGGCCGCGCTCGACGCGACAGCCGCCCCGGGCTCGCCCACGATGGTCGACGGGCGGCGACCGTCGGCGCCCCCGCACGACGACAGGAGCACCGATGAGCGCCACGATCGTCATCCTGGGAGCGACCGGGGACCTCACCGCCCGGTATCTCCTGCCCGCGATCGCCCAGCTCGTGGAGCGCGACCTCCTGGCCGAGGACCTGCGCCTGGTCGGGGTGGCGAACGACGACCTGGACGAGGCGGGGTTCACGGCGCGGGTCCGCGCCACGCTCGCGGACCATGCGGGCGGGGTGGACGAGACCGCGCGGGCAGCGGTCGCCGAGCGTGCGACCTTCGTGCGCGGCGACGTGACGACGGCCGACACCCTCGCGCGCGCGCTCGCCGCGCACGGCGACAGCGACGACGCCGTCGTGCTGTACCTCGCCCTGCCGCACGTGCTCTTCCTCCGGGTCATCGAGGCCCTCGGCACGCTCGACCTGCCCGCGCGGCTGCGGGTCGTCGTCGAGAAGCCGTTCGGCCAGGACCTCGCGGGCGCCAGGCGCCTCAACGCCGCGCTGGCGGAGGTCCTGCCCGAGGAGCAGGTGTTCCGTGTCGACCACTTCCTGGCCAAGCAGACCGTGCTCAACATCATCGGGCTGCGCTTCGCCAACCGCGTGCTCGAGCCCATGTGGAGCCGCGAGCACGTGGCGAGCGTCGACATCGTGTTCGACGAGACCGTCGACGCGAACGCCCGCGCCGCCTACTACGACAAGTCCGGTGCGCTGCGGGACATGGTGCAGAACCACCTGCTGCAGATGCTCACGCTCATCGCGATGGAGCCCCCGGCGAGCCTCGACCCGCAGGACCTGTCCGACCGCAAGGTCGAGGTCCTGCGCGCCGTCGCCACGCCGGGCCGCGACGACGTGGACCGGCACACGGTCCGGGCGCGGTACACCGCCGGCACCGTGGTCAAGGGCGGGACGGCGCGCGAGGTCATGGCGTACGCCCAGGCACCCGGGGTCGACCCGTCGCGGCAGATCGAGACCTACACCGAGATGACGCTGCACCTGGACACGCCCCGCTGGCGGGGCGTGCCGTTCCGGCTGCGCACCGGCAAGGCCCTGGCCGCCGACCGCCGGGAGGTCGTGTTCCACTTCCGTCCCCAGGAGCACCCGATCTTCCCCGACGCCGTGCCCAACGAGCTGCGGCTCGAGCTCGACCCGGACCGGATGCTGCTCAGCCTGAACATCAACGGGCTCGGCGACCCGTTCGACCTCGACACCGTGGCGCTGGACATCGACCTGCCCCGGCAGGCCCCGAGCCCGTACGGACAGCTGATCCTCGCCATCCTCGACGGCGACACCCGGCTGTCCGCACGCGCACAGGAGGCGGAGGAGGCGTGGCGGATCATCGAGCCCGTCCTCGCGGCGTGGGCCGACGGCGCCTCGCCCCTGGGCGAGTACGCCGCGGGCAGCGACGGGCCGCCCACCGCGGTCGCGCCGCCGGTCCCCGACCAGCCGGACGAGGCGACCCCTCCCGTCCCCGAGGGCACCGAGGACACCGAGGACCCCCCGTTGTCGCTGGTCAACCCGTAGAACATCAAGTACCTCGACGACGTCGAGAACGCGATCAAGGCGGTGGAGGTCGCCCAGCAGCACGAGGCCGAGGCGGAGGCCGACCTGCGCGTCACGCAGGTGTCGGCCCAGGCACGGGTGGTCGAGGCGCAGGCCGAGGCCGACGCGAACCGCCTGCTGTCGGAGTTGCTGACCCCGCAGGTGCTCGAGCAGCGCCGGATCGAGGCCATGCGGGAGGGCACGGTGTTCGTCGTCCCCGAGGGCGCCACGCCGCTCGTCCAGGTGCAGCCGCAGTCCCAGCCGTAGGCGGGCGGGGACCTGACCGGCGCGGGCCGGGACCTGCCGGCCGGCCACCCCGGCCGACCCGGCCGGCCCGGCCGGCCCGGTGGACCGGGCCGGCCGGAGGCGGAGGCGGATGAGCTGGCCTGTACGCCGGGTTCTGTCCCCGTGCGCGGTTGCCCCCGCACGGGTGGCGACCATCCATCTACGACGTGCGTTGCCGCACGCCTCCAGCGGTCTACCCGGGAGCTCGGGCGGGCCGCCCTCGAACGCTCCCTGTCTGACCTTGCTCCGGGTGGGGTTTACCGAGCCGCACCGGTCACCCGGCACGCTGGTGGTCTCTTACACCACCGTTTCACCCTTACCCCGCGCGCGGCCCGAAGGCCGTCCGCGGGGCGGTCTGCTCTCTGTGGCACTGTCCCGCGGGTCACCCCGGGTGGGAGTTACCCACCACCCTGCCCTGCGGAGCCCGGACGTTCCTCGGCCCCCGTCGGCTCTCGCCTCAGGGGAACGCGGCCGCCCGGCCAGCTCATCCGCCCGCCCAGCGTAGCGGTGCCGGACGTCACGCCGGTCCGGCGCCCGGCTCGCCGACCGCCACCCGGCCCGCCGCCTACAGTCGACCGGTGCTCGTCCTGCTGCCGCCCTCCGAGGGCAAGACCGCGCCCGCCGAGGGCGCCCCGGTCGACCTCACCACCCTGAGCCTCCCGGGCCTGACCATGCAGCGGCTCGCCGTGCTCGAGGCCCTTGCCCAGGTCAGCGGTCACCCGGACGCCCCGCGCGTCCTGGGCACCGGCGCCGGCCTGGTCGACGAGGTGGCCCGCAACCTGCGCCTGCGCACCGAGCCGGCCGCGCCGGCGTCGGCGGTCTACACGGGCGTCCTGTACGCCGCCGCGGGACTGGCCACGCTGCCCGACGACGCCGCCCGGGCGCGTGCGTCCCGCTCGGTCCGGGTGGTGTCGGCGCTGTGGGGGCTCGTCGGACCGGACGACCGGATCCCCGCCTACCGGCTGTCGATGGGCGTCGACCTGCCCGGTGTCGGGCCGCTGGCCCGGGCGTGGCGGCCGGCGCTCGCCGCCGCCCTCGACCCGGTGGTCGGCGGGCGGCTCGTCGTCGACTGCCGCTCGTCGGCCTACGCCGCGGCGTGGCGGCCGCCCGCACGCGCGGCGCGGGTCGCCGTCCGTGTCCTGCGCGAGGTCGACGGCCGGCGCGGCGTGGTCTCCCACCACGCCAAGCACACCCGCGGCGTGCTCACGCGGCACCTGCTCACGCGCGCGGGCCCCGAGCCGGCGACGCCGGACGATCTGCTGGCGGCCGCCCGCGAGCTCGTCGGCGGGCCGCTGCTCGACGCCGAGCTCGGCGGACCCGACGGAGTTGGTGGGCACGGTGGGCACGGTGGGAACCGGGGGTCCGGTGGGCACGGAGGGTCCGGTGGGCACGGAGGTGGCGGCGGCGGGGTCCTCACGCTCACCGTCGCCTGAGCCCCCCGTGCCGTCCCGCGCTGCGCGGCGGACGGTCCCGGGAGGTTCGACCCGTCAGGCCCCGGACGGCGCCCCGACCACCGTGACCTCGGTCCCGCCGTCGGCCCAGAGCCGGATGATGCTCACCGACGCGGGCGCGACGCGGATGCGGGCCCAGGCCGAGGAGTTGGCGCCGATCGCGACGCCGACCGCCGAGCGCACCGACACCGAGTGCGTCACGACGACGACCGTGCGTCCCGCGCCGCCGTCGCGCAGGGCCTCGAGGGCGGCGTGCATGCGCGCGCCGACGTCCTCGATGGACTCCCCACCCGGCGCGCGAAAGCTCGCGTCCTCGTGCCAGCGCTCGAGGTCGCCCGGCCACCGGGCCTCGATCTCGGCGGCGAGCAGGCCCTCCCACTCCCCGAAGTCGCACTCGGCGACGAGCGGCTCGGTGCGCACCGGCAGCCCGACCCGCTCGGCGATGACCGTCGCGGTCTCCTGGGTCCGGACCATCGGGGACGCCAGCACCTCGGTCGCCCGCGGGACCTCGCCCCACTCGTCCTCGGTGATGGCCTCGACCAGTGCCGCGGCCCGGGCCGCCTGCTCCCGCCCACGGTCGGTGAGCGACGGACCGGCGACCGACGAGCCCGAGTAGGCCTTGCGGACGGTCATCGGCGTCTCGCCGTGCCGGACCAGCACGACGGTCAGCGGGTGCTCGTCGTCGAAGCGGACCGGTCCGCGGGACGCGAGGGTCGCGGGCGCGGGCGGCGGGGCCGTCGCGGGCTCCGGGCCCGGCGCACTCCCGCTCCCGTCCCCGGGGGGGACCGCGGCTTCCCCGGCCGCCGCACCCCCGGCGCCGGGCCGGGCGCCCGCGTCCCGCGCGACGGCGACCCGGTGGTCCATCGCCTCGTTGGCGAGCGCGTCGGCGGCGCCGTTCTCGGCCCGCGGGACCCACGTGTAGGTGACCGGGACGCCCGCCGCGACGGCGCGCGCCTCGCCGGCCAGCCGGCGCATGTCCTCGTGCTTGATCTGCCACCGGCCCGACATCTGCTCCACGACGAGCTTGGAGTCCATCCGGACCTCGATCACCGCCTCGGGGTCGATCGCCCGCGCCGCGCGCAGCCCGGCGACGAGACCGGAGTACTCCGCCACGTTGTTGGACGCCACACCGAGGTAGTCGGCGCGTTCCGCGAGGGTCGCACCGGAGAGGGCGTCGCGCACGAGGGCGCCGTAGCCCGCCGGGCCGGGGTTGCCCCGGGACCCGCCGTCGGCCTCGACGACGAGCCGCCGACCGCTCACCGTCAGCCCTTCGCCGGCTCGGGCAGGCGCACGAGGATGCGTCCGCACTCCTCGCACCGCACGACCTGCTCGGGCGCCGCCCTGCGGATCGCCTCGACGTCCATCGGGTTGAGCTCGAGACGGCAGCCCTCGCACCGGCGGCCGCGCAACGCGGCCGCGCCGAGCCCGCCGAGCTGAGCCCGCAGCCGGTCGTAGAGGGCGACGAGCCCCGCGTCGAGGCCGTCGGCCAGCCGGGCCCGCTGAGCCGCGACCTCGGCGACCTCGGCGTCGATGGTCGCGAAGGCGGCGTCGCGCTCGGCCTCGGCCTGCGCGCGCTGGCCGCGGATGACCTCGGCGGCGGCGTCCAGCTCGGCGAGCGCGCCCTCGTGCGCCTCGAGCCGCTCCATCACCTCGAGCTCGACCTCCTCGAGCTCGGCCTGCCGCCGCCCGAGGGCGGTGAGCTCGCTGGCCAGGGCCTGCATGTCCTTCGCGCTGCCCTGCCCCGAGTCCATCCGCGCACGGTCGCGGTCGGCGCGCGAGCGCACCTGCTCGACGTCGGCCTCGGACTTCGCCAGCTCGCGCCGCAGGTCCTTGACGGCCGTGCGCGACGCGACGAGGGACGTCTCGACGTCGGCGAGCCGGCCGTCGAGCTCCGTGAGCCGGGCCAGCACCGGGTGGGTCCGGCGCTGGTGGGCGAGCTGGGACGTCCGGGTGTCGAGCGCCTGCACGTCGAGCAGGCGGCGCTGGTCCTCCAGGGGGGCGGTGGTCACGGAGCGGTTCCCTTCGACGGCGGTGCGAGGCGCGCGGTCCAGGGATCGGTCCGCAGGGTGCTCACGCGCGTCTCCACCGTAGTGCCGCCCGCGGGCGGCCCCGTCGTCCCGGCGTCGGCCCCGGCACCCGCCACGCCGGCGGCGAGGTCGGCGCGCAGCCGCGCGGCGGCGCGCGGCAGCCACGGCCACTCGCTCGCGAAGTGCGCGACGTCGACGAGGAACGGGCGGCCGTCCGGGGACCCGCCGGCCTCGAACTCGGCCCGCTCGCGCAGCTCGGACGCCGGGTGGTGGCGCAGGTCGGCGGTGAGGTAGGCGTCCACGCCGGCCGCCCGGACGGCGTCGAACAGCGAGTCCCCCGACCCGCCCACCACGGCGACCCGCTCGACCGTCGCCCCGGGGTCGCCCGCGAGCCGCACGCCCTGCTCGGTCGCCGGGAGCGCCGCGGCGACCCGCTCGCCGAACGCCCGCAGGGTCAGCGGCCGCGCGAGGCGCCCGACCCGGCCGGTCCCGGTCGGCTCGTCCGGCACCGCGACCTCGACGACGTCGGCCGCCGGCTCCTCGTAGGGGTGCACCGCGCGCATCGCCGCGACGACGGCCGCCCGCAGCCGCCGCGGCGCGACCATCTCCACCCGCGTCTCCATCACCCGCTCGACCACGCCCGGCGTCCCGATCGCGGGCCGTGCCCCGGGACCGGGCAGGAAGGTGCCCGTCCCCGGGCCGAGCCACGCCGCCCGGGAGTACTCCCCGAGGCGCCCCGCACCGGCGTCGGCCATCGCGTCGAGGACGGCCTGGGCCTGCGCCTCGGGGACGAAGACGACGTGCTTGTCCCGCGGCTCGCCGGGCAGCGCGACCAGCGGCTCGAGGTCGACCAGCCCGACCGCCTCCGCGAGCGCGTGCGCGACGCCGTCCTGCGCCGCGTCGGCGTTGGTGTGCGCGACGTGCAGCGCGACCCCGGCCCGCACGAGCCGGTGCAGCAGCGCGCCCTTGGGCGTCGTGGCGGCGACGGAGTGCACCGGGCGCAGCAGCAGCGGGTGGTGGGTGACCAGCAGGTCCGCGCCCCACGCCACGGCCTCCTCGACGACGGCCGCCGTCGGGTCGACCGCGAACAGCACCCGCCGCACGGGCTGCTCGGGGTCGCCCGCGACCAGTCCCACCGCGTCCCAGGCCTCGGCAGTGCGCGGCGGGTAGTGCCGGTCCAGCGCGTCGACCACCTCGGCGAGCGTCGGCGGGGCGGGGCTCGGCGGGGCGGGGCTCGGCGGGGCGGTGCTCGGCGGGGCGGGGGTCGCGGGGTCGTGGGTCGCTCCGAAGTCCGTCACGGCGGTGACGCTACCGCCCGCCCGTTCTCCTCCATCGCCGGCCGGGGCGGCCGATGTGTCGGGCGTCACCCGCTCGACGACGACGCCCGGATCGGACCGCCCATGCCCTCCTCCACCGCCCTGCCCACGCGGCGCCGCGGCCTGCGCGACCTGCCCGTGGCCGTCAAGCTCGCCGCGGCCGTCGGCTCCCTGGCCCTCGTCGCGATCCTCGTGTCGGTGCTGTCGGTCACGCGCCTGACCGCGCTCGCGCACGACAGCCAGGAGCTGTACGCCGACAGCGTCGCACCGCTGGGCCTCCTCACCGAGATCCAGCGGACCTTCCAGGGCGACCGTGCGCGCCACCTCCAGTACGCCCCGGCCGACGCCGGGTACCGCGCCGTCCTGCTCGACGAGCTCGAGACCCGCCAGGCCGACCTGCGGGCGCTGCTCGAGGACTACCGGCCGATGGCGAGCGGCGAGGCCGGCATGGCCGACCTCGAGGCGAAGCTCGACGACTACTACACGACCGCCCAGGAGAAGGTGCTGCCGGCCGCGGAGGCCGGCGACCTGGCGCTCTACACCGAGCTCGCCACCGACCTCCGGACGAACCAGACCACCGGCGTGCTGGACGTCATGAAGGCCGAGTCGGACGCGCACCTCGCCGAGGCGGACGAGATGACCGCGGCGACCGACGCCGCGACGTCCGGCGCCATCCGGGTCATCGTGATCGCCGTCGCGCTGGGCATGCTGGCCGCGACGGTCCTCAGCGTCGTCGTCAGCCGGCGGATCGTGCGCAGCCTGGTCCGCGTCCAGCACGCGCTCGACGCCCTGGCCGACGGCGACCTCACCGTGGACGCCGGCGTCGACTCCTTCGACGAGGTCGGCCGGATGGCCGCCTCACTCGGCGCCGCGCAGACCAGCCTGCGCGCCGTCATGAGCCAGGTCGTGGAGTCGTCGCAGACCGTCGCCGCCGCGGCCGAGGAGCTCTCCGCGTCGTCCAGCCAGGTGGCCGCCGGCTCGGAGGAGACATCGGCCCAGGCCGGCGTCGTGGCGTCCGCCGCCGAGCAGGTGTCGCGCAACGTGCAGGCCGTCGCGGCGGGAGCGGAGGAGATGAGCTCGTCCATCCGCGAGATCGCCCAGAACTCCCACGAGGCCGCCAAGGTGGCCGCGCAGGCGACCCGGATGGCGCTGACCACCAACGAGACGGTCGCCAAGCTCGGCGCGTCGTCGAGCGAGATCGGCCAGGTCATCAAGGCCATCAACTCCATCGCCGAGCAGACCAACCTGCTCGCGCTCAACGCGACCATCGAGGCCGCACGGGCGGGCGAGGCGGGCAAGGGCTTCGCGGTCGTCGCCGGCGAGGTCAAGGAGCTGGCCCAGGAGACCGCCCGGGCCACCGAGGACATCGCCCGCCGGGTCGAGGCGATCCAGGTCGACGCCAGCGGCGCGGTGACCGCGATCGGCGAGATCAGCGCCATCATCGGGTCCATCAACGACTACCAGCTGACGATCGCCTCGGCGGTCGAGGAGCAGACCGCGACCACCAACGAGATGAGCCGCGGCGTCGCCGAGGCGGCCACCGGCTCGGGCGACATCGCCACGAACATCACCGGCGTCGCGGCCGCGGCCCAGCAGTCGACGGACGTCGTCGGGCAGATGGGCAGCGCGGTCGACGAGCTCGCCGGCCTGGCGGCGGGCCTGCGTCAGCGCGTGGAGGCCTTCACGTACTGAGGTCCGGACCGTCGCGGCGCGCGGCCGCGCGCTCCACGGACCGGCGCCGACGTCGCAGGAGCGCGACGAGCCCGCCACCGTCATGGTGGCGGGCTCGTCGCGTCCGCCGTCGCCGCGCGCAGGCGGGACGTCGGTGGGCCCGGCCGGTCTCGAACCGGCGACCTCCGCGGTGTAAGCGCGGCGCTCTGACCAGCTGAGCTACAGGCCCGGGTGGTCGACCCAGCCTACCGAGGCGCGGGTCCGGCGAGGAGCGGCACGTCGCCGCTGGTCACAGGCTTGCCAGACCCGTGCGGTACTCGTCGAGGGACCGCGCGTGCCCGGCCGGGCCGACCACCGTCCAGCGCACGACGCCGTCGGCGTCGAGCAGGAAGCTGCCCCGCAGCGCCCGGCCCCGCGCGTCGTCGAACACGCCGAACGCCGTCGCGGCGGCGCCGTGCGGCCAGAAGTCCGAGAGCAGGTCGAACGGGTACCGCTCCAGCTCCGCCCACGCGCGCAGTGCGTGCACCGGGTCGCACGATACGGCCACGAGCTCCACGCCGGCCCCGGTGAACAGGTCGTGGTGGTCGCGCAGCTCACCGAGCTCGGACGTGCAGGTCCCGGAGAACGCGAACGGCACGAACACCAGGGCCACCGGCGTCCCGCGCAGGTCGCGCAGCCGCACCGGGCTGCCGTGCGTGTCGGTGAGGACGACGTCCGGTGCCCGCTCCCCGACGGCGAGCGGTCGACCGGGATCCCGCCCGGCACCGGGCACCGCAGGCACCGTCGGCACCGTCGGCACCGCGGTCAGCGCCCGCGACCCCGCGTGCCCAGCCGCGTCGCGGACCAGTCGTCGGCGATGGAGAAGGTGCTCGTCGCGTGCAGGCCGGCGGTCGTCGCGGCCTCCTCGATCTCGTTGTGGCCGACGTGGCCGGGCCGTCCCGCCTTGACGGTGAAGACCCACACGACGCCGGCCTCCTCGAGCACGGTCTGCACGTCCACCAGCGCGTCGGTGAGGTCGCCGTCGCCGTCGCGCCACCACAGCACGACGCCGTCGGTGACGTCGTCGTAGTCCTCGTCGACCAGCTCGGTCCCGGTGGTCGCCTCGATGGCGGCACGCAGGTCGTCGTCCACGTCGTCGGACCAGCCGAACTCCTGGATGACCTGCCCTGTCGTGAACCCGAGCCGGCTCGCTGCCTTGGACCCCGCGTCATCCGTCGGGCTCGCGGTGGAAGCCACGTGCAGTTCGTTCCCTTCTCGTCGTCGGCGCCGCCCGCGTGAGCGTGCGGCTGTCGGCACACGCTAGCCCACACCCGCCGCGGTCGTGTGGCAAGGGCCACAGGTCAGGTGGCGCCGGACGGTGTCGCCGACGTCACGACCGGCCCGGCGCCGCCCGGTGTGACTTTCCGCGCCGCCTGCACCGACAATGGGGCAGGACCGATCGTCGACGGCGCGACCACGCCGTCCCACGGCCGGGATGCACCGGAGCCGACCGGCTCCGTCGTGCGGGACAAGGCAAGGAGCACTGGTGGCTTCGTTCGACGAGACAGGACCGCTGATCAACGGTCTGCTCAGCCAGGTGCAGGACATCGATCCGGCGGAGACCAGCGAGTGGCTGGAGTCGCTCGACGGTCTGATCGACGACAAGGGCGGCCCGCGCGCGCGGTACCTGCTGCTCAGCCTGCTCAAGCGTGCGCGCGAGCGGAACGTGTCCGTTCCCCGCTCCCTCAACACGCCCTACGTCAACACCATCGGCGTCGACGAGGAGCCGTACTTCCCCGGTGACGAGGCGCTGGAGCGTCGCTACCGCTCGTGGATCCGGTGGAACGCCGCGGTCATGGTGACCCGCGCGCAGCGTCCCGAGATCGGCGTCGGCGGTCACATCTCGTCCTACGCGTCGGTCGCGACCCTCTACGAGGTGGGCCTCAACCACTTCTTCCGCGGCAAGGACCACCCCGGCGGCGGCGACCAGGTGTTCTTCCAGGGCCACGCGTCCCCCGGCGTCTACGCCCGGGCCTACCTCGAGGGCCGGCTCACCGAGGAGCACCTCGACGGGTTCCGCCAGGAGAAGTCGCGCCAGGGCCACGCCCTGCCGTCCTACCCGCACCCGCGCCTGCAGCCCGACTTCTGGGAGTTCCCGACGGTCTCGATGGGCCTGGGCCCGTCCGGCGCCATCTACCAGGCGTGGACGAACCGCTACCTGCACCTGCGCGGCATCAAGGACACCTCCCAGCAGCACGTCTGGGCCTTCCTGGGCGACGGCGAGATGGACGAGCCGGAGAGCCGGGGCATGCTCCAGCTGGCCGCGAACCAGCAGCTCGACAACCTCACCTTCGTCGTCAACTGCAACCTGCAGCGCCTCGACGGCCCGGTGCGCGGCAACGGCAAGATCATCCAGGAGCTCGAGGCGCAGTTCCGCGGCGCCGGCTGGAACGTCATCAAGGTCGTGTGGGGCCGCGAGTGGGACGCCCTGCTCCAGGCCGACAAGGACCGCGCGCTGGTCAACCTCATGAACGTCACCCCGGACGGCGACTTCCAGACGTACCGGGCCGAGAGCGGCGCCTTCATCCGCGAGAACTTCTTCGGGCGCGACCCGCGCACCAAGCAGCTCGTGGAGAAGATGTCCGACGACGACATCTGGGCGCTCAAGCGCGGCGGCCACGACTACCGCAAGCTCTACGCGGCCTACGCCGCCGCCATGGAGCACACCGGTCAGCCGACCGTGATCCTCGCGCACACCATCAAGGGCTACGGGCTGGGCTCCGGGTTCGCCGGGCGCAACTCCACGCACCAGATGAAGAAGCTCAAGTCCGACGAC
Source organism: uncultured Actinomycetota bacterium (assembly GCA_963795145.1). GTDB lineage: Bacteria > Actinomycetota > Actinomycetes > Actinomycetales > Cellulomonadaceae > Pengzhenrongella. The sequence continues at coordinate 39,376 of CAWCGP010000002.1, read as the reverse complement.
CTCAAGGCGCTGCGCGACTCCCTGCGCATCCCGGTGACGGACGAGCAGATCGACGACAACCCGTACGTCCCGCCGTACTACCACCCCGGTGCGGACGCCCCCGAGATCCAGTACATGCTGGAGCGGCGGCGCAAGCTCGGCGGGTTCGTCCCCGAGCGGCGCACGCAGCACACCGCGCTGACGCTGCCCGGGCGAGAAGACGTACGAGCTGCTCGCGAAGGGGTCCGGCCACCAGGAGGTGGCGACGACCATGGCGCTGGTCCGCCTGTTCAAGGACCTCGTCAAGGACAAGGAGATCGGCCACCGCATCGTCCCGATCATCCCGGACGAGGCGCGGACGTTCGGCCTGGACTCGATCTTCCCGTCGGCGAAGATCTTCAACACCCAGGGCCAGAACTACATGTCCGTCGACCGCGAGCTGATGCTGTCGTACAAGGAGTCCGAGGCCGGGCAGATCATGCACACCGGCATCAACGAGGCCGGGTCGGCGTCGGCGTTCCAGGCGGTCGGCACGTCCTACGCGACGCACGGCGAGCCGCTGATCCCGTTCTACTTCTACTACTCGATGTTCGGGTTCCAGCGCACCGGCGACCAGTTCTGGGCCGCCGGGGACCAGATGGCCCGCGGCTTCCTCATCGGCGCCACCGCCGGCCGCACCACGCTGACCGGCGAGGGCCTGCAGCACGCCGACGGGCACTCGCCCCTGCTGGCCCAGACCATGCCGCACGTCGTGCACTACGACGCCGCGTACGGGTACGAGCTGCGGCACATCGTCGCGCGACGGGCTGCAGCGGATGTACGGCGACGACGGCCGGGACCCGAACGTCATCTACTACCTCACGGTCTACAACGAGCCGATGCACCAGCCGGCCGAGCCCGAGGGCGTCGACGTCGAGGGCATCCTGCGCGGCATCCACCTCGTGGCCGGGGTCGAGGGCGACGGGCCGCGCGCCCAGATCCTCGCCTCCGGCGTCGCGGTGCCGTGGGCGCTCGAGGCCCGCCAGCTGCTGGCCGACGACTGGGGCGTGCGCGCCGCGGTCTGGTCGGTGACCAGCTGGAACGAGCTGCGCCGCGACGCCCTCGCCGCCGAGGAGCAGGCGTTCCTGCACCCCGGCGGGGAGCAGCGCACGCCGTACCTCACGCAGAAGCTGTCCGGCGCCGAGGGTCCGTTCGTCGCGACGACGGACTACGACCACCTCGTCGCCGACCAGGTGCGCGGCGTGGGTCCCGGGTCGGTACGCCACGCTCGGCGCCGACGGCTTCGGGTTCTCCGACACCCGGGCGGCCGCGCGCCGGTACTTCCACATCGACGGCCCGTCGACCGCGGTGCGCGTGCTGCAGCAGCTCGCGCTCGAGGGCGCCGTGCCGGGCGATGTCCCGGCCCAGGCGATCGAGAGGTACCGCCTGCACGACGTCAACGCCGGCACGTCCGGCAACGCGGGCGGCGACTCCTGACGCCGTCCGCACCCGGTGCGGCGCCCGGCACCCGCTGAGCGCCGCACCCGTGGCGAGGGCCCCGACGGATCATCCGTCGGGGCCCTCGCTGTGCGGGTGAGCGCGTCGGTGTCGGGCGGTCAGGCGCCGGGGGTGCGCTGCTCGGACCGGGCGACGAGCTGCTCGAGCTCGGTGCGCAGGCCGGCGATCTCGCGCTGGTGCGGGTAGAGGTCGAGGGACCGCAGGTGCTGGCGGGCCTCGAAGGAGCGGTCGGCCTCGAGCGCGGCGAGCACGAGGTGCGCACCGACCTCGGGCTTGTGGTCCTTGGGTCGCCAGTGACCGACGCCGAGGCCGAGCGCCTCGACCGGCTGACCGGCGTCGCGCAGCACGGCGATGCCCTCCGCGAGCGCCTCGCCCGACGGGTCGCGCTCCGCCGCGGTCACGAGGCGGCGCATCGTGCCCTCGGGGTCGTCGCGCACGGACAGGCGGGCGAGCTCGACCAGCGGGTACCAGGCGCGCGGATGACCGGCGAGCTCCTCGCCCAGCGACCAGACGGCCAGGTCGGCCGCCCGCTGCTTCTCGTGCTCGTCGTGCGGCGCGCTCAGCGGGTCGCCGTCGACGGCGCTCTCGGCGGCCCGCCGCCGGACGATCTCGGCCAGCGCCTGGAACGCGCGGACGTTGTTCGGGTCGTCGCCGAGCATCGAGCGCAGGGCGTCCTCGTGGAGCGTGTCGCCCCGTCGTGCGGCAGACGTCGGACGGCGCACGCCGACCTTGGATGCCGACGACGGACGTCGCATGAGTTGGCGTAGTCGTGGGAGCAGAGCCATGCTGCGACCATAGTCGTCCCGGCCTCGCGTCACTCCTGCCACCGGACCCTCGCACGGGCCCGCCGGCGCCCGGGTTTTGTCCACTTCCCACAATCCGGCGTCCTATGCTCGGCAGATGATCTCGCATCCCGCGCCCGGAGCGGACACGCTGCGACGGGTCGCGCGACGGGCAACGGCCTGCTCGCCGCGGCCGCGCTGCGGCGGCTCGACGAGGACCTGCCCTGGTACCGGCGCGCTGCCCGCCGAGGACCGGTCCTGGGTCGGTCTCGTCGCGCAGGCCGGCATCCGCGCCTTCATCTCCTGGTACGGCGAGCCGGCGGCCAGACCCGCGGCGTCGGCGAGATCTTCGCGCGCCGCGCCGCCGGAGCTGACCCGGTCCATCTCGCTGCAGCACACGCTGCAGCTCGTGCGCGTCGTCGTCGACGTCGTGGAGGCGCACAGCGACCAGCTGGCGGCGCCCGGGGACGAGCGGGACCTGCGCGAGGCGGTGCTGCGCTACTCCCGCGAGGTGGCCTTCTCCGCCGCCGAGGTCTACGCCCGCGCCGCGGAGGTGCGCGGCGCGTGGGACGCCCGGCTGGAGGCGCTCGTCGTCGACGCCCTCGTCCGCGGCGAGGCGGACGACGCCGTCCGGTCGCGCATCGCGGCGCTCGGGTGGTCCGGGCGCGGGTCGACGCTCGTGATGGTCGGGCACGTCGAGCTCGCCGCTGGACGAGGTGCGCGCCGCCGACCTGCGGCGGGCGACCCGCCGCGCCGCCGACGACGCCCTCGTCGGCATCCACGGGCGACCGCCTCGTGGTCTTCCTCGGCGGCGAGGGCGACCTGCGGGCCGCCGCGGCGAGCCTGCTGCCGCGGTTCGGGCCGGGTCCGGTCGTGATCGGGCCCGCTGGTCAGCGGGCTGGAGGACTCGGCACGCTCGGCGCGGGCCGCGCTCGCCGGGCTGCTCGCCGCGCCGGCGTGGCGAGCAGGCGCCGCGTCCGGTCGCGGCGGACGACCTGCTGCCCGAGCGCGTCCTGACCGGCGACACCAGCGCACGGCGGACCCTGGTCGACCAGGCCTACCGCCCGCTCGCTGGCCTCGACGGGCTCGCTGCTGGAGACGCTCTCGGCGTACCTGGGCAGCGGCCGGTCGCTGGAGGCCGCGGCACGCACCCTGTACGTGCACCCCAACACGGTCCGCTACCGGCTGCGCAAGGTGTCCGAGGTGACGGGCTGGGACCCCCTGGACCCCCGCGAGTCCTACGTGCTGCAGACCGCGCTGGCGCTCGGCCGGCTCGAGGGCCAGCTTGTCGTGACCGGACAAACGCGCCGGACATCCTTGGTGCAGGTCGTGAGCCGGTCCGGGGCGGCCGGTTCGGCACAGTGGATCGGGTGCTCGTCGTCGCCTGCCCCGGCCAGGGTGCCCAGTCCCCCGGCATGCTCGTCCCCTGGCTCGAGCTGGCCGGCGCCTCGCGAGCTCCTCGCGCGGTGCGTCGGACGTCGTCGGGCAGGACCTGGTGGCGCACGGCACGACGTCGGACGCCGACACCATCCGGGACACCGCCGTCGCCCAGCCCCTCCTGGTGGCCACCGCCCTGCTGACCCTCCGCGCCCTGCTCGCCGTCGACGGCGGGTCGCTGACCGACGTCGACCCGGTCGCGGGCGTCGTCGCGGCGCCGGGCCGGACGTCGTCGCGGGCCACTCCGTGGGCGAGCTCGGCGCCGCCGCGATCGCCGGCGTGCTGACCGAGGACGAGGCGCTGGGACTGGTCGCGGTGCGCGGGACCGCCATGGCGCACGCCGCCGCCGGACGCCGACCGGGATGAGCGCGCTCCTCGGCGGGGACCCGCAGGCCGTGCTCGACGCGGCTCGACGACCTCGGGCCTGACCCCGGCGAACGTCAACGGCGGCGGCCAGGTCGTCGCCGCCGGGGACCTCGAGGCGCTCGCGTCGCTGGCCGCCGACCCGCCCGCCCGCACCCGGGTCGTCCCGCTGCAGGTCGCCGGCGCGTTCCACACCCGTCACATGGCACCCGCGGTGGAGCGAGCTCGCGGCCGCGGCGGCCGCGGTCCGGCCCGCCGACCCGCGCGTGGCGCTCGTCTCCAACGCCGACGGCGAGGTCGGTGGCGGACCGGCGCGGCCGTGCTGGAGCGCCTCGTCGCCCAGGTCGCCAACCCGGTCCGCTGGGACCTGTGCCAGGAGACGTTCCTGCGCCGCGGTGCCACGGCGCTGCTCGAGCTGGCCCCCGCGGGAGTGCTCACCGGGCTGGCCCGACGTACGCTGCCGGGGGTCGAGACGCATGCCGTCAAGACCCCCGCCGACCTCGACGCGGCCCGCGACCTCGTCCGGCGCCACGGGGGCGGACCCTCCACCCCCCCGACCCCGAGGAACCCGTCGTGACCCGACCGACCCTGACCCAGGCCACCGGACCCGCGCACACGCGGATCCTGGGTCTCGGCGCCGTCCGCGGCGAGCACATCGTCCCCAACGACGACCTCGTCGGACCGATCGACTCCTCGGACGAGTGGATCCGCCAGCGCACCGGGATCGTCACCCGCCGCCGCGCGGGCGCCGACACGGACGTGCTCGACCTGGCCGAGCAGGCCGCGAACGACGCCATCAAGGCGGCGGGCCTCGTCGGCGCGGACATCGACGCCGTCCTGCTGTCGACCGTCACCTACTTCCACCAGACGCCCGCGGGCGCGGCGATCGTCGCCGACCGCATCGGCGCGACCCCGGCCGCCGCCTGGGACATCTCGGCCGCGTGCGCCGGGTACTGCTACGGCATCGGCCAGGCGGACGCGCTGGTCCGGGCCGGGACCGCCCGCCACGTGCTGGTCATCGGCGCCGAGAAGATGAGCGACTTCGTCGACCCGACCGACCGCAGCATCTCGTTCCTGCTCGGCGACGGCGCCGGCGCGGTCGTCGTCGGCCCGTCCGACACGCCCGGGATCGGCCCGACCGTGTGGGGCTCGGACGGCGCGCAGGCGCAGGCGATCCGCCAGACGCACTCCTGGCTCGACGTCCGCGACTCCGGGGCCGGCTGGCCGACGCTGCGCCAGGAGGGGCCGACCGTCTTCAAGTGGGCGGGCTTCCAGATGGCGCCGGTCGCCGCGCAGGCGATGGCCGCGGCCGGCGTCGAGCCCGAGCAGATCGAGGCCTTCATCCCGCACCAGGCGAACATGCGGATCATCGACCAGATGATCAAGCAGCTCAAGCTGCCCGACTCGGTCGTCGTCGGCCGCGACATCGCCGACACGGGGAACACGTCGGCGGCGTCGATCCCGCTCGCCACCGAGCGGCTGCTGCGCGAGGGCCAGGTGCCCAGCGGAGCGCTCGCCCTCCAGATCGGCTTCGGCGCCGGCCTGGTCTACGCGGCGCAGGTCGTCGTCCTGCCCTGACACACTCCTTCCGTCCGAGACCCGAGCACGACCCCAACCCCGAGGAGACACCCCCATGGCGTACAGCGAGCAGGAGATCCTGGCCGGACTGGCCGAGATCGTCAGCGAGGAGACCGGTCTGCCCACGGACTCCGTCCTGCCCGAGAAGTCCTTCACCGACGACCTCGACATCGACTCGCTGTCGATGATGACGATCGTCACGCTCGCGGAGGAGAAGTTCTACGTGCGCATCCCGGACGACGAGGTCAAGAACCTCGCCACCGTCGGCGACGCCGTCACCTTCATCACGGGCGCCCAGGCCTGAGCGCCTGCGACGCCCCGCACGACCCGCTCGACCCGTGCCGCCCGCCGCACCCCCGCGGGCGGGCGCCCGTGCACCGGCACCTGTCCCGCAACGCCCAGGAGTCCCGTCATGAGCACCGCACCCGACGTCGTCGATCACCGGCCTCGGCGCGACCACACCGCTGGGTGGCGACGTCCCCAGCACCTGGGACGCCGCCCTCGCCGGCAAGTCCGGCATCCGCACGCTCGACAACGACTGGGCCGACCGGTACGAGATCCCGGTCCGCTTCGCCGGCACCCTCGCGCGGCCCGCGGCCGAGGTGCTGTCCCGCCCCGAGACCAAGCGCATGGACCCCTCCGCGCAGTACGCGCTCGTCGCGGCGCGCGAGGCGTGGGCCGACGCCGGCTCGCCCGAGATCGACGGCGAGCGCCTGGGCGCCGTCGTCTCGTCCGGCATCGGCGGCATCTGGACGCTGCTGGACGGCTGGGACACGTCCGCGAGAAGGGCGCCCGGCGCGTGCTGCCGATGACCGTGCCCGATGCTCATGCCGAACTCCCCCGCCGCCAACGTCTCGATCGAGTTCGGCGCGCGCGCCGGCGCGCACGCCCCCGTGTCCGCCTGCGCGTCCGGCGCCGAGGCGATCGCGCTGGGGCGTGGAGATGATCCGCTCCGGCCGCGCCGACGTCGTCATCGCCGGCGGCACCGAGGCCGTCGTCCACCCGATGCCGATCGCCGCGTTCGCCGCGATGAAGGCGCTGTCGACCCGCAACGACGACCCGGCCGGCGCCTCGCGCCCGTACGACGTCGACGCGCGACGGCTTCGTCATGGGCGAGGGCGCCGGCGTCGTCGTGCTGGAGAGCGCCGAGCACGCCGCGCGCCCGCGGCGCGACGGTCTACGGCCGGGTCGCCGGCGACGGCATGTGCGGCGACGCCTACCACATCGCCGCCCCCGAGCCCGACGGGCGATCGGCCAGACCGCGGCCATGCGGCGCGCGCTGCGAGGACGGCGGGGTCACCGCCGCACGACGTCGTCCACGTCAACGCGCACGCCACCTCGACGTCGGTCGGCGACATGATCGAGGCGCGGGGCATCCGCGCGGTCTTCGGCGCCGAGGCCGACCACGTGCGCGCTCTCGGCGACCAAGTCGATGACCGGGCACCTGCTCGGTGCGGCCGGGGCGCTCGAGGCGATCTTCGCCGTCCTCGCGCTGCGCGACCGGCTCGCCCCGCCGACGATCAACGTCACCGAGCCGGACCCCGAGCTCGACCTCGACCTCGTGCGCGACCAGCCGCGGGAGCTGCCCGCAGGGTCAGATCGCGGCGATCAACAACTCGTTCGGCTTCGGCGGGCACAACGTCGCGCTGGTGGTCACGAGCGCCTGACGGATCGGCCGGGGCACGTCCCACGACGGCCCCGCACCGGCGCGCCGGTGCGGGGCCGTCGTCGTGCGTGGCGTGACGAGGGGCCGGTCAGCCGACCCGGTGCAGCCAGCGCACCGGCGCACCGGCGCCGGCGTAGCGGAACGACTCGAGCTCGTCGTCCCACGCCTGGCCCAGCGCGAGGTCGAGCTCGACCTGCAGCCGCGCGGGGTCGCGCCGCGTGCTGCAGCGCCGCCCGGATGCGGTCCTCGGGCACGACGACGTTGCCGTGCACGTCGGTCGCGGCGTGGAAGATGCCGAGCTCGGGGGTGTGGCTCCAGCGGGCGCCGTCGGCGCCGTGGCTCGCCTCCTCGGTGACCTCGTAGCGCAGGTGCGCCCAGCCGCGCAGGGCCGACGTCAGGCGCGCGCCGGTGCCCTGGGCGCCCTGCCACGAGTGCTCGGCGCGGTACATGCCGGGCGCCGCGGGCTGCTCGGTCCAGTCCAGGGACAGGCGTGCGCCGAGCACGCTGCCCGCCGCCCACTCGACGTGCGGGCACAGCGCGCGCGGCGACGAGTGCACGAAAAGTACGCCGCGGGTGATGGCACCGGCCATGTCGGTCCTCCTGTCGGGTCGAGGTTCGTCTTCCCCAACGACCTCAGCCCTGGCGGGAGGTGTGCACGGTCGTCGCGGCGTGCTGGGCGCCATCATGCCCTACGGCGCGGCCCCGCGGCCAACGCAGCGGCGACCGGGCCTGCGCCCGCCGTGGCCGGACGGCCGCTCCGCGTCAGAGCTGCTCGCGGATCGCGCGCATGGCCTTCTTGCGCACCGAGCGCTCGAGCCGGTCGAGGTAGAGCAACCCGTCGAGGTGGTCGACCTCGTGCTGCAGGCACCGCGCCATGAGCTCGGTCCCCTCGACGACGACCTCGTGCGCCGTCGAGGTCGGTCCCGACGACCCGCGCGTACCAGGCGCGCTTGGTCGGGTACCACAGCCCGGGCACCGAGAGGCAGCCCTCGTCGCCGTCCTGGTAGTCCGTCGGACAGCTCGACGATCGTCGGGTTGAGCACGTAGCCGATCTCGTCGTCGATGTTCCAGGAGAAGGCGCGCAGGTTGACGCCGATCTGGTTGGCGGCGAGACCGGCCCGTCCCTCGTGGTCGACGGTCTCGAGCAGGTCGTCCACGAGGGAACGGACCCGGTCGTCGACCGTGGTGACCGGCTCGCACGGGGTGCGCAGCACGGGGTCGCCGACGGTGCGGATCTCTCTCATCGCCATGCGTCGATCCTGCCACGGTCCGGGCGACCGCCCCGTGCCGCGGGGGCCGCCCGGCGCGCACGGCCGGGCGGCCGCGCGATCCGGGCGGGGGTGCGGCCGGGAGGCGCCCCGGACGGCGCGTCGACCTCACGCCTCGGGCGTGCGCTGCTCCGGGACGCCGCCCAGCAGCTGCCGGACCTCGTCCTCGTGGAAGCGGCGGTGGCCGCCGAGCGTGCGGATGGCCGAGATCTTCCCGGCCTTCGCCCAGCGGGTGACCGTCTTCGGGGTCGACGCGGAAGAGCGTGGCCACCTCGGACGGCGTGAGCAGCGCGCCGGAGCCTTCGGGCTCGGGCATCGGGGCGCGCGGTGTGAGGGGCATGACCATGGCGGTGTCTCTCCTGTCGTTCGGTAGCTCGGCTGGCCGGCGTGGGCCCCGTGGCTTTGCGTCCCCCCCTCGCGGCGGGGTTTGCCTGTGTCGCTGACATCCGCATGATCGGCAGACCCGGACAATATGTGCGACAAACACCGGGACCGGACACCGTCCGGGCCCCGTTCCGTGACCCTGCTCACATCCGAACGGGTGACGGGGGTCCGCGCGCACGGGCCGGCTGCCGAGGACCGGCGCAGTGGTCACATCCCGCGCCGCGAGGGGCTGTACTTCGGCAAAGACTGTCCTAAGATCGTGCCAACGCCCAGGCGCGAGCGGGGCGGGCGGGTGCAGACCCGTTGGACGAGGGGCGCCTCACCCTGTGCGGGTGAGGCGCCCTCTCCGCGTCGTCGTGCCCCGCTCCGGGCGGACGCGCGCTGCGCCGTCAACCGGCCTACGGTGGTGAGACCACGGCACCGAGGAGCGCAGACCCATGACGCAGATCCCCGACGACACCCCGGACTCCCTCGTCAGCGACGACGCCGACGAGATCCAGCACGAGGAGAAGCTCACCCCGAGGAGACCAGTCGCGACTTCCGGCAGGGCGGCACGGACTCGGACCCCGCGAGCTTCCTCAACCCGTAGCCGGCCGCCCGGTCCACCCGCGCGCCGCGCGGGCTGTGCACCGGTCGTGCCCGCCGCCGGCGCCGGCCGCACTACGCTGCCGGGTAACGGGCCAGTAGCTCAGCCGGTCAGAGCAGCGGACTCATAATCCGTCGGTCGTGGGTTCAAGCCCCACCTGGCCCACCGACGTCGTCGCAGGTCGAACCCGGTTCGTGGGCCGACCGCGGAGGTGCGGGACGCCCGCGAGGCCGCCCTCGTCCGCATCTGGTCCGCCTCGCTCTGAGTGTGCGGCCTCGTTCGAGGCGTGTCGGCGGTGCTCGACGACGTGCGGTGGGCGGCTCGTCGAGCGGCTCGTGCCGGTCATGGCCGCGCGCGCGACCGAGCACGTGCCCAACGGCCTCGACGTCGGTGCCCGCACCGACGGCCGGGCGGGTTGTCTCGAGTGCAACGCCTTGGGCGGGTCAGGCCTCACCGGGGCCCCGTGGACCGTCCAACGGGGTGAAGACCGCCGCTGGCATGGGCCGGACCTGACGCACCACCGGGTTCCAGTCGAGATGAGCGAGGATGTCCCGGTCGATGTCGATGCCGGGTGCCACCTCCGTGAGCGCGAGACCGTCGGGAGTCAACTCGAACACGCACCGCTCGGTGACGTACAGGGCGCGGCGGCCCTCTGCGGCGGCGAGAGGGCCGGAGTAGGTGACCTCCTCGACGTCGCGCCGGAACTTCGCGACCTGCCCCTCGCTGTCGATCCGCAGACCGCCGTCGTGGAGGGCGACCCGTAGCCCCTTGGCGCGGAACGCGCCGCAGAACACGGCGGTGCGGGCGTTCTGGCTGATGTCGACAAATCCTCCGGGACCCATGACCTTGCCGCCGAACGCGGACACGTTGACGTTGCCGTGGCGGTCGGCCTGAGCCATTCCCAGGCACGTGACGTCGATGATGCCCCCGGCGAAGATGTCGAACTGGACCGTCGAGCTGACCCGGGCGGATGGTCCGACCGACATCCCGAACAGGTCCCCCAGCTCGGGCACGCCGTCGTAGAGCCCCTGCTCGACGGTGAGCATGACCTCGCCGAGCCGCTCCTGCTCGCGCAACACCTTGCCGACGTCGGCGCTCATCCCGAAGCCGAGGTTGAGGACGTCGCCGCGTCGTACTTCCATCGCGGCCCTTCGGGCGACGACTGCCCTGACCGGGTCGGTGATGCCTGCCGGCCCGTGCAGCCGCTCGGGCGCGACGGGCTCGAAGAGCGCCGGGTCCTCCTCCGTGAGGTAGGTCTGGCGCTGCTCCGGCACGACCACGACGTAGTCGACCAGTGCCGCCGGGATGAACACCCGGCGAGGGTCGAGACGCCCGGCGACCTGCCGCTTGACCTGCACGATGACGATGCCGCCGCTGCCGCGGGCGGCCTGCGCGCACTCGAGTGCGTCCAGAGTTGCCGGCTCGGCGTCGGCACCGATGTTGCCGCGTTCGTCCACCTCGGTGCCCCGCACGAGGGCCACGTCGACGTGGAACGGCTTGTACCGCAGGTATTCGCGCCCGTCGAGCTCCAGGAGCTCGACGACGTCGTCCCGCGCGCGGGCGTTGGCCCTGCACCCGTTGAGACGCGGGTCGGCGAACGTGTGCAGGCCCGTCCGGGTGAAGTACCCGGGCCGCCGTGCGCCGGTCTCCCGGAACAGGTGGCTGATGACCCCGGCGGGCATCGCGTACGCCTCGATCCGCTCCTGCGCGGCGAGCCGCATCATGGCCGGTGACCACGTCCAGTGCCCGCCGGTCACCCGCCGCACCATGCCGTCGTGGGCGAAGCCGTTGATGCCGCGGCTCCCCCGGTCGCCGGCGCCCAGCGCGTGGATCAGCCCGAGGTCGCGCGGTGAGCCGGTACTCAGATAGCGGCGTTCGAGCGCCGCGATCATCGCCGTCGGCTCCAGCATCCCGCCACCGTTGGCGGCCAACGCGACGGTCTGCCCGTCCCGGACGTAGCCGGCCGCCTGCTCCACCGAGACGACGCGCGCTCTCATCTGTCGACCTCCTCGTCGGGGTGGGACCCCCCGAGAAGTGAAACCGGTATCTGACCGAGGTGTCAACCGGGTGACCCAGGTCACTTGCGACACCGCTCGCACCGTCGTCATCATGCGTACTTGAGGCGAGAACTAGGTCTTGACAGGAGGGAAACCGGTGTTAGAGAGTCAGGGATCGCTTCGACTCCCACTGGCTCCTGCGTCGCACCGTCGCGACACAGGACCCGGGAACACACCACAAGACGCAACCACGTTCGAACGTCGGCAAGGAGGCCGCATGCGTACGAAGGCTCGATGGGGAACAGCAATGGTGGCCGTGATGGCCACGGGACTCGCGGCATGCTCCGGGGGGGCAGCTGAGGACGAGGGCACCGGAGACGGCGGGGGCGATGGTGAGGCCAGGACGATCAACGTCTGGCACACCGAGTCGACGCCCGTGACGGTCGAGGCGATGGAGCAGATCATCACCGACTTCGAGGCCGCCAACCCCGGCACCGAGGTCGTCCAGGAGACGGTCGCCTGGGGTGACCTCCAGGTGAAGTTCCAGGCGGCGCTCGCCGCTGGGGACCTACCCGAGATCACGCACGTCGAGCCGATGTTCGTCCGGACCCTCTACGGGCAGGACCTGCTCCTGCCGCTCGACGAGGTCGTCGAGTCGCTCGACGGTGACTACATGCCCCAGCTCGCAGAGATGTTCGAGCTGGAGGACGGGCACAGCTACGGCATCACCCACGCGTGGGGGACGGACTCGACCACGTACCGGGCAGACCTGTACGCCAACGCCCCCGACGCCGGCACCCCCGAGGACGTCGAGACCTGGGAGGAGTCGGTGGAGCAGTGGGACGCCGTGGCGAAGGCCAACCCCGGTGTCAGCAGCTTGCTCCTCGCCGGCGCCACGGCGCACAACGTCAACGAGGAGGTGTACCTGTGGCTCGGGTCGAACGGGGGGCACCTGTTCGACGAGGACGGGCGCGCCACGATCGACACCCCGCAGATGCGTGAGCTGCTCGAGTACTGGAAGGAGCTCAAGGACCGCGGCATCCTGTCGCCGACCTGGTCGTCGGCAGCCTACGCCGACACCCTGAGCGGGCTCGCCACCGGCCAGGCCGCCACCATCTACTCGTTCGGGCGGGCGACCTACACGTTCGAGGAGCAGGCCCCCGACCTGGTCCCCGGCGAGGACATCAAGGTCCACGCGCCGCGGCCCATCGGCCCCTCGGGCGACGACTGGATCACTCAGCTCGACGCCGAGCCGTGGGTCGCGTTCAAGGACGCGCCGGACGCGGAGGGGTCGGTCGACTTCCTCAAGTTCTTCTACGAGCACGACAACTACATGAGCTGGATCTCGACCGTGCCGACCCAGCTGCTGCCGATCATGCCGTCGATCTTCGATGAGGCCGAGTACCAGGCGCTGCCCGAGGTTCAGGCCTGGGGCTTCTGGATCGACACCCAGCGTGAGGCGATGGAGTCGGGCCGAGCCTTCCCGCTCATGGTCACCCAGGAGTCCGAGCTGACCCTGCCCTACCTGAGCGACCTCTACGGCTCCGGCATCCTCGTCGACATGGTCATGGAGGTCGTCGAGCAGGGGGGCGACCCCGCCGCGGCCGCGGCTGCCGCACAGCAGCGGGCCGACGAGCTGCTCTCTTCGCAGTACCAGGACTAAGCGGTTCGGTGCGGCCCCCGCCACCGGGGGCCGCACCGCCCACTCCGCCCCCGAGCTGAGGACCTCCATGTCAACTGCCAGTCCCGTACGCGCCCGTCAGCGCACGCCGCAGCCGGCCCGTCCGCCCGCGAGACCACGGATGCCGCAATGGTTCTGGGGCGTCCTGCTCGTCAGCCCCGCCGCGGTCCTGGTCATCGGCGTCATCGCCGTGCCGATCATGTACCTCGCGCGGCTCAGCCTCACCGACGCCCACGCCTACCTACCGCGAGCGAACAGCGTCGGACTGGACAACTTCCTCGACCTCGCCTCGTCGCCCCAGTTCTGGGACAGCCTTCGCACCACCCTGGTCTACTCGACGCTCACGGTGGGGATCCAGCTGGTCCTGGGGGTGGTCGTCGCCCTGCTGATGCACCAGAGCTTCCGCGGCCGGGGCGTCGTCCGGCTGGTCGCGATCGCGCCCTACATGATCCCGGCGATCATCGTCGCGATGGTGTGGCGCTGGCTGCTGGAGCCGAACAACGGCGCCTACTCGTGGATCGCACGGGTCCTGGCGCCGGGTTCGGAGCAGATCAACCTGCTGAGCCCGACGTGGATCTTCACGTCCCTGGTGGTCGTGTCGGTGTGGATGTACACACCGTTCGTCGTCATCAGCGTGCTGGCGCGTCTGCAGAGCATCGACCCGTCGATCCTCGAGGCGGCGACGGTCGACGGCGCCGGACCGTGGCGGCGCTTCTGGCACATCATCCTGCCCGAGCTGATGCCCGTGCTGCTGACCCTGATCCTGCTGCGGTTCATGTTCATGTTCACGAAGTTCGACATCGTCTTCCTGTTCGCCGGCACGGGCCAAGAGGTCCGCACGCTGCCGCTGCTCACGTTCCAGCGGATCTTCGGGGAGTCCCGCCTCGGGGCCGGGGCGACGCTCGCGATGATGATGTTCGTGCTCCTGGTCATCTTCACGACCGTCTACCTGAAGACCCTTCACCGGCGTTCGGAGGAGACCGAATGAGCACCGTCAGAGCTCCCCACGCCACAGCGCCCGCGGGCGGCGCACCCGCACGGCCGAGCGCCCTGCGGCGCCTCACCCAGACGCGATGGGTCCTCCTCGTCGGCGTGCTGCTCGTCCTCGCCGTGAACCTCTTCCCCTTCTACTGGATGGTCCTGACCTCGGTGAAGCCGGGGACGGAGCTCTTCACGTTCCCGCCGAAGTTCATCACCACGAACCCGGACTTCAGCAGCTACGGCCGGCTCTTCGGGTCCACGGACTTCCTCACCTACGCGAAGAACAGCCTGATCATCGCCACCGGCTCCACGATCCTGTCGATCGTCATCTCGTCGATGGCCGCCTACGGCCTGACCCGGTTCAGGTTCCCGGGCAGCAAGGCGTTCAGCACCGCGATCCTCTACGCGTACACGTTCGCGCCGATCGTCGTCGTCGTCCCGCTCTACGGCATGTTCCGTGACCTCGGACTCATCAACACCTACGGCGGGATGATCCTGGCGTACGCGTCCTTCGGGGTGCCGTTCAGCATGTGGCTGCTGCGTCCCTTCTTCAACGCGATCCCCCGCGAGCTCGAGGAGGCGGCGTTCCTCGACGGCGCGAACCGGCTCAAGAGCGCCTGGTACGTCGTCCTGCCGCAGGCGGTGCCCGGGATCATCGCCGTCTCGGTCTTCACCTTCTTGCTCGCCTGGGAGGACTACCTGTTCGCCCGGGTGCTCATCACCGAGACCACCATGAAGACCCTGCCGGTCGCCCTGCACGACCTCCAGAACGCGAGCCTGCAGGACTGGCCCCTGCTGATGGCGGCAGCCGCCCTCGTCAGCCTGCCCGTCCTGCTCGCCTTCCTCTACCTCCAGAAGTACCTCATCGCCGGCTGGGGCGCGGGAGCCATCAAATGACACCTCAGGAGAACTCCATGTACGTGCAGTACGAGGTCCGGGACGGAACCGCCTGGATCACCATCGACCGGCCGCACAAGCTCAACGCGCTCGACCTGGCGGGCTGGCACGGGATCACCGACGCCCTGCGCAGGGCCGTCGACGATGCCCCGGGGCCGGTGGTCCTGACCGGCACCGGGCGCGCCTTCTGCGCCGGCGACGACATCGCGACGTTCCAGCAGCACGAGACGCCCGAGCAGGCCCGCACCTTCTTCCTCGAGGGCCTGCTGGCGACGATGCAGGCCATCGCGACCCACCCGTACCCGGTCATCGCTGCCGTCAACGGACTCGCCATCGGCGGCGGGTGCGAGCTCGTGCTCGTATCCGACCTCGCCATCGCCGCGGAGGAGGCGTCCTTCGCCCTCCCGGAGGGCCGGATCGGCGCCTGGCCGACCGTCCAGGTGGGCGTGGCCGCCCACGTCAGCGGCCGCAAGCTCGCGAACGAGCTCGCGATGGAGATGCCGTGGGTCTCCGCCGCCGACGCGCGGCGCTTCGGCATCGTCAACCGGGTCGTGCCGGCCGACGAACTGGCGGCCGCGGTCGCGGAGTCCGTCGCGCGGATCCGCAGCGCATCCCCGCACGCCATGCGGATGACCAAGCGCTTCCTCAACGAGGAGCTGCGTCACGACCGGCCTGCCGAAGGTCAGGCGCGCGCTCGAGGCGCTCATCGACGAGACCCTCCCGACGCGCGACCTCGACGAGGGCACCCGTGCCTTCCTCGAGAAGCGCACGCCGATGTTCGCCGACCGGTGAGCGCCGACATGAGCGCGCTGGCGCGCGGCACGGACCGTGACACGAGGACCGGCACGGACGACAGACGGGACGACGGTCTGCCGCTCACGGGCATCCGCGTCCTGGACTTCGCGCACATGATGCAGGGCCCATGGGCCGCGGAGATGCTCGGCGACCTCGGCGCCGACGTCGTCAAGGTCGAGTCCGTCGACGGCGGCGAGCGGGGCCGGCAGTCGGGTACGACGTTCTTCGGCGGCCACAGCGCCCAGTTCATGGCGATGAACCGGAACAAGAGGTCGGTCGCCGTCAACCTCAAGAGCCCCGACGGGCTCGCGATCGCGCTGCGGCTGGTCGAGACCGCCGACGTCGTCGTCCAGAACTTCCGCCCCGGGGTGATGGAACGCCTCGGTCTGGGGTGGGACCGCCTGCACCAGCTCAACCCGGGGCTCGTGTACTGCTCGGCGTCCGGGTACGGGCCCGACGCGGTCGACCCGCGCAAGCCTGGCCAGGACCTGCTCGCGCAGGCCCGCACCGGTGCGCTCTGGTTGACCGGGACCAGCGAGGACCGGCCCACGCCGAGCGGCCCCTTCGTCGCGGACGTGCACGCCGCGACCATGCTCGCCCTCGGTGCGGTCGCCGCCCTCGTCGAGCGGCAGCGAACCGGCCGCGGCCGGCTGGTCGAGGTCGACCTCGTCGGCGCGATGCTCCACCAGACCACCCAGGAGGTCGTCGCGGCGGTCAACACCGGGCACGAGCCGGTCCGGTCCACGGTCCCGGGCAGCGCGTACATCGAGGCGCCGTACGGGATCCACGCCACGGCGGATGGTCACATCGCCATCTCGCTGACGACGATGGAGAGCCTGGCCGACGGCCTGGACACCCCCGAGCTCCTCGCGGAGTTCCCGGACAAGCAGGCGGCCACCGAGCGGCGCGACGAGCTCAACGCCCGCGTGACGGCCCTCGTGGCCCACCGGGGCAGCGAGGAGTGCCTGGAGTCGCTGGACCGGGCCGGCGTGTGGTGCGCCCCGGTCAACGACTACGTCCGGATGACCACGGACCCGTTCGTGCAGTGGCCCGCGCGACGGCTGCGGGTCGACCACCCCGAGGCGGGCGAGCTGGAGCTCGTCGGCAACCCGATCAGCCTGGACCGCGGCCGGCTGCCCGCCCGCCGCCCGGCGCCCCTGCTCGGCGAGCACACCGCCGAGGTCCTCGCCGAGCTGGGGCTCTCCGACGAGCTCGACCACCTCGTCGCCGACGGCGTCGTCCGCACCCACCCCGTGGTCACCCGAGCCGGGAGCGACGCATGAGCGCCGGACGCACCGACGCACTGGTCGCCGGTCTGCCACCGGTCGGCACCGCCACCGTCTTCCGCAAGACCGTCACCGAGGCCGACGTCGGTCTGTTCGCCGGGATCACGGGGGACTTCGCCCCGCAGCACACCGACGAGGAGTACATGCGCGGCCGGCCGCAGGGGCGGCGGATCGCCCACGGCTCGCTGGTCCTCGGCCTGACTTCGACCGCCGCGGCACGCCTGTGCACCGAGAACGGGGTCACCGCACTCTCCTACGGGTACGACCGGGTGCGCTTCCTCCAGCCGGTCTACCTCGGGGAGACGGTGCAGGTCGACTACCGCATCCGCGAGATCGACCCGACCGCGCACAAGGCGTTCGCCGACATGAGGGCGACCACCGCGGACGGGCAGCTGGTGCTCGTCGGCACCCACATCCTTTACTGCTACGACGATACCGAGGCCGATCCCGAGGCCCGGGAGGGCACCCAGTGAACGCCCCGGTGCAGGAGTTCGTCGTCGACCACGTCCGCCCGCGGGCCGGCCGGATCGACCGCGACGCCGCGTTCTTCCCCGACCTGCTCGCCACCGCCGCGACGCTGGGCCTGCAGCGGACGCTCTTCGGCGAGGACGGCGAGCTCGACCCGACCCGGATGGACGAGGCCCGCGAGATCACCGAGCGCATCTCCGTGCAGAGCCCTGCGGTCGCACTCGCCGTCGCCGCATCCCGGCTGACCACGTACCTGCTCGCCAAGTACGCGCCGGGGCACCTCGTGCACCGCTGGGTCGAGCCGACTCTCGCGGGGCGCGAGTTCGGGTCGTTCGCGATCACCGAGCCGGACGCCGGCACGGACGTCCGCGGCATGACCACCGTCGCCGTCCGCGACGGGGACCGGTACGTCCTGGACGGCCACAAGTGCTGGGTCGGCTTCGCGCCGATCGCCGACTACGCGATCGTCCTGGCCAAGGAGGGCTCTACCGAACGGGACGCCCCGATGATCGCCCTCGTCGTCGACATGGCGTCCGAGGGGGCGGCCGGGCGGCCGGGCCCGGACCTCTCCGGGTTCCGCGGCATGCCCAACGGGGAGCTGACCTTCTCCTCGGTGTCGGTGCCCGCCGCCGACCGGCTCGGCATCGAGGGCTTCGCGGGGATGATGGACGGCCTCAACATGGCCCGGATCGACGCCGCCGCCTACGCGTGCGGGCTGCTCCGGTCGTCCCTCGTCGCCAGCCTCGAGCGGGCGAACGGCCGCGCGGCTTTCGGGCGCCCCCTGGCCGACCTGGCGATCATCCAGCGCAAGATCGGCCGGATGGCGACCGACTACCACGCAGCCCGTGAGCTGACCCGGCGCGCCGCCCGGTCGTTCGCCGACGGTGGGGGCGGCGACCAGGACCTGATCTCGATGGCGAAGATGTTCGCCTCGGACGCCGCCCGCCGCGCGACCGACGAGGCCATGCAGATCCACGGGGCGCTGGGGATCGTGACCGACGAGCCGGTCAACCGCATGCATCGCGACGCGAAGGTCACCCAGATCTTCGACGGCACCAGCGAGATCCACGAGACGATGCTCGGCCGCCGGGCGCTGCGGAAGCACGCGCGCGGCCTGCTCGCCCCGTTCGTCGACGACGGCCCGCCCGACGGGTCACGCGGCGCGCCGTCCCGGAGCCTCTCGTGACCGCCCCGCACGCCGCGGTGCCGGCGAGGGACGGGGCGCTGCGACCGCTCACCGGCCAGGTGGCGTTCGTGACCGGCGCCGTGGGGGCGCTGGGCTCGGCGATCTGCCGCGACCTCGCCCGGTCGGGCGCCGACGTCGTCGTCCACCACCTGGGGCAGGACGACGACGCCGCCGGCCTGCAGCGCGAGCTGGAGGACCTCGGGGTCCGCACGTCGGCGGTGTCGGCCGATGTCACCGACCCGGACGCGGTCGTGGCGGCGGTGGCGGAGGCCGAGGCGGCCTTGGGCGGCATCGACGTGCTGGTCAACAACGCCGGCTGGATGGAGTCCCGCCGCCTCGTCGACTCGGACCTGAGCGACTGGCGCCGGACGATGTCCGTCGACCTCGACGGCGTGTTCGTCGTGACTCGGCAGGTGCTGCCCGGCATGCTCGCGCGCGGCCGCGGCTGCATCGTCAACGTCAGCTCACAGCTGGCCTACAAGGGTGCGCGCGACTTCGTGGCGTACTGCACGGCCAAGGCCGGTGTGCTGGGGTTCACCAGGGCGCTGGCGCGCGAGGTCGGGCCGACCGTCCGCGTCAACGCCGTCGCCCCCGGGCCCATCGACACGCCGATGGTCACCCCGCACGCGACGCCGGACTGGGTGCACGAGCGCACCCGCGACTCGGTCATCGGTCGGCTCGGCCTGCCCGAGGAGATCGGTCCCGCGGTCGCGTTCCTCGCCGGCCCGGGAGCGTCGATCTTCCACGGGCAGACGCTGCACCTCAACGGTGGCGGCGTGCTGGGCTGACCCGGCGGGCGGCCGGGCAGGCTGTGATGTCTGATGATGCGCGGGTCGGGCACGGCCCCGGTCGAGGAAGGGGGAACGGTGAGGCGATCCGAGCCGACCATCAACGACGTCGCTGCTCGGGCCGGTGTCTCCAAGGGCACAGTCTCGAAGTACCTCAACGTGGCGAACGGCTACTCGGTGGCCCCCGCGACGCGGGAGCGCATCGAGGCGGCGATCCAGGAGCTGGGTTTTCATCCCAGCCCGATCGCCCGGGGGCTGACGTCGGGCGCAACGATGACGATCGGCCTCGTCATCGCCGACATCACGAACTACTTCTACCCCGAGCTCGTCGCGAGCGTGCAGGCCACAGTCGAGGCGGCCGGGTACACCCTCGTGCTGGGCAGCTCTGGTCGCGACCCCCAGCGTGAGCTCGACATCATCAGGTCGATGACGCACCGGCGTGTGGACGGGCTGCTGCTCGCGTCGGTCAACTCCGGGTGGCGTGACATCGGAGCGGTGGGTGTTCCCCTCGTCCTCGCGAGCCGGGACCTGCCCGAACTCGTGGCCGACACCGTCGTCGTGGAGAACCGGGCAGGCTCGGTCGCGGCGGTCGAACACCTCCGGTCACTGGGCCACCGGCGCATCGACCACGTGGCAGGAGACGCGCGGGCCAAGCCGTTCCTCGACCGACGACGTGGCTTCGACGAGGCGACCGCTGACCTGCCCGGCTCGCGCGTCGTGGAGACTCGCGCGTCGATGGACGAAGGACGCCTCGCCGCGCGTGAGCTACTGACCGCGGAGTCCCCACCCACGGCCATCGTCTTCGGCGGGGACACGATGGCTCTCGGTGGTCTCATCGCGTGCGCAGAGCTCGGGTTACGTGTGCCCGCCGACGTGTCGATCGTCGGGTTCGACAACATCAAGGCAGCCGCCCTCCCCGGCGTCGGCCTGACCACGGTGGACAGCGCCGCGACCTGGGTCGGCGCCCGCGGCGCCGAGCTGCTGCTCAGCCGTATCACCGAGGACCCGGCGGCCCGCCGACCTGCAGAGCTCCACGTCCGGGCGGCCCGTCTGGTGGTACGCACCTCGAGCGCCGGCCCCGCGACGCACGCGTCCCCTTGAGGCCGTCACATCCTGGCTCCATGAGCGTCCATGGTGAGGCTCCTCCCGGCCTGAGACGCCTGCCCAGGCGCCGTCGCCGCTGTCGCGGCAACCCGAGGAAAGGACTGTGCCGATGCACACCGAAGATCATCCGAAGATCCGTTGGGGAATTCTCGGCACGGGGAACATCGCTCGTCAGTTCGCCGTGGACGCACCCCGATCGGCGAGCGGGGTGGTCGTGGCAGTGGCCAGCCGCCAGCTCGACCGCGCCAAGACCTTCGCCGCCGAGCACGGGATCCCGGATGCCTACGGCTCGTACGAGGACCTGCTCGACGCCGACGACGTCGACGCGGTGTACATCTCCCTACCGAACCATCTCCACTCCGCATGGGTCGAGCGCTGCGCCGAACAGGGCAAGCACATCCTCTGCGAGAAGCCCTTGGCGCTCAATCGTGCGCAAGCGGAGACTGCCTTCGACTCAGCGGAGCGTCAGGGAGTTCTGCTGGTCGAAGGGTTCATGTACCGCACCCACCCCCAGATCGCGAGGCTCCTCGAACTGGTCGCCGACGATGCGATCGGCGAGGTGCGAGTCGTGGAGGCGTCATTCGGGAAGAACATGCACGACGAGAGCAACATCCGCATGAGCAACGCCATGGGCGGAGGGGCGATCCTCGACCTCGGTTCCTATGGGGTGTCGATATCCCGCCTCGTCGTGGGCGCCGCCACCGGCCGGCCTTCCGGGGAACCTACCGACCTCCGCGCCGTGGGTCACATCGGCGGACGAAGCCGCGTGGACGAGTGGTCAGCAGCGGTGCTCACCTTCGACAACGACATCGTCGCCTCGATCGTCTGCGGCAACAGGGTCGACCTGCTCCCGGCTGCCCGGATCTGGGGTGACCGCGGCAGCATCATCCTGCCCAACCCGTGGTTCGCAGGCCGGTCCGGCGCCCCCGGACGTCTTGTGCTCGATCGACCCGGTCAGGCTCCTTCCGAGGAGGTCCTCGTCGCGGACCGACCGATCTACGCGCTGGAGATCGATGCGTTCTCCGACGCCCTGCGAGCCGACCGCACGCAGACCTCCCTCCTCAGCAGGCGCGACTCCCTCGGCAACATGGCCACGCTCGACGCGTGGCGAGCACAGATCGGCTTGCGATTCGACGGTGAGGATCCCGCAACCGGGACTCGCTGAACCACCCACGACTCCGCGGCAACGGCGCGCACCGGCCATCCCGGCACTGCGCACGATTCATCGAGCCTGCAGCCCAGGGTTGGCCGCGTCCTCGTCTCGGCGCGGCTGCCCCGGACCCGGCAAGACGTTCACCGCGGGGGCCAGGGCCTGTCGCCGGCGGGGACGCGGCGGTCCGACGTGCGGGACGACACGGGGAGTGCCGTTCGGCAGGTCCGGGCCTCCTCGGCAGGCGTCCTGCCAAGCCACGGGTTCGCAGTCGGATCTCACGGGGCGCCCGTAGGTCACCACTCCTCGTCGGCATGAGCTCGCGGCGAGAAGCGGGACTGCACTGGGCGAGCCCGACCTTCGTGGGGATCGCGAGCGGCGGCAGGACGGCTGCGCATGCGGGCTCGACCCCGCAGCACGCCTGCAGACCGGCGCGGACCCCGCGGCTCAGGAGCTGCGGACGCCGGTCGACCGGGCGAGCTCGACGGCCTCCCCCCAGCCCGCGCGCTGACCGATCAGGAGCCGCAGGCGCAGGACCGCTCGGCGCTGGTTGACGCCCAGGGCGCCGGTCACCCGGTCACCGGTGCGGTAGAGGGCCAGCAGGTCGCCGGTCTCGGCCGAGCCGACGACGGTGACGACCTCGTCGCTGTCCGGTACCCCGACGAACTGGATGCGGTCGGTGACCCAGTCCGACCAGAAGTACGGGACGACGTCGCAGGTCACGGGCTCACCCGTTCCGACGGCGTTGCGACCGGCGACCACGCCCTGCTCCGCCGCGGAGGTCCAGTGCTCGAGGCGCATCGACCGGTCGAACGTCGGGTTGTGCCACCGGGCGACGTCCCCGGCCGCGTACACACCGGGGGCGCCGGCGTTCAGCGTCGCGTCGCAGACGACGCCGTCGTCGGTCGTCAGGCCGGAGCCGCGGAGCCACCCGGTCACGGGGGCAGCACCCACCCCGACGAGCACGACGTCCGCCGGCAGCACCTCGCCGTCGGCCAGCCGTACCGCCTCGACGGTGTCCCCGCCGATCACGGCCTCGACCACGGCGCCGCACCGCACGTCGAGGCCGTGCCGGCCGTGCAGACCACCCATCGCCTCGCCCATCGCGGGACCGACCGCCCGCACGAGGGGGACGTCGGCAGCCTCGAGGACGGTGACGTGCGCGCCGAGGTGCAACGCGGAGCAGGCGAACTCGGAGCCGATGAAGCCCGCGCCGATGACGACGACGCGGGTGCCCGGGCGCACCGCCGAACGCAGGGCGACGGCGTCCGCATGGCTGCGCAGCGTGTGCACCCCAGCCGGACCGTGCATCCCCGGCAGCAGCCGGGCGGTCGAACCGGTGGCGATCACCAGCCCGGCGTAGGGCAGCTCTCCCGCACCGACGGCCACCGTCCTCGTGGCCGTGTCCACCGCGGTGGCGGTCTCGCCGAGCCTGAGGTCGACGTCGAGCTCGCCGCGCAGGCTCTCCGCGGTGCGCAGGTACTTCAGGGCGGCACTCTCGGTCAGGAACGCCTTGGACAGCGGAGGACGGTCGTACGGCGCGTCGGTCTCGGTCCCCAGGAGCGTCACGGGCCCGGTGAAGCCGCTGCGTCGAGCGCCCTCGACAGCGCGCACCCCGGCCAGGCCGGCCCCGACGACCACCAGGCCGGCCGCTCTCATCCGAGCAGGCGCAGGGCTTGCTCCGGGCACTGGTTGACGGCGTTCTCGATGTCCACCCGGTCCTCTTCGTCGAGCGTCTGGGCGACGACATGCACATTGCCGTCGTCGTCGACCTCGAAGATGTGCGGAGCGAGAGCCTCGCACACCCCGTGCCCGGCGCAGGCGGCGGTGTCGACACGCACCTCCATGGGAACCCCTTTCGTGGCGAGCCGTGCGGCACGCCGATCGAGCCGACGTCCCGCCCCGCGTGACGACGGGCGCCGCACGCACGGCGACGGCTCTGCACGATAACCGATGGGTCGCCCCCGGGAGAGGCGGCGCCCAGGAGGCCCGACCAGCGGGCAGATGCCGATTCGCGTGCCCCGCACAGGGGCCGGGAGTACGGTCGAGACCAGGTGCGCCGGGAAGCCTGGTCGGCAGATGACATCCGTGCTGTCTGCCCGAGGAGGCTTCGAATGGGCGCCACCGCCCTGCGCACCGAGAACCTGTCCAAGCGGTACGGGCGGCTGCTCGCCGTCGACGACCTCACGCTCGAGATCACGGCGGGCGAGGTGTTCGGGTTCCTCGGCCCGAACGGCGCCGGCAAGTCGACCACGATCCGGATGCTGCTGGGCCTGGCCCGGCCGACCTCGGGCCGGGCGTGGGTCTTCGAGCACGACGCCGCCGACGTAGCCACCGCGCACCGACACCTCGCGCACGTGCCGGCGGACGTGGCCCTGTGGCCCCGGATGACCGGCGCCGAGGTCCTCGACCTGCTCGGGCGGATCGGTCCGGGCGTCGACACCGCCTTCCGTGCGGAGCTGGTCGAGCGCTTCGCGCTGGATGTGTCCCGGCCGGCCGGCGCCTACTCCACGGGCAACCGGCAGAAGATCGCCCTCGTGGCGGCGTTCGCCACCCGCGCACCGCTGCTGGTGCTGGACGAGCCGACCAGCGGTCTGGACCCGCTGATGGAGCTCGAGTTCCGGCGGGCCGTGGGCGCCGCGCGTGACGCCGGGCAGACGGTGTTCCTCAGCTCTCACCAGCTCGCCGAGGTGGAGGCCCTGTGCGACCGGGTGGGCATCCTGCGCGCCGGGAAGCTGGTCGAGGTGGCCTCGGTGGCGGCGTTGCGACGGCTGCATCGCACCGAGGTGGTCGTCACCTTCACGGGCACGCCACCGGACCTCTCGGGTGTCGAGGGCGTCGACGGCCTGTACCGCGACGCGTCGTCGGCGCTGCGGTTCACGTTGAACGGGCCGCCCGCGGCGGCGTTGCGCGTGCTGGGGGACGCCGACGTGGCGACGATCGCGGTCCGTGAGCCCAGCCTGGAGGAGATCTTCCTCGCCTACTACGGCAGGGACGCCCGATGAGCACCGGCACCACCGCTGCCCGCACTCGCCGTGCCACTGCGCAGGCCGACCCTGGCCGGGTCCTGGTCGCCCTCGCGGCCCGGCAGATCCGCCGGGGCGCGGCGACCGTCGTCGCCGTCTGCGCGGGGATGTCGGCGCTGGTGGTGGCGCTGTACGACAGCCAGGCCCTCGACCCGGCAGCGCTCGACGCGTTGGCACGGAGTCCGGCGATCCGGATCCTGTTCGGCGAGCCCGTCGCGCTCGGTCAGTCCGGTGGCTTCGCGGTCTGGCGCACGGGCGTCGTCCTGGCGGTCCTCCTCGCGGTGTGGTCGAGCCTGGCCGCCACCAGGATCACCCGGGGCGAGGAGGACGCCGGACGCTGGCACCTCCTGCTGTCGGGCCGCACCACGCTCCCGGCCGCGGTCCGGGGACACCTCGCCGTCCTCGCCGTCGTCCCGTGCGTCGCCGGCGCAGCGACCGCGGCTGCGATGACCGCCGCCGGTGCCGGTGCCAGGGGGGCGCTGCTGCACGGCGCCGGCCTGGCCGCCGTCGGGTTCTTCTTCGTCGGCGTCGGTGGGCTGTGCGCACAGCTGCTCCCCGGCCGGTCCGCCGCCAACGGCGCCGCGGCCGCGGTCGTGGTCCTCGGACTGCTCCTGCGGATGGTCGGCGACGGCGTCACGGAGCTGGCCCCGCTGCGCTGGCTGTCACCGTTCGGGCTCCTCGCGCTCACTCGCCCGTTCGGCACCGACCACGGCCTGCCGCTGGTGGTGCTCGTGTGTGCGGCGGTGATCCTGCTGGCCCTGGCAGCCCGGCTCGCGGCCCGGCGCGACGTCGGCGGGGCGCTCGTCGCCCCGGCCGCCGGCCGAGCGGCACGCACCGCCTTGCTCGGGTCGGTCGCCGCCTTCGCGGTCCGACGCAGCCTGCGGCCGCTGGCCGGATGGGCGGCCGGCATCGCCGCGTACTTCCTCCTGATCGGGCTCATCGCCCGCTCCATGACGGACTTCCTCACGGCGAACCCCCAGTTCGCGCAGAGGGCGGCGCAAGCCGGCTTCACGCTCGGCACCGTCGAGGGCTACGCCGCGACGCTCTTCGCGCTGCTCGCCCTCCCGGTCGGGATCTTCGTCGCCGCCCGGCTGGCGGCGCTCGCCGCGGACGAGACCTCCCGGCGGCTGACGCTGGTGCTGGCCGCACCGGTGACTCGCACCCGGCTGCTGACCGCCGAAGCAGGCGTCGCGACCGGCGCCGCGCTGGTCCTGCTCAGCGTGGCGGCCGTCGCCGTCTGGGCAGGGTCGGCCGGCGTCGGAGCGGGGCTCGGCCTCGGCGATTCCTTCGCCGGTGCCCTCAACGTCCTCCCCGTCGTGCTGCTCTGCCTGGGCGCCGCAGCCCTCGCGCTGGGCTGGGCGCCACGGGCCGTCGGAGGGATCGGCGCCCTCCCGGCTGCCGGCGGATTCCTGTGGCAGGTCATCGCGGACAGCATCCAGGCCCCCGCATGGGTGAGGTCCCTGTCACCGTTCGCCCACCTGGCCGCCGTGCCGGCGACCACGCCCGACTGGCTCGCCATCTGCGTCATGACCGCGTCGAGCGCCCTCGGCGTCGCGGTCGGCGTCGTCGGCTACCGCCGCCGAGACCTGCACGCCTGAGGCGACCGCCGCGGGTGCGACGTCAGTGCGCGAACGCGCGCGTCTGGGTACCGGTGGGCGTGAAGGCGTCGTCGAACCTGTCCGCGGGGAGCGGACGGGAGTACAGGAAGCCCTGAGCCCGCTGGCACCGCATGCCGCGGAGCAGGTCGGCCTCGGCCACGGTCTCGACGCCCTCGGCGACGACGTCCAGGTGCAGGCTGTGGGCCAGGTCGATGATCGAGCGGACCAGGGTCGTGGCGTCGGTGCCGGTGGCGAGGCGCTGGACGAACGAGCGGTCGATCTTCACGACGTCGACAGGGAGCCGGGTCAGGTAGGACAAGCCGGCGTAGCCGGTGCCGAAGTCGTCGACGGCGATGCGCACCCCCATCGCGCGGAGCGCGGACAGCCGGGTGGCGGCGGCGTCCAGGTCCCGGACGAGCACTCCTTCGGTGACCTCGAGCGTGAGCTGGTGCGCGGGCAGGCCGGTGTCGGCCAGCGCGGAGGCGACGACGCCGAGGATCCGGTCGTCCCCCAGCTGCCGCGGTGAGAGGTTCACCGCCATCCCGATGGGACGACCCGCGTGGTCGGTCCACTGCTTGGCCTGCCGGACCGCCTCCCGGAGGACCCAGGCGCCGATCGAGTGGATGTGCACGGTCTCCTCGGCGAGCGGGATGAACTCCGCGGGTGGGACGTCTCCCGGGTCGGGTGCCGCCACCGCACCAGTGCCTCGAAGCCCGTCGCGGTGCCGTCGGTGAGGCCGACGGTGGGCTGGTAGTGCACGTGCATGTCGCCCGCGTCCAGTGCCACCGCCAGGTCCGCGGTCAGCTGCGCCTTGGCCTTGACCGCGTCGTCCATGCCCTCGCGGAAGACGACGAGCTCGCGCTTGCCCGCGGCCTTGGCGAGGTACATGGCCAGGTCCGCGTTGCGGATCATGTCCTGCGCGGTGGCGACCCCCGAGGCGGTGAAGGTGTCGGCCACGCCGATGCTCGCCGACAGGTACAGCTGGTAGCCGTGCATCAGGATGGGCTCCTGCACCGCGCGCAGCACCCGCTCGGCCATCTGGTGCGCAGCGGCGGTGGGGGCACCGACGACGACGGCGAACTCGTCGCCGCCCAGCCGGGCCACGAGGTCGTCCGCGCGCACGCAGGTGCGCAACCGCTCGGCGACGACCTGCAGGACGTGGTCGCCCACGGGGTGGCCGCGCGTGTCGTTGATGTCCTTGAAGTCGTCGAGGTCGATGAACAGGACCGACACCGGACCTCCGGCCGTGAGCCGCCGTTCGAGCACCTCACCGAGCAGGGTCCGGTTGGCCAGACCCGTCAGGGCGTCGCGCAGACCCTGCTGCTCGTTCAGGCGCCACGACGCGAGGTGAGTCGCGCTGGCTGCGAGGACGAAGCCGCCGTGCACCGCTGCCCACAACCACGGGTCGTGCACCGCCGCCTCGGTGCCGTAGACGTCCCGCGGATGCAGGCTGCCGAGGATCCCGTGGTGCCCGACGGTGATCGCCAGGCCGATCCCGAAGGGCACCCAGTCCTGGTAGAGCGCGACCAGCCCGACCATCACGAAGAAGTGGAAGTGGGCCTCGGTGATGCCACCGGCCAGATGGACCAGGGCGGCGGAGGCGAGGAACAGGCTGGCGGCCGCGGCTCCGGACCGGATCTTGCGGGTGAACCGCCCGTGGCACGCGAGCACCAACGGTGCCGCGACCAGGAGCGGGCCGAGCAGCGCACCCGTCGCGTGCGCCAGGGGACTCTGCCCGGCGTGCCCGGCGTGCCCGGCGGACGCGGTGTCGTCGACGAGGTGAGCCTGCACCGTGAAGGCGATGAGCAGCGCGACCGCCTGCACGCCGGCGACCTGCATGATCGCGCGGTGACGGCGCGCCCAGACGTCGGGCGGCAGCAGGCGGCCCTCCGGCAGCCTTCTCACCGCGGCCAGCGTCCGTGCTCGTGCTCGTGCTCGTGCTCGTGCCAGGGGTGTGCTCACGTCACGACGTATCGGCACGGGCGCCCGGCACGTGCGGGCCCACGGACCCGGATCACCCGTACGCAGCACCGACGACCTGACCGCGTCGTCCCGGGCGTCCCCGGGCGTCCCCGGGCGCGGGCCGCCGCAGGGGGTCGGCTGCTCACATCGGCGCGGATCGCTCCGATGGTGTCCTGCGATCCCGACTCCCGGGACGGAAGCGAGGAGATGGTGGACACGACGGCAGGCGTCCGGGCTGCGCGGCAGCGGCCGGGCCGCGGACGGTTCCTGACCGCGCTCCTGGTCGGCGCCGTGGTGATCTACGTCGTCTCGTTGGTCCCCGGGGTCCGCCCACCGGGGACGGGGTACCTCCCGGTGCTGGACCTCTGGGTGAGCGTCGCCGTGATGGGACTGGCCGCGGCGTGCTGCGCCGCCCGCGCGGTACGAGATGCGCGCGAGCGCCCCGCATGGTGGTGCGCGACGGCGGCGGTCGTCGTCTACGCGGCGGGCGACGTCTACTACTGCACGGTCCTGGTCTCGGTGCCGGACGAGCAGATGCCGTTCCCCTCTCCCGCCGACGCGGGGTGGCTGGGGTGGTACCCGCTGCTCATCGCGGCCGTCGTCGGGCTGGTCAGGTCGCGGGTGGGAGCCGCCTCCCGGGTGCTGTGGCTGGACGGCCTCGGTGCCGGAGCCGGCGCCGCGGCGCTGGTCGGGGCGTGGGTCCTGCATCCGCTCCTGGACGCCGGCACCGGCGACCCTCTCGCGGTCCTGACCAACCTGGCGTACCCCGTCGCCGACCTCGCCCTGCTGATGGTCGCCATCACGGCGCTGCACCTGTACGGCTGGCGGATGGACGCGACCTGGGCCTGGCTCATCGCGGGAGGGGCCGTGCTGATGGTCGGTGATGTCATCTACCTGCTCCAGGTCAACGACGGGACCTACGCCGACGCCACGCTGCTGGACGCGACCTGGCCCGTCGCGGCCGCGTGCTTCGGCCTGGCCGCGACCGGTCGGACGTCCGGGGCGCCACCGGTGGCCACCCGGCAGTCGGTCCTCGGTGTGCCCACGGGGCTGTGCATGGCCGGGACGCTGCTGCTCGCCGGCGGCGCGGCCGCATCGGACCGCCTGCCGGTCGTGGTCTGCGGCCTCGCCGCGGCGTCGGTCATGTCCGCGTGCGCACGCCTCCTGCTGACCCTGCGCGACACCCGGCGGATGGCACAGGTGCTGCGCGAGGCACGCACCGACGAGCTCACCGGGCTGCCCAACCGCCGCGAGCTCCTCACCCGGATGGACCGGCTGGTGACCGCGGACCGCGGTGCCACCAGCGCCGTCCTGCTCATCGACCTCGACCGCTTCAAGGAGGTCAACGACACCCTCGGGCACCACCACGGGGACCAGCTGCTGCGTGCCGTCGCCGGGCGACTGGGCGGCGTGTTCCGGCGACGACGACACCGTCGCCCGCCTGGGCGGGGACGAGTTCGCGGTCCTGCTGCCCCGGGTCCTCGACCGGTCGGCCGCCGAAGAGCTGGCGCACCGGTGCACCGCGGCGCTCGAGGAGGACTTCACCGTCGAGGGCGTCGTCCTGCGCGTCGAGGCCAGCGTCGGGGTGGCGCTGTTCCCCGACCACGGCCGCGACCCGCACGACCTCATGCGAGCCGCCGACGTCGCCATGTACGACGCCAAGACCACCAATCGCGCGGTCGCGGTCTACGAGCCGGCCAACGACCAGCACACCCCGAGCCGCCTGGCACTGCTCGGCGACCTGCGCCGTGCGCTCGCAGAGCGACGAGCTCGCCCTGCACTACCAGCCGAAGATCGACCTCGTCAGCGGCGACGTCACTGCCGTCGAGGCGCTGGTCCGCTGGAACCACCCGACCCGCGGACTGCTGCTCCCGGCCGAGTTCGTCCCGGCCGCCGAGAGCACGGGCTGATCATCCCCTGACCGACCACACCCTCGAGCTCGCCGTCGACGAGGCCGGCCGGTGGCGACGCGCCGGCACGACCCCTGCAGGTCGCCGTCAACCTGTCACCGCGCTGCCTGGTCGACGACCGGCTGCCGCACCGGGTCCGCGAGATCCTGGACCGGCACGCGGTACCCCCGCACCTGCTGCGTCTGGAGGTCACCGAGACGACGTTCATGACCGACCCCGACCGCGCGACGCTGGTGCTGTCCGCCTTCAAGGCCCTCGGGGTCCACCTCTCCATCGACGACTTCGGCGTCGGCTACTCGTCCATGGCCCAGCTCAACCGCCTGCCCGTGGACGAGCTCAAGATCGACCGCAGCTTCGTGTCCCAGATGCGCGACCACGAGCAGGACGACGTGCTGGTGCGCTCGTCGATCGAGCTCGGCCACAGCCTCGGGCTCGCCGTCGTGGCGGAGGGCGTCGAGGACCAGGACACCCTCGACCTCCTCACGCGCCTCGGCTGCGACGTCGTCCAGGGGTACCACCTCGCGCGCCCCATGGACGCGCGGGACATGGTCGCCTGGCTCGCGACCCGCACCGCCACCCCGACTCCCACCCCGACCCCTACCGCGACCCCACCGCACCCCCACCGCGACCCCGACCGCAGCGGCCGCGCTCCGGTGAGCTGACCGCGGACGGTCGGCGCGGCGCTCGTCGGGCTAGTGGCCCGTCTCGACGGTGACCAGGAAGCCGGTGCCGGCGGAGTCGACCACCTCGCCCGTCCAGGGGTCCTGCAGGTGACCGCCTGCCCCGGCGTCGACCTCTCGCAGGTCTGCCCCGCTGGGCACGCGGAGGATCGGCCGGGCGGCCCCCGCGTCGTCGACCACGTGGAGGTCGATCACCCGTCCGTGCACCCGTTCGCTGGCTCCGAGGTCGTGGTGGCTCTCGACCAGGCGGGTCCGGCCGTCCCGCTGCCGGCGGAGGCAGTCGAGGGTGACGACGTCACCGCGCTCCATGGCGGCTCCGCAGCACTCGTGCTCCCAGCCACCGACCTCGACGACGACCTCCACGGGGCGACCCTAGTCAGGCGGCGGGCTCGAAGACCCCGGAGGGGCGGACGGCCGCCCTCGTGCGCACCATCGTCCCGGTGGGGCTTGCTGGGTGCCGACCTGCGGGTGGCATGGCTGACCACGGCGGTGGCGACACCGACCGGGTCTGCCCCGGTCGGCACGACGACGTCGCCGGGGAGCTCCCCGGGGCGACGCGTCGGACACCGTGCGGCGCCGCTGCCCCCCACCCCCAACCCGGCGGCTCCCACACCCACGGGGCGGCCCCGGCCGGTCCCTCCGCACCACGGGTGACCGACCACGGGGGCGGCGCGGGCGTGCCCTTGCCGTGCGCGCAACGGGGGGCGAATACTCGCGGGCGACCTGCCGCTCGGGATCCCGCGGTGGGGTCCTGTCGAACCGTGCGGCGGCACGGAGGGAGGGGCCGACACATGAGCGCCGAGCGCGACGCCCTCGCCGCCCGGGTCCGCACCCTGCTCCCGCGCGAGCGTGCGGTGCGTGAGGTGTCGATGTTCGGCGGGGTGTCCTTCATGGTGGACGAGAGCATGGCCGTGGCGGCCGGTCGCGACGGCGAGCTCCTGGTCCGCACCGACCCCGCCCGTCACGCAGAGCTCCTCGGCGCCCCGGGGGCCAAGCCCGCCGTCATGGGACCCGGCCGCGCGATGGGTCCGGGGTGGCTCGCGGTGTCCCCCGACGGGTTGATCGCGGACGAGCAGATCGCCTTCTGGATCGACGTCGGGCTGCACGCCCGCCCGCGGTAGCCCGCCGGAGCGCGACCCGGTCGAGGTCCCGACGGGTGGCACCCGTGGTCGACGCGCTCGTGGCCGACGGCGGCCCGACCGGCAGGATGCCCGGCGCCGAGCCGCGGGTGGGCGGGGTGCGCGATTGACGATCGATAGATCGCCATCAAGACTCGATGCATGAACCTGACGTACAAGGTCGTGGGGCTCCTGCGGGTGCTGCTCGTGCTGCTCTTCGCCGGCTGCGTGGTCGGGCAGACGCTCTCCGTGCCGGGGCAGTTCTCCGACCTGTCGTCCGGAGTCGCCCGACCTGACCTTCCTGCGGTGGCCCCTGACCGTGGTCGGCATCCTCGAGCTGCTGTGCGTCCGAGGTCGTCATCGTGTGCACCTGGAGGCTCCTGACGATGGTCAAGGCCGACCGCATCTTCAGCGAGGACGCCTTCGCCTGGGTCGACGCCATCGTCTGGGCCATCACGGTGGGCTGGTTGGTCCTGGCGGCCACCGCGGCGGCCCTCGTCGTCGTGGTGTACGTGACGCCCGAGCTGCGCGACCCCGGCGCTGCCGCTGCTCCTGTTCGGCATGGTGCTGCTCGGCAGCGTGCTCGTCATGCTCATGGTGGTCATGCGCGCGCTGCTGCGGCAGGCCGCCGCGCTGCGCACCGACATGGACGCGGTGATCTGATGCCCATCGTCGTGCGCATCGACGTCGAGCTCGCCAAGCGCAAGATGAGCGTCGGCGAGTTCGCCGACCGGGTCGGCCTGACGCCCGCGAACGTGGCCGTGCTCAAGAACGGGCGCGCCAAGGCGGTCCGCTTCAGCACGCTGGAGGCGATGTGCCGCGTCCTGCGAGTGCCAGCCCGGTGACCTGCTGGAGTGGGTCGACGAGGACTGACCCGCCGGACGGTCAGCCCCGGACGGCCCGGGTCAGAGCCGGTCGTCCGACGGGTCGTCGGCGACGACGCGGTCGCGCCCCCCGGCCTTCGCCTCGTACAGCGCGCGGTCCGCGGCGCGGTACAGGTCCTCCAGGCCCTGGCCCGGCTGCGCCAGCGCGTACCCGAAGCTGACCGTCACGGAGACCGCGGCGTCGGTCGGCGCGACGGCCGCCCGGACGGCCCCGTGCAGCGCGCCGGCCAGGGCCCCGACCATGGTCGCGTCGCCACGGGTGAGCACGGCGAGCTCGTCGCCGCCGAGGCGCGCCACGACGTCCGTGGCACCGGCCGTCGCACGCAGCAGGTCGGCCAGGTGCACGAGGATGGCGTCGCCCACCGGGTGGCCGTGATCGTCGTTGATCTCCTTGAAGCGGTCGACGTCGAGCAGGACCAGGCCCACGTGCGGGTCGACGTCCCCCACCGGGTCCGGCACCAGCGCCGCCGCCGCCGCGGCCTCCAGGCCCCGCCGGGTGCTCAGCCCGGTCAGGGCGTCGGTCATGGCGAGCTCGTCCAGCTCCGCACGCAGCCGGTCCCCGTGGGCGTTGGTCATCTGCAGGACGATCGTGATCATCGGCAGGGCGCACGCGACCACCACGAGGTCGGACGCCGCCCGTCCCGGCTCGAGCACGCTGAACACGATCACGGCGTCGGCCGCGACCGCGAGCGCGGTCACCGCCCACGCGAACGGTCGGCCGAACTGGGAGGCCGCGAACACCACGGAGTAGACGAGCCCCACCTGGGCACCGCCGGAGGCGTCACCGGCGGCGATGACCGTCGCCGCCGTCCCGAGCGGCTGCAGGACCGCGACCGCGGGCCAGACCAGCAGCGGTACCCGGTCCGGCGAGCGGACCACGTACGCCCCCACGCCCGCGACGACGAGCAGCGCCACCGCGGCCGTCGCCGCGGGCTCGGGACCCGCGCCGGGGCGGCCGTCGAGCCAGGCCACCAGCCGCCAGCCCACGGTCGCCGTCAGGGCGAGGAGGAGGGCGACGACCAGCACGCGGGCGGCCGAACGCTGGTCGCGAGGCCTCACCGCGTCCGACAGGCGTGTCATCGTCCCCCCAGTGTCACGACCCGTGTCCTGACGGTGCCGGTCGGGTACCGGTCGGGTGCCGGGCGGGTGCCGGGCGGGTGCCGGGCGGTGCCGGGGCGACGTCGGAGCGGAGCCGGCGCGCGGCGGGTCCGCGCGTCGGAACCTACCGCCGTCGGCGCGCCGGCGCTGCCGCTGCCCGCCGCGCGCACCGGGCGGCGGAGGGACCGCGCGCCCGAAGCCGGCCTACGCTGACCGGGTGCCTGGTCCCGAGCCCGTCGAGCGGGACGTGCCGGACGTCCTCCACGGCCTGGACGCGACCGTGCTGCGGTCGACCGCCCCGGGTCGTCGTCCCGCGGTGCTCGTCCTGCCCGGCGGGGGCTACCGGCGGACCGCCGCGCACGAGGCGGAGCCGGTCGGCGCGTGGCTCGCCGGCCTCGGCCTGCACGCCGTCGTCCTGCACTACCGCGTCGCCCCGCACCGGCACCCCGCCCCCCTCGACGACGCCCGGCGTGCGCTCGACTGGCTCCGCGGCGGCGGCCACGGGCCGGACGTCGACCCTGGCCGGGTCGGCGTCCTGGGCTTCAGCGCCGGCGGGCACCTGGCGGCGACGCTGGCCAACCAGTCGTCGCCGCCGGACCTGTCGATCCTGGCCTACCCCGTCATCTCCCTCGTCGACGAGCCCCACGAGGGCTCGGTCGACGCGCTGCTGGGCCCCGGGGCGTCGCCCGAGCGACGCGCCGCGCACTCCGCCGACCGGACGGTGTCCGCCGCCACCCCGCCGGCCTTCGTCTGGCACACCGCGGACGACGCCGCGGTCCCCGTCGGCCACTCGCTGCGGTACGCCGCCGCGCTGGCCGCCGCCGGGGTGCCCGTCGAGCTGCACGTGTTCCCCCGCGGTCCGCACGGCGTCGGGCTGGCCACGGACCGGCCGGCCCTCGCGGGCTGGACGGACCTGTGCGAGCGGTGGCTGGGGTCGCAGGGGTGGCTCACGCCCGGGTAGCCGCACCCCTCCCGCGCACCCCGGCGACGACCACGGCCGCCGCCCCCAGAGCCAGACCGCCCGCGCCGAGCCAGCGGGCACCGGTGTCCCGCGCGGGGGACGCGGCGGAGGACTGAGCGGCGACGTCGGACGAGCCCTCGTCGCCGGCGTCGTCCGCGCCCGCGGGGGACCCGTCGTCGGAGCCGTCCTGCGACGCGGCGGCGTCCGACGCCGGGGCGACGTGCGCGCCGGTCCCGCCGGGCTCCGTGGTCACCAGGACGGGTGCGGGAAGCTCCGGCTCCTCGCCGTCGGGCAGCGGCTCGTCGGCCCACGCCACCACCTCGCCGTCGGAGTAGGTCTGCGTCGCGGGCAGGAGCACCTCGGTGCCGGCCTCGGGCAACGGACCGACGGAGATCGCGAACGTCTGGTACTCCCCCGGGCCGACCTCCGTCCCCGGGTCGGCGGTCCAGACGACCGCGAGCGGGGCCTCGGTGAGGGTGGCGCCGTCCCGGTCCACCGGCGCGGGCAGGGCGCCCCGCTCGACGACGGCCGTCCAGCCCGGGACCGGCCGGGTCCGCACCGACGTCAACGGTGTATCGGTCGGGAGCTCGACCCGCAGGCCGACCGTGCCGGCGGTCTCGGACTCGGTCGGGACGCGGAAGGTCAGCTCGGCGAAGCTGCCCGCCGCGGTGGTGTCCGGGACGACCCGGACGTGGGCGGACGCGCCGGGCGCTGCGGCGAGCAGGACGCCGGTCGCGGCGGCCAGGGTGAGCGCGGCGCGCAGGCCGCGGCGGTGGGTGGTGGACGTGTGCGGACGAGCGGGCATGGCGAGGTCCTTCGGTGACGGACGTGCGGGACGGAGGTGGGGGCGCAGGGCCCGGGCGCACGGCGCCGCACGTCCGTCACCGCCGGACGACGCGTCAGGCAGCGAGGAGGGGTGCGACGCCCCGGGACGGCGGACCCCGGCGGGGTCGCCCCGCCAGGCACACCAGCGCGCACACCACGACCGCGGGTGCGTCGAGCACGGGAAGGATCCGGGCGGGGACGGGCCGGCCGGGCACCGCCGTCGTGATCCTCCACCGGCGACGCAGCGCCGTGCGGGCCGCGGCGACCACCCGGTCGCCCGTCGCCAGCACGAGGCCGACCACCACCGTCGCGGCGAGGTGGCCCAGGAGCATCCGGCCGTCGAGCCACACCGCCGCAGCCGTGAGCTCCGCGCCGGCGGCGGCCCCGGGGACGTCGCCGCCCGCCGCGGGGTGCGCCACGAGCGGGGTGACCGCTCCGTGCCGGTGGCCGGCGTCGTCCACCGCGGCCGGGTGCAGGGGCGCCGCCGGCCAGTGGGAGGCCATCGCGAGCAGCTGGTGGGCGGCGTACTGGGCGGCACCGACCAGCAGGAGCGAGCGTCGACGCCGAGGACCGGTGCGTGCGACGACCGCGGCGACGACGGCGAAGAGCGCCCCGAGCAGCCCGACGACGATCGCCGGCGGCACCGTGCCGCCCGCCGCGACGTGCGCCCCCACGGCGGCGCCGAGCATCAGCCCGGTCGCCGCGGCCACGCGCGGCAGCCCGACGGGCACGCGGGGCTCGGACGGCATGGGGCACACCCTAGGTGTCACCCCGTCAACACAGGATCAACAGCGGTCGCTCGCGGCTCACCCCCGGGGCGCGAGCCACACCCGGGCGCGTCCGACGATCTCGGGGACGTCGGACGCGGGGACCGGCCGGCTCAGGAGGTAGCCCTGCGCGAGGTCGCAGCCCGCCGTCACCAGGGCGTCGAAGGTGCCGGCGTCCTCGACGCCCTCGGCCACGAGGTCGAGCCCGAGGGCGTGCGCCAGGTTGACGGTCGAGTCGACGATCGCGGCGCTGCGCGCGCTGGACCCCATGCTGGCCACGAACGACCGGTCCAGCTTGAGCTCGGTGACCGGGAGGTCCTTGAGGTACGCGAGGCTCGAGTAGCCCGTGCCGTAGTCGTCGATGGACACCCCCACGCCGAGGCGCCGCACCAGGGTGAGCGCCTCGACGGTGCGCTCGCGGTTGTTCATGAGCAGCTCCTCGGTGACCTCGAGCACGAGGGCCGAGCCCGGTAACCCGCGCAGGATGAGGAGACGGCCGACCTCGGCCGGGAAGTCGCGGTCCACCAGCACCGACGGGCTGATGTTGACGGCCACCCGCAGGTCCAGGCCCGCCGCGCGCCACCGCTGCAGCTGGTGCAGGGCGTCCTCGACGACGCGCGTGGTGAGGTGCCCCATGAGACCGGCCGACTCGGCGAGGTCGAGGAAGTGCTGGGGGCTCAGGAGCCCGTGGTCCGGATGCTGCCACCGCACCAGCGCCTCGACCCCGGTGACCCGTCCGGACCGCAGGTCGACCTGGGGCTGGTAGTGCAGCACGAGCTGGCGGTCGTGGATCCCGGTGCGCAGCTCGGACACCCGCTCGAGGCGGTGCCGTCCGCCGCCGTCGCGGTCCTCGTCGTAGACCAGCGTCCCGCGCCGCTCCGCCTTGGCCGCGTACATCGCCAGGTCGGCCATCTGCAGCAGCTCCTCACCGGTGCGGGCGTGGTGGGGGGCGAGCGCGATGCCGATGCTGCCGTCGATGTGCACGCTCGCCGGCCCCAGCACGAAGGGGGTCGCCAGCGTGGACCGCACCCGCTGGGCCGCCGCGAGCGCCTCCTCCTGCCCGACGCCCTCCAGCAGGACGGCGTACTCGTCCCCTCCCAGGCGCGCCAGCACGCCGTCGTCGCCGACGGTGACGGCCAGCCGACGCCCCACCTGGCGCAGCAGGTCGTCGCCGGCGTGGTGGCCGAGGGAGTCGTTGACCTCCTTGAAGCGGTCGAGGTCGACCAGCAGCACGGCGCAGGGCGAGCGCAGGGCGCGGACGCTCGCGCTGCGTACCGAGTCGTAGAAGTGCCGCCGGTTGGCCAGGCCGGTCAGGTCGTCGGTGCGGGCCTGCCTGGTCACCACGGCCAGGGTCCGCACCTCGTGGATGGTCATCAGGGTCCGGGCGACGACGGCGACCCCGGTCGCCAGGGCCAGCACGGTCGCCACCGCCGGCAGCCGGGTCGAGGTGCCGTGGAACAGGACCGCGAGCGCGACGAGCCCGCAGGCCGCCGGGACGGCAAGGATCCGCAGCCCGTCCAGCGGCACCGGCCCGCTGCGGGACCGCAGCGACGCCAGGGCCGCGCCCAGCAGCAGCAGCCGGGCGCCCTGGAACCCGAGCTCCAGGGGGCCGCCGACGACGTAGTCGCCCCGGGCGAGCTGCTCCACGTACACCCAGTCGGTGACCGCGAAGACCAGGAAGGCGGCGCACAGGAGCCACCAGGTCAGCTCGCGGGCGCGCCCCAGCATGGTCAGTGCGGCGACTGCGAGCGCGACGACGCTCAGGTCGGCCACCGGGTAGAACCACGCGAGGCTCACCGCAGCCCGGGCCGCCACGGCCGGGTCCGCCTGCGGGACGTAGGCGACGGCGAGCGCGGCGGCGGCGAGGCCGGCGATCGCGCCGTCGAGCCAGAGGCCGGCCCACAGGCGCCGCACCCGCAACCGCAGCAGCAGGACCATGCCGACGAAGAGCCACCCGTAGAAGGCGAGCCACCCGACGTCCGACCAGGTCGGGTCGGTGCCCGGGGCCTGCGTGCGGTAGTGCGCGTACCAGACGACGCTGCCGGCGAGGGCCGACGCCAGGGCCGCGGCGAAGCACAGCCAGGCCGCACGGCCGGGGCCGTCCTCGCGCGCCCGCAGCGCGACGGCGACCAGGACGGCGGCGTCGGCGAGGCCGTTCAGCGAGCCGTCCAGCAGCGGGTCGTAGCCGTCGGGGCCGACGCCGGGGACCAGGGACAGGCAGTAGGGGACGTTGAGCACGAGCACGAGGACGCACGCGTACCGCAGCGAGCGCCGCATGTGCCCTCCCCTGCTCGTCCCACGCGGTCGACGGCTCGACATCGCGCTCCAGTCCTACTCCATCGGCGGGGGTGCCGCAGCGATGAGGTCCTCGACCCCGCGGGCGGCCGGTGCCGGACGCGTGTCCTGGCGAGGCGAGGCGGTGCGCGCTGTGGAAGTCTGCTCGGAGGCCGAGGAGAGCGAGGACGAAGCGGTATGGACGAGCAGGTCACGACCAGCGAGACGGTGGAGCCCACCGAGCACGAGGCGTCCGAGGTGACCTACGACGAGCAGCGCTTCCCGGCGCGCCCGCAGCGGCTGCGACCCCGCCCGCGGGCCCAGCTGCGGGCTCAGGGCACCCGGCGGACGTCCGACCCGCGGTCGGCGGACGGCTCCAACCCCGCCTACGTCCAGTGGC
>CAWCGP010000001.1:0-123668 GCA_963795145.1 uncultured Actinomycetota bacterium | reverse complement strand
GCCGCCCGACAGGGAGGAACGGACACCGGGCTCGTGAGGGTGGCTGGTCCCGGGGTGGCTCCCCTGAAGCAGTGGTGTCCGCGGCGGCCTTGGGTTGTCGGGGGCGCTGGTTGTGGGCGGGGGTTGGTCGTGCCTGGTTCTGGTCTGGTTGACGGGGTGGGTGTGGTCGGGTAAGTTTGAGCGGTTGCCTCTTGGCGGGTCGGAAGATCTTGCGGGGTGCGCGTCCGGTCCTTGAGAACTCAACAGCGTGCCATGTAGTCGATGCCATTTTGGCTTGTCGTGATGCCTTTGTGTCTGCCGTTGTGGTGGGTGTGGGGGTGTTGTGGTGGGTCTGGTTTGGTCATCGATGCCGTGCTTCTTTTTTGGGGGTGCGGTTGATTTGTGGTCAGATCATTTTTGGGTGTCTGCCTGTAGCCGGGTGGGTGCCTGTTTCGTGTGTCGGTTGCTTCGCGGCTTTCGGGTTCCGGGGTGCCATGTAGACATTTACGGAGAGTTTGATTCTGGCTCAGGACGAACGCTGGCGGCGTGCTTAACACATGCAAGTCGAACGGTGATCCAGGGGCTTGCTCCTGGTGATCAGTGGCGAACGGGTGAGTAACACGTGAGTAACCTGCCCCTGACTCTGGGATAACCGCTGGAAACGGCGGCTAATACCGGATATGAGACCTTGCCGCATGGTGGGGTCTGGAAAGATTTTTTGGTCAGGGATGGGCTCGCGGCCTATCAGCTTGTTGGTGGGGTGATGGCTCACCAAGGCGACGACGGGTAGCCGGCCTGAGAGGGCGACCGGCCACACTGGGACTGAGACACGGCCCAGACTCCTACGGGAGGCAGCAGTGGGGAATATTGCACAATGGGCGCAAGCCTGATGCAGCGACGCCGCGTGAGGGATGAAGGCCTTCGGGTTGTAAACCTCTTTCAGCAGGGAAGAAGCGCAAGTGACGGTACCTGCAGAAGAAGCGCCGGCTAACTACGTGCCAGCAGCCGCGGTAATACGTAGGGCGCAAGCGTTGTCCGGAATTATTGGGCGTAAAGAGCTCGTAGGCGGTTTGTCGCGTCTGCTGTGAAAACCTAAGGCTCAACCTTGGGCTTGCAGTGGGTACGGGCAGACTAGAGTGCGGTAGGGGTGACTGGAATTCCTGGTGTAGCGGTGGAATGCGCAGATATCAGGAGGAACACCGATGGCGAAGGCAGGTCACTGGGCCGCAACTGACGCTGAGGAGCGAAAGCATGGGGAGCGAACAGGATTAGATACCCTGGTAGTCCATGCCGTAAACGTTGGGCACTAGGTGTGGGGCTCATTCCACGAGTTCCGTGCCGCAGCAAACGCATTAAGTGCCCCGCCTGGGGAGTACGGCCGCAAGGCTAAAACTCAAAGAAATTGACGGGGGCCCGCACAAGCGGCGGAGCATGCGGATTAATTCGATGCAACGCGAAGAACCTTACCAAGGCTTGACATACACCGGAAAAGTGCAGAGATGTGCTCCCCGCAAGGTCGGTGTACAGGTGGTGCATGGTTGTCGTCAGCTCGTGTCGTGAGATGTTGGGTTAAGTCCCGCAACGAGCGCAACCCTCGTCCCATGTTGCCAGCGGGTAATGCCGGGGACTCATGGGAGACTGCCGGGGTCAACTCGGAGGAAGGTGGGGATGACGTCAAATCATCATGCCCCTTATGTCTTGGGCTTCACGCATGCTACAATGGCCGGTACAAAGGGCTGCGATACCGCGAGGTGGAGCGAATCCCAAAAAGCCGGTCTCAGTTCGGATTGGGGTCTGCAACTCGACCCCATGAAGTCGGAGTCGCTAGTAATCGCAGATCAGCAACGCTGCGGTGAATACGTTCCCGGGCCTTGTACACACCGCCCGTCAAGTCACGAAAGTCGGTAACACCCGAAGCCGGTGGCCCAACCCCTTGTGGGAGGGAGCCGTCGAAGGTGGGACTGGCGATTGGGACTAAGTCGTAACAAGGTAGCCGTACCGGAAGGTGCGGCTGGATCACCTCCTTTCTAAGGAGCTCTCCTGGCCGCGGGGTGACGCACCTGTGCGTGGTGTCGGTGAGGGGTGGTGAGGCCCATGCCTCGGCCGGATCGTGTCGGGGGTGGTGCTCATGGGTGGAACGTCGACTAAGGGCCTCGCCGCGCGGTGGGCCGTCCCAGTACGCCGTGCGTCTCTCCTCTGGGGGGGTGTGGGGGTTGGAGCGGGCGGTCTCGTTGGTCGGGGTGGGTGTTGGCACGCTGTTGGGTCCTGAGGGAGCGGGCGCTGTGGCGTCTGGTGCCTCTTCACGGGCACTGGTCCTGTTCGAGGTCGGGTCACCTTGCGGGGGGTCCAGGTGTCGGCGGGGGTGGTGGCTGCGCGGACCACCGGACAGCTCGGGTGTGGTGCTGGGCGGTGGGTGGGGTCGTCCGTAGCTTGAGAACTGCACAGTGGACGCGAGCATCTTTTTTTGTATGTCTTTGTGGTTGAAGTTTTTAAGGGCACAGGGTGGATGCCTTGGCACTAGGAGCCGAAGAAGGACGTTGTAGCCTGCGATAAGCCTCGGGGAGTTGGC
Source organism: uncultured Actinomycetota bacterium (assembly GCA_963795145.1). Taxonomy (GTDB): domain Bacteria; phylum Actinomycetota; class Actinomycetes; order Actinomycetales; family Cellulomonadaceae; genus Pengzhenrongella. Next base: position 121,120 of record CAWCGP010000001.1, on the reverse strand, counting down.
AAACGAACTGTGATCCGAGGATGTCCGAATGGGGGAACCCCGCCGCAGTCATGTGCGGTGACCCGCACCTGAATATATAGGGTGTGTGGAGGGAACGTCGGGAAGTGAAACATCTCAGTACCGACAGGAAGAGATATTCCGTGAGTAGTGGCGAGCGAAAGCGGATGAGGCCAAACCGTCCTCGTGTGATAGCCGGCAGGCGTTGCGTGGGCGGGGTTGTGGGACCTTTCAGCCGGGTCTGCCGCCTCAGCAGGGAGTCAGAAAGCCGTGTCATAGTCGAAGGGTCTTGAAAGGCCCGGCACAGAGGGTGTGACCCCCGTAGACGAAATGGTGCGGCCTCCCGAAGGGGATCCCAAGTAGCACGGGGCCCGAGAAATCCCGTGTGAATCTGGCAAGACCACTTGCTAAGCCTAAATACTACCTAGTGACCGATAGCGGACAAGTACCGTGAGGGAAAGGTGAAAAGTACCCCGGGAGGGGAGTGAAATAGTACCTGAAACCGTGTGCCTACAATCCGTTGGAGCCTCCCTAGCAGGGGTGACAGCGTGCCTTTTGAAGAATGAGCCTGCGAGTTAGTGGTACGTGGCGAGGTTAACCCGTGTGGGGAAGCCGTAGCGAAAGCGAGTCCGAACAGGGCGATTGAGTCGCGTGCTCTAGACCCGAAGCGAAGTGATCTAGCCATGGGCAGGTTGAAGCGCGGGTAAGACCGCGTGGAGGACCGAACCCACTTGGGTTGAAAACCGAGGGGATGACCTGTGGTTAGGGGTGAAAGGCCAATCAAACTTCGTGATAGCTGGTTCTCCCCGAAATGCATTTAGGTGCAGCGTCACGTGTTTCTTGCCGGAGGTAGAGCTACTGGATAGCCGATGGGCCCTACAAGGTTACTGACGTTAGCCAAACTCCGAATGCCGGTAAGTGAGAGCGTGGCAGTGAGACTGCGGGGGATAAGCTCCGTAGTCGAGAGGGAAACAGCCCAGACCACCAGCTAAGGCCCCCAAGCGTATGCTAAGTGGGAAAGGATGTGGAGTTGCACAGACAACCAGGAGGTTGGCTTAGAAGCAGCCACCCTTGAAAGAGTGCGTAATAGCTCACTGGTCAAGTGATTCCGCGCCGACAATGTAGCGGGGCTCAAGCATACCGCCGAAGCTGTGGCATTCACATGATAACCAGGCCTTCGTGGTCCAGGTGTGTGGATGGGTAGGGGAGCGTCGTGTGGCGAGTGAAGTCGCGGGGTGACCCAGCGGTGGACGCCACACGAGTGAGAATGCAGGCATGAGTAGCGAAAGACGGGTGAGAAACCCGTCCGCCGAATGACCAAGGGTTCCAGGGCCAGGCTAATCCGCCCTGGGTAAGTCGGGACCTAAGGCGAGGCCGACAGGCGTAGTCGATGGACAACGGGTTGATATTCCCGTACCGGCGAAGAACCGCCCATACCGAGCCCGGTGATGCTGACCGCCCGAAGCCCTCACCGTCCCTTCGGGGACTCGAGGTGGCGAGCGCGGGACCCGAACCGGTAGTAGGTAAGCGTATTAACAGGGGTGACGCAGGAAGGTAGCCCAGCGTGGCGATGGTTGACCACGTCCAAGGTCGTAGGGCGAGGGGTAGGCAAATCCGCCCCTCATGGAGCCTGAGAGCTGATGGTGACCCCGTATGGGGGATGATTGGGTGATCCTATGCTGCCTAGAAAAGCCTCGGCGCGAGGTTCTAGCCGCCCGTACCCTAAACCGACTCAGGTGGTCAGGTAGAGAATACCAAGGCGATCGAGAGAATCGTGGTTAAGGAACTCGGCAAAATGCCCCCGTAACTTCGGGAGAAGGGGGGCCTGAGGCGTGAACCCACTTGCTGGGGGAGCGTTCGAAGGCCGCAGAGACCAGGGAGAAGCGACTGTTTACTAAAAACACAGGTCCGTGCGAAGTCGCAAGACGATGTATACGGACTGACGCCTGCCCGGTGCTGGAAGGTTAAGAGGACGGGTCAGCCGCGAGGCGAAGCTCAGAATTTAAGCCCCAGTAAACGGCGGTGGTAACTATAACCATCCTAAGGTAGCGAAATTCCTTGTCGGGTAAGTTCCGACCTGCACGAATGGCGTAACGACTTCTCCGCTGTCTCAACCGCGAACTCGGCGAAATTGCACTACGAGTAAAGATGCTCGTTACGCGCAGCAGGACGGAAAGACCCCGGGACCTTTACTATAGCTTGGTATTGGTGTTCGGTGCGGCTTGTGTAGGATAGGTGGGAGACTGTGAAGCCGGCACGCCAGTGTCGGTGGAGTCATCGTTGAAATACCACTCTGGTCGCTCTGGATGTCTAACCTCGGTCCGTGATCCGGATCAGGGACAGTGCCTGGTGGGTAGTTTAACTGGGGCGGTTGCCTCCTAAAATGTAACGGAGGCGCCCAAAGGTTCCCTCAGCCTGGTTGGCAATCAGGTGGCGAGTGCAAGTGCACAAGGGAGCTTGACTGTGAGACTGACAGGTCGAGCAGGGACGAAAGTCGGGACTAGTGATCCGGCGGTGGCTTGTGGAAGCGCCGTCGCTCAACGGATAAAAGGTACCCCGGGGATAACAGGCTGATCTTGCCCAAGAGTCCATATCGACGGCATGGTTTGGCACCTCGATGTCGGCTCGTCGCATCCTGGGGCTGGAGTAGGTCCCAAGGGTTGGGCTGTTCGCCCATTAAAGCGGTACGCGAGCTGGGTTTAGAACGTCGTGAGACAGTTCGGTCCCTATCCGCTGCGCGCGCAGGAAACTTGAGAAGACCTGTCCCTAGTACGAGAGGACCGGGACGGACGAACCTCTGGTGTGCCAGTTGTTCCGCCAGGAGCACGGCTGGTTGGCTACGTTCGGAAGGGATAACCGCTGAAAGCATCTAAGCGGGAAGCCTGCTTCAAGATGAGGTTTCCACGGACTTCGGTCCGAGAGGCTCCCAGCTAGACCACTGGGTAGATAGGCCGGATGTGGAAGCGGGGACCAACGACCCGTGAAGCTGACCGGTACTAATAAGCCGACAACTTCACCACCCATACAAAGCCTGTGAAGTGCTACGCGTCCACTGTGCGGTTCCCGAGAGACGGGCAACCACCCCCACCCCCCCTGACCCGGGGGGAACACCGGGGGTGTCCGGACATCTCCATAGAGTTACGGCGGTCATAGCGAGGGGGAAACGCCCGGTCCCATTCCGAACCCGGAAGCTAAGCCCCTCAGCGCCGATGGTACTGCACGGGAGACTGTGTGGGAGAGTAGGTCGCCGCCGGACACCCATTCAAGAAGAGCCACCCCACCCGGGGTGGCTCTTCTTGCATTCTGCAGAGCTCTCTGCAGCGGGTCGCGACGGCTCGATGACGTGCTGGCGGCAAGAATTACTGCGCACCTTGCCGGCGCACCATCTCGGCGATCCACGCGGGCGCGAAAGGCGACGTGCAGTTCGGCGGGGTCGGGTGGTCCTTGAGCACCTCGAGGCGCTCGCCGATGTCGATCGCCCGGGCGCGGTGCTCCACGTGCTCGATCCCGACCTGGGCCAGGAAGTGGTTCATCGCCCACTGGAGGCGGTCCGGGGCGTCCCTCATCTCCGCCTCGACGACGTCGAGCAGCCCAGGGAGGTCGAGCCCGGACGGCTGCTTCGCGACGCGCTCGGTGGTGAGCGCCCAGCCGGCGCTCGCGACCACGGGATCGGGGTCGGCGGTCCAGGCGACGCGAAGGTCCTCGGCGTGCGGGCTCTTCTTCACCAGGTAGCCCACGAGCCAGCCGTGCACCTTGGGGACGCGGGCGTCGCGCAGCATGGCGTCCAGCTCGTCACGCTCGAACGCCTTGGGGCGGCAGATGAGGATCGCCAGGAGTCGCGCCGCGGTGTCGCCCGTCTCCCAGAGCTGACGGGAGAGCTCGGGCTGGGTCGTCAGGCGCTTCGCGACCGCGCGCAGCTTGCCGAGGTTCACCCCGTGGTCGTCGCCGTGCCTCTCGTTCACCTCGCGGGCGCGCGGGTCCTCGAGCGCGGCCAGCTCGGCCATCACCTCGGCCACCGTCGTCCCCGCGACAGTCGTCCCAGCCACGGCCGTCCCAGCCGCAGTCGTCCCAGCAGCCGTCGCCTGGCTCACGCGAGCCTCCCGTTCCTCGTCGGACGGCAGCCTACGAGGACGGCACCGGCTCGACGGGCGGACGCACCGATCGCCGGGTGCGACGTGCGCACCCGGCGACCGGGACGTGCGGGGGTGCCGGCGAGGGGCACCGGACCGGGTCTACGTGATGCCCGGGAACTCGCCCTCCGGCGTGAGGTAGACCGCGCCCTGCGGCGGGACCCGGAGCCGGACGGAGAACGGCCGGCCGTGCCACGGGACGGACTCCGCGTGCACCGCACCGAGGTTGCCGACTCCGGAGCCGCCGTAGGTCTCGGAGTCGGTGTTGAGGATCTCGGTCCACCGACCGCCCGCGGGGCAGCGGCAGGCGGTAGTCCTCGTGCGGGACCCCGGAGAAGTTGACGACCACCACGACGACGTTCCCGGCGTCGTCCCTGCGCAGGTACGAGATGACGTTGTGGCCGGCGTCGTCGGAGGCGATCCACTCGAAGCCGCTCGGGTCGTGGTCCTTGGCCCACAGCGCCGGGTAGGCCTTGTACGTGCTGTTGAGGTCCCGGAGCAGCCGCTGGACGCCGGCGTGGTCCGGGTCGTCGAGCTCGTGCCAGCTCAGGGAGCGGCCCTCCGCCCACTCGCCGGACTGCGCGAACTCGCTGCCCATGAACACCAGCTGCTTGCCGGGGTGCGACCACTGGTAGGCCAGCAGCGAGCGGACGCCGGCGAACTTGTTCCAGCGGTCACCCGGGCATCTTCGCGAGGACCGAGCCCTTGCCGTGCACGACCTCGTCGTGGCTGATCGGCAGGACGAACTGCTCGGAGAACGCGTAGACCATCGAGAACGTGATCTCGTGGTGGTGGTAGCGCCGGTTGATCGGCTCCTCCGCGAGGTAGCGCAGGGTGTCGTTCATCCACCCCATGTTCCACTTGAGGCCGTAGCCGAGGCCGCCGTAGCTGGTCGGGGCGGTGACCCCCGGGAACGCCGTCGACTCCTCGGCGATCATCATGACGCCGGGCGTGCGCCGGTAGGCGGTCGCGTTCGACTCCTGGATGAAGTCGATGGCCTCGAGGTTCTCCCGGCCGCCGTACTGGTTCGGGCTCCACTCGCCGTGCGTTGCGGGAGTAGTCGAGGTAGAGCATCGAGGCGACCGCGTCGACGCGGAGCGCGTCGATGTGGAACTCCTCGAGCCAGTAGGTGGCGTTCGCGACGAGGAAGTTGCGCACCTCGCGCCGGCCGAAGTCGAAGACGTACGTGCCCCAGTCCATGTGCTCGCCGCGCGTGGGGGTCCGGGTGCTCGTACAGCGGCGTGCCGTCGAAGCGGCCCAGCGCCCACTCGTCCTTGGGGAAGTGCGCGGGGACCCAGTCGAGGATGACGCCGATGCCGGCCTGGTGCAGGCGGTCGACGAGGTAGCGGAAGTCGTCCGGGTGACCGAAGCGCGAGGTCGGCGCGTAGTACGACGACACCTGGTAGCCCCACGAGCCGCCGAACGGGTGCTCCGCGACCGGCAGCAGCTCGACGTGCGTGAAGCCCGAGCTCGAGGACGTACTCGGTGAGCTCGGTCGGCCAGGTCCCGGTAGCCGAGGCCCTGGCCGCCACGACCCGAGGTGCACCTCGTAGACGCTCATCGGGCCCGAGTGCGGGTCGGTGGCGGCGCCGCGTGGCCAGCCACTCGTCGTCGTGCCACGTGTGGTCGACTCGACGACGACGGACGCCGTGGCCGGCGGCAGCTCGGTTCCCTTGGCCAGCGGGTCGGCCTTCTCGCGCCAGTGACCGTCGCGGCCGAGGATCTCGAACTTGTAGCGGGCGCCGGCGCCGACGCCGGGGACGAAGAGCTCCCAGACGCCCGAGCTGCCGAGCGTGCGCATCGCGTGCGTCGCGCCCTGCCAGTGGTTGAAGTCGCCGACCACCCGCACGGCGCGGGCGTTGGGCGCCCACACCGCGAACGAGGTGCCGCGGATCTCGCCCAGCGCGGACGGGAACCGGCGCGAGCTTCGCGCCGAGGACCGTCCACAGCTCCTCGTGCCGGCCCTCGCTGATGAGGTGCAGGTCGAGGTCGCCGACCGTCGGCAGGAAGCGGTACGGGTCGTCGACGGCGTCGGTGTGGTCGTCCGTAGGTGACGCGCACGCGGTAGTCCGGGACCGTCGGCGACGTTCGAGCGCGGCCTCCCAGATGCCGTCCTGCACGTGGCGCGCGTCCGTCTGGACTGTCCGCGGTCACGACGGTGACGCGGTCCGCCATCGGCCGGTTGACCCGGACGAGGACGTGCGCCGTCCACGATGTGCGGTCCGAGGATGCGGTGCGGGTCGACGTGCGTGCCGCCGGCGATCGCCGCCAGCTCGGGGGACCGCTGGGGCGGTCCGGTGGGTGTGGTCACTTCGCTGTCCATGCGTTCACCCTTTCACTCCGTCGACGTGTGTGCGCGGTGTCGGTGCAGGTCACCGTGACCGGTTCCGGCCGGGGCCTCGGGCCGCCGGTGGGCCGGTGGCTCACGGGGCGTCCCCGCCCAGCAGGCGGGTGAGGGCAGCAGCGGGGATGTGGCGCCACTGCGGGCGGTTGCGTGCCTCGTACACCGCCTCGTAGAGCGCCTTGTCCAGCTCGAGCGAGCTCGACGACGTCGGCGTCCGGCGCCACGCCCGTCTCCGCCTGGTAGCCGCGCAGGAGCTCCGGACCGCGCCTCGGCGGCCCACTCGGGCGGCGCGTCGCCAGCGCCGCGGCGTAGTCGAAGGAGCGCAGCATGCCGGCGACGTCGCGCAGGGCGAGGTCGGGCTTGACGCGGGCCTCCGCGCCCGCGAGCGGCTCGCCCTCGAAGTCGAGGACGTACCAGGCGTCCCGCGCGCGCAGGCACCTGGCCCAGGTGGAGGTCGCCGTGCACCCGCTGGCGCGGCGGCACGTCCGGCCGCTCCCGGGCCAGCGACGAGCCGCTGCGTCACGGCGTCCGACCACTCCGAGAGCTCGGGCACGGACCCCACCGCCCAGGCGAACCGCTCCTCGAGCGCTGCGGCGAGCTCGGCTCCGCCGCTGCCGTCGTCGTCGACGGGCACGGCCGTGCGCCAGCGCGACGTGCATGCCGCGCGACGACCCGGCCGAGGTCCTCCGCGAGGCGGCCGAACGACTCGCCGCGCCCCGCCATGTCGCAGGCGAGCTCGAAGCCGTCGGTGGCGCCCGCCACGAACTCGCTGAGCACGCCGAGGCTGCCGGACGCCTCGCCGTCGTCGGTGGTCCAGGAGCCGTCGAGCCAGCCGAGCGGGCGCGGCACGTGCGTCCAGCCGGTCCCGGCGAGGCGCCGCGGGACGTCGACGTCGGGGTTCTCGCCCGGCGTCAGGCCGCGGAAGACCTTGAGGATCGCGCCGCCGTCGGGCCCGGAGAGGATGACCGAGGTGTTCGACTGCTCGCCGCTGATGCACGCGCGGGTGCTCGGTGTCCAGGCCGAGGTCGGCCGGGGCGCCGTCGCCGCCCGTGCGCGGCGGCGAGCCACGCCCGCAGGAACGGCCGGGTCGCCGGCGCCGTCGCGCAGCCGCAGCGGCCGTCGGCGACCGTGCCGAGCCAGTCCGCGCCGGCGGACGGCGTCGGATCCCGCGCCGTCGGACGCGGTGCCGCCGGCCGGGTGCAGGGTCAGCGGGACCTGCAGGACGGTGTCGACGGTCGCCGAGCGGACGCGCACGAGCAGGATCCGGACCTCGGCCTCGCCCTGCGGGTCGGTGAGGGTCCGGCCGCCGGCGACGCGCCAGCTCGGTGGCCGAGCCCTTGGCCGGGAACCACCGCCGGTCGGGGAGCCAGTCGCGGACGGCGTCGAGCAGCTCGGCGTCGGTCACGCTGCGGCTACGCAGCCGCTGCTGGTCGGGTCGGTCCCGCGTGGGCATCGGCGCCCTCCGTGTCCTCGTCGGCGTGCGTGGTCGGCCAGCTGCGTGGGTCAGCGTGTCACTGGTCCGGCCGGTGGTCCGCCGGCCGGCGGTCCCGGGGCCGTGGGCGTGCGGCGTCGTCGGCCGTCACCGGGTGAGGGTCAGCCAGTAGAACTCCCGCGAGCCCAGCGTGATCACGGTGCGTCCGTCGGCGCTCACCGAGGGGAACGGGGCGCCGCCGAAGATGTCGGCGAGCGCTCGCGCCCGCCCAGTCGGGCAGCTCGATGCGTGGCCGAGCGCGGCGGTGGACGCCATGTTGGCGACGCACGAGGACCGTCTCGTCCGGCGTGGTGCGCAGGTAACGCCAGGACCGACTCGTTGTCGCAGTCGAGCGCCGTGAAGTCGCCGGTGCCCGAGCGCGGGGTGGCGCCTGCCGGACCGCGAGCATGCCGTGCACCCAGTGCAGCAGCGACGTCGGCTGCGCGAGCTGCGCCTCGACGTTGACGTGGTTGTAGTGGCTGCACCAGCGACTGCACGAGCGGCAGGTACAGCTTGCCCGGGTCGGCCGTGGAGAAGCCCGCGTTGCGGTCCGGCGTCCACTGCATCGGCGTGCGGACCGCGTCGCGGTCGGGCAGCCAGATGTTGTCGCCCATGCCGATCTCGTCGCCGTAGTACAGGCACGGGGCTGCCCGGGCAGCGAGAGCAGCAGCGCGTTGCGCGAGCTCGATCTCCTTGCGGGAGTTGTCCAGCAGCGGTGCGAGCCGCCGCCGGATGCCGATGTTGGCGCGCATGCGCGGGTCCGGGGCGTACCAGCCGTACATCGACGCGCGCTCCTCGGTGGACACCATCTCGAGGGTCAGCTCGTCGTGGTTGCGCAGGAACGTGCTCCACTGCGCGCCCGCGCGGGATCGCCGGGGTGTCCGCGAGGATGTCGAGGATCTGCCGCGCCCGCTGGTCGCGTGATCGCGTAGTAGATGCGCGGCATCACCGGGAAGTGGAAGCACATGTGGCACTCGGGCTCGTCCTCCGTGCCGAAGTACTCGACGACGTCCTCCGGCCACTGGTTGGCCTCGGCCAGCATGATGCGGCCCGGGAACTCCGGCGTCGATCATCGCGCCGCAGGTCGCGCAGGAAGCGCGTGCGTCTCGGGCAGGTTCTCGCAGTTGGTGCCCTCGGCCTCGAACAGGTACGGCACCGCGTCGAGCCGGAAGCCGTCCACGCCCAGCCGCAGCCAGAACCGGGCGACGTCGAGCATCGCCTCGACGCACCCGCGGGTTCTCGAAGTTGAGGTCCGGCTGGTGGCTGAAGAACCGGTGCCAGAAGTACTGCCGGCGGACCGGGTCGAACGTCCAGTTCGACGTCTCGGTGTCGACGAAGATGATCCGCGCGTCCTCGTAGCTGCGTGTTGTCGTCGCTCCACACGTAGAAGTCGCCGTACGGGCCCTCCGGGTCGGACCGCGAGGCCTGGAACCACGGGTGGGCGTCGCTCGTGTGGTTCATGACCAGGTCGATGACGATCCGGATGCCCCGCGCGTGCGCCGCGGCGACGAGCTCGGCGAAGTCCTGCGATGGTGCCGAAGTCGGCGACGATCGCCGGTGTAGTCCGAGACGTCGTACCCGCCGTCGCGCAGGGGCGAGGGGTAGAACGGCGGCAGCCACAGGCAGTCGACGCCGAGCCACTGCAGGTAGTCGAGCCGGTCGAGCAGGCCGCGCAGGTCGCCCGCTGCCGTCGCCGCGCGAGTCGGAGAACGACCGGATCATGACCTCGTAGAAGACGGCGGTGCGGTGCCAGCTCGGGGTCGTCGCCGCAGGCCGGGGCCGGCGGGACGGTGACCCTCGGCTGCTGGCGCGGCGGGAGCGCGGAGAGCGCGATCTGGCCGGTGGACGCGGGCGGGGTGGTGCCGGGCAGAGCGGAGGTGCGTGGCGTCGTCACGACGTCCTCACGTGGAGGACGTGCGCGACCTGCCCGTGCGGGTCCAGCCGCACGAACGGGTGCTCGCCCCAGGCGAAGGTCTCGCCGGAGAGCACGTCGTGCGCCGTGAAGGTCACCTCGGCCGCCCGGGGCTCGGGCCGGCGCCAGCCCGAGGGCCTCGAGGTTCAGGTCGACGACGCCCTCCGCGGGTCGTGTACGGGTCGATGTTGACGCACGACGATGATCGTGTCCGCCGCCCGGTCGGGGAGTCGCTCGGCGTCCAGGTGCTTGGAGAAGCAGACGATGCGCGTCGTCGGACGTCGGGTGGACCGTGAGGTTGCGCAGCTGCTGCAGCGCCGGGTGCGCGCCGGCGGATCTCGTTGAGCCGGGTGAGCAGGGCGGAGATGCCGATGGCGTCGGCCTGCGACCAGTCGCGCGGCTTGAACTCGTACTTCTCGTTGTCGATCTGCTCCTCGACGCCGGGCCGCGGCACGTTCTCGACCAGCTCGTAGCCGGAGTAGATGCCCCACGTGGGCGCACCCGTGGCGGCGAGCACCGCCCGGATCGCGAACCCGGCGGTGCCGCCCTGCTGCAGGTACGGCGGGAGGATGTCGTGCGTCGTCGGCCAGAAGGCTGGGCCGCATGAAGGAGCCGTCCTCGCCCGAGACCTCGGTGAGGTACTGGGTCGAGCTCCTTCTTCGTGTTCCGCCAGGTGAAGTACGTGTACGACTGGTGGAACCCGATCCGGCGCGAGCGTCTGCATCATGGCCGGCCGGGTGAACGCCTCGGACAGGAAGATGACGTCCGGGTGGTCCTTCGCGACGTCGGCGAGCAGCCACTCCCAGAAGTCGAGCGGCTTCGTGTGCGGGTTGTCGACGCGGAAGAGCGTGACGCCGTGGTCGATCCACGACCTGGATCACCCGGCGGACCTCGGCGTAGATGCCGGCCGGGTCGTTGTCGAAGTTCAGCGGGTAGATGTCCTGGTACTTCTTCGGCGGGTTCTCGGCGTACGCGATCGAGCCGTCGACGCGCGTGGTGAACCACTCCGGGTGCTCGGCGACCCACGGGTGGTCGGGCGAGCACTGCAGGGCCAGGTCGAGTGCGACCTCGAGGCCGAGCGCCCGGGCCTCCGCGACGAACGCGTCGAAGTCCTCGAACGTGCCCGAGCTCGGGGTGGATGGCGTCGTGGCCGCCGTCCGGCGAGCCGATCGCGTACGGCGAGCCCGGGTCGCCGTCGACCGGCGTGAGGGAGTTGTTGCGGCCCTTGCGGAACGTCGTGCCGATCGGGTGGATCGGGATGAGGTAGACGACGTCGAAGCCCATCGCCGGCGATCGCCGGGAGCCGCTCGGGCGGCCGTGCGCAGCGTGCCGGAGCGCCACTGCTTGTCCTCGTGGTCGAAGGTCGCGCCCTCGGACCGCGGGAAGAACTCGTACCAGGCGCCGGTCATCGCGAGCGGCCGGTCGACGACGAGCGGGTAGGTGGCCGACGTCGTCACGTAGTCGCGCAGCGGGTGCGGCCGCGAGCACCGCGACGCACCTCGTCGGAGTGCGCGGCCGCGAGCCGCGCCGGCGCGGGCCGGGTGACGTCCCCGAGCGCCTTGACGGCGTCCTGGCAGGGTCGCGACGGCGGCCTCGGGCAGGCCCGGGGCGTCCGGCGGCGCGGGTCAGCACGACGGCGCCCTCCGCGAGCATGAGCTCGACGTCGATCTCGGCGGGGACCTTGATCGACGCGTCGTGGCTCCAGGTGCCGTACGGGTCGGACCAGCCCTCGACCCGGAAGCTCCAGCGGCCCTCGGCGGTCGGCACGAGCCGGGCCTCGAACACGTCCAGCCCGGGACGGATGTCGACCATCCGCGCCGAGGCGACGTCCTTGCCGTCCGGCCCGATGAGCACCGCGGTCGCGCCGACGGCGTCGTGACCCTCGCGGAAGACGGTGGCCCGGATCGGGACGGCCTCGCCGACGACCGCCTTGGCGGGCCACCGGCCCTCCTCCGTCGTCGGGCTGACGTTGACGATCGGGATGCGACCGACGCCGCGGGTGGTCGCTGGGGCCGGCTTCGCGTGGGGGCTCTTCACGGGTCCGAACCTACCGAGACCGGCCCCTCCGCGCGTGCCGGGCGCACACCCGCCGTCACTGCAGCGTCCACCGTCGGTTCGCCGTCGGTTCGCCGTCGGGCCCGCGATCCCGCGCGCCGTCCGGCCCGCCGTCCCGCCCGCCGGCCCGCCGTCCCGTCGACCGGGGCGCACCGCGGTCCGTCGGGCGAGTGAGAGCCATCCGCCGCTTCACCGTCCGCACGCTCCTCCCGGCCGCTCTCGCGGACCTCGACGACCTGGCCCGCAACCTCCGCTGGTCGTGGCACGCCCCGACCCGGCACCTCTTCGCCAGCACCGACGCGGCCCGGGCTGCGTGGGCCGACCCGGGCCCGATCGAGCGGGCCGGCTCGGCCCGCTACGAGGTCTGAGCGGTCCGGGCGGGCTGGGTGGTCCGGGAGGGCTGGACGGGCGTCGGCGTGCGCTCGAGGTAGAGGCGGATCGACAGCGGCTCCATCACGACGGTGTCGCCCGGCAGTCCGGGTGCAGTCCGCCGCCGATGGCCGCCGACGAGCGCTCGCCCGGGTGCTCCCAGGCGCTGTCCCAGGCGAGCTCCCACCGCGTCGGGCCGCTCGTCGGCCAGCACGACGGGGACCGGGTCGAGCGCCCCGTTGACGACGAGGAGTGCGCGCCGAGCCGCTCGACCGAGCGGAGCATCTGCAGCGTCGCGGACCGCCGGGTCGTGCCAGTCGTCGTGGTCCAGGGTGTCGGCGTCGGCGCCGAACCAGGCGAGGTCGGGGTCGGCCGCCCTCCGTCGGCGGGACGGCCGCGGAAGAACGACGATCGCCCGCAGCGCGGCGTTCTCGCGACGCAGCAGCAGCAGGTACCGGGTGGTGGCCAGCAGGTCGCGCCGCCACTCGGACAGCTCCCAGTCGATCCAGGAGATCGGCGAGTCCTGGCAGTAGGCGTTGTTGTTGCCGCGCTGGGTGCGTCCGATCTCGTCGCCGGCCGTGATCATCGGCGTGCCGGCCGCCATGAGCAGGGTCGCCATGAGGTTGCGGATCGAGCGGCGCCGCAGCGGCAGGATGTCGACGCCCGGGGAGTCGCGCGCGGACCGGCCCCTCGACGCCGTGGTTCCAGGACCGGTTGTCGTCGCTGCCGTCGCGGTCCCTGCTCGCCGTTGGCCTCGTTGTGCTTGTGCTCGTAGGCGACGAGGTCGGCCATGGAGAAGCCGTCGTGCGCGGTGACGTAGTTCGACCGACGCGACCGGACCGCGGGCCAGCGGCGGGTCGCCGTGCCCGAACAGGTCGACCGAGCCGGCCAGCCGGGTCGCGAGGTCGGCGACGCCGTGCCCGACGCGGCCGTGCGCCGCCTGCGCCGGGTCGGTGAGCCAGAAGGTCCGGACCGCGTTGCGGAAGCGGTCGTTCCACTCGCCCATCGGCGGCGGGAAGCTGCCGGTGCGCCAGCCGCCCGGGCCGATGTCCCACGGCTCGGCGATGAGCTTGACGCCGCTGGAGCACCGGGTCGGTCTGCAGGGCGACGAGGAACGGGTGGTCGGGGTCGAAGCCGTCGTCGTCCCGGCCGAGCGTGACGGCGAGGTCGAACCGGAAGCCGTCGACGCCCACCTCCTCGACCCAGTAGCGCAGCGAGTCGAGCGCCGTCTGGACGACGCGCGGCCGGCGGAAGTCGAGCGAGTTGCCGCACCCGGTGACGTCGGCGAAGCGGGCCGGGCAGGCCGCCGTCGTGCAGGTAGTAGCCGGTGGTGTCCAGTCCGCGCCAGGACACGTGCGGCCCGCCGTCGCCGCCCTCGCAGGTGTGGTTGTAGACGACGTCGAGCACGACCTCGAGGCCCGCGGCGTGCAGCAGCTGGATCGCGCCCTTGACCTCGGCGAGCACGGCGCCGGCGCCCGCGGACTGCGCGGACCGCGTCGCGTAGGCGGCGTGCGGGGCGAAGAAGCCGAGGGTGTTGTAGCCCCAGTAGTTCGTCAGGCCCTTCTCGACGCAGGTGCGGCTCGGAGGCGAAGGCGTGGATCGGCAGCAGCTCGAGGGTCGTGACGCCCAGGCGCGAGCAGGTGGTCGATCGTCGCGGGGTGGGCGAGGCCGGCGTAGGTGCCGCGCAGGTCGTCCGGGATGCCCGGCATGTTCTTGGTCAGGCCGCGCACGTGCGCCTCGTAGACGACGGTCTGCTCCCAGGGCACCTCCGGCCGCGGGATCCGCTCGCCGCGGTAGGTGGTGTCCACGACGACGGCGTGCGGCACCGACGCGGACCGAGTCGCGCGGGTCCGCGGGGCCGTCGTGGTCGCCGCGGCCCGTCGGCGTCGACGACGTGCCCGTACGTCTCGGGGCCGTAGCCCAGCGCGCCCGACGAGGCCGCGCGCGTACGGGTCGACGAGCAGCTTGGCGGGGTTGTGCCGCAGGCCGCGCGGCGGGGTCCCACGGACCGTGCGTCCGGAAGCCGTAGTGCTGCCCGGGGTGCACGCCGGCGACGTGCCCGTACCAGACGCCGTGGACCGGGCCGTCGAGTGGGACGCGGCGCTCGTGCCACCCGGTGGGGCTCGCGTCGTCGCGGTCCAGCAGGCACAGGTCGACGCCGGTCGGCGCGGGCGGCGAGCACCGCGACGTCGATCCCGTCGTCCACCAGGTGCACACCCGAGCGGGGGCGTGGGCCGGTACGACGGGGCCGGAGGCGCGGAGGTCACCCGTGCATCATGCGTGACCGGGGGCGCCGAACTGCGGGTGAACTCTCCGGTGGCGACCTGATGGGGGATGCCCGGATCGGGTGGTCGGCGCGCTCGTGACCGGGTGAGAGTCATCGGGCGCGTCCGGCGGCCGGGGCGGGCGGGCGCCGGCGGACGGGGCGAGCGGGCGTGCGCGGCGGGCCCGCGCGGGGCCGTGGGTGGGGTGCCGGGTAGCCTTCGGCACGAGCGCGCGACGTGGGCGCCGACCGTGCGTGGGTCCACCGGGTGCGGGCCGCAGGGTGAAGGGGACGCTGCAGTGAAGATCGTGGTGTGCGTCAAGCACGTGCCCGACATCCAGTCCGAGCGCACCCTCGGCGCGGACGGCCGGGTCGTCCGCGACGGCGGTGACGGCACGCTCAACGAGCTGGACGAGAACGCGGTCGAGGCCGCGCTCGTCCTCGCGGCGGCCGAGGAGGGCAGCGAGGTCGTCGCCCTGACCGTCGGACCCGCCGAGGCCCTCGACGCCGCCCGGCGCGCGCTGCAGATGGGCGCCGACCGCGGCGTCCACGTGCGCGACGACGCCGTCGCCGGGTCCGACCTCTTCGGCACCATCGAGGTGCTCGCCGCCGCGATCCGCCATCTGGGTGACGACGGTCCGGTCGACCTCGTCGTCACCGGGATGGCCGCACTCGACGGGCTGACCTCGCTGCTGCCGGCGGCGCTCGCCGCCGCGCTCGACCTGCCCCAGCTCACGCTCGCGGCGGAGGTCGCCGTGGAGGCGGGGCAGGTGCGGGTGCGGCGTGAGCTGGACAGTGCCTCCGAGCAGCTCACGGCGCCCCTGCCGGCACTGGTGAGCGTGACCGACCAGGCCAACTCACCGCGGTACCCGAACTTCAAGGGGATCATGGCGGCCCGCAGCAAGCCGGTGACCGTGCTGTCGCTCGCCGACCTCGGCGTCGACCCTGCGTCCGTCGGTGCTCCGGGTGCCCGCACGCGCATCGTCGAGGCGTCCCAGCGGCCGCAGCGGGAGAACCGCGTCCTGCTGACCGACGACGGCACCGCGGGAACCCGACTCGCTCAGTTCCTCGTCGAGAACAACCTGGCGTGATCCTCGGGCGCGGTCCTGCGCGGTCAGGGCGACTCGCTCGCCACGTCGCCCTGACCACGCCTGACGTGGCCTGACCGCCTGACACCCGCCCGACACGGCCTGACCCGCCGGGTCCTCGGACCCGGCACCACCCTCAGGAGCACCTCGTGACCGACCTCCCCGACGGACCCGTCCTCGTCCTGCTCGACCACCACACGGTGGACGGCGCGCCCGAGCTGCGGCCGCCCGTGCTCGAGCTGCTCACGCTCGCGCGGCGCCTCGCGGCCTCGACCGGTGCCCTGGTGCACGGCGTCGCGCTCGAACCCGGGCTCGCCTCGACCGCGGCGGCGGAGCTCGGCCGGTACGGCGTCGCCGTCGTGCACGACGTGGTGCTCGGGGGCGCCGACCCGCATCTCACGCCCGTCGTTGCCGAGGCGCTCGCGGCGGTGGCCGGATCGATCGGCGCGTCCACCGTGCTGCTCACCTCGACCTTCGAGAACAAGGAGGCCGCGGCACGCCTCGGCGTGCTGACCGGGGCGGGAGTGGTGTCCGACGCGACCGACGTGGTCCGCGAGGGCGCCGAGGTCGTCGTCGCCAAGACCGTGTTCGCGGGCACCTGGAACACGCGGTGCGCGATCACCACGCCCCTGGCCGTCGTACTGGTCAAGGCGAACGCCGTGCCGGCGGAGCCGGTCGAGGGGGCGACGCCGCCCGACGTGCGGGGCCACGACATCGCGATCAGTGAGGCGGCGACGCGGGTGACGCTGGTCGAGCGCACCGAGCGGGCGCCGTCCGGACGTCCCGAGCTGGCCGAGGCGCAGGCCGTGGTCGCGGGTGGCCGGGGCACCAACGGGGACTTCTCCGCGGTCGAGGAGCTCGCGGACGTGCTCGGTGCGGCGGTCGGCGCGACCCGCGTCGCGACGGACGAGGGCTGGATCGGGCACGACGCCCAGATCGGGCAGACAGGTGTCACCGTCTCGCCGAAGCTCTACATCGGTGCCGGCATCTCGGGTGCGGTGCACCACCGCGGCGGCATGCAGGCGTCCGGGACGATCGTGGCCGTCAACACCGATCCGGAATCGCCGATCTTCGAGATCGCCGACTTCGGAATCGTCGGGGACCTCTTCGAGGTCCTCCCGCAGGCGGCGGCGGAGATCCGACGGTTGCGCGGCTGAGAAGTCGTCTCACAAATCCCTGGGAGCATTTCCCGGTGGGGTCGAATGATCGCCACGCGTCGGTGGCGATGATGGCCACCTGGATCAACGTCACGTCCGGGGCAGCATTCGGTGGTGGGGGTCGCCGGTGATCTCGTGGCCGTGGCGGTCGGTGAAGACGAACCGTCGGCCGTGGATGGTGATCTGGATGCTCTTGCGGTGCACCAGTCCGTGGTGGAACGTGCACAGCAGGAGCCCGCGGCGGACGGCGGTGCGGCCGTGGTGCTTGGCCCATTCGTCGAGGTGGTGGCCGTCGCAGAGGATCGGTGGGGCGGTGCACCCCGGGTAGCGGCAGTGCTTGTCCCGGGCGATCAACGCATCCCTGCGCGCGCAGGTGAAGGTCCGCTGCGTCCGTCCCACGTCCAGCACCTCGGAGTTGGCGCCGAAGACGTAGCGGGCGAACTCGGAGTCGCAGCACGCCAGGTCGAGCTCGGCCCGGCTGATCGGGGTGCCGTCCTCGTACTGGGGCCCGCCGACCGCGTCGGTCCCGGTCACGTTCCCGCGGGTGGCGAACGATGGGGAGCGGACCGGGCCCTGCGCGCCGCGGGTGCTGCGGGTGCCGATCTCGTCGAGGGTGCCGCTGTCGCCTCGGGTGGCGATCGCTGCCTGGGTGCCGCACCGGGTCCGGCCGCCGGTGACCAGGTCCTGCAGGGTGGCGTACGGGACCAGGATCCCGAGGCGGTGGCGGATGGTGCGCCGCCTGCCTCCCGCCTGCTGGGCGTCCAGCGCGACCCGGCACACGTCACCCAGGGCGTGCGCGCGGCGCTGGGACGCGGACCGGGTGTCGTCCGGTGCTCTCACCGGCGTCAGCGCCGCCAACGCGGCCTTCAACGCCTGCCCGACCGGGATCGTCACCTGCCCGGACACGTCGACCATGTCACCGAGCCGGGTGATCTCCAGGTGCTCGCGGTCGCTGGCCTCGACGTACCCGCGGTCGTCCGCGTCCGGGTCGGTGTGCGCGGCCCAGCGGCGCATCACCAACCGCAGCTCGTCCACCCGGACCTGCTGGGCGGTCTGGACCAGGAACGCCTCGTTCGTCTCGTTCGCCGGATCGGCCAGGGCGTCGCGCCGCTGGTCCGTCGTCGGCCCCAGCTGGGCCAGGATCTTCGCCTGCTCGACCGTGACCCGGCCCTCGGCCACCGCCGCGGCCGTCAGCGGCAGGTGGTCCCGCAACGCCCTCCCCAGCCGCACCTGCGCCCGGGCGGTCTGCACGGCGAGGTGGTGCTGCTCGGCGACCCAGATCGCGAACGACTTCGACCCGCCGGCCGCCCACATCCCGTCCGCCTCGACCACCGGCAGCAGGCACGCACCCAGCGCGCGTCGACCGGCCGGCCCCGGCAGCGAGCAGTGCGGCGAGAAGCTCCGCCTGCGGACCGTCCACGTCCCTCGCAGCGACGGCCGCGCTGATCGTCTCGATCGCGGTCATGTACGCCGTCGCCGCGGCCGCAAGATCTGACGGCAGCAGCGCCACGTCCACCCCGGCCCACGGGTCGAAGGCGGCCGGCCGCTCGATCTCTTCGCTCATCCGACCCACCTCCCTTCTCCCGTCGATCCGAGCGCAACCCTGAGGTTCCGCCATATCGGCGATCGACTGAACCGCGGTCCGGTTTGCTTTCCTGTTCCTACAGTAGAGCGAGCCACCGACACGCAAGAAAGCATGCGGAACCATGGGGGACGCGGTGTCAGAATGGCGACCTGTGGTCGGAGTGACCCACGAACCAGAGGTGTCTGACACTCGACGTCCTTGGACGCCGATGTCGGTGGACAACGACCCCACGCGCGCTCCTTGACGCAAGGGCGCCGGATCGGGTACGGAGATGAATCAGGTGATGGTGGCGCGCGGGTCATCCATGGAGGCGCCGGGGTGAGAGAGCGAGGGCATTCTCGTGCTGATCATCGCCGCGGGCAGGCACCTGCGTTCGACACCGCACGCGAATCGCGAGAGAGAATTCCTTGAGCGTTGTCAACCGGGCGGGTACGCGACCCGGTGCCGCGTCGCGACCTCAGACCAGCGTGCGCAACCAGGCGATCGTCCGGATCGCCTGCGCGCCCTGGAACCGCCGCAGGTTCGGGATCCCCCGTGGGGCGGGTTGGAGCGCGCTGTACGCGAAGTAGCCCGCGACCGCCGCGAGAACTGCCCGGAGACGGTCGTCGTCGACCCCCGCCGCGACCCGCTGCGACCGGAAGATCGTCCCGGGGTCCCCGCCGCCCTGCATGGCCACGCTCGGGAGCATGAGGGCCAGGTCGAGCCACGGGGCTCCGAGTGCCGCGTGCGGCCAGTCGACGAGCCAGCACTGCTCGGTGTCGAGGATGACGTTGTCGGCCCGCAGGTCCCCGTGCACGAGGGCGTCGCCTGCGGCAGCCTCGGGCCACTGCTCCTCGAGCCGGACGAGCTCGTCGAGGTGGGCGAGGACCCAGGCGCCGTCCTCGCCGCCGACGGCCGCAGCACCCTGGAGGTACTCGGGGGACTGCTGGGCCAGCGATCGCCACCCGGTCAGCGCGTCGGCGAGGGCGCGGGTGACCGGCTCCAGCGAGTTCGGCTCGAGCGGGGCCGTCCCGGCGAGCCGGTCGAGCGCCGCGAGCACGCGCACGAGGTCGTCCGGACGCCACGGCAGCGCGGGCGAGCGGCCGTGGACCGCCTCGAAGCCGAGGACGACCCAGTCGCCGTCGTCGTGCGCCCAGAGCAGGCGGGGCGCCGGGACGTCGTCGGGCAGGGCGGCGGCAACGGCGATCTCGCGGCGGGCGAGGTCCGGCGAGTGCAGGTTCTGCTCGGTGGAGACCGCCTTGACGAAGATCTCGCGGCCGTTGCCGAGCTCGAGCACCGACGCGAACCCGGGGGAGAAGCCGCTGGTCGTCCCGGTCTCCGCGATGACCTCACCGCGGCCGCGCGAGGCGATCGTCCGCCGCACGTGACGGGGCAGGTCCTGCCAACCGAGCCGGGAGCCGGAGAACGCGACGGGAGGAGTGGTCGGGTCCCAGGCGGTCACGGCGCCCATCCTGCCAGCCGGTCTCGCGGGCCACCGGGCGCCGGGAGAGGGCCACGACCGCGGCCGGTGACGGCAGCCGCCAGCCCGCAGCTCACACCGGTCCGATCGCGTGGGCGGCGCTTCGTAGACTTGCTCCTCGTGACGGCCTACCTCGACCACGCGGCGACCACGCCGATGCTGCCCCGGGCGATCGAGGCGCTCGACCGCCGAGTCGAGCCGCACGGGCAACGCGTCGTCCCTGCACGCCGCGGGTCGCGCCGCGCGACGCACCGTCGAGGAGTCGCGCGAGCAGCTCGCGGCCGCCCTCGGCGCGCGCCCGAGCGAGGTCGTCCTCACCGCCGGGCGGCACCGAGGCCGACAACCTCGCGGTCAAGGGCACTGTTCTGGTCCCGGACGACCCAGGACCCTCGCGGCGCCGGATCCTCGTCTCCGCCGTCGAGCACCACGCCGTGCTCGACCCCGCCTTCTGGATGGCCGAGCACGCCGGCGCCGAGATCGTGCTCCTGCCCGTCGACGGCGAGGGTCGGCTCGACCTCGACGCGCTGGCTGCCGAGCTCGACGCGTCACGGCGACGACGTCGCGCTCATCTCCGTCATGTGGGCGAACAACGAGGTGGGCACGCTGCAGCCGCTGCCGCGAGGTCGTCTCCGCTCGCGCGCCGCGCACGGCGATCCCCGTGCACGCCGACGCCGTCCAGGCCGTCGGGCCAGGTCGCCGGTCGACTTCGCCGCGTCCGGCCTGGACGCCATGACCGTCAGCGGTCACAAGATCGGCGGGCCCGCTCGGCGTCGGCGCCCTCGCTCGCGCGGCGCGACCTGGCACCTCACGCCCGGTGCTGCACGGCGGCGGCCAGGAGCGCGGCGTGCGGTCCGGCACGCTCGACACCCCGGCCGCGCGGTCGTTCGCGGTCGCCGTCGACGCCGCCGTCGCGCGACCGTCCGCAGACCGCGGCCCGGCTGTCCGCGCTGCGCGACGACCTCGTCCGCGCGGGTGCGCGACGCCGTCCCGGACGCCGTCCTGCGCGGTCCGGACCGTCGCCGGCCAAGATCCGCACCGGCGCCGACCACCCGGTCCCGACCGGCTCCCGGCAACGCGCACTTCACCTTCCCCGGCTGCGAGGGCGACTCCCTGCTGTACCTGCTCGACTCCGCCGGCGTGCAGTGCTCGACCGGCTCGGCGTGCCAGGCCGGCGTGCCGCAGCCCAGTCCACGTCCTGCTCGCGATGGGCGTCGAGCGAGCACGACGCCCGGGGCGCGCTGCGGTTCAGCCTCGGCCACACGTCCACCGCCGCCGACGTCGACGCCCTGCTCGCCGCCCTGCCGGACGTCGTCGCCCGCGCGCAGGCCGCCGGCCTCGCCTCGCCCGGCCTCGCAGGGCGGGGGCCGGCCGATGAGGGTCCTCGCCGCGCTCTCCGGGCGGCGTCGACTCCGCGGTCGCCGCGGCGCGCGCGGTCGACGCGGGCCACGACGTCGTCGGCGTGCACATGGCGCTGTCGCGGAACCGCGACCAGTTCCGCACCGGGTCGCGCGGCTGCTGCTCGATCGAGGACGCCGGGCGACGCGCGGCGCGCGGCCGACGTCCTGGGCATCCCGTACTACGTGTGGGACCTGTCCGAGCGGTTCGAGGACACCGTCGTCGCCGACTTCCTCGCCGAGTACGCGGCCGGGCGCACCCCGAACCCGTGCGTGCGCTGCAACGAGCACATCAAGTTCGAGGCGCTGCTCGACAAGGCCCTCGCCCTCGGGTTCGACGCCGTCTGCACCGGGCACTACGCCCGGATCGTGCTGCGCCCGGACGCGGGTCGGCGAGGCCGGCGGCCGAGCGGGGCCCGGCGTCGTCCGCGAGCTGCACCGCGCGGCCGACCTGGCCAAGGACCAGTCGTACGTGCTCGCCGTCATGGGTCCGGACCGGCTCGCCCGGGCGATGTTCCCGCTCGGCGAGGTCGACCTCCAAGGACGAGGTGCGCGCCGAGGCGGCGGCGCGCGGCCTGAGCGTCTCGGCCAAGCCGGACTCCTACGACATCTGCTTCGTGGCCGACGGCGACACCCGCGGCTTCCTGCGCGACCGGCTGGGCTCCCAGCCGGGCGACGTCGTCGACACCGACGGCCGGGTGGTCGGCGCGCACGACGGCGCCTACGCGTACACCGTCGGCCAGCGCAAGGGACTGTCGATCGGCCGTCCTGCGCCCGACGGCAGGCCGCGCTACGTGCTCGACGATCCGCCCGGTGACGAACACCGTCGTGGTCGGCCCGGCCGAGGCGCTCGCCGTCCGCACGGTCCTCGGGTCCGGCGCCGTGTGGCTGGCCGACGACGTCGTCGGTGGCGAGCCGGCCGGCCCGGGCGAGCGGAGCGGTGGCGGGGGCGAGGCGCCGGACGCCCACGGTCCGGCCGCCTCCGACGCCTGGTTCACCTGTGCCGTGCAGGTCCGTGCGCACGGCGACCCGGTCCCCGCCCGTGCCCGCCGGGAGGCCGGTGGGCGCGTGCGGGTCGACGTCGACGGCGACCTGCGGGGCGTCGCGCCCGGGCAGTCGCTCGTGCTCTACGACGGCACGCGCGTGCTCGGCCAGGCGACGGTCGACGGGACGGAGCGGTCATGAGCGCGCCCGGCGTCGTCGTCGTGCACGACCGGTACGGGCTGCACCCGCACGTCCACGACCTTGCCGAGGAGCTGACCATGGCGGGCTTCGCGGTGGAGGTCGTCGACCTGTACGGCGGGTCCCGGACGACCGATCCCGCGCGTGCCGCGGAGCTCGCGGACACCCTCGACGCGACCGCGTCGGTCGCGGTCGTCGCCGCCGCGGTGGCCCGCCTGCGCGACGCCGGGGCCTCCGTCGTCGGCGCGGTCGGCTTCGAGCTCGGTGGGGACCTGGCCCTGCACGTCGCCCGGGAGGGGACGGTCGACGCGGTCGTGGCGTACGACGCCTCGCCCCGCCCGGCCGACGCCGCCCGGACGGCCTGCCCGGTGCAGCTGCACCTCGCCGACCACGACGGCTCCGACCCGGCTGACGGCGTCGCGGCGTCCGTCGACGCGCTCGAGGCCGCGGGCACGCCGGTCGACACGTTCGTCTACCCCGGGACCCGCCGCTCGTTCGCGAACCTCGACGTCGCCGGCGCCGACGCGGCCGCCACCGACGTCGCCCGCGCCCGCACCATCGGGTTCCTGCACGCACGGCTCGCCCGGTGACCGGCGTCTCGGGGCTCGGCCCGTGGCCGGGGACGGACCCGCTCGAGGAGCAGACCGTCGTCGTCGGCGACCTCGCCGCCGTCCCCGACGGCCTCGACGGCCTCCCGTTCCGCGTCCAGCTGTCCGGCCGGGACGGGCTCGGCGCGACCGGTCGTGCTGCCGCCATGCTCGTCGACCTGCCGGTCGAGGTCGGCCCGCACGGCTGGAAGCTGGCCGACCGTCCGGGGCACGACCAGACGCGTGCCTTCTCCGCCGCCCGCGAGGAGCTCGACGCGCTCGCGGTCGCCGCGCTCGGCTGGCAGGGCCCGCTCGTCCTGCCGGTCCAGGGTCCGCTGACCCTCGCGGCGTCGCTCTACCTCGCGCACGGGGACCGGGCGCTCGCCGACGAGGGAGCCGTCCGGGAGCTCGCGCAGTCGCTCGCCGCGGGACTCGTCGAGGAGATCGGCCGGGTGCGGGTGGCGGTCCCGGGCGCCGAGCCGGTGGTGCTCCTGCACGAGCCGATGCTCGCCGCGGTGCTGGTCGGCGCGGTCCCGACGTTCTCGGGGTACTCCGCGATCCGCCGCGTGCCGGGACCGGTCGCTGCCGAGCGGCTGCGCACCGTGGTCGACGCCGTGCGGGAGGCGGGGGCCGGGCGCGTCGTCGTGCACCTCGGGGACGCGTGGGTCGCGCTCCCGGCCGTCACCGCGTCCGGGGCGGACGCCGTCGGGCTCGCCGTCCGGCAGGGGCTCGACGAGCGCGGCTGGGAGCGGCTCGCCGAGGCGGTCGAGGGCGGGCTGCGCGTGTGGGCCGCCCTGCCGCCGGTCGCGTCGTCCCAGTGCGCCGGTCCGGACGTGCGAGGCCAGGCCGAGACGCTCCTGCGCCCGTGGCACCGGGTCGGGCTGCCGGTCGACCGGCTGCGGGACGTCGTGCTCGTCCCCGGCTCCACCGCGCCCACGCCCGACGCGGCCCGCCGCGCGCTGGCCGACGTCGTCCGGGCCGCGGAGGTGGTGGCGGAGCGGGCCGAGAACGGGTAGCCCCCGGCCGACCCCGGGGCCCCGACCGCCCCGCTCAGCCCGCCGGCGGCTCCGGCGCCGTCCCGGCCGTCCCGGTCCACAGCGCGATCGAGCAGCTCGGCACTCCGCCGGCGGTGGTGAAGGTCCCCCCGACCCAGAGCCCGGTGCCCGGCCCGTGCGCGAGCGCCTCCACGTGCCGGACGCCGCGCTCCCCGGGACCGACGCCGCTGCCGAAGGCCGTCCAGGCACCGGTCGCCGGCTCGTACGACGCCACGCCGGACGCCGCGATCGCCCCCGCCGCACCGAACCAGCCGCCGACCAGCACCTGCGTCCCGTCGACCGTCGCGAGCGCCATCACCGGCTCGTCGGTGCCGCCCGGCGTCTCCCAGGCGCCGTCGGTCGCGAAGTGCCAGACCGCGAGGTTGCGCGCCGAGAAGCCCAGGTCGGGCGGCGTGCCGAGCTGCAGCACGCCGGCGGTGTCGAACGTCCCGCCGACGTAGAGGTCGCCGCCCTGCACGTGCAGGGCGCGGACGGTCCCGGTCCCGCTCGACTGCTGCACCCCGGCCAGGACGAGGTACCCGTCCAGCGCCCCGTCCGGCGTGATCTCGGCCTGCGTGTCGAACGCGGTCAGGCCGTTCAGGCCCCGCACGAGGTCGCGACCGCCCGCCCGGAACGCGTGGAAGCGCCCGCCGATCACGAGGTAGCGGTCGGCGATCACGGCAAGGCCGAGGACGGCGTCGTCATAGCCCGGGGCGTTCCCGACCGCGCTCCAGGTGGACGTCGCCGGGTCCCACGCCGCGACGCCGTTGGCCGCCGTCGTGCCCGCCGCCGAGAACCGTCCGCCCACGTAGAGCCGCCCGCCCAGCACCGCGAGCGCGTAGCCGGTGCCGTTGAGGCCGCTGCCGAGCGACGACCACGCCGTCCCGTCCCAGCGGGCGATGTTCGCGGCGGCCCCGGGGCCGGCGCTGGTGAACGACCCGGTGGCGTAGAGGTCGCCGTCCAGCTCGGCGATCGCGTACACGGTCGCCAGCGAGCTCGCACCCCTGAGGCCGCCGGCCATGGCCTGCCACCGGGTGCCGTCCCAGGCCGCGACCGACCCGACCGGCGTCGCCCCGGCCTGGTCGAAGTAGCCGCCCGCGACGACGCCGGTCCCGGTGGCGACGACGGCGAACACGTTGCCGTCGGCGTACGGGTCAAAGGACACGCCCTGCCCGAACGACTGCCACCCCGCCGGCGACCAGATGCCGCCGTGCGTCGTGCGGAGCGCCCCGGAGTACTGGAAGTCGCCCACCACGACGACGCCGTCCTCGCCGTACGCCGCGAGCGCGCGGACCACGTTGTCGACGCCGTCGCCCGGCACGGACCACTCGGTCCCGTCGTGCACCGCCCACCACGACGCGGCGGCGTTGCCCGCGGTCGTGAACTCCCCGCCGGCGTAGACCCGGCCGCCGGCGACGCCCACGGCGACCACCTCGCACGACGACGCATCGCCGTACCGGAGGAACGCGCCCAGGGTCCCGAACGTGTCGCCGGTGAGCGTGGCGACCCCGGACGTCACCACGGTCCCCGCGGTGGTGAAGCTGCCGCCGATGACGAGCGTCCCGGAGCCCTCGTCCACCGCGAGGCTGGTGACCGAGCCGACGAACTCGCCGTTGCGGATGCCCTCGCCCAGGGCGGTCCAGGTCCCGGTGGCCGGGTCCAGCGCGGCGAGCGACGACGCCGGCACGGTGCCCGCGGTGTCGAAGGAGCCGCCCACGTGCACGCGACCGGCCAGGACGGCGACGGCTCGGCCCTCGCCCGGCCCGTCGAGGAACCCGAGGCCACCGTCGGGCGACGACCAGGCGCCGGTGCGCATGTCGAGCACCGCGAAGCCTCGGGCCGGCACCGCACCGGTCCCGGTGCCGACGGAGTCGAAGACGCCGGCCACGTACAGCCGCTCGCCGTCGGTCGCGAGCCCGCGGACGGTCGCCATCGACGGGATCTGGCTGTTGCTCACCCCGCCGGAGACCGCGGACCAGGCCGTGCCGTCCCAGCGGGCGAGCCGGTTCGCCACGGTCCGACCACCGGCGACCGTGAAGTCCCCGCCCGCGTAGACGTCGTGACCGACCACCGCGAGGGCGTGCACGACGCCGTCCAGCCCGTCGCCCAGCCGGTGCCACGCGACGCCGTCCCAGACGGCGATCCGGTCGTAGGTGTGCTCCGGCATGCCGGCCATCGGTCCGGCGAAGTCCCCGCCGACGTAGACGAGGTCGCCGTCGACGGCGAGGGCCTCGGGACGGCTGCCGACGTTCGTCGCACCGAACCGGGGCGACCACGCGGTGTCGTCGGCGCCTGCCCCGGGCGTCGCCTCGGCTCCGGCGGCGGCCGGTCCACCGGCGGGCGGGGAGCCGACCGGTGCCGCAGCCGGCGCGCCGGCCGGTCCCGGGCTCGGGGGCGGGACGGGCGTCGGTCCGGTGGCCGCCACGGGCGCCGCGGCCGGCGACGGGGGAGCCCCGGCCAGGGCGGAGAGCGGCATGAGGCCGGCGAGCGCCGGGAGCGCCGTCCGGTCGTCCGTGGGGTGGTTCTGCGTCGGTGTCATGACCCCTCGTTCCGGCGAGTGGTGGACGGCGGGCTCCCGCCGAGGGTCAGCATGGCAACGCGGCCTGTGGGTGGTCCACGCCATGATGGCCCGGTGAGCGAACAGGCACTCGACCCCGCCGACCTCGACCTGGACGAGGTCGCCGCCCGGCACCGCTGGGAGGAGGTGGCCGGCGAGATCCGCGACCACCAGTTCGCCTACTACGTGCGCGACGCCCCGTCGGTCAGCGACGGCGAGTACGACGCCCTCCTGCGCCGGCTCGAGGCGCTCGAGGACCGCTACGCCGAGTACGGGCTGCGGACGCCGGACTCGCCCACCCAGACCGTCGGCGGCACGTTCTCCACCGAGTTCGGCGCCGTCCAGCACGTCGAGCGGATGCTCTCGCTCGACAACGCGTTCTCCGCCGAGGACCTCGCCGGGTGGTTCGACCGCGTGCAGCGGGACCTCGACGGGGCGTCCGCGGACCTGCACCTGCTGTGCGAGCTGAAGATCGACGGGCTCGCCATCGCCCTGCTCTACGAGCAGGGCCGGCTCGTGCGCGCGGCGACCCGCGGCGACGGACGGACGGGGGAGGACGTGACCCTCAACGTCCGGACCATCGAGGGCATCCCGCACCGGCTCGCCGGTGACGACCACCCGGAGCGCATCGAGGTCCGCGGCGAGGTGTTCCTGCCGGTCGAGGGCTTCCGCGCCGTCAACGAGGCGCAGATCGCCGCCGGGAAGCCGCCGTTCGCCAACCCGCGCAACACCGCCGCGGGGTCGCTGCGGCAGAAGGACCCGCGGGTCACCGCGAGCCGTCCGCTGCGGATGTACTGCCACGGCATCGGTGCACTCGAGTGGTCGGCGGGTCGGGAGGGGCGCGGGGACGTCATCACCCGGCAGTCGCAGGCGTACGACCTGCTCGCGGGGTGGGGGCTGCCGGTCTCGGGCCACAGCCGGGTGGTCGGCTCGCTCGCCGAGGTGCAGTCGATGATCGACCACTACGGCGAGCACCGGCACGACGTCGAGCACGAGATCGACGGGATCGTCGTCAAGGTCGACGAGGTCGGGCTGCAGCGCCGGCTCGGCTCCACCAGCCGTGCGCCCCGGTGGGCGATCGCCTTCAAGTACCCGCCGGAGGAGGTCAACACGAAGCTCCTCGACATCCAGGTCAACGTCGGCCGGACCGGCCGGGTCACGCCGTTCGGGGTCATGGTGCCCGCCCAGGTCGCCGGGTCGACCGTCTCGATGGCGACGCTGCACAACGCGAGCGAGGTCAAGCGCAAGGGCGTGCTCATCGGGGACACCGTCGTGCTGCGCAAGGCGGGCGACGTCATCCCGGAGATCGTCGGACCGGTGGTCGAGCTGCGCGACGGGACCGAGCGCGAGTTCGTCATGCCGACTGCGTGCCCCTCGTGCGGCACCCCGCTCGCGCCGTCCAAGGAGGGCGACGCGGACATCCGGTGCCCCAACACGCGGTCCTGCACGTCGCAGCTGCGGGAGCGGGTCTTCCACGTCGCCTCGCGAGGAGCCTTCGACATCGAGGCGCTCGGCTGGGAGGCGGCCAGCGCGCTGCTCGACGCCGGCGTCGTCACCGACGAGGGCGACCTGTTCGACCTCGACGCCGACGCGCTGCGGCGGGTGCCGCAGTTCGTCCTGTCCACCCGGTCCAAGGTCAAGGGCCGCCTCCGGGAGGCGGGGGACCTCAGCGCGATGGGCGAGAGCCTGCTGGTCAACCTGGAGGCAGCCAAGGACCGGCCGCTGTGGCGGGTCCTGGTCGCGCTGTCGATCCGGCACGTCGGTCCGACGGCCGCCCGGGCGCTGGCGACCGAGTTCGGGTCCATGGCGGCGATCGAGGAGGCCGCCCGCGCGGACGACGGCGCCGGCCTCGCGGGGGTCGTCGGGGTGGGGCCGACCATCGCGGCCGCGGTCCGCGACTGGTTCGAGCAGCCCGGCGAGGACGACCAGTGGCACACCGCCATCGTCCGGAAGTGGACGGCGGCCGGCGTCCGGATGGCCGACGAGCGGGACGCGTCCGTCCCCCGCACGCTCGAGGGTGTGACGGTCGTGGTGACCGGCTCGCTCGAGGGCTGGTCGCGGGACGGAGCCAAGGAGGCGATCCTCGCCCGCGGCGGGAAGGCCGCCGGCAGCGTGTCGAAGAAGACGGACTTCGTCGTCGTCGGGGAGAACGCCGGCACCAAGGAGGCCAAGGCGCGCGAGCTCGGGCTGCCGATCCTCGACGAGGGGGGGTTCGCGCGCCTGCTCGCGGAGGGGCCGGCGGCCGTGCGGCCGGCGGAGGAGCCGGCCGCGGGTGACGACGAGCTCCCGGCCGAGGTGGCGGCCGACGGCGCGGAGGAGAGCAAGGCCACCGACGAGGAGTGATGTCCCGTCCGGTCGGGGACCCGTACGGGTCCTTCCCGGGCGCCGTCGGACCCGCGTCCCGGGCGCTCGCGCACTTCCCGTGCCGGGTCGCCTCGCGCACCGGGGCGGCGGGGGAGCACGATGGAGCACGCACCCACCACGGGAGGAACCCATGCCGGACCTGCTCATCCGGGTGGCCACCGACGACGACGTCGCGGCGGCGGGGGCCCTGACGGCGCAGGCCTACCACACCGACGGCCTGGTCAGCGACGGCGACGACTACGTCGACGAGCTGATGGACGCGGTCCGCCGGGCGCGGGAGGCCAGCCTGCTGGTGGCCGTCGCGCCGGTGGAGGCAGAGGTCGACGACGACGACGACGAGGAGTCCGGGGTCCCGACGGAGCCGCCGCCGCCCGACCTGGTCGGCACGCTCACCCTCGCGCCCGCCGGCACGTCGTACGCCGAGATCGCCGAGCCCGGCGAGATCGAGCTGCGGATGCTCGCCGTCGCGCCGCACGCCCGCGGACGCGGCATCGCGGAGGCGCTCGTGCGGGCCGCGATGCGCGAGGCGGTGACGCTGCGCGCGCAGCGCGTCGTGCTGTCGACCCTCGAAGGGATGACGTCCGCGCACCGGCTCTACGACCGCCTGTGCTTCACCCGCGTGCCCGATCGCGACTGGCACCACGAGGACGTCGCCCTGCGC
The DNA here is from genome assembly GCA_963795145.1 of uncultured Actinomycetota bacterium. Lineage (GTDB taxonomy): Bacteria > Actinomycetota > Actinomycetes > Actinomycetales > Cellulomonadaceae > Pengzhenrongella. The sequence goes on along the minus strand of CAWCGP010000001.1, from coordinate 91,511 downwards.
GTCTACACCTGGGACGTCCCTCGCGGCCCGGGGGCGCGCGCGGAGGCCGCGGTGTGGCCGCCGCTCGAGGCGCACGACGTCGACGGCTGGCAGGTGGGCCTGTCCGGCGGCTTCACCCGCCGGGCCAACAGCGTGCTCGCCCTCTCCGAGCCGCGGGACGTGCCCGCGGCGGTCAAGGAGGTCGAGCACCTCTACAAGGCCGCTCGCCAGCCGGCGCTCTTCCGGGTGTGCGCGCAGACCGAGCCCGAGGACCTCGACGACGTCCTCGCCGGCCGGGGGTACCGCGAGGTCGCACCGACGCTCGTGATGGTGCGCGGCGACCTCGACCAGGAAGCCGCGTCGTTCGAGTCCGAGGGCCTGACCTGCACCGTGAGCGAGACGCCGGACGAGGACTGGCTCGCCCGCTGGCTCGACGTCAAGACGTCCGCACCGGTGGACCACCGCCGCGCCGCCACCTTGCTGACCGGGGCGCGCGCGCTGTACCTCACCGCCCGCGGCGCCGCCGGGACGGTCGGCGTGGTCCGGGCCGCGCTGGTCGACGACTGGGTGGGCCTGTCCTGCCTCGCGGTGGCCGCGAACGCGAGGCGGCGGGGCATCGGCCGGGCGCTGACCCGCGCCGCGCTCGCCGAGGCCGGGGCGCGCGGTGCGCGGCGGGCGTTCCTCCAGGTCGAGGAGTCCAACGAGGCCGGCGTCGAGCTGTACTCCCGGCTGGGCTTCACCCCCGCGGAGCGGTACCACTACCGCCAGCGGTGAGCCCGCGCCGGGCCGGGGCCGGGCGAGGCTCGGGACGGCCACGGCTCCCGGGCCGCGGGCGCGACAGCCCGGGCACGCCGACCGATACTGAGCCGATGATCAGCATCGAGCTCGCCCAACGGCTGCGCGACGCCGGCGTCGCGTGGCACGCCCGCACAGGGGACCGGTTCACGATCCCCAAGCCGGAGATGAGCGGCGACGTCTTCACCATCAGCGACATGATGATCGAGGCCCACGAGTTCTCGACCGGCACCGTGCTGGGGTTCAACGGCACCACCGAGTGGGCGCTGGACTCCGTGGCCCAGGAGGACGCCCTCTGGCTGCCCCGCGAGGACCAGCTGCGCGAGCTGCTCGGCGGCACGTTCCGGTCCCTGTCGGTGGCCGACGACGAGTTCGCCGTCGTGGTCCGGCTCCCGGGTGCCGACGTCGAGGAGACGTTCACGGCACCGACGGCCGCGGACGCCTACGCGCTCGCGGTCCTGGAGCTCGTCCAGATGGCGCTGGGCAGCCCGACCACCTGACGGGCCGACCGCCCCGGCGGTCCGACGGTCCGCAGGCCGACGGGCCGACGGGCCGACGGGCCGACCGCCCCGGCGGGCGCGACACATGGCCGTCACATGGCCGCCACTAGACTCGCGCCCATGTCCACCATCTCCCGTGACGAGGTCGCGCGTGTGGCCGGGCTGGCCCGCATCGACCTGACGCCCCACGAGCTCGACCGCCTGGCCGGCGAGCTCGACGTGATCGTGGACGCGGTCGCCCGCGTCAGCGAGGTCGCGACGCCCGACGTGCCGGCCACCAGCCACCCGCTGCCCACTGACCAACGTGTTCCGCGAGGACGTCCCGGAGCCGTCGCTCCCGGTCGACGAGATCCTCGCCGCGGCCCCGGCCGCCGACCAGGGACGCTTCCTGGTCCCGCAGATCCTCGAGGAGGACTGATGACGGACCTCACCCGCCTCACCGCCGCCGACCTCGCCGCCCGCCTCGCGGCCGGCGAGGTCTCGAGCGTCGAGGCCACCCAGGCCCACCTGGACCGGATCGCCGCCGTCGACGGCGCCGTCCACGCCTTCCTCCACGTGAGCGACGAGAGGCGCTCGCCGGGCCGCCCGCGACGTCGACGCCCGCCGCGCGGCCGGGGACGACCTGCACCCGCTCGCCGGCGTGCCGATCGCCGTCAAGGACATCGTCGTGACGCGCGGCATGCCGACGACCGCCGGCTCGAGGATCCTCGAGGGCTGGCTGCCGCCGTACGACGCGACGCTCATCGACGCGGCTGCGCGAGGCGGGTCTCCCGATCCTCGGCAAGACCAACATGGACGAGTTCGCCATGGGGTCGAGCACCGAGCACTCCGCCTACGGCAACACCCACAACCCCTGGGACCTCGACCGCATCCCCGGCGGCTCCGGTGGCGGCTCGCGCCGCGGCGGTCGCCGCCTACGAGGCACCGCTCGCGATCGGCACCGACACCGGCGGGTCGATCCGTCAGCCCGGCGCCGTCACCGGGACCGTCGGGGTCAAGCCGACCTACGGCGGCGTCTCCCGCTACGGGCTCATCGCCCTCGCGTCGAGCCTCGACCAGGCCGGCCCGGTCACCCGCACCGTCCTGGACTCCGCGCTCCTGCACGAGCTCATCGGCGGGCACGACCCGCGGGACTCGACGTCGATCCCCGAGCCGCTCCCGCCGCTCGTCGCGGCGGCCCGCGCGGGTGCCGGCGGCGACCTCACCGGCGTCCGCGTCGGCGTCGTCACCGAGCTCGGCGGCGAGGGCTACCAGCCCGGGGTCCGTGCCCGCTTCGAGGAGTCCCTCGAGCTGCTCGCGCGGCGCCGGCGCCGAGATCGTCGAGGTCTCCTGCCCGCACTTCACCTACGCGCTGGGCGCGTACTACCTCATCCTGCCGAGCGAGGCGTCGAGCAACCTCGCCAAGTTCGACGGCATGCGCTTCGGGCTGCGCGTCGAGCCCACCGAGGGCCCGGTGACCGCCGAGCGGGTCATGGCCGCGACCCGCGGGGCCGGCTTCGGCGACGAGGTCAAGCGCCGCATCATCCTCGGCACCTACGCGCTGTCCGCCGGGTACTACGACGCCTACTACGGCAGCGCGCAGAAGGTCCGCACGCTCATCCAGCGCGACTTCGCGGCGGCGTTCGAGCAGGCGGACGTCCTGGTCTCGCCGACCGCACCCACGACGGCGTTCCGGCTGGGGGAGAAGCTCGACGACCCGCTGGCGATGTACCTCAACGACGTCGCCACCATCCCGGCGAACCTCGCCGGCGTCCCGGGCATGTCCGTGCCCAACGGCCTGTCCGACGACGGCCTGCCCGTCGGGCTGCAGATCCTCGCCCCGGCGAAGGCGGACGACCGGCTGTACCGCGTCGGCGCCGCGCTGGAGGCCCTGCTCGAGAACACCTGGGGCGCGCCGCTGCTGTCGCGCGCGCCGGAGCTGGAGGTCAGCAAGTGAGCACTCCGACCGTTGCGCTGCGTCGACTACGACGACGCCATCGCCCGCTTCGACCCGGTGATCGGCATCGAGGTGCACGTCGAGCTCGGCACGCGCACCAAGATGTTCGACTCCGCCCCGCAGACGTTCGGCGCCGAGCCCAACACCGCCGTGTCGCCGGTGTCCCTCGGGCTGCCCGGCGCGCTGCCCGCGCTCAACGGCACCGCCGTGGAGTACGCGATCCGCATCGGGCTCGCGCTCAACTGCCAGATCGCCGAGCAGTGCCGGTTCGCGCGGAAGAACTACTTCTACCCGGACGTCCCGAAGAACTTCCAGACGTCGCAGTACGACGAGCCGATCGCGTTCGACGGGTACCTCGACGTCGAGCTCGAGGACGGCACGATCTTCCGGGTCGAGATCGAGCGTGCCCACATGGAGGAGGACGCCGGCAAGAACACCCACGTCGGCGGCTCGACGGGCCGGATCCACGGTGCCGAGTACTCCCTCGTCGACTACAACCGCGCCGGCATCCCGCTCGTGGAGATCGTCACCCGGCCGATCACCGGGGCGGGTGCGCGTGCCCCCGAGGTCGCCCGCGTCTACGTCCAGACGCTGCGCGACATCTTCCGCACGCTGGGCGTCTCCGAGGCCCGGATGGAGCGCGGCAACGTCCGCGCCGACGTCAACCTCTCCCTGCGCGCGACGCCGCGAGTCCCCGCTCGGCACCCGCACCGAGACCAAGAACGTCAACTCGTTCCGGTCGGTCGAGCGGGCCGTGCGCTACGAGGTGTCCCGCCAGGCGGCGATCCTCGCCGAGCGGCGGCACGATCGTCCAGGAGACGCGGCACTGGCACGAGGACACCGGGATCACCACGCCCGGGCCGCGTGAAGTCCGACGCCGAGGACTACCGCTACTTCCCCGAGCCGGACCTCGTGCCGGTGGCACCGTCGCCGCGAGTGGGTCGAGGAGATCCGCGCCACGCTGCCCGAGCTGCCGGCCGCGCGCCGTCGTCGGCTGACCGACGAGTGGGGCTACGCCGAGCCGGAGATGCGCGACGTGCTCAACGCGGGCGCGCTCGACCTGATCGAGGCGACGATCGCGGCGGGCTCCACCCCCGCCGCGGCGCGCAAGTGGTGGATGGGCGAGCTGGCCCGGACGGCCAAGCAGAGCGAGGTCGACCTCGAGGAGCTGCCGGTCACCCCCGCGCAGATCGGCGAGCTCCAGGCGCTCGTGGACTCCGGGCGGATCAACGACAAGCTGGCCCGTCAGGTGCTCGAGGGCGTCCTCGCGGGCGAGGGGTCGCCGGAGGAGGTCGTCGTGGCGCGCGGCCTGGAGGTCGTGTCCGACGACGGCGCCCTGCTGGCGGCGATCGACGACGTCCTCGCCGCGCAGCCCGACGTCGCCGACCGGATCCGCGGCGGACGCATCCAGGCCGTCGGGGCGATCGTCGGCGGGGTCATGAAGGCGACGCGCGGTCAGGCCGACGCCGGTCGCGTCCGCGAGCTCATCCTGTCCCGGCTGGGCGTCGAGGGCTGATGCCGGCCCGCCGTCGGGAGACCGACAAGCCCACCCTCGAGGGTGAGCTCGTCCGGCTGCGCCCGATCGCGGCCCGGGACGCCGGCGGCCGGTGGGAGATCGTCTCGGACCCCGAGAGCCGCCGGGTCATGGGCCTCACCGCGACCTGGACCCGCCAGGGGGTCGAGCGGTGGTGCGCGGACATCGCCGCGGCGGACGGGCGGATCGACCTCGCGGTCACCGCCGGCGGGGCCGACGAGTACCTCGGCGAGATCGTGCTGAGCGAGATCGACGAGGCGCACGGCTCCGCGCGGCTGCACCTGGCCATGCGGCCGGCGATGCGGGGGCGGGGCTACGGGACCGAGGCGATCGCCCTCGTGCTCGGGCTCGCGTTCGACGGCCTCGGCCTGCACCGGGTCGGCCTCGAGGTGCTGTCCACCAACCCCCGGGCCCTCGCGATGTACGAGAACGTCGGCTTCCAGGTCGAGGGGCGGCTGCGCGAGGCGTACCGGGACGGCGACCGCTGGTGCGACGGGGTCGTCCTGGGCCTGCTCGTCGAGGAGTTCCGCGCCGGGGCCGACGGCTGACGCGTCCCGCCGCACGTGCCGGTCCCCGCCGGCCCGGGCACGATGGGGTGCGATGAGCCCCGAGACCCGCTCCCACGTCCCCGCCGACCTCTCCTCCGACAGCCCCACCGACCACTGCGCCGGCCGCTCCGCCGACGCTGCCGACCGCACCGCCGGGCCTCGGGCCGGCACGCACCTCACCGTCGCCGTCCCGGACGAGGAGACCCGCCGGGCGCTGCACGTGCCGGACGGCGTCCGGCTCGTCGTCTGGGACCTCGCCTCCGACCCGGCGCCCGACGTCGCGGAGGCGGTCCGGGTGGTCGTCGTGCCGCACGACGTGCCGGGGGGCAGCCTGCGCCGGCTGCGGGCCCTGCCGCGGCTCGCCGTCGTGCAGATCCCGAGCGCCGGGTACGAGCACGTCCTGCACCACCTGCCGCCCGGGGTCCTGCTGTGCAACGGCCGCGGCGTGCACGACGCCGAGACCGCCGAGCTCGCGCTCGCCCTCACCCTGTCCTCGCTGCGGGGGCTGGACGACTACCTGCGCCAGCAGGACCGTCGCGAGTGGACCGGGCGGACCCGGCCGTCGCTCGCCGACCGGCGGGCGCTCGTCGTCGGGTACGGCGCGATCGGCGCCGCGGTCGCGCGCCGGCTGGAGGCCTTCGAGGTCGACGTCGTCCGGGTGGCGACCGCCGCCCGCGACGAGGACGGCGTCCACGTGCACGGTGTCGCCGAGCTGCCCGACCTGCTGCCGGCCGCCGACGTCGTGCTGCTGACCGTGCCGCTCACCCCGCAGACCACGCGCCTCGTCGACGCCGAGTTCCTCGCCCGGATGCCCGACGGCGCCCTGCTCGTCAACGTCGCCCGCGGGAAGGTGGTCGACACCGACGCGCTGCTCGCCGAGCTGACCAGTGGACGGCTGCGGGCGGGGCTCGACGTCACCGACCCCGAGCCCCTGCCCGCCGACCACCCGCTGTGGTCCGCGCCCGGCCTGATCCTCACGCCGCACGAGGGCGGGAACACCACCGCGACCCCGAGGCGCATGATCGCGCTGGTCCAGGCCCAGCTGGACCGGCTCGCCGCGGGCGACGAGCCGGCCAATGTGGTGGCGCGGACCTGAGCCGAGGCCACCGCGGCCTCAGCGCCCTGCGCGGCTGGGGCGGGCGTCACGCCAGCGACGACCCGGCGAACACCGCCATCGCGTCCCGCAGGTACGGCGCGAGCCCGGGGGCGAACGCGTCGTACGTCGCCGTGAACCGCTCGTCGTCGACGTACATCTGGCCGAGCCCGACGTACGCCTCCTTCGACGGCGTCCAGAACAGCGCGATCTGGGCGTGGTGCCGCCGGACGAGCGCCTGGACCCGGGGGTCCGCGACGTCGGCGCCCTCGGCCATGAGCGCCGCGAGGCCCTGACCGACGGCCGCGGACTCCTCCGCGAACGCGGCACGGCCCTCGGCTCCGATCCGCTCCCAGGCGGCGTTGCTGCGGTTCACCTCCTCGTCGCCGTAGCGCTCGCGCGCCTCGGCCTCGTACTGGCTGTTGTCGAAACCCGCGTACAGGTCCTTCGCGGCCATCTCGATCCCTCCTTCCCACGCACGGAGCGTGCTCTCCACGGTGGCGGCGAGCCGGTCGAACCGGTCCCGCTCGGCGACCAGGCGGGCGTGGTGCTCGCGCAGCCGCCGGCGACGGACGGCGTCGGCCGCCGGTCCGGCACCCGAGCCGGCACCCGAGCCGGCATCGTCCTCCGCGAGGATCTCGGCGACCGTGGGCAGGTCGACGCCGAGCTCGCGCAGGACGAGGACCTGCTGCAGGCGCAGCAGCTCGGCGCGGCCGTACAGCCGCCGCCCGCCCGCCGCGACCCCGGTGGGACGCAGCAGCCCGACGGCGTCGTAGTGCCGCAGGGTGCGGGTCGTGACGCCGGCCAGCCGGGCGACCTCGCCGATGGTCCAGGCCCGGGTGCGCCCGTCCGGCCGCAGCCGGTCCTGGGTCGCTCGTGCGACCGCTTCCATCGTGCCCACCTCCCGCCGTCCCGGCGCCCTGCCGTTCACCGCAGCCGTGCACCGCCTGTGACGCTCCGACGGCGGCCCTTCCGCCGTCGGTGCCGACGCTAGGAGTTGACGCTACGTCAACCGCAACCCGCTCTCCTCGATCGGCCGTGCCGGGCGGTGCCGGCCGGCGGGACCCGCGCCCGCGTGTGGGTGCCCGGTGCCACAGTGAGACATGGCCACCCTGACGTCCGCCGAGGTCCAGTCCGCCGTCGACACCCGCCACTGGCGGGTCGTGCTCGCCACCGTGCGCGCCACCTTCCGTACCGGCTCGTTCGTGCGCGGGCTCGAGCTGGTCGAGCGCATCACCGCTGCCGCGGAGGCCGCGAACCACCATCCCGACGTGGACCTGCGATATCCGGCGTCCACGTGTCGCTCACCAGCCACGACGCGCACGGGCTGACCCGGCGCGACGTCGACCTCGCCGCGGCCATCACCGCGATCGCGGACGAGCTCGGCATCGAGGGCGAGCCCGGTCGCCCGCAGGGCCTCGAGATCGCGATCGACGCGCTCGACATCCCGGCGGTCGTCCCGTTCTGGCGCGCGGTGCTCGGCTACGTCCGACGAGCCGCCGCCCGCCGACGGACGCCTCGCCTGCCCTGCTCGACCCGGACGGCATCCGTCCGGCGGTGTGGTTCCAGCAGATGGACGAGCCCCGGCCGCAGCGCAACCGGATCCACCTCGACGTGATCGTGCCGCACGACGTCGCCGAGGAGCGGGTCGCAGCCGCGCTCGCCGCCGGGGGCCGGCTGGTCTCGGCCGACCGGGCGCCGGCGTTCTGGGTGCTCGCCGACGCGGAGGGGAACGAGGCGTGCGTGTGCACGTGGCAGGGGCGCGACTCATGACCGGGCGCCCCGGCGGCCGCAGCGCGTCGCCGCACGTCCGCGCTCTGAGCAGGGGCCGGACCGCGGCACGCACCGACCTAGACTCACCGGCATGACGAGCGTGACGGACCCCACCAGCACCAGCTCCCCCGGCATCGACATCAAGCCCCGCAGCCGCCAGGTCACCGACGGCATCGAGGCGACCGCGTCGCGCGGCATGCTCCGCGCGGTCGGCATGGGCGACGACGACTGGGTCAAGCCGCAGATCGGCATCGCGAGCTCCTGGAACGAGATCACGCCGTGCAACCTGTCGCTGCAGCGCCTCGCGCAGGCCGCCAAGAACGGCGTCCACGCCGGCGGCGGGTTCCCGCTGGAGTTCGGCACCATCTCGGTGTCCGACGGCATCTCCATGGGCCACGAGGGCATGCACTACTCGCTCGTCTCGCGCGACGTCATCGCCGACAGCGTCGAGACCGTGATGATGGCCGAGCGCCTCGACGGCTCCGTCCTGCTCGCCGGGCTGCGACAAGTCGCTGCCCGGCATGCTCATGGCCGCCGCCCGGCTCGACCTCGCCTCGGTGTTCCTCTACGCCGGCTCGATCGCGCCGGGCTGGGTCAAGCTCTCCGACGGCACCGAGAAGGACGTCACGATCATCGACGCCTTCGAGGCGGTCGGCGCCTGCGCCCGCGGGCTGATGAGCACCGAGGACCTCGACCGCATCGAGCGCGCCATCTGCCCCGGCGAGGGCGCGTGCGGCGGCATGTACACCGCCAACACGATGGCGTCGGTCGCCGAGGCGATGGGCATGTCGCTGCCCGGCTCGGCCGCGCCGCCGTCGGCGGACCGCCGCCGCGACAACTACGCCGCCAAGTCCGGCGAGGCCGTCGTCGAGCTGCTCCGCCGCGGCATCACCGCGCGCCAGATCATGACGAAGGAGGCGTTCGAGAACGCGATCGCCGTCGTCATGGCCTTCGGCGGCTCGACCAACGCCGTCCTGCACCTGCTGGCGATCGCGCACGAGGCCGAGGTCGACCTCACCCTCGACGACTTCCGCCGGGTCGCGGCCCGCGTCCCGCACCTGGGCGACCTCAAGCCGTTCGGCCGCTACGTCATGACCGACGTCGACCGCATCGGCGGCGTCCCGGTCATCATGAAGGCGCTGCTCGACGCCGGCCTGCTGCACGGCGACTGCCTCACCGTCACCGGCCGGACCGTCGCGGAGAACCTCGCCGACATCGCCCCGCCGGACCCGGACGGCAAGATCCTGCGGGCGCTGGACAACCCGATCCACCACACCGGCGGCATCACGATCCTGCACGGGTCGCTCGCGCCCGAGGGTGCCGTGGTGAAGTCCGCCGGCTTCGACGAGGACGTCTTCGAGGGCACCGCCCGCGTGTTCGAGCGCGAGCGCGCCGCGATGGACGCGCTCGAGGACGGCACCATCCAGGCCGGCGACGTCGTCGTCATCCGGTACGAGGGCCCCAAGGGCGGCCCCGGCATGCGCGAGATGCTCGCCATCACCGGTGCGATCAAGGGCGCGGGCCTGGGCAAGGACGTCCTGCTGCTCACCGACGGCCGGTTCTCCGGCGGCACGACCGGCCTGTGCGTCGGTCACGTCGCGCCCGAGGCCGTCGACGGCGGCCCGATCGCCTTCGTGCGCGACGGCGACCGGATCCGGCTCGACGTCGCGAACGCGACGCTCGAGCTGCTGGTCGACGCGGCCGAGCTCGAGTCGCGCCGGCGCGGGCTGGGCCCCGCTGCCCCCGGTCTACAACCGTGGCGTGCTGGCCAAGTACGCCAAGCTCGTGCAGTCCGCGTCGAAGGGCGCCGTGCTCCTGTAGGGCCCGGTGCCGTGGCCGGTCCCCGCGCAGGCGGGGACCGGCCACGGTTCGACGACCCGGGCAGGGCGGCCACCCGCTGCCCGGACACCCGTGCGGCCACCCGGAAGCCCGGTCGCACCGCCCCCGGCCCGCGGCCACCGAAGGACGAAGGAGTCCCCGTGACCATCTCCGCCCGCGTCCGTACGCTGCACCTGCGCGCCGCCGGGGTCAGCCTGCTCCTCGACCTCACCGGCGACCGCCTGCCGCGCGTCGTCCACTGGGGTGCCGACCTCGGCGACGCTGCCGGCGGAGGAGGTCGCCGCGCTCCTGCGCGCGTCGACGTCCCGCCGCTCACGCCCGGGTCGACCGACGCACCGGTCGCCGGTGTCCGTGCTGCCGAGCAGTCCCTGGGCTGGCTCGGGACGCCCGGGGTCACCGGACACCGGGACGGCGCCGACTTCTCGGTCGCCTTCGTCGTGGCCGACGTCGAGCACACGCGCGGCCCCCGCGGAGGGCGTCGCGCACCGCGTGGAGGTCCGGGCGCAGGACGACGTCGCGCACCTCGGGCTGCGGCTGGAGATCGAGCTCCTCGACTCGGGGCTGCTGCGGACCCGCTCCGCGCTGACCAGCACCGGCAGGCGGCGTCGTACACGCTCGGCACGCTCGACTCGCTGCTCCCGGTGCCGTCGCAGGCGGACGAGATCCTCGACTTCACCGGCCGCCACCTGCGCGAGCGGTCCCCGCAGCGCGCGCCCTTCGACGTCGGCGACCCGCCTGCGCGAGAGCCGCAAGGCCCGGGCGCACGACGCCACCGTGCTGCTCGTCGCCGGCGAGGCGGGCTTCGGCTACCGGTCCGGCGAGGTCTGGGGCGTGCACGTGGCGTGGTCCGGCAACACCCGCACGCTCGCCGAGCGCACCGCGAACGGGGTGCGGCTCCTCGGGGGCGGCGAGCTGCTGCTCGCGCGGCGAGGTCCGGCTCGGGCAGGGCGAGACCTACGCCGGGCCGTGGCTGTACGGGGCGTACGGCGACGGGCTCGACGACCTCGCCGGCCGCTTCCACCGCTACCTGCGCGTCGCGCCCGCAGCACCCCCGCAGCCCGCGCCCGGTGCTGCTCAACGTGTGGGAGGCCGTCTACTTCGACCACGACCTCGACCGGCTGCGCCTGCTCGCCGACCGCGGCCGCGGCGGTCGGCGTCGAGCGGTACGTGCTCGACGACGGCTGGTTCCGGGGACGGCGCGACGACACCGCCGGCCTCGGGGACTGGTACGTCGACGAGGGCGTGTGGCCGCAGGGACTGGGCCCGCTGGTCGACCACGTGCGCGGACTGGGCATGCAGTTCGGGCTCTGGTTCGAGCCGGAGATGGTCAACCCCGACTCCGACCTCGCGCGCGCCCACCCCGAGTGGCTGCTGCAGACCGGTGGGCGGCTCGCCGCCGCCGGCCCGCCACGCAGCAGGTGCTCGACCTGGCCACCCCGACGCGTACGCGTTCCTGCTCGAGCGCATCGACGCGGTCCTCACCGAGCACCCGATCGACTACGTCAAGTGGGACCACAACCGCGACCTCGTCGACGCCGGGCACTGGGCCGACCGGCCGCGCCGGGGTGCACGAGCAGACCCTGGCCACCTACCGGCTGCATGGACGAGCTGCGCGCCCGGCACCCCGGCCTGGAGATCGAGTCGTGCGCGGGCGGCGGCGGCCGGCCCGACCTCGGCATCCTCGAGCGCGCCGAGCGCATCTGGGCGTCGGACACCATCGACGCGCTCGAGCGGCAGACCATCGAGGCCGGCACCGGGCTGCTGCTCCCGCCGGAGATGATCGGCTCGCACATCGGCGTCGCCGACGGCGCACACCACCGGGCGCACGCACGTGCTCGGCTTCCGCGCCGGGACCGCGTTCTTCTCCCACCTCGGCATCGAGTGGGACCTCACCCGGGCCGACGACGACGACCTCGCGGCCGCTCGCCGCGTGGGTCGCCGCCCACCAGGAGCACCGCGACCTGCTGCACACCGGCACCGTCGTGCACGCCGACAGCCCCGACGCCGCGCTGTGGGTGCACGGCGTCGTCGCGCCCGACCGCGGCGAGGCGATCTTCGCCGTGGTCACGTCGCGCACCGCGGTCACCAGCCCGCCCGGCCGGGTCCGGCTGCCCGGGCTCGACCCGGACGCCGCGTACGACCTGCGGCCGCTCGCCGCCGGGCGACGCCGCCGGGCACGGGGACGTCATCGACCCCGTCCCGTGGTGGTCGGACGGCACCCGGCTGAGCGGCCGCACGCTCGAGCGTCGTCGGCGTGCAGGCGCCGTCGCTCTCCCCGAGCGCCTCGTGCTGCTGCACGCCCGCCGGGTCTGAGCGCCGGTCCACCGCACCCGCGACCACCAGCACCCGCCCGCACCCGCCCGACGACCGGACCCGACCCACGACCGAGGGAGCTGCCCCGTGACCGCAGCGCCCGAGACGCCACCCAGCCGAGCACCGGTCCCTGGCCGGACGGCCCGCCGTGGTGGACCAGCGCCGTCGTCTACCAGGTCTACCCGCGCAGCTTCGCCGACTCCGACGGCGACGGCGTCGGCGACCTGCGCCGGCATCGCGAGCCGGCTGGACCACCTCGAGCGGCCTCGGCGTCGACGTCGATCTGGCTGTCGCCCGGTGTACCGGTCGCCGCAGGACGACAACGGCTACGACATCAGCGACTACCAGGACATCGACCCGACGTTCGGGACGCTGGCCGACTTCGACGCGCTGCTCGAGGCGGTGCACGCCCGCGGCATGAAGCTCGTCATGGACCTCGTGGTCAACCACACCTCGGACGAGCACGCCTGGTTCGTCGAGAGCCGCAGCTCGACCGACAACCCCAAGCGCGACTGGTACTGGTGGCGCCCGGCCCGCGCAGGGCATGGAGCCCGGTGCCCCGGGCGCCGAGCCGAACAACTGGGGCGCGGCGTTCGGCGGGCCGGCGTGGGACCTCGACCCGGCGACCGGCGAGTACTACCTGCACCTGTTCTCCCGCAAGCAGCCCGACCTCAACTGGGAGAACCCCGAGGTCCGGGCGGCGGTCCACGCGATGATGCGCTGGTGGCTGGACCGCGGGGTCGACGGCTTCCGGATGGACGTCATCAACTTCATCTCCAAGGACCCCGCCCTGCCGGACGGCGATCGTCCCCGAGGGCGGGCGTGCGCGGCGACGGGCACCCGCACTACGGGTACGGCCCGCGGCTGCACGAGTACCTGGCCGAGATGCACCGGCGAGGTGTTCGCCGGCCGGCCCGAGCGGCTGCTCACCGTGGGGGAGATGCCCGGCGCCACCGTGGAGCAGGCTGTCGCGGTTCACCGACCCGGCCCGCGCCGAGGTCGACATGGTGTTCACGTTCGAGCACGTCGGGCTGGACCACGGGGCGTCCAAGTGGGACGCTGCGGCCCGCTGCGGCTGACCGACCTCAAGGCCTCCTTCGGCCGCTGGCAGGCGGGCCTCGCCGAGGTCGGCTGGAACAGCCTGTACTGGAACAACCACGACCAGCCGCGCGTCGGTCTCCCGCTTCGGCGACGACGGCGCGTTCCGGCGTCGAGTCGGCGAACGCGCTGGGCACTCTGCTGCACCTGCACCGCGGGACGCCGTACGTCTACCAGGGCGAGGAGCTCGGGATGACGAACGCGCACTTCACGCGGATCGAGCAGTACCGCGACATCGAGTCCCTCAACCACCACGCCGAGGCGCTGCACTACGGGTGGGCGCACCGCGGAGGAGATGCTCGCCGCGCTCGCCGCGATGAGCCGCGACAACGCCCGCACGCCCGTCCAGTGGGACGACTCGCGCGCACGCCGGCTTCACCACCGGCGAGCCGTGGATCGAGGTCAACGCCAACTACCGCGAGATCAACGCCGCCGCCCAGGCCGACGACCCGGACTCGGTGCTCGCGCACTACCGCCGGCTGATCGACCTGCGGCACACCGAGCCGGCCGTCGCCCTCGGCGACTTCCGGATGCTGATGCCGAACCACGAGCAGGTGTACGCCTTCACCCGCACGCTCGGCGCCACGTCGCTGCTCGTGCTGGTCAACGTCTCCGGCGGGAGCCCAGGCCGTCGACCTGCCCGACGCCGACCGCTGGGCGGGGCCGAGCTCGTCCTCGGCACCTCGACGGCGAACCGGCCGCCGACTCCCCCCTGCGCCCGTGGGAAGCCCGGGTCCACCGCCTCCAGCAGACCACCGCGTGAACGTCCCGGACCACGCCCCGGACGTCCTGACCACCGCCGACCGGACGTCGCCCGAGAGCCGGACCGGTCCTGGCCCGTGGTGGCGCGCCGCGGGGTGGTCGACCAGGTCGACCCGAAGTCGTTCGCGGACTCCGACGGTGACGGCGTCGGGGACCTGCCCGGCCTCACCGCCCGGCTCGACCACCTGACCTGGCTGGGCATCGACGCGGTCTGGCTCTCGCCGTTCTGCCCGTCCCCCCGGGCCGACGGCGGCTCCGACGTCTCGGACTCCTGCGACGGCGACCCGCTGCTGGGGACGCTCGCCGACGCCGACTCGCTCGTCGAGCGGGCCCCCGCCCTGGGGCTGCGCGTGATCGTCGACCTCGTCCCCCACCATTCGAGCGACGAGCACCCGTGGTTCCGTGCGGCGCTCGCGGGACGGCGCCACGGTCCTGCTGAGCAGCGAGGACCCGTCGGCCGCCGGCGTCACCGCGGTGGGGTGCGACTCCGCGGTCTGGGTCCGGTGGTCCGCGGCAACGAGGTCGCCGGTACGGCGGACGGGCGTGTCGCGGCCAGCCCCCCGTGCGCACGAATCCCTTGTCCGGATCGTGGTCTCGTGAACCACGATGCGAGACCGCGGGAGGCGTGGCGTGACACCTGCCGGAAACGCGGCGTAGTGTGCCCGTGTGCAGACGATCGTCGTAGTACGTCCCGAGCGCGCCGGCTGAAGGCCCCACGCACGGCCCTTCGTCTGCGCGCATCCCCTCGACCGGCCCGCCAGCGGGCCCGAGGGGATTTTTTGTGCCGAGCCCGCGCCGCCGACGTCCGCGAGCATCCCCGAGCAGCACCGAGCACCCACGAGCAGGAGAAGACCGATGGTCCAGGGTCAGCACCCGGCGCCACCGCGCACCAGCGGCGCCCCCAGCGTGCCGGCGCCCAGCGCCGGCATCCGTCCCTCCGCGCCCGCAGCCGGCCACCGGCGGACGGCTCGCGTCCGTCGGTCGCCCGGCGACCGTCCTCGCCGCAGGACGTCACCGGTGCGGAGTCGATCGTCCGCTCGCTCGAGGAGTCCGGGGTCGACGTCGTCTTCGGCATCCCGGGCGGCGCGATCCTGCCGACCTACGACCCGCTCATGCACTCCGAGCGCCTGCGCCACATCCTCGTGCGGCACGAGCAGGGCGCCGGTCACGCGGCCTCGGGCTACGCCCACGCGACCGGCCGGGTCGGCGTCTGCATGGCGACCTCGGGCCCCGGCGCGACCAACCTGGTCACCCCGATCGCCGACGCGAACATGGACTCGATCCCCATGGTCGCGATCACCGGCCAGGTCGGCGCGGCGATGATCGGCACGGACGCGTTCCAGGAGGCCGACATCGTCGGCATCACGCTGCCGATCACCAAGCACAACTTCCTCGTGACGGACCCGGACGACATCCCGCGGACCATCGCCGAGGCGTTCCACATCGCCGCGACCGGCCGGCCCGGCCCGGTGCTCGTCGACATCGCGAAGTCCGCGATGCAGGCCCGCACCACGTTCTCCTGGCCGCAGGACCTGCACCTGCCGGGCTACCACCCGGTCACCAAGCCGCACGCCAAGCAGATCCGCGAGGCCGCCCGGCTGCTCGCGACGGCGCGCCGTCCGGTGCTCTACGTCGGGCGGCGGCGCCATCCGCGCCGGCGCCTCGGCCGAGCTGCGTCGCCTCGTGGACGCCTCCGGTGCACCGGCGGTGACCACCCTCATGGCCCGCGGCGCGCTGCCCGGACAGCCACCCGCAGAACCTCGGCATGCCGGGCATGCACGGCACGGTCGCCGCCGTCGCCGCGCTGCAGAAGGCCGACCTCATCGTCGCGCTCGGCGCCCGCTTCGACGACCGCGTGACCGGCAAGCTGTCCAGCTTCGCCCCGAACGCCGCCGTCGTGCACGCCGACATCGACCCGGCCGAGATCGGCAAGAACCGGGCCGTCGACGTCCCGATCGTCGGCGACCTGCGCGAGGTCATCGCCGACCTGCTGCCCGAGCTCGAGCGCGAGCACGGCCAGCACGGCAAGCCGGACCTCGAGGGCTGGTGGCGCCAGATCGACGACTGGCGCGAGACGTTCCCGCTCGGCTACGACGAGCCGGCCGACGGCCACCTGGCGCCGCAGCACGTCATCCAGCGCATCGGCGAGATCTCCGGACCGGACGCCGATCTACGTGGCCGGCGTCGGGCAGCACCAGATGTGGGCCGCCCAGTTCATCCGCTACGAGCAGCCGAACACCTGGCTGAACTCCGGCGGCCTCGGGACCATGGGCTACTCGGTGCCCGGCGGCGATGGGCGCGAAGGTCGGCGCACCCGACCGGACCGTGTGGGCCATCGACGGCGACGGCTGCTTCCAGATGACCAACCAGGAGCTCGCGACCTGCACGATCAACGAGATCCCGATCAAGGTCGCGGTCATCAACAACTCCTCGCTCGGCATGGTGCGCCAGTGGCAGACCCTGTTCTACGAGTCCCGCTACTCCAACACCGACCTGCACACCGGCCACGGCACCGTGCGCATCCCCGACTTCGTCAAGCTCGCCGACGCCTACGGCTGCGTCGGCCTGCGCTGCGAGACGAAGGCCGACGTCGACGCCACGATCAAGCGGGCGATGGAGATCGACGACCAGCCCGTGGTCGTGGACTTCACCGTCTCGCGCGACGCGATGGTGTGGCCGATGGTCGCCGCGGGCGTGAGCAACGACGAGATCCAGTACGCCCGGGGCATCAGCCCCGGCCTGGGACCGGGAGGAGTAGTGCGGCGGATCGGCCTGCTCGGCGGCACCTCCTGGGAGTCGACCGCGCACTACTACGCCGGGCTCAACGCGGGGGTCCGGCGCACCGGCTCGGCGGCTTCCACTCCGCCGACCTGGTGCTGCGATCGGTCGACTTCGCCGAGATCGAGGAGCTCCAGCGGGCGGGCGACTGGGTGGCGCTCGGCCGCCGGTACGCAGCGCGAGGCGCGCGGCCCTGGCCGGCGCGGGCTGCCGAGGTCGTCGGCATCCTCGCCAACACCATGCACCTCGTGCACGACGCCGTCGTGCGCGGGGCCGGGGCGGACGCGCTCGTCCCGCACGTGGTCGACGCGGTGGCCGACGCCGCGACGGCCGCGGGAGCCGACCGGCTCGCCCTGCTCGGCACCCGGTACACGATGGAGTCGTCGCTCTACCCCGACCGGCTGCGCGCGCACGCGGGGACGTCGGGGGCCTCGGTGACCTCGCGCGCGCCGTCGGGCGACGACGCCGACGAGGTGCACCGCATCATCTACGACGAGCTCGTCCGGGCGTCGTGCGCGACGAGTCCCGCGCCGCGCTGCAGGCCGTCGTCGGCCGCCTGGTCGACGACGGCGCCCAGGCCGTCGTCCTCGGGTGCACCGAGCTCTCCATGATCCTCGGCGCGGCGCGACGTCCCGGTCCCCGTGCTGGACACCACGGCGCTCCACGTCCAGGCGCTGCTCGACGCCGCGCTGGACCACGCAGCATCTCCCACGAAAGAGGTGCAGCATGAGCAGGCACACGCTGTCGGTGCTGGTCGAGAACAAGCCCGGCGTCCTGACGCGCGTCGCCGGCCTGTTCGCCCGGCGCTCGTTCAACATCCACTCCCTCGCGGTCGGCCCGACCGAGCACGAGGAGATCTCCCGGATCACGGTCGTGGTCGACGTCGAGGGAGGTCCGCTCGAGCAGGTGACGAAGCAGCTCAACAAGCTCATCCACGTGCTCAAGATCGTCGAGCTCGAGCCGAGCGCCTCGGTCCAGCGCGAGCTGCTGCTGGTCAAGGTCCGCGCCGACCTCGCCCAGCGCAGCCACGTGCTCGAGGTCGTCGAGCTGTTCCGGGCCCGCGTGGTCGACGTCGTCCCGGACGCCGTGACCATCGAGGCCACCGGGAGCCCCGACAAGCTCACCGCCCTGCTCGCCGCGCTCGACCCGTTCGGCGTCCGCGAGATCGTCCAGTCCGGCACCGTGGCGATCGGCCGTGGCTCGCGCTCGATCACCGACCGGGCCCTGGAGCGCGTGACGCGCTCCGCCTGAACCCCCGTACCGTCCGACCGCAGTACCGACTCAGCAGCACTCCAGCTGCCGTACGACACACCGAGGAGAACCACCGTGGCAGAGCTGTTCTACGACGACGACGCCGACCTGTCCATCATCGCCGGGCGCAAGGTCGCCGTGATCGGGTACGGCAGCCAGGGCCACGCCCACGCGCTGAACCTGCGGGACTCCGGCGTCGACGTCCGGGTCGGCCTGCGCGAGGGCAGCCCTTCGCGCACCAAGGCCGAGAACGAGGGCCTGCGCGGTCGTCACGGTCGCCGAGGCGGTCCGGGAGGCCGACGTCGTCGTCGTGCTGGCACCGGACCAGGTCCAGCGGCACGTCTACCGCGACGAGATCGCCCCCAACCTCGCCGACGGCGCCGCGCTGGTCTTCGGCCACGGCTTCAACATCCGCTTCGGCTACATCAGCGCGCCGGCCGGCGTCGACGTCGTCATGGTCGCCCCGAAGGGCCCCGGCCACCTCGTGCGTCGCGAGTTCGTCGACGGCCGCGGCGTCCCGGTCATCGTGGCCGTCGAGCAGGACGCGTCCGGCGAGGCGTGGCCGCTCGCGCTGTCCTACGCCAAGGCGATCGGCGGCCTGCGCGCCGCCGGCATCAAGACGACCTTCACCGAGGAGACCGAGACGGACCTCTTCGGCGAGCAGGCCGTGCTCTGCGGCGGCGCGTCGCAGCTCGTCCAGTACGGGTTCGAGACCCTGACCGAGGCCGGCTACCAGCCGGAGGTCGCGTACTTCGAGGTGCTGCACGAGCTCAAGCTCATCGTCGACCTCATGGTCGAGGGCGGCATCGCCAAGCAGCGCTGGAGCGTCTCCGACACGGCCGAGTACGGCGACTACGTCTCCGGCCCCCGGGTCATCGACCCGCACGTCAAGGAGAACATGAAGGCCGTCCTGGCCGACATCCAGTCCGGCGCGTTCGCCGAGCGGTTCATCGGCGACCAGGACAACGGGGGCACGGAGTTCAAGGAGCTGCGGGCCAAGGGCGAGGCGCACCCGATCGAGGCCACCGGCCGCGAGCTGCGCAAGATGTTCGCGTGGGTCAAGCCGTCCGACTCCGACTACGTCGAGGGCAGCGCGGGCCGCGAGTCCTGACCGACCCTCACCCGATGCGGCGTCCCGCACCCCCGTGATCGCGCGTGGGGTGCGGGACGTCGCATCGGCGCGTGGGGGTCCGGGTCCGCGACCGGCCCGGGTCCGGACCGGCCCGTGTCCGGGTCGGCTCGGGTCGTGCCGGTCACGCGTCGTGCCGGTCGGGACCCTCGGCGCGCGCCGACCGGTCCCCGAGCCCCGGGTGGTCGTGGTGCTGAGGCGGCTCGTCCTCGTGCGCCGGCGGGCGCCCGACGGCGTCGTCGGCCTTCACCGCGTGCCGGGCTCCACGGGGCAAGGCCGGTCCGACCGTCGAGTCGGCATCGGTCTGGTGCTCGGCCTCGGCGTTGATCTCCGCCCCGAGCAGGACGGCGAGGCACGACAGCCACATCCACACGAGCAGGACGACGACGCCCGCGAGCGCGCCGTAGCTGCGCGCGTACCGGTCGAACTCGGAGACGTAGAGCGACAGACCCGCCGAGGCCCCGAACCAGAACCCGGTGGCGACGAGGGCGCCCACCGTCACCCACGAGACCCGGGCCCGGCGGCGGTCCGGTCCGTAGCGGTAGATCGCGCCGAGCGAGAGCGCGAACACCGTGAGCACGAGCAGCCAGCGGCCCAGCCCGAGCAGGAACCCGCCGTCGACCACCACCGGGACGACGGCGACCAGCCCCAGCAGGACCGCGAACACCACCGCGGCCGCGAGCGTGAAGAGCAGCGCGTGGGCCCGCCGGCGCCAGAAGCCGGACCGCTCCGTCTCCTCGTAGACGACGTTCACCGCGACGAGCAGGTGGTCCATGCCGACGAAGGCCGACCACAGGGCGACGAGGACCGACACCACGGCCGCGATCCCGAGCCGTCGCTGGTCGGCCTCGACCAGGTCCTCCAGCTGGCCGGCGACGACGGCGGCGGCGTCCGGGGGGAGGGTTCCCGCCAGCGCGTCGACGTGCACCGCGAGGACGGCCGGGCTGCTCACCAGGCCGTAGAGCAGGACGCCCGCGATCAGCCCCGGGAACAGGGCGATGAACCCGAAGAACGCGACCCCGGCGGAGATGAGGGTGACCCGGTCGAGGAAGCCGCGGTGCAGGGCGCGGGCCACGATCTGGCGCCACCCCCGCACCGGGATGCCGACCGGGGTCTCGGCGTGCGCCCCCGGGAATGCGAGCTCGTGCGGGTCGACCGACATCCCTCACCTCTCGTGCGTCGGCGTCGGTCCTCCCAGTGTGCTGCGCGGACCGGATCGGATCGAGTCGTCGGCCCCCGACGGCGTCGAGGCGGCGCGGCCGGAGTCAGTCCGGGCCCTCGGCGCGGGCCGACCGGTCGCCGAGCGGTCGGGTCGCCGGCCGGCTCGGACCCGTCGTCGTCACCACCGTCCCGCGACGGGCGGCCGACCGCCTCGTCGGCCTTGACCGCACGGCGCGCGCCGCGCGGGAGGTCCGGACCGACCGTGGAGTCGGCGTCGGTCTGGTGCTCGGCCTCGGCGTTGATCTCCGCCCCGAGCAGGATCGCGACGCACGACAGCCACATCCACACCAGCAGGACGACGACGCCCGCGAGCGCGCCGTAGCTGCGCGCGTACCGGTCGAACTCGGAGATGTAGACGGACAGGCCCGCCGACGCCACGAGCCAGAAGCCGGTGGCGACGAGCGCGCCGACGGTGACCCACGAGACCCGGGGCCGGCGGCGGTCCGGCCCGTACCGGTAGATCGCGCCGAGCGAGAGCCCGAAGACCGTGAGCACGAGCAGCCAGCGGCCCAGGCCGAGGAGCACGCCCCCGTCGACCACCGCCGGGACCACCGCGACGAGCGCCAGCAGGACGGCGAACACGACCGCGGCTCCGAGGGTGAAGAGCAGGGCGTGGACCCGGCGGCGCCAGAAGCCGGACCGCTCGGTCTCCTCGTAGACGACGTTCACCGAGATGAGCAGGTGGTCCATGCCGACGAAGGCCGACCACAGGGCGACGAGGACCGACGCCACCGCGGCGACGCCGAGCCGTCGCCCGTCGGTGCCGACGAGGTCCTCCATCTGGACGGCGACGACCGCCGCGGCGTCCGGCGGCAGGGTGCCGGCCAGTGCCTCGACGTGCTCGGCGAGGTCGGCCGGCGTGCTCACCAGGCCGTAGAGCAGGACGCCGGCGATGAGCGACGGGAACAGGGCCATGAACCCGAAGAACGCGACCCCGGCGGCGATGAGGGTCACCCGGTCGAGGAACGCGCGGTGCAGGGCCCGCAGGACGACCTGGCGCCAGCCCTGCGGCGGGATCTCCGCCGGGGAGTCGGCGTGCGCACCCGGGTGCGCGAGCTCGTCGTGGTCGACGGACATCCCTCACCTCCCGTGACGTCGTCCCCAGTGTGGAGCGACCGCGTCCGGGGCGCGCGGGCGTCGCGCTCCGGGCAGGATGGCCGCATGACGCTGCCCCCGACCGGACCCGGACGCGACGATGCCACGGCACCCGCCGTCGTCCCCGCGCCCGACGGGGACGAGATCGCCGCCTTCTGGCAGCTCGCCCGCGGCCGGGCGGGCCTCGGGCGGCTGGCGGTCGTCGTCGGCGCCGGTGCCCGCGCGAGCGTCCCGCCGCCGGCCTGGGCGTTCGGCGACTCGCCCCGGCTCGCCGACCGGCTGCTGGCCCTCGTCCTCGACGGGACGAAGACCGCGACCACGACCGCGCTCTGCGAGCTCACGGACGCCGGTGAACCGGTCCCGGAGCCCGGCGACCTGTCGATCGTGCTCGACGGGCGGGGTCATCCGCGGGCGCTCCTGCGCACGGCCGAGGTCCGGGTGGTGCCCTTCGCCGACGTCGACGCCCAGCACGCCCGACGGGAGGGCGAGGACGACGGCACGCTCGCGACCTGGGTCGTGGAGCACGAGCGGTACTTCCGTCGTGTCCTGGCGGCGGGCGGCCGTGAGCTCGGGCCCGACACCCAGATGGTGCTCGAGAGGTTCGAGGTGAGGTACCCGCCGCGGCGCCGGGCACGACCGGCATCTGAGACATCCGTCCCGCCTGCTGGGATCGCCCGTTAGGGTCGGCGCCATGACGCGCACCCTCCAGCTCGCAGTGATCGCCGGCGACGGCATCGGCACCGAGGTCGTCGAGCAGGGCCTCGCGGTCCTCGACGCGGCCCTGGCCGGCAGCGACGTCGCGGTCACCACGCAGGAGTTCGACCTCGGGGCCCGCGCGCTGGCACGCGACCGGCGAGACCCTCACCGACGACCGACCTCGAGGCGATCCGCGCGCACGACGCGATCCTGCTCGGCGCGATCGGCGACCCGCAGGTCCCGTCCGGCGTGCTCGAGCGCGGCCTCCTGCTCCGGCTGCGCTTCGCCCTGGACCACTACGTCAACCTGCGCCCGGGCCGGCTGTACCCGGGGGTCACCTCGCCGCTCGCCGAGCCGGGCGAGGTCGACTTCGTCGTCGTCCGCGAGGGCACCGAGGGTCCGTACGTCGGCAACGGCGGAGCGCTGCGGCGTCGGCACCCCGCACGAGATCGCGAACGAGGTGAGCGTCAACACCGCCTTCGGCGTCGAGCGCGTGGTGCGGGACGCCTTCGCCCGGGCCGCGGCCCGACCGCGCAAGAAGCTCACGCTGGTGCACAAGCACAACGTGCTCGTGCACGCCGGGCACCTGTGGCGCCGGACCGTCGAGGCCGTCAACGCCGACTTCCCGGACGTCACGGTCGACTACCTGCACGTGGACGCGGCGACGATCTTCATGGTGACGAACCCGTCCCGGTTCGACGTCATCGTCACGGACAACCTCTTCGGCGACATCCTCACCGACCTCGCCGCCGCGATCACCGGCGGCATCGGGCTCGCCGCGTCGGCCAACATCAACCCCGACCGGGACGCCTCCGGCGCGAGCGTCGCGCCGTCGATGTTCGAGCCCGTCCACGGCTCCGCCCCGGACATCGCCGGGCAGGGCAAGGCCGACCCGACCGCGACCGTGCTGTCGGTCGCGATGCTCCTCGACCACCTGGGGCTCGCCGACGCGGCGTCGCGCGTCGAGGCCGCCGTCGCCGCGGACCTGCGCGGAGCGGGCGGGTCGAGTACGGTCGACGGCCGAGGTGGGCCGGGACCTCGCCGCACGCGTCGCCCGCTGACCTCACGGGCGGGGCCGGGCACCGCTGACGTGGTGCCGGGCCCCGCCGCCGCCTCGGCCGTCCTCACCGGTACCGTCTGATCAGACACCAGGTGAAAGGCCCTCCCGATGACCCTCCCCGACAGCGGCGCGTCCGCCGACTCCAGCGACTCCACCGGCCGTGCGGCGCTCGCCGTGGCCGACGGCGCCTACGAGGTCCGCGCCCACCCCTCGCCGCTGCCCGCGGCCGAGCGCGAGGCCGCCCTCGCGCAGCCCAGGTTCGGCACCGTCTTCACCGACCACATGGCACGCGCGACGTGGACCGCGGCCGACGGCTGGCACGACCGGCGCATCGAGCCCTACGGGCCCGCTCCAGCTCGACCCCGCGTCCGCCGTCCTGCACTACGGGCAGGAGGTGTTCGAGGGGCTCAAGGCCTACGCGCACGCCGACGGCTCGGTGTGGACCTTCCGTCCGGAGGCGAACGCCGCCCGCTTCGAGGCCTCGGCCCGCCGCATCGCGCTGCCCGAGCTGCCGCGGGAGGACTTCCTCGGCGCGATCACCACGCTCGTGCGCACCGACGCCGACTGGGTGCCGTCCGGCGAGGAGATGAGCCTCTACCTGCGGCCCTTCATGTTCGCGTCCGAGCGGTTCCTCGGCGTGCGTCCGTCGCTGCAGGCCGAGTTCCTCGTGATCGCGTCCCCGGTCGGGCCGTACTTCGCCGGCGGCGTGCACGCCGGTGTCGATCTGGGTCGCGCAGGACCTCCACCGCGCGGGTCCCGGGGGCACGGGCTCGGCCAAGTTCGGCGGCAACTACGCCGCGAGCCTGCTGCCGCAGCAGGTCGCGCACGCCAAGGGCTTCGACCAGGTCTGCTTCCTCGACGCGGCGACGAACACCGCGCTGGAGGAGCTCGGCGGCATGAACGTGTTCGTCGTGCGCGCCGACGGCAGCGTGGCCACGCCCGAGCTGACCGGGTCGATCCTCGAGGGCGTGACCGCGCTCGTCGATCCTGCGCCTGCTCGCCGAGGAGGGCGCACGACGTCGCCGAGCGGCGGATCCCGCTCGTCGAGATCCAGGCCGGCCTCGCGGACGGCAGCCGTCACCGAGGTGTTCGCGTGCGGGACGGCGGCGGTCGTCACGCCGATCGGCCGGCTCGCGGGCGAGGGCTTCGACCTCACGGTCGGCGACGGCGGCACGGGTCCGGTGACCGCGCGCATCCGCGCCCTGCTCACCGACATCCAGTACGGCCGCGCCGCCGACCCGCACGGCTGGATGCACCGGCTGCTCTGAGCCTGCGCCGCTCGCGCACCGGGCGGTGGGGGAGCGGGCCGGCGGACGACCCGCGGCCCGCATGCGCGGACACGGTTCTCAGCCCGCGGACCGTGTGCCATGATGGCCGGGTGCAGCACTCTCAGCTCATCATCGTGTAGCGCGTCCGGCCGACCAGCCGGACGCGCAGACCCTCCGCACCCCGGGGGGTCTTTTTGTTGCCGGGCACCACCCCGCCCGCCACGTGCAACCTGGGCACACCCCCGCTCGGGAACTGTGAAACACACGAGTCCTCACCCCACTCGAAAGATGCCATCGTGACCAGGACCAGCCCGTCGACCCAGGCGTTCGACGTCTACGACACGACGTTGCGCGACGGCGCGCAGCAGGAGGGGATGAACCTCTCCGTCGCGGACAAGATGGCGATCGCTCCGCTGCTCGACGAGCTCGGGGTCGGGTTCATCGAGGGCGGCTGGCCGGGGGCCATCCCCAAGGACACCGAGTTCTTCAAGCGGGCCGCCAAGGACCTGCGCCTGCGCCACGCGCAGCTCGCGGCGTTCGGCGCGACCCGCAAGCCGGACACCCGGGCGTCGGCTGACCCGCAGGTGCGGGCGCTGCTGGACGCCGACGCCCCGGTCGTCACCCTCGTGGCCAAGAGCGACGTCCGGCACGTGGAGCGCGCGCTGCGCACCACCCCGGCCGAGAACCTCGCGATGATCGCCGACACCGTGACGTTCCTCGTCGGCGAGGGACGCCGGGTCGTCCTCGACGCCGAGCACTTCTTCGACGGGTACCGCTTCGACCCCGCCTACGCGGTCGAGGCGGTCCGGACCGCGTTCGCGGCGGGCGCCGAGGTCGCGACGCTGTGCGACACCAACGGCGGCATGCTGCCCGACGGCGTCGCCGAGATCGTCGCCGCGGTCCGCGTCGCGGTCGGTCCCGAAGGCCGCCTCGGGGTGCACGCCCACAACGACTCCGGCTGCGCCGTCGCGAACTCGCTCGCCGCGGTCGCCGCGGGCGCCGAGCACGTCCAGGGCGACGGTCAACGGCTACGGCGAGCGGACCGGGCAACGCCGACCTCATCGCCGTCGTCGCCAACCTCGAGCTCAAGCACGGCCGGCGCCTGCTCGCCGGGGACGGCCTGCGGGACGCGACCCGCCTCGCCCACGCGGTCAGCGAGATCACCAACATCAGCCCCTTCGCGCGGCAGCCGTACATCGGCGCCAGCGCGTTCGCGCACAAGGCCGGCCTGCACGCCTCGGCGATCAAGATCGACCCCGACCTCTACCAGCACATCGACCCGACCCTCGTCGGCAACGACATGCGGATGCTCATCTCCGACATGGCCGGCCGGGCGTCGATCGAGCTCAAGGGCCGCGAGCTCGGGTTCGCGCTCGAGGGCCAGTCCGACCTGCTCAGCCGGGTCACCGCACGGGTCAAGAACGCCGAGGCCGAGGGCTACACGTTCGACGCCGCCGACGCGTCGTTCGAGCTGCTGCTGCGCGAGGAGGTCGACGGCGAGCGCCTGGCGTACTTCGACGTCGAGAGCTGGCGGACCATCGTCGAGACGCTGCCCGGCCGCGCCGCACGACGCCAACGCCGAGGCGACCGTCAAGCTCATCGCGGGCGGCCGGCGCGTCGTCGCGACCGGCGAGGGCAACGGCCCGGTCAACGCGCTCGACCACGCCCTGCGGCAGGCGCTCGTGGGCTGCTACCCGGAGATCGAGCGCTTCGAGCTCATCGACTTCAAGGTGCGGATCATGGACGCGGCGCACGGCACCGACGCCGTCACCCGCGTCCTCGTGGAGACCATGGACGTGGGCGCGGAGACCACCTGGCGCACGGTCGGCGTCGGTCCCAACGTCATCGAGGCGTCCTGGGAGGCGCTCGTCGACTCCATCGTCTACGGGTTGCTCAAGGCGGGCGTCGAGCGCACGACCTGACACCGTCGCCGGTCGCCGGTCGCCCGCCGGTCGTCCGCACGGCCGACCGTAGGCTGACGGCGTGACCAGCGACGGCGTCCTGCGGGGCGAGTACAAGGTGCCCGGCGGGAAGCTCGTGGCGGTCGACGTGCGCGTGGACGACGGCCACCTGGGGCACGTCGCGGTGAGCGGGGACTTCTTCCTCGAGCCCGACGACGCCCTGAGCCGCATCGACACCGCCCTCGCCGGCCGGCCCGAGGACGCGAGCGTCGCGCAGCTCACCGCCGCCGTCGACGCCGCGCTGCGACCCACCGACACGCTCGTCGGGTTCTCGGCGGAGTCGGTGGCGATCGCCGTCCGCCGGGCGGTCGGGCGGGCGACCGGCTGGGGCGACCACGTGTTCGAGCTCATCCACGAGGGGCCGCAGCCGCCCGTGCTGCACGCCGCGCTCGACCAGGTCCTCGCCGAGGAGCTCGCGGCCGGCCGGCGCGGACCGACCCTGCGGTTCTGGGAGTGGGTCGAGCCGGCGGTGATCATCGGCTCGTTCCAGTCCCTGCGCAACGAGGTGGACGCCGAGGCGGCCGAGCGGCTGGGCGTCCGGGTGATCCGCCGGATCTCCGGCGGCGGGGCGATGTTCATGGAGGCGGGCAACTGCGTCACGTTCTCGCTCGTCGTGCCGGCGTCCCTCGTCGACGGGCTGACGTTCGAGCAGTCCTACGCCTTCCTCGACGACTGGGTCCTCGGCGCGCTGGCCGACGTCGGCGTGACGGCCGCCTACGCCGGCCTGAACGACATCGCCTCCCCGGCGGGCAAGCTCGCCGGGGCCGCGCAGAAGCGGCTCGCGGGCGGCGCCGTCCTGCACCACGTGACGATGGCCTACGACATCGACGCCGCGAAGATGACCCAGGTGCTGCGCATCGGCCGCGAGAAGCTGTCGGACAAGGGCACCCGCAGCGCCGCGAAGCGGGTGGACCCGGTCCGGTCCCAGACCGGCCGCTCCCGCACCGAGGTCATCGAGGCGTTCACGGCCCACTTCCGCTCCCGGTACGCCACGGTCGACGGCGGCCTGCGCCCCGCGGAGGTGGCGCGCGCCGAGGCGCTGGTCGCGACGAAGTTCGGCACCCCGGAGTGGACCGCGCGCGTGCCCTGACCGGCCGCGTCCGGCTGCCGACGCCGCCCGACGGGGACGACGCCTACGTCCGGCGGTCGACGACGACGAACGACACCACGCCGACCGCGATGAACACCCACGGCAGCGCGCCGAGGACCGCCTCGGCGTCCGCGCCGGCCAGCGACGCGACGAGCGACACCGGAGCGACGAGGAACGCGGAGAGCCCCACGGTGGCGGCCGCCCGCTGGAGCACCTGGCGGTCGCGCTCGTCCGGCTCGCCGCCCGCGACGCGCGACGCCGTCGCGGCGTAGGTCGCCTGCCGGACGGTGCGGGCGCGCGCGACCGCGAGCAGCGCAAGCACGAGCAGCCCACCGGTGAGGACCCCCGCGGCGGTGTCCCGCTCGCCGTTCGCGGCGACCACCGCGGCCAGCACGAGCACGGCGGCCAGCCCGGTGAGCAGGCCGGCCCACCAGGCGATCCGGCGGGTCCGCGCGTCAGTCGTCGACATGGAAGATCTCCTCGATGGTGGCGCCGAAGTAGCGCGCGATGGCGAAGGCGAGGGGCAGGGACGGGTCGTACCTGCCGGTCTCCAGGGAGTTCACGGTCTGCCGGGAGACGCCGAGCTCGGTGCCGAGCGCCCCCTGGGAGAGCCCGGCCTCCTCCCGGAGGCGGCGGATCTCGTTCCTCACGCGGCGAGCGGCTCGTCGGCCGGGCGGGTCCGGGTGGTCCGCCGCTGGGCCCGGCCGTCGGCACGCCGGGTCAGCAGCAGGACGCGCAGGTCCAGGAGCACGTGCAGGACCATCGGCAGCAGGAGGCTCCCGGTGCTCAGGTACAGGCCGGTCAGTGCCCCGCCGACGATGGTGGTGGCGAGCATCCCGGTCGGGCCCTGGTAGGCGTGCGCCAGACCGAACAGCACGGCGGCCACGACGACGACGACCCGCGGGTCGGCGTCCGGCAGGAGCAGGGCCAGGGTCAGCACGGTGAGGCCGCGGGTGGTGACCTCCTCGGTGACCCCGGCCATGAGGGACAGCGATGCCCAGCCGCGCCGTCCCCGCCGGGTCGTGGGGAGCATCGGGGTGAGAGCGGCCGCGCCGGCGAGGGGGAGGGGTGAGGTGTCCCCGGAGCGTGCCCGTCGGCGCGCGACGAGCCGGAGCACGACGACCGCCAGCACGGTGACGGCGAGGGCGCCGACCACCATCCCGGCGACCGTCTCGAGCACGCCACCCTCGGACGGGTCCGGCGACGGCGCGTCGGCGCCGCGCCACACGGACGAGCCGATCCCGGCGAGGTCCGGCAGGCGGAACCCGAGCGACCCGAGCCCGACGCCGGGCAGCAGCGCGACCAGGGCGACGACGGCCACGGCCAGGGCCCAGCCCCACCGCACCCAGCGGCGGTAGAACCGCACGCGGGCCTCCTCGCCGTCACCGGGGTCGGCGGCGACCTCGGCGAGCAGCGCGCGGTGGTCGCGGCGCCCGAGGACCGGGTCGCTCGTCACCA
Source organism: uncultured Actinomycetota bacterium (assembly GCA_963795145.1). Taxonomy (GTDB): domain Bacteria; phylum Actinomycetota; class Actinomycetes; order Actinomycetales; family Cellulomonadaceae; genus Pengzhenrongella. Next base: position 62,334 of record CAWCGP010000001.1, on the reverse strand, counting down.
GCGCGGCGACCACGACGGCCAGCACGGCCACGGTGATCGGCGGGGCGTCGAGGGCCTGCAGGGCGTCCAGGGTCGTGCTCACTCCGGTCCTCCTCGGGTCGTGTCGGGCGGGGCGCGGTGCCGGGTCGGGCGGCGGCCCGAGAGTCGGGCCGAGCCGGCCGACCATGTGTCAAAGGTGCTTAACAGCGGCGCTGGTGACAAGAGTCCTTGACACCTCACCCGTTGTCAAGCGTCCTTGACCTCGAGCCCGACGACGGCGTGGCGCCCGGTGGGAAGCCGATCGTCAGCCGACCGGCGGCCGGCTCCCGAACACGGCGGTACCGACCCGGACGAGCGTGGCGCCCTGCGCGATCGCGACCTCGAGGTCCCCGCTCATGCCCATCGAGAGCTCCGACGCGTCCCGCGTCCCGGGTGCGCCCGTCCCGTGGACGGCGTCCCGGACCGCCCGCAGGCGCGCGTACCCGGCCGCCACGACGGCGTCGTCGGGGGAGTTGGCGCCGATCGTCATGAAGCCCCGCAGCCGCAGCCCGTCGAGCGCCGCCACGGCGCGGGCGACCTCGACGGCGTCGTCCGGCTCGAGCCCGAACTTCGTCGGCTCGCCCGACACGTTGACCTGCAGCAGGACGTCGAGCGGGCGGCCGTCGTCGGACGCGCGGGCGGCGAGGCGCCGGGCCAGCGGGAGGGAGTCGACGCTCTGCACGCACGACGCCCACCGCAGGGCCGCGGCGACCTTGTTGGACTGCAGGTGACCGATGAGGTGCAGCCCGGTGCCGAGCTCCGCGGCGAGGTCGGCGAGCTCGGGGCCCTTGGCGACGAGCTCCTGCACCCGGTTCTCGCCCAGCAGCACCCGGCGCCCGCCGAGGCCGGGCGCCGCGGCGACCGCTGCCCGCACGAGCGGGACGGCGACGGTCTTGGTCGCGAGCAGGAGGTCGACCGACCCGGCCGGCCGGCCCGCGGACCGCTCGGCCGCGAGCAGCCGCTCGTGGACCGCCATGAGCCGGTCCGGGACGCCGGGCGCGCCCGGGGCGTCGTCGTCGGCGGTCATGGCGTGAACCCTAGACCGGCTCTCGACCGGTCCCTGACCGGTCCTCGGCGCCTCCGGCTCGCGCCGCGGCCGGCGGTCAGTCGCGGGCGATCGGCGCGACGACCGCCCGGGTCAGGGCGACGAGGTCGACCGGCGCGAGCTCGACGTCGAGCCCACGCCGTCCGCCCGAGACGAACACCGTGTCGAACAGCTCGACCGACTCGTCGACGACGGTGGGGTGCGCGCTGCGCTGCCCGAGCGGCGAGATCCCGCCCAGCACGTAGCCCGTCACCCGCTCGGCGACGGCCCGGTCGGCCATCGCGGCCCGCTTGCCCCCGACGGCGCCGGCGAGCGCCTTGAGGTCGAGGAGGCCGGTCACCGGGACGACGGCGACCGTGAGCTGGCCGTCGACGGTCGTCATGAGGGTCTTGAAGACCTGCTCGGGCGGCACGCCGAGCACCTGGGCGGCCTCGAGCCCGTAGCCGACGTCGCTCGCCGGGTCGTGGTCGTAGGCATGCGCGGTGTGCGGGACGCCCGCCGCCTCGAGGGCGACCAGGGCGGGGGTGCCGGCCTGCGCCGACCGGGGCTTCTTCACCACCCGGGCAGCGTACGGGCAGCCCTCAGACCGCGAGCCCGACCAACGTGCCCACGCCGAAGGTGATGCCCATCGCCAGCCCGCCGCCGAGCAGGTTGCGCGCGACCGCGGCCCGCGCCGGTGCCCGGCCCAGGCGCGCCCCGAGCAGCCCGGTGAGGGCCAGCGCGCCGAGCACGGCCACGACGGTCACCGGGACGCGCGCGGCGACCGTCGGGATGAGCACGGCGACCAGCGGCAGCACCCCACCGGCGAGGAAGGCGACGAGGGAGGCGAACGCGGCGTGCCACGGGTTGACCAGGGCGTCGGGGTCGATGCCGAGCTCGACCCGGGCGTGCGCGGCGAGCGCGTCGTGGGCGGTCTGCTCGCGGGCCACAGCCCACGCCAGACCGTCGGACAGGCCCGTGGCGCGGTGCAGGTCGACGAGCTCCTCGAGCTCCTCGTCGGGCGCCTCGGCGAGCTCGCGGCGCTCGAGGTCGAGCAGCGCCCGCTCGGAGTCGCGCTGGCTCGACACCGACACGTACTCGCCCGACCGCCATCGACAGCGCCCCGGCGGCGAGGGCCGCCGCGCCGGCGATCGCGATCGCGGGCCGGTCCGAGGTGGCGCCCGCGACGCCGACGACGACGCCTGCGACGGACACGATCCCGTCGTTCGCGCCGAGGACGCCCGCCCGGAGCCGGTTCAGCCGGGCGGCGGTGTCCGGGTGGTGGGGCTCGGTGCGGGTGTGGGCCTCGCCCCACGAGGCGGCCGTCATCCTGCGCCAGGGTAGGCAGGCGTCGTCCGCGCGTCACCGAAGGCCAGGCTGCCCTGAGTGGGACTACAGCCGTCCGACCGCGGTCACCACCAGCACGACCTCGCCCGCCGCGTCGCTCGCCGCGAGGTCGACGATGGCGTCGATCCGCCAGTCGTGGTCGTCGGCCGGGTCGTCGAGGATCTGGCGCACCTCCCACGTCCCGCGCGCGTGCGCGGGCCGCTCGGTGACGATCAGCAGCGCCGGGCCGCGGGCATCCGGTCCGATCCCGATCGCGGTCGTGCTCGTCGAAGTACGGGTCGAGGGCGGTCCGCCAGGCGTCGGCGTCCCAGCCCGCGGCGCCGTCGAGCGCGCCGAGACCGCGGTAGTCCTCGCGGGCGGCCAGGTCGACCCGGCGGAACAGCGCGTTACGGACCAGGGCGCGGAACGCCCGCGGGTTGGCGGTGATCGGCCGGGCGGACTCGTCGGTCGGTGTCCAGCCCCGGGCACTGCGTCCGTGCGGTGGGCGCCCGCCTCGTCGGGGTGGCGCAGGCGCTCCCACTCGTCGAGCAGGCTCGAGTCGGTGCGGCGGACGAGCTCGCCCAGCCACTCCACGAGCTCGGCGAGCTCCTCGGTGCGGCCCTCCTCGGGGACGGTCTGGCGCAGCGCCCGGTAGGCGTCGGCGAGGTAGCGCAGCAGCACGCCCTCGGTGCGCTCGAGCCCGTAGAAGGAGACGTACTCGGCGAAGGTCATCGTGCGCTCGTGCATGTCGCGGACGACGGACTTCGGGGACAGCTCGAGGTCGGCCACCCACGGGTTGGTCTGCCGGTAGGTCGCGAACGCCGCGGTGAGCAGCTCGGCGAGCGGCTGCGGGTGGTGGATGTCCTCCAGGACCGCCATCCGCTCCTCGTAGTCGTAGCCCTCGGCCTTCATCGCCGCGACGGCCTCGCCGCGGGCCCGCTTCTCCTGCGCGACGAGCACCTGGCGAGGGTCGTCGAGGGTCGCCTCGATGACGGAGACGGTGTCCAGCGCGGCCGACGGCGAGGCGGCGTCGACCAGCTCGAGCGCCGCGAACGCGAACGGCGACAGCGCCTGGTTGAGCGCGAAGTTGGCCGGCACGTCGACCGTGAGCCGGACGGTCCGGCCGCGGCCGTCCGGGCGGGGGACGCGCTCGACGACGCCCGCCGCGCGCAGCGACCGGTAGACCGCGATCGCCCGGCGGACGTGGCGGCCGCGCGCCGACTCGGGCTCGTGGTTGTCGGTCAGCAGCCGGGTCATGGCCTCGACCGGGTCGCCCGGGCGCGCCAGGACGTTGAGCACCATCGCGTGCGACACCGCGAAGCTCGAGGTCAGCGGCTCGGGATCGGCGTCGCGCAGCCGCTCGAAGGTCTTGTCGGTCCAGTTGACCGAGCCCTCGGGCGCCTTCTTCCGGACGATCTTCTTGAGCTTCTTCGGGTCGTCGCCCGCGCGCTCGAGCAGCTTGCGGTTCTCGATGACGTGGTCGGGCGCGAGGACGATGACCTCGCCGACCGTGTCGTACCCGGCGCGGCCGGCCCGTCCGGCGACCTGGTGGAACTCGCGCGCGGTGAGGTGCCGCATCCGGACGCCGTCGTACTTCACGAGCGACGTCAGCAGCACCGTGCGGATCGGCACGTTGATGCCGACGCCGAGGGTGTCCGTCCCGCAGACGACCTTGAGCAGGCCCTTCTGGGTGAGCCGCTCCACGACCCGGCGGTACTTGGGCAGCATGCCGGCGTGGTGGACGCCGACCCCGTGGCGCAGCAGCCGGGACAGCGTCCGGCCGAAGCCGGGCCCGAACCGGAAGTCGCCGAGCTCGTCGGCGATCACGTCACGCTCCTGGCGCGTCGCGACGTTCATCGAGAGCATCGCCTGCGCGCGCTCGACCGCGGCCGCCTGCGTGAAGTGGACGACGTAGACCGGCGCCCGGCGCGTCCGGACCAGCTCCTCGATGAGCTCGTGCAGCGGCTCGATCGCGTACGCGAAGGTCAGCGGGACGGGTCGCTCGGCGTGCGCGACGACGGCGACGGGCGTGCCCGTGCGCCGCTCGATGTCCTCGGCGAAGAACGAGACGTCGCCGAGGGTCGCGGACATGAGCAGGAACTGGGTGTGCGGCAGCTCGAGCAGCGGCACCTGCCACGCCCAGCCGCGCTGCGGGTCGGCGTAGAAGTGGAACTCGTCCATGACGACCTGCCCGACGTCGGCGCCGTGGCCGATCCCGTGCGCCCCGTGCGCCCGGTGTGCCGCGTGGGACCCGGCGCGGCCTCGACCGTGAGCGCGTCCGTGCCGGCGTGCCGCCCGTGCGCAGGGCGTGGTTCGCGAGGATCTCCGCGGTGCAGCAGATGATCGGGGCGCCGGGGTTGACCGCCGAGTCGCCGGTCATCATGCCGACGTTCTCGGAGCCGAACGCCGCCACCAGGGCGAAGAACTTCTCGCTGACCAGCGCCTTGAGCGGCGCGGTGTAGAACGTCCGGCGGCCCTGGGCGAGCGCGACGAAGTGCGCGGCGACGGCGACCAGCGACTTGCCGGACCCGGTCGGCGTGGCCAGGATCACGTGCGACCCCGTGACGAGCTCGAGCAGCGCCTCGGCCTGCGCCGGGTAGAGCGTGAGCCCCTGGTCGGCGGCCCAACCCAGGAACGCGTCGTGGAGCGCGTCGGGGTCGTCACGGTCGGCGGGCAGGCGCGCGGTCAGGGTGGCGCTCGGGTCGGGGCTCATCGACGCCCATTGTCCCCGGTCGGCGCCGGAGTGCGCGGACGTGCCGGACCCGATGATGCAAGTCGCGCCCGCTGCCCGCATGCTGTGACCCGTAGCTGTCTCGCTGCGCCCTCCATCGCTCGCCGGCCCGTCGGGCCGGGTCCGGACGGCGCCGCCCTCATCCTCCGGACGGAGGACGCCGACGGCGCCCCGACCCGGGCGGCGCGTGTCCTTCGCCGGTCATCTCGACGCAACCGCATCCCCGAGCCTGGAGGCACACCCTTGAGACACCCGGACCGCCGGCGGGTCACGCTCACCTCGCTGCTCGTCGGGGCGAGCGTCGCGCTCGCCCCGGCCGCCGTCGCGGCGCCCCTCGGGACGACCGTCGACGTCGCCTCCACCGCCTCCACCGCCTCGCCGGAGGCGGCCGGCGCGGCCGCGTGCGCGGCGATGACCGTCGACGTCCACGGAGCCGACCAGCCCGGCTCGGGCTCGAGCCTGGTGAGCACGTTCCCCGGCGAGGTCGTCAAGGCCGCGCGGTTCGGGTTCACCGAGGCCCGGGGTGTCGTCTTCCGCGCCGCCACGTCCCCGGCCGCGGGCCTGTCGCCCGTCCACCGGATGTACCAGCCGGACACCGGCGACTTCCTCTGGATCCTCACCGAGCGCGGCCGCCGCAACGGCCGAGCGGCTCTACGGCTACCGGTACCAGCAGGTCGACTTCTACGCCTCGACGGAGCCCGTCGCGTGCGGCGTGCCCGTCCACCGCTACCTCAAGGGCGACCTGCACCGCCTCGCGGCCGAGCGACGACCAGCGCCGCGCGCTCGAGGCGGCCGGCTGGCGCACGAGGGCGTGAAGTTCTGGGCGGCGCCGCCCGCGGCCGACGCGGCGCCCCCGGCGGACCCCCGCCCGGTCCCGCCGCCCGTCCCCGCACCCCCGGCGCCCCCGGGACCGCCGGCCCGCGGGGGAGACCGGCGACACGGACCTTCACCATCGCCGTCCTGCCCGACACCCAGTACGAGGTCTTCGGCGACGACCTCTTCGCCCAGCGCAACCGGTGGCTGGTCCGCAACCGCGACGCGCTGGACCTCCGCTTCGCGCTGCACACCGGCGACGTCGTCTCCTGGGACACCCCCGGCCACGCGCAGTACGAGCGCGCGAGCGCCGCGATGAAGGTGCTCGACGACGCCGGCGTGCCCACCGCGGTCGCGATCGGCAACCACGACACCGCCGCCGTCGCCGTCGGCGGCAGCGCCGTGCCCGGGGGCGACACGAAGCGACAGGTCCGCGACACCCGGACGTTCAACCGCTACTTCCCGGCGAGCCGGTTCTCACCGGAAGGCGTGTTCGAGCCCGGGAAGGTCGACAACACCGTCCAGCTGTTCTCCGCCGGCGGCGAGGACTGGATGGTCCTCACGCTCGAGCTGTGGCCGCGCCGCGCGGTGGTCGAGTGGGCCCGGGACGTCGTCGCCGCGCACCCGGACCGCCTCGTCGTCGTCCAGACGCACTCCTACCTGCGGTCCGACGGCTCGATCTCCCGGCGGCACGAGTACGGCGCCACGTCCCCGCGCGTCCTGTACGACCGGCTCATCTCGGTCTACCCGAACATCCGGATGGTGTTCTCCGGCCACGTCGGCACCGCGACGAGCCGGGTCGATGTCGGCCGGCACGGCAACCGGATCGTGTCGTTCCTCGGGACGTTCCACTCGCGGTCGTCCAACCCGGTCCGCCTCGTCGAGATCGACACCGCGGCCGGGACGGTGGACTCGCAGTTCGTCAGCCCGATCGACGGCCGGAGCTGGTCCCGCTACGACACCCGCGTGACCGGTATGGACCTCAGCTGACCTCAGCCGACCTCAGCCGACCTCAGCCGAACTCAGGCGACGGGCGACGACGGTCCGGCGGCGCCCAGGGTGTCGCCGGACCGCGCGCCGCCCGGCAGTGCGTCCCCGGACGGTGCGTCGCCGAGCAGCCCGGCGCACACCGCGAGCAGCCGGTCCCGCAGGACGGCCGACCGGTCGGCGAACCCCCGCTGGCGCGCGACGTACTCGCCGCGGCCCTCGGGGGTCTCGATCGCCACCGCCGCCTCGCCGAGCGACGTCACGTCGTACGGCGACGCCTGCATGTCCAGCGTGCGGATCTCGCGCGCCAGGGCGAAGGTGTCCAGCAGGACGTCGCCCGGGACGGCCGGGCCGAGCTTCGTCGCCCACTTGAGCAGATCCATGTTCGCGTGCAGGCAGCCGGGCTGCTCCATCGCCGGCTGCGTCACGCGGCTCGGCTGCAGCCGGTTGAGCCCGACGGCGTCCGGGGTGAAGAAGCGGAACGCGTCGAAGTGGCTGCACCGCACGGGGTGCGCCTCCACGACGGCGTCCGTCCCCGCGCGACCGAGCCGCAGGGGCAGCGTGTGGCGGCGCCGGGCGTCGTCCTGCCGGTAGACCATCGCCCACTCGTGGAGCCCGAGGCAGCCGACGTGCGCCGGACGCGACGCGGTCGCGGCGAGCAGCGTCCGGATGTACGCCACGGTCTCGCCGCGCTCGGCGAGGAACCCCGCGACGTCGAGGGTCACGCCCGCGCCGGTCCGGCGGTACCAGCGCCACGACGCGTGCGACGCCGTCTGCTCGGCGGTGCCCGGCGAGCGCGGTGCCGGGCCCGGGGTGCCAGCGGCGCAGGTGCGCGGGACGCGTGCCGTAGTACTCGTAGAGGAAGTCGTCGATCGCGTGCCGCTCGCCCCGCGACCGGCGGTCGACATAGCCGGCGGTGAGTGCGTCCGCGCGCTCGGCGTGAGCGGTGGCGAGCGGCAGCCACGCATCCGCGGGCAGCGTCACGGTGGTGCGCGCCCGCGCCTCGATCGTCACGTGCCCAGGGTAGGCGCGCCCGCGTCCCGCCCCGCGCGCAGCCTCCTCCCGACCCGGAGCCCGGCCCCGGCCCGGGCCCGGCGTCGTCGAACTAGGGTCGACCTCGGCCCGACAGCCACCCGACAGCCACCGACGAAGGGCAGCCCGTGAGCACCGATCACCCCGACGGCATCCGCGACCTGCTCTCCTCCCTGCGCGTCTTCGAGGGCGACCTGCCCGCCCTCGACGCGGACGACGTCGCCCCGACGCCCGAGGCCCAGTTCGTCCGCTGGCTGCGCGAGGCGGTCGCGGCCGGCGTGCGCGAGCCGCACGCGGTGACGGTCGCGACCGCGGACGCCGCGGGCCGCCCGTCGTCGCGCGTGGTGGTCCTGCACGACGTGCGCGGGGGCGGCTGGCGGTTCGCGACGGACGCCCGGAGCCGCAAGGGCACGGACCTCACCGCGAACCCGCGCGCCGCGCTGTCGTTCTACTGGCGGGAGCAGGGGCGGCAGGTCCGCCTCGCGGGTCCGGTGCGGTCGCTGGGCGCCGAGGTGTCCGCCGCCGACTTCCTGGCCCGCTCACCGGCGTCCCGGGCCGCCGGGCTGGCGACCCGGCCGGGCGAGCCGCTCGGGTCACCGGCCGAGCTCGCGCGGGCGATGGCCGACGCGCGGGAGCGGGTCGAGCGCGAGCCGGGCACGGTGCTCGCGGAGTGGGTGCTCTACGAGGTCGTGCCGGACGAGGCGGAGTTCTGGCAGGGCGACCCCGGCCGGGCGCACACCCGGGTCGTCTACCGGCGGGGCGCCGACGGCTGGGAGTCGGGGCTCGTCTGGCCCTGAGCGGCGGACGGGCGCCGGTCCGGGCCGTCCAGGACCGACGCCGCCACACCGACGGACGCCGCGTGCAGGGCGCGCTCCAGCGGGCCACGACCGAGGGTCGCGCGCCACAGCGTGGTGAGGACGAGGGTCACCAGGAGGAACCCGAGGTGCACGTCGACCTGCGGCTCGCGGACGACCGCCGGACCCAGCACGAAGATCACGACGATGTGCGTCGTGTACGCGGTGAGCGCCAGCGCCCCGGTCGCCGCGAGCGGGACGACGACCTGCGGGAACCGGTCCGCCGCGACGAGGCAGATCGCGACCACCAGGAGGGCGACCCCGATGTTGCCCATCACCTCGAACGTGGAGTCGCTGTGCGGCTCCGTGCTCAGCAGCGCCCGGACGCCCGCCGGCTGCCCGGCGGCGAGCCGGGTCGCGAGGACGCCGCCGCCGTACCCGATCGCGCCGAGCAGCACGCCGAGCACGGCCAGGCGCGTGCGCAGCGCCGGGGACCGGAGGTCCGAGCGGCCGACCGCCATGCCGGCGAGCAGGTACGCGAGCCAGACGCCGGCCGGGTAGTAGCCGGCGACGAGCAGCTCGAGGAGCCCGGTGGGCGGGTCGCCCGCGGCGGTCAGGGCGTCGGTGAGGGCGAAGCACAGGGCCGGTCCGCCGATCCCGACGCCCACCGCGAGCGCCGCGAGCCCGGCCGGCGGCACCCGCAGGACCGGCAGGGAGAGCGCGAACAGCACGCCGTAGACCTGGAGGATCACCGCGATCGGCGTCCCGAGCGCGCTGAGGAACGTGCCCAGGAGCAGCAGCAGCGCCCCGCGGACGAGGATCCGGACGCGGGCCTGGGCGAGCCGCGACCCGGTGACCGGGTGGGGGCCGCCGCTGATCAGGGCGATGGAGAGCCCGGCGAGCACGGCGAAGAGGGCGGCCGAGCGGCCGTCGGCGATGCCGAGCCATCCGTCCGTCGACCACAGGTCCGGACCGGCCACGCCGACGTGGGCGGACATCATCCCGAGCACCGCGATCCCGCGGGCCACATCCACGCCGACGATCCGTTCCACGCCGGCCAGCGTACGACCCGACCCTGTACGCGCCCTGTGCCCGCCCCGAGCCCGCCCGGTGCCCGGCTGTGCCCCGGCACCGGGGCGGCCGGTGCAGCGAGCCGTCCGGGAGCATCCCCCTGCGGTCTCACGTGCCGGTACGGAGCGTCCCGCCGCTTGAACTCTGCGCCGCCGACCGGCCTACTGGTCGGGTGAGCCAGGACACCTACACCCACGGGCACCACGAGAGCGTGCTGCGCTCCCACCGCTGGCGCACCGCGCAGAACTCGGCCGCCTACCTCCTGCCGTCCCTCCTGCCCGGGCAGCGGCTCCTCGACGTCGGGTGCGGGCCGGGCACGGTGACGATCGACCTGGCCTCCCGGGTCGCGCCCGGCGAGGTCGTCGGGCTGGACCGGTCGGAGGTCGTCGTCGAGATGGCGCGGGAGGCCGCCCGGGCCGCCGGGGCCGCGAACGTGACCTTCCAGGCCGGCGACGTCAACGCGCTGCCGTACGAGGACGACGCCTTCGACGTCGTCCACGCCCACCAGGTGCTCCAGCACCTCACCGACCCGGTGGCGGCCCTGCGCGAGATGCGGCGTGTCACCCGCCCGGGCGGCATCGTCGCCGTCCGCGACGCCGACTACTCCGCCATGACCTGGTACCCGCCGTCGGACGGGCTGGACGAGTGGCGTGCGCTCTACCAGGAGGTCGCCGAGGCGAACCGCGTCCAGTCCGATGCCGGCCGCATGCTGCTCTCCTGGGTCCTCGAGGCGGGCTTCGAGCCGGCCGGGGTGGCCCCCGGCGCGGGCGTCTGGTGCTACGCCACGCCGGAGGACCGCGTCTGGTGGTCGGGCCTGTGGGCGGAGCGCTGCACGGAGTCGAACTTCGCCCGGCAGGCGGTCGCGCACGGCCTCGCCGACGACGTCGCCCTCGAGCACCTCGCCGACGGCTGGCGCCAGTGGGGGACGCACGACGACGGCTGGTTCGCGGTCCTGCACGGCGAGGTCGTCGCCCGCGCCTAGGCTCTGGACCCATGCGCATCGCTCGGTTCACCACCGGGGGCGACCCCCGGTACGCCCTCGTCGACGGTCCGAAGGGGTCCGAGCGCCTCGTCGTGCTCACCGGCGACCCCATCTACACGCCGGTCCAGCCGACCGGCGAGGAGGTCCCGCTCGCCGACGACGCGGTGCGGCTCCTCGCGCCGGTGATCCCGCGCTCGAAGGTCATCGGCATCGGCCGCAACTACGCCGACCACGCCGCCGAGCTCGGCAACGAGGTCCCGAGCGCCCCGCTGGTCTTCCTCAAGCCGAACACGTCGGTGATCGGCCCGGACGACCCCATCGTGCTGCCCCCGTACTCGAGCAACGTCCACCACGAGGCCGAGCTCGCCGTCGTCATCGGCAAGGTCGTCAAGGACGTCACCCCCGAGCGGGCGCTCGAGCACGTGTTCGGCTACACCGCCGCGAACGACGTCACCGCCCGGGACGTGCAGAAGTCCGACGGCCAGTGGACCCGCGGCAAGGGGTTCGACTCCTCGTGCCCGCTCGGGCCGTGGATCGTCACCGGCCTGGACGTCGACGACCTCGGGGTCACCGCCCGGGTCAACGGCGAGACCAAGCAGGACGGCCGGACGTCCCAGCTGATCTTCGACGTCCCGTACCTGATCTCCTACGTGTCGGAGATCTTCACGCTGCTGCCCGGCGACGTCATCCTCACCGGCACGCCGGCCGGCGTCGGGCCGATCGTCCACCGCGACGTCGTCGAGATCGAGGTCGAGGAGATCGGCGTCCTGCGCAACCCGGTCATCCGACGCGCCTGAGCCGCGCCACTACGCTGACGCGGTGACCTCAGCACCCCCCGACAGCCCGTCCGTGCCCGACCCGCTGCCCGCCGGCGTGCCCGTGACCGGCGCCGACGTCCGCGTCCGGTTCTGCCCCTCGCCGACCGGGACCCCGCACGTCGGGCTGATCCGCACGGCCCTGTTCAACTGGGCGTACGCGCGCCACGTCGGCGGCACGTTCGTCTTCCGGATCGAGGACACCGACGCCGCCCGGGACAGCGAGGAGAGCTTCCGCCAGCTGCTCGACGCGCTGCGGTGGCTCGGGCTCGACTGGGACGAGGGCGTCGAGGTCGGCGGGCCGCACGAGCCGTACCGCCAGTCGCAGCGGATGGACCTGTACCGCGACGTGGTCGCGCGCCTCGTCGAGGGCGGGTACGCCTACGAGTCCTTCTCGACGCCCGAGGAGATCGAGGCGCGGCACCGGGCCGCCGGCCGCGACCCCAAGCTCGGCTACGACGGCGTACGACCGGCACCTGACGCCCGAGCAGAAGGACGCCTACCGCCGCGAGGGACGGGTGCCCTCCCTGCGCCTGCGCATGCCGGACGACGACGTCACGTTCACCGACCTCGTGCGCGGCGACGTGACCTTCCGGGCCGGGTCCGTGCCGGACTACGTCATCGTCCGCGGCAACGGCCAGCCGCTGTACACGCTGGTCAACCCGGTCGACGACGCGCTCATGGGCATCACGCACGTGCTGCGCGGGGAGGACCTGCTGTCCTCGACGCCGCGCCAGGTGGTGCTCTACCGCGCGCTGCTCGAGATCGGCGTCGCGACGCGTCATGCCGGTGTTCGGCCACCTGCCGTACGTCATGGGCGAGGGCAACCGGAAGCTGTCCAAGCGCGACCCCGAGTCGAACCTCTTCCTGCACCGCGAGCGCGGGTTCACCCCGGAGGGGCTGCTCAACTACCTCGCGCTGCTCGGGTGGGGCATCGGCCCGGATCGCGACATCTTCACCGTGGACGAGCTCGTCGCGGCGTTCGACATCGCCGACGTCAACCCGAACCCGGCCCGGTTCGACGTCAAGAAGGCCGAGGCGATCAACGCCGCCCACGTCCGGCTCATGCCGCTCGAGGAGCTGCGGGACCGGATCGTCCCGTACCTGCACCGGGCCGGCGTCGTCGCCGCGGACTCCTACGCCGACCTGCGGCCCGAGCACCGGGCGCTCCTCGACGCCGGCACGCCGCTGGTCCAGGAGCGGATGACCCTGCTGGGCGAGGCGCCCGGCATGCTCGGCTTCTTCTTCGTGGCCGACGACGCCGTCGCGCTCGAGCCCGAGGCGCTGGCCGCCCTGCGCGACGAGGCGCCGTCGGTCCTCGACGCCGCCCTCGCGGCGCTGGAGCCGATCGCGGCGGACGCGTTCACCGCCGAGCCGGTGCAGGAGGCGCTCCGGGCGGCGATCGTCGAAGGCCTGGGCATCAAGCCCCGGTTCGCGTTCGCGCCGCTGCGCACCGCCGTGTCGGGCCGCCGGGTGTCGCCGCCACTGTTCGAGTCGATGGAGATCCTCGGCAAGGACGCGTCGGTCGCCCGGATCCGCGCGCTGCGGGACCGGCTCGCGGCCGACGCCTCGCTCGGCGCCGGCATGACCACCCCGAGGATCGACGGCGTCCTGTTCGACATCGACGACACGCTCGTGGACACCCGGGGGGCGTTCGCGGCGGCCCTCGCGGTCGTCGGCGAGCGCTACCTGCCCGACCTGCCGTCGCACCGGCACCCCGAGCTGCTCTCGCACTGGCGGGCGGACCCCGAGGGCCACTACGGGCGGTACACCCGCGGCGAGGCCGACTACCGCGAGCAGCGCCTGGCCCGGGCCAACGTCATGCACGCGGCGTTCGGCGGCTCCGTGCTGGACGACGACGGCTTCACGACCTGGGACGAGGTGTTCGAGGAGGCCTTCCGCACGGCGTGGGAGCCGCACCCCGACGCCGCCGGTGCCGTGCGGGAGCTGCGGGGCCTGGGCATCGCGGTCGGCGCGCTGTCCAACGCGTCGGTCGACTACCAGAGCCTCAAGCTCGAGCGGGTCGGCCTGGCCGACCTCGTGCCGATGCTCGTCGGCGTCGACACGCTCGGGTTCGGCAAGCCCGACCCGCGGGTCTTCACCGAGGCGTGCCGCCTGCTCGGGACCGACCCGGCGCGGACCGCCTACGTGGGGGACGAGCTCGACGTCGACGCCGTCGCGGCCCGCACCGCCGGCCTCGTCGGCGTCTGGCTGGACCGCCCCGGACCGCGCCGCGTGCCGGTCACCGAGCACGACGTCGCCGTCGCGGACGTCCTGGTGATCCACGGCCTGGACGGGCTCGCCGATGCGCTCGAGCTCGAGCCGGCCGACGCCGCCCCGGAGGCCTGACCAGCGCGCCTGCGTGCGAGCCGTCCTGCGAGCGGTCCTGCGAGCGGTCGTGCAGCGGCGTCCCCGCCCGTGGGCATGACATCTGTCATGCCCGTCCCGTGCGGACCGCACCGCAGCCGGTGACGGCCGGCACTGCCCCCGGCCCGCGACCGGCGGGAGCGTGGAGGCATGCACACCGAACCCGTGATCACCGTCCAGGGCCTGATCCGCACCTACGGGCAGGGCCGGGAGTCGTTCGACGCCGTCCGCGGTGTCGACCTGCACGTGCGCCGCGGCGAGCTGTTCGCGCTGCTGGGCACCAACGGCGCCGGCAAGACGTCGCTGCTCGAGGTGGTCGAGGGCCTCGCGCCCGCGACCGCCGGCCAGGTGCGCGTCTTCGGCCTCGACCCCTTCCGCCACCGCGCCCGGGTCCGTCCGCGGACCGGGATCATGCTGCAGGAGGCCGGCTTCCCGGCCGACCTCACCACCCTGGAGACCGCCCGCACCTGGGCCGGGACCCTCGGCGACCCGCTCCCGGTCGAGGAGTGCCTGGAGCTCGTCGGCCTGCGCGGCCGGGGGAGCGTGCCGGTGAAGTCGCTGTCCGGCGGGGAGCGCCGCCGGCTCGACCTCGCGCTGGCGCTCCTGGGCCGCCCCGAGGTGCTGTTCCTCGACGAGCCGACCACCGGCCTCGACCCGCAGTCGCGGCGTGACGCGTGGGAGCTCGTGCGTCGCCTGCTCGACGACGGCACCACGGTCGTCCTCACCACCCACTACCTCGAGGAGGCGGAGCGGCTCGCGGACCGGCTCGCGATCATGGACGCCGGACGGATCGTGCGGGCCGGCACGGTCGCGGACATCGTCGCCGGCGAGCCCGCCCGCATCCGCTACCGCACCGCCGCGCCGGACCTGCGCGACCCCGCCCGCCTCGCCGCGCTCCCCGCGCTGGCCGGCCCGCCCCGGTCCGGCGCGACCGGCGTCGAGCTGACCACCACCGATCTCCAGGCGACCCTCACCCGGCTGCTCGTGCACGCGAGCGACGCCGGGGCGACCCTCACCGACCTCGACGCCAGCCCCGCGTCGCTCGAGCGCGCCTTCCTGGCTGTGGCCGCGGGCGACGGCGTCGGCGGGGGAGCGGGCGGCGGCGGGGGAGCGGGTGGCGCGACCGGCGACGCCGGCGCCCGCCCGCGCCGGGCGGTGGCGGCCTGACGGCGCCGGACCGCCACCCGCCGCGGGCGATCGCGCCCGCCCCTGCGCCCATGACCCCGGACCGCACCGACCGAAGGGCCCCGAGATGACCGCCCCGACCACCACCCCGCCACCCGCCACCGCAGCCGCACCCCGCCGCGCGACACCCGCCGCACGCGTCTGGTCGCTGGCCCGTGCCGAGATCCTGCTGCTCGTCCGCAACCGCACGACGCTGTTCAACGCCCTCGCCGTCGCCCCCGCGACCGTCGCGTTCCTCGCCTGGATCGGTGCCGGCAGCCTCCCGGGCGGCGGTGGCGGTGCGGTGGCGACCGCGACGTTCCTGCTGACGTCCCTCACCGCGATCGCCCTCGTGTTCGTCGTCTACTACAACCTCACGACCACGCTCGTCGCGCGTCGCGAGGAGCTCGTCCTCAAGCGGCTGCTCACCGGCCAGGTGTCGGCCGTCGAGGTCGTCGCGGCGTGCGCGACGCCCGCCGTGGTCATCGTCCTGGGCCAGCTCGCGCTGGGCGTCGTCGCCGTCGGCGTGTGGTTCACGCTGCCCCCGGTGACGAACCCGCTGTGGCTCGCGGTCGCCCTCGCCGGTGGGACGGTCGTGTTCGTGCTCCTCGCCGTGGTCAGCTCGGGCCTGACCCGCACCGTCGAGTCCGCGCAGCTGACCACCCTGCCGGTGATCATGCTGACGATGGTGCTCTCCGGGTTCACCGTCCCGCTGGACGCCCTGCCGGACGTCGTGGGCACCGTCGCGGCCTGGACGCCGATGGCCCCGGTCGTGACGCTGCTCGGGGCGGGTCTCGGCGCCGGGCCGGCCGGCGGCACGGTGATGGCGACCGTCGGCCAGCCGGTCGTCTGCCTCCTCGCCTGGACGGCGCTCGGGGTGGTGGCGTCGCGGCGCTGGATGCGGTGGGAGCCCCGCCGCTGAGCGCGCCGCCCGGACGCGCCCGACCACCTGCGAGGGTGAGCGCATGACCGGCATGCTCACCGCCTGGCAGCGCCAGACCGACCCGCAGCGGGTGGACGCCTACACCAGGTGGACGCTGTACCTGCTGCTCGCCAGCGCGCCGCTGGTCGCCGTGTCGATCGCGGGCGGGCTCGCCGGCCCGGCCGGCACGGCGTTCGTCGCGCTCGTCGGGGGGCAGACCGTCGCCGCGATCGGCGTCGTGCGCGGGACCCTCGTCCGCCTGGTCGCGGGGGCACCGCTGTCCCGGCCGTGGCTCGTCGTGCTGGCCGGCACGACGACCGCCTGCCTCGCGCTGGCGGTCGTCGTCCTGCCGGCGGTCGGTGACGTCGACCAGCCGGTCCGCTCGCTGGCACTCCTGCTCGCGCTCGTCGTCGCGCTCCTCGCGGTGTCGCCCCTGCTGGGCTCGCGCATCCTCCTCGCGGCCGCCGTGGTCATCGGCGCGGTCGTGGCGGTCGCCGAGATCGTGGGCGAGGTCGGCGGCCCCGGCGAGGCCTGGGTCGTCGGGGTGGTCTGCACCCTCGTGGTGTGGGGCATGGCACTCAGCTTCCGGATCTCGGGCTGGATGCTCGGCGTGGTCTGGGAGCAGGAGCGGTCCCGGACGGTGCACGCGCAGCTCGCCGTGGCCGAGGAGCGACTGCGGTTCTCCCGGGACCTGCACGACGTCGTCGGCCGGACGCTCTCCGCGATCGCGGTGAAGAGCGAGCTCGCCGCCGAGCTGGCCCGGCGCGGGCAGGACGGCGCCGTCGAGCAGATGGCCGAGGTGCGCGAGCTGGCGCAGGAGTCGCTGCGCGAGGTGCGGGGGGTCGTCTCCGGACTGCGCACCGCCGACCTCGCCGCCGAGCTCACCGGTGCCCGGTCGGTGCTGCGCTCCGCCGGCATCGACACCCGGGTCGTGGGGGAGGACGTCCCCCTGCCCGACGACGTGCAGCGCGCCCTGGCGTGGGTCGTCCGGGAGGCGGTGACGAACGTCGTCCGGCATGCGCACGCCCG
The DNA here is from genome assembly GCA_963795145.1 of uncultured Actinomycetota bacterium. Lineage (GTDB taxonomy): Bacteria > Actinomycetota > Actinomycetes > Actinomycetales > Cellulomonadaceae > Pengzhenrongella. Next base: position 45,259 of record CAWCGP010000001.1, on the reverse strand, counting down.
CCGCTGCACGATCGACCTCGACGTCACCGACGGCGTGCCGGCCGCTGCGGGCGCGGGTGCCGGCGCCGGTCCGGGTGGACCGCGCTCGGCCGTGCTGACCATCACGAACGACGGCGTCCCGGCCGGGACCCCGGGACGACCCGGTCCGGGCTGGTCGGGCTCACGGAGCGCCTCGCGGAGGTGGGCGGCGCGCTCGCCACGGTCGCGGACGGCGACCGCTTCACGTTGCGGGCCACGGTCCCGCTGCTCGGGGCGCCGCCGGACGGTGCTCCCCTGCGGGGGCCGGCCGACGGCCGACCGACGGCGGCTGACAGCATGGGCCCACGATGATCCGCATCCTCCTGGCCGACGACGAGACCCTCATCCGCGACGCCCTGGCCGGCCTGCTCGGCCTCGAGGACGACCTCGAGGTCGTCGCCACGGCCGCTTCGGGGACGGAGGCCGTCGACGCCGGCCGCCGGCACCGGCCCGACGTCGCCGTCCTCGACCTGCAGATGCCGGGCCTGGACGGCATCGCCGCGGCCCAGCGGCTCGCGGCCGAGGTCCCGGGGTGCCGCAGCGTCGTCGTGACGAGCCACGGCCGTCCCGGCCACCTCAAGCGCGCCCTCACCGCCGGCGTCGCCGGGTTCCTGCCCAAGACCGTGTCGGCCCGCGTGCTCGCCGACGTCGTCCGGCAGGTGCACGCCGGGGGACGGTACGTCGACCCGGAGCCCTGGCGGCCGAGGCCATCAGCGCGGGGGAGTCGCCGCTGACACCGCGGGAGGCGGACGTCCTCGAGCTCGCCGCCGGCGGCGCGGGCGTCGAGGAGATCGCCCAGCGTGCCCACCTGAGCCCGGGCACCGTGCGGAACTACCTGTCGGCCGCAGCCACCAAGCTCGGGGCGGCCAACCGGCACGAGGCCGTGCACGTCGCGCAACGGCACGGCTGGATCTGAGGTGTGCTCCGTCACGTCGCGCCGGTCACCGGCGCTCGGGTTTTGACCCTCCCGTCGGACCGGGTAGTGTTGTCTGCCGGTACGGGGTCCGGTGCCGGGCGTCCACCACGGTGGGTCGCGACGGCAGCGGGAGCATGTACCCCCATGGGGTATGGTGTAATTGGCAACACAACGGTTTCTGGTACCGTCATTCTAGGTTCGAGTCCTGGTACCCCAGCGCGAGGCAGTCCAGATCGTCCGGTACAGTCTCCACTCGGTAGTTCCCGCGAGATCGGCTCCGCTGGATCGCGGACAGCTGCAAGGCCCCCGTTGTGTAGCGGCCTAGCACGCCGCCCTCTCACGGCGGTAGCGCCGGTTCGAATCCGGTCGGGGGTACGCACGTGAAGGCCCGGTCACCTCGGTGACCGGGCCTTCGCCGTTCGGCTCACTCGCCGGTGCGCCGCAGCACCTCGGTGAGGCGGTTCGCGGCGGCGACGACGGCGCCGGCGTGCAGGCGGCCGGGCTGGCGGGTCAGCCGCTCGACCGGACCGGAGATCGAGACGGCGGCGACGACGCGACCGGACGGGCCCCGCACCGGCGCGGACACCGACGCGACCCCGGGCTCGCGCTCGGACGACCGACTGCGCCCACCCGCGGCGTCGGACCCCGGAGAGGATCGTGGCGGTGAACTTCGCGCCCTGCAGGCCGCGGTGCAGCCGGTCCGGCTCCTCCCACGCGAGCAGGATCTGGGCGGCCGACCCGGCCTGCATGGACAGGGCCGCGCCGACCGGGATCGAGTCCCGCAGCCCGATCGGTCGCTCGGCGGCGGCGACGCAGATGCGCTGGTCGCCCTGGCGGCGGTACAGCTGCGCGCTCTCGCCGGTGTGGTCGCGCAGCGCGGTGAGCACGGGGCCGGCCGCGGCCAGCAGGCGGTCCTCGCCGGCGGCGGTCGCGAGCTCGGACAGCCGCGGGCCGAGCACGAACCGACCCTGCATGTCGCGGGTCACCAGCCGGTGGTGCTCGAGGGCGACGGCGAGCCGGTGCGCGGTGGGGCGGGCCAGGTGGGTGGCCGCGACGAGCTGGGCGAGGGTGGCCGGGCCCGGCTTCGAGCGCACTGAGAACCGACGCGGCCTTGTCCAGGACGCCGACTCCGCTAGAGTTGTCCATAGGTCGATATTGGCGTCTCGCGGACTGAGACGCAAGTAGCGAGCAGCGAAGTGCCGGTCCGGACAGGGCCGGCTGACGCGACCGAAGGGACGGAACGGACATGGCCGGCACGCTGGCGGAGAAGGTCTGGGACGCGCACATCGTGCGCCGGGGCACCGAGGGCGCGCCCGACCTGCTCTACATCGACCTGCACCTCGTCCACGAGGTGACGAGCCCGCAGGCGTTCGAGGGCCTGCGCCTCGCCGGCCGCCCGGTGCGCCGGCCGGACCTGACCATCGCGACCGAGGACCACAACACCCCGACGCTGGACATCGACCGGCCGATCGCGGACACCACGAGCCGCACCCAGATCCAGACGCTGCGCAACAACGCGAAGGAGTTCGGCGTCCGGATCCACTCCCTGGGCGACGCCGACCAGGGCATCGTGCACGTCGTCGGGCCCGCAGCTCGGGCTGACCATGCCGGGCCTGACCGTCGTCTGCGGCGACTCCCACACCTCGACCCACGGCGCGTTCGGCGCGCTCGCGTTCGGCATCGGGACGAGCGAGGTCGAGCACGTCCTGGCGACCCAGACGCTGCCGCTCAACCCGTTCCGGACGATGGCGATCACCGTCGACGGCGCCCTGCGGCCCGGCACGACCGCCAAGGACATCATCCTGGCCGTCATCGCCAAGATCGGGACCGGCGGCGGGCAGGGCTACGTGCTCGAGTACCGCGGCGAGGCGATCCGGGCGCTGTCGATGGAGGCGCGGATGACGATCTGCAACATGTCGATCGAGGCCGGCGCTCGCGCCGGGCATGATCGCGCCCGACGAGACGACCTTCGAGTACCTCCAGGGCCGCCCGCACGCGCCCGAGGGCGCCGACTGGGACGCCGCCGTCGAGTACTGGAGCACGCTGCGCAGCGACGACGACGCCGTCTTCGACGCCGAGGTCGTGCTCGACGCGAACGACCTCGAGCCGTTCGTCACCTGGGGCACCAACCCCGGCCAGGGCCTGCCGCTCTCGGCGCGGGTCCCCGTGCCGGCCGAGATCGCCGGACGACGGGCGAGCGCCAGACCGCCGAGCGTGCCATCGAGTACATGGGCCTCACGCCGGGCATGCCGCTGCGCGACATCGCGGTCGACACCGTGTTCATCGGCTCGTGCACCAACGGCCGGATCGAGGACCTGCGGGCCGTCGCCGAGGTCATCGAGGGCAAGCACAAGGCCGAGTCGCTGCGCGTGCTCGTCGTCCCCGGCTCGGCGCGGGTCCGCCTGCAGGCCGAGGCCGAGGGCCTGGACCGGATCTTCACGGACTTCGGCGCCGAGTGGCGCAACGCCGGCTGCTCGATGTGCCTGGGCATGAACCCCGACCAGCTCGCCCCGGGTGAGCGCAGCGCGTCGACGTCGAACCGCAACTTCGAGGGCCGGCAGGGCAAGGGCGGGCGCACCCACCTGGTGTCCCCGCTGGTCGCCGCGGCGACCGCGATCCGCGGGACGCTGTCGTCGGTCGCCGACCTCGGCCCCGACGCCGCCCGCACGCCCGAGCCCGTCCACGCCTGACGACGCCCGAGACCGCTGAGACCTGCCTGAGACCCCTGAGACCAGGAGCACCTTCGCCATGGAGAAGTTCACCCAGCACACCGGCGTCGGCGTGCCGCTGCGTCGCAGCAACGTCGACACCGACCAGATCATCCCGGCCGTGTACCTCAAGCGGGTCACCCGGACCGGCTTCGAGGACGCGCTGTTCGCCGCCTGGCGCGGCGACCCCGAGTTCGTCCTCAACCAGCCCGCGTACTCGGCGGGCTCGGTGCTCGTCGCCGGCCCGGACTTCGGCACCGGCTCCTCGCGCGAGCACGCCGTCTGGGCCCTCAAGGACTACGGCTTCCGGGTCGTGCTGTCGTCCCGCTTCGCCGACATCTTCCGCGGCAACTCCGGCAAGCAGGGGCTGCTCGCCGCCGTCGTCGCGCCCGAGGACATCGAGCTCATCTGGAAGGTCCTCGAGACCCGGCCGGGCACCGAGGTGACCGTCGACCTCGTCGGGCGCACCGTGGTGTGCGACGACGTCGTCGTCCCGTTCGCAGGTCGACGACTACACGCGCTGGCGCCTCATGGAGGGCCTGGACGACATCGGCCTGACGCTCAACCACGAGCCGGAGATCCCCGCGTTCGAGGAGCCCCGCGAGGCGTGGCGGCCGAAGACGCTGCCCGCCAAGCACCTGCCGAACGTCGAGATCGAGGCCGCCCGCCCGGTCCCGGTGCCCGTGCGCATCGGCACGCCGCCGACCGGGGCCGTCCCGCTGTCCTGACCCCGGCCATCCGCGCGACCACCCCGCACCCCGTGCCCGCCCCGGCGGCCACGGGGTGCGTGCGCGTCCGTGCTCGCGCCCGAGCGGGTCGCCGTCCGCTGGGGCCCGTGTGACGGGTGAGGCCGGCGGGGTGCGGCGGGGGTGTCCGAACCGGGTGAAGGTTTCGCGCTGTGACGCGGCGCGCCCGGCCTCTGGCTAGGTGGAGCGGCCCGGGTGGGTCACGATGGGGGTCATGACCGACCTGCTCTACGTCAACGGCGGCAACCCCCTCGGTGGAGAGATCACCGTGCGCGGCGCCAAGAACTTCGTCTCCAAGGCGATGGTGGCCTCGCTGCTCGGGGAGACGCCGAGCGTCCTGCGCAACGTGCCGCAGATCCGTGACGTCGGCGTCGTCACCGGCCTGCTCGAGCTGCACGGGGTCAAGGTCGACGCCGACGCCGACGCCGGCACCCTGCACCTGGACCCCAGCGAGGTCGAGTCGGCCCACGTCGCCGACATCGACGCGCACGCCGGGTCGAGCCGCATCCCGATCCTCTTCTGCGGGCCGCTGCTGCACCGCCTGGGCGAGGCGTTCATCCCCGACCTGGGTGGCTGCCGGATCGGCGACCGCCCGATCAACTACCACCTCGACATCCTGCGGCAGTTCGGCGCGGTGCGTGGACAAGCGCGAGCAGGGCATCCACATCCGCGCGCCGCGCGGCCTGCACGGCACGAAGATCGCGCTGCCGTACCCGAGCGTCGGGGCCACCGAGCAGCTGCTGCTCACCGCCGTCCGCGCCGAGGGCCTCACCGAGCTCGCGAACGCGGCGATCGAGCCCGAGATCATGGACCTCATCAACGTCCTGCAGAAGATGGGCGCGATCATCTCGGTCGACACCGACCGGGTCATCCGCATCGAGGGCGTCCCGCGCCTGCGCGGCTACCACCACACCGCGCTCGCCGACCGCATCGAGGCGGCGTCGTGGGCGTCCGCCGCGCTGGCGACCCGCGGCGACATCCTCGTCCGCGGGCGCGACCCAGCCCGAGATGACGACGTTCCTCAACACCTTCCGCAAGGTCGGCGGCGAGTTCGAGGTCGACGACGACGGCATCCGCTTCCTGCACCCGGGCGGCGACCTCAAGTCGATCGTCCTGGAGACCGACGTCCACCCCGGCTTCATGACCGACTGGCAGCAGCCGCTCGTCGTCGCCCTGACCCAGGCCACCGGCCTGTCGATCGTCCACGAGACGGTCTACGAGAACCGCTTCGGCTTCACCGACGCGCTGGTGGGCATGGGCGCGAACATCCAGGTCTACAAGGAGTGCCTGGGCGGCCGGCCGTGCCGCTTCGGCCAGCGCAACTTCCGGCACTCCGCCGTCGTCTCCGGCCCGACGCCGCTCGAGGCGGCCGAGATCGAGGTCCCGGACCTGCGCGGCGGGTTCAGCCACCTCATCGCGGCGCTCACCGCGAAGGGGACGTCGACCGTGCGCGGCATCGGCCTCATCGACCGCGGGTACGAGCACTTCACCGAGCAAGCTCACCGCGCTCGGCGCCGAGTTCAGCCGGGACTGACCGGGCGGTCGGACGCCGTCGCCCGCCGCGTGCTGGACGCGACGGGTCGGGCGGGGGCTGACCGGTAGCATCCTCGCCGTGCCCGCCCCCCGACGCTCGAACCGCGCCTACCGCAACGTGGCCCGGGTCATCCGCCCGCTGCTGTTCGGCGATGACCCGTCCGGACTGGCACGGCGGGGAGCACCTGCCGACCGACCGCGGCTTCATCGCGGCCGGCAACCACATGACCAACGTCGACCCGCTGACGTTCGCGCACTACCTGTACGACCACGGCTGCGCGCCGAAGATCCTGGCGAAGTCGTCGCTGTTCGCGGTCCCGGTGCTCGGGCCGATCCTGCGGGCCACCGGCCAGATCCCGGTGTACCGCGAACTCGGCGCAGGCCGGGAGACTCGCTGCGGGCCGCGGTCGAGGCGATCGCCGCAGGCGAGTGCGTCGCCGTCTTCCCCGAGGGCACCCTCACCCGCGACCCCGACCTGTGGCCGATGGTCGGCAAGACCGGCGTCGCGCGGCTCGCGCTCACGACGCAGGCACCGGTCATCCCGATCGCGCAGTGGGGTCCGCAGAACCTGCTCGGTCAGTACAAGAAGGTGCTCAAGCCCTTCCCGCGCAAGCAGGTGACCGTCGTCGCCGGCCCGCCGGTGGACCTCGAGCGACCTCTACGGCCGCCCGCTGGACACCGCGACCCTGCGCGAGGCGACCGAGCGCGTCATGGCGGCGATCACCGTGCTCGCTCGAGGGCGTCCGCGGCGGGCAGCGCCCCGGCCGTGCCGTTCGACATGCGCCGGGCCGCCGCCCGGACGGGCGAGCCGATCGCGGCCGACGACGACGCGGTCGTCGGCCCGGCGTCCCCCGCCCCGGACGAAGACCTGCCGACCCCGGAGGGTGACGCCCCGACCGGGCAGGGGACCGCGTGACGGGCCTGCGGGCCGCCGTCCTGGGCACCGGCGCGTGGGGCACCACCTTCGCCGCCGTGCTCGCCGACGCGGGGTGCGACGTCGCGCTGTGGGGCCGGCGCGCCGACGTCTGCCGGGACATCACGCTCGAGCACCGCAACGAGGAGTACCTGCCCGGCATCGAGCTGCCGGCGGGGCTCACGGCGTCCACGGACGCCGCTCGCCGTGCTCGCGGGCGCGGACCTCGTCGTCGTGGCGATCCCGTCCCAGAGCGCCCGGGCGACGCTCGAGCCGCTCGCCGAGCACGTCCCGTCCGGCGCGACGGCGGTCTCGCTGATGAAGGGCGTCGAGCTGACGTCGGACCGGCGGATGAGCCAGGTGCGTCGCCGAGGCGCTGGGGATCGACTACGCGCGGGTCGCGGTGGTGTCCGGGCCGAACCTCGCCCGCGAGATCGCCGAGCGGCAGCCGACCGCGACCGTGGTCGCCGCGGTCGACGAGGCGCACGGCGCAACCGGGTCGCCGGCGCGTGCGCGACGCCGTACTTCCGTCCGTACACGAACACCGACGTCGTCGGCGTCGAGCTCGTGCGGGGCGGCGAAGAACGTCATCGCGCTCGCGGTCGGCATCGCGCAGGGCCGCGGGCTGGGCTTCAACACGATGGCGACGGTCATCACCCGCGGGCTGGTCGAGATCACCCGCCTCGGCCTGGCGCTCGGGCGCCGACGCCGAGACGTTCCCCGGGCTGGCCGGGATGGGCGACCTCATGGCGACCTGCGCGTCGCCGCTGTCCCGCAACCACATGCTCGGCTCGCACCTCGGGCAGGGGCTGACCCTCGAGCAGGCGCTCGCGGTCACCGGCGGCACCGCCGAGGGCGTCAAGTCGTCCCGGTCGATCCTCGAGCTCGCGACGTCGGTCGGCGTCGAGATGCCGATCACCGAGGCCGTGGTCGCCGTCCTGCACGAGGGGCTGCCGGTCGACGAGCTCGCCCCGCTGCTCCTCGGCCGTCCGCACCGGTCCGAGCGGCTGTAGACCCCTCCCCTCCACGGCCGCCCCCACCCGCCGAGTGCGACCCTCCCGACCCTTCCGGCGCGGGAAGGGTCGGGATCGTCACATCCGGCGATGCCGAGAGCGCCCGGGCCGGGTCAGGAGCGGCCGGTGACCGCCGTCAGGGCCTGGTCGAGGTCCCGCCACAGGTCCTCGACGTCCTCGATGCCGACGGACAGCCGCAGCAGGTCCTCGGGGACCGTCGGTGACTCGGTGGCGAAGCGGCGCCGCCGCTCGAGCGACGACTCGACCCCACCCAGGCTCGTCGCCGGCACCCACAGCGCGCAGGGCGTCCACGACGGCGTCCGCCGCGGCGACGCCTCCGACGGGTCGCAGGCCGATGATCGAGCCGAACCCGGTCATCAGCGCGGACGCGCGCTCGTGCCCGGGGTCGTGCGGCAGCGACGGGTGCCGGACCTCCGCGACCGCGGGGTGCTCGGCCAGCCGGCGGGCGAGCTCGGCCGCGGTGGCCTGCGAGCGCTCGACGCGCAGCGCCAGCGTGCGCAGCCCGCGCAGCGCGAGCCAGACCTCCCACGGTCCGGCGATCGCGCCGTGCAGGGTGCGGTAGGCGAGGAACCGGTCGCGCAGCCCGGCGTCGTCCACCACGACGGCGCCCGAGCACGACGTCGCTGTGCCCGGCGAGGTACTTCGTCACCGAGTGCACGACGACGTCGGCGCCCGAGACCCAGCGGACGCTGGCCGAGCGGGGTCGCGAAGGTGTTGTCCACCGCGACCGGCACGTCCGCGGCGTGCGCGGCCCGACGAGGGCCGGGCAGGTCGGCGACCTCGAGCATGGGGTTGGTCGGCGACTCGACCCAGCAGCAGGGACGTCGGCGCGGCGCGGACCGCGGCCACCACGGCGTCGGTGTCGGCGATGTCGACCCGGACCACCTCGACGCCGGCGCGGGCCGCGAGGTCGTCGGCGAACCCGAGCGTGACCTGGTAGGCGTGCCGGGGCACGCACGAGCCGCCCGCCGACCGGGCACGAGCGAGAGCGCGGCGGCGATGGCCGCCATGCCCGAGGAGAAGACGAGGGCCGGCAGGGCCGCACCCTCGAGGTCCGCCAGCGCGCGCTCGAACGGCACCCAGGTCTCGGTGCCGGACCGCGCGTAGAGCAGCTCTCCGGGCGGCGGCGTGCCGGTCGACACGTAGGTCGAGGACAGCACGACCGGCGGGTTCACCGGTCCGCCGGGGGTGCGCTCGGGGCGGCCCGAGGTCACGGCGACCGTGGCGGCGGACAGCCCGGCGTGTCCGTGCGCGGCGGGTCGACGCCGGTCCGGCGGGGCTGCCGGGGGTCGTCGCGGCCCGTGGGCAGGGGGGCGGGGTCGGGCGTCGGGCGGTCACGCGGTCAGGGTAGTGGCGCCCGGCCGTGCCCCGAGCGGACGGGTCGGGGGATGGCCGGCGGGCGCGGGTGTCCCGGACGGGAGGCATGTCGCGGGCCGGTAGGGTCGGGCGCGATGGAGATCATGCCCGCCGCCCTGCCCGCCGCCCGGCCCGCCGCCCGCCCGCCGCCCGGCCCGAGACCCGCCTGTGACCGGGACCGACGCGGGCCGCCCGCGTGTCCTGCTGCTCTTCGGCGGCCGCTCCGGCGAGCACCCGATCTCGTGCGCGACCGCCGGTGGCGTGCTGCGCGCGATCGACCGGACCCGCTACGACGTCGTCCCCGTCGGCATCACGCGCACCGGCCGCTGGGTCCTGGTCGACGACGACCCGGACACCTGGTCCATCACCGAGGGGCACCTCCCCGAGGTCACCGACGGGGCCGACCAGGTGCTCCTGCCGCAGTCCGCGGAGTCGAGCGCGCTGCACGTGCAGCACGACGGCGGCGTGCCGTCGCCGCTCGGCCGGGTCGACGTGGTCTTCCCCCTGCTGCACGGGCCGTTCGGCGAGGACGGCACCGTCCAGGGGCTGCTCGAGCTGGTCGACCTGCGCTACGTCGGCGCCGGGGTGCTCGCGTCCGCGGTCGGCATGGACAAGCACTTCATGAAGCTCGTCCTGGCCGGCGCCGGCCTGCCCATCGCCCCGTTCACCGTCATCCGGCCCGGTGAGTTCGAGCGGAACCCTCAGCTGTGGACGGAGACCGTCGCGGCTCTCGGTCTGCCTGTCTTCGTCAAGCCCGCGCGCGCCGGCTCCAGCCTCGGCATCACGAAGGTGGACGACCTCGCCGACCTGCCCGCGGCGATCGCTCGCGGCGCAGGCGCACGACCCCAAGGTCATCGTCGAGGCGGGCGTCGTCGGGCGCGAGATCGAGTGCGCGGTCCTCGGCGGCCGCGACGGCGGTCCGGCGCGCGCGTCCCAGCCCGGGGAGATCGTCGTCACCGACTCCCGGCACGGGTTCTACGACTTCGAGGCCAAGTACCTCGACGAGGCCGGCGTGCAGCTGTCCTGCCCGGCCGACCTGCCCGACGACCTGCTCGAGGAGGTGCGCCGGCTCGCCGTCCGCACCTTCGACGCCGTCGGCTGCGAGGGACTGGCGCGCGTGGACGTCTTCGTCACGCCCGACGACGGCGTCGTCGTCAACGAGATCAACACGATGCCCGGCTTCACGCCGTTCTCGATGTACCCGCGCATGTGGCAGGCGTCCGGGATGGCCTACCCGGACCTCATCGACGAGCTGCTCACGCTGGCGCTGGCCCGGCCGACCGGGCTGCGCTGAGGGCCTCCGGCTTGCCGCAGGGAGGTCGCCCGGGCCGGCGGGCTCAGAGGCACTCGCGGACCTCCTCGGTGCGGGACACCGCGACGCCCAGGTCGACGAGGAACGACGTCGACCGCTCGGTCGTCACCGCGGTGGGCACGACCACCTCGACCGCCGGCTCGCGACCGTAGGTCGTGAACGTCCACGGCGTCCCGGTCGCCTCGTCGCCCGGCACGGTGACCCAGTCGACGCTCCGGCCGGCGTCGTCCGTCGCGTCGACGCACTGGTCGGTCGTGGGCGGCAGCGGCTCGACGCCGCAGCGCAGGACGATGGCGTCCTCGGGCCGGTCGTGCACCCACGCCGCCGTCCCCTGGCTGGTCGTGTCGGACCGCTCGGCCTCCGCGATCACCTGGGGCAGCGCGAGGATCACCTCGGCGCACACCGGGTCGTCCGCGAACGGCGCCGCGTCGACCTGCACGGCCGACCCCGCGCAGCCGGCGAGCGCGGCCGTCGCCAGGAGTGTCGCCGCGATCGTGGCCGCGGCGCGCCTCGCTCGCCGGCCGAGCGGCGTGCCGTCTCCCCGCGGCCCCGGCGCACGCCGGTGGGAGCGGGAGGACCGGGCGAGCATGGCGTCACGGTAGCCCGGCGGCGGTCGGTACCGTGACGGCCGTGATCCCCGAGCCTCCGGCGCACCCCGGTCCGACCGTCGCCGACGTCTCCGAGGAGGGCCTGCTGGCCCTGATCTTCCCGCTGCTGCCCCTCGGGCACGCCACCCTGCTGGGCCCCGGCGACGACGCCGCGGTCATCAGCGCCCCGGACGGACGGGTCGTCATCTCGACCGACGTGCTCGTCGAGGGCCGGCACTTCCGCCGGGACTGGTCCACCGGCGAGGACGTCGGCCGGCGGGCGGCGGTGCAGAACCTCGCCGACATCGCCGCGATGGGTGCGCGGCCGACGTCGGTCGTCGTCGGCCTCGTCGCGCCGGCGGACCTGCCGGTCGCGTGGGTGACCGGATTCGCGCGGGGGCTGGCGGCGGCGTGCGAGCCGCACGGTGTCGGCGTCGTCGGCGGCGACCTGTCGGGTGGCGACTCGGTCATGGTGTCGATCGCCGTGCACGGCGACCTGGCCGGTCGGGAGCCGGTGCTGCGCTCCGGGGCGCGGCCGGGCGACGTCGTCGCGCACGCGGGGGTGCGGGGGCGCTCGGCGGCGGGGCTCGCGCTGCTCACGGCCGGCCGCCGGGACGCCGTCCCGGAGCTCGTCGAGGCCTACCTGCGTCCGGTGAGCCCGCTCGCCGCCGGGCCCGCCGCCGCCGCCGCCGGTGCCACGGCGATGCTCGACGTGTCCGACGGCCTCCTGCGCGACGCCGGCCGCCTCGCCCGGGCCAGCGGTGTCGTGCTGGACCTGGACCCGGTCGCCGACGCGTTCCCCGACGACCTCGCCGCGCTGGGCGCGGCCGGCGCGTTGCTGGGCGTCGACCCGGCGGACTGGGTGCTCGCCGGCGGGGAGGACCACGGGCTGCTCGCCACGTTCCCGGCGTCGGTCGTCGTCCCTGCGCCCTTCCGCGTGGTCGGGCGGGTGGCGGCCGCCGGCGGGAACTCGGCGGGTGTGTCGGTCGGCGGCCGCGTACCGACGACGTCCCCGGGGTGGGATCACTTCGCGCGCTGATCGGCGCCGGGTGAGGGACGGGGCGTCTGCAGCGTGCGCTGCCTGCCCGGGCGCTCGGCGGGTGGGCGCACTCGGCGGAGGTGCGTGGGCGAGGCCAGCGGTGCGGTGAGAGAGCCCCCTCCCGGCGTCCGCGGTGGCACCGGTGGAGACGGACGCGCCGGTGGCGTCCTCGCTGTCGTCGTTGCCCGCCGGTGACGGCATGGGGGAGGCGTCGGCTGACCTGGACGCGGCCGTCGCGTCGATGCTGCGGGTCCCCAGCCTCAGAGACGCCCGACGAGCTCGACCTCGGCCCGACGACCGACCCGGTGACGGGGATGCGGGTCCCGACGTTCTTCGAGTCAGGTCGAGCGGAGGTGACCGTGAGCGGACGGACGAGGACTGCCGAGAGCAGAACCGGGTGGTTGGCGGCTGACGGGTTCGCGCCCGCCCACGCCGCCTCGGGCGGTTTGCGGTCGAGCAGCCGGTCAGCCGCGGCGGTAGCGGACCTCGAGAAGCTGGGCGCCGCCGATCTCGTCGAGGCGCTCGGCGCCGTCCGGCGTGAAGCCGTGACGGCGGTAGAAGTGCCGCGCCCGCTCGTTGTCGGCGAGGACCCAGAGGGACAGCGGCGTGCTGCCGGTGACGGCGCCGAGCACGGTGCGCATGAGGTCCCGGGCCAGTCCCTTGCCCCACATCGCCGGGTCGAGGTAGATGGAGTAGATCTCCTCCTGGCCGCGGTCGGCGTCCTCGTCGCGCGCCGGACCGACGGATGCGAAGCCCAGGACGGTCGTGCCGTTGTCGGCGACCCAGGTGCGCACGCCGTCGCGCGGTCCGCTGGTGAGCTGCTCCACCCAGCGCTGCTCGCGTTCCGCCGGGTCGAGCGCCGTCAGGTAGTCGATCGGGACGATGCCGGCGTACGCCTCCTGCCACGACGCGACGTGCACGCGCGAGATGGCGGCGGCGTCGGCGGGCGTGGCGGTGCGGATGGTGATCTCGGTCTCCCCCATGGCCACACCATGCCATCTCACGCGACGCGGGGGCAGATAGGTCCGTGGGCGGCGCGCCGGTCAGCACGAGCGCCCCGGTGGCCTGCGGTGACGGCCTCGGCCGTGCGGCGATGACGCGCGGCGGGGCGACTGGCTCCGGGGACGACCGAGCCCGCCGGAGTCAGACCCCGGCGGGCTCGGTCGGCGTGCGGGGGCGCAGCTCAGACGTGCCGGACGACCTTGCCGGCCTTCAGGCACGAGGTGCACACGTACAGCCGCTTGGGAGCACCGGCCACCAGGGCGCGGACGCGCTGGATGTTCGGGTTCCAGCGGCGCTTCGTGCGGATGTGCGAGTGCGAGATGCTGTGCCCGAAGCTGGGGCCCTTGCCACAGACGTCGCAGTTGGCAGCCACGGTCTCTCCTGATCGTCGTGCACGCGCCGGAACGCGCGAGAAGTTGGTCGGGGTTTGCGGTGCGCACCCGAGAGGGCGCTCCGACACTGCCCAGCGCGGCCGGGCAACCTGCACAGACTAGCCGATGGCGTCGGCAGCCCCAAACCTCGGGCCGTGCGGCACAGTGTGATCTGCGGCGGGTGCACCCGACCGTACCCGCCCGGGGACGTCCGGCACGGGTGGGTGCGGCACACGGGAGACGCGTGGTGGACGCGGGCACGGTTCGGGCGTGGGCTCACGCGGCGGCCCGGGCGCTGGACGCGGCGCGCGCGCCGATCGACTCGCTCAACGTGTTCCCCGTGCCCGACGGCGACACCGGCACCAACCTCGCGCTCACCGTCGCCGAGGCGGCGGAGCACGTCGGTGACGACCACACCAGCGCGGCCGACGTCGCCGCGGCGTTCGCGCGCGGGGCGCTCCTGGGCGCCCGGGGGAACTCCGGGATCATCGTCAGCCAGTACCTCCACGGGTTCGCGGTCGGTCTCGCTGACGGCGAGGTGGCCGAGGACGGGGTCGCCGCCGGCGCCCTCGCCGACGACGGCGTCACCGGCGCGGGCCTCGCCGACGGGAGTGCGCACCGGGGCGCGGGCCCCGAGAACAGGGATGCTGTCGTCGTCGCCCGGGCCCTGCACCGGGCACAGCTCGCCGCGCGGGCCGCCGTCGCCCGACCGGTCGACGGGACGATCCTCACCGCGGCGGAGGCCGCCGCCGTCGCCGCGGGGGCCGCTGCGTGCGACGGCGCCGACACCCGCGCGACGGTGTCGGCGGCGGTGGCCGGGGCGCGCGAGGCCCTGGCCCGCGGGCCCGAGACGCTCGACGTGCTGCGGGCCGCGGGGGTCGTCGACGCCGGCGCGGCGGGACTCGTGGTCCTGCTCGGCGCGCTCGCCGGGGTGCTCGGGGACCCCGTCTCGACCGCGACCAGCACGCTGCGCACCGTGTCGGCCGGCGACTCGCTCGCGCGGGCGTCCGCAGCGCGGGTCGACCCGCAGTCGGTCGACCCGTGGCCGGCCGGCACGCCGCACCCCCGCGACGACGGCGAGTTCGAGGTCATGTACGTCGTGACCAGCGAGCGGGACGACCTGGCGCCCGGGCTGTCCGGGCGGCTCACGGCCCTGGGGACCTCGGTCGCCGTCGTCGGCGGCGCGGACGGCTGGCACGTCCACGTCCACACCGACGACCCGGTGGCCGCGGTCGCGGCGGGAGCGGTCGGCGAGCGGAGCCAGGTCGTCGTCCGGCGGCTGGACACGCCCACTGCGGCGGACGGGCTCGGCGTGATCGCCGGGACGTCGGCACCGGGACTGGTCGCCGACCTGGCGCGCACGGGCGCTCTCGTGCTCGTCCACGCGGAGCGCCCGATCACGGCGCGCGACGTCCGGCGTGCCGTCGTGGACACCGCGGAGCCGCATGTCGTCGTGCTGCCCGGCTCGTCGGCCGGGCTGATCGCGAGCGTGACGGCGGCGCGCGCGGGCGCGGACGTCCGGGGTGGGGTGGGCGTCGAGGTCCTGGACGCCACGGACGACGTCCGGGTGGTCGTCGCCCTCGCGGCGGACCCCGGCGCCGGGGACCGGGTGGCCGCCATGCGCGCCGCGCTCGCCGGGGCGCGAACCGCCGACGTGGACGAACCCGACGTCGACGCCGTCCTGGCCTGCGCGCGGTCGCTCCTCGACGACGACGGCGAGCTCGTGACGGTCCTCCGCGGGGCCGCGCTCGACGGCGTCGTCGACGCGACCGGGCTCAGGGCCGCGCTCACCGAAGGGCTCGCGCTGACCCACCCGGACGCCGAGGTCGTCGTCCTGGACGCGGGCCAGGCCGCCCCGGCCGCCGCGGTCGCGGTGGAGTGAGGCGTGACCGGCTTGCGCGGGCGCCGTACCGTGCACTCGCGACGCCTGGGGACGCTGCTCGGATGACCGCCCCGGATGACCGCCTGGTGAGGACGACGGACGGAGGCGCGAGTGAGTGAGCTGGGGGACGTCGTCGCGACGGCGGTCGATCGGCTGTCCGAGCCGCTCGCCCGCCTGCTGGGGACCCGGACCGCCGGCGCGCTCGGCGAAGCTCGGGCTGCACACGGCCGGCGACCTCCTGCGCCACTACCCCCGGCGGTACTCCGAGCCCGGCACGCTCACGGACCTGTCGTCGCTCGCCCTGGGCGAGCACGTCACCGTGATGGCCGAGGTGCGCCAGGCGACCGTCCGGCCGATGCGCGTCGCGCGGCGGGGCGATGCTCCAGGCCGTCGTCACCGACGGCACGCACCGCCTGCACCTGACCTTCTTCGCCAAGGGCGCCGGCGCGCTGCGGATGCACGAGCACAAGCTGCAGGCCGGGCGGGTCGGGCTGTTCACCGGCGTCGTCGGTGAGTACCGCGGCGACCGGCAGCTCACGCACCCCGACTACCGGATCATCGGCGTGGACGTCGAGGACGAGGACGAGGCGCTCGCGGAGGCGAGCCGGCCGATCCCGATCTACCCCGCGGGTGCGTCCGTCCCGTCGTGGCGGATCGGCACGAGCGTGCGCACGGTCCTCGACCCGCTCACGCCGGCCGACGTCCCCGACCCCCTGCCGGACGCCGTCCGCCAGCGAGCAGGGGCTGGCGGGGCTGCACGAGGCGCTGCGCCTGGTCCACGTGCCCGAGACGGACGCCGACTGGCGCCGCGGCCGGGACCGGCTGCGCTACGAGGAGGCGTTCGTCCTCCAGGCCGAGCTCGCCCGCCGGCGGGCGCAGGCCGCCGCCGCAGGAGGCCACCGCCCGGCCGACGCGCCCCGGCGGCCTGCTCGACGACTTCGACGCCCGGCTGCCGTTCGTCCTGACCGAGGGGCAGCAGGAGGTCGGGCGACGAGATCTCCGCCGAGCTGGCCGCGCCCCGGCCGATGCAGCGACTGCTGCAGGGCGAGGTCGGGTCCGGCAAGACCGTCGTCGCGCTGCGCGCGATGCTCCAGGTCGTCGACGCCGGCGGCCAGGCCGCCCTGCTCGCGCCGACCGAGGTGCTCGCCGCGCAGCACACCCGCACGCTGCGGGCGCTGCTCGGGCCGCTCGCCGAGGGCGGCTACCTCGGCGGAGCGGACAACGGCACCCGGATCGCGCTGCTCACCGGGTCGCAGGGCGCCGCGGCCCGGCGGACGAACCTGCTCGACGCCGCGAGCGGGGCCGCGGGGATCGTCGTCGGGACCCATGCGCTGCTGAGCGAGACCGTCCAGTTCGCCGACCTCGGGCTCGTCGTCGTCGACGAGCAGCACCGGTTCGGCGTCGAGCAGCGCGACCTGCTGCGCGCGAAGGGCACCACGACGCCGCACCTGCTCGTGATGACCGCGACCCCGATCCCGCGGACGGTCGCGATGACCGTGTTCGGCGACCTGGAGACGTCGACCCTGAGCCAGGTACCGGCTGGACGCAGCGGCGTCGTCACCCACGTCGTCCCCGCGGACAACGTCGCGTGGACCGAGCGGACCTGGCGGCGCGCGCGCGAGGAGGTCGACGCCGGCCACCGGGTGTACGTCGTGTGCCCGCGCATCGACGGCGACGACCCGGTCGAGCCCGGCGGCAACGAGGAGGCGGGCGACGGCGTCGACCTCGTCGCCGACGACGAGCGACGGCACGACACCGCTGCGGGCCGTCACCGAGGTGGTCGAGGAGCTGCGGGCGCTGCCGGTGCTCGCGGGCGTGGCGATCGGCGTCCTGCACGGTCGCATGACGCCGGAGGACAAGGACCGGGTGATGGCCGACTTCGCGTCCGGCGCGGTCCCGCTGCTCGTCTCGACGACCGTCATCGAGGTCGGCGTCGACGTCCCGCAGGCCACCGTCATGGTCGTGCTCGACGCCGACCGGTTCGGGCTCTCGCAGCTGCACCAGCTGCGCGGCCGGGTCGGACGCGGCTCCGCCCCGGGGCTGTGCCTGCTCGTCTCGCACGCGCCGCCGGCCACGCCCGCCGGTGTGCGGCTCGCCACCCTCGCCGAGACCACCGACGGCTTCGTGCTCGCGACGGTCGACCTCGAGCTCCGGCGCGAGGGGGACGTCCTCGGTGCCGCGCAGTCGGGGGCGGCGAGCTCCCTGCGGCTGCTGCGGGTCACCCGCGACGCCGACCTCATCGCGCGGGCCCGTGCCGACGCCCGGCGCCTCGTCGACGAGGACCCGACCCTGGCGACCTGGCCGCCGCTGGTCGCGGCGATCGACCGTCAGCTCGCCGGGGAGCGCGAGGAGTTCCTCGATCGGTCGTGAACCCGGACAACCACCGCCGACCCGAGCGTCACCACGGCGGCCGCCGCGGCCGTCACCGCGACCGCACCGTCGCGCGGCTCGCCGGTGGACCGGGCCACGGCCACCCAGGCCAGCCCCCAGGCGAGCGCGAGGGCGACGGCCAGCCGCCCGGTGGACCGCGCGTACCCGACGCCGATGACGGCTGCCGCCGCGAGCAGGACGACCGACCAGCCGGTCGCGCCCAGCCCGAGCTCGCCCACCCCGGACGCCGCCAGCGCTGCCGCGACGTTGGCGATCGTCGCGATCGTCACCCACCCGAGGTAGAGCCCCGAACGTGCCGTCGACGAGCAGCGCCTCGACCGGCGACCGCGGCGGCACGGAGATCAGCACGATCCGGACCAGCACGACGAGCAGCGCGGCGATGACCAGCACGCTCAGCCAGAGCGCACCGAGCTGCACCACGCCGATCCACGCCGCGTTGAGCAGCATCGACAGCGCGGCGAGCCACCCGGTGCGCCGCTGACGCGGGTCGCTCCGCTGCGCCGGGAGCGCCTGCCACACCGCGTACGCGAGCAGGCCGGCGTAGATGACCGACCAGATGCCGAACGCGGGCCCGCCGGGCGCCACCGGCGTGGCCGACGCCGACAGCGCGCCGTCGGCGGCCTCGGCGATCGGGGTGCCGCCGAAGGCCCCGGAGCCCACGGTCGCGCCCGCGGTCGCGAGGACGGCGAGGGCGAGGACGCCCACCTGACGGGTGACATCGGAGCGCGGCATGCCCCGAGCCTCACACGACTCGGGCGCCGGCGGGCCGGTCGTCGTGGCGGTGTGCGGGAACGTAGGTTGACGCCGTGACCAGGGTGGTGGCCGGGACGGCCGGCGGACGGACGCTGCGGGTGCCGCCCACCGGCACGCGGCCGACGAGCGACCGGGTCCGCGAGGCGCTGTTCTCCCGGCTCGAGCACCTCGGCGTCGTGCGCGGGGCCCGCGTCCTCGACCTGTACGCCGGATCCGGCGCGCTCGGGATCGAGGCCGCCAGCCGCGGCGCGACGCGCGGTGACGCTCGTCGAGTCCGCGCGCGCCGCCGCGGAGGTGTGCCGCCGCAACGTCGCGACCCTGGACCTGGCCGGGGTCGACGTCGTCGCCCAGCGGGCGGAGCGCTTCGTCGCGCAGCCGGTCGCGCCGGGCTGGGACCTCGTGCTGGTCGACCCGCCGTACGACCTGGCCGAGGACGAGCTCGCCGGTGTGCTCGCCGGGGTCGCGGGCTCGCTCGCCGAGGACGCCGTCGTGGTCGTCGAGCGGTCGTCCCGCACCCCGGAGCCGACCTGGCCGACGCGCTCGAGCGCACCGACCGGCGCGCCTACGGGGAGACCGTCGTGTGGTTCGCGAGTCGCGCCACATACCCTGACGCCCGTGACCATCGCCGTCTGCCCCGGGTCGTTCGACCCGATCACCCTCGGGCACCTGGACGTCGTCCGGCGGGCCCGGTCGATGTTCGACGAGGTCGTCGTCGGCGTCGCGCGCAACTCGTCCAAGAGCGGCTCTCCTCGACCTCGAGGAGCGCGTCGCGCTCGCCCGGTCCGCCGTCGCCGACCTGGACGGCGTGCGGGTCGAGCCGGTGCCGGGGCTGCTCAGCGCGTTCTGCGCGGACGTGGGGGCCTCGGCCGTGGTCAAGGGGCTGCGGGGCGGGGCCGACGTCGACCACGAGGTGCCGATGGCGCTGATGAACCGGCACCTGAGCGGGGTGGAGACGGTCTTCGTCCTCGGCGACCCCGCACTCGCGCACGTGGCGTCGTCGCTGGTCAAGGACGTCGCCCGGCACGGTGGACCGATCGCCGACCTCGTCCCCGCCGGGGTCGAGCGGGCTGTACGTGAGGCGCTGGGCGGACGCCCGGCGCAGGGAGGGAGCACCCGATGACCGCAGGCCACCCCGAGGTCGGACCGGACCGGACGCAGCCCGAGGGACTGACCGGCATCCTCGACGCGCTCGCCGCCGCCGTCGAGGACGCGCGGGCGATGCCGATGTCGTCGTCGGTCCTCGTGAACCGGGCCGAGCTGCTCGACCTCGTCGACCAGGCCCGGGACGTCCTGCCGACGCAGCTGTGCCGGGCCGACGAGGTGCTGGCCGCGGCGGACGCCGCCCGTGCCGCCGCCCAGGCGGACGTCGACGCGATCATCGACCGCGCACACGCGCACGCCGCCGAGCTCGTCGAGGAGCACGCCATCACGCTGCAGGCCCGCGACCGGGCCGCGCAGATCGTCGCGGAGGCCGAGACGGTCGCGGAGGGGCTGCGACGCGACGCGGACGACTACTGCGACCGCCGCCTGGCGGACTTCGAGGTCGACCTGGACAAGCTGCTCGCACCAGGTGCAGGCCGGCCGGGCCCGGCTCGCCGAGCGGCTGGCCACCGAGAGCCCGAGTGTGACGTCCGGCACCCCGCCGGGTAACTCCGCGGTGTGACCGCCGCGCGCCACGGCACCCGAGTCGGTGCCGACCGCCGATGCCGTAGGATTGTCCGTTGGTCCTGCCGGTCTGGCGGATCTGCCTCCGACCAGACTGGAACCTCCGCCGTGGACAGCCGTCGTCACCTCGACCCGCGCTCGCCGCTCGTGCTGGACACGCACGAGCTCGGCCGGCGTCCGGGTTCGATGCGGCGCGTGCAGGTCACGGTGGCGGCGCCCCGAGCACCTCGGCACCGAGGTCATCGGCATCCCGGCCGGCAGCGACCTCGAGCCTCGACCTGCGGCTCGAGGCCGTCATGGAGGGGGTGCTCGTCAGCGGGAACGTCCGCGGGCGGGCCGTGGGGGAGTGCGTGCGGTGCCTGGAGGAGGTCGTCGAGGACATCGACGTGCCGATCCAGGAGCTCTACGCCTACCCCGAGCGCGTGAAGGCCGCCGGGGACGCCGGCGACGACGACGAGGACGAGGTCCGCGAGCTGGACGGCGACCTCCTCGACGTCGAGTCCGCGATCCGCGACACCGTCGTGCCTGCGCTACCGTTCCAGCCGCTGGACGACCCCGACTGCCCGGGGCTGTGCTCCGAGTGCGGGGCTCGACTGGCGGACGACCCCGACCACTCGCATGAGATCCTTGACCCGCGCTGGGCCGAGCTGAACCGGCTCCAGGGCATGTTCGACGAGAAGAGAGAGAGCTAGCCGTGGCTGTTCCGAAGCGCAAGATGTCGCGCAGCAACACCCGTGCGCGTCGGTCGCAGTGGAAGACCACTGCCACGACGCTCACGACGTGCCCGCAGTGCAAGAGCCAGACGATGCCGCACACCGCGTGCCCGACCTGCGGTGCCTACAAGGGCCGCACGTTCGCCGAGGCCGTGCGCACCGAGTTCGCGAACTGCACGAGCGAGCCGACTGTCCGAGGAGCTCGGGGTCCATCTGGACCCCGAGCTCCTCGTGCTTGCCCTGACCCACCGGTCGTTCGCCCACGAGGCCGGCGGCATCCCGACCAACGAGCGCCTCGAGTTCCTCGGGGACTCGGTGCTCGGGCTCGTGGTCACCGAGGCGCTGTACCGCCGCCACCCCGACCTCCGCGAGGGCGAGCTGGCGAAGATGCGCGCGGCGACCGTGTCGCAGCGCGCGCTCGCCGGCGACCGCCCGGGAGCCTCGGTCTCGGCGGCTACGTCCTGCTCGGCAAGGGCGAGGTCGCCACCGGCGGCTGCGGACAAGGACTCGATCCTCTCCGACACCCTCGAGGCCCTCTTCGGCGCCGTCTACCTGGCGCACGGGCTCGAGACCGCGCGCGCGCTCGTCGAGCGCCTCGTCGGTCCGACCCTGGCCGCCGCGGCCGACCTCGGCGCCGGCCTGGACTGGAAGACCTCCTGCAGGAGCTCGCGGCCGAGCTCGACCTCGGCGCGCCCGATTACTCCGTCGACGGGCGAGGGGCCGGACCACGCCCGCACGTTCACCGCCCGCGTGCTGCTCACCGGCGAGGTGCGCGGCGAGGGCACGGGCACGTCGAAGAAGATCGCCGAGCAGACGGCCGCCGCCGCGGCCTACAGCGCGCTGCGCGACCTGGCGCCCGCCTGAGCCGTGCCGGAGCTGCCCGAGGTCGAGACGGTGCGCGACGGGCTCGCCCGCCACGTCGTCGGCCGCGCGGTCGAGCACGTCGAGGTCCTGCGGGACTACAGCGTCCGGCGCCAGGTCGGCGGCCCGGGCGCCCTCGTCGACGGGCTGACCGGCCGGCGCCTGGACGCCGCCGTCCGGCGGGGCAAGTTCCTCTGGCTCCGCTCGCTCGACGACGCGCGCCCTCATGGCCCACCTCGGGATGAGCGGTCAGCTGCTGGTCCGCGCCCCCGGGACCGAGCCGTGCTCTCGCCGCACCTGCGCGTCCGACTGCACCCTGGACGACGGCGGCCACCTCGACTTCGTCGACCAGCGCACCTTCGGCCACCTGTCCGTGACGGACCTCGTGCCGACGCCGGACGACCGTCCCGGCGGGCTCGGCTCGCCCGCCACGGTGATCCCCGCGCCCGCCGCGCACATCGCCCGGGACCTGCTCGACCCCGCCGTCGACCGCGAGACGCTCGTCGCCGCCGTCCGACGCAAGCGCACCGGCATCAAGCGGGCGCTGCTCGACCAGACCCTGGTGTCGGGGATCGGCAACATCTACGCCGACGAGGCGCTGTGGCGCGCCCGGCTGCACTACGCCCGCCCGACCGACACCCTGCGTCGCGGCGAGGTCGACCGGGTGCTCGATGCCGCCGCCGAGGTCATGTCCGAGGCGCTCGTGGCCGGCGGCACGAGCTTCGACGCGCTCTACGTCAACGTCAACGGTGCCTCGGGGTACTTCGACCGGTCGCTGGCCGTGTACGGGCAGGCCGGACGCCCCTGCCCGCGCTGCGGGACCCCGGTGGTCCGGGACGAGTTCATGAACCGCTCGGCGTTCACCTGCCCCCGGTGCCAGCCCCGCCCGCGCAACGGACGGTGGTAGCCGCCGTCACGACGGGGCGTGTCCCGAGTCACGTCGCACATGCCCCTGTGCGATACTGAACGCGGTCCGAGGGCGTCCACACCGCCCCACGACCGAGACCGTGCTTCGTCGCACGCTCGCCGCATCCGCGGCCGCCGCGCGCCGGCGCCCCACCAGGGCGATCAGGCAGCGACGGCGCCGCCCCTGCGGCCGGCCGCGACCGACGACTTCCGTCGCAGCGTCACCGCGCGAGCGACGACCGACCGCCCGAAGGCGACGTGGTGTGGGACGTCGCCGACGGGCACACAGGAGTACCACCGTGACGTCCGACCTCCCCGGCACGACCCCCACCGAAGTCCCCGACACCACGCTCGGCAACCGGCCCGACGCCGTGCACGACGCCCCGGCCAAGCCGCCGCGTCGCCGCGCGACCCGCAAGGCCGCGGCCCCCGCCGCGGTCGACGCGCCCGAGGCCGGTCCCGCGCCGGCCGACGCCGACGCCGGCCGACGCCGACGCCGGTCGACGTGACGCCGGTCGACGCCGCGTCCTCCGGCTCCCAGGCGACGTCCGCCGCGGCCGGTGACGCCCCCGCCTCGTCGGCCACGCCCGACGCGGCAGCCGCCGAGCCTCCGGCCGACGCGCCGGCGCGCCGAGCCACCCGCAGCCGCCGTGCCACGTCCGCCACGTCCGCTCCGCCCGACGGCCGACGGCGCCGCCCCCAAGCGGGCGACCCGCAGCCGCGCCGCGAAGGCCACCCCGGTCGATGCTCCCGCTGCGGACGCGCCGGTTGCCGAGGCGCCTACGGCCGAGGCGCACACGGCCGACGCGCCGGCGGCGCCGGTGCTGGACGTGCTCGCCGAGCTCGGCCGCACCCGGCCGTCCTCGTCGGCCCCGCCCGCCGCGAGCGAGCCGGCTGAGACGCCCGTCGAGGAGCCCGCCGAGGACGCGGTGGACGACCGGACTCCAGCCGCACCGCTCCTGCCGACCACCGCCCTGCTGTTCCAGGCGCCGGACCCCACCTCGACGCGCCCGCGCCGTCGCCGCGTGGTCGCCCCGGCCGGCCCGCCGCAGCTCGTCGTGCCCGAGGTGATCGCCCCGCAGCCCGTCGCGGCCGCCCCGACGGCCGATGTCCCCGCCGGCGCGCGCGCCACCGAGCCCTCCGACGCTGCCCCGGCCGCCGAGGCGTCGGCCGAGCCGCGCCGCCGCGGACGCCGCGCGACCCGGACCACCGCCGCGCCCGCCCCGGCACCGGAGCCCACCGCAGCAGCTGCCGAGCCGACCCTGTTCGCCGAGCCCCTCGGAGCGGCGAGCGACGACTCCACGACCGACACCGCGACCGACACCGCGACCACGGAACCGACGACGTCGCGGCGCGGGTCCCGCCGCCGCGGGTCGCGCGGCGCCCCCGCGGTCGAGCAGACCGACGTCGAGACGGCCGAGACCGACGAGGGGCTCGAGCCGACCGCCTTCGCGGTCGAGGACGATCTGGTCCTGACCGGGGCCCTGGAGGCCGCCGAGCCCGACGAGGACGAGGACGAGGACGAGACGTCCGAGGGCGGCGCCCCGCGCCGCCGGCGTCGTCGCGGTGGCCGCGGTCGGCGCAGCCGTTCCGGCGGCGAGCCCGACGGGCAGCGCGCACCGGCGGACGCCGAGGGTGGCGACGAGACGGCCGAGGGCGACGAGGACGAGGACGAGGACGTCGTCGGGCCGGACGCCGAGGGCGAGGACACCACCGAGGACGCCGGCGAGGGCGAGGAGGCGGGCGGCTCCAGCCGTCGTCGTCGTCGACGTCGTCGCAGCGGCCGCGGGGGAGACGCCGCCGAGGCCGACCTCGAGGTCGTGCCGTCCACCCGGACCGCACGGGCCCCGCGTCCGGCGTCCGACGAGGTCACCGCCCTGCGCGGGTCGACCCGCCTGGAGGCGAAGCGTCAGCGTCGCCGCGAGGGACGCGACGCAGGACGCCGTCGCCAGATCATCACCGAGTCCGAGTTCCTCGCCCGGCGGGAGTCGGTCGACCGCACGATGGTCGTGCGCGAGCAGGACGGACGCACCCAGATCGCGGTGCTCGAGGACGGCGTCCTCGTCGAGCACTACGTGTCGCGCCAGGCCCAGGTCTCGATGGCCGGCAACGTCTACCTCGGCCGCGTGCAGAACGTGCTGCCCTCGATGGAGGCGGCCTTCGTCGACGTCGGCAAGGGCCGCAACGCCGTCCTCTACGCCGGCGAGGTGAACTGGGACGCGGCCGGGCTCGAGGGTCAGCCGCGCCGGATCGAGCAGGCGCTGAAGTCCGGCGACTCGGTGCTCGTCCAGGTCACCAAGGACCCGATCGGCCACAAGGGCGCACGCCTGACGAGCCAGATCACGCTTGCCGGCCGGTACCTCGTGTACGTGCCCGGCGGCGGCATGACCGGCATCTCCCGCAAGCTCCCGGACAACGAGCGCGCGCGGCTGAAGAAGCTGCTGCGCGAGATCGTCCCGGACACCGCGGGCGTCATCGTGCGGACCGCCGCCGAGGGCGCGAGCGAGGACGAGCTGCGCGCCGACATCCTGCGGCTGCAGGAGCAGTGGACCGCGATCGAGAAGAAGGCGAAGACGGCATCCGCCCCCGCCCTGCTGCAGGGCGAGCCGGACCTGGCGATCCGCGTCGTCCGGGACATCTTCAACGACGACTTCTCCTCGCTCGTCGTCCAGGGCGACGAGGCGTGGGAGACGATCTCCGGGTACATCGGCGCGCTCGCGCCCGACCTCGCGGAGCAAGGTGACCCGCTGGACCAGCGAGGGTGACGTCTTCACCGCGCACCGCGTCGACGAGCAGCTCGCCAAGGGCATGGACCGCAAGGTCTGGCTGCCGTCGGGCGGGTCGCTGGTCATCGACCGGACCGAGGCGATGACCGTCGTCGACGTCAACACCGGCAAGTTCACCGGCTCGGGCGGCACGCTCGAGGAGACCGTCACGCGGAACAACCTCGAGGCCGCCGAGGAGATCGTCCGGCAGCTCCGGCTGCGCGACATCGGCGGCATCATCGTCATCGACTTCATCGACATGGTGCTCGAGCTCAACCGCGACCTCGTGCTGCGCCGCCTGGTCGAGTGCCTGGGCCGGGACCGGACCAAGCACCAGGTCGCCGAGGTCACGTCGCTCGGGCTCGTGCAGATGACCCGCAAGCGCGTGGGCCAGGGACTCGTCGAGGCGTTCAGCGAGACCTGCGAGCACTGCAACGGCCGCGGCTTCATCGTGCACACCGACCCCATCGAGCGCGGCGGTCCGCCGCAGCTCCAGGTGCAGACGCCGCAGCCTGCTCTCGGCGGCGGTGGCGGCGGCGACGGGCGCGGCGGTGCGGCCCGTCGCAAGCGGGGTGGCGACAAGCCGTCCGTGCCGAGCGGCCTGCCGATGGTCCCGGTCCTGCCCGAGGCTCGCGAGGCGGTCAAGGCCACCCTCGCGACCATCGCGGCCGCCGCGGCGCACGCCCACGAGCACGAGCACAACGGCCACGGTCAGGCGGGTGCGGGCACGCCCGCGCCGGTGCGCGTCGACCTGCCGGTCGGCAAGCCGGCCGACCCCGGCGCGGCGGACCCCGACGCTGCTGCCGCCGTCACCGAGGCGCTCGCCGCACTGCGGCTGCCGACCGGTGACACGGCGCCGGCCGACGACGCCGCCCCGGGCGCCGTCCACCTCGCGGCCGCCGACGACGTCGCCCCGGAGGGGGCGGTGACCGACGCGCCCGCGACGGCCGATGCCGAGTCCGCGTTCGCGACGCCGGAGTGGATCGACGCCGACGCGGTCGGCACCGACTCGCTCGACACGGGGGCGTTCGAGACCGAGCCCGTCGACGAGCCGGTCGACACGCTCGCGGCCGACCCGGCGGACGCCGACGACGCGCTCGAGCTCGTCCCGGTCGCCCCCGAGGTGTTCGATGTGCCGGACGACCAGCAGGACGACGAGTCGTTCGACCACGAGGGCGAGGACGGCCCGGTGGACGACGTCGCGCCGTCGTCCGACGCCCTCGCGCCGGCACCCTCAGACGCCCTCGCGCCGGCCGCCTCCGACGCCGACGCACCCCACCCCGCCGACGGTGACGCCGACGGCCGGTGACGTCCGACACCCCGTCCCCGGCGCCCCGCTCAGGGGCGCCGCGGACGGGCGTCGGGGGCTGCCCGCCATTTGACCGTGGTGGGCGATCTCCGTAGGCTTGACCGTCGGTGCGCATCGAGCGCGCTGATCTTGCGTGCCTGCGCCGCCCCTCGGCGAGTCGCCCCCAGCACGCCGCAGACGTCAGCAGTGACCCGAGCAGAGATGAGCAGCAACGTGGTGTACGCGATTGTCAAGGCTGGCGGCCGCCAGGAGAAGGTCGCCGTCGGCGATGTCGTCGTCGTCGACCGTCTGGCCGAGCAGGCCGGTGCCACCGTGCAGCTCCCCGCGATCCTGCTCGTCGACGGCGAGACCGTCACGACGGACGCCGAGGCGCTCGCGAAGGTGACCGTCACGGCCGAGGTCGTCCGGGCCGAGAAGGGCCCGAAGATCGACATCCTCAAGTACAAGAACAAGACGGGGTACCGCGTCCGCAAGGGGCACCGTCAGCAGCTGACCCGCCTGCGGGTCACCGGCATCTCCTGACCCCCTCGCGGCGGGCTCGCCGCGGCTTTTCCCCGTCCTTCCCACGCAGCACGAAAGCAGGTCAGACATGGCACACAAGAAGGGCGCGAGCTCCTCTCGCAACGGCCGCGACTCCAACGCGCAGCGACTGGGCGTGAAGCGCTTCGGTGGCCAGGTCGTCAGCGCCGGCGAGATCATCGTCCGCCAGCGCGGCACGCACTTCCACCCCGGTAACAACGTCGGCCGCGGTGGCGACGACACGCTCTTCGCGCTGACCCCCGGTGCGGTCCAGTTCGGCACCCGTCGTGGCCGCAAGGTCATCGACATCGTCGAGGCGTAGTCGCAGGAGAAGCAGTGACGGAAGGGGCGCACCGGTGCGGTGCGCCCCTTCCGTCGTCCCGTAGCAGTTCCGTGTGCGAAGGAGAGTGAACCGTGGCGACCTTCGTCGACCGCGTCGTGCTGCACGCCACCGGCGGTGACGGCGGCCACGGGTGCGCCTCCATCCGCCGGGAGAAGTTCAAGCCCCTCGCCGGCCCCGACGGCGGCAACGGAGGCAACGGCGGCAGCATCATCATCGAGGTCGACCCGCAGGTCACCACGCTGCTCCAGTTCCACCACTCGCCGCACCGGCACGCGCCGTCCGGCACGCAGGGCATGGGCGACTACCGCCAGGGCTCGACGGGTGAGGACCTGGTCCTCGGCGTCCCGGACGGCACCGTCGTCAAGTCGCCGTCGGGCGAGGTCCTCGCCGACCTCGTCGGTGCCGGGTCGCGCTACGTCGTCGCGGCCGGCGGGCACGGCGGCCTCGGCAACTTCTCGCTGGCCTCCGCACGCCGCAAGGCGCCCGGCTTCGCGCTGCTCGGCGAGCCGGGCGAGAGCCAGGACGTCGTCCTCGAGCTCAAGACCATCGCCGACGTCGCCCTCATCGGCTACCCCAGCGCCGGCAAGTCGAGCCTCGTCGCGGCGATCTCCGCCGCGCGCCCCAAGATCGCCGACTACCCCTTCACCACGCTCATCCCGAACCTCGGCGTCGTGCAGGCCGGCGAGCACCGGTTCACCGTCGCCGACGTCCCCGGCCTCATCCCGGGCGCGAGCGAGGGCAAGGGCCTCGGCCTGGAGTTCCTGCGCCACATCGAGCGGTGCTCGGTCCTGGTGCACGTGCTCGACTGCGCGACGCTCGAGCCGGGACGCGACCCGCTGACCGACCTCGACGTCATCGAGTCCGAGCTCGCGCAGTACGGCGGCGACGTCGGCATCGAGGGCGGCCGGGTGCCGCTCACCGAGCGGCTGCGCATGGTCGTGCTCAACAAGATCGACGTCCCCGAGGCGCGGGAGCTGGCCGACATGGTCAAGCCGGACCTCGAGGCCCGCGGGCTGCAGGTCTTCGAGGTGTCCGCGGCGAGCCACGAGGGTCTGCGACCGCTGACCTTCGCGCTGGCTGACCTCGTCGAGCGGTCCCGGCTCGAGGCTCCCGCGCCCGAGCGGACCCGGGTGGTGCTGCGGCCCGAGGCGGTCGACGACGCCGGCTTCACGGTGACCCGTCGCGAGGAGGGCGGCCGGGTCTACTTCCAGGTGCGCGGCACCAAGCCCGAGCGCTGGGTCCGGCAGACGCAGTTCTCCAACGACGAGGCGGTCGGCTACCTCGCCGACCGGCTGGCCCGGATGGGCGTCGAGGACGCGCTGTTCAAGGCCGGCGCGGTCGCGGGCGCGGAGGTCGTCATCGGAGACGGGGACGACGCCGTCGTCTTCGACTGGGAGCCGACGCTCATGACCGGCTCCGAGCTGCTCGGCGGTCCCCGCGGGTCGGACCTGCGCCTCGAGGACTCCGCGCGACCGACCCGGTCGGACAAGCGACGCGAGTACAAGGACCGCATGGACGCCAAGTCCGAGGCCCGCGCCGAGCTCTGGACCGAGCGCGAGGCCGGCGTCTGGACCGACGACGACGCCTCGAGCGCCGGCCCGGCGGCGACGCCGACGCAGGCGCCGGCCGACGAGGACGCCACGCACTGAGCCGGGCGTCCCGCGGGTCCGTCCGCCGGCCCACCCTCGGTGCAGGTGCGGCGGGCCGTCCAGCGGGCGGAACCCCGTCCCCCGAGCTCTGCCCCTGACGAGAGGATGCGCCGCGTGAGTGCAGCACCGCGGGTCGGCGCCCGGTCCGACCTGCCTCTCGCCCCGCGCATCGTGGTGAAGGTCGGCTCGTCGTCGCTCACCGGGCCGGACGGCCGGCTCGACCCCGGCGCGCTGCGCGCGCTCGTCGACGTCCTCGCCGACCGCCGGGCCTCGGGCCGGCAGGTCGTCCTGGTGTCGTCCGGCGCGATCGCCGCCGCGCTCGGTCCGCTGGGGCTCGCCGCGCGTCCCAAGGACCTCGCGACGGCCCAGGCCGCGGCGTCCGTCGGGCAGGGTCTGCTCGTCGCGGAGTACACCCGCGCGTTCGCCCACCACGGGCTGCAGGTCGGCCAGGTGCTGCTCACCGCGGAGGACACGATCCGCCGCGGCCACTACCGGAACGCCCAGCGCGCGCTGACCCGGCTGCTGGACCTCGGGGTCGTCCCGGTCGTCAACGAGAACGACACCGTCGCGACCGACGAGATCCGCTTCGGCGACAACGACCGCCTCGCCGCGCTCGTGTCGCACCTGGTGCATGCCGACGCGATGGTCCTGCTCACCGACGTGGACGCCCTGTACGACGGCCCGCCGTCGCGGCCGGGAGCGCGGCGCATCGCCGAGGTGCACGGGCCCGCCGACCTCGAGGGCATCGAGGTCACGGGTCGGGGGAGCGCGGTCGGCACCGGCGGCATGCTCACCAAGCTGGACTCGGTCGCCATCGCGACGCAGTCCGGCATCCCGGTCGTCCTGACCTCCGCCGCGCGGGCGGCGCAGGCGCTGGCCGGCGACGAGGTCGGCACCTGGTTCGCGGCGACCGGGCGGCGGCGCTCCACCCGTCTGCTGTGGCTCGCCTACGCCGCACGCGCGCACGGCCGCCTCGTGCTCGACGACGGCGCGGTCCGGGCCGTGCGCGGCGGCCTCGCGTCGCTCCTGCCCGCGGGTGTCGTGCGGGTGGAGGGCGAGTTCGAGGCCGGCGACCCGGTCGACCTCGTCGGCCTCGACGGGCGGACGGTCGCACGCGGGCTGGTGTCCTACGGCGCCACGGAGCTGCCGGGACTGCTCGGCCGGTCGACGTCCGTCGCTGCGCGCCGAGCTCGGCCCGGGGTACGACCGGGAGATCGTGCACCGGGACGACCTGGTCCTGGTCCGCCGGCCGCGCCGCTGAGCCTGCCGCTGACCCTGCCGCTGACCCGCTGCCGACCCTGCTGCCGACCCTGCTGCCGACCCTGCTGCCGACCCTGTTCTGAGCCGGTCCGGAGGCTGATCGGCGACGCCGGCGCGTGGGTGCCCGGAGCTACCCTGGCCACATGACGATGCTCACCGACCCCGCGAACGCGCCGGTGCCCGCGGGGTGCCGTCCGACCCGGCGACCGCGGGCGTCCCGGCCGGCACCGGGAGCGAGCCTCGGGACGGTGACAGCCGCCGACCCCGCAGGGGACGGACCCTCCGACGCCGTGCGGGACGCCGTCCTGGACACCGCCCGCCGGGCCAAGGTCGCCTCCCGCGCGCTGGCGACCGCGACCCGGGCGACCAAGGACGCCGCGCTGCTCGCCCTCGCCGACGCCCTGGTCGACGCGACCGACGAGATCGTCGCCGCCAACGCCGAGGACCTCGCGCGCGGCCGGGAGAACGGCACGTCGCCGGGCCTCCTGGACCGGCTCGCCCTCACCGGCGAGCGGATCGCCGCGATCGCGGACGCCCTGCGGGAGCTCGCGGCGCTGCCCGACCCGGTCGGCGAGGTCGTGCGCGGCTCCACGCTGCCCAACGGACTGCGGCTGCGTCAGCTCCGGGTGCCGATGGGCGTGGTCGGGATGATCTACGAGGCCCGGCCCAACGTGACGGTCGACGCCGCCGGCCTCGCGCTCAAGAGCGGCAACGCGGTCATCCTGCGCGGCGGCTCGGCCGCGGCGCGGTCCAACGAGGTCATCGTCGGCGTGCTGTCGCGGGCGCTGGTCGCGCAGGGGCTGCCCGCCGACGCCGTCCAGTCGATCGACGCCCACGGGCGCGCGGGCGCCGTCGCGCTCATGCACGCGCGCGGGCCTCGTCGACCTGCTCGTCCCGCGCGGCGGTGCGGACCTCATCCGGACCGTCGTGCGCGAGTCGACCGTCCCGGTGGTCGAGACCGGCACCGGCAACTGCCACGTGTACGTCGACGCCTCGGCCGACCCCGGGGTCGCGCTGCCGATCCTGCTCAACTCCAAGACGCAGCGGACCGGGGTCTGCAACGCCGCCGAGACGCTGCTCGTGCACCGGGACGCGGCGCCGGGCTTCCTGCCGGCCGCGCTGTCCGCGCTGGCCGAGGCGGGCGTCGTCGTGCACGGGGACGCGCGCACCGCCGAGCTCGCGCCGGACGGGGTCGACGTGCTGCCCGCGACCGACGCGGACTGGGCGACGGAGTACCTCGCCCTGGAGATCGCCGTCGGCGTCGTGGACGACCTCGACGCCGCGATCGAGCACATCCGGACCTGGACCTCCGGCCACACCGAGGCGATCGTCACGCGGGACCTCGCGTCGTCCGAGCGGTTCGTCGCCGAGCTGGACTCCGCTGCGATCATGGTCAACGCGTCGACCCGCTTCACCGACGGCGGGCAGTTCGGCCTCGGCGCCGAGATCGGCATCTCGACCCAGAAGCTGCACGCGCGCGGACCGATGGGCCTCGCCGAGCTCACGACGACGAAGTGGGTCGTCCAGGGCGAGGGCCAGATCCGCGCGCTGACCGGCGCCCGGCGTGCCGATCGCCACACCGTCCGCCGCACCACGTCCCGCGGGCGGCCGTGACCGCCCCGACGTGCCAGACTGTGCCGTCCCTGTGGAGGGATCCGAGACGAGGAGGACGACGTGAACGCTGCCCTGCGCCTGACGGCGGAAGTCACCGAGCACGTGAACGAGCTGCCGGTCGACCCTCGCCTGGATCGGCATCGGCGGGCTTCGGCGGGCTCGTCTTCCTGCTGCTCGTCGCCTACGCCTTCCGCAGCGTCGGGACGCGTCACTGACCGTCCGGTCCTCCGCCCCGCGATGACGCAGCAGCGACCCCGCATCGGGGTCATGGGCGGCACGTTCGACCCGATCCACCACGGGCACCTGGTCGCGGCGAGCGAGGTCGCGGCGCGGTACGGGCTCGACGAGGTCGTGTTCGTCCCCACCGGGCACCCGAGCTTCAAGCAGGAGCAGCAGGTCACCCCGGCCGAGGACCGGTACCTCATGACGGTCATCGCGACCGCGTCGAACCCGCGGTTCACGGTCGAGCCGGGTGGACATCGACCGTCCGGGCCTGACCTTCACGGTCGACACCCTGCGGGACCTGACGGCCGCGCGACCCGAGGCGGACCTCTACTTCATCACCGGCGCGGACGCGATCGAGCAGATCATGCGCTGGAAGGACACCGACGAGATGTTCCGGATGGCGCACTTCGTCGGCGTGACCCGGCCGGGCCACCACCTGTCCCTGCACGGGCTGCCGGCCGACCGTGTCAGCGAGCTGGAGATCCCGGCGCTGGCGATCTCGTCGACCGACATCCGGCGTCCGCGCCGCGGCCGGGCACCCGGTCTGGTACCTGGTGCCGGACGGCGTGGTGCAGTACATCGCCAAGCACGGGCTTGTACCGAGAGCAGGAGAGCATGACCATCGAACCGGGGGAGCGGCGCCGACGGCGCGCGCTCGAGCGCGCCCGCGAGGCCGGTACCGAGACGTCCGGTGCCGCCGCGCACGGACGGCGCTCGGAGCGGCGTCACGCGCGGTCTCGGACGTCCTGGGCGTCCCGCACCAGGCGTCGCCGCGCGTCCGGGCCGGCGACGCCTGGTGCGCCGGAGACGGGGCCGGCGTCCGCGCCGGTGACCCCCGGTGTCCCGCGCCAGGCGGCGCCACCAGCCGCGGAGGACGACCGCTCTACCACGCGGCGAGAGCTGCGCGAGCGTGACCGGCGCCGGGTGAGCGAGGCCGCCCCGCAGGCGTCCGACGGTCCGACGGCGGCCGACGTCGACCCGTCCACCCCCCGTCCCCACGTCGAGGCCGCCGGTGCTCACCCGGCGGCCCACGAGGACGACGTCGACCACCACGAGCCCCACCGCTACACCTGGCCGCACGTCCTGGCCCTGGCCGCCGTCGCCCTCGTGCTGGGCTTCCTCGTCTGGTCCCAGACCACCCATCCGAGCGGGACCGGCGCAGTCGGCGCCGCGAGCCCCACCACGTCGCCGTCGGCCCCGCCGGCGGCACCCAGAGGAGAACTGTGACCGCCACCGACCGTGCCGTGGAGCTGGCGATCGCCGCCGCCCGCGCCGCCTCCGACCTCAAGGCCGACGAGATCATCGCGCTCGACGTGAGCGAGCAGCTCGTCGCTGACCGACGTGTTCCTCATCGCGTCCGGGACCAACGAGCGGCAGGTGGCCGCCATCGTGGACGCCGTCGAGGAGTCGCTGCACAAGCTGGGCGCCAAGCCGATCCGCCGCGAGGGCAAGTCGGAGGGGCGCTGGGTGCTGCTCGACTTCGGCGACATCGTCGTGCACGTCCAGCACGCCGAGGACCGCGTCTACTACGCCCTCGAGCGGCTCTGGAAGGACTGCCCCGTCATCCCGCTGCCCGCCGACGCGCAGGGCGGGGCCGGCGCGGTGGAGCGTCCCTAGGTGGCCGCGCACACCGTCCTGCTGTGGCGGCACGGGCGGACCGCGCACAACGTCGCGCTGCGCCTGCAGGGTCAGGTCGACATCCCCCTGGACGACGTCGGCCACCGGCAGGCCGCGACCGCCGCCGCCGCGATCACCGCGACGGTGGGCGTCGACGCGATCGTCGCGTCCGACCTCGGCCGCGCCCGCGCGACCGCGGCCCACCTCGCCGACCGCACCGGGCACCGCGTCGTCGTCGACGAGCGGGTGCGGGAGCGCGGGTTCGGGCTGTGGGAGGGGCTGACGGGCGACGAGATCGCCGACCGGTGGCCGCAGGAGTACCGGCTGTGGCGCAGCGGCGGCGACCCGGAGGGCGTCGAGGCGGAGACCCGCTCGGTGGTCGCCGAGCGCATGGTCGCCGCCATCACCGAGCACGCCGACCGCCTCGAGTCCTCCCAGACCCTTGTGGTCGTCTCCCACGGCGCCGCGATCACCCTCGCCGTCACGCGGATGCTCGGGATCGGACACGGGGTGGCGTGGGCTGGCCGGCCTGACCAACGCGCACTGGTCGGAGCTGCACCGCAACCCCGCCGGCGTCGAGCCTGCGTGGCGGCTCTTCGGGCACGACCTCGGGCCGTCGACGTCGATCGACGAGTGGAACGCCGGCACCGCGCTCGCGGCGGTCGCGGCGGCCCCGTCGCGCGCGGAGGACGGCCCGGTGGGCGAGCGCGTGGGCGCCGGGTGACGGTCGGTGGGTGGTCCGCCGGTGGGAGTCGCTGCCGGACGCGGACGACGCCGGCGTGACCGGCGCCACGGCCGGGCCGATTGGCTTTCGGGCCGCGTGGTGACCTAGACTTCACGGGCGCCGCAAGGCGTGAACGGGGCTGTGGCGCAGCTGGTAGCGCACCTGCATGGCATGCAGGGGGTCAGGGGTTCGAATCCCCTCAGCTCCACCATCGTTACTGATCAGAGGCCACCCGGAGTCCTTCCCGAAGGAGTCCGAGGTGGCCTCCGATCATTTACCCAACACTTCACCGTCGTGCAGGGACCTGCCGGCCTCGAGTCTGGACCGTGGGACCGGCCGACGCCCCGGGAACACCTGTAGGGCATGGACACCAAGAGCCCCGCCCCTTCCCGCCATCTTCGACGTGCTCTCCCTCGCCGAGCTGGCCGACCGCCTGCACGTCAGCGCCCAGACCCTCTACGACCTGCGCAAGAAGGGCCGCGGCCCGCGCGGCTTCCGAGTCGGCCCGCGGCTGATGTTCCGCATGGCCGAGGTCGAGTCCTGGCTGTCGGCCATGGAGGACGCCGACGGGCAGGCCCGGGCCCGCCGGGGAGGCCGGCCATGACCGGCGGGCGGCCACGCACCCCGATCGGCTCCTACGGCGAGATCTCCTACCGGCCCGCGGGCACCGGCGTGCAGGCGTCGACGCGATTCCGCGACCTGGACGGGCGCCTGCGCCTGGTGCACGCCACCGCGCGGTCGCCCACGACCGTCAGCGACGGACGGCCCCAGACGCTGGCCTCCACCTCCACCTCGACCGAGCCGAGCACCTGCTCGGGGTGGTCGTCGAAGTACCGGTTGAGGAGGACATCGCCGCCCGGCAGCGACACCTCAACCGTCGTCTCGAAGGGCGGCGTCGGCGTCCCGTGTGGCGGGTCGGCGGCGGTGAACATCATCAGGTCCACGACGTTGTCGGTACCCGCCCGGGGGCGCAGCGCCCCGGCGGGCAGCCGCACCGCACCGAGGAACGCCGCGTGCTGCAAGATCGCCCGGCGCTCCCGCGGGTCGGGGGCGTCCATCACGTCGTGCGTGGCCAGCACGGCAATGAGCCCGCCGGGCCGGGCCAAGGTCGCCGCGGTTATCGTCATCTGGGCCTGGCGAACCACCCGCTGCGCCCACCTCACGGTGTCGCGCAGCTGCACGTCTGCCCACGGCAGGGAGGCGACCACCAAGTCGTAGCCGCCCGAGGCGCTGGTGGGGCCAAGCGCGGCCGCCGCCGGGCTTGGCGCACCCAGTGGCACCATGCGGGCGGCCAGGAAGTCCACGGCCCGCTCCCGTTCGCCGGGCATGGCCAACAGGGTCGGGGCGCCGTCACCCAGGACCAGGACCATCACCGCCGTCGTACTCGGTGGCCAGGCCTCGTGCAGGGTCGCCCACAGCGGGCCGCGGAGCCGCGCGTAGGCGTCGTGGGCGCCGGTGGAGGCGTGATCGGTCATCGCGGTCAGGTCCGCCAGCTCGCGCTCCAGGGCGCCGGGCATCCGGTGCATCACGCACCGCGCGATCGGCCTTGGGACGCCGCGTCGGCGGTCATCACCTCGGCGGCGTCTGATCCGCTCCAGCGCGTCGCCGCGCACCAGGCCGGAAGCCGCGTCCCGGTCGGTGATGGCCCGGGCGGGCCCCACATGCCCGGAGCGTCTCCGGGCGAGGAGGTCACAGGCTGGGGCGGTACCGGTGGCCACGTCCTGCGGGCGACCGAAGGCGGCGAGCAGATCCATCGTCATCGACTCGTCGGCGGGTCGGCCGAGGTCGGCGGCGCGACCGGTGAGCTCCTCATGGAGCAGCGAGCGACTCGAGACCGACGTCACCGCGTTGGCGGCGCGGGAGCCGGCGCACGACGTCACTCACGTAGCTCTCGATGATGACCTTCGGTTCCATCTCAGCTCTCCTCGGCCAACAAGCGATCCACGACCGAGGTCAGCGACCCCCAGGCCGTGGCCAGGTTCCGGTAGGTGTCAGCCCCATGTGCGCTGAGCGTGTAGTAGCGGCGGGGTGGGCCGTCATCGATGCGCCACTCGGAGGCGAGCAGCCCGTGCCCCTCGAGTCGACGAAGCAGCGGGTAGAGCGTGCCCTCCTCGATCGGCATGTCGCGCTCGGCCAGCGCCTGCCGCAGCGAGTAGCCGTACTGCGGCCCACGCAGTTGCGACAGCACGGCGAGGACCAGCACGCCCTTGCGGAGATCCTGCTCAAGCTTGCCCGACTGCTCAGTCCCGCCAGGTGCCATGCAGGCCATGCTACATAGTTACACACAGTAGTCAAGAAGCACCGCGCGCCCGGGCCCTTGACATCGCGAACGTAAGGCGTAACTTATGAAAGTGACGTCTTACGAACTCGCGATCAGCGCCCTCGACGATCCAACCCGTCGACTGCTGCTCGAGCGCCTCACCGCCGGCCCGCGCTCCGCGGGCGAGCTGGCCGACGGGCTCCCGATGAGCCGACCCGCGGTCTCCCAGCACCTGCGGGTCCTCCGCGAAGCAAGCCTGGTGACCCAGCAACGGCAAGGCACCCGGCGGGTGTACCGCCTCGACCCGCGCGGACTCACTGCGCTGCGAGCGTTCTTCGATGACTTCTGGCAGCGGGCGATGACCGACTTCAAGGACTCCGCCGACACCAACCCCGAAGGAGATGGGTGATGTGAACACCCAGACCACCGTGCCCCCGGTGCGCAAGACGGTCGTCGTCAAGCAGCCGCCGGACCGCGCCTTCGACGTCTTCACCGCCCGGATCGACGACTGGTGGCCACAGGCGGTGCTCCCCGGCGTCCCGACCGCTGCGCCCGGCACCGTCGTGCTGGAGCCGAAGCCGAACGGGCGGGTGTACCGACGTTCCGCGGACCAGTCGGTGGAGGTGTGGGGCGAGGTCCGGGTGTGGGAGCCGCCCCACCGACTGGTCCTGACATGGCACCCGGTCCCGGGCACCGGCAGTCCGACCGAGATCGAGATCACCTTCACGCCGGACCCCGAGGGGACCCGCGTGGACCTCGAGCATCGCGGCTGGGACCAGCTCGGTGTCCAGGCGGCGCCCCGACGGGCGGAGTACGACTCGGGGTGGAACGACGCCCTGGCCGCCTACACCGCCGCCAGCCAGGACAACGCACCGGCAATCGCCTCGCTGATCCTGGGCATCACCAGCATCGTGGTTCCCGTCCTGGGACTGATCGCCGCACCGTTCGCGATCATCACGGGCGTGCTCGGGCGCCGTCGGGCCCATGCCGGAGCCCGACAGGGCGGACTCGCAACCACCGGTCTCACACTCGGCGCCATCGGCCTCGTCCTGTGGAGCGCGGTCCTGCTGCTCGGCGCCGGCCTCCTCCTGCAGTCCTTCGACGGCGGCACCGAAGAAGGGGTACCAGTCGAGATCATCGAACCCGAACAACGACAGGAGCTCCCACCCGCGCCGTAGTTCACACCGCCGCGGTCAGGGTGGCTGGGTCAGGGACCAGAGCAGCACAGCGCGAGCGCGTTCTCCGCGGCTACTTGTCCAAAGTGTGACCGCGGCCGTGTCGGCTGATGCGGGGTCCTGACCGGCTCGGGCCCGTCTCGATCACCGGCGCGGGTGGCGGAGCCGCATGTCGACCAGGGGATCGAGCGCACCGACGGCCGCTGAGGCAGCAGCTCGTCGGGCACCGGCCACCGGCCACCGGTCAGCCCGCGGTCTCGTCGTGCATCGACCGTGCGACCTGCACCCGGTTGGTCACCTCGAGCTTGGCGAAGATGCTGCCCACGTGGGTCTTCACCGTCGCCACGCCCATGTGGAGCGTCGTCGCGATCTCGGCGTTGGTCAGCCCCGCGGCTACCGCCTCGGCCACCGCTCGCTCGCGGTCGGTCAGCCGGGCGAGGCGTGTCCGGGTGGCTCGGCGCTCCGCGGACTGCGTGGTCACCGCAGGCGGGGCGACGGCTGCGATCAGCCTCGCGGTGACCGTCGGGGAGAGCATCGGCTGGCCGCGGGCGACCCGGCGGACCGCGTCGACGATGTCCTCCGGTGGTGTGTCCTTCAGCAGGAAGCCGGCGGCGCCGTCCCGCAGCGCGGTGAGCACCATCTCGTCGGTGTCGAAAGTCGTCAGGACGATCGCGCGCACCGGTGAGCCGCGCTCGCGCAGGCGGCGAGCGGCTGCGAGGCCGTCCAGGCCGGGCATCCGTACGTCCATGAGGACGACGTCGGGCACCAGGCGCTCGACCGTCTGGACCGCGCCGTGACCGTCGGACGCCTCGCCGACGACCTCGAGGTCACCGGCACCGCCGAGGATCATCCGCAGGCCGGCGCGCACCAGGGGGTCGTCGTCTACGAGGACGACCCTGACCGTCACCCTGCCGTGCGCGGCCCCGTCCGCTCGGTTGCTCACCGCCATGGCAGCCACGCCCCGACGATGAAGGTGCCGTCCGGC
This sequence comes from uncultured Actinomycetota bacterium, assembly GCA_963795145.1. GTDB lineage: Bacteria > Actinomycetota > Actinomycetes > Actinomycetales > Cellulomonadaceae > Pengzhenrongella. The sequence continues at coordinate 6,108 of CAWCGP010000001.1, read as the reverse complement.
TGGAGCCCGTGGACGAGCCGACCGCCCACCAGCTGCGCCCGCTCGTCCAGACCGAGCAGGCCCACGCCGGCGGACGGCGACGGGTCCGGCGCGGCACCGGGCAGAGTCGCGTTGCGGACCTCCACCTCGAGGGCGCCGCCGGGGCTACCGGTCAGGCGGACGTCCACCGGCGAGCCGGGGGCGTGCTTCCGGGCGTTGGTGAGCGCCTCCTGGACGATGCGGAACGCGGTCCGCGACAGGGTCGTGCTCATGGCCGGAGCCCGCCCGCGACGCCCGAGCGGTCCGGCCTCTAGCCGCACGGTCATGCCGGCCTCTCGCGCGTCGGCGAGGAGCGCAGGGAGCTCGGCGAGCGTCGGCTGAGGCGCCTCGACCGCCGCCACGGCGAGGTCCGACGCGGGCCCGGCCCGCAGGACGCCGAGGACCTGGCGAAGCTCGGCGAGGGCCAGCTGGGCGTTCGCCTGGATCGTCGCCGCCGTCTCCGCCGTCTCCGCGGGCGTGAGGTCGTCGCGGTAGGCCAGGGCCCCGGCATGCAGCGCCACCAGCGAGATGCGGTGGGCGAGGACGTCGTGCATCTCGCGCGCGATGCGGGTGCGCTCCGCCTCACGCGCCGCCTCCGCGATGAGCGCCTGCTCGCGCTCCGCCGTACGCGCGCGCTCCTCGAGCATCGCGATGAGCTGGCGCCGCGCGCTGATGTAGTACCCGACCGCGACGGGGACGGCGAGGACGAGCACGCCGACCGCCAGGTCGCCCGGATCGGCGGAGGCACCGGGCTCGGACGACGCGACCGAGGAGGCCTCGGCGACGACCTGGCTCACCAGGAAGACGGCCCCCACGACCATCACGCGGCGACCGCTGCGGAGCAGCGCGAGGGAGTAGAGGGCGACGACGGCCGGCCCGAAGCTCGCCGCCGAGCCGGCCATGAGGGCCGTCGTCAGACTCGCCACGAGGAGTGGCCGCTGGTCGCGGCGTGTCAGCAGGACGAGCGAGCACAGCCCGAGCACCGCGTCCACGACGAGGGCCGGACCCGGCCCCGTGTCCCCGCCTGCCTCGGACGCGCGGGCGAGGCGGTCCACGGCGTTCGCCGCGAACGCTGCGACGCCGAGCGCCGCGGCGACCACGAGGGCCGACGGACGCCGCGACGCGTCCGTCGAGCGGCTCAGCACGACAGGGCCCGGGGCATGGTTCGAGCGTAGGGACCACAAGGTGCCGCGGTCTCCACCCCTCGGCTGCGGGCCCCTCCACCCGTGGGTGGAGGAGGTCGAGACCGCGCGGGGAGGGAACCGGTGCGGGACCGCGCCACGGTGGTGAGACACCGCGCCGACCGGGCGCGCCGCACCGCCAGGAGAAGACCGTGACCGCCATCTCACCCCTGACCGTACCCTCTGCCGCGGAAGGCCGCGGAGAGGGAACCCGCCTGCTGGACCGGCCGAGGGTGCTCGGGCACGTCGCCGGCCTCCTCTACGTCGCCCTCGCGGCCCTCGGCGGCTGGGCGGAGCTCGGCGTCCGGGGAGCGATCCGCGTGCCGGAGGACGCGGCGGCGACGGCGGCGAACATCGTCGCGGACGAGACGATGTTGCGGCTGGCTCTGGGGGCCGACATTCTCATGGCAGTCGTCTTCGTCCTGCTCGGGCTCACCTTGTTCCGGCTCCTGCACCGGGACCACGGCCGGTGGGCGACGGCGCTCCTCATCTTCGTGTCCGTCGGCGCGGGCGGGATCCTGGTGAACCTGGTGTTCCAGGTCGGCGCGCTCCTGGCGGCCACCGACCCCACGTACGCGGCGGCGTTCGGGCCGGACGGCGCCGACGCGCTCGCGCTCCTGCTGCTGGACCTGCACGGTCACGGGTACGTGCTCGGTGGGGTGTTCTTCGGGCTGTGGCTGCTGCCGGTGGGCCTGGTAGCCCTGCGGTCGCGGTACTTCCCGAGGGCGCTCGGCGTGCTGGTCGTGGTCGGCGTCGCCGCGTGGGTGGCGGACCCCGTGATCGCCTTCACCGTGCCCGACGCACCCAGGCTGCTCCGTCAGGTCGTCCAGGTGCCCACCACCGTCGCCGAGCTGAGCCTGCTCCTGTACCTGGTGGTGCGCGGGGTCGCACCGGGCGGGCGTTCGGCGTCCATCATGTCGCCGGGCCGCGCCTCGGCCTGACATCCGCCGCCGGCGGCGACCACTCGGGTCGCCGCCGGCCGCGACCGGACGGCTCACCGCAGTTCGGCGGTCCGCTTGCTGGCCGCCTACGTCGGGGAGAGCGTCACCTCTCCTACGCCCGGGCGCGGCACTCGCGCACGATGCTCAACTCGACAGCAAGGTGGTGCCGGTGCCCCCGATGTGTCGTTGAGCGACGGCCTCGTCGTGGTCGGGTCGCGGCCTTGTCGCGGACCGGCGCCGCTATGCCGCGACTGCTGCTCGTGGCAGATCCGGGCGAGCGCAGCCGCCCTCACCGCGGCTGATGTCCGGACGGTCGACAAGCCGATCTCGTACTGTCGAGGAGTGCCTCAGCAGCGATCTCACGCATGGCGGGTGGCTCAACGCCTCGGGCTCGTCGAAGAGCCGGTGCTTCGCCCGGTAGGGAGCGCAGCATGGTGGCGGCGCATCGCGTTGGCGCCGGCGTCGGCGCATGCACGGTCGTCGCCATCCGGGTCGTCGGTCTGTTCGGCTGAGTGGCGCCTCGCACGACTCGCGGCCTAGCGCTGAGGGGCGGGACATCGCCAGACGCGACCGACCGTAAACCCGGCGCAGAACACGCGTCGGTGTCAGGCCACGGCGCGCTTGAACCCTGGCCGCCCGTGACCTCGGCTGGAAAGCTACGCACGTGGAGTGCCCTCTTCCTCGCAATCTTCTCCGCCGTGCTCGTGCCCGAGCTCGCCGCAGCCCCGGTGGGCGGGTGTCGACGGGCGCAGGCCCGGGCTTCGGAAGCTTCTGGACCAGGATCAATGGTGAGAGGACGACAGCGACGGCGAAGTTCCGGGGCACGGCGTCGAGGACGTGGCGGACCAGCCGACGTGCCGTGACACGGAGTCACCGGGCTGGTGCAGCGACCTTGATCCCGACGGGTCCGCGGTAGGCGGAGCCGGCCACCATCGTGCGGCCGACCGCAGCCGACGTCGATGAGCGACTCGGGAATCGGCCAGGGTGCATCGGCAGGTGCACGTCGGACCAGGGGCGCCCCGTAGGCCCCGTGGGTGGCGGCGGCGCCGGAGAAGACGACACCGTCGAGCAGACCACGGGCGCGGAGTTGGCGGACGTGCCGGACGGGAAGCGACGGGTCCCGTCCTTCGATGGCCGAGCGTCCCCAGTTCACCGACATCCCGATCTGTGTCGACGGCGTCATCGCCCGCACCGAACCCTGACGGCCGCGACTCCGGCGGCCAGGGGCAGGAGACCCTTCTGCCACGGATGGTCGTTGTGCTGTGCGCGTCGCAATGTTCCAGGATCAGTGCGGTGCCTCCCCATGACCATCCCGCGATCTCGGAGGCGTACTCGCGCAGGCGCGGTTGCCCCCTCGCCTGCGCGGGTCGGTGGTTCACGGAGGGCCAGGAGTGGATTTCGACGGCGACTATGCGGATGCCGCGTTCCGACAGCGAAATCACCTCGCGATGCGCCGTGCGGGTGAGCTCGACAGCGCGTCGCCGGCCCGCCGGATCGGATCGGTCGAGGCTAGGCCGAAGTGGGGGTCGTGCATGGCTTCTGCGGCTTGGGCACCGATGAGCGTGAGCACGTGGCGGCCGCCACCGGGCTGGTCGCGGACGAGCGACTCCGCGCGCACGTCGGAGAGCCAGCCGAGCGGGAGTTCGAATCCGGTCACGCCGGGAAGGCGGATCAGCACGGTCAACAGCTCGAGGAGCTCTTTCTGGTCCGCCGGTGCCATGGCGTAGGCGCCGACGACGCAGGCCGGGCCCGGCGCACCGGAGGTCACGGGTTCTCCCGCACGACAGGTCGACGAGCACCTTGCCGGACCGCTCGGAGTCCTTGGCCGCAGTGAAGGCCGTCGCCACATCGTCGGCCGGGACGACGTGCGTGATGACTGCCTCGATGGACTGGTTCGACGCGAGCAGCCGCACGGCCTCGTCGATCTCGTCGTTGAACCGGAAGGCCCCGCGGAGCTGAACCTCCTTGGCGACCAGGGGAGCGAGCGCGATCGGATGGGTACCAGCGCCGAGCATGCCGATCTGCACCACGACTCCCGCACGCCGGACGGCGGACAGCGCTGCGCTGATCGCCGGGGGCGCCCCGGAGTATTCCGCATACTCCACGTCGAAGTGATCCGGGGCAGCTCGTCGGTGCCGGCGAGCACGGTGCCCGTTGCCCCGAGGGCCCGCGCACGTGCGAGGGGGCCGGGGAGGATGTCTGTGCAGACCACCTCGCCGGCGCCGCAGGCCAGCGCGGCGGCGGCGGCGAGCAGTCCGATCGGTCCGGCTCCAGAGACCAGGACCGTCCTGCCGTCCACCCCGCCGGCGACCACCGCGGTGCAGCGCGACCGCCAGTGGCTCGGCGAGCGCCGCGGCGCGCAGCGACAACCCTTCCGGCAGCGACCGGACCATGCCCCGCTCAACTAGCAGGTACTCGCTCATCCCGCCCTGGGTGTGGGGCCAGGTGGAGGCGGAACCGAGGTATGCCCCGCCCGGCCACAGGTGCGGCTTGTCCTCCAGGCCGGTTTGGCAGGTCCCAAAGGTCGCCGGATGCACCGTCACGAGTGTCCCTGGCGGGCGCAAACGTGCCCGTGGGATCCAGGTCGACGGTGCCGTAGACCTCGTGCCCGGGGACGAGGGGCTCGCGGATGACGAACGCGCCGTTGGCTCCTTCGTAGTAGTAGTGCAGGTCGGAGCCGCAGACGCCGGCGTAGGCCATGCGTAGCCGGATCTGGTCGGGGCCGGGCTGGGGATTTCCACCTCGTCGACCCGTGCGTCGAGCTTGCCGTGGATGGTGAGCGTGCGCATCGGTGGTCCTTCGCTCGTTGATGGACAGGGGTGCGGTCCCTGGAGGCAGGGCGGTCCGCGGACCGGGCAAGGCGACGCCCGGCGGGATCGGGCCGTCAGCGGGACGCGGCGTGCGCCTGCGCGGCAGCAGCCTGAACACCCGCGGTCGTGATCGTCCGGAGGTGGTGGGCGATCCGGTCGGCGAACGCCGGGTCCTGGCCGAGCGACGGCGCGAAGACGCCGCCGTCGTGCAGCACTGCGTTGACCAGGTCGTCGGCGGTGGATGATCGGCCGGCGAGGTCTGCGAGACGCTCGCGTGCCGGGTCGACCATCGCGCGGGCTTGTGGGCCGGGGTCGAACCCGGCAGGGGCGCGAGGCACGCGAGGAACGCCGCGACGGTGAGGCAGATGTGCTCGGGCACGGTGCCCGCTGCGCGATGGTGCAGCACGGGGTCGGTGATCCGCTGGGGCAGCTTCACCGAGCCGTCCGAGCCGACGCGGCTCGTGGTGTCGGCGAGCACGGTGTTGGACCAGCGGGAAGAGAAGAGCTGGGCGACGTAGGCCTCGCCGTCGACTCCGGCCGGCAGGGTGAGGGTGGGCAGGTACTCCCGCTGGATGAGGTCGCGGGCGGCGGTCTCGACGAAGCCCTGGGCGCCTCCGGGATGGTGGCCCGGCCGTCGAGGGCACCGAGGTACGCCAGGAGCGAGTGGGTGCCGTTGAGCAGTCGCAGTCCACGACCTCGTACGGCGCGACGTCTTCGGTGAAGATGCGACGCCCACCTGGTCCCAGGCCGGATGCGCCCGCCGGCGAAGTCGTCCTCGAGCACCCACATGGAGAACGGCTCAGCGGGGACCGGCGCGGCGTCGCGCACGCCGAGCCGCTCCAGGGCCATCGCACGGTGACGGTCGTCCGTGCCGGGCACGATCCGGTCGACCATCGAGTTGGGAAAGCTCACGGCCTGATCGAGATGGAAGCCAGCAGTGTGTCGCGGTCGGGGCGCGACAGGTGCTCGGCGAAGTCCACGAGCCGGGCGGTGCGGTGGCCGTTGTCCGACAGGTTGTCGCAGGACAGGACCGCGACGGGGGCTCCATGGGTGCCGGCTCGCGCGAGCAGGCCCCGGGCGACCCGTCGATCGGCGTGACCGGGGCTGCCGCCTCCTCGAGATCAGCCCGGACGCCCGCGTGTCCAGCTCCAGGCCACC